>NZ_RQEV01000007.1 GCF_004771275.1 Leptospira fluminis | reverse complement strand
AAGGCATCAAGCCAGGCTTTGAAGAAGTTCGGGGAAGCGTACATGCACGCGTATATGGACAAATGTTTTACGGAAGAAATCCGTCGTAATATCGCATCGGAACTCCTGGACCTACTCCGGAGGCAAAAAGGAACCGCAGATATCGATTCGAGTCTCAGATTCCAGAGACCCAGTATCCTGTATCCCTTCGATTACGGAGCCGCAGGAGCCTTAGGAGTAAAGGCTTCCACCCTAGCTCGGAACGCAAATCTGGTCTTTAGCGAAACGGATCTTTTATCCCTTTCGAATACGGATTCTCCGGAAGAAATACCGGTATCTCTTTCCCTTTCCGATTCCGCCCGAAGCTCCAAAAATCCTTTCCTAGGCTTGAACCTCTCCACCATACAAAGCGGAATCGTATCCGCGGAGAAGACGGTGAGGCCTTCGAACGTTCGAAACAATAGGACGCTGCATCGGAAAAATCTAAGATCCTTGGAATACGTTACGGCGGAATTTACGGGGAAGGAGGAGGCTCCGGTGTACGGAATCCTGAATCTTTCGGATAAGGTAAAATATCCGACCGCCACGCTGGAAGCGCCTCCTACCGACGGATCATCGATCGTCAAATGGGACGGAGAATGGTTCATTACTTACGAAGTGTTCAGAGATCTGGGAATCGCGTTCGCCGTCGTAATGGTGATCATCTATCTATTGGTTCTGGGATGGTTTCAGGATTACATGATCCCGTTGATCATCATGGCGCCCATTCCCATATCGTTGATAGGAATCCTACCCGGGCATTGGATCACCGGAGCGTATTTTACGGCCACCTCTATGATCGGGTTCATCGCCGGAGCGGGGATCATAGTTCGAAACTCGATCATCTTAGTCGATTTCATTCGAACGGAAACGGAAACAGGAATAGAGCTAAAACGGGCGGTCATCAACGCCGGCTTAGTCAGATTCCGTCCCATGCTATTGACGGCGTCCGCAGTCGTCGTCGGAAGCTCCATCATGCTCTTCGACCCGATTTTTCAAGGACTCGCAGTCTCCCTTATTTTCGGAGAAATCGCGGCTACTTTACTGAGCCGGTTCTCGATCCCGGCGCTATATTATTGGTTCTTAATGGGAAAAAAAGAATAGCCGAAGTCTAAGCATCGAACGGAGGAAGGTCAGATCGAAAATGCGGTTCGGATCGCCTTCCTTACGTTTTCTTTAATATTTGAATTTCCTTTCTTTTCCGTAAAACATTTGTCCATATACGCGTGCATGTACGCTTCCCCGAACTTCTTCAAAGCCTGGCTTGATGCCTTTAATTGCATCAGGGTCTTTTCGCAATCGGCCTTATCGTCGAAGAGGCCTTTTTCGATCGCTTCCAATTGGCCTTTAATCCGGTGGATTCTGTGAACTAGCTGAGTCCGAACGTCGATTTCCTTCATTATCATATACCCTTATGGGTATTATCCTAACGGATAGCCCGGATTCGTCAAGGATTCCTAAACCAAAAAAAGGGTAAGCGATTCCTTTCAACAGAACTTCCCTCTACTTAGCGGCCATTCCCATCCGAGGTGCGCGGTATCTGTCCCCCGAAAGTTGCATGTTATGATTTTTATAATTTGTAACTTTCAAAAATCAAACAGTCTTTGAAGGGGCACGGGTGCCAGCCTGGTGCCGGCACCCGATTTTTATTCTCTTATTTCTTTTTACCGCCGATCAGATTCAAAGCGCTGCCCGCTTTAAACCATTCGATCTGTTGTCCGTTGTAGGTATGGTTCGCTTTGATCTCTTCCGAAGATCCGCCTGCATGGTGGAGGACCAATGTCAACGGAACTCCTTCCTTAAAGCCCGCAAGGCCGGATATGTCGATCGTATCGTCTTCCTGGATCTTATCGTAATCCGCCTTATCAGCAAACGTCAAAGCGAGCATCCCTTGTTTCTTCAGGTTGGTCTCGTGAATTCGTGCAAAGGATTTAACCAGCACGGCGCGGACTCCGAGATGGCGGGGTTCCATTGCCGCGTGTTCGCGGGAGGAACCTTCTCCGTAGTTCTCGTCACCCACAACTAAAGAGCCGATTCCTTTCGCCTTATATTGGCGTTGCACTTTCGGGACTTCGTCGTACGATCCGTCCAATTGGTTCTTAACGGAATTCGTCTTACTGTTAAACGCATTCGTCGCGCCTATCAAAAGGTTATTGGAGATATTGTCCAAATGACCGCGGAATTTCAACCAAGGGCCGGCCATGGAAATATGGTCCGTAGTACATTTTCCTTTCGCTTTGATCAGAAGTTTCAATCCTTTCAGATCGGTACCTTCCCATTTCGTAAACGGAGCCAACAACTGTAAGCGGTTGGAATTCGGATCCACGACCACTTGGATTTTGGAGCCGTCCGCGGCAGGCGCTTGGAAGCCCGCGTCTTTGACATCGAATCCTCGTTTCGGCAACTCGTCTCCGTTCGGCGGATCCAATTTCACCCTTTCACCCTTGTCGTTGACGAGAGTGTCTTTGTTCGGGTCGAAGGTCAGATCCCCGGCAATGGCAAGCGCGGTCACCAATTCGGGAGAAGCGACGAAAGCGAAAGTGTTCGGATTTCCGTCGTTTCTAGATTGGAAATTCCGATTGAAGGAATGCACAATAGTGTTCTTTTCCTTCTTCTCGGCCCCCACGCGAGACCACATACCGATGCAAGGGCCGCAGGCATTCGCAAAGACCTTAGCGCCGATTTTCTCGAAGGTTTGGATGAATCCGTCCCTTTCGATGGTAAAGCGCACCTGCTCCGAGCCGGGGGTAATCGTGAATTCGGCCTTAGGAGTCAAGGATTTTTCCACGGCTTGGTTCGCTAAGGAAGCCGCGCGGGAAATATCCTCATAGGATGAGTTCGTGCAGGAGCCGATGAGTCCTACTTCCACCTTGGTAGGCCATCCGTTTTTCTCCGCCTCTTGTTTCATTTTGGAAATGGGCGTAGCCAAATCCGGAGTAAAAGGACCGTTTACGTGAGGTTCCAGTTCGCTCAAATTGATTTCGATGACTTGGTCGAAGTATTTTTCCGGACTCGCATATACTTCCGGGTCCGCGGTCAGGTGTTCCTTAATACCGTTGGCAAGGTCCGCAATCGCAGCACGGCCGGTGGAACGAAGATAACGCTCCATGGATTCGTCGTAACCGAAGGTGGAAGTGGTAGCGCCGATCTCCGCTCCCATATTGCAGATCGTCCCTTTTCCGGTACAGGAAAGTGAAGTCGCCCCTTCTCCGAAATATTCCACGATCGCGCCTGTTCCTCCCTTTACGGTAAGAATGCCGGCCACTTTTAAGATCACGTCTTTGGCGGAAGTCCAACCGTTTAACTTACCGGTCAGCTTGACTCCGATCAACTTCGGCCATTTCAATTCCCAGGCCAGTCCGGCCATTACGTCGCAGGCGTCCGCTCCTCCGACTCCGATCGCGACCATTCCCAATCCGCCGGCATTCACGGTGTGGGAATCCGTTCCGATCATCATTCCTCCGGGGAAGGCGTAATTTTCCAGAACGACCTGGTGAATGATCCCCGCACCCGGCTTCCAAAACCCGATACCGTATTTGTTGGAAACGGAGGAAAGAAAATCGTAAACCTCTTTGTTTTCGGAGGCTGCCTTGCTTAAGTCCACGGAGGAACCGATCTGGGCGGTGATCAAATGATCGCAATGCACCGTGGAAGGAACGGCTACCTTCTCTCTTCCCGCGGACATAAACTGAAGGAGGGCCATTTGAGCGGTCGCATCCTGCATGGCCACTCTATCCGGTGCAAAATCCACATAGGACTTTCCTCGTTCGAACGCGTGCGTGGGTTCTCCGTTCCAAAGGTGGGAATACAGAATTTTTTCGGTCAGGGTCAGAGGCTTGCCGACCACAGATCTAGCTTTTTTTACCAAGGTCCCGATCTTGTCGTACCGTGCGCGGATCATATCTATATCAAATGCCATTGTCATCTCCGGGAGTTGGTTTCATCGTCCTCGGACCTAGGGTACTTGTATAGGATTTTTCCGACGGAGAGGGATTTTTGGAAATCGCGGAAGTACGAAACGAAAAGAGACCCCAATCGAAGTCTAAGATTAGAGAGCTGTCCGGGACCCTTTTAAAATTTCGGAATCTATTCGACGATTCGGATTTCCACTCGGCGATTCTCATGGCGGCCGGCCTCGGAGGAATTGTCCGCTACCGGCTCGGTGGCTCCTTTGGCTTGGATCGAAATCCTCCGAGCGGGGACCCCGTTTCCCAAAAGATAATCCCGAACCATTTCCGCGCGAAGTTGCGAGACTTTCCGATTCGCCTCCTCGGAACCTTCGTTAGACGTATGCCCCGTAAGGGTGATCTTAAGTTCGGGTTTCCTCTTCAGGAGACGGGAAAGGTGATCTAGAGTTTTGCGGGAGGAAGAAATTACGGTAATACTGTTCTTTTCGAATCGAACGGGAGAAGACTCGACACCTTTTGCGATCTCTGCGTCCTTCCCTTCCAGTTTTGCAGGCTTTTCTTTCGTTCCCGAAAATAGCTGGAAGACTCCTTTTTCAGAGGAATCTTCTTTGGACGAAACAGGCTCCGATTTTTTCTCTTTCGGAGCGTTCTTTTCCGACTCCTTTTCGACCTTAGATGCGATTTTCTTTTTCGTATTCTTTTGGTCCGGAGTTCCGAACGCGTAATAAATTCCGATCCCGATTCCGGTCAAGATCAGGACGGATAAAAGTAAGATCGGAATTCCGCTTCTGTTCCGGGGTTTTCCGGCGGAAGGTGTAGGTATATAATTCGTGTACCCGGAATAACTGTTGTCCGCTTCCACCGAAGCGGGAGCCAGGCTAACGGCCTCGTCGGTGGTCGTATATATTTCCTCCGCTTCCTCCTCCGCCGATTGGGTTTTTGCGGATTTTTCACCGGCCCATTTTCTGATTTCCGATCGGAACCATTCGTCGGCTTTGTCGGTAAACTTATAATTTTCCCGGATATGCTCTATGGTTTTCTTTTCGATATCCGTATAAGTGTCGTTATCTTTTACCGCGCTCAATAGCTTCTTGGCGTCGTTGACGGAAATGCGTCCGTCTTTTTTCCCGGAAACGGAACTTTCGGCGATTTCAATCAGGCTGCGATCGTATTTCTTTCCGTTGATGGTGACGTAATAATTCTTTTTTTTTGCCATGTTCCGTCCGTCCCGCAAGTAGAGTACTCGGAGAGTGAATCCGTGCAACCAAAGTTTTGCGATTCTATTTTGAATATCGAACTAGAGAAAGGGGAATCTTAAACCAATTTAGTCCTAGATCGGAGATTCTTACCGGTCCAAACGGGCCCAATACGGACTTACGCGGGCGAGAGTTTCCTCCCCCTGCAGAGTCAAAAACAATCGATCCAGTCCGATCGCGTTACCGGAGCAGGCGGGGAGCCCCCGATCCAAGGCTCCCATAAATTCTTCGTCGATCGGGAACGTCTCCTTGCCCAGCTTTTCCCGCAATTTCCTTTCCGAGGAAAAACGGAGGCGCTGTTCCGTCGGATCCGAGAGTTCGAAAAACCCGTTCCCCAATTCCAAGCTACCGAAGTACGTCTCAAAACGTTTGGCGCATCCTTGCTCTATCCTTGCCAAGGCGGCCATTTCCGGAGGATAATCGTACAAAAATTGGAATTCTGTCGGAAGACTAGGTTCCACAAAATTCAGAAAAACCAGATAAAAGCAATCCTCGTATTCGAGTTGCTCCAGGGGCAATCCGGTCAAAGAGGAAGCGACGATTTTTTCCTCCAAGGAAGATCTGTCCCAGTCGCAACCCGCACTCGTTTTTAAAAGTTCTCTCACGCTCCTTCTCGGAATTTTTTTTCCCTCGCGTCCGAGAATCCGATTCCCGTCGACAGCTCTTAGGAAATCCTCCGTGAGATCCATCAAACCGTTCAGGTCGATCCGAGTTCGATAAAATTCCAACATCAGGAACTCCGCGGTGTGGAAACGGCTTCCTTTTTCTCCCGATCGAAACGTGTGACTGATTTCGTACACTCTCTCCAATCCGGCGGACAACGCCTGCTTCAGGGAATATTCCGGAGAAGTGATCAGGTACCCGGATTCGTTTCCCGAAGGAGAACGGACCGAAAACGGATCCAGATGCGGCTCCATCCCGGGCACTTTTTTGAGACAAGGAGTGTCGATCTCCAGGAAATTTTCGGAGGAAAAAAAGTCCCGCACCGATTTCAAGAACCGAGCTCGAGCTTCCATCGTCGTTCTGGATGTAAGATTCATAGATCAAATCTCTTTATATCGGGCTTGCAGGCTCCCCGCCGTCGGAGCAATCTGTTCGTACGGACTCCCGCTTTGGAACAGATTCGCAGATACTCCTATTTCGAAATCCGAAAAAAAAGCAAGGTAGTGGAAATCGAACCCTTATCCGGCATGTTGGAAGGAGAAGCTTCCAAAGAATTCCAGTCCGCCCTGGCCATGGCGTTTTACGAATCCAATAGACACGTCAAATTGGAATTGGGCAACGTCAAAACCCCGTCCATCGCCACCGTCGAAAAATTGGTCAAATACGCGTTGGATTTAAGGGAAAAGAAAAGAGTATTCATCTTTTCCCATCCTTCCCTTCCGATTCGAAAATACCTCGAGAGATTTCGATTAACGGAAATTATCCTGATCCTCTGATCTTCTTCCCCTCTCCTGGAGCCTCCAAGCTTGGAAGGCGATTTTCAGGCCTAAATTTCCGAGTAAAAGCAGCAGTTTGGAATCCAACGAAGCTTCTTCCATACGACCATCGTTATATTCCACGGAACAATACAGTACCCCACGGTGTCTCTCGCAAACGGATTTGAACTCCTTACGATGGGGTGCGATTCTTTCTATCAATTCCCATATATGCTCTTCTAAGGGAAGGTTTGCGTCTTTTTTGGAATGGATTTGCCAAAGAGGAGAGCTGATCGGTTCCCCCGAAATTCCCTCCACGGTTCCTGGAACCGGTAAGTCCGGCCTGATTCCGGTTTGGCGGGTGATTTCGTGAACGTCCAAACCCGGTTCCGAGATGGCGATCAGAGCCCAAGATCTAGGATTCCTATCGGTGACACTCATTCGAAATACCGCCTTCCAAGTTTAAGTTAGCCGGGACAAAAATTTAAAAACCGTATGACACAGCCTGATCTCAAATTTCCCGGATTTTAGTTCTTGAAACATCGTTTTTTTCCGAAAAATCGGCATTTTTCGCATGAATTCCACGGTCCTTAATTTTTGTTTTGAAGCATTTTTCATGGGAAGAATATGTTGTATTAAGGTTAAATTTTCCATCAAATTCACTTGAGGTATTTATGAAGAACATTTTGGTCATCGAAGACGATCCGGATATCGGAAACCTCATCCGCAAGTCTTTGGATTCGGCCCATTATAAAACCACGATACAAACCTCCGGAGAGGAAGGCCTAAAATATTATAAGGCAAACCATCCGGATCTTCTAATATTAGACCTCTCTCTTCCTGATATAGACGGCATGGACGTTTGTCGCACCGTCAGAAGGTCGGATGAAAACACTCCGATCTTCATCGTTACCGCTCGTAACGAGGAAATCGATCGCATTATGGGATTGGAATTGGGTGCCGACGACTATATTACGAAACCCTTTTCCGTCAGGGAACTCAAGACAAGAGTGGACGTCTTCTTCCGTCGATGGGACAAAAAAGCGGGGATCAAGCCCAATTTGGGAAGCGGCGGAGAAATCATTCGCGGCAATCTAAAGATCGATCCGGTTCGTCGCAGGGTGACTCTGAAAGACCAAGTCATCAATATTTCCCGCAAAGAATTCGACATACTGCAACTCATGGCTACCGCCCCCGGAAAAGTCTTTTCCCGGGAAATGATTTTGGAAGCCGTTTGGGGAATGGAATGGGACGGATTCGAACGGATGATCGATTCGCATATCAAACGGATCCGATCGAAGTTGGAAAAAAACTCCGCTCAGCCGGAATGGATCGAGACGATCTGGGGAATCGGATACCGCTTTACCGACAATTACGATAATATCGTGATCCCCGAATAAACTTTCCCGCAAAAATCGAATCCGTTTCAGAAAAGGCCCTCGGGCCTTTTTCTTTTTTACCCGATTATTTCCGTATTCCCACTTTCCTTCTTGCGGCCGCGATCCCGGACTCCGCGTTTTAACCGACGAACGATATTCGTTATGTTTCGGATTCCACTTGAAAGAATCGGAGCCTATGTCAGTTCGTCAAAAAGGGACGAAAAGCAGATGATCGACGCATCGTTCCAGCAATCTTGTTAGTTTGAATGCAAAAGGATTTACGATGAAGAACATTAAAATCGAAGAAAAGGAATCTTTGGCTTGGATCTGGTTGGACCGGGCGCCTTCCAACGAAATGACCGAGGAATTGATGGACGAATTGATCGAAGCCCACCGGATTCTGGGAGAGAAAAAAAGCGTGAGAGCCGTCCTCATCGGATCCAAACACGAGAAATTCTTTTCCAACGGCCTGGATCCGAGATACATGTTGGAGCGTTCCGCGAACGATCGCATCAAAGTCTTTGCGAAACTTTTCGATATGATGCGTGTGATATACACGTTTCCGAAACCGGAAGTCACGGTGATCAACGGACACGCGATGGCCGGGGGAGCGGTGTTAGGGATCCTGACGGACTTTCGTTTTATGAGCGACGGAAAAGCGAGATACTGTTTTTCGGAAGTGCTGGTCGGATTGACCATCCCCCCCACCTTGTTGAACATCATCGAATCCGTGGTAGGAAAAGGAAAATTGAAAGACGTAGCCATGCTCGGAACCGCATACAAACCCGAGGAAGCGAAAACGATCGGACTCGTGGACCAGATTTTTCCGGCTGCGGAATTGCATAAAAAATCCGAGGATTATATGTTGAATATGCTGAATCTTCCTCAAGCCAGCCTGGAATCCCTGAAAAAAAGCATTAGAAAAAACTTAATCTTGGAATTCGACGCTCCTACCGACCACTTGATCCAGGAATTCAAACCGTTCGTTTCGGGAAATTTCGACGAAGGATTAAAAGCCGTCCTGGAAAGAAGAAAACCGAAATTCGACCAGGAAATTCGAGCGGCTCGTTAAAAACGGCCGCCTTTCTCCGATCCGACTAGAGCCGGACTTTTTCGTATGCGGCTTCCGCGAACGTCGCGAACTCCAGATCCAGGTTGGACAGTCCTTGCAAAGAATGCGTGAAGATCTCCACCTTCACGCTTCCGTAAGAAACTCCCAGGTCCGGATGGTGATCCGATCGTTCCGCTTCTTTCGCCAATTCGTTCACGAAACGAATCCCTGCTGAATATTGCGAAAACGAATACTTCTTGTGAAGACGGGGAACTTCCTCTACGATACGGATTTCCCAACCCGACGGCAGATTCAGCCGGACCTCGTCCGGATCCATTTTTTTTACGTTGCTCATGATAAAGGGAAAACCGGATCGACAATCAGAGCACTTTTTTCAGCGCTTGTTTGATTTTTTCCGCGTCGTCTATCGCGCCGTTGGACAGGGAACCGGCTCTCGCCATAAGGTTCACCGCTCCATCCATCCTGGCCTTCAGCTCCTCTATCTTGTGAAGCTGGTCGTTCAAAAAGGCCAACTTGGATTCCAATTCCATTTCTTTCCGTTCCAAAAGAAGTTTGTAATTTTCCAATTCCTGGATTTTCTTACGCGTCTTCTTGGCTTCGGTGTCCACATCTTTACGATAATATTTTTCCAGTTCCTTTTCGGCCTGAACGTGGCGATCGGACTCCGCTTTGAACTCGCGCTTCAGGTGCTTCATCGCCTGTCGATAAGCGCGGTTATAAATCCTTTGTCTTTGCTTCCGGCGGATTTTAGCAATTTTGGTGAAGAGATTCATAGCGCATCCCCTAATGAAAATCTATGATGTCGATCAGGTTTCGCTTATGAGAGAAATCGCCCGCATAGGGACTCCCCGATGACCATGCTGACCATATTAGAGGATTTTTCGATCGAATTCTCTCAAATTTTGGATCTAGAAAAATGATTTTATTCCAGGTTTTTGACGAATTTGGAAAGTTCTTGAAATCAGAATCCGATCCTCTAATACAAGACTCTGGAGGTTCTTTTATGTCCAATGCAGAAAGCCTGAACCAGGAACTGGAATCCCTAAAGGAAAAGGCGAAAAAAATCACCGGAAAAGCGAGAGAGGAATATTTGGAACACGTATCAGACCTAAAAGAGCGCCTGAAACAAGTAACGGGCGAAACCAGCGAAAGAGCAAAACAGATCATCGATCAAACCGGCGTCTACATCAAGGAAAACCCGCAAAAAGCCGCACTGATCGGACTTGGAGTCGGAGTGGGGTTAGGTCTGCTCGTCGGACTTTTGATTCGTAGGAAATAAGGAGACGTTTTCGGTTGGCCCGCAAAAGAGAAAAACCCCAAACGGCTGATACGGAAACTCCGCCGAAAGAAGCCGGAGGTTTTTTCGAAAATTTCGAATTAAGAAATCATCTGCTCTCTTTGATTGATTCCTTCCTGGAATACATCGAAACCCTCCTATTGTATCTTAGGAAATCGGCGCAGGAAAAGGCCAAACGAGGTCTACAGGCCTACATATTTCTAAAAATCAGCCTCTATTTTCTGGGGATAGGAGTTCTGCTTTTCCTAGCTGCGCTATTCCTCTTCTTCCTAAAAACGTTCGGCGGAGATTTCCTACTAGCTTCTCTCGGGACCGGGGGCGTTTGTATCGGCTTCTCCTTTCTCTCGCTGGGGATAGCGGCTTCCAGATTTAAGAAGTAAGACCGTAAAGGATGGGTAAGAAAAAGAAACAGGGCGATTTTTCCGGACTTCGGCTCAATCCTTTCGTCGGATCGGAAGACTTTTCGGAAAAGGACCCCGAAGAAATGACTCCTGAGGAATTGAAATTGTACCTTCACATCAAGAAGTTGAAGGTCCGATTGGAGTTCGAACGCTTCCAATCCTCGCTGAATTATACGGGAATGTTATTCGAAGCCTTGGACCGACTAGGAGTCAAGGAAGCCCTTTTGGCCTGGATCGAAAGCCAGGCCTTCGGACCCGGCGCCTCCTCCGAACCCGGCGGCGGAGATGGGGAATAAGATCACTTTACTTCCCTGATCTGAATCGTTTCCACCCGGTCATCCCCCGCGATGATATCCGAAAGAATCACTACTTGATCGCCTTCCTTGATCCTTCCGCTGGTTTTTAACGTCTCGATGGCCAACTTGATTGTCTTTTCCGGGTCGCTGGAAAAATCGATACGATAAGGAATCACTCCTCGAGTCAGCCAAAGCTTTCTCCTTACCGTCGTCATGTTCGTGAAGGCGTAGATCAGAGGATGCCTAGGATGAAAAGAAGCCACGTTCAATGCGGTCGTCCCTCTCCGGGTAATCACTATGATCGCAGGGCTCTTAATCGAATCCGAAAGCATCGCGGCGGATTTTGCCATCTCTTCCTTCTTGTTGGAAGGAATACGATCACCTACATAGCCGACGCCCGGAGTCTTTTCCACTCTCTCCGCGATTTTATGAAGCATTTCCACGCAACGGATCGGGAATTTTCCCGCGGCAGTTTCTCCGGAGAGCATGATCGCGTCGGATTCCTCGTAAACCGCGTTGGCCACGTCCGTCACCTCCGCTCTTGTAGGAGAAGGATTGCTGATCATGGACTCGAGAAGGTGGGTCGCGACGATCACTCTTTTTCCCCGGACCGCGCATTCCCGTATGATGGCTCTTTGTATGATGGGTAACTCTTCTATCGGGAGCTCCACTCCCAAATCCCCTCTCGCTACCATGACGCCGTCGGCGGCATCCACGATTTCGATCATATTTTTTACCGCTTCTTGGTCCTCTATCTTGGCCACGATCGCGGAGTGCCCGTTATTTTCCTCGATGATCTTTCGAAGTTGCAGGATGTCCTCTTTGGACCTGACGAAGGAAAGAGCGATAAAATCGACGTCCTCCTGCAATCCGAAAAGAATATCCTTCTGATCCTTTTGCGTGATGGAAGGCAAATTGACGCGGATTCCCGGAAGATTGATATGTTTTCTAGAACCTAACTTTCCTCCGTCCACTACCTTACATTTCAAGGCGGTTTCCTGAATTTCTTCCACCACCAGATTGATCAGACCGTTATCCACTGTGACTCTGTCGCCGACCTTTAGGTCGTTTACGATGTCCCTGTAATTTACGAAAACGGACTGCTCTTCCGATTCGACCCCCGGAATGATATGAAAAGTAAAGGACTCCCCCACTTTCAGATCCAAATGGTCCACCTGCAGATCTCCGGTCCGGATCTCCGGCCCCTGGGTGTCCAATAAAATTGCGATCGGGTGTTTGAGAACGTCCTTATTCAGAGCTTTGATGATTTTGATGATCGAACGGTGGAACTCGTGGTTCCCGTGCGACATGTTCAGCCTGGCGACGTTCATCCCGGCTTCCGCTAAAGCAAGGATCATCTTCTTATCCGCAGTGGCCGGACCGATCGTGCAGATGATTTTGGTTTTTCTATAATTAACGAGTTCGTTTTTCATGAGATCCGGAAGAATCCGCGGATTCGCCGTCTTCCGGACGAACGCGAAGGATTCGGTTAAATTTTCGCAAGAGTCCTATTCAGAAAATCTTCGAAAGAAATATAGAAATCGAACTTTTCCTGCTCGGGCATATCGGCGTCTTTCTGTTCATCGACCACCTTCTTTGCCTTGTCCAAGAGGGCTTTTCCGTTCTTCTTCAAATACCTCTTGGTGACCAATATCGGAAACGTATATCTCTCTTGCTGGTTTCTTACCATAAAGGAAAGGATTTCCTTTTTTGCATTCTTTTTCAGAAAGTTCAAAAGGGTATTTTCGTCGGAGTCCGCTCCGAGCTTTTCCAAAAGATAATTGCGGTCCGGAGTGTCCCCTTTCGACCACGCGGCATCCAAAATGTCCAGAACGGCGGAGAGCATTTTCTTACCTTCCGGATCCACTTCCTGTTCGCCCGACCGAGAAAAGGCCGAAACCGTTTCTGCGTGGGCCGCTGCGGTCTTCGGTCTTGAAACGGCCTCCGCGGCGTCTTTTTCCTTGAGCCTACGTTCCGCTAGACGCTGCTTTTCCTCCTGGGCGGCCCGTGTTTTAGCTTCCAACACCATCTTGTTCTGTTCGGTGGACAACCTAGCCTTGATTTCTTCCGCCTCGAAACGATGCACCACGTTATTCCCGAACAAGGACCTCCAAAATCTGGTGATAAAAGGAAGGTACTTAAACAAAGACGAATATTCCAATTTGTCAAACTGCTCGGCCGCCTCCCGAGGATCCAACAAATCCCTGACGTCCATTTTTTCCAGAACACGGATTTCACTGTCGTTTCCGGTCGCACTAAAGACTCGCCGAGCGTTTTCGATCGCGCCCGGAACGCATTCCTTGTGAAGCGCGAACATATACAGATTTTTTCTATCCGCGTAATCGGCGCTGAGAATGCTCTCATGGTTGACGATCAGATTGCGCAACTCTCCCTCGATCGGTTCACCGCGGAATCTGAGATAATTCAGATCGACCAAACGGTTTGCGGAGTGGATATAATCCAGGAGTTCGGAGAGCTTCGCTTTTTTTTCCTCTTTCTCCTTTTTTTCCTTCTCCTCTTCCTCGAAATGGATAAGGGTCGACAGTTCTTCCATCGCCGTCTTTTGATCCCCGTAGGCCGGACTTAAAAAAGGAATCACTTGCGTAACGAGATTTCTAGTACTATCCATCTCTTCGGGAGTGAAATTTCCCATGACTCCGATTCGCTGCAATTCAGGGACGATCTTTTCCTTTAGATATTTCTTATATGCTTCCAAGCGCAAAATGATTTCGTCGTGGACGTTGTAATAGAATACGGACCGATTCCCCGGACTGAGAGCCTGTTCGTTCCGAAAAAAATACAGGTTCTTGGAATCGACCAACCGTTTCAGCACGGGTTTCAGATTTATATTGATCGTAGTCTGCTTCATCGGCGGAGTGATGTCGAAGGAATCCTGAAAAAGACCTCCTATCTCGGAAGAAGCGTACGTTTCGCTCAATCGATTCGAATCGATGCACTCCCAAATCCACCTCTGGAAGTTTTCCGGACCCGGGAATTTTCTTCTCTCCTTGATCCATCTCTGGATGGAAGCATATGACGCCTGGTTTATGCCCTCCACATATCGATGGCTGGAGGATCCGTCCGTTTGCAAAGGTCGGGCAAACACGGTCATTAAGCGAAGAGAGGAGCCGATAGACCTACCGTCCGAAGTGTCTCCGGTCGGATCGAAATCGATCATGCAGATCTTTTTGATCAAAGGAGGATTTTGTCGAGAGGACAACTCACGGAGATAGGCGGATACCCTTTCCCGATCCAAAGCCAATTCCCTAGCGAGCTGATCGGCTGCGGGAAGGATTTTGTTCGCGGCGAATTTTTCCGTCCAATCTCCGACGATTAGTACGAGCTTATAGATCCCTTTGTATTGGAAATCGCCCCTGGCCTCCAAGGCCTGGGTCAGTTGCAGTGCAGAGTTGTAATCCGCAACCTTGAGTTCCGGCGATTGTGGATCCAGCACGGCAAAGTCCTCTCTTAGAGTAGGTTTTTTCGAACCATCAGTTCCGCGTTCAAAACGGCCGCTCCGGCGGCGCCCCGAACGGTATTATGACTTAAGACGACGTACTTCCAATCGAAAAGAGGATCCGGTCTCAGCCTACCGATCACCGTGGCCATACTTTTTCCGGTATCCAAATCCAACCTTGGTTGCGGCCTATCTTCCTCTTCCCTATATACGATCGGCGCGGGAGGAGCTAAGGGAAGTTCCAATTCCTGAGGAAGTCCCCTAAAAGAAGTCCAAGCCTTGCGGATTTCCTGCTCCGTCGCTTTCTTTTTCAACTTAACGGAAACGCAAACCGTATGTCCGTCAAAAACGGGAACACGATTGCAATGAGCGGAAATGGGAAAATCCGCGTGCACAATCCGACCGTCTACGACTTTGCCCAGGCATTTCAAGGGTTCGATTTCCGCCTTCTCCTCTTCTCCACCGATAAATGGGACGACATTTCCGAGAATATCCATACTAGGAACTCCGGGATAACCCGCACCGGAAACCGCCTGCATGGAAAAAAGCATCACTGCTTCAATCCCGAATTGTTCGAAGAGGGGCTTCAATGAGATCGTAACTCCCATGATAGTGCAATTAGAATTCGTAAGGATCTTTCCCGGAGTCTTCTGAAACGAAAGCACGGACAGGTGGTCCGGATTGACCTCGGCGGAAAGTAAAGGCACATTCTCCGCCATACGATGGTTCTTAGAGTTCGAAATGATATGGATCCCTGCGTTTGCAAAAGCGGTTTCGACTTCTCCGGCGACGCTCGCATCCAAACCGGAAAAAGCCAATTTCACTCCGGGTGTGCGGGAAGGGTCCGGCGTCGTTACGATTATGTCCCTCGCATACGCGGGAATGTCCGAAGAAATCTTCCAGCGTTTCCTCATCACGTCTCCGTATTTTTTCCCCGCGCTATTTTCGGACGCACATAGATGGGTAACTTGGAAATACGGGTGATTCTCCAAAAGCTGGATGAATCTTTGTCCGACGGAACCGGTCGCTCCGAGTACGGCAACGCTTACTTTATTCATATCCTTCCGTAATACAAGAGGTCGGAAACGTGAGTCGTTCCCTCCCCTTTTTGCTCTATTTTTTTCCCGCGTGGAGCTTTGTCATTCGACAAATTTAACGACTTCTCTCGCATAAATCGGATTCATCTCTTTCATCCCGGGATACGTGAGGTGATGATAGTCGCTGAAATCCGTTTCCCCCAAGACATCCTTCCAATCCAAAAACACGACACCGTTCCCGGAAATCTTTCTCAAATATTCCAGATGATCTCGGTACCATTTCGAATGCACGTACCATTCCAAACTGATCGGACTTTCCGGATTGTTGATGAGCAAAACCGGGACTTTTGCGGTCCGCATCGATTCCAAAAATTCCGCCATGAAGCGGAAGTGGAGCGCCGGACGGAACGCCTCCGACGAAACCTTTCTCTTCGCTTCGGCTAGCGCGACCAGATATCCGATCCCGGGTCTTTTTTCCGGCTCGGACAAAAGGCGAAAAAAGAAATACTCCCTGTATTCTTTTTCGTTCATCCCGAGATAGCGAAGGTCCTCACTTCTCTCTTCACGAGTGTACTGCATTCCGGACCTGGGGATCTCGGACCCGAACGTTTGCTGTAAACGGACTCCCAGCTCGTCGTACACCCAGTCCTTGTTTTCCGCTTCCGCAAAATACGGAACCCAAGTATGGGAAAGCTCGGCCGTCACAGGTGAAGGCCTTTTTAAAAATTTCGGATCCAGAAGAATCCGTTTCCAACCGGGGGAATCGAATTCCAAGATTTGCGAATCTCCAGATCGATTGCGGAGAGAAACGGAAAGTTTTCCTTCTCTCAAAATCTCCCGTACTACCTGGAGATAAAACCCCTTCCGAACCATGTATTCTTCGGGACGAAAGGAAAAAGACCTTCCGGTCCATCCCAAACTGGTAACCCTTTCCGGGATTTGTACGCCGTTGTATCCGTGGTAACTCGTGTTTCTCCCGAATCGATGGTCGAACAAGGAACGGATATTTTTCCAATAGATATCCTTGTACCTGTAAAAATCGAAAAGCGCGGCAGCCGCGAATTCAGCGCTCTTTTCCGGCCCCATGAGATTCCAAAACGAGACCAAGGTCTCGGCGGGAAAAATGTACCTGGATTGGGGAGCTTCGCCGTAATTCAAAGCGTCCAGGATCAATTTTTCCTCGGGAAACGTATCGTTTCTCCCCGAGACCGGATCCAGAACGTAGGTCCGATGCAATCTCCAATCTATGAAGTTGATCGGATAAACGATCAGATCGGGACCTAACTCCGATATTTTTTTCCGGAGGAGATACGCGTCCAAAGGAGTCATTCCGGCATAGGAAAGAAATTCCGCCTCCACTTCCTTTCCGGACAGGGCGCGGACCTCTCCTTCCAATAAGGATCGATCCAAGGAATAATGCGCGATGCTCGAGCCGACGATAAGTATGCGGAATTTCGTCTTCGGCTTTTTTTGGATCCGAAAATACTCGTAAAGAAAATTGTAGAAATGATTGGTGCTCCAAGCGGACTCGTTCGGCACCTTCCAGATCGCCGTTCCGAAAACGAAAAAATCCAGACAAAAAACCAAAACGATTCCGCCGAATACGATTCCAAGGCGGGAAGCGGAAAATCTGGTCGGGGAAGAATCCATATCGAAACTCGGCATTTCCAGGCTCGCTTGAAAGAACCGTTTGTCCAGAACTAGTTTCCGTTTTCTTCTTTACCTTTCCTAAGCGAAAAACCAAATTTCCCGAGTGTACTGGATATTTATTTCCTCGATCCTGTTTTTACTCAGCTTAGCCGCGACTTTAATCAGGTGCCCGGTCGAGATTTATTGGAATCCGGACGTACTTTATCTCCCTACCGTACTCACGGACGTACTGCAAAACGGCGGATCTTTGCGCAGCTGGTCCTTAGCTTCTTCCCCGTATTTATTTCCGGATCTGCCCTTGGTATTCTTATCCAGCGTCATCGCTGGACATCCGTTCTGGGGCTTGGTGGGATTTTCCGTCTTGCAAGTCTGTTTCTTTGTCTGGGCCTTAGGCAGATTCCTGAGGACATTGGAACCGCAGATCCCGAGCCTATACAGTTTTTCTTACGCGTTATTGACCGTTTCCTTTCTGCTTTTACTCTCCGAAAAATTTCCGATCCTCTATCTGTTTCTCGTCCCCTCGATGCATATCGGCGCCTTTCTAGCGGCACTTTGGGCCTGGCCGTACCTATACAACGAAAAGGCTCCCAGAATTTATTTTTTCCCGATTCTCTCCCTGCTCGTAATGTCGGATCGATTCCTATTGTTAGAGCTGTACGTACCGGCAGTACTCGCTTGGGCACGTCGTTACGGCAGGGGAGGTCCGGAGTTTCCTCAGGTTTCTCTCAGATTTTTCCTTTCCGGCCTGATCGGATTCGGCCTGCACGCACTGTTAAGAACGTTTTTGTCGATGCAAGCGCCCAATCGATTACCGCTCCTGGAAGCGAGCAAACGGAACTTGGAGGATTTTTTCCATTGGTTACAGCACGGGGAACTGCCCGGGATTTTCCTATTTTTCGCACTTTTGACTGCGATTTGGGCCCTGTTTCGGGGAAAAGAAAGGGGATTTAGCTTCGGATTTGCCGGGTATTTCCAACTGATTTTGATCGGAATTCCGCCTTTAACCGGCTTATATTCCGACGAAACCGGGCTTCGCTATACTGTCCCCGCATTTTACATGGTTCCTGCTCTTTTCGGAGCATTGGTCATATCCCGCCATTTAGGCAAACGCAAGAATTCCAGAAACGTAGCCCTGCTCGGCGCCATACTAGGATTGGGAGGATATACGATTTTTAGCTCCCCAAAACCATTGCAGGAAAGCTGGATCTTTGCAGGAATTCCCACACCCCCCGAAGCGAAATGCGTGGACGAACTCCATCGGACCGAACCGTTTGTTGCGGTCGTTGCGGACGGAAAAACCGCCAAAAGAATCATAGTCTATTCCCGGGAAAAAATCAGAGCGATCTCCGTGGACTATAGCACACTCGAAGGATCACACCTTCTATCCAACCGGGAGTGGTACCTATTTCCACCGGAGGGACCCTATGCGGTAATTCCGGAAGGATTGGGAGAAGCAAGAATCCGGTCCTTTTACGGAAATCCCGATCAGATCCTGGAATGCCAAAACGATAAAAAGCCGGTTTGGATTTACACGGAACCGAATACGATCCGGAACTTACTGCAAAGACCGTTTCAGAAAACGAAATAGAGAAACGGCTGGGATTCCGCGGACAAAAGGACCGCAGACACCAATGCGGTCACGATTCCGCAGGTAAAAATCCATGCGGGCAAACGTTCCAGCCAGCGGTAAAAACTTCCTCGGCTTTCCTCTCTTTTTCCGATCCAAGTCCCTAAGAGGAACAAAAGCGCACATCCGAAAAATATCTTGAGCGACTGGTCTCCCGGAGAAATTCCTAAGGAGGAAAGAAAAAACAGCTTCGAGAACACCGCTTGCGTCCGCCCCCAATCGGGAGA
This sequence comes from Leptospira fluminis, assembly GCF_004771275.1. Lineage (GTDB taxonomy): Bacteria > Spirochaetota > Leptospiria > Leptospirales > Leptospiraceae > Leptospira_B > Leptospira_B fluminis. The sequence continues at coordinate 306,047 of NZ_RQEV01000007.1, read as the reverse complement.
ACGGAAAAAAACCCAGGCGAGAACCACGGAGAACACCACTACGCACCTATAGAAAAAACGAAAAACGGAAGAATCCGAAGCTGATTGAAAAAAGGAAAATCGAGACGAAAATTTTTCCAAGGCCAAAAGCGCTCCGTGAATCCCTCCCCAGATCACGAAATTCCAACTAGCTCCGTGCCAAAGACCGCCTAGGAGCATGGTAACGAACAAATTAAAATAAGTGCGGACCTCTCCGTTCCGATTGCCTCCGAGAGGAATGTACAGATAGTTTTTCAACCAAGAGGAAAGCGAGATATGCCACCTCTTCCAGAAATCGGAAAAGCTGGATGCCAAGTAAGGCATCCTAAAATTCTCGGTTAAGCGAAATCCCAAAAGCAGAGCGGAGCCGATCGCGATATCCGTATAACCGCTAAAATCGAAATAGATCTGCAAAGCGTACGCAAAAACTCCAATCCAAGCGAAGGTAGAAGAAACGAAAACGGGATTCTGAAAGAGGATATCGGGCAATACGGCGATATGGTCGGCTAAAACCGCTTTTTTCCAAACACCTACCACTAATAAAACCAAACCTGCCCGGAAAGGGAACTCTTCCCAAGAAAGCCAACGATCCAATTGAGGCAAAAATTCCTTCGCAGGAACGATCGGGCCGGCCACCAATTGGGGGAAAAAAGAAAGAAACAGAGCATATCTCCAAAAGCTCCGCTCCGGGGAAATCACACCTCGGTATACGTCTATGGTATAACTTAAGGATTGAAACGTGTAGAAAGAGATCCCCACGGGCAACACCACATTCAAAGCCGGCAAGGCGGAATGAAGTCCAAATGCCGAAAAAAGGGCATTCGCACTTTGGAGAAAAAAACCGTAGTATTTAAAAAACCCTAGAACGCTCAAATTTCCGCAAAGAGAGAGGAGTAAAAATCCTTTTTTCGCCCGCGCGGAAGCCCCCTCCATAGCCCGGCCCACGGAATAATCCAAAACGGAAGTGGCCAAAATCAAACTCCCAAACTTTGGGCTCCAGGAAAAATAAAACAAATAACTCCCTACCAATAGGAACGGAAACGGAATCCATTTGGGGAAAAAAGGGAATCTAGGTAAAATCCACCGCAAAAGAAAGATGCATAAGAAGAAAAGGGAATAAAGCGGCGTTGTAAAGTTCATCCAATTTTCTTGATTAAAATAAATCGATTATAATCAATCAGAATATTAATATAAATTAGATCAAAATTAAGCAAATGTAGCTTCCCTCCGTCTAATCAGACCATATTTAATCATCATTAAATGCTTATTTTTAGTCATTAAACAGTCCATTTGCATTTTACACCGCAATTTGGGCAAATTGCAGTAATTTCAGCCTTGACACGTCTCCCTTTTGGAGTTTCCACCTTGCCAATTGCAACAAATTCAAAATCTACCCCCTCTGGGACATAATGGCCGGACCCATAACGCGCCGATCCTTCGATTAAATTTGAGCAGGCATGGCATTTTACCCGTAGTTTGATGACTTCAGCCATGAGTAGATAATTCCCTTTAGGAGGACAAAGGCAAGCAGAAATGCTGCCCTAAACGCGCCAACCTCTCAGGCACAGGAATTTTGCCTACACATGACAATATTACACATAAACAAGGCATAATTTGCTTCTGCAAACAAAACCCTTTCTTGTATAAAGCTTGTTTCGGCTATTTCTTCAATACCCTCTATCGGAAGCCTTTCTACGAACCTTTCGCCAAGCGGAGCTTCGAAGCTGCGCTCAACGGCAGGCAGTAGAATCCCTCGGGCATATCCAGAAGCACAAAAAGCCCAAACGTTTTGAAATCAGATTATTTTACCTTAGTTACAGAATCCTCAAATCGCGCATAGGCCCCTCCTGAGAGCAACGCTCGACAATTCTCGCCAGATATTGCCGAGAGCGTTCCCCCACAGGCATCCTCTCGTCCATATCTGCCCAAACCGCCCATATTCCCGCGCGCCCCTTGCGTCGAATTACTGCACAATTTTAGGCAGTCCGTATGAAGTACGAGACCGAGCCCTCAGCCCACTGGAATCCCCCATAACTCACAATGTTTCTCATGCATAGAGTGCCTTTTTTCTCCAGAAAACGAGTGGCCCTCGTAACATAGGAGTTGGCACTTGCCCGAATCGAACGCTTAAAAATGGTCAGTTACGCTTCTGCCGAATTCTGGACAGGGATCGTCGATTTTTGGGCCGAGATTGCTGTTTTTTTACAGCCATTTGCCGATATACCGGCAGATAATTGGGAACTTTGACGGATTAGAACGCAGAAACTTTTCCTGTATGCGGCACAGGCCGAAATTCTATTTTTAGGCTCTTTTCCGTTTCGGAGGAGTTTTCTTTTCCAGAGAAGATTTTGCGGCAGGAGAATTCTTTTTTGCACCTTTGCCATCTAGAGCATCCGCGTCAAACGTGACGTCTAGGCCCTTTTTCTTATTCCGTTTTACCATATAAACGAAATGTCGGACGTACTGCGCATAGGGTTCCGGAACGGATTTTGGATCGAACTCGAGGGGATTTTCCAAAAGGGAGCGTACAACCGCCTGATTCAGATCTTCCTTGCTTGTTGCCATCAAGGTTTCGAGCCTACGAAGAATCTCGTTATCGTTCACCTCCATCGTAAGCTTTTTCATCGCATTTAGGAGCTTCTGAAAAGAGGTACGCTTTACCTTGACAGCCATATTATGGCTTAGAATTTCAAACGAGTCAGAAATCACAAGAATTTCTAGAATTTTAGTGCATTTGCAATCGACGGGCCCAGAGCGAACGACTAGAAAAAAGCTCCGACTGGCCAAGGGTTTGTTCGGAACAAAAATCCCGGAAGAAAGTACAATCCTGTGAGAGTGCCCTTCCCCGTAAGGAGAGAAACTCCTTCGTCTTACTTTCCGACGTCACTACCATCCGCATTTCTGCGCCTTTAGGCAGAACAGCCATCTTTGTTGCCGTCAATTCCAAAAGCAGGGATCCGTTTGAAGGGGCAAGCGGGACGGAACACATTTCCCGATTGAAGTTTCCTAGGAAAGAATGGGATACATCCATCTCTCCTCCGAAGCCGCACTCCAGGTCCAAGATGACAAGCTCCTCTTCGGCCACAGATTCGGAAATTTGCCGAGAGGATATAGATGCACGGAGGGATCTCCTAGATGTGGATGGATCCGAAAATCGATCCGTACCTACACGCTGACGATCCGGCACGGAAGCCGAAAAGGTTGCGGCCAAAGAATTCATTTTATCCCCGAAGAAACAATGGCTCAGCGATACTAAATCGGAATCGAGGACAGAGTCAGGACCGGAAAAAACATCAGCTCCCTCTCTTAAAACGGAAGAAGAGCACCCCAAGGTTTGGAGTGGCTCGGAGGAAATTTTTTCCACCTCCAGAGAAGCGGTCCTTTGTTGAGACTCCTGAGAGGATGGTCGGACAATATTTTCCAGATCGGGAAAGTCCGAGAGCCTCTCTTGTTCGGAATAGGAAATACCTTCCGCCAAAACGGAGTCCACTTCGGTTTGGTGAATGAGTTTCGAATTCGAAGAAATTTCTTCCGAGGCGAAGACAGGGAAGCTCACTACGCCAACCAGCGCTATAAGCAAAAAATGTGCCAACTTTCCTTGTCCCAATCTAAAAAACATACGAATATAGGAGAAAATTAGTCCTTTTTGCCAGAAAAGGAAGCCTTTTTTACTGTTTTTTGGAAAAATTAGGCGGATTTTCGGAAAAGTCTCTTGGTCCTAAGTTTCCATTCCCAGAGAACGATTTCCTGCTCTTTAGACTCCGCCTCACCTTGCTCTTTTTCCAAAAGCGCATAAACCATGCTCGCAATGTCCCGGGAAAATCCTTTGTCCAGCTCCGATTCGAATTCGGTCTCTTTCATTTCCAGAATCATGCCGACCAACCGGAAGCCTTCATCAAGATTTTTTAATTTAACCTGCCAGGCCTTCAGTTCTTCCTTATTTTCCTCGTTGCGAATCATAACTCCCAAAAACGTACGGATAAAAATCACTTCTTCCGGACGAAGAGAAAAATCCAGGAGCAATTGTTTTACTTTTTCCAATTCCAGTTTTCGGAGATGCACCCTGGCCAGAAATACCGGATTGGTGGAATGCATATTCAGATTCCCTTTTTCCAAGAGATCCGTAGCCCGAACCTTATTAAAGTCCACGATACTGGATTCTTCCCTAAGACTTCTTTCCAGCTCCTCTTTACCGGGCATAACCCCGCCCGGCGCTTCCAGTTTTTGGGCCACTTTTCTCTTGATGATCAGCATGTTCAAAGCGGGGAATCTGATCTTAAGTGTTACTAAATCCTGACGAGGAAATTCTTCATCCAAAACCAGGTGGTGAAGTTCTACCCCTTCTTCCTTTGCACGCAGAAAATCCTCGCTTTCCCGGTAATGGAAAATAATAACAGGAAGGATATCGCATTCGCTTCCGCTATTCAGAAATATGGTACGAACCTCGTTGCCGGAACTGGCGTGCTGGTAGGGAATGACTAATTTTCCTTGCCGAACATTTACAAAACTGAGTTCTCCCAGACGAAAATGGGATAGGTCGAATTCATCGCCCAAAAAAGCGACCCTAGGAACCGGAACTACGATCGATTGATTTTTCGCCCCCTTGGGAACTTCCGGACCCTTGGTAGTAAATACGACGTAGGTCATCTTTGCCAACCGGACCTTTACAAGAAATCCGCCAGGCGTTTTTCTTTCTTCGTATAAGGTATCTAATTCCAAAATTTTACCCCAGTCCCAGATTTTTTAATTTGTACTGAAGGGAGCCCCTGGATATCCCGAGCGCCTTAGACATGCGGATCTGGTTTCCGCCGAACAACTTGTAGGCTAAAAGAATTTTTTGCCTCTCCAATGCCTCAACAGCCTTCCTCAAATCCAAATCGTCCGCCTCCGGAATGGAAACTCCTTGAGGACGATTGATCATCTCCGAAAATCCTAAAAGTTCTCTCCCGGAAGTATGCAAAACCCCTTCCTCTATCAGGTTCCTAAGATCCTCTAAATTTCGATTCATTTCCGGATGAACCAAACGAATCTTCGCTTGCTTCGATAGCACCAGATCTCGACGCCCTTGAGCCTCCCTGGCCTCTTCAAAAAAAAGAGTCACCATTTCCTCTCTATCCTCTTTGGGCCAATTGCTCCAGATGGGTAATTCTACAAAATTGGACTCTAAGAATGACCGAAAAAAAACGAGCTCCTCCTTGGGGGAAATTTCCGAATTTTCCAAAAAGACAAGTCGAGGCCGGCTTCTTTCTGCAACCGCATATTCGTACAATAATTTTTGCTGTAGAGCCGAATACTCCTGGATTTTCTCAAAAATGAGAGTCCCACCTTGGACCATGGTTTCCCATTCTTCCAGCGACTTCTCCAATTTCCCGCCTTGCTCCGGAAGCACACCGATCACCAAAAATCCCCTGTCCGAGGATTCGTTTCGATGTAGCCATTTGGCCAAAGTCTTTTTGCCGGAACTTCTTGGCCCACGGATTTTTAACATACCCAATTTGCGATAGTTATCTAGGGCTGCTTTTCCCCCGCCGCTCATCCGAAATAGAAGTTTCCCCATGCGACTCCATCTTTCTTCGATAGTTTCGCGAGAAGGGGCAAAACCGATGGTCTCTTTTTTTTCGCTCTTGAAGGACCGAGCGATATTTTGACAAAGAAGGGCCAGCAGTATCGTCTGCCAAGGCTCGGGAGGAGAGGATAGTTCGATTAATAAAAATCCTTCGAGTTTTTCGTCCGAATAAATCCCTGAAAGCAAGCACCCTGCGGATTCGCTCTTATATAAGCCGGAAGATTGGTCTTTAGAAAGAAAAAATGGAGATCTCTCCGATTCTAAAGAACGCCGAACCTCAGAACCCCTGGACAAGAAAGTATAAAAAAAACCTTCTTCTCCGTAGCCCGAGGAAGCGACCTCTTCCAAGGCCCCCGGCTCAAAATCGGAGGCAAGGACCAAAAGTCCCACTTCACCTTTTAAAACCCGCAATAAATAAGGAAATGTCTCCGGGAGCAAAAAGCGAAGCTCTTTTGTAGAAATGCTTCCATAGATTAAATCCCGAACACTGGGTTCCATGTTGGAAGATTGTTTAAAATTAAGCATGGCGTCAACCATGTACCGGTCGAATTAATTTCGTCGGACGTCCGACATTGGAGATAAAAATCAAGGCCCACATATATTTTGCCGTAGGTCCTAAAAATCTTTTTTTCGGAGAATGTGTTGAATCCACTCTGCCCTTCTTACCAATGGAAAACTGAGCACAGGAAAATTCCAGTACCTGAGCTCCTATTTTAAAGCTCGCATAAGATTTTTCCTAATAAAAGTCGATTCGTTAGAAAGAAATTTACCTCTCGTAAAGGTTAGGATGTCGGACATCCGACAATTGAAATACAAGGGACCAGAATGATCGTAGTATCTATAGCCAATCAAAAAGGAGGGGAAGGCAAGACCACCACTTCCCTGAATCTAGCGTGGGGGCTAGCCCGCCGAGGAAAAAAAACACTGATCATAGACATTGATCCGCAGGCAAATTCCACGGGTATTTTTTTGAACCCGGACAACCTGGAAAAGTCCATGCATAATATTTTTCAATCGAAAGCAAAAGTGCGGGACGTAATCGTTCCCACTCACGTGGACAACCTAAGCATAGCTCCCTCCAAGTTGACCCTGGCAGAAGCGGAGACGGTTGCCGCGATCGTCGACGCCCCTTATATACTCAGGGACGCCCTATCCGATCTGGAAAAAGAACTAGATTTTTGTATCATAGACTGCCCCCCTAGCCTTTCCATTTTTACGATCAATGCTCTCGTGGCTTCGAATTATGTGATCATTCCCCTGCAGGCGGAAAAATTTTCCGTAGATGGAATCCTGGGCTTGCAACAGACAATCAATAGCATCAAAAAAAGGATCAACCCTGGGTTAGAAATCCTAGGCGCCCTAGTCACCCAACTTAAGCCCCAAACGCTTTTAACTAAGACCATCATTCCTGTACTTACGAAGTATTTTAGGATTTTTGAAAATAGCATTTCCGACGGAGTTGCGGTAGGAGAATCGCATCTGGCCAAAAAATCGGTCTACGACTATAATAAATCCAGTCGGCAAGCCCAAGAATACGAAGGCTTTGTAGAGGAGTTCCTAAATGAGCTCAAAAAGTAAACGGTTAGGTTCTCTGGCCGATGTCTTCCAGGCGGAAAAGCTGGAGGGCACGATCCGCAAAATCCGTTTAGAAAAAATCCGCCCTTCGGAAAACCAACCTAGGCAAGAGAGAAAGAAAGGGGTCGAAGAACTCGCCCAGAGTTTGCAAAAGGACGGACTCCTCCAACCGATACTTGTTACGAAACAATCAAACGAAGAATTCTACACGATTATAGCGGGGGAAAGAAGATACCACGCGGCCTCTCTCTTAAATTGGACGGAAGTGGAATGCAAAATCTTGGACAGAGACGCAAAGGAAACGTTTCGACTTGCGATCATCGAGAATTTGCAGAGGGAAAATTTATCTCCGTATGAAGAGATTGAGGCAATGAGCCACCTGAAAATTACGTTCTCCTATACGGACCTGGAACTAGGCAATCTATTCGGAAAAAGCAGAAGCTATATGACAGAACTGCTAGGGATCGCGGGCTTAACCAAGGAAGAACTGCGGGCGTGCAAAGAAGTAGGCGTCGAAACAAAAAACCTACTCGTCCAAGCCGCAGCTGCATCCAAAAAAGGGACCTTCCAGGATTTTATACAAAAATTCGGAGCCGGCGAGTTAAAGACCGTCAAAGACGCTAAATCCTTTAACCGGGCAGAAGATTCCCTCTTCCCCTCCGATACATCCAGCCTTGCACATAAGAACCGAGAAATTTCCCTGTATCCTTACAAACTGACCAAAAAAGGAAATTCCATTCTTCTTTCCAGCGAAGATGAAACATTTCTGCAAGACCTTTATAAATTCTTAAGAAAAGAGATCCCGAAAAAATTCGGTAAATCTCCCTGATCGAATCGGATCTCTCCGCGAGCAAATTCCTTAACATTTATTGTTAAACGAAATGTAAGTACAAACAAGTACTTAGCAAAAGATTTTTATCGAAAAAGATCAAAGACAGGCAATGGGATTGACAGAGAGAAAAAGCGAACTATTATGTGACATAATATTCTAAACGGAAATGTAGTACTTTTCTTCCGTCCCGAAGGGAGAAAGGAACTTCTATATTCTGTTGTCCGGAAATAAAAAACTCCCCTGGAGAGTTCCAGGGGCCGGACCTTCCCGAAGGAATGTTGTTGGATGAGACATAATGATTCCTATGTCGGATAATGTCAACTCCCTTCGGATTTTTTGCTTAAAATTAATTTTTTGCTTTCGGGGGCAAAAGGGTCTGTGGCATGGGAGAGCATATTCCGTACATCAAATTCCTTTCTGAAATCATCGATTCCGGTGTTTGGGCGCGCCTTTCTTCCGCAGCAAAGACCTTATACTTAGTGCTGCTTAAATTTAGCGATCACACCTTTAAGCCGGTCTGGCCTAGTAACGAAATCCTGCTCAAGCTCACCGGACTAAAAACCAAAAAGTCGATCAATGAAGGAAAAAGAGACCTGGTCAAGGCAGGCCTACTCCAATTTGTTCCCGGCACGGGACACAAGAACACGATGTATTATTTCTGCTTTCATTTTTCCGGTTCTAAAATTCCACCCCAGGGGATTACTTTTGGAACCCTCGGAGGGATGGACCGGGATCTCCCAGGGGGTGATAAAAACTCGGCCGAGGGGGTTCCGCCAGTATCCCCAAACAATATAAATATAACCATTCACAATACCCAGAACCAAAAACCAAATCTGCGGAAAGACGCGCAGAAGTTGTCTTTAGATACCCTTTCTTCCGAATACGGACCTGCCATCCTATCGGAAGCCATGGAAATTGCAAAGGCCCAAAACCAGGAAAGAAACTTGTACTACCTTCGAGGGATTTGCAGAAATCTGTCTTCTTCTCAAAAACCGCCGAATTTTGAGCATAATCCGGTGCGACCAGGAGAACGGGCGGAACCTGGTTTCAGGCACCATGAGGCGTCTTGGCAAGGGTTTCTGGATTGGTGTTCCGGACTTCTTTCCCCTTCCAGTGTGGCTGTGTTAAAAAATATCCGAGTGGAGCCGGACGGAAGAACCCTTCTCCTTCTAGATCCCGTTCCTCCCTCCTTGAGGGCTATCGTTACAAAGTACTTCACAGACACAATCCACCCATCGATACTGGTTATATTTTCCGCAAAGCACGAGGAAAATCGTACGAGAGTATGAAAACGAGCGCTTTGCCATTCGAACGTATGCTTCAGTTTAAAAAAGAGATTCCGAACCACCTTTCTGCGATTGAGCAGAGGAAACGTTCCGGCAAATTTGAAGGACCAACTTAAACCCGTATGAACCAAGATTCCATCCGAATCAGTCACCCCCAGCCAGTAAAAATCCGAGAAGTTCGGACAAAAGGATCCTTTGACTTGAAAGAAGGAAAACTTCGGGGATATTCCGAAAGTTTGGACACGCCAGGAATAGGGATTTTGACTCTTGCTTTGGCGGAAGGGTCTAGTTTTAATCAAATTAAGCTGCACACCTCGGACCCTCAGGCGTCGTTCTTTCCGGATACGTTTCGGTTCGAAGTTTCTCTGGATGGAAAAGTTTGGGAGCCGATTTTACAGGAAACCGGTTTTCGTCGTTCCAATCGAAAATTCGGCCAATGGAACTTTTCTCTTGTACGTGCGAATTATCTGAAATTCGTAAGTAAGGTCTCCGAAAAGGAAGGGGGAAAGTGGAAGGTCGCCATCGCCGATTTGGAGGTGGGGATTTCGGGGATCGTTCAGGTGGAAGTGAGTTCGGAGCAGGACAGACTCTGGGTAAAGGAAAATCTCATCGATGAACGTCCGGAGTACGGGTGGGCCTCCCGGGAATCCGGACAACCGAAAGAGGAATTCTTTCTGGTGGATTTAGGCTCCATCAGTCGTGTAAACGAACTTCGCCTGCTTTCGCCCAAAAATATTCCGACCCATTTTCCCGAAGTTTTTACCGTTTATTGCAGTGAAGACGATCTTACTTGGAACCAGCTTTTGGAAGAGAATCAATTTCTTTCGGAGCCGGGAGTTTGGTATCAGTGGCGGTTTTTGCCCACAAATATCCGGTTTCTGAAATTCGTTTCCCGTCCGGTGAAGGCTGCAGGGCAGGAAAAATATTCCACTCGGATCGTGGAGGTGGAATTATACGCTTCCCCCTACTTGAGCGACCTTACGCAAAAACCCACTGCGGAGCCCCTTCCGTATGCGACCGTACTTCGTTCCGGGTTGGTCCGTCTGGCAGTGGACGGGGAGACTTCGGAAGGCGCCGCAGTTCAGGCAAACGACAGGAGGCTGAGAGATTCTTCCACCGAATATAAAGGAATCGTGGAACTTGCTTCCGATGGAGAGGAAAAGGAAGGAGTAGTCGTCCAAGGGAGCGACAGAAGGCTCAAACACGCTACGGAAACGTCCTTCGGTTTAACGAGGCTTGCGATGAATGCCGAAGCCAGGGCAGGCAGGGTCGTGCAAGGAAATGATGATAGGCTTAAACTCTCCACCACCCAATCTCCCGGAATTGTGGAACTCGCCGAAAACGGAGAAACCAAAGAAGGGGTCGCAGTCCAGGGAAATGATGACAGGCTCAAGCATGCGACTTTCGAGAGATTCGGGTTGGTCCAACTTTCTCCTCCGGGAGAAGCGAGTCCTGGAAAAGTAATTACGTCCGACGACCCTAGGCTGCGCGCCGCTACTACCCAATCTCCCGGAGTGCTTCGATTTGCCGCCAGCGGAGAAGAGGCTGCGGAGGCGGCCATCCAGGGGAACGATAAACGCCTAAAAATGGCCACCGCCCAATCCTTCGGCATTGTGCAATTGGCTCGCTCCGGGGAAAATAAGGAAGGAGTGGTCGTACAAGGAAACGACGAAAGATTAAGACAGGCCGGTACGGAATATCCGGGGATCGTATCCATCGCTCCCAAAGGAAAGTCCATTCCAAACCATGTGGTTTCCTCTGACGATCCTCGTTTGTCCGATGATAGAGATCCGAAACCTCATTCCCACGAATACGCTCCGATCGAACACGACTTCAATTCCCATTCCGGATTTCTCCGGTTAAAGGGCTCCGTGGAAGCTTCCTATCTGAATATTTCCCCTCCTCCGGAAAATAACGGTATCGTTTATGCGCGGAACGAGAGCGAGAAAGGATCCGGCATCGTCGGTTCCGGACGAAACATAGGGGTGCTCGCATACGGAGAAAAATTCGGAGCTAGAGGAGACAGTTCTTCGGGTGACCGTGAATCGGCAGGTGTGTTGGGACTGGCAAAAAGAGGCTTCGGAGGATGGTTTCATTCCCGATCGGGATATGCAGTGTATGCCAGCGGGAAGGGAATCCCGCCTTTGAACGAGACGGGCTCCGGCAAGGCGGTCTTGGCGGAGGGGGAATCCGATTTTATCGGTACCGTATACATGCAGACCGGAAACGGAATCGACTGCATCGCGAGATTTTTTCCGGTCCAGTCTTCCGACGTGATCGGCGAGGGAGACTGGTTGGTCATGGGAGAGGACGGTCGTCTTCATAAATCCAAGAACCCGAATGCGACAAACGTAGTAGGTGTTGCCGTTAAGTCGGCGGCATTGGTTCTAGGAGAACGGCCGCACGTCGAAGGGCAGTGGTTGGTCGCGATCTCGGGTGTGGTTCACGCTTGTGTCGACGCCCAATCCCATCCGATCCACCCGGGAGATCTTTTGGTGGCGGGCTTGACGGGAGGCCATGCAGTCAAGGTCGCTTCCGAAAATTTAAAACCGGGCGCGTTGGTCGGTAAGGCTCTCGGCCCCCAGAAAACTGGACGAGGATTGGTTCCCGTTCTTTTGAGCTGCGGCTAAGATACCCGCGGATTCGCGGATAAGGAAAATATGAAAAAGATCCTAGAAATTTATAATAACGCTAAGGGACCCGTGTACTCCTTCGAATTCTTTCCTCCGAAAACGGACGAAGGAGAAGGCAAATTGACGGAAACTTTACGTGAGCTTTCCCGTCTCCAGCCGGGGTACATTACGGTTACGTACGGCGCCGGAGGCTCCACTCGGGATAAGACCATCCGTTTGACTTCCGACTTGGCTAAGCAATTCGATCTTCCGGCAGCGGCCCATTTTACTTGTGTAGGCGGAAATCGCGAGGAGATCCGATCTATTTTAGGGGAAATTTATTCTTCCGGAATACGGAATCTGATGGCGTTGCGGGGAGATCCTCCGAAGGGCCAGGGAGAGTTTCAGAAGGCGGAAGGCGGTTTCGGACATGCAAGCGAACTGATTTCGTTTATCAAATCGGAAGGTTTCGATTTTTGTATCGGCGGAGCTTGTTATCCCGAAAAACATCCGCAGGCTCGGAGTCTGGAAGAGGACGTGGACAATCTTAAAAAGAAAGTGGACGCGGGGGCTTCCTATTTGGTTTCCCAGTTATTTTTTAAAAACGAGATTTTCGAGTCTTTCCTCGGTTTGGTCCGTAAGAAAGGGATCTCCGTTCCTGTGATTCCGGGAATCATGCCCATTACTTCTTTTTCCCAAATCGAACGGTTTCGTGCCATGGCTGCCTGCGAATTTCCGGAAGAACTCCTTTCCGATCTGGAGGAAGTCCGCAATCGTCCCGAGGAATTCTACAGAAGAAGTTTGAATTTTAGCGTCCGGCAATGCCGGGAGTTGCTTTCTTTGGGCTCCCCGGGGATCCATTTGTACACCTTGAACCAATCCCATGCCAGTTACGACATCGTTCGGGAATTGGAAAATTAAGACAAAGGTCAGAGAAGAACGAGCGAAGAAGATACTAAGCCGGTCCGGATCGCTTCCTGGTGCAAGTGCCGGATGGCGCTTCTCCCTTCCGTACCTAAGCTTCTGGTAAAGTCGTTCACGTACAGTCCGATATGTGCGTCCACGACTTCCCTACTCGTATCTTGGGAGTGTTTGAAAATATAATCGTACGTGTTTTCCCGGTTTTGGTAGGCGAGGTCCAGACTTTCTTTTATGGAGTCATCCAATTCTTCCCGGAATGTTTCTCCCATATCTTTCCGGACGGCAATGCAACCTAACGGAATCGGGGAGCCGCTGGTCTCTTCCCACCATTCTCCTAAATCTCGGACCTTTTCCAGTCCTCGTTTTTCGTAGGTGAATCTCTCCTCGTGGATGACGATTCCGAAGTCGGCTTCTCCCTGGAGGACCTTGTTCAGAATCAAATCATACCTCACCGGAACGGGATCGTACTTCCCTTCCAAATACAGATGGGTCAGTAGATTGGCGGTGGTCCAAAGTCCTGGGACCAGTATTTTTTTTCCTTTCGGATTAGACTTCCCCTCCCCTTTTCTGGATACGATCAACGGTCCGCATCCTCTTCCGAGCGCCGATCCCGAATCCAAAAGGGAATACTGATCCGCCACTTGAAAAAAGGCTGCGAAAGAAAGTTTGGAGGCGTGGAATTTGCCTTCCTTTGCGAACCGATTCAGTTGTTCCACATCGTGCAATTCCTCCCGGATGGAAAAGGGAGCTTTCGTCTTTCCGGAAATCAAATGGTAGAAGAGGAACGTATCATTCGGACAGGGGGAATAGGCCAGGCTGATCTTCATGTCTCCAGCGAAATATTTTTCGCCGCTTTGGAAACGAAAAAAGGAGGAAGACCGGTCGGATCCCGATGAAAATGGAAAAACGCCGACCGGCGCTCGGAATTTTTTTGGAAAGAAGCTCCCTTATATTCCCTATTCTTCCCCCTAAAATCCATACGATTGCCATGGATTTGGACGGCACGCTTTTGGACTCCAGGGGGAGAATTTCCAGTTTAAACTCGTACGTATTGAACTCGGCTCTCGAAAAAGGAATGCGCTTAGTGATCGCGACAGGAAGGCGTTTCTCTTCCACACTCCCCTTTGCCCGCGAATTCAAGGGAGATCTTTTCGTGATTTCCAATAACGGCCAGGTCATGAGGGAAAGTCCGTCGGGGGCCCGGGTTTCGGAAACCTATCTTTCTTCGGATGCGATTGCCGCGGTTTTGGATTCCGGAAAAAGAGAGGGCTTCGATCCCATCCTACATGTGGACCATTACGAAGAAGGAATAGACATCCTGGCGGAGTCGCCGATCACGGACCCCAGATTTTATAATTACTCCGGCGGAGATACCGAAAGAAGTCGAGTAGTGGAGGATTGCTTTCTGCACGGGAGCGATCGAGTCCTTGTCGCCTGCTTTCTCTCTCAGGAAAAGACTCGCTTAGAAGAGTTGGAAAGAAAACTCCTTTGTCTACCCGAGGCGTCCGGGTTTCGAACGGTTTTGACCAGGATTCACGGAGTATCCTTTTGCCTGGAAATCCTGGAAAAAAATTCCTCCAAATGGTCCGCGATTTCCTCCTTTCTGAAAGCGAACGGATTGGATCCTGGCGGAGTCGCCGCGTTCGGGGATGAGAAGAACGACTTGGAAATGCTCTCCCATGCGGGATTCGGCTTTGCGATGAAAAATGCCGTGCCGTATTTAAAGAAATTCGCGCCCTATAACACGCGTTATTCGAATGACGAAGACGGGATCGCGATGACTCTTTTGGAATTAGGTATTCTTTCTTTTCCGTAGGGGAGTTTCTTTTTTGATCGGGACGACTCGGCAGCTAGAGCATGCGTCTTCGTAACACCCGAACCGGATTTCTTCCGCAGAAGTTTTTCCGAAGAGACTTTTCAAGGTGGATAAAAAAGGAAAAAGAAGATAGAGAGCCGTTGCCGCAACGATTGCGTGTACGATCCAATCTTGTGTCTGAGGTTCCCAGATCATAAGACCATGTTGAAAATGGTTCTCAATTGCGGCAAGCGGAATATTTTTAAAATCCGCTGACAGTATTTTGACAAAACGGACTGCGAATTCGGTATGATTCTAGAAGAGATGTGGTCCACACTTAAGGTGTTTCATTCAGATTTCGGACAAAGGGACGGCTTTGTGCCGCCTGACGCGTTTTCTTGGAAGACTTGTATGAGAACCGTATGGGTTACCGATTCGCGAATTCATCCGGAACGGATTTCCCTGCCGCAAAATTGGGAAGTAAAGACCGGGTATGAAGCCTATCGACTTCTCTTAGAAATTATCTCGGGCCTCCGGTCCAAATTGTTCGGAGAAACGGAAGTCTTAGCTCAGTTCCGTCAGAGATTCCAGGAACTCCCCGACTCGGCTTTCGGAGAATACGTGGCGAAACTCAGAGACAACTTGATAGAAGATTGTCGTTCACTTCGCTCCGGGTATTTGCAGAATTTAGGGGAACAGTCCTACGGCGGGCTAGCGCAGAAATACATTTCCGGTTCTAACGTTCCTGTTCGGGAAATCTCCTTGTTGGGAACGGGGCAATTGGCCGAGAAAATGGTTCCTTGGTTAAAAAGCGGAGGCAGACGAGTCAAGGTCGTAGGTCGGAATCCGGATCGCTTGGATTTTTTTGCGGATTCTTTTTCCGTCTCTTCCCAACTTTGGGAAGATTGGTCTCCCCAAGGAGAAGCCTGGGTCATCGCCTCTCCTGTTCCTATGGGACCTTGGCAAAATCGTCTTCGTCCGGGAGATTTGGTCTTGGATTTTCGGGAAGTTCCTCTGGAGACTTCTTGGCCGGCCGGAGTCGTTTACGTTTCCTTTGCGGAGATGATGTCCTCGTTGAAAGAGACCGAAGAAAGAACGAAAAGAGTCAGAGAAGAGTTGGATGTCGTGCTGGCTCATCTTCTGGAAGAAAGAGAGCTGGAAGCGCATCAATTCGTATTCGGTTGGGAAGACCTACCTTGTCCTTCGTTCTGAGAATCGGCTCCCGGAAAAGTTCGCTCGCAAAACTCCAATCCTGTCTCGTACGCGACGCCCTGCTAAGCTCTCATCCGAGCTTACAAGTGGATCTCTTTTTTAAAGAGGCCAGCGGAGACCAGGACCTCGTCACTCCTTTGTGGAAGATGGCCTCCCGCGGAGTGTTTACCCAAGATCTGACCAAGGAATTGACGGACGGAAACGTGGATCTGGTCATCCATTCCTATAAGGATTTGGATTTGGAAGGCCATCCCGGTACGGAGACCATGATGGTCTTGCCTCGCGCGGACCAAAGGGACGTATTGCTTTGGAAGCGATCCTCCTTTGAAAATCCTCCGGAAGTACTGAACATTCACTCTTCGAGCCCCCGTAGAGAATACAATCTTTCCGCATTTTTGCCGACTGCCCTCCCCTCCAGATACCGTGGAAAGCCCATCCATTTTCATCCCGTAAGAGGAAACGTGCAAACGAGGGTACGAAAGTGGATGGAAGACCCTTCCATTTCCGGGCTCGTAGTCGCCAAGGCGGCCTTGGACCGTCTGCTTTCCGCGGATTTTTCCTTTTCCGATCTGGAGGAGTACGTAGAAGTACGCACCCAACTCAGGAAAATCCTGGACGAACAAATGTTCATGGTCCTTCCTCTATCAAAAAATCCGAATGCTCCAGCCCAGGGGGCGCTAGCCGCGGAGTTCCGCGCCGGCGACGAAAGGGTTCGGGAACTTCTTTCCTCTTTGCGTGACCCCCAGGAAGAAGCGGATGTCGCGGAGGAAAGAAGGATTCTTTCGGGTTTTGGCGGAGGGTGCCACCAGAAAATCGGCGTGGCGATTCATTCTTCTTTTGCCGGCACCGTCTTATTTTTAAGAGGGAAAACCGATTCCGGTATCGTTTTGAACACTTCCGTCCGCCTTCCTGCGGAAGACTTTCCGAAGCCGGTCGATTCTTCCCGAATGCTACCCGTAAAAAAATTCGCTTCCGGCAGGGTTCGAATCCCCCTCTCCGCCTCCCCTCCTCCCGACCGATTTTGGTTCGTAGCTCGAGCGGACGCGTTTCCGGAAGCCTGGCCAAATCCGGAGCCTCGAACGGTATTGGTCGTAGCGGGAACGACAACCTGGGAAAAATTAGCGGAGAGAAACATCTGGATCCACGCCTCCACCGACGGACTAGGGGAAGAGAATGCGAAAACTCTGAAAGTTCTCGCGGGATCGGAACCGGACTTCATCAAACTGACCCATGAGGAAAGCGGGATCGTGGAAGGAGCTTGGAGAAGGTTGCCTACCTATAAGGTGGAATGGAAAGAAGAACCTTCGGATCTCTCGGAATACACCCATTTTTTCTGGATGAGCGCCTCCCAATTCGCCCGCGCCTATAAGAAGGATCCTTCGATTGCGAATAAAGTCCACGCGACCGGGGCGGGCTCCACGTACACATATATTAGAAATGTTTTAGGAACTCCCGGCAGGATATTCGCTTTTCCGAATTACGAATCCTGGGTGACTGCCTGCGTAGGAGAAATTCCGGAATTTCTGAAAAAGGAAATAGGAACCCAATGAAAGAATCGTACGGAATGGGGTTGAGAAGGAACCGGACTAGTCCGGCTCTCAGAAACCTTCTCTCCTCGGAATCCCTCCATCCTAAAAAATTGGTACAACCGCTTTTTGTGGCGGAATCGCTCGCCGATCGCGAGGCGATGTCTTCCTTGCCGGGAGTCTTTCGAGATACGAAACAGACGGTCTTGTCCCAAGTCGAATCCGATCTCAAGGCGGGAACGGAGCATTTTCTTCTTTTTCTCGTTCCCGGGCATAAGTCGGACGATTCGATCCCCGTTCAATTTTACGAAGACGCGATAGGCGGGATCAAAAAGAAATTTCCGGAAGTATTTCTTTGGATAGACACCTGTCTTTGCTCGCTGACTAGCCACGGTCATTGCGGTTTGTTGGACAAGAAGGGCCGAATTGACAACGATAGTTCCGTTAAAAGGCTTTCGGAAATCGCACTTTGTTATGCGAATTCGGGAGCGGACGGAATTTCTCCTTCCGACATGATGGACGGAAGGGTCGCCAGTCATCGGAGAATTCTGGACTCGAACGGTTTCGAGCACGTTCCCGTCATGAGTTATTCCACCAAGTTCAAAAGCAATTTTTACGGCCCCTTCCGAGAAGCGGCAGAGTCGACTCCGGGGCACGGGGATCGTTCCTCCTACCAGATCGACGTACGTAACCGGGAGGATTCCCTTCTTTCCTCTCTCCGGGACGCGCAAGAAGGAGCCGATCTGCTCATGGTCAAACCGGGCATGACGGCGATTGACCTGATACGTCCCATCCGAGAGGCGACGGACCTTCCTGTCGGAGCCTACCAAGTCAGCGGGGAATACGCCTCACTGGCTCTTCTCGCGGAAAACGGTTTTTGTAAATTCGAGGACGCATTGCGGGAAACTTGGCAGGTATTTTCCAGGGCCGGGGCTTCCTACCTCATCACGTACGCGGCTAGACGCGGAAAGGAGATCCTCTCTTGAAATCATACGGTAGCTCGGAAGAGCTTTTTCTAAGGGCCAAGAAAGTGGTTCCCGGCGGAGTCCATTCGCCCGTCCGTTCCTTCCGATCCGTAGGGGGGACTCCGGTTTTTTTCCAAGCCGCAAAGGGTCCGTTGTTAACCGACGTTTCAGGTAAGGAATATTTGGATTATTGTCTGAGCTTCGGACCTCTTCTTTTGGGTCATAGGGATCCGGAAGTGGAGGAAGTCGTTCGGGAAACGGCATCTCTCGCTTGGAGTTTCGGAGCGGCGGAACCGTATTCCCTCGAACTCGCCGAGTGGATCGTCTCCCGGATTCCTTGGGTGGAGAAAATCCGCTTCGTAAATAGCGGAACGGAAGCCGTGATGAGCGCGTTACGCGTCGCTAGGGCCGCTACGGGAAGAAACAAGATCCTGAAGTTCGACGGTTGCTACCACGGGCATCTGGATTCTCTTTTGGTCAAAGCCGGTTCGGGCCTAGCGGGAGAGGCCTCTTCGGATAGCGCAGGCATCGGTTCCGAATTAATCGGCAATACGTTGGTTCTTCCTCTGGACGACGAGAGCGCCGTTGCGGAACTATTCGCCCGGGAAGGAAAAAACATAGCCGTCTTGGTTATAGAACCTTTGCCTGCGAATTACGGACTCTTAGTACAGAGGAAGGAATTCCTGCAAAAGATCGTGGAGATTGCCCGGAGTCACGGCGCCTTGGTTCTCTTCGACGAAGTGATCAGCGGATTTCGAGTGGGCTTAAGAGGTATGAGCGGCGAGCTGGGCATCCGACCCGATCTTGTCACTTACGGAAAAATCATCGGCGGGGGATTTCCCGTAGGCGCCTATGCGGGTCGCGCGGACTTATTGGATTTGGTCGCACCGCAAGGACCGGTATACCAAGCGGGGACTTTGAGCGCGAGTCCGTTCGGAATGAGAGCGGGATTGGCTACGTTGGTCAAATGCGAACGGGAAAACGTTTACTCCGTTCTGGAGGAGAGGACGAAACGATTGACGGACGGCTTGCTCGCGATCTTCCGAAAATACGATCCCGATAGCGACTGGTCCGTTACCGCGCACTCTTCCCTATTTTGGTTCCATCGGTCGACTCCTTCTCCGATCCGGACCGTCGATTCGATTCCGAACGGCCATAAGGAGGCCTTTGCGAACGTTTTTCATTTACTGTTGACTGAAGGAATTTATCTTGCGCCGTCCGGGTACGAGGTAGGCTTCACGAGTCTTGCTCATACGTCGGAGATTCTGGAAAAGACCTTCGATTTGGCGGAAAAGGCATTCAAAAAAAATAAAGTTTAATCCTATGTCCTTCTGGAAATACAAAAAAGTCGTACTGCCCGTAGCCTGGGTGCTCATTACCGTCTCTCTCGGGGCTTGGTGGCTTTTTTTGGGACTCCGTCAGAATCGAATGGCCACGGAATTCGCTGCCAGGCTCGGCAAGGAAGCCGAACGGGAAGTCCTGGATAAACTGGAACGTCAGAGTCTTATGATCAAGTTGGAAGGAACGTTCTTCCTTTTCATGCTCGTATCCGGAGGGCTGACCCTCGTTTGGTTGACGTTCCGCGAAGACAAACGTAACAAGTTGATCCACGACTTCTTCTCCACCGTGACCCATGAGATCAAGACTCCGCTGGCCAGTCTGCGTCTCCAAGTAGAGAGTCTCTTGGACGAGGGTTCCAAGACTGCCAGAGACAAATTGCTCCATCGTTTGCTCAAGGATTCGGTGAGAATAGAATCCCAGATGACCAAGGCGTTATACCTCGCTAGCTTGATGCGCTCGGAACGTCTGTATCTCGAAAGCACGGATTTAAACGATCTGGAACAAAGTCTTAGGGAAGACTGGACGGAATTGAAGTTGGTCACGGACTGGAAAGAAAAACGGGTCAGGGCCGATCGTAAGGCGTTGGAAAGCGTCTTTCGGAATCTTTTGGAAAATTCCCTCCAACACGGCCGAGCTACGGAGGTTCGTATCTCCTCCGAATCGGCTCCGAACGGAAGAGTGAGATTCATATTTGAGGATAATGGATCCGGATTTAAGGGGGATTCCAGATCGTTGGGACGTCCCTTCGTAAGGCACACATCCACCAGCGGAAGCGGAGTCGGTCTTTATATCGTCAAAAAACTGATAGAAAAGATGAGCGGAAATTTCGTATTGCGCCCCCGTCTTTCGGAAGGATTCCGTGCGGAATGGACCCTGCCCTCCACGGAAAAAAAGGTTCCGACGCAATGAGAGAGAAACTGTTACTCGTGGAAGACGATCGTTCTTTAGGAGAGACCCTAAAGGAGAGATTGGAAAAGGAAGGCTACGAGATCGTTTGGACCGTATCCGTCCAATCCGCGAAAGTATTGGCTATGGAAACGAAGCCGGATCTGGTGCTATTGGACGTGCGTTTGCCCGACGGAGACGGATTCGAATTGGCTGCGGAATTGCGGAGTCGCAAGGACTGCCCTCCTTTTCTTTTTCTTACGGCCCATTCCGGTGCGCCGGAAAGACTGCGCGGGTTCGAGCTCGGTGCCGAAGAGTTTATTCCGAAACCGTTCCATTTAAAAGAACTTTTGATCCGAGTGAGACACGTATTAGAATCTCATAAACATTCCTTTAGAGGAGCCAGATATTCCTACCGTGGCTACCTACTCGATTTTTCCGGATACGCGATCCGCTCCCCCGGAGGAGAGGAAGCCCGGCTCTCTAAAAGGGACTGCGCCCTTTTGAACCTCCTGGTGGAGGAAAGACATAGAACCGTGAGCAGAGATGAAATTTTAGACCGCCTTTGGGGAGAGGAAAAATTCCCCACGAATAGAACTATAGACAACTCCATTGTTCGTCTTAGACAAGCCTTCGAAGACCAGGGCGAAGACGCGATCCGGTCCGTAAGAGGAGTCGGTTACCAATGGACCGGAGATTTACAGGATGCCTAACCCGAAATTCGAAAATGCGTTGCGTTGCCTGCCCCAGACGGTGCCGCCGATCTGGATGATGAGGCAGGCGGGCCGTTACCATTCCCATTACCAGAATTTAAGAAAAAAGCACAGCTTCGAAGAGCTCTGTAAGGTCCCCGAGTTGGCCGCGGAGGTGGCCTTCGGTCCGGTCGACGATTTCGGTTTCGATACCGCCATTCTATTTTCCGATATTCTGTTTCCGTTGGAAGCTCTCGGGATGGGTCTAAAGTTTGGGGACGAAGGTCCCAAGCTGGGATGGCAACTCGTCGGTTTGGAAGATCTGAAACGGATGCATCCTCTGGAGCAGGCTGTGGATTTTATGGGATTCCAAAAAAAAGCGGTCTCCCTGACTAGAAAACGGATCCCGGAAGACCGATCCTTGATCGGATTCGTCGGCGGAGCATGGACCCTGTTTTGTTATGCGACCTTGGGAAAACACGACGGAAATCTGGTCCTTCCTAAAGTCTCTAAATCTTTGCGGGAAGGGTTCTACGAAAAAATCATCCCTTTATTGAAGGAAAATATTCGTCTGCAATTAGAGGGCGGTGCGGAAGTAGTGATGGTGTTCGATACTGCGGGTGGAGATTCTTCTCCGGGATTTTTCGACGAGGCGGTTTTGCCTCCTTTGAGTGAATTGGTGCGGGCCTTCCCCGGAAAAATCGGATATTACGCCAAGGCCCTACCCTCTCGGAGTCTTGAAGCTGTGAGGTCTCTTTCCGGGTTGCTTGGGTTCGGCGTGGATCACCGCTCGGACCTGACCGAACTGTTCGGAAACGGAAAACAATTCGTCCAAGGGAATTTCGACCAGGCTATGTTATTTCTGGATCCCGCGGACTTTAGGGCGTATCTTTTGGAATGGCTACGTCCTTTTCTGGATCTATCTCCGGAAAAAAGAGCCGGGTGGATCTGCGGTTTAGGTCACGGGGTCCTTCCCAAAACTCCGGAAGCGAATGTAAGAACCTTTGTAAAAACCGTGAGGGAGGTGTTTGCATGAAATCGCAAATCGACTTGATAGAAAAATACGACGTTCCGGCCCCACGCTATACCAGTTATCCGACGGTTCCTTATTGGGAATCCGATCCGAACCGGACGGAATGGTTGGAAGCGATACGCAGAAGGATCCTTCCGGAAGATTCGTCCATCGCGTTGTATCTGCACATTCCGTTTTGTGAAACCTTATGTTCTTTTTGCGGGTGTAACACATCCATTACGAAAAATCACGCGGTCGAAGAACCATATATAGCCACTTTGCTCGAGGAATTCCGCAACTATACCCGGGAAGTTCCCGAATTGACCAAAAGGGAATTGCGTGAACTTCACTTAGGCGGGGGCTCTCCCACCTATCTTTCCGAAGAGAATTTAAGAGTTTTATTAAATACAATTCTGGAATCCTGGAAGGTATCCTCGACTCCCGAATTTTCGTTGGAAGTGGACCCTAGACGGACACGTCTGACCCAGTTGGAACTACTGAAGGATTTCGGTTTCAAAAGAATCAGTCTGGGTGTTCAGGATTTCGACCCGGAAGTACAGAGGCTGGTCAATCGAATTCAACCCTTCGAGCTTACGGAAAAGATCACGAACGGAGCTAGAAAGTTGGGATACACGTCCGTGAATTTCGATCTTATTTACGGACTTCCCAGACAAACCAGCGAAAGCGTCCGCGCGACGATTTCCAAGACCTTGGAGCTACGCCCGGATCGTATCGCCTTTTATAGTTACGCTCATGTACCTTGGATCAAAGCCGCTCAAAGACTCTTTACCGAAGAGGATCTTCCGAAAGGTTCCGATAAAAGGGAACTCTACGAAATCGGTAGAGAGATGTTCCTGAATGCGGGATATAAGGAAATCGGGATGGATCATTTTGCCCTCGAATCCGATTCCCTATACTCCGCCTCCTTGGACGAAACGTTGCATCGCAATTTTATGGGATACACCACGAGACCGACGGATTTGCTTCTTGGCCTCGGGGTCTCGGCGATTTCGGATAGCTGGGATTGTTTCCATCAAAACGAAAAAATCCTGAAAAAATACCAACGCAGGATCCATGAAGACGGATTCGCACTTCTAAGAGGACATAAGTTGACTTCGGAGGATTTGGAACAAAGGGAGTTGATTCTCAAGCTTTCCACCGCCGGTCGTGTGACCGTTCCGGAAAAGATTTTCGACGAGGTGAAACTCTATTTGAGCGTCATGGAAGACGATAATCTAATCAGATGGGAAGGCTCCACCCTTGTGCTAACGGATTCGGGTAAGCCTTTTCTACGGAACGCGTGTACCGGTTTGGATTTGCGTTTGAGAAGAAAAGTTCCTGAAACGAAGGTTTTCTCTCAGTCCATCTGAACATTATCCGCCGCCCGATTGTCTTGTAAAATGGGGTTGGAATTGGCAATTTAGAGTTCGGAAATAAATTTTTTTCCGTCCAATATTCGGGGTTCCCGAATGCGAGATGCGCTTTTGCGGTTGCCAAGATTTTAGAATGGTTTTAATTACGTTTCGAAAAATTGTTTTCGTTTTGATCCTGCTTTTATTGCCGGCCGCGGCATTTCCGGTCACGATTCTTCTCCGGGAAGGCGGAAAAGTGCAAGGGGATTTGGTCACTCAAAACCAATCCACCGTGGTAATCCAGACGGAATCCGGCAAGAGAACGATTTATAAAAACCTTATACTCAAAGTTCTATATAGGAACGTCGGCGAGGACGAAGAGGAGAAAATCCGCATCGCCGAGGAAAAGAAAATCGCCACCGATAAAAGGGACGCGCAATTGCGCGAAGTCGCTAGGAAGCAACAGGTCCAGCAGCAGCTGGAGGACGCGGAACGACTAAAAAGGGAAGAAGCTCAGCGTCGTCAGGCCGAGGCGCCTGTGCAGGATGCCATAGATCCGAAAAAAGCGCTTTTTCGTTCCGCGATCCTTCCGGGTTGGGGTCAATTTTATAGTGATCGGAAAATGTTCGGAGTACTTTGGCCTACTTTGATGGCCGCTGCGGCTGTTGCCTCCTACGACAAATATAGAGTCTATCGGAACGCCATGAAGGACTACGGAACGATCGGAAATCCGTATTCCGAAACGGCACTCTTAGGAGGTGCGTTAGGAGTCACCACCTTCTACACTCCCCCTGTCCTTCCGGATCCGATCAGCCAGTATTACTTCGACCAGAACTACAACCTGATCCACCAGAAACGAGTGGAAGCCGATCGGGATTTTCAACATTATCAGGACGCTCTTTACGCTCTGGGTGCAATTTACGTTTTGAATCTTTTGGACGCGTATTTTTTGGCGGGGTATGGTAGGAATCTAGTCAAAGCATCCGATGGAAAAAGTTCCGGTATGATCCTATCCGCTCTTCCTTCCAATACGGGGATGTCGAATCTGGGATCCTCCGGTTCTTCCTCCACTTCCTTTTCGGAGACTAAATATACTTTCGGGTACCGCTTCACTTTTTGAGAAAAAGTTTGATATTTCTTAGTCTCCGATCCGGCGCTTTCCTCGAATCGGAGAGGGCAATGTTATTGCCAGAAGTTTCGAGGATTCTACCATGTATCCGTGGCGAAACAGATCCCAGATCAAGTCGTTATAGGAGCCGGATTTACCGGTCTTGTACACGCGTTCCTCGCATTGGAAAAAGGGGAATCCGTGTTGGTATTGGAAAAGAAGGATAGCACCGGCGGTTTGATCCATTCCGTCAGAACGGAATACGGAATCGTGGAGACTGCGGCGAACGGCATCCTGAATTCCTGGCAGTTGGAAAAATTGGCCGCACGTTTGGGTCTGGATCTACTCTTTCCGGATTCCGCAGCCCGAAAAAGATTCATTTTTGCGAACGGCAAACCCAGAAGGATGCCGTTGAGTTTTCCGGAAATATTGAGGATGTTATACGGATCTTTTTCCAAGCCTTCCAAACCGGAGCCGGGCGAATCCGTGCTCCATTGGGGCAAGCGGGTGTTAGGCGAAGCTGCCGTCGCTAAATTGCTGGAGCCGGCTCTCGGCGGCATCTATGCCGGAGATTTGGATGCGATGTCCGCGGAATTCGTCTTCGGGAAATTTCTACTCCAAGACCAAACCCTTTGGAAAAACATGATGGCCTATTCCAAGTCCATGAAGCTCCAACCGAAAGTATTGCCGGGAAGAAAAGGGACGGTCAGTTTTCGCGGAGGGATCGGCACTCTGATCGGAGCGTTGGAAGCGAGAGTGACCCAGGACGGGGAAATCCGCTACGACGAGGACGTGACAAACCTAAGAGATCTTCGGAAGAAATTCCCCGGATCTAAGATCACGATCGCTACGGGATTGAATTCCAGTCTGAGGATATTAAAGGGAGAATTTCCGGAACTAAAATCCTACCATGGAGTGCTGGAGCTCTTGCCCGTGGTTAGCGTGACTAGATTCGGAAAAGATTCCGTCCTCCAGGGAAAGAAAGGTTTCGGGATCCTCTTTCCTAAGGATCACAAGACGTTTTCCTCCGAATTGGGGGTGCGGGTGAGAGGGATTTTGTTGAACGATTTTATTTTCCCCAGCAGATCGGAAAAAGGGATACACTCCGAGACGTATATATACGGAGGAGCCGGAGACAGAGAGATTGCGACAAGGTCGGAGGACGACATCATCGGGATCGTAGAAGAGGATCGGAAAAAACTATTGCCGGAAAGTTCGGACCCCCTCAATCATTACGTGACCGTATGGAAGGAAGCTATCCCCGTTTACGGTCCTCAATTGTATTCTTTTAATAGGGAACTAGATCGCCTCCTGCCGCCGGAAATAAAAGTAGAAGGTAATTTCAGGCAGGGTATCGGTTTGAAATCGATTTTGGAACGGGCTTACGCCGTAACTTGAGGATGGGTCGGGGAAAAAACGGATGAAATACGACGAACTGGAAAAACTAAACGAGCTAAAACAGAAAGGCGCGATTTCCGAGGAAGAATACGAAGCCGAAAAGAAGAAAATCCTAGATTCCCCCTACCCTCGCGCTAACGAACGCCTCGGGATGACCGTAAACCAATATTGTATGGTACTGCATTTATCGCTCTATTCCGCTTTTCTGTTTCCGGGCGTAGGCTTGCTCGTCCCCTTGATTCTCTGGTTGATCGAAAAAGATTCGGATTCGGAAGTGGACGCTCAGGGAAAGATCGTGGTCAACTGGATGATCAGTTCCGTCGTTTACGGGGTCGTCTTCGGGATTCTCTGTTTACTCCTGATCGGAATTCCTTTCCTGATTTTGCTCGGCGCGTGCTATCTGATTTTTCCGATCATAGGCGCCATTAAAGCTGCCGACGGAATCCGATGGAAGTATCCGTTCAGCATCTCCTTCTTAAAGGACGAGCCGACGGCTTAAATATCGATCGCGATCCTTATCGCGTAGCGATGCATCGCGTATTTTCTTTTTCGGGGTCGTATCCGCCTCTCGTTAAACAGAGGCAAGATTCCCTCGTTCCTCCTCTTTCTACGGCGAGTTTTGCTTCGAATACGAATTTGCTTAGGGCTTCCAGAAAAGTAGGGTAGCATCCGAGCGCAGGAATCCTATAGTACTCGCGGATTCCGTTGGCTAAGGCGTGTTCTTTGATTTGCACGCCTATTTCTTCGAGCGTCTCGAGATGGTCGCTGACGAAGCTGATAGGATATACCGCTACTCTTTCGGTTTTTTTCGCTCCTAACTCCGCGATTTTGTCCAGAGTATTCGGACTCGTCCACTTCGAGGGGCCGACCCTACTTTGAAACGATAGGTGAATATTTCCCGCGAATCCTTTTTCCCTTAAGAGTCCTTCTAAGTCTCGTGCGTTCTTTTCGATTTCGTTTAAATACGAATCTCCCTTTCGGATCAATCTCAAGGGAATTCCGTGTGCACTGAAAATTAGATCGATATTTTGCCAGTTTGCGACCGGACTCGCTTCGAGATGTAGAAAGTCTTCCCGTTTCAATTTTCCTTGGAAATAATCCAGAATCAGGTCTCGGACGGATTCCAGATATTCGATTCTATCCGAAAACGGAAGGATCCAGCCGGGATGACCGGAGGGACAGTAGCCCAAGCTCTTTTTTAACAGCATGGCTGTGGATAGCACGGTCGATCTGGAGTATTGAGGGTATAAGGGCAAAATGATCGTTCCGGATTTCGGATCCGTCCAGTCGGGTCCGAGTTCGCGTAGATCGGGATACCCGCAACTCATGGCGATTTTTACTTCCCATTTTTCTCCGGATTCTTCCAATAATTTTTTGAGAGCTTCCGCTTGCTTTTCCGTCTCGGAAACGAGAGGGGAGCCGCCTCCGAATCCCATAGAAGCGTAAGTCTCCTGGACTTTTTCGGATCTGGACGACGCGACTTTCCTTGCTAAGGGCATTCTTAGGAATTCGGGCAAGGGCAGATCGAAAACGAAGGGATCTTCGAAGAGGTCCGATAGGAATTTCGGAATTTCGTCCGAGTTGCGCGGTCCGCCTAAATTGAGGATGAGTAACCTATTTTTCAAATTGCCTCTGTTTACTTTGAAATCCATTCCAGATAATTCGTGATCGAGAATTCCAGATCGTATTGTTTCGTACTTAAGTAATTACGGTAACTTCCTGCACTGTTCGATAGGATGTCGCTCGCGCTGATTCCTCCCGCCGTTCTGAAACTTCCCGCACCGTACAACCTGTTTTCGGTCAGGCGAAGGAAAAACAGCCAGGAATTCCAGATTCTCCCTCCTCCGATATTCGTTTCGATGCCGTACCCGGCGGCGTTACCGATGAAATTCAGATTTCTTTGGTAGTGATAATCCCGGAAATGGGAGAACCAAGTGCTCCCCATAAAGCTTCCTTCGAAAAGCCAGACT
The DNA here is from genome assembly GCF_004771275.1 of Leptospira fluminis. GTDB lineage: Bacteria > Spirochaetota > Leptospiria > Leptospirales > Leptospiraceae > Leptospira_B > Leptospira_B fluminis. The sequence continues at coordinate 277,981 of NZ_RQEV01000007.1, read as the reverse complement.
CCGTCGGAATATCTGTAACCGATTCCGACGGGCACTTCCCAGGTGCTGTTGGAAAAACTGAGCCCGATTCCGATCGGTCCATAAAAGATGGGGTTGGATGCGATCCACTGGTTCACGTCGTAGAGATAGTATTTGAAGTAAGTATAATGAATTCCGGCGGTCAGAAAAAGCCCCTTGCCTTCTTTTCTGCCGTCAGGATCGCTATCGCCGAGATAGCGCCGTACGGTGAGACTTATTCTGTCCTGTTTCATCTTAAGTCGCCCTCTCCCGTCGGCAAAGTTCTTAGTGCCGCTGAACGTATAAGGCGTATCGTAAAAGCTCCATTCCCTGAAGGAAAACTTGTTCCCTCTTTCGACAGAGAAGTTCGCCATCGCGAAGTCTTCGTCCCTCCCCTGCCCTACTCTTGTATTCCGTCCGTTGCTTCTATAACCGGCGGTTAATTCCCATTTCTGCCACCAATGCCTTAGTTCTATTCCGCCGTAGGAAAATTCGCGACTATACGTGATTCTGGACCCGGCCTCGGCCCCTGAAAGATTCGGGTATTTGGTGCCGGATTCGAAGATATGCTGCCCTCCGTTTTCTCCCGCGAGTACGGTCGCGGAAGAGCGGCTCCAAAAGCCTTTCCAGAACCCGATTTTCTCTTCGGAGAAAGATTCTTTTTCGGCCGCTTTGCCGTTTTGCGTCGCAAGCCGAGGTTCTTTTTTCGGTATCTCTTGGGAACGTATATTCGAGGAGACGGAGATTAGTAAAAAGGGGAGAAGTATCTTAAAAATGCGCGAGTATTTCTTTTTCATCGTTTTTCGGATCCGGGGAGGGTGAAACGATTTCACCCCAGTTCGAACCCGGTAAATGATTGTACTAGTCTCCTCCCCTACCCGCCTCCAAGCAATCTCGTTTTTTCGCCTTATCCGATAGAATGAGACATAGGTTTGATTGACAAAACGGATCAGTAAAGGGATCAAGAGGCAAAGGTTCTGGAAAAATGAAAGCTAGGGTGTTGGAAATTCGGGAGATTCTCTCGGTGTATGCGGTCTCTTCCGAAGAGGAATTTCGGCAAAAGGCGGAGGCTTGGAATATTCCGGTCCAGGGTAAGGGGAAATATAAAGAGGAAATTTTAGATAAATATTTCCGCAGGAAGCGGAAAAGCGGATACGAATCAATTGTGATCGCGGTTTCCAATCAAAAAGGCGGCGAAGGTAAGACCACCGTTTCCATCTGTCTGGCCGAAGCCTTGGCTAAATCGGGAAAAAAAGTCCTTCTGATCGATTGGGACGCCCAGGCGAATATCACGCAGTTGTACGTCGGCCAAGTCGAGAAATCGGTGTTCCATTCTTTGGGCTACCGTGGGGATTCGACGATTCCGATTTCCGAAATCGTTCTGAATCTTGCTCCCGGTTTGGATCTGATTCCTTCTTCCATTCATTTGGCGAATTTTACGACTCCTTACGAACGCGACGACTTCGAGTTGTTGAGGGACGCCTTGTTGCCCGTCAGATCCTCTTACGAATACGTTATCATAGACTGTCCGCCGTCCCTCGGTCTGATTTTGGAGAACGCGCTCATCGCCGCGGATCTGGTTCTGGTTCCCATTCAGACGAGAGCTTTTAGCGTCCAGGGATTGAAGGATTTGCACGGCACGATAGAAAAAATCCGTAAAAAAGCGAATCCCGACTTGGGGTTGCTGGGAGCGGTGTTGAACCAGTACGAGGATTCCCGGGCTTTATCCGGACTCGCGGACGCGATCCGGAAATATTTTCCGGTTTTCGATTCCGTCGTATACAGGAGAGAAGCGATTCCACAGTCGCAGGCGAAACGGAAACTGCTATCCGAATATGATCCGAAGGCGATGCAGATGTTTTCCGCCTTGGCGGAAGAAGTAATAAGGAGGGCGAATGGCCAAGAGAGCTGAGTTTGCCGGTATGGATCTGCTGACTGCGTTCGGCGGAGAAGAATCGTCCCGTAAAGAGATTTCCATCGGAGATATTCAACCGAATCCCGAGCAGCCCAGGATTTTCGGCAGGGAAGAGGTAAGCGATCTTACCGAATCTATGCGTCGTCTAGGCTTGATCGAGCCTATCGTGGTCCGGAAGGCGGGCAAAAAATTTCAGATCGTAGCGGGCGAAAGGCGCTACCAGGCCGCGAAGATTTTGGGATGGAAATCCATAGCGGCAGTGGAAACGGACGCGTCCGAGGACCGCTGTTACGAGATGGCTCTGGCGGAAAACGAAAAGAGGAAAAGTCTGAATCCCTGGGAAGTGGGTCGGGCGATCCAATACTTGCGTAAGGAAAAAAAGAAAACGGCCGAAGAGGTCGCCAAACTGCTCGGCTATACGGAAAGATACGTGAAACAGTTGAGCTCGATAGCCAGATTGGACCAGAAATCCGTCGGCGACATGCTCCGTTCCGGAAGGGAGGCATCCGTAAAAAATCTGGAAACTCTCCTCAAAAAAAAGGAAGGAAGGGGGGGTGAAACGATTTCACCCCGGAAGGCCCCGGATCGTGTGGTCCTGGATTTGAAATCTTTACCTTCGAAAACCAAGGATTTATTCCTAAGAGATCTTTCTACTTTAAAGAAAAAATACGGAATTCGCTGACCGTTATCGACAAGTTTTTGATCGTTCTTCCTTGGGAAAAATTTTTTTCATTGGATAAATTCGAGCGTTTGTAAGCCTTCCCAGAAAGGTAGGCGAAGTTCGTTTAAAGTGCAAATGAAAATAGGTATTATTGTGGGTTCGCATAGAAAAGAGTCCCAGTCCGCGAAGGTCGGGAATTTTCTAGCTCAGAAATTAAAGGACATGGCCGTCCAGACTTGGACACTGGATCTCGGCAAGACTCCGTTACCGATTTGGCAGGAAAGTTTTTGGGACGGCGGTCCGGAGTGGGATTCGATTTGGAAACCGATAGATTCCGAGCTTCGCGGTTGCGAAGGCTTTGTAACGATTTCCCCGGAATACGCAGGAATGGCAAGCCCGGCGTTGAAGAATTTTTTCCTTTATGCCGGAGTGGCTCAATTGGGTCATAAGCCTTCCCTTCTTGTCGGCGTTTCCGCCGGACGAGGAGGCGCTTTTCCCGTGGACGAATTGCGGGGAAGCAGCTATAAGAACAGCAAGCTTTGCCATATCCCGGAGCAGCTTTTGTTTCGCGACACGGAACATCTCTTAAATCCCGGGGATCCGGTTTCCCAAGAGGACTCCTATATTCGGGAACGTAGCGCCTACGCTCTTAGAGTTCTCTTAGGTTATGCCGAGGCTCTTTCGGAAGTTCGGGAATCCGGAGTAACGGACGACCCGAGATTTAAAAACGGTATGTCCTAAGGCTGTCGTCCTTTCTTTAAAATGCGACGTAATGCGGTGGAGAGTGCTTCCCATACGACCCAAGGGATAGCCAGATTCAGGATCCAAGTCGCGAAATAAAACGGTATTTGAGCCCACCCCGGTTCGAACGGGTTATGCGCGTGGAAGAAATGTATAAGGACCGGATGGAGGAGAAAGATTCCTAGACTCCCCCGTCCAAGAGCGCAAAAAATCCGATAGGGGAGGGGAGGGGGGGCCGCAGTCTCGATTTTTCGTCCCCAATAAAACAAGATCAGGAACATCCCGAGCGGATAAAAGATAAGGTGGTTCGATACTTCCATCGAAAAGCGGAACGTCAGAACCAATACGGTCAGTGAATAGATCGTCAAAGAAAACGTCAGGAATTTCCAAAAGCCGGAAGCATCCGTCGTTTTCGGCAGGAGGAGGGCTTCGAATTCCTCCGGATGTTTGAATTTTTCGGAGGAAAGGACTCCGACCGTAAAGAAAAACAGAAAATGGGTGAGCAGGATAGGCTCCCAGCCTTTGATTCCAAGATCGAAATACTCGAAAATATGGTTTGATACGACATTCAGGAAGAGAGTTTCCAGTAGCAGGGCCAGCCATGGGATTCGATTCGAGGCGGAACGTAAAAACGGGTACAAGACATAGGCCTGGACCATCAGCGGTACGAAATAATACGGGGCAAAAATCGCCCCCTGCGCGTAAGAAGTCAGCCACGTCTTCGAATCCGGCGGGAGCCCGTATTTTAGGCCCGCGGCGATCAAAAATACCATCGTATACGGCAGGATCAGTCCAGTAATCTTAGGTTTCGTATAGGAGGAAAAACTCGAGTACGAGAGGTAGATTCCCGATGATATAAGAAAAGCGGGTACGGAAAATCTGGATAGATTCGAAACCGCTAAGGCCCAATCGGAAAACGGTTCTTGGGGTCCGAAAAATCGATAATAGGAGGACAGATGTATGGCTACGATTCCGGAAATCGATACGCCTCTGATGAAGTCGACGACTGCGCTCCTGGTTTTCGTAGAGGAATGCGTCTTGTCGGCCGCGCGTCTTTCGAATAAACCTCGAAACCCGGGAAAGAGGAGTAATAGAAAGGCAAGGAAGATTAGTCCGAGCCCTTCTAGGCCCAAAGAAAGGATAGAATTCATCGAAACGTATAGTCTATTGTACTAGCGGGTTGGCAAGCTAGTTCGAAACGCCGAATTATTTTAACAGGGGGTGGAATGAATAAGATCGTAGTGCAGTCCGGACAAATCATTTTCAGGGAAGGGGACAATAATAATTCCATGTACATCGTTCTTTCGGGGATGGTGGAAGTCTTCTTCACTCATAAAAATACGGCCACCCGTCTGGCCTTGATGAAAAAAGGCGACTTTTTCGGGGAAATGGCCCTTTTCCGTGCAAAGCCTCGGAGCGCCACTGCGAGAGCGGTTATGAACACCGAGTTGGCAAGCATAGAAAGCAAGCAGCAACTGGAGAAATATCTTTTATCCAACCCAGAGTTCGCCGCAAAAATGGTCCGGATTTTAGCGGATCGCTTGGCGAATACGAACGAACTTTTGATTTCCAAGTTGAACGAAATTACCACCAAGGAAATAGAGTATCAGATTCAGGAATAAGAATCGGCTGACGAGAATTATGCGGAGAGGCTTGGACGGGTCAGTAAGTGATTTTATCTTTACCAGCGGATTTGGCTTCGTATAGGCGAGCGTCGGCGATGGAGTAAAGGTGTCCGCCTTCCTCCGAGTCGAGCGGATATTCGGATACTCCTCCGGATACGGTCACTTCGAGGCTGAAATCGTTTTTGGACGAATTTCTCAAGTACGTGCGGAATCTTTCTATCGCGACGCCTGAATTTTCGCGGGTGGTTTCCGGTAGTATTACCGCGAATTCCTCTCCCCCTACCCTGCAACTGATATCCTCGGTACGGAAGGCATACATGAGGGTCCCGGCTACAAGTTTTAGAATATCGTCCCCGAAGGAATGGCCTTTGGAATCGTTGATTCGCTTGAAATTGTCCAAGTCGAAAAGGAAGAGGCAGAAGTTTCTCTTATAGCGTCTGCTCCTATTGATCTCCTTGTTCAGTACCAGATTGAAGTAGCGACGGTTGTAGATTCCGGTGCCTTCGTCTATGACCGCGTTCAGGATGATCTCTTCGAAGGAATACATATCCACGATCTTGGGATTTTCGATCAGTCTGTTCTTTAGATATATGTAATCCAATAAAGCGACTACGAAATTCATGCTTCGGCCTAACTTACGGCTTACTTCCTCCGCGTGGGCGTAGATTTCCTTCCATAACGTCCTGGCTTCGGATTCCGGCAGATCCAGATTCGCGACGATTCTGAAAAAGTCCGAATAGAAGTAATCGTGTTTCTTGCCCATCTCCTCGAACTTGTTCGCCAAGCCGGAAAGAGACGTTTGTCTGTCGTTGACGATTTCGAGTATTGCGGTTTTGCGCTCCGAGGATGTCTGTCCTAATCCCTTGAATCGGTCCCGCATTTCGAGCAGTTCCGTTCGTGCGAGATTGGCCGCGGTTTCCTGCGCGCCTAGGATGCTCTCCGCCTCTTTGAGCTCCTCTTCCCCTAGGCGAGAAACACGTTCAGATAGGGCTAGGAGCTTCTTGAGTCTTTCGATCTCCTTGTCTTTCGTTTTGAGTTCGTCTTCGAAATTGCGCATCTGAATCGGCGGAGTCGTCTCGTATTTAGTTCTTTTTCCAGAGCTATTACGTCATTCTTTTATGAGGTATTTTACTGGTAAAATAATTCCTTTCCCGTCTAGCTGGTAAATCAATTTAATGAATAAAAAGGACCTTTATTATAATGTCGGAAAGTCGGGTCTCTAAAAAAGTTATTATTACGGGAGCAAGTTCCGGGATCGGTAGGGAACTCGCTTTGATTTACGGTAAAGCGGGTCACGATCTGGCCCTGACTTCCCGGAGAAAAAAGAGTCTGGACGACCTGGCAAAGGAAATTCGATCGGCCAGAGGAAAGGGCAAAATCGTTACAAAACCCTTGGACGTTTCGGACGCGGACCAGAACTTCAAGGTTCTTCCCGCCTTAGTAAAGGATCTCGGGGGTTTGGATCTGTTCATCGCGAATGCGGGTATTTCCACAACTTCTTCCTTCGGGCAAAAGAGCTTCGAAGCGGACCGGCAAGTGATAGAGACGAATTTGGTCGGTTTAATGGCGGGTGCGGCCGCGGTATTGGAAGTTTTTAAGAAGCAGAAAAGCGGTCAGATCGTGGGCATTTCTTCCGTGGCTTCCTTCCGAGGGATACCGGGCTCCTCGAGTTACAGCGCTTCCAAAGCAGGAGTGTCCACGTATCTCGAGGCTCTACGAGGCGAGGTTCGTAAATACGGTATTTCCGTTACGGTGATCCACCCGGGATTCATAGATACTCCCATCAACCAACAACTCAAGAGTCGTCCTTTCGTAGTGCCAGTTTCCGTAGGCGCCAAAAAAATCCATGATCGGATCGAGTCGAGAGTGCGCTCCGCGGTCGTGCCGTGGTTTCCTTGGGCTTTTATCGGAGCGCTGATGAAGGTAGTGCCCGAATTTCTTTGGGAGAAAATCGGGTTAAAATAGGCCGGATTTCTTATGGCTTCTCCGGAAGAACGTTCCCTCGATAGCAAAATCAAAGTTTTGTTCGTATGCCTAGGGAATATCTGTAGGTCCCCCGCGGCGGAAGGCGCCTTTCAGGATCTGGTTAGAAAGAAAGGAATCGAAAGTTTATTCGTAATAGATTCCTGCGGTACATCCAGATACCACCTCGGTGAACTCCCGGATTTGCGAACGCGTCAAGCAGCGAGGAAAAAAGGGATCGAACTGGTCCATCGTGCAAGGCAGTTTCAGAAATCGGATTTCGACGCGTTCGATCTCGTTCTTGCCATGGACCGTTCCAATCTAAAGGATCTATTGAGTCTCGCGTCGGGAGAAGAGGAGAGAAAGAAGATCCACCTTTTCAGGAAATTCCAAAAAGGGGAGGGCAAGGATCCCGACGTCCCCGATCCATATTATGGATCTTTAAAGGACTTCGAGGAAGTCCAGTCCATCGTTTCCGAGGCCGCCGAAGGTCTGCTGGAGTTCATCTTAAATAAAAACGGAGTCAAGTATGCCCCATAAAACGGTAAAAAAGAAGGTAGTGATCGTGGGAGCCGGTTTCGGCGGTTTGCAAGCGATCCAAAAACTTTCCCAAATCGAATCCGTAGAAATCATCGTTATAGACAAAAAAAACCATCACCTATTTCAGCCTTTGCTTTACCAGGTAGCGACCGCGGTGTTAAGCCCTGCGGACATCGCGATTCCGACGCGTTCCTTGGTAGGAGATCGAGAAAACGTCACAGTTTATCTGGGAGAGGTGGAGAAAATAGACGTCAAGTCCAGGAAGGTTTTCTTTCAAGGGCATTCGCAGGATTACGATTATCTTATTTTGGCTGCGGGAGCGAAATCCAGTTATTTCGGGAACGACCACTGGAAGAAATATACCACCGGTCTGAAGAACCTTAAGGACGCTCTCCAGATCCGCACGAAACTTTTGCTCTCGTTCGAGAGAGCAGAACTGGAGGAGGACAAGGACGCGGCTAAAGCGCTCTTGAACTACGTAATCATCGGCGGAGGTCCCACAGGTGTGGAATTGGCCGGTTCCATTGCGGAGCTTTCCCACGAGATCGTCAGGAACGAATTTCATACGATAGATCCGGCTTTATCCAAGATCACTTTGATCGAAGCTTCCCCCCGTTTGTTGGCGACATTTCATCCATCGTTAAGCGAATTTGCCAAGAAGCGCCTGGAAAAGAGGGGAGTCGAGGTCCTTGTCGGGACCAAGGTCACGAATATCGACTCGGAGGGGGTGCATTTGGAAGGTCGTGTGATCCGGTCTTCCAGCGTGATCTGGGCGGCGGGGGTTCAGGCGAACGAGATCAGCAAATCCTTGGGCACGGAGTTGGATCGTTCGGGAAGGGTGGTCGTGGACGAATTCTGCAATATTGAAGGACATCCGGAGGTGTTCGTGATCGGGGACATCTCTTCCTACTCCAAGGGTTTGGAGCGTCCTTTGCCGGGAGTTTCTCCGGTGGCGATGCAGCAAGGACGTTATGCGGCATCCCTGATCAAAGGGGACTTGAAGGGAAAGAAGCGGTCTCCTTTTAAATACGTGGACAAGGGTAGCATGGCCACCATCGGCCGGCAGGACGCAGTCGCCCAGGTGGGAGTGTGGAAGATGAAAGGTTTTTTCGGTTGGTTGGCTTGGCTCTTCGTGCATCTGTTTTATCAGGTAGGGTTCAAGAACAAGGTTTCCATCATGATCACTTGGGTTTGGTCGTACATGACTTTCCGTGCGGAAGCGAGATTGATCCAGGACGAGGTGGGCGCAGAAGGGATTTCCGATCCGGTTTCGAGATAGATCGTAACGATCCAAGACATAAAAAATTCTTGAATCAGATTTCGTAGATGGAAGGATAATCCGCAATGCATGTCGACGCTTGGCGCGGTAAAACCGTAGTAATTACGGGAGGTTCTTCCGGGATCGGGGAATCTCTTCTCGGAATCCTGTCTAAGATTCCTTGCAGGGTCATCAATCTTTCCAGATCCAAGCCGGATCTGATCGCGAAGGCGGAAAAGAAACTGGCTCAGGTATCCGCGGATCTATTTCATATTCCGGTCGATCTCTCCTCCGAAAAGGAAATCAATAAGGCGGCGAGTAAGCTGGCAAAGATCACGGACGGCGTGGATGTGCTCTTCAATAACGCGGGCATTACGGCGCACTCGCGTCTGGACCAGACGCAGATGGAGGCGTTTCGGAAGGCCTTCGAAGTGAATTTTTTCGGTCCGGTCCTTCTTACGTTACGCTTGCTTCCTTATATCAAAAAAAAGAAAGGTGTCGTAGTCGTGACTTCCACCGTCAGCGGTTTGTATGGTATTCCCGGTAGGAGCGCCTATTCCTCTTCCAAAGCAGCGTTGCACGCGGTCATGGAATCGGCTCGGATCGAGTTGGGAGAAGACGGACTTAGATTCGTGATTTTTTGTCCTCCGTACACCAAGACGAACCTTAGAGCAAACGGTTTGGACGGCGACGGAAATCGCTTGGGTGAATCCCATTTCCAGGGAAAGAGTAAATCCCCGGAAGAAGTGGCGAGAAGGATGATCCGCGCGGTGGAAGATCCGAATTCCAGGCTGGTGGTCATGGATAAGAGCGGGTTCTTTTTGAAATGGATGAGGAATATATCCCCTTCGTTTCTGGAGAAGGTTTTGTTTCAAAAGTTATACAAAGATTTTCATTGAAGGTAAGCCCTTTCGAGTATGGATACGAGAAGCATTGTCAAGGAGTTCCGGTATGATTTCCCTTTGGAAAAAGTCTGGAGTGCGGTTACGGTAAACGAAGAGTTGATCCATTGGTTGGCGGACAAGGTTACCGGTCGTCCGAAGATCGGAGCCAAGTTTTCCTGGACTTGGAACCTAGGTCCGGAAGGAGAGCTGACTTCCAACGGGATCTATAAGAAAATCATTCCGTTCGAGGAGTTGATCCTGGAATGGGAGGATCATCCCGCGGGGTCCATAGAACTGAAATTGGAATTCGAAAAAGACGGAGACGGGGCGACAATTCTTCGTTTAACGAATTCCGGTTATCCGAGCGGTGAGAAGTTCGATCATTGGATAGAGGCCGCTTCGGAAGGTTGGGACGAAGAAAGCATGAACCTTCTGGAATATCTGAGAAGGAATTGAGCTTGCGCCCGGAATGGCAGCAGCGCCCGAACTCGAGGCGGCTCCGAACAATGCTATCTTTCTAATAGATTCGAACATTTAAAAGGGAACTTAAAGAATTATTGTTCTATCAGGATCAATGACCAGTGGAGAATTACATTCAAATTCTCCGAGGGAAATTGCTTTGACGTCTCTATAGCCTGCGGCGTTGCGATTCTATTTCTTAGTCAAATATTTTTGGAGTAAAATATCTCCGGAGATTCCAAGAGCTTCTTTTATCTTCCTCATGGCATGGATAGAAAGAGGGATCTTCCGGTTTAGATATTCGGAAGCACGGTTTTTAGACCCTAGGATTTTCGCTAAGTCGGTTTGAGAAAGACCTTCCTGTTCCATTCTAAATTTGATCGCCTCTATAGGATCCGCGGATGGAAAAGGAAAATGTTCCTCCTCGTAGTTTTCTACCAGAATAAACAGAGTTTCCAGTTCCAAATCTTCGGTTTTGGATTTATTTTCAGAATCCATTAGGACTTCGATTCGTTTCATGGCGGAATGATAGTCACTTTTAGAAACTACGGGTTGGATTTTTATTACTTGAGACATTTTAGCGAACCTTAAAAAACAAAACGTAAGTCTTAGAAATTAAATCGTTTCAGCATCTATCTTATTTTACTCTTCGTGTGTTCCTACAAAGCGGATATATACCCCACCAAACCGATTTCCATTTTCACTATAAGTCGATAGTTATTCCCACCTATATTGAAAACGACCCGGTTTCCGGAAATTGGAACTAATTATTTCAAATAGGCGGTCACGTTAGCATTTTATTTTTTTAGGAAGATAGGGGATGGACGAGGAATGCTTTGGGGATTTTTAAGCGGGACTCTGCCCGTCCGGGCAGAGTGTTGCGAGATCCGATCCCTGTGGGAACGGATTATTGGATCTTGGCGGTGTTGTTGGTGGATTGGGTGCCGCCTTGTGAGAAGAGGACCACATAAGTCCCGGCATTTAGCGTCGTAAATGCTGAATTGACTGTCGGAGCAGATGGGTTAAAATCACTTACTAGCCTAGTGACGTAAACCCGGACACCTTTTTTGCTGAAAAAGAGGTAAAGGTAAAACGATGAGCAGACAAGGCAAATACTCTTCGGAGTTTAAAGAACAGGCAGTAAAAAGGGCCTTAACGGGATCCTTCACGATAAAAGAAGTAGCGAAGTCCTTGGGAATCAGCTATTTTGTATTGCGACAATGGAAGGCGGCTTACGTGAAGAAATCAGAAGAAGAACAAAACCCTCCGACAGATAAGCAGATCAAAGAAAGCGAAGAGCTGCGGAAACTTAGAAAAGAGATTCACCGGCTCAAAGAGGAGAATGCGATTTTAAAAAAGTATTCAGCCATGCTTTCGAAGGAACAAAATCTCGATTAGAGTTTATGGAGACGTACCGAGGTTTGTTTTCCGTAAAAAGCATGGCCAGATTCTATGAATATCTGAAGAGGAGAAAGAATGCAACAGAACCCCGGCTTTTGCCGGGTTTCTTCGTATTAGGGGGTAAGCTGTAAGTCAGTTTGCGGTGAAAGCGGGATGAGAATCATCGGATTAACAAGATCGGTACTTCAGATAACGCCGGGGTTAGAACTCGATGTAAAGATGTTCACATTCAAAACCGCGAAGGATCGAACCGTGGTCAACATTATTCATCGTTTTAGTAAATATTAGTTTTAAACAGATGGTCGATCTTTCCGTCTCGATGAGCGGTTAAGATTGGATGAGCTTTAATAAATCCTCTCGTTCTTTATCGGAGATGTTTTCTTTTTCGGATTTATTATAGATTGAGAGCAAATAGACTTTATTTCGAGCGAGATGGGCGTAAGTAATAATTCTTGCTCCGCCAGATTTACCCTTTCCTTTTGAGGAAAGGGCGAGTCGGATCTTGTAACAGTCTTTGCCAAGTGAAATGCCTTGGGTTGGATTTTTCTCTATAGAGGCGATAAGTTTCTTGAGATCGTATTTAATGGAGCGATATTTCTTAGATAGATTTTTAAGTTCCCGCTCAAAAAGACCAGTGTATACGATTTCAAATTTCATCAAGCAGGGAATGAATTGATTTGAGCTTGATCTTTCCTTTTTTATCTAGGTTGACTTGTTCAACGGCTTCTTTAAAATCTTTGAGGGCTTTGGTTCTTGGTTTGGAGAGAGTTTCCGTTTTTTTTACGAAAGAGAATCCTTTCAAAACTTCCATTAGGAAAAGAGCTTTTTCATCTTTTACATCGACTAGAATTTTCATGGTTTGAATTATCCTTACTTCAACTTTTGTCGCTGCTTCGAATACTTGGTGCCCGATTATTTCCAGGTTTATATACAAAATTATTCTTTATAGACTGAATCTACAAGCATTTTAGTAATAAAAATTTGTATTAGAGTGGGAATTCTTTTGAGGCTCATAAAAGGAATTATTGATAACAAAACCGCGAAGGATCGAACCGTGGTCAAGTTATTGGGGGGTAAAGGAGATCAGGTGACTAAACTTAAGTGCAATAACTTGACCGAAGGTGAGAGCCTGACCCGAGGCTACGAAGACAAAGGCATCATAAAAGAGAAAAAAGTGAGGGTCGCGGCCAAACACTCGTTAGGTGAATTCAGAAAAATGATTACGTTCGCTGTCACCTCTTCTTTTAGTTTTTCAGTATCGGGATTATTCCGGTAATGCAGGAACGTCGGACAGAATCGTTATTTCGCATCTATGATTCTAGATTGAAACTTGTGAAAGAAATCAAGACCAGGAATTCGCTTTGGATTTTTGATACGATTTGGGCTAGGCCTATTGATCGAAGGAAAATGATATAAGGATATTCATACGATCCTCCGGTATGGGAACGGATATGGAAGAACCGAATCAAAATTGGAAGTCCGAATAAAATCCGAGGGATGTGTATTGGAGAGAAAGATTTTCCCGGCTTAGAATCCCGCGAGGGATGCGCAGGGCTTGTCCGACACGAGAAGCAACCAAAGAAGCCGAGAGAGAAAAGAAGAATCGTGTCGGATGAGGGCGGCTGCCCGAACCCGAAGCAGCCCGGACCGCAGGTCGCGGCCGAAATCTTTCTTTCAATCGGGCTGAAAATTCGGTTGATGCCTTGAGCCTCTAAAAAAAGATGACATTAGCATCTGTTTTTGAACAGGTTTCGCGGTTCTCCGTGGATCATTGGGTATAGCCCGTTCTTAGGAAAGTCCGCGAAGGATTTTCTTTTCTGAGGTGGTAGTGCCGGTGGAATTTCAAGATTTAGACTCCTACTTTCAAAGTCTCACTGACATAACGGACACGATTTCCATCCTGAATTCCCCTTACGACTCCGACTTCGATGCCGACATCGATCGCATGGAAGATTTTTTCAAAGATATCCAATCCAGAGACTGGTTTGCTCACGGCAGGGAACACTTTAATTTATTCGCGAGTCATTTTTCCTTCCACACGAAAATCGTGGAGGAAATCATCCGTGAAGCCAGGGAAATTCTGGATCCGGAAAGAAGAGCGTACGTAAAGCGTTTGGTTTCGTACAACAAAAACGTTTTGGAATGGTTCGCGGAACTTCAAAAGAGACGCAAGTCTTCCGAGTCTCTCGCGACGGCCTGATCCTAACTTTCGTTTAGGATTGACACTCCTGTCCTTCAGGGGAGTCTTGCGTTCGTGTCCCAAAGCAATCAAAAATCGGAGGAAATCCAGAATTTCCTGACAAGGCCGTATCTATTCTATCCGATTCTTCTTTTTTTATTCGTCTTTCTCGTGGATAAACTTTTCTTTTTGGAAAAGGTTCGGGACTATCTTAAGACGGAATTCACGTACATTTACTACGATGTAAAGAAGGATCTCCTGAAGGAGCTCATTCAAAAGTACGGTTCCCAAGCGACCCATAAATCCCCCAAAAAACTCGTCATCCTTTTGGGGTCCTCCCGTTTACTTTATTTTAAGAACCAGGAGATCTTGGATTTTTATCCAGACTGGGATGTTTATAATTTTTCATCAGCCGTAACGACTCCGGCATATTATCTTTTCTTTTTGGAAAGAATGATGGAAGGCGGGGTCAAACCGGATTTTTTGGTGATGGAAGCCGACCCTTTCCAATTCAACGCGAACAGCACCACGTTTAAGAAATCCAATCTCGCGAACAGTTTCGATCTGCGATTCGTTCTTTCCTATGCATGGACCTTAGGCCGTGAGAATGTGAACTATTACCTAGGAAATACGATTTTCGGCGTCAGTAAAAACAAACCGTATCTTTCTAATGTGGTTAATCGTTTGACGAATAAGAAGTTCGAAATGGCCGAGCTCGTAAAGCAGATGACGATCGACACCTTGTATAAGGACCAGGGGAATGCGATTTCTCCGGCGGGCGCATTCTTCGAGAGGGACTTCGGCAGGTTAGAGGACAGTTCGATCCGAACGATCGGCTGGATTTATCCGAAATACGCTCCTTCGGAAATGCAATTCGAGTTTTACGAAAAGATCCTAAAGTTGGTCAAGGAGCGGCATATTCCTACGATCGTAGTGCGTCCGGAAGTTTCCTTGCCTTTGGAAAATCTTCTCGCTTCGATGAAGATCCCCGCTCCTTGGAAGGAGAGAATTCTTCCGATCAACCGGTCTTACGGAATTCCTCTTTTGGAACTTGCAGAGTCAAAAGATTACGAATGCAATTCCTTTGCGGATAGTGGACATATGGCGGTGGATTGCTACCGACCTTTCCTGCGTTTTTTGCGACTGCATTTTCCGCATTCCGTTCAATAATTTTTTTTTACAAGTTTTCTGCAGGAGCTCCTGCAGAATTCCTATCCGAAAAAAAGTTGTTAAAATCCGATTTTTCTGATATTCGAGCCGAATCGAGTGCTCGGGGGGATACGGGGGGTACCACCGCACCGGCCCCCACCCAGAGCAGGGTGGGGCCTCGCCCCTGAACCTAATAGAGTTGACGACTTTCCCGCAAAGCCTTAGGTTTGGGTCTTAGATTTTTCATAAGGCAATTTCATGAAACGCATCTTATTTCCAATTTGCGCCGTTGCGATTCTCGCAGGGTGCTCTTCTCTTAACATCGCGGAAAACAAGGGTAAGGATCAGGAGTACCAGATCATGGATCCGAACCTCAGGGTGGAAAAATTCAAGGAAACCTTCAATCTGAAGGCGGAAGGTCCGGTGGTCTTGGATTGTTCCGGTAAAACCTGTACTCCGGATCAGATCGGTACCCTAACTCCTGATCAGATCAAAAAATTCAAACGGAACGGAAGTTGGAAGGAATACGTGGAAAAAGAGGGCGCGGATCATAAGAAATTCAGCGTTCTCGTGCGTGTCGGCGATTATAAGGACGATAAAAGGGACGGAATCTGGAAAACTCTTTTTGAAACGGGAGAAACTTTAAGGGAAACTCCGTACGTCGCGGGCTTAAAGGAAGGAGAAGAGAAAAAACTTTCCAAAGACGGAACCCAGACCGAAAGCACCATGAACAAAGCGGATAAGAAGAACGGCCCGTATTGGTCCAAGTCCGAAAAAGGATTCCTCTTGGAGGAAGGTTCCTACGCAGACGACAAGAAGGTCGGAACCTGGAAGGAATATCACGCCGAGGATGGTGCCAAAAAATCCGTTACGGAATACAAAAACGGCTTAAAAAGCGGTCACGAAATCAATTACCAAAAGGACGGAACCACTCTCTCTTCCGAAGGAAATTACGCCGACGACCTGAAGACGGGCAATTGGAAGTCCTATTACGACAACGGCCAGATCCAAGCCGACGGAGCTTACGCTCCCAAAGGTACGGGAACGGATCGCAAGGCGCTCAGGACCGGACCTTGGAAAGAATATTATAAAAATGGAAAGGTTTTTGCCGAAGGCCAGAGGGATCATACCAGAAAAGGGGATTGGAAATTCTACTGGAGCAACGGAAACATCGCGTACAAAGGATCCATGCAGAACGAATTCATGATGTCCTCCGCCGAAGCCTACGATAAGGAAGGACAACTGGTCGGAAAGGGAAAGATGAGTTTCTCCATCCTGCTTATCGACGATAAGAACGACGAACTCAACGCTAAGTTCCGTCCGGACCTTCCGTTTACATATTACAAAAATGGAAAGAAAAGTTTCGATATCATAGACGAGAACCGTGCCATAGAATACGACGAATCGGGTGCGAAATTGGGCGAAGGTCCGATCATGGTCGGAACGAACGCCAAGAACGGATGCTGGTCCACTCCTCAAGGGAAAAAATATTATATCAACGGGAAGGAAAATTCTAAGATGGGCGAAATGCAAAATTGCAAATGATTTTGCCGCCGGGAGAAAAATGAACGAAACGAAGAATAAGTTTGAAATCTCCGGCCCCAAGGCGATCGCCTTGGGGTTCCTTTTGGCGGCCCCGATCTTTTTCCTACTCGGAACTTGGAGCAAAGGTTGCTCTTCCATCGGTCGTCAGGCCAAAGTCACGTATAGCGGCTCTTTTACGGAAGGAACCTTGGTCTTGTTGGACCAAAACAAATTAGTCCTAAAAGATCCCGATTTCACGATCCCTCTGGAAACCGTCGAAAAAATCGAATTTTTAGAGGATGCGAAGACCGTGGACCCGGGTCAGGTTCCGTTAAGCGACTCCGAAAAAGCATTTATCGGAACCTACAAATTGCAGGTGGGAATGCACAAGGGGGTTCTTATCCTCTTCCCCAGAAAAACGGGAGGCATGGGAGGAACCCTTCGATTCACGAATTGGGGAAAAGGGGCCAACGAATTTCTCTCTCAAGTGAGAATTACCGGCAAGTCGATCCGGTTCGTACGTTCCTGTACCGGAGTCCGTTGTTCCGAAATCGGAAGTAATGTCCCGTTCCAGCAGACCTATACCGGAGATTTGGACGGTAAAAAAATCCAAGGACCGTACCAAGGAACTAATAGTTCTGGCCGTTGGACGGCGGAGCGTTAAACTAGGATCGAAACCGAACGAGACCAGATGGAACCAAAATCCTTGCCCACGGAACATACTTCCTTGACCGAACTCGACTTGGCCTTTGCCAAAGAAACTCTGGATAAGATCCGAAACGAACTCGCCCGGGAAATCACGGGACAGGATTCCGTCGTCAAAAGTCTCTTGGTCTCCTTGGCTTGCCAAGGACATGTTCTGTTGGAAGGGATGCCGGGTTTGGCTAAGACCTTGCTTGCCAAATCCCTTTCCGCGGCTTTGGAACTGGATTACAAAAGAGTACAGTTTACACCGGATCTTCTCCCGGCGGATTTGGTCGGAACCGTCGTATTCAATCCTAAGGAAGGGGATTTTCGTACGAGAAAAGGTCCCATCTTCACCGGAGTACTTTTGGCCGACGAAATCAACCGTGCTCCCGCCAAAGTGCAATCCGCATTACTCGAATGCATGGAGGAACGTACCGTTACGATCGGGGAAAACACCTTTCCTCTCGAACGACCTTTTCTCGTTCTCGCGACGGAAAATCCGATCGACCAGGACGGGACTTATCCTTTACCCGAGGCTCAGACGGATCGTTTCTTTATGAAAATACTCGTGGATTACCCGGCTTTGGGGGAAGAACTGGAAATTCTGGAACAGCATGGTCGTTTATCACCGGGGCAAAAACGAATTCGAAAAGTGGCAGGTTCCAAAGAGATCCTGCGTATATCCTCTTTGGTGGACAAGGTGCATGTGGAACCGAAGTTGAAAAGTTATATTGTGCGTCTGGTTCGGAACACTCGTCCGGAGGAAAAGACGATTCCGGATCTTCTACCGTACGTCAAACACGGGGCTTCTCCCAGAGCCAGCTTGAGTCTGCTCAAAGCGGCAAAAGCCAAAGCCTTATGGGAAGGCAGGGACTACGTGATTCCGGAGGACGTTAAAGGCTCCTTGCCCGAAATCCTAAGGCATAGGATCCTACTTACGTTCGAAGCGATTTCGGAGGAAGTGGAAATCGAATCCGTCATCCAAACCGTTTCGGAGGCCACTCAGGTTTTGTAAAATGCTTCGCAAGGAGTACCAAAATCTGGTCCGACTCCTGGAATTCAAGGAGAAGGGATTTTCCAGAAAGGAAAGACAAGGTTCCGCTTCGAGTCAGAGAAAGGGCAGAGGACTGGACTTCAAGGATGTCCGCCCGTACTCGATCGGAGACGACACTCGCTTGATCGATTGGAACGTGACTTCCAGATTGGGAGAACTCCACGTCCGGGAGTTTTACGAGGAAAAGGAAAGATCGGGAGTCTTCTTTCTGGATGTATCCGAGTCGATGAACTGGAGCTCCGGGGAATGGACCAAATCGGAGAACGCCTTTCAGGTTCTCGCCTTGCTTGTCCTGCTCTACGTCCGAAAAGGGAATTTGGCTAAGGTGCTATCGTATTCCGACGTTCTGGAACACGAAACGGGATATCTTAGGACCCTGGACGAAGCTCTCCCTGCCTTGGAAAAGATCCGAACGAGAGTCGGACGAAGTTCGAAGACGAATCCGGACCTACCGTTTTCCGTATTGAAAAATAAGATCCAAAAATATACCGACTCGTACATTCTCTCCGATTTCATCAATGTTTCTCCTCTTCGCAAATTACGGGGTTTAAGAAAATTCCACAATCTCCATGCCATCCGTTTCGTCGATCCTCTGGAGACCAGACCTCCGAGAGGATTATTTTCGTTCTTTCTTGCAAAAGATCCTGAAACGGGAAACTCATTGGAGGCGGGAAGAACGTCCTCCCGAACCAAAGAGAATCTAGAACAGTTATTCCAGAATCGGATTTTGGATCTGGAAGGCGGACCGGACGATCCTTCTAGAATCCTATCTTACTGGTGGAAAACGAGATGAGAAGATTTTGCATCGGTGCATTTCTATCCTGTAGTATCTTCTTCGTTTCTTCCTTGGAGGCGTTTACGGAAGAGTGGGCGCCGAACGCCGTGCAGATCGGACAAAAAGCGGTCTATACTTTGGAATTTTCGGAAGGAGAAATCCTCTCTCCGGAGATTCCTTCCCTAGGAATATATCCGGACCCGGAGTCTCCGGATCTTCCTTTGTTCGAAGTATTCGTTTCCAATAAGGACGGGGGAAGGATCCGTCTGGAAGTCGCTTATTATTCCGTAGGGACGTTCGTACTTCCTCTGAACTGGACGGACAGTGCGGGGGCGAAAATCGTTTCGAAAGCCGCATTAAAGGTGGAAAGCTCCCTACAGGAAAAAGACAAATCCCCGGAGGATATCCTCCCTCCGGATACGTTTTCCGGACCGTACGGATGGAGACTCGCGGGTTTCATTGCGGGGATTGTTGCCTTGCTCGTCGGCGCACTCTACGCCTATTATCTTCACAAGACGCGTTCCAAGGCTCCTATGGATGCGATCCTACAAGCGGATCCTTGGATTACGAAGATTCTCCGCTATGAAAGTATGATAAGCGAACTGATGGAAAACGACCCGATTTCCGCCAGGGACTTTTACCGTTGCCTCTCCGGATGGATCCGGGAAGCAGTTTCGCAAAAATTATCCGCTCCTACGGCCCACCTAACGGAGTCGGAGTTGTTCTCGCGTATTTACGACTCCTTTCCTTTAAACGGAGACGAAGCGGTAGCCTGGGAACGTCTCCTGAAGAAGGCTCAGTATTCTCCGCAGGAATCCACCGTTTCCAGAGAAGAGGCGATCGTCGCCTTGGATTTCTGGAAAGAGGCTTTGCAGAAATGAAGGAATGGGAATCACCGCTTTATCTTTTTCTGTTGGTTCCGATATGGCTTTGGACCGCATTTTCCTATTGGAACGGAAGACCCGCGTTACGCGCGGAACTAAGAATGCCGGGAGATACGGTGCGGAGAAAAAAAGGGATTTCGAAATTCCTTTCCCAAACGTTTCCTCTTCTTCGACCGATCGCTTTGAGTCTGCTCGTGATCGCCTTGGCGGGTCCCGGAAAGACGTATCGCTTTCTGCCCAACGAAACCAAGGGTGTGGATATCATGCTCGCCTTGGATGTTTCCGGCTCCATGTCCCGAAGCCGAGACTTTCTGCCGGATACTCGTTTGGGAGTTTCCAAAAAATTATTGAGAGAGTTTATACGAAAGAGGGAAAACGATCGCGTGGGTCTGGTCGTTTTTGCGGGCGGTGCATACCTGCAATCCCCTCTTACCAGCGATCGCGCGACTTTGGAGGAAATCCTAGGAGTGGTCGAAGAGGAAACGGTCCCCGAGCAAGGAACAGCCATCGGAGACGCGGTGATCCTGTCTTCGTATCGCCTCAGAAAGTCCCCGGCAAGGTCGCGGGTCATCGTTCTGATCACGGACGGAGTCTCCAACACGGGTAGGATCGATCCGGTCACAGCCACCGAAATCGCGGACGGAATCGGAATCAAGATCTATTGCATAGGGATCGGAAAAGAGGACCAATCTTACGAGATCAATTTCGATATCCTCTCCGAACTCTCCTCCAAGACGGGAGGCATCTTTTATCGGGCGGAGGATACGAGCCAACTTAGGGAAGTGCTTGCCGCGATAGACGCGCTGGAAAAGGATCCGCTTTCTCTTCCACCGGAGGAAGTACGGGAGACGGATGCGCTTTATTATCTGCTCTGCGCTCTCGCGGTCCTTTCTTTGGATCTGTTTTGTAGGACTTGGATCCTGAGGTATTACGTATGACCGAAACGGTTCTGCATCGTTTTTTCCTTTTGATCGCCGTCGTCTATGCCTCCTATGTTTTCGTCCGTTTTCTCTTCCTATTTTTATGGAAAAAGTGGATCCGAGCCCTACCTGGTTTGGGTCGGGAAGCCGAGATGCCTCCGGTTCCTCTGGTGGCCCTCCGGATAGTTTGCATAGGTCTCGCCCTATTTCTTTGTTCTTTAAGTTTTCAACCGAACTCGGGTCCCAAGTCTAAGGAGGAGGAGACACTGTACGGAGTGGACTTTCTCTTTCTAACGGACGTAAGTCTTTCCATGCAATCCGTCGATACGTTTCCGACCAGACTCGTACGGGCAAAGGAAACGATATTGCGGGTCTTGCCGGGATTGACCGGGAACCGCTTCGGAATGATCGTCTTTGCGGCATCTCCTTTCGTTTATTGTCCTATGACATCCGACATAGGGACTTTTTCGGACTTCGTTCGCGGATTGGATGTGGATATGGTGGGAGACAGGGGTACCGATTTGGAAGCCGCTTTCCGTAAGGCGGAAGAGATGCTGGAATCCAACCGAGTCTTTCGGAATCGAGTAGTGGTACTGGTTACGGATGGAGAAGACGCGCAGGATCCGGGGCCGTTCCGTTTTCCGGCCGATCTCATCGTTTGGTCCGTGGGAACGACCGAAGGCGGACCCATCGCGTACAAAGACGAAGGCGCCGTCCTGAGCGGATATTTGACTCGAGACGGATCCTTGGCACCTTACGAACACTCCCCCGGCGTGGTCCGGACCAAAGCCAACGAAGATTTTTTAAAGTCATTGGCCGAAGCCAATCACGGAGACTTTCTCTCCTTGAATCGAACTAGTCCGAGCGCGGAGGACCTGAAGTCGAGGATACGAAATATGGATCGGAATGCTACGAAAAGAATCGCGAATCTAAGGCGGTCGGAAGGAGTCCGGAAACTTCTTCTTCCCGCGGTCCTCCTTTTGCTCTTCGATTTCTTTTTCTTGGAAGCCTGGGGACGATACGGAAAGTATCTTTCTCGGAAATTCGCCGCGCTTCTTCTAGTCGGATTTTTCTACCTATCGTTTCCGGCCGGAGTATCGGCCGTGGAATTGGATCCGGGAGGCAATCGGATCCAGGAAGGCAAGCAGGCGTACGAACAAGGGAATTTTCCGAATGCCTTGGAAAAATACAAGGAGGCGGAATCCTATTTTCCGGGAGATCCCAGATTGGAATACAATCGAGGATCCTCCAGATACAAGGCCGGAGATCTGGAGCAATCCCTACGGAATTTCGAAAAAGCGCTGGAGTCCAAGGACAATTCTTTACGCTCCAAAGCGTATTACAATTTAGGAAACATCTATCTACAGTTAGGCGATCGAAAGCGGGCTGCGGAGAATTATATGCGTTCTCTCAAAGAGAACCCGAAGCAGGAAGTCGCCAGAAAAAATTTGGAATGGCTACGAAAACTTCCTCCACCGCCGCAAAAGAACGGACAAGCGGATCTTACGAAGGACAAAACCGGAGAATCCAGGCAAACGGAAGGGCAGGGCGGCCCGTCGGCAAGCTCGGAAACGAAGGAACAACCGCAGGGTAACGGGAAGGAAGGAAACAAGAATTCCAAGTCCGAGTCCGAATTGGAAAAGATGATGGATTCACTGGACTTAAACGCGGTCAAACGGAAGAGCATAGGCTCCAGAAACCGGGAGGTCTTTTGGTGAATCGAAAGGGCCTTCTTTTTCTTCTTCTACTATTGTCCGTTCCGGTCGTCGCGGGCGAGCCCAAATTTTATCTCAGCCAGTCCAGAGCGGAATTGGGGGATCCCGTCTTCGCGGTTTTCGAATTGGAAGGCGCCACTCAGGTCCGACTGCTCGAAAAGGAATTTCACGGAAAGGGAATCAAAGCGGTGTATTGGGGGATGGAAGACAACACGACCATCCTGAACTATAAAGCGTATCGAAAGAAAATGCTGAAATATAGGCTAGTGGTTTCCGGGCCGGGAAAATACGAGGTTCCGGAAATCTCCCTCGAATTGGACGGCAAACGGATTCGTTCCGCCTCCTTGGTCATAGAGTTCGGAGCAAAACCTTCCAATCCGAAAGGTCCAGGTTCGATTTGGAGCAGATTTTTCTCCAACGAGAGCGAGGAGGGACCGGCGGACGGGGACCTGAAAGTGGTCTTTCAATTGGATAAAAAGGAAGTCTGGACGGGGCAACCGATGCTCGGATTCTATGCGCTATATTATAGAAATTCGATACGTCCGTATTTCGACCGTGATCCGTCCAGCTCCATAGAATTCCCGTATTTCAGGAGCGAAATCCTCTCCGGCATGAGTCTGAATATTCCGGAAACCGTACTTTACGACGGAGTGCCGTACGAAACCTTTCCCTATAACAAGGAATTCTTCGTGCTGACCCCTTTAAAGCCGGGAGAGTATTCCTTAGGATCCACCTCCTTTCATCTGGAAGGACAGTTACAATCCTATTTTCATATGCGGACCATGCGTAGTATTCCGGGAAAAATCCGAGTAAAACCTTTGCCTTTAGCTCCCTCGAATTTTAGCGGAGCGGTAGGCCGGTTCAAAATCGAGACGGGGGGTTCGCCCGTCGATTCCAGGTTAGGCGAACCCTTTCTACTCAAATTGACCTTGCAAGGAAAAGGAAATTTGGCTCCCGTCCAGGATCCGATCCGATCTTCCTGCGGGTCCCCGGATTGTTTTCCGGAGATCACCTTGGTGCAATCCGTTCCACAGCGCGAATTCAAGGAATTGGATCCAGGAGAATACGGTTTCCGGCTGAATTATTCCTACACGTATTCCGTCCTGCCGCAAAAGCAAGGCAACTGGAACCGTGGGCCGCTTTCCTTCGTATATTTTGATCCTTACCAAGGGAACTATTCTCGGCTTTCCATTTCCCTTCCTACGGTAAAAGTCGGGCCACCGGCGCCGGCGCTTTCCGAGTACAGTGCGGAAAAACGGGAAGGCTCCGGCTGGAAATGGTGGTTTGCAGGTTTTGGGGCGTTGACGGTTTTGTGTGCGGTTTACCTGGGTCTGTATCGATGGAAGAAGATCGGAAAGCGTGCGGAGACTTTGAAACGACTTGACGAATGGATCGGATCCAAAAGAGGTTTGGTATTGAAGCATTCGGTTCTCGCCAAAGGGCTTTCCGAGGACGAAGCGGCCTTATTGGCCGATTGTAAATCAAGGGAAAAGGCTCTAACCGAGATGTATTCCAAACTGGATCCGGTCTCTAAAATCCGACTCCTCGGATCCGCGGAAAGGATTTTAGGCGACCTAAGGCAAAACGAAACTATATGAGCGAAGAAATTAAAGGCAGAATCTCCGTAGAAACGGAGAATATTTTTCCAATCATTAAAAAATGGTTATATTCCGAAAAAGACATCTTTCTAAGGGAATTGGTTTCCAACGCATCGGATGCGATCTCCAAACTTAGAAAGATTTCCCTTAACGAGGAGTTCGACGGAGGAACCGACTACCGGATCGATATAGATTTCGATCAGACCGCGCGGACCTTAACGATCGAGGATAACGGAATCGGGATGACCGAGGAAGAAGTCCGAAAATACATCAACCAGATCGCTTTTTCCGGAGCCGAGGAATTCGTAAAGAAATACCAAGGCGAGGGGGAAAAACCCGAGATCATCGGACATTTCGGGCTGGGATTCTACTCCTCTTTCATGGTTTCCGCCAAGGTTCGGATCGAAACGAAGTCCTATCGAAAAGGATCCGTCGGAGTCGTTTGGGAAAGCGAATCGGGCACCGAATTTACGCTGAAAACGGAGGAAAAGGAATCCCGAGGTACAAAGATCGTTCTGTTTTTGGATCCGGATTCCGGAGAGTACTTGGACGCTTGGAAATTGAAGGAACTGGTGCGCAAGTACTGCGATTTTCTTCCGGTTTCCATTTTCGTCAAAGGGGAACAAGCCAATAAGAAGAATCCGCTTTGGAGCGCGGCTCCTTCCTCCTTGAAAAAAGAGGACTATGAGGAGTTTTACCGGTATCTGTTTCCGTTTGCGGGAGAACCCCTCTTTCACGTTCATCTCAATGTGGATTATCCGTTTCGACTCCAGGGAATCCTGTACTTTCCGAAATTGCGTCACGAGCTGGACGCGAATCGGATGGGAATCAAGTTGTACTGCAATCACGTATTCGTTTCCGACGAGGCGAAGGAGCTGGTGCCTCAGTTCCTAACCGTTCTGCAGGGTACCTTGGATATACCCGATTTACCTCTCAACGTTTCGCGTTCCTATCTGCAAAATGATCCGCTGGTAAAAAAGATATCCGCGCATATCGTCAAAAAGGTCGCGGATAAGATCCAGGAGGAATTCAAAAAGGATTCCGAGGCCTTCCGAAAAAACTGGGACGAAATTTCCCTATTCGTGAAGTACGGACTGATGACGGACGAAAAATTCTACGAGGCCGCCAAGGATCTGGTTTTCTTCCGTTCCTCTAACGACGAATTGATTCGATTAGAGGATTACGTACTCCGCAATCAGGAAAAGAATTTGGGAAAGATCTATTACGCGAACGAAACGGAATTGTCCTCCGTTTATATGGATCTTTTGAAAACCCAGGGTTTGGAGGCCATCTTGGTGGATTCCAGGATAGACAACCATTTCCTACAATTTTTGGAGAGTAAGAATCCTGACTGGAAATTCCAAAGAGTGGATTCCGAACTCGCGGAACAAACCTTGGACAAGGATTCCTCTCCCGGCTTAGCGGATGCGGATAACAAAACGGAAGCCGATCGAATCCAGGAAATCTTCGGCAAGGCTGTAGGAAGAGAAGGTCTGGAGATACGCTCGGAAGCCCTCAAGTCCGAGGAGGTTCCGGCCGTAATCCTCTTGCCGGAACACCTGCGCCGGTTGGCGGAAATGGGCCAGATTTACGGACAGAAATCCAACGACCTGCTAAGAAACCATACGTTGCTGGTCAATCGTCGGTCCAAACTCGTCCGGAATCTTTTGAATCTCAGCAAAGGTCTCCGGCCGGAGCGAGCGGAAAAGATCGCAAAGTCGGTGTACGATATGGCCTTGCTGGGAGCCAAATTGTTAGGCGAAGACGAGGTCTCGGCCATGCTGCGCCGGGAAAGGGAACTTTTGGAAGAGCTTTCCGAGGGATAAAACCGCGAAAAAAAGGGGGGAAAACCCGAACCCTGCCGATATCTCTTTTAATGGTACCGGTATGCGGATTCCACTCCAATTGATCTGCTTTTCCATTCTGATTTTAGGGATCGTTCCCGGCTTCGCACAGACGGCGGGATCCGATCCCAAACCCTTGCAGGAAGAAGGGGAGAGCCATCGCGACGGAAAGTCCCTGGACCGTGAATACTACGAGTACTATTTTAAGACCCTTCCGAATCCGGACATCGTAGAAAAGGCCAAGCTGGAATACAATCTCATCCGCCATTTAAAATTGGAGATGCGTAAGAGGGATCCGGATAAGATGACTCCGGAAGAACTGAAGAAAGTGACTTCCGCCTCCGTGAAGTATGAAAGAGTCTTCGAAGACTCCATCTGGATGAGAGGAATCCGATCCCAGATGAAATATCTGAAATTCAAGGAATACATGTACATAGTGGTCTATGAGAAATACTATTGTTTTGTTTCCTATGAAGTGAATCCCGCTAGGTACATCCAGGAACCGTTTCAAGTCCAGTTGGTCTTTCAGAAGGAAAGTATCTTCAACACTACTCTGCCTTCGCCTTGAAGGCGCGATAATACGCTCCCATTCCGACCAAGAACAAGGAATAGACGATTCCCGCCGCAAAAAGACCTTCCAGAAAATGAAAGCTCGGAGCAGGGGCCCGATTTCCGACGATTCTAGAAAGGATCCTATTCTTGCCCAGACTTACCCAAGTCTGGCGTCTCACAAGGATCGTATCTCCGACTCTCATTCTTCTTTGGGTAAGGTCGTCAACTTCCTCGGTAACCTCGTGTTTCTTGCCCGTTTCGTCGGGTACTAGATACGTGTAGAGGTGCACGGGACGTCCGAATTTCTCCAGTCGAGAGTTCTCCATCAACACCCCGAACTCTTTCGGGCCTGAGGAGGAAAGGCCGTCGTACACGGATTGTAAGTTCCGATTTTCCCAGTACGCCACTCCGAAGAGAGGCAGAAAAAACGCCAAGGATCCCCAACCTAGGGCGAAGAGGATTTTATAAAAGGGAGTGCGTGGGGTTCGGTCCATTCGATTCAATAGGTTGGCTTCGTGGTATCGTGAAGGGTGGGGGCCGGAAATTACTTCAGACAGGCCGCGATCGCATCTTCCTCCTTTTCAAAATGGGAGAACGGTTTCCACAGCCCGAGCAGGTTGAAGATTTGAATCACTTTTTCTCCCGCCTCCGTGAGGACCAGACGTTTCCCCTCTTGAGTAAGGCGGTTCTTTAGTTCGAAGATGGCACGAATGCCGGAACTAGAGATATATTTCAGATCGGAAAGGTTCAACACGGTGCTGTTCGCGTGGGAGACGTCCAAGACCTGCTCTTTAAAAATCGGGAAAGTGGATTCGTCCAGTCTTCCGGATACCAGATAGACTATGATATTGCTCCCTGCTTCCTGCTCTAGGACGGTTAAACTATCCATTGTTTTTTACTACCACTTGCAATCGTTTGGGGGAAACGGAAAAATCGGCCCTAGCTCCGGGAGGAAAATCGTAGATTCTTTCCGCTAAGGAATCGATCGAAATTCCACCCCACATTTCGGATATTAGACGAAACGATTCTTTTACAGTAAAATGATCCAATTTATATTTTACGTTTTCTTTCTTACGAAGTTCCCTACAGTACACTTTGAAATAGGGCTTCTGCTTGTCAAAACTTACGTCTCTGTTTTCGCAAGACATAACCCAGCCTGTCGAGCCGGCTCCGGTATATACGAGTAAGCCGGAGCATTTCTGCTCTTCCGCTTTCCCCTGATGGGAAATCAGAAAGCGACTCGTTAGATCCGGACTATTGTTCCGGATGGAAATCTCGCTGACTCCCTGGAAGGTTTTTACCGTTCTGCCGTCCGGGTATTCGATTCTGACGTTGATCAGAGGCCATTTTTCGATTTTGGCGTCCGTCCAGCCGTTCTTTAAGGAAGTCTCTATATCTTCGACGTGAAAGGAGAGCAGGGCGCCTACGGAAGTCGCAGGGTCGGAATTGCAACCGAGTACCAGATTCTCGACTGCGTGGTGTGCCACATATGTGAAATGATTGTCCCCTCCCAGGGCGATGATCAAATCGAAGGAGGCGATGTCCACTTCCTCCAACCCCTCCCGAAAAATGAGGACTGCGTTCGGAAAAATTTCCTGGATTCGTTTCCTACTTTCCAATTGTCGAAGGTGGGATTCGTAAACCCGACGGAAGGAATTGTTTTGCAGTGCCGCTATTCGTTCGTATTCCTCAACGGAGCCGTACGTCTCCACATCCAATTCGTACTTGGTACGTTTTACGACCACCAGAACGGATTGCAGGTTCTGTAGCTTTTCCGACGGCATGGATTACCAATAAGAAACCTGTTTCCGCCGGACGGATACGAAAAAAAGAGCCGAGAAAGAAATATCAGAAAGACTTTTAGGCCAGCACCGGTTCTCCGCTATCCGTTCTCTCCGAATTTCTACGCGCCAGAATCGCCTTTAAATAGGAGATCGTGTTTCGGAACTGAGTGCGGCTACCGGTTAATCGGTAAAGCGCGACTAGATGTTTTAGGTTTCGGATGTTTTCCGGCTCCCGGGAACGTAACTTCTCTGCGAACTCCAGGGACCTCCAATAGTCCTTCGTTTTTCTGAGTGCGTAGGAAGTGTAAAAAATGTACTCGTTGTCGAACGGCACTCTTGCCAGATAATTCTCGCAGTGTTTCACTCCATCTTCGTATTCCTTGGAGTTGATACAGATCCGGGCCAACTGTTTATGCAAAGCAGGGTCCGTATCGTCGAGGGCTATGGCTTTTTGGAACAAGGACTTGGTGGTTTCGAAGTTTCCTTTTTTGTATTCCCGGATTCCTTCCTGCAACAGGCGATTGTATTCTTCCGGAAGATTTTTGGCGGCTACAGGTACGGAGGATTCCTTATAACCGATACGCATCAGACTCAAATCGTCCGAAATTTCTCCCGCCGCGGAGATGAGTCTCTCGAGGTCCTCCAGGTTTCCTTTGGAAAGTTCTACGAAGCGAAGAAATAGATATTCGTCCTCGTTCATCGCCGATTCTTTTTTGGAAGGATCCGAAAGAATGATATCGTCCTTTCCGTCGGAACCGAGAAATAGCACGTCTCCTTTTTCCAGTTTGTACACCCGCACCAACGGCTCGGTGGTATTTTCGGAAAAGCCCAATTTTCGGAGCGCCATCTCAGGATCCAGGAAGGTTGCCTTCGCGTCCCGATACAGGACCATATTCGGGTGCTCCGCGTTCAAAGAATAAAGGGCCCCCGTTTCCTCGTCCAAAAGACAGATCAGGGCAGAGACGAGCATGGTGCCGTCGAAGGTTTCGAATACGTTCTGTAACTCCGTATAACAATCCTTGAGCCATTTCTCCGGAGTTTTGCGTTGGTTCCTTCGGGAGAGTTGGGTCCGAGTAAGAATCGCCTTGAATACGGTCCCCATCACAAGCGCTCCACCGGCGCCCTGAATGGATTTCCCCATCGCGTCCGAGTTCATAAACACCAGATATTTGATTCCGTAAAGATTGATTTCGCTGATGGAAACCAAGTCCCCGCCTATATCCGCTTCCCGCTTCCGGAACGTGAAAGTCTTCTTCTGCTTGAGTACCGCGTGGATCTTGGTGGAGGGTCCGTCGTATTTCAGATTCGCTAAAGGTCGGAGAAGGAGGGAAGTCAGATAATAATCCCCGTCCTGTTTCTCTTTCAGGGCTTGCACCTCCGTCAGAGTCTCCTGCAGTTCGTGGGTTTTTTCCTCCACTTTCTTTTCCAGGAAAAGTTGGTGGTCCAGAAGATCCTTCTTCATGTTTACGAAGACTTCTCCCATTTCTCCCAACTCGTCGGAGCGTTCCAGGTCGACGATCTTGGATTCGTCCTCGGCCGGGTTTTTCATCGCGAAATTCAACGCCTTGACCGCGTGAATGATATCTCTGGAGAAGAGATAGGAAGCGACTAGAATACCGCCAAATACCAATAAGGCGATGATTCCGCAATAGATCCAAAGATTACGTGTCGACTCGTGTAATTCCGTCTCGTCTATCATGAGTACGAATTTCAGATCCAATTTGCTGAGACCCTGGTTTTCGTACGAAATCTTGGTAAGATAGAAATATTTCCCTGCGTGTTGGAGTCTCGATCCCACTTTGAGAGAGTCCAACTTCTTTCCTTCCAGAAATTTGGAGATGGTTTCGTCGGAAGAGGAGACGAATTTGCCCTTATCGAATACCGCCATGTGAACGTCCGGAGAACCTACGATCCCTTGCAGGAATTTGGAATCCACTACCTGACCGACCATTACCAAGCCTCCGTTGTGAAGAGGCGCCGTTACCCTGAGTCCTAGGCCGCTATGACCCATCTCCAAAGTGGAAGCGTTCTTACCTTGCAGGGCCTCCTGCACGATTTTCTGAGAGGACTTGTCGTCCCCGAAATCCGCGGGACGGTGGAATCTGAAAAAGACGATCCCTTTCGAGTCGTGCAGCTCGAAGATGGAAAGTCCGTATTGGGACATGATCCCCTTTACATAGTCCATGTTCGCCAAAAGAAGAGGACGGTTGTTTCTCATCCCGTTTTCCAACAAGGAACGGGTTTTTTGATTTCTATCGATTTCTTTCAAAAGGAGAAGAATGACTTCCTCTCTGTGCCTCAGTTCCTTTTGGAATTCCGAGGATCTGTCCAAGGCCCTTTTGTTTTGAGGTTCGTTCTTTACCCGATCGATCATTTGGATAAAGGTAATGGCCAGGATGAGAACCAGCAAAAGTTGGCTGGCTCCGAGAATGAGGAAGATTTTTTGTCTGAAACTCATAAAAACCGTCAGGAGAGTTGGATTGGATTCTGAAAATCGGGTCGAAGCACGCTTAAAATTTTGGCCTGGGAAACTTTCATGGTAGAAAGAGCCTTAAATCTACGATTCTAGGATCCCAATGGTACTAAGGAATCGTGAAAAAACGGTTACAAAACCGAGATCGGACCGTATTCTTGCATTAGGCGAAGGTCTAGATTCTTGACAGAAATCAAGGGAAATTCCGAATTCCAATCGTTCCTTTCCTACGGATCGGAACAAAATTCGGTCGGGAGAAATCATGCAGTCTGAAGGTCCTCAAAAGTCCGGTTTTCCTTTTCATCCCTTGGAGGATTCCGTTTTGGGAGAGGTATTCGCTCGGGCCCTGGAACGGTCCGGGATTTCAAAACAGGAAGCGAATTCCGCGATTTTATCCCATTTAAAACAAGAGGAAGAGTTTCGGTTCACTCCCAACTCCAAAAAGCAGGTATTGCTCCAGAGTATGCCCAGTATATTACGGGTACTTTTGGAGCAAGAGAAGAACACGGAAATCCTGGAAACCTTTCGGAAGGAAATCCGGGAAGAAGGACGTCTCGACCTTGCGCTGGAGCTCCTGGAATGGATCTTTACCGGATACGAAAAGGAATCCTTGGTCGTCGCTCTTTTCGAACTCCTTCTCAACGGTAAAGTCCGGCTTCCGGAAGGATTTTACGGAAAGATGATGGAGGAATACGAAAGGGAGATGAGAGGGGACTTGGATCGGCTCCGCGAATAGGGTCGATCCGCTTCTAGATCGATCGCAGCTTCTCCTTTTGTTCGGATTCCGCTGCGACCGAGAAAAAAAAGAAACCTAGGCTACGTCTGCCAGAGGAGAGCGAGGGGTACCGGGAAGTTCCTTTCTTCCTTTTTCCGTCCAGACGGCCCTTTGGATTTGGATGATCCTCAGAAAATGTAGAACCTTCATCACTTGGTAGGTCAGGTCGATTTCGAACCAACGGAACGCGAAGTTCGGGGAATTCGGATGAGCATGGTGGTTGTTCTGGTACAGTTCGCCCAAAATCAGGAAATCCACAGGCAGGGTGTTTTTGGAATTGTCCGGATTCTTGGGATGGTTGCGATACCCGTACATGTGTCCGCACCAGTTCACGATAGCTCCATGGACCGGTCCCATTAGGTAATGAAAGGGCAGAAGTGCATACAGCCAAAGTGCGTCTCCTGGAACGAAGGCCATGTAAAAGAGAGTGTACCCGGTTCCGAAGAAGAGACGGACGAACCAGGAATCGGCGAATCTGTCAAAGAAAGGCATTTCGGGATAATTTCCCCTAAAATCTTTTTCCACCTCGGTCTTACGATTCAGGATATCTTCGTAAACGACGGCAGTGGTCCACATCATATCCAAAAATCCCTTGGATGCGACGGGGGAGTGGGGGTCTTTGATCGTATCGCTGTAAGCGTGGTGTTGGCGATGAAGGATAGCGTAAGCCCGGGGATTTAAATAGGAAGATCCTTGGACAAAGAAAGTGAAGAAATAAAAGAACTTTTCCCAGAAACGGTTCAGTTTGAACATTTGGTGGGCGGAATATCTGTGCAGGTAAAAAGATTGTGCAAAGGCCGCCAAAAACCAATGTCCTAAGAAAAAGCTAAGAATGATCGCCATGAAGGGCTCCTCGATTCGGTTTCATACCTTTTTCTTAATCCGAGTTGGAAACCCCGGTTTTGTTGCAAAAAAACCGGCTCTCCGGATTTTTTTCCGCTTTTTTCGGGGGTTGGTACCGGGAATAACGGGGTCCCCTCTATATTCCGACGACCGGAAATCCCCGGATTTTCCGAAAATCCGGAAGTTTTTTGCCCGAAATTCAGGGTCCTTGGATAAGGCAAACGGGTTATTCGATTTGGATTTCCCCCTTCCCGTTAATAAAATGTTGACTAAAGGGGAAAGAAAGAATAGGTTCTTGGCCCATGGATCCGCAAAACGAACAAATTCCTCCGGGTTTTCCACCGGAGTCCTGGAAGGCACTCACACCGGAACAGCAAAAACAGTACAGGGATGCGATGGCCCAGTCTCCCCAAGCCGGAAACCCCGGGGCAACCGCAACCGGGCCGTTCCTTCGCAAGGGCAGATCTATGCCGAAGTCGGAAAGCAGATGCTAATCGGCACCCTATGGAGTTTTTTAAGAGGATTGCTGTATAGATTGTTCCGATTTTGATCGGCTAGGGACGGAATAACGGGAACGAAAACCCTTTTCGCTTATTCCGAACGGGTCGCGGATCCGTCTTTGAATCTTTTTCCGATTTCCGTTTCGGCCAATGCTTCGTAGGTTTCGTAGTCGGCGTTTTTCGGAAAGTGAATTTCGGATAGGATCCTTAGTCCGAAATTTCCGTACTCGTTTTTGACCCATTTCCGGATCTGCAAAAGGGTTTCCTCTTCTCGCTTATCGCCGGGCTTTTCCGAGACGATGTATTCCAGAAGATCCGGGATTCCTCTCTTGGTTTTGACGCTTGTCATAAATACAGGCGGAACGGAACCTCCGGGGGAGAGATCCCTCAAAAATTCCAGAGTATGAGTCAAAGTATGATAGCTCGCCTTTGCCAAGGCTTCTTCGTCGCATTTGTTCAGAATAAACGCATCCGGGACTTCCATGATTCCGCTCTTCATGAATTGGATCTGGTCCCCTCCCAACGGAACCATCACCAAAAAGGAAAGATCGGCCAGTTTGGACACTTCGATCTCGTTTTGTCCTATCCCTACGGTCTCCACGAAGACGAAATCGAAAAAGCAACGTAACAGACGGATCACATGATACGTGTAGGGATTGACTCCGCCGAGCTCCAGTTGGCTAGGTTGGGAACGGAAATAGATCCTTTTTTCCCGTGTAGGCAAGG
Source organism: Leptospira fluminis (assembly GCF_004771275.1). Lineage (GTDB taxonomy): Bacteria > Spirochaetota > Leptospiria > Leptospirales > Leptospiraceae > Leptospira_B > Leptospira_B fluminis. The sequence goes on along the minus strand of NZ_RQEV01000007.1, from coordinate 244,556 downwards.
AAAGTCTGGTCCTGTCCCCCAAAAAGGAACCTCCGCTGATATGACTCGAAGGATCGACGGCAACCACCGCCATCTTTCTTTCCGGAAATCGTTTCAGGAATTCGGAGGAAAATTCCCCGAGTAAGGACGATTTCCCCGCTCCCGGAGTACCTGTCAGTCCTACCGTGAGGGAGGAATTTCCGGAGAATCCGGATTTTTCTAATTCATCAAATAATAATTTACGAAATTCGAATGAATTCGGTTTTTCCAGTTCCGTGATCAGTTTTGCCAAAGGGAATTTTTCCCCGTCGGCTGCGTTGCGGATGAGTTCTTTGAGTTCTTCCGGGCTAAACTTCACCGCCATGGATTCAGGCGGCGACCGGAGCCTTGGAAAGAATATCGATGATCTTTTCCATAACGTCCATCAGATCGTAATCTTTGGGAGTGAAGATGGCTTTTACTCCGATTTTTTTCAGTGTGTCGAAATCGGAGGCGGGGATGATTCCTCCGAATACGACCGGAATCTCGGCCTTGTAGTGCTTTAATTCCTGGAAGATCTGTTCCGCGAGTTCGATATGGGAACCGGAAAGAATGGATACTCCGATGACGTTCGCGTTTTCTTCCACCGCCGACTGGACGATATCTTCGGGAGTCAGACGGATTCCGGAATAAATGACGTCGAATCCGGCGTGTTTGGCGGAGACTGCGATCATCTCCGCTCCATTCGAGTGTCCGTCCAATCCGGGTTTTCCGACCACGATTTTCGGGCGAGCCCCCGTATCCTTCAGAAATTTCTCCACCTTGGAACGGACGATTGCGACCTTCTCCGTTTCCAAATTCAGTTTTTGACCTTCCACTCCGGTGGCAGGTCTGTATTCTCCGAACACTTTTCGGAGAACGTCGGCCCATTCTCCCGTGGAAACGAGGGCCTTGGCGCATTCGATGGACGCATACATCAGGTTCTTGCCGTTCTTTGCGTCTTCTTCCAGCCTTGCCAAGGATTCCGCTGCCCGTTTCGGGTCCCGCTTCGCTTTCACTTCCGCTAGAACCTTCAGGGTTTGTTCCGCGGATTTGGGATCCACCTTGAAGATTCCTCCGTCGGGATCGTTCGTGAGAGGGGAGGGGATTCCTTCCTTCCACTTGTTCTTCCCTACGATCACGAGTTCGTTATTGTTGATCTTGGCCAATCTTTCCGCCTGGGATTTGACCAATTGGGACTTCATATAACCGTTGTCGATGGCACGGATCGCTCCACCCATCTCCTTGATTTTTTGGATTTCTTTGTTCGCGTTTTCTATGAGCTCTTTGACTTTGCTCTCTATTACCTTGGAACCTTCGAACAGGTCGGGATATTCCAGCAGGTCGGTTTCGTAAGCTAGAACCTGCTGTAGGCGCAAAGACCACTGTTGGTCCCAAGGGCGGGGAAGGGAGAGAGCCTCGTTCCATGCGGGAAGCTGCAAGGCGCGACAGCGTGCATCCTTGCTTAACGTGACTCCCAGGGCCTCGATCAGGATCCTCCAGGCGTTATTTTCGGGTTGTTCCTCCGTCAATCCCAGGGAGTTGACCTGCACTCCGTACCGGAAACGGCGGAATTTCTCGCTCTTCACCTCGTATTGTTTGGCGGTAATATCGTCCCACATTTCCGTGAAAGAACGCATTTTGCACATCTCTTCGATGAAACGGATTCCAGCGTTCACGAAAAAGGAGATCCTACCTACGCACTGCTCGAATTCTTCGTGGGTAAAACAATTTCTTTCTTTGATCGCGTCCAGGATGGCCATGGCGGTGGCTAAGGCAAAGGCGAGCTCTTGCACCGGAGTGGCGCCCGCTTCCTGTAGGTGATAGGAGCAGATATTGGAAGGGTTCCATTTCGGAATCTTTTTGAGACAGTACTCGTACATATCCACGATGACTCGTATGGAATGCTCGGGAGGAAAAATATAGGTTCCCCGAGCCAGATATTCTTTGATTATGTCGTTTTGTGTCGTTCCCTGTAGCTTGGAAACGTCCTCACCTCTTTCTTCCGCCAGGGCCACATAAAGTGAAAGGAGCCACATGGAAGTCCCGTTGATCGTCATGGAGGTGTTCATCTCTTCGATGGGGATTTGATCGAAGAGGATACGGAAGTCCTCCAGAGTGTTGATAGGAACCCCTACTTTCCCGATTTCCGGCCTCGCGATGGAATGGTCGGAGCTGTAGCCGCATTGGGTAGGAAGGTCAAAGGCGATGGAGAGACCGGTCTGGCCTTTGGCGAGGTTCTTTCGGAATAATTCGTTGGATTCTTTCGCGTTCGTATGCCCCGCGTAGGTGCGGAAAATCCAAGCGGGTTCCTTACTAGGGTTCCCGCTTTTATCGTAAAGGATGTGATCTTTTTTTTCCATCTCGTAGGTCCCCCGGGAATATGCCTCTTAGTTTAGTTCAAAATGTGTTGGTATAATTTCACCTAAATTTTTAACGTTGCTCCGAAATCCGGAAGTGCAAAATACCGAGAACATGGACTTAGAACGAAACAAAAAAGCAAACCCTTTCCTTATTTTGGTCTCCGTTCTTTTTCTTACAAGCGTATTGACGATTCTCCAATCCTGGCATGGGGAACCGGAAAATGCCGAATCGTACAGGGTTCTGGCGGAACTCCGTTCCATTCAGGAAGAGGGAAAATTCTTCAGTCCTCAGGAGCCGTTGGCTTTTTTATTGCTCTCCTTCTGGAAATCCCTTGCCGGATTGAATTACGTTCCCGCTTATCTTTCCTTCGGAGCCTTTTTTCTAAGCCTCGCAGTACACCTCTGCGCATACTTGATGGAAAGAGGGACTTGGAAACCGAACCAATATCTGCTCTGCTATTTGGCGGCGATCAATCCGCTTTCGTACAACGTTCCCTTGCACCATCTTTCCGAGTCGGTCAGCTTGATCTTCGTATTATTACTCTTCCTCTCGTTCCGGATGGAAACGATCCTGGACCTGCTCGTTTTGGTTTCCTGTACTTTACTGGGTTTGTTTTCCCATTTTACCTTTTTTCTGATCGGTTTCACCCTATTCGTGATCAAGGCCGGTACCGTAGGCTTACGAGAAAAGAAGAAGAACCAATCGGTGTTTTTTAAACGTAGGAATCTCCCGAAATTATTCCTGTACGGTTATCTTTCCGTTTTCGTTTTAGCCGTGTTTCTGTTTGGAAGTCTGGGGTTTTACGGGGAAGAGTCCTTCTCTTATATGGGAAAAAGGGCCTGGGAATATCTTCTAGGATTCGGATCCTTCGTAATTCTGTTAGCGGCGGGAACCTTCCTGCTACGCTCCGAAAAGGAGCTCAACTCGGTGGCGGCTTCCATCGCGGTCTTCGTTCTACTTGTCGTGTCCGGATATTTTACCGTGAGGCCGATCCGCGGAATGGACACGGTTAAATTGAATTCCCTATCCAAAGATATCGTATCTCTGCGTGGAAGAGCGGTGATCGATCCCAAGGAGAGGATCTTTGCGGACAGACCTACCGCCGAGTATCTGTATTTTCATACGAAGCAGCAACTATTCTTTCGGGAAAAGGACAACTTTGGCGAACGCGATTATATTCTAATTTCCGAAATCTGGCCCGTGGACAAAAAGCTTCTGCAAAGGGAGGTCCGAGCTAAATCGGCTCAATATCTCTTCCTGTCCGGAGAAAGGATTCTGATCAACGGAATACTCTGGAAAAGGATTCAATCCGACGGCAGCCTGAAAACCTTAAAGCCGAAATCCTCGGTGGCGAGAAAAGGATTGGAAAAGGACTCGGGCTACGACAGGATCCGTCTTTTGCTACTCGAGGTACTCGCGCCTTCCAAGAGCTCCCGGGTATGATTTCCGGTAAAAGGAAAAAACCGGAGAGCGATTATCTAGCGTACGGAGCGAACGGTCAACCGTTCGAAACCTCGTATTGGAAGGAGATATACGGCACCGGTGTCGACGTAGATGCGTCGTTTAATGCTAGAGAACATGCGAAGTACATTAAGTCCCTGATGGACTTAATGCAGATACCGGTGCATAGTCTTGCGGACTTCGGGTTCGGCAAGGCGATCCTACTCAAAGAGACCGTAAAGGCTTTCGATCCCGGAAGAATTTTTGCGATCGACCCTTCGGAGGAAATGATAGACTCGATCGCGGGGCAAAAGTGGATCCGGGGATATAACCTTTCCTTTCTTCATAGCACGATCCAGGATCTGGATCCGAAATATTTCGTCGGCGCCCCTTTCGATCTGGGGATCTGCAACTCCGTTGTCCAATATATAGATAAGCGCGAATTAAAGGGAATTTTCCGAAAGCTGCATTCGATCGTGCGGTATCTTTATTTTACGGTTCCGACCAAGAACGACTACGAAAGGATGAAGAAAGAGATCTATTTCACGGATCCTTACGCTCACGCCCGCAGCAAGAGTACTTACGAGAAGCTCGTTCGGCCGTATTTCCGACGGGTGGCGTTCAATTTGCTGGAGAGCAGGATCGTGGAAAATTCCCAATTCAGCGACGAGTTCTTTACGGATCCGTAAAGAACTCGAGGATCGATAGCGACTCGTGAGAACGCGACCGGCCGAGCAAAAGCGCAGCTTCGAAAAAAGACGGGTCGTCGTTTTTTCCGTGAGTCTCTTGTATTCCGGCGCTCTGTCTTTTTTACAGTATGCAACCCTAGGGTTAGGGTGGCATGACGCGGGAATGCAACTGCAAGTATTGTCTTCCTGTTCTACTGCGATGGGGTGTCTGTGGTCCTACGATTGGGGGGCGAATTTCCTCTCCGTCCATGCTTCTCCGATCTTATTCGCGATTTCTCCGTTCGTTACTCCGCTGCCTTACATTGAATGGTTGCTTTTTCTAGGATGTCTGGGTTTCGCTTGCGGAGCCACGCTTCTGGATTTGTTTTTCGAAAGAATTTGCGGGAAAGAAAGCGTTTCCCTTCTGCTTACGTTCTCCTTCCTTTCGAACCCCTACGTAACCGCTACGCTTTTGTATTTACATTACGAAATTATTTTGCTTCCCCTTACGGCTCTGTTCGCTCTGTCGCTGCTGGACAGGAGGAAAATCCCCGCTCTGTTGTCTTTCCTCGGATTGCTCCTTTTGAAGGAGGACGGATGGATGTATGCGATTTCCGTGCTTTTTCTATTAGTCGGGATCGGGAGGGTAGGGCGGAAGGATTTGGTCTTATACGCGGTTTTAGCGCTGGCTTATCTATTCGGGGCAGTCCTATTCTTACTTCCTAAAATAGATCCTCCCTTGTTGCCCTTATTTCGGGAACATTGGGGATCGGAACCGATCGAATTTTTAAAAAGGACCTTCATACACCCGCAAACCGTTTTTGTGAAAATCTTTACGGGACCCGGAAAATTCCTTTGGTTTAGCGTTCTCGCTCTTCCGTTCCTGACCTGGAGATCTTTACCGGGTTTTGCGATCGGCTTTTTATGGCTGAGCGCAGCTTCTCCCGATCGGGCCGGACTTGCCTACTTTTACGGCTTCGGTCCTACTCTACTTTTATTCTTGAGTCTTCCCTTCGCGTATCGCACTTGCCGCAAAATATCGGATCGTTTTTCCTTTCCGAGATTTTTTCCGGTGATTCCATTCGTGGCCTTGGTCTTCGTCTCGGTATTATGCACGATCTTTCCGAATTCTAGTCTTTCCAGAAGTCCGAATTTGCCGACGGTCTTGTCTGCGGCGGATCGGATGGACCGAAATTCGGCGATCCTAAAAAAGCTACGAGAATTTCGGTCTTCAGAAAAGAAGAACATGTTCGCTTCCTTCAAAATTGCGACCTATCTTTTCCGAGGGCAAGAACTGAAAATTCCGTACAAAGACTGGATCGGAGTCCGCGACGGGATTTGGGATCCCGATTTGGTGGTACTGGATTCGTTTGGGGAAGAACCTCTCATGCCACCGCAAAGTCTGGAGGAGATGAGCCGTTATTTCGATCGAAATGAAACGTACGAAAGGCTTTCGGACACGCCTCCAGGTATACAAGCCTGGAAAAGAATCCGGCCGATACGTCCGAGGAACTAGAATGATTTGATCACAAACGAACGAAACGCGTCCGTTTGCTCTTTGATCGAACCGGAAATTACGCCTTACAAAGGTTTGACGGGGAAGTGGGGAAGTTTATTTTTGATTCGACTCTGAGATCGCCTTGATGAGACCGATCAAGGCTCTTTGCGTATTTGGATTTAGAGACAGAAACCCTTCCATCGCTTCCGAAAAACCTTTTTTTCCTTTTAGCTCGGCCAGGAGTCTTTTCTCATTCTCAAGATCAGAATTCATTTCATAGGCTTGTCGGTTCTGAGGAGAGGAGTAGAGTACCGGTAGGACCGGAATTGTGTCGTCGATCAGATAAAAAAGATCGGCTTCGTACTGTTCGGCGAGAAGTAACAGCACAGTATACGAAGATTCCTTTACATTTCCTTGGACAATGCTCTTCAAGCCGTTGATTCCGAGACGTAATTTCCGAGCCGATTCCGTTCTCACTTCTCCGGAACGATCTAAGATCGCCTTTACCTTGTTACCGAATAGAGTCTCCGATTTTTTAGCAGTCATCTTGAGGGTGCCAACAAAATTAATATTGACAGTTGGATGTTGTTAGCATACCTTTGGAACTCGCGAAACCAAATGCGAAATAGTAGTCTCTAAGCGTCATCCCTAACTGTGAAGTAAAAAAGAGGAAAAAATCATTCAGAATAAGCGTCGGGATTGCTTGCATAAACCCGGCATCTATGCGAACTCGGTCGTTTTACCGCTGTTCTACGAACCTTTTTCTCCTTTGTTTACTTTTTAAAAAATAATTCTCTTTGTATCTGTTTAAGAAAGCTTCCCTTGCTCTCTGAGAACAAGCGGTAGGAGGTAAAAATGTCGTTACTGATCGGACATTCGATTTGTTTGTGTTTTTTTCCTCTCCAGCCTCGATTTTTCGGAAACCCCTCGCTTGAGGAATATCTTCCGAAAAAGACCGGATCGTTTTCGAAGGCTTTCTCATGCCAGATTTTTCAAGATTAGGCTACGGTCGAAAGTTTTCCGGAAGGAAAAGCGCATGGGTTATCGTTTATTTTGCTATAAAAATGACAAATTTGTCCCAATTCCGAGGACAGTCTGCGCCGAACCTCCGAAAAGCCCGGGTAGAATTACAATAGTTGAAACGGAATCGACGCAAAGCGGAGATTTCGGTCGATGACTTTCGTGTTACAATCTATATTAGGTAATTATTATATTGTAACATGTTTTATAATCTAACTATTGTAGGGAAGAAGGAAATCTTTTCGTCTTTTTTCCTGTATAAAGAAATTCATTAATGATCGGACCGTCTACGGGCGATTTAGATCTTCGGTAATAAGAATCGTGTTAAGATATATGAGATCAGATTCATTCGAAGGTTCTGCGGCAGGAATATCGTCGGCGGTGTCCAGAAAATCGATATTATACGTGGACAGCGACGAGGAGTTCCGAAAAAACTTCGCCTCCCGTTTTTCTCCGGGGAGCTACGAAGTTTTCGTTACTTCCAGCATTTCCGAGACCTTGGAAAAAGCGCTTTTGGAACTTCCGAGTGCGATCGTAGTGGATCCGAATTTTCCGGATCTGGAAGGGATTAAATTACTTCGGGCATTGAGAAAGATTTCGCCGGGAAGTATCTTCATTCTTCACTCCAGGTTAAACGAAATGGATCCGAGTTTGCGGAGCTTGGATTGGATCTATGCGAGCTTCGAGAAATCGAACCAAACCTCGCTGCTCGTCGGAACCGTCTGCAGAGCGATAGAGGAAAAAAACGTCAGTCTGAACGATTTTCACAGAAAAGCTCTCCAGGAGGAGAATTTAATCTCGGAGATATCCTGGCTGCAATGGAAGGAAAACAATAGGAATTCGGAGCAGCTCAGCATCGGGAAAAATATCCTGGATAATCTTACCCACAGTATTTCTCAAGGGTTGGGTATCGGCTCGTTGATTACCCGCCTGGATATGGTGGAAGCGATCGCGAAGAAAAAGGAAGGCCATTACGAAATTCCGGTCGAGCTTATGGATTCCATTCTGGAAAATAAGAACATATTGAGAGACTGGACGGAAAAGCTGGAAAAATTCCGGAGTCTGTTCGATCTTAACGTGGCTAAGGAACGTACTCATTTCGATCTAGTCCAGTCGTCCATTCTGGACTCCATGGCGGAGTTGGGAGAAATCGCACGGATCAAAAACCAGAAAATCATCTACGAAGAACGCTTGTTCAATAGTTATGTCTTTTCAAGTCCTGCCTTCCTCAAATTTGCGTGCAAAGAATTGCTGGTAAACGCGATGAAGTTTTCCCCGAGCGGTTCGAGGATCCCTATTTTGTTCTATTCTACGAATAAATACGTTTGTCTTACGATTCTGAATGATATAGAATTCGCCTACAACGGAATCTGCGGCATTCCGGAAGAATACTATTTTAAGGTTTTTGAACCTTTTTTCCGTCTAAATCACGTTTATGACGAACGATTCAATGCACACGATTTCGGGTTCGGGATCGGTTTGAATCTCGCCCAAAATCTGGCAAGGCAATCGGATTGCAAAGTCTCCGTCTACGAATTGACGGACTACACGGAAGATGTTCCGACTCGCAAAGTTGCGGCTGAGATTCAATTCCCACTTTGTTAACAAAAAATCAGGAAACCGTATTTTTCTTGCCGTCTCGACTGCGGAAATCGTATGCTCATCCGCATTTCGGCTTATAGGCGGGAGGAATACGCAGAGTTTTCATAAAATTAAAAAATTATTTAAGATTCAATCGTATTAAAGTATGAAAATTAAATTATATTGACTGTATTCTGTATGTATTATATAAAAAAATTAGTAAATAATAAGTGGGAAATCGCCTTGCGGCGGTCCTGTTTCACGAGCAATTGATTGGGAGGTCGCAATGGAAGTGGATTATGAAAATCTGCTGAAAGATTTCGTCGCGGAATCGTTGGAATTGCTCGACGTTTCCGAACAAACAAGTCTGGAACTCGAAAAGGAATACAGGCCGGAACAGGTAAATACCTTATTTCGGGCGATCCATACCATCAAGGGAAATTCGGCGATTTTCGACCTGCCCTCCATCTCCAAGGTCTCTCACTTACTGGAAAATCTTCTCAATCATAGGAGAAAGACGGAAACCCGACCCTCCGACGAGGAGGTAGCGTTGATTTTCGTTTGCATAGACGAAATCCGCAAAATGTTATCTGATTTGAACAAATACAAGGAGTATGATATAACCGGACTTTCCGATCGGATCAATTCCTTCGTTTCCCTATTGGAAGGAGGCGGCGAGGAACGGCAGCAGCCGGAATCCAAGCCTGTATTCGGATTTACTCCTATCGTTAAAAAACCGACGCAAAACGAATCCTCTAAGGAAAAAGTAAGCATTCCTAAAAAATTCCTAGATAGGGCGCGGCAGGAAGGGAAAGGCTTATTTTTTTTGAAATACGAATTAAAACAGGAATCGGACCCGGAAAAAAACGGGGAAATCCTGCAAGTAGTCAGACCGATCGGTGAAATTCTCCTGTCCGGAATTCTGAACGGAAACGGCGCCCATACGAACGGGAAGGTTCGACATTACGTCCTTCTTTTATCCGGACTTTCGAAGAACGAAGTCTCGAGCATCGTCCATATTCCGGAAAGTTCCGTAATGGAGATCGTTAAACGAGAAGTTTCCGACGAAGTCGAGCCTGCTCCGGCGACGGATCGGCAGGAACAAGTCCCGCTCAAAACGGACAGCTCCAGCGGGAGTCTACAGACGGATTCCTACCTCAGAATTCCTCTTCCGGTACTGGATCACATGATCAATCTCGCCGGGGAGACGATCGTAGTCCGCAATCAGTTGTTGCAAAAAGTGGAATCTTATCAGGACCATTCCCTTTTGTCCATCGTTCGGAACCTAAGCCAGCTCATCACCTTATCGCAAGAAAGCATCATGAGGACCAGATTGCAAAAATTGGATTCCTTCTATAAGAAGGTACCTCGTCTTGTAAGGGATCTGGAAAAAATCACGGGTAAGGAAGTGGAACTCCATCTGGAAGGCGGGGAGGTGGAGCTGGACAAGAATATCATCGATACCATCTCCGATCCGATAACTCACATGATCCGCAACTCCGTCGACCATGGAATCGAATCTGCGGCGGAACGTGCAGCAGCGGGAAAACCCGCAAAAGGAAACCTCTATCTTTCCGCTTCCTTGAGAGGCGGGAACGTAATCCTGAAGGTCAGCGACGACGGTAGAGGATTGAATATAGGAAGAATCAAGGAGAAAGCGATCGAGAGAGGCCTCTTGACTCCGGAGGAAGTAGAACGGAAATCCCAGGAAGAATTGGCGGAATTGGTTTTTCTCCCCGGCTTTAGTACTTCGCAAACGGTATCATCCACGTCCGGACGGGGAGTAGGGATGGATGTGGTGAAGATGAATTTCCAAAAGGCGGGTGGATCCGTTTCGATCGCGTCGAACCCCGGAAAAGGAACGGTGATCAGCGCGACTCTTCCCCAGACCTTATCCATCATCAATTGTCAAATGGTGTTATCCGCCGGAATGCTCTTCGCGATTCCGCAGCCGAATATCAGCGAACTCATCTTATTGGACAGGAAGCAAGTATCGACCATCGAAGGAAAAGAGGTGTATCAACTTCGAGGCCATCTCCTTCCTTTATTGAATGTTCGGAACGTTCTTCGTCTCTCGGCGGATTCGGATGAGGATTCCGGCAGATACATCGTAGTGGTTCATACGGAAAGACATAGATTCGGACTGATCGTGGACGAGATCGATAATTCCGAAGAGATCGTGGTCAAGCCGCTTACCAAGGATCTGTCGAGGTTGAATCTTTATACCGGAGCCGCCATACTCGGCGATGGAAGTGTCGGTCTGATATTGGATATTTCCGGCATCGCTAAGTTCCTCGGTCTACAGGCGAACCTTCTGGAGGAATTGAAGATCTCCGCCAAAAAAGAGGAGAAAGCTTCCGAACAATACCTGCTCTTTACGGTACGAGGCCAATTGTTCGGGCTGAACTCCAAGGAAGTGCAACGTATAGAACTGATCGATTCCGAGAAAGTGGAACGGATTATGAATCGGGAAGTGATTCAATATAAGGAAGAGGTGGTGGAGCTCTGTCGTCTCGAATCCTATTTCAACCTGAAAGCGGATCGGATTCACCCTCAGAATACCATGATCCTCCTCCAGTCTATGGACGGTAAGAAAGGGATCTTAGTCGAGGAAATTCTGAACGTCGCCGAGGATATATCGGCCTTCACGAAGTCGGAGGACTCCGAAACCGGAATCGTAGGCAGCGGGATTATGTTCGGACAGACGATCGTCGTCATCGACGGTCGGATCGTGTTGAGTAAGGTCAGTAAGAACCTGACCTTACTCGGAACCGAGCAGGGGGATTGAAATCCATGGACGAAAAAGCGCGAAGGAAGCAGTTCTTATCTTTTCTTCTCGGCTCCGAGATCTACGGAGTACCGTTGGGAGAATGTAAAGAAGTGGACCACAATAAGAAAATATTGAAGGTGCCATGTTCACCCGCACATGTGGAAGGGATCGTGAATCTGCGCGGAGACGTGGTGACGATACTGAATCTCAGATCCTTATTCGGTAGAATGCAGAATAGGGAGGAAGATAAGTATTCCATAATACGATTGAAGGGAAAAAAGGAATCTTTTGCGATCATGGCGGACGAAGTCTCGGATATTATCGAAGTGGAAGAGAAGAATTTCGAACCCTGCCCGTCGCATATAGACGAGAGGGAAGGAAGATTCATCCGGAACGTCGCTCTGTTTAAAGGCGAAACTCTAATAATATTGAATCACGAAGAATTACTGCGTTTGGAAGACGTATAAGAGGGAAGTAGATGTTTGGTTTTGTATCCCAGAAAAAAAGCTTAGAGAACGAAAGGAAACAGATGTCCGTTTCCGTGACCGACCAAGAAGTCGCGATGACGGAGGGGACCACTCTCGTTTCCATGACGGATCTGAAGGGAAAAGTGACTTACGCGAATAAGGAATTCCTTGAGATCGCCGGTCTGACGCAGGAGGAACTGGTCGGAAAGCCGCATAACGTTGTCCGTCACCCCGATATACCTAGAAGCGTATTCGCGGATTTCTGGGATACGATCCAAAAGGGAAAGCCTTGGCGAGGAATCGTAAAAAACAGGAGTAAGAACGGGGACCACTATTGGGTGGATGCGAACGTCGCTCCTCGTTTCGAGAACGGAAATATCGTCGGATACATGTCCGTTCGGAGAAAGCCCACTCGCGAGCAGGTGGAAGCCGCCGGTCAACTGTATAAGGATATTCTCACCGGCAATACGAAACTCCGTGCGACTAACTCCAAAAAACTTTCCATCCGTTTCAAGCTGGGAATGTATATCGGTTTTAGCTTACTCGGTTTAGCTTTGCTTTCCGGATTCCAATTCCTGGGATTAGGTACCACGTATTCCTACGGGATAGCCTCGGTTTTCGGGGTGATTCAAATAATTTGGGGATGGATGAACATAGGATACATCCTGAAACCGCTCAAAGAATCCACAAGGATCGCGAACAAGATAGCATCGGGCGACCTTTCGGTCGACGTGGTCCATAATAGGAACGACGAAATAGGAGAACTGGATAAGGCGATCCTAAACATGCTGATCAACACGGCCGCATTGATCGCCCGTTTGAAAGAGAACGGGGATATTCTGTTCCAATCCTCTACGGATTTATCGGGAGCCAGCTTGAATCTTTCCTCCGGAATCGAGCAGATGTCGCAACAATCCCAAACCATAGCCGTTGCCGCCACTCAGATGAACCAAAATCTGAATATGGTGTCCAGCTCCATCGAAGAGATGTCCGTATCGGTAGGAGAGGTCGCCAAAAAAGCGGCCGATTCCGCAAAGATCGCCCGGGAGGCGAATACTACCGCGATCGAGACCGGAGACGTGGTCAAGGAATTAGGGCAAAACGCGAAAGAGATCGGAAACGTAATCGAAAGCATTTCTAATATAGCTTCGCAAACGAAGTTGCTCGCCCTAAACGCTGCCATAGAGGCCGCAGGAGCGGGGGAAGCGGGAAAAGGATTCGCCGTGGTCGCCTCGGAAGTCAAGGAATTGGCCCGACAATCCGCGGAATCCTCCGAGGAAATCAAAGGTAAGATTTCCGCGATCCAAAAAAGTACGGAACGTGTCATCGAATCCATCGGAAAGATCACGAGTGTGATCGCCGAAGTGAACCAGATCAGCGGTAGTATCGCTTCCGCAGTGGAGGAACAATCCATTACAACGAAAGAGATTGCGACGAACATCAGTCAGACGACCCTTGCTTCCAACGATGTCACCAAGAACATCAACGGAGTGTCGACGGCTTCTTTGGACGGAGCCAAGGAGTCGGGAAATGTTTCCAAACTTTCCCAATCGTTGCAGGAACTGGCCGCCGGAATCACTACTTTGGTGAATCAGTTCAAGATTTCGAATTCCAAGGCCTGACTCCGGGTTCGAAGGCTTTCCATTGGAGGATTCTCTGGAAAAAAAAAGGATAACGGTTTTAGCGGTGGACGATTCCCTCGTTTATCGCAATCTGTTAAGGTCCGCTTTTAGCCAAGATCCGGAGATCGAATTTTTAGGCGCCGCAATCGACGGAAAGTTTGCGCTGCCTAAGATCGCGCATCTCAAACCGGATTTCGTGGTTTTGGACGTGGAAATGCCCGAGATGGACGGACTGACCACGCTTAGGGAGATCAGGATCCAATTTCCCGAAACCAAGGTCATTATGCTGAGTTCCCTCACTATGGATGGGGCAAAAGTGACCTTAAAGGCGATGGAGATGGGCGCGTTGGATTTCGTTTCCAAGCCGGACGGAGTGACCGCCGGAGCGGAAAAAATATCGGAAGCCTTGAGTTCTTTGATCGAAAAAGTCAAGGCATTGCATTCAAAAAATGGAATCAACAAACCGGTCCATGTAGTTCACCGACAAAACGAGATCTCCTTCAGACCCCCGAAACGGAAATATTCCATTTGTGCCGTCGGTATTTCCACCGGTGGTCCCATTGCATTGCGGGAACTGCTCTCAAAAATCCCTTCCGATCTGAACGGAACGATCGTGATCGCCCAACATATGCCTCCGGTTTTCACGAATTATCTCGCGGAAAATCTAAGTTCGTGCACTGCGTTAGGGATCAAGGAAGTCGAGGACGGGGAATTATTGAAGAAAAGGGCGGTGTATATTGCACCGGGAGGAAAACAGCTCGAGATCATGCAGAGCCCGGAAGGTCCGGTCGCTAAAGTGACCGCGGGACCTCAGGAAGAACTCTGCAAGCCTTCCGTAAATATACTTTTCAATTCGATTGCCAAGAATTTTTCGAACGAATCCATCGGAGTGATCATGACGGGAATGGGCGAAGACGGCTACCTGGGTTTGAAAGCGATGCGGGAGAAAGGGAGTTTTCTTTTAGCTCAAAACCAGGAGAGCTGTCTGGTATTCGGGATGCCTAGCCGTCCGATTAAGGAAGGATTGATAGATGAAATTTCCGATATCACCGGAATAGCCGAAAAAATATCCGCTTTGATGGGTTAGGGGTCCGTGTTATGAGCAAAGAAATACTGGAATTTATGAACGTATTAAAAAAGGTAACCGGACTTTCTCTGACCGACGAAAAGACGTATCTCTTGGAGAGCCGGCTATCAGGTCTCATGTCGGATCATAAGATCGCGTCTTTTTACGAATTTTCAAAGAAGTTCGAAAATTCCCACGAGGTGGATTTTAGGGAAAAGGTAATCGAGCGGATTACCACCCACGAAACGAAATTCTTTCGGGACGAAAGTATTTTCGAGACGATTCTGGACCGGATCATTCCGGAAATCATAGATCGTAAAAACGAACTGTACAAAGGCTGGAAAAACCATCCCATTCGCATTTGGTCGGCTGCCTGTTCTACGGGACAGGAGCCTTATTCGGTCGCAATAGCGATTCGGGAACGATTGCCTCACGTATTCAAGAATATAAAAATTTTGGCGACCGATATCGCAAAAGAGACGATCGAAAAAGCCAGATCCGGATGTTATACTTCCTTCGAGATAGGAAGAGGCTTGGAGGAATATCATCTGGGAAGATATTTCGATAAACTGCCCGACGGGACTTTTCGAATCAACGACGAGATCCGCTCGGTCGTGGAATTCAAGCAGCACAATCTGATTTCCTCCGAATTTCCGACAGGGTTCGATTTAGTGCTTTGTAGGAACGTATCCTACTATTTCGACTCGAACGAGCGCCGGAATTTATTCGATAAGATCGCAAAGACGCTGAACCAGGATAGTTTTTTGATCATCGGTTCGGCGGAATCCGTTTCGGACTTCTCCAGCAAGTTTCTGCTGAGGGAATTCGGGTTGTGCAGATATTACGAAGTGAATTCTTCCAACGTAACACTTTTTTCAAGAGGAACTTAAAATGGCAACGGCAAGGATATTGGCTGTGGACGACTCCGCTACGATGAGGAGCCTCGTTCAGCAAACGTTAGGGATGGGAGGATACGAGGTGGTGCTCGCTCAGGACGGCAAGGACGGAATAGAAAAGTTTTCCCTCGGGCCGGTCGATCTTGTGATCACCGACATCAACATGCCGATCATGGATGGGATTACTTTCATCAAGGAACTGAGAAAAATAGATCAGAACGTTCCTATCCTGACGCTGACCACGGAATCGGAAGACAGCATGAAACAGAGCGGAGCTGCAGCCGGCGCAAACGGTTGGATCATCAAACCCTTTCGGCCGGTTCAGTTTTTGGACATCATCAAACAGGTCTTGAATTCCAGCGCGGCCTAGGAATCTTCAGAGCTATCTGATTCCGTCGTCGCTTTTTCTTAGGTGACTTTCGCCCTCGCTAAAAATTTGGCGAATATACTAGGAAAATACTTATGGAGTCGGATCGCAAAGTTCTCTCTCGGTCCGGCAAAGACGACTGTCAACTTTTCCGAAGCGATTCCGTCCAGGATTCTTCTCGCGCACTCGTTTGCGTCTAATCCTTGATTGATGATCTGATCCATTTTCCCCTGTTTTCTTCCGTCCCCTTTTAAAGCGTTGTTGGAAATCTGGGTTTTTACGAAACCCGGATAAACCAAAGTGACCTTGATGCTTCGATCGATGTTCTCGATCCGTAAGGCTTCGAAGAAACCCGTCAACGCCGCTTTTGTGGCAGAATAACCGGTACGTAGAGGTACGCCGAACATTCCGGCCACGCTGGAAATGGAAGAGATCCAACCGGATCCTTTCTCTCTCATGATCGGCAATACCGCGAGAGTCAAAGCTATATTCCCGAAGAAATTCACATTCATTAAGGATTCGTAAGTCGCGATGGAGGTCTCATGAGCGTAGGAACGTTGGCTGATTCCTCCGTTATTGATCAGTACGTCTATGGATCCGAATTTCTTCATTACCTTAGTCGGAAGTTTGTCCAAGCCTCGGTATTTTTCCAAATCCATCGGTAGAATCATGCTGTTGTAATCGTCTAGTTTGTTTTGCTTTCTGACCCTCTGCAATTCCTTCTCTCTTCTGGCGGAGAGGACGATCTTGCAGCCTGTGCCGGCCAGTTCCTGCACCAACGCTTCTCCGATTCCGGATGATGCACCGGTAATCCATACCACTTTGTCTTTATAAAAGGACTTCATTCGATACCTCCTGAAACGGATCGGCCTTATTGGACGGCGTTTCTTCCTTTTTGGCTGGCAAAATAAACATGCTTCCGAGCCCGCATAACGTCCCCTAAAGGTTTATGCTCCAGAAGAGCTTCCCAAGGATCGAAGATCGCCTGCTCCACATTCTTTTGGAATTCTTCCCAAGAGGGGGAATTCCAGTCCTGGGCCGGGATCGTGAGTTTCGCCACGGTAACGTACGGAGCTTCGGATTCGGGCCAATTCACGGAGGCATCCTCTATCGGGGTCACGTTTTCCGACACGAAAAATTGGACCTGGAAGTCGTAACTTAGAGAGCCTTGCTCCAAATGAAGCTTCATGTCGTTTCCCAAGTCCGAGGAAGAGCCGTTGCTTCCCGACCGATTTTGTGAAGGAACAAGTCGGACTCTTCCGGCGTACGGTCCCCATGAGATCGGAGCCGCACTGTGGAATTTTTCAGTTGCGAATCCTGAAAAGGGTTTGTTAAACGCAGCGGCCGTTTTCCGGATTTTGGAGAGAGCTCCGAAAAATCCGTACCTTCCCACAAGATATTTCAATAGGGACAAACCGCCGTCCGCAACGGCGGTCACAAGACCTACGAACTCCTCGCTCTTGGGAGAGGAAAACGCCTCCAGATTGATCAATAAAAAATCTTGGGCTTTTACGTTGCCTGATTGCAAGGCGCCGGGACCTTCCACTCCCTTCACTTTGATGGCAAAGCCTCGGATGTCTCCTTTCGAATCAGATTGGATCTGCATGCTTCCGTTGGAAAGTCGGATCCAACTTTCGAATTTACCGGGCTTGCGAAAGATTCCCTGTTTTGCGTGTTCCGGAATCTGGGATAAAACTTCGAACTCCGCTTTGAGTCCTAGGAGTTGTTTCCTATGAAGGATTCTACCTTTGCCGAAGAGTTTGGAATTCTTCTCTTGGATTGCGCGGAATTTTTCCACATAACCCGCAAATCTCTGTTCCTCGTCGGCGGTGATTTCCTCTTTCCAATCGGTGCTCGCAGGCTTCATGCTTTGTCTCCCGGAACCCCTTTTGAAAGTTCCTACCAATTGGGCAGAGTAGCGTTTTTTCGGAAGACGGGAAACAAAATATTTGGAAACCCAATGCCTTTGTCCTAGGCCGGGGAAGGGATCTTATTTAAGCGACTCCGCTCCGGAGAAGGACGGAAACAGGTTCTTTCTGGAAGGAACTTACTTTGAGAATGGAAAAGCCTATCACGTTTCCTAACGTATCTACCTTTTCCATCGATGGTAAAGGATCCACCATCTCTGCTATATGCTACGTTTACAGACACTCCGACTGTTCTGGCATACGCCCCTACAGCTCCAGAGGCCGCCCCGACTAACGCTCCTTCTACTCCACCATTCTGGTATCCTTGCACTGCTTGGAGAGCTGCCTGTCCCAAGGCCAACATTTCTGGTCCAGCGACAAAGGACAGTGCGATCGATCCTACAACCTCTAATCCTGTCGTGATCTCTTGTTGCTGCGCTTTTGCCTTAGCTTTCTTCTCTGCTTGGTTCTTCTCGAACATCTGGACAAGCTGTTGCGCTAATGCCGGGTCCATTCCTGTAGCGTTTGCTATCGCTTGGGCGACTGCGGAGTTTACCTTGTCTTGGATTTGTCCTTTCACCCAAGATTCGAAGGTTCCTCCTTGCAACATTGCTTTTGCCAAGCTTTGTACGTCACTTGCGTAGCTTGCTTCTGCTTGCGCTTCTTTCTGGAACATCGAATCGTTTTTAGCGTTCTGAGCGTTTAGGTCCGATATCTGTTTGTTTAGCGTAGTTAATGCAGTGTTATACGAATTGTTAAAGGAACTCTCACTCGTCTGGAAGGAGCTTGTGATAGCATTCGTATCCCAGCTTTGGAATAGATCCTGAGGGGCTGCATTTGCAATGGAGATGGTAGCAGGAGCTCCTACATACACGTGCTCATTCGTAGTAGTTGCCACGTAGTCGCTAAAGTTCGTGGCATCTCCCCCGTCTTTGAGTTTTGCATGTCCGTCTTCGATGGCAGTCGTGTACGTGATATTTCCATAGTCGTCTACGACTGCGTTTTTGCCGAGAGAGTTTGCGATTTGCTGTACCGCAGCATTCTTCTCATCGATGGCTCTTTGGTTGATTTGGTTTTCTAAGGCCAGGTTGCTGGAAGCCATGAGCGATTGTAATATAGGAGATATTAAGGGGGTATAAGTAAAGGTAAGTAGGAGGAATAGGGCCGCGCCCTTCGGTCCGGGCTGCTTCGGGTTCGCGGAGTCCCGCTCATCCAACACGCTTTTGCTTTGATCTTTTCGCTTCATTGGTTAATCCTCTCGTGTCGGACAAGCCCTGCGCATCCCTCGCGGGTTCTAAGCGGGGAATTAAGTTTTATTAAATACCTTCATTTTATTAAATTCTTGAATTTCAGAGAATATCTTCAGATCACCATCAAATATCCGCTTTCCGTTTTCTTTTAAATTTTCAACAAGATTATCTAATATTCCCGATAAATTATTACTAAGTAATTCCTGTCTTTTTTTTATCATCCGTACGCTTATATTATCCGGGCTCTTGAGCACAAAGAACGGGAGGGGATCTGATTTTTTAATAAATTCTACCAAATCGTAAATGTCAAAAATATTAATCTCTTTATCTGAACTAATGGGAAACCTACCTTCCTTTAATTCGAAAAAAGTAATATCAATTAATCCTTCTGGAAAAAACCAACTAATCTCTATGCCGATTTTTGAGGATGAATACTTCAATTTTGCATTTGCATCCCGATAATAAGTAGGACTAAATAATCCTGATTCAACTAAATGATAATTATTATCTTTGCATAAAAAATTAAACTTTTCCCCGGCTTCTCGTAGAAAAGATTCATATCCCTTATAAATTCGATGAAAATCATCTCTATTCGATGGAATATTTTGTGACATTGGGATATTTGTTTTCTCCGTAAATGCTCCGTACTTCTACGCCGTAAAATGCGCTACGTCGTTTCCTCAAAGGATCTCTTCCTATATCAATTATGTTTGCACCTTTCTCTTTCGTCCAATACTTAATCCAAGATCTATTTGCCTCAACGTCTTTTGGGTTTAAATTTTCTATACTTCTAAAATTTCTAGGTTCGTAAGTTCGAACATTGAATCCCTTTCCAACTAATGCATCTCGAACTTGATTTACTCTAGTCTCCATGCTCTCGCCTATAACAACTACAGGTTTATCTTTAGGTAAGCGATTTGCTAAATTCTCAATTCCCGAGACCACATCTCCGGTCGGATCATGAGTAAAATTTCGGGAAAGAACGTTTTCGCGTTCCACACCTTGTAATAATCCTTCATTAAGTTTTCCTGCGGTCCTAGCTATCCCTTCGCTCGCCGTGCCAGCTTCCCCAGCTCCCAGCCAACCCTTGACCTTACTAGCAACCTTGACACCGGCTTCGGTACCCAGGAACATCTCAGTTCCCTTGATTAATCCCTTGCCAGCAAAATGAAGTAATCTCTCTCCGCTATACCAAAGAGCAGCTTCTTTCCCTACTTCTACGTGCATCTTACCGGTTTCGTAGTAGGCATCGAATTCTTTCTGGTTCTTAGCCTGTTCTCTTAAAGCAGCAGCTTCGGCTTTTGCTTCCGCAACCGTCTGTCCGCCTAAAAGCTCTCCACCTTTGGCAGCGATCGCTTCCTTCAATCCGGAAACATACCCCGGACCACAACTGGAATCATTGTGTACCAGAACTCCGTTTTTCCCCACGAAATACGTATGGTCGTCCTCTACTTCGAAGTTATAAACGATGGTCTTTTCGTAGATTTCTTCTACTTTGTGAATTTCCGCCGTTCCTCGGATCTCTTCCTTCCAAGAAGCTGAGTTTGAAGTAGCGGCACTCGTTCTTAAGGCCGCTAGAGATGCCCCGATCTGGATTCCGTAACTTCTGTTAACACTACTTGAATTCCGAACACTCGCTACCGTAACAGAGCGGTCATGCTCTTTGATGTCTTTAACTTCCTGAAATCCCTTGCCACGGATATAGAAAGGGTGGTTCCAAGTCGTGTTGATGATCTCTCCATTCGTATACGTGATTCTATGAATGAGAGGAGTTTCTTTGGAAAATAACCGTAATACCTTTTTGTAAGATACTTCTCCGGTTTCAGGATTTAAGGACAGTACCAAGTCCCCAGTTGCAATCTTCTCAATCGGTTTTAGACCCTCTTTCGTACGAATGAGAGTCCCGGCAGTAAAGCAAGTCCTCTGAACATAGTCCCCGTTTTTATCAATAAACCCGTTGGAGTCACTTGCCTTCAACCCCAAGCTACCGGCAATATTCCCAGCTAAATCCTGAGCTGTCCTTCCGAGCCAGCTAGACGCCGAACTTGCATCGGTAGCTGCACCCTCTGCCTTCGCTAAGGTCGCCAAAACATTGTGCTTGTCTTGTGCACTCGCATTCGGGTCGTTTAGGATCTCGAGCTGAGCCTCGTTCGCATTCTTAGTGAGATCCGCTCTTCCAGCAGATAATTTCCCGGTCGCTTTCTCCAGATTCGCATCCGCTTTCTCCATAGCCAGGTTTTGGTTCAGGTCGTTGTTGAAGTTATCATTCAACGTTAAACCCCCGATCTTCCCAGGGTTATGTAAATTTCCGGAGACAGTGGCGACGGTAGCATTTCCGTATGTGGCGGAGGCGGACACATCTCCTTTCCCATCTATGGTAAAGGATCCTCCGGCTCCTGTAGGAGTTCCTAGTTTGTCAGTATTTGCTTGGTAGGTGAGGCTAGGCCCGGAGTGCTGCCCGATATTCAACATGGCCCCGTTCAGGTTTTCGTTTCCCATTCCCAAGTTTACGGATCCGCTAAATCCCGTTGTTGGGTTATAGCTTAAATTTCCAGCTCTCGAACCTACATTAAACCCGGCGGCTCCGTGTTGGGAAAAGGTGAGTCCTGCGTTTAGCGAGGAACTCCCCACTCCTAATCCTGCGGAAAATCCACCATCTCTGCTATATGCTACGTTTACGTTAACTCCAACAGTTCTGGCGTATGCACCCACGGCTCCACTCGCTGCTCCAACCAGTGCTCCTTCCACTCCACCATTCTGGTATCCTTGTACTGCTTGGAGAGCTGCTTGTCCAAGCGCGAGCATTTCAGGTCCTGCGACAAACGACAATGCAATGGATCCCACGACTTCCAATCCTGTCGTGATCTCTTGTTGCTGCGCTTTTGCCTTAGCTTTCTTCTCTGCTTGGTTCTTCTCGAACATCTGGACCAGTTGTTGCGCGAGAGCGGGATCCATTCCAGTTGCATTTGCAATCGCTTGAGCAACGGCGGAGTTTACCTTGTCCTGGATCTGACTCTTGACCCAAGAAGTGAAATTCCCGCCTTGTAATAATGTTTGTGCTAAACTTTTTTGATCGGACGCAAAACTCGCTTCCGCCTGAGCTTCCTTCTGGAACAGCGTGTCGTTCTTAGCGTTTAATGCGTTTAAGTCACTGATCTGTTTGTTAAGCGTAGTTAATGCAGTGTTATACGAATTGTTAAAGGAACTCTCACTCGTCTGGAAGGAGGTTGTGACAGCATTCGTATCCCAGCTTTGGAATAGATCCTGAGGGGCTGCATTTGCAATGGAGATGGTAGCAGGAGCTCCTACATACACGTGCTCATTCGTAGTAGTTGCCACGTAGTCGCTAAAGTTCGTGGCATCTCCCCCGTCTTTGAGTTTTGCATGTCCGTCTTCGATGGCAGTCGTGTACGTGATATTTCCATAGTCGTCTACGACTGCGTTTTTGCCGAGAGAGTTTGCGATTTGCTGTACCGCAGCATTCTTCTCATCGATGGCTCTTTGGTTGATTTGGTTTTCTAAGGCCAGGTTGCTGGAAGCCATCAAGCTTTGTTGGAAGATGGAGAGTACGTTATTCAGTCCTGAATTTTCGAGCGAAGGAGCCGAGGCCACCGGCCCCAGATCATTGTTTGCATTTGGCAGTAAAATCGAAGTGATCTTTGGCAAATTCGGATCTAGACTTGTATGGTGCTCATCGTCATCTTCACCTTTGGATCCGGAACTAGTCGCCGATGCATTCGATTGCATGCTTACTAAACTCGCAATCCAGGAAGTCTTTTCCGTATCTAAGGTTTGTGCTCCGTTAGTGTAGGCAATCTGCAATTGGTTTTCTTCCGCCATTGCCTTTGCATGCCAAGCTGCATATTGCGCTTGGTAGGCGGAGACTTGCGATTCCCAATTTGTGATCGCCGGTGTGAGAGTATTCCAGGATCCGAGCTCGCTATTCAAGCCCGTTGCAAATCCGTTCCAGGTTTGTGCGTTTCCTGCTGCGGTTAGGTCTTTGACTTGGAAATTGATGGTGTAATTGAATGTATCTTCGGTAAACGCGGCCGTAACGGGTATAAAGAATGCAAATGCCCAAAGACCGGTTGCCGTAAAATCGAATGCGTTTAACCCACTAGAAGAATAAGTCAAACGGTCTCCAGAATGCCCTAATGTGACTGGAAAGGGACTATAGTTTGAATAGCCCATGTTGGAACCAGTAAAATCGGCACTATTAATTCCTACGATTTGCGTCTTAGTCGGATCATACCCATACGTGGAATACAAAAAACTCAATAGGGTAGGGTCCTGAGAATTGCTCCCCCCATCAATGTACGACATGATTGCATTGATCGCACTGCTGGAGGACCGGACTGTATTTGCATAATTGAGTAAGTCCTGGGTTCCGTTCAATTGGTAATCTGCAAAACCGACTGCCGCATTCGCATTGGTCAAACTGTGAGGTTGCGCCTGTTGGGTCCAATACGTCGCATTCTGTGCCGCTTGGGTCTCCTGCGCCTGTAGATAACTCGTCATCTCCGAAGCCAAGACGGAAAGGGAAGTTCCGTTTTGCAGTCCCAGGTTCAGCTCTGCAATCAAAGTCTGCAACTGTTGCCCCGAGGCGTTCAAAGAGGTCCAATCTGTGGAACCGTCCACCTTGGTATTGTAAAACAGCGCCGTATTTTGGAGGGAACCGTTCAATTGGGTGACTGCGGACTGGAGATTTGTTCGGATTCCAGTTTCATAATTTTGTAATTGTTGCAGGTTCTGTTGGTACTGAGCATCCTGCTGGCTGATCGACGCCAACTGGTCCTGGTAATTTTTTTGGAGAGTGGACAAGGAATCTGCAAAGCTCTGTAGACCGTTGGAAAGCGTCGCCTGGTAATTGGAATTCGAATCTTTACCCGACAAGACACCTTGGGTTGGCAAGCTCGCCAAAAAAGCGTTTTGGTCGTTCATGACCTGAGATTCGATTTGATTCAACCAAGCCTGCTCCGATTGGCTCGCTTGGGATTCGATCATCCGATCGATATAAGCGGCAGTTGCCGGGTCGTTTGCATATTGGGAGTTCACGGAACTTTCCAGCGCCTGGATCTCCAGGTTCGCCTGCGCTTCCCAAGACGATTTGATCACACCGAAACCTTGGTTTACGATCTGGTTCCATGCGTCCAGAGAATGCGATTGGTTCGCCAACGTTTCGTACTGATGCAGGGTTTGGTTTTGAACTTGGGGAGGGAGAAAGTTCGGAACAGTCACCGCTTGGGAAAAAACGAAAGAAGAAGGTAGGACAAGCAACCAAAGATAACTGGCAAGAAGAACACCGGACCAAACACGATCCTTCCACCCGAAAGACCTGACCGGAACAATCATTCTCTTATCCAACGAATCCATACCGAAAACCCCAAAATCTCTATATTTAAGCCAAAAAATAAGATTTCTTAGACAGGCGTCCAGAAGAAAAGGCAAGAATGGACCTAAGATTGCCACAATATCCCAAAAAAGGATAAAAAAAGAGACGAAACACCTAGAGCAAAAGAGGAAAACTAGACCAATAGGAGTATGACGCGTCCCTTAAGGGGCAAGGAGAAAAAGAAGGAAAAAAGACACCCCTCCCCAGAGAAGAGGAGCGTCCGAAGGAAGGAAGAAAAATGTTCAGTTAATCGACAGCGAGTAAGAGGAACCGGAAGCTGGAACTTGAACCACAAGACATCTAAAATTTCCGGCGCTAGTAGTCACAGAACTATTCGTATAGGGAGCAACGGCTCCGAAGGCATCATAATTGGCGGAAGCAGTTACGTTATTTGCAGCTATCAAAATGTTAGATTTTCCAATGCTCACAACGTTTCCGGCACCACCGGATGGAGTAGAAGAGAACGTAACCGTGTCTGTCGTCCCAGCCAAGCTTACATAATAATAATAGAAGTACCCTGCCGTGCTACCACCGGTGACCGCACTTCCGCCTTTCGTAATCGTGAGACCCTTGGGGGAGCAACCTTGGCCGTTCTGTGCAAGAGCCAAAGCAAGAATGGTTGACGAGTCGTCGCTATTGGAAGACTTCTTGCAACCGGACACGAATGCAAACAATACGAATGCCAAAATAAGAATTCTGTAAATCGATTTCATCGAATGAGTTTCTCCTGTGAGACCGGGTTTCCCCGTACATTCGCGAGTTAGTGCCGACTCCTGCGTTTCGTCAATCCACTTTTTTGCGGAAAACAAACGACGATTAGGAAGGGGTCCTTCCCTTCGAGGGAGCCGATCCCAATGGATGGTCGTTTACCCATTGGCCCGAATACAAAATCCTCCCGGCGGAATCCAATTGGATCCCGAACCCGTTTCTCCTTCCTTCCTTCCACTCTCCTACGTACCTTGTGCCGTCGTCGTAGACGTACATTCCTTTTCCGTTATAAATGATTCCCTTACGGTATTCCCCATCCAGGCTCGTCGTACCGTCTTCCAAAAGGAGCTTGCCCGGGCCGGACGGTTCCCCGTCTTCCCATCTCCCTACGTACTTCAAACCTCCTTTCCAGGAAAACGAACCGAATCCGACTTTGACGTTGGAGGAAAATTGGCCCTCGTACACGTCGCCGTTACCGTAATAATAAATCCCGTACCCGTGTTTTTTGCCCCAGGACCATTCCCCAAAATACCGATCTTTCTTCCGGCTCACAAACTCACCGTACCCGTTTGCCTTGCGTAACAAAAGAGACCCACGGTAGATGTTCCCGTCGGAATACTTCATCACTCCCAGGCCGAACCAACAGTTCCCCGCTTGGCAAACGCCGGAACCCACGGAAAGCAAAAAGGAAACAACGACCGCCAAAGCCGAAACGGAAAAGACGACCAACAAAACTCGCCTCCGTTTTTGGGAAGGCAAAACAAGAAAATCTTTCAAGTCGGAAAAAAGTACCCGTAAGTTCACGAAAAAACCTTCCTACTTCTCTTTGTAGCCCAAGGCTCTCGCTTTCACTTCGTAAGCGTCCGCACGCTCCGACAATCCTATTTTACGAAATACCTTTGACAGTCTGAAGTTGACCAAAGCGATACGATCGGATTCCTCCGCCGCTTTCAGATAACTCTGGAGCGCCTCCGAAGGTTTCCCCAGTTTTTCCTCGATCATACCGCGTAAAATCCAACCTTCCGAAAGTTCCGGATCGACTTCCAAAAGGGACACCACGCCGGAAAGGATTTCCTTAGGATCTTCTCCCAATAAAAATCTGGTGCGATACCACCAAATACCGGAATGCAAACGGTTCCGGTTGGAATCGTAATCTTCACCGAAAAACTCTTTCGCCTTTTGGAAATTCTTGGAATAGAAGTAACACTTCCCGAGCATAAACCGAGTGGAAAGATAATTCGGATCCTCTGAATATACGTTTTGAAACTGGACGATGGCCTCTTTCAGATTTTTCGCATCGTAAAAAGCTACGCCTGCCGCATACCGGTCCTTCGTATCTTTCGAAACGCCGCCGCAACCCCAAGCGACCAAAACAAAAAGAAGAAAGGAGGCAAAACGACTCTGTTTTAGAATTTGCATGAGCCTACAAAACCGACCCGAACGAATGATTGTTAAAAAACTCGAACAACCGCTTCAAAGTCAAATGAAAACCGGATTTCCGGAGTATTTCTCTCGACACAGGCCGGATACTAACGCTATTTGATCATAAAAATTTGAAACGACAACCGATTCTGTCGCGTGAACAAAGGGACCAAAAACAAATGCTCGATTCGATTCCTTTAAAACTAAAGAATATTTTCCAAAAGGAAAAGTTAGACATCCTGTCCTTGATCCGAGACAAGACTCCGATCCTGGAGTGGACAAACCCGGCTTTAAAATCCGGATTCATGCGTTATACGTACGTTTTCGAGTTCGCAGGGCTACTCAACACGGTCAATATCCTGATCGATTTCTTTTACAAAGGGACGACTACGAACACGATGGTGGAAGACCTGTATGCCCAAAAGGAAATCGGAGGCCTTCTCTATTTCTTCTCGCATTTTCCCCAAAACATTTTCGGATTTTTTCTCTTCTGGACCTTCCTACCCGTCTTCACGGCGGCGATTTGGAATCTCGCATTCTGGATCTTAAACGGCAAGGAAAAGGAGGCCCAAAAACCTTTCTTGGCCCTATTATCCTTAAACACCCTGTTTTTTCCGATGGTTGGAATCGCCATCCAACAGATCACCACGCTTCTCAAGCTCGTCCTCATTCCGAACCGATTCTTCCAAATCGGAATCACCGTTTTTTGGGCCGTCTTTACGATCGGAATCCTAGGAACGAGCATCGTGTATTCCGTAAAAGCCTTCCATAACAGATACGACCAACCGATCGGCAGGGCCGTCATCCTGACACTATCGCCGATACTTCTTTTTATAGCGTTGATTTCTTACTTTGCGCGCTAGGAGTGGCAATGAGAACGCTTCCGAAAACGACCTTTTCTCTCATACTTCTCTGCGTATTTCTGACCGTTTGCAATGGCGAAACAACCGCAGCCAAAGCGTTGCAACACAACGAACAAGGAATTCGAACGCTTGACACGGATCCGGAAAAGGCGCTCTACCAATTCCTAAAGGCGGCGGAGCTGGATCCTAAAGTGCCGGATTACATCGCAAACGCGGGCATTGCGCTCATGACTCTGAATCGTAACGAGGAAGCATTACAAAAATTTAAAGAAGTGATCTCAATCGATCCGGAATACGCGCAAGCCTACTACAATCTAGGAGTCCTATTGTCCGCAAAAGGACAGAACTCCGAGGCGATCCGAAATTACGAAATTGCGCTCCGACTTAACCCGAACATGCCCGAAATCGTGTACAACCTCGCACTCGCCTATGAAAACTCCGGCAACAACAAACTCGCCGCCGCAAACTACGCGAATTTCCTAAAAATCGCACCCAAAAACAGGCAATCCGCTATCCAAGAAGCCAAGAATCGACTCACAAAATTGCAGGGCCCAAAAACCAAAGGGGAAAAGACCGCCCGCCCGGAGCGAAAACGAAAAAAGCGGGGATGAACGAACTATGCTTGCGACCGATCTTCTAAATGCAATAAGTAATACTGTAAAAGAGTGAGGAGAACGAATTTCGAATCCCTTCATCCTATCTTTTTTATTTACGTTTGCTTTTCAGAATTGGTGGTTTTTTATCTTTTATCAAAATCAGATTCGGATGTAATCGAAATTATGACGTACATCAAAGTTTTGGAATGAATTGCCTTCTATTTACCGTTTCGTTGATTCTTTTGAGCAAGAGATAGGTAAATTTTCTTCTCTTGTTCGGAGACCTTGATTTGTCTAGATAATGTGGAATCTGCCTTCTGGACAAAATCCTTTGCGTGCTTGCCCTTTAGGGGAGGAATTTTCTTTATACTTTGTATAGCCATTGTGGATACTTCTAATTTCATTGCATAGACTTGGGAATAATGATTATCGTAAGCGTCTCTTACATACACCGAAAAATGACTAAACAAATATTTATCAAATGTCCGATGTAATTTGTTTTCAAGTTACTTGACTACTGATTATAATATAGGTTTATTTAAAAAATAACCGAAAATTAAACCTGTAAGTAAAATTATTTTCTTTAAATATGACTCGATGGGTCTTTTAGTTACGGAAATTTAAATGTCAAATAAAATAACTGTTCCAGTTCAAACGCCTAACGGACCTGTTAATAAAGAAGGTACGATAGTCGAGATCAGGAAGTCTGATGAGCCTTGGTCTACGTATGAATTATCTGATGGTACTGTGGTTAAAGTAAAACAGAACCTTGCCCAAGTAATAAGAATTGATGGAGAGTATGACCAAGCGGGGAATCCGCTATACGTTACTCATCTTATACCGATCCTTCTCGTCGAGACTCCGGAATCGTTGAGAAAAAAATGAGCGAAATTCTCACAGTAACGAATTCTTTTGATTACTATTTATCTTCCGATAATGATAATGCTGAAAGATGGATAGGTGCGGATGCAATATCTTCCCTTTTTTCTAAAAGTTTATCAAAAACGGAACAAACTCAGATAACAACGTCAGCAATTGGAAACATCTTTCTATATTTGAAAAAACTTGCTGCTCCGATTGGGTATCCAGAAATTAGCGATTCTGTTAAAGATAATTCTATAAGAATAATAAACAAAATCAAAGAAGATTTTCATATTATCCCTTTACGCGTTGCTCCTTCTATTGAAGGAGGGATAGCGATTGTGTATAAGAAAATTAGAAAAAAACTATTTTCAAATAAAGAAATTGAAGTCTTCATTGAAGTTTATAATCATGGAAATATAGTAATTGCTTTAATAAAAAACTCAAATTTAATAGAATTAGACGAATTAGATCTCGATAATGACTCCTCTTATAGCACGTATTTTAAGAATCTGCAATTCGATAAAGTCACCTAAAAGGTTAGAAATAAATAATAGACACAGATTGTCTTCGGCTTCAATAAGAAGTTGGGAATGCTTATACCGAAGCTTTAAATCTTCCGATCTCGATGAAAATAAAAAAATCAAATTAGAAACAATCAAGTTTCCAGACATATCTTGTAATTGGTCTCGGTTTTCTTACCCTTGGGACATTTGGTATCGGCGGAATGGCAGCCTTAAGGATGGTTGTTATTCATTTTCGATAAAGACGGCTCGATTTAAGAAAATCGCAAATCCGGTTCATGATCCGTTAAAAAAGACAGACGATCAAATTGAAAATTATAGTCATATTGAGATACGTGTTATGGAAGAAGGAAAGGATTTTGATTTTGAACCGCCGAAGAATAAGAAATTAAATAGTGATAAAAAAAAGTTGGAGTATCGTCAAAATATTCAAAAGCGATTAAGAATAAAATTTAATGCATTACATTAATTAAGTGAATCGTTTAAGCATACAAAGCGATTTACTCCGGCTTCCAACTACGATCCAATTCTTCTACGTCTTTTTCCCATGCCGGCGCATCGTAGGAATAACCTTCTATCAGCTTCCGCCTGTCGCTCGGCATGGCCCAGATCGCATCCAAGGTCCAAAACGAATTCTCCGCTTTGACTTCCTTCACGAGTTCCAATTTGGAATCATATATCCGGAAAAC
This sequence comes from Leptospira fluminis, assembly GCF_004771275.1. Taxonomy (GTDB): domain Bacteria; phylum Spirochaetota; class Leptospiria; order Leptospirales; family Leptospiraceae; genus Leptospira_B; species Leptospira_B fluminis. Next base: position 214,588 of record NZ_RQEV01000007.1, on the reverse strand, counting down.
TGATTCGGTCCGCCTCTGTTGCATGGTCGGAAGAATTCCGATGCTAAAGATGCTCAAAGGCAAAGTGACCCCGAAGGTAATCGCTCCTAACACCGTCGGACGGGAAAAAACCGGAGTAAAAAAACCGACCGCATAAAAGTCCACATCCCGCTTCTGCATTTTGAATGTTTTGGAACCCGCATCCCACGAAAGAACCGCACACAAATCAGGAAGAGCGCCTGCTCCCATGAGGGAATAGGAAAATTCCATAAATCGGAAAATATTCTCTTCCGAAACACTCTCGTCTGGCCCCGCTGCCGGAAACTTGGAAATCGAATCCCCCCAAGAAAGAGGACCCACTACCTGGGTCCGCAGCGGATACGCCGCCCGGTGGTCCGAAGGAACATTCCGACGACCCTTAAAGAAAGCGGACTTCAGATTGGTACCGTACTTTTGGGAGATCTCCGACTTACAAGGAGTATCGATCCAACCGTCCAACTTCACACCGATGGTTTCGGTGGAGTAGGGGTGAAAACCCACAAGAGCCACCTTTTTCATCGAAGCCACCCTTTGTTTCATCGGAGGATCCGAATCCACCAGATTCATCGAAGTACAGGAAGGAAAGAAAAACGCGATCGAAATGGAAGCAAAGACGCCGAGCCTGAGCGCCCTATGCAAAACAAAAAGGAAAACGGACATGACTATCGAATCGTCGAATCCGGAAAATGAGTCGATTCTTTTTTTAAGAGTTGGAAAAACCGCACTTCCGAAATTCCGGTACACGAAGTTTCCGGTCGCGACCTTCGTGTCGGACAAGCCTTACGCATGCTGCGCGGGACTTCACTCTCCGGAAAAACCCTCCGCCATATGAATCCTTTCTAAAGTGGTGGGATGAGAATGTTCTAGAAGCACTTCCCAGCGATTCGGATTCAATCGGGACCGATTGTCTTTGGCCAGTTTTTTCTCCGCTTCTATAAACGCTTCCTTGTCCTTTGTCAGAACGAGCGCTTCCAAATCCGCCTGAGATTCCTGCATTCTGCTGAGCGTACTCCAAACCGGCCTCGTCACGGTACCGACCAGGGAAAGAACCAAAAAAAGAAAGGGCAGGCTGGAAGGGGAAGAAAACTCTTTCAGAGGAAGACGATTTTCTTCCTTAGTCTTGCGGAAGAGATAGGCCAAAACGAAACAGAGTAAAAAAGTTTCCGCGGTCCCTATAAGGATATCCTTGGTCTGGTGGTTGTGCACCCAATGACCGATCTCGTGCCCCAAAACGCTGATCACTTCGGCTTCCGTATGTTTTTGGATGAGAGTGTCGTAGAGAAAGATTTTCCGGTTTGTACCCCAGCCGGTAAAATAAGCGTTCGTGTGCCCGGAATATTTGCTTTCGTTGATCACATAAACGTCCGAGACCTCTATCTTCGCCCGATGACAAAGATCCACGATCTTCGACTTCAGACTTCCTTCTTCGATCGGATGGTATTCGTAAAACAGGGGAGTGATGAAGATCGGAAAGAGAACGGAAAACGCCAGACCCAGAACCAAGGACCCCGCCGTAATGATGTACTTCCAAGAAGATGTAAATTTTCTTAATATAAAAATGGAACCCAACCCCAAAGGTAAGGAGATCGCTGTCCCGACCAGCAGAGACTTAGTCGTGTACAAAATCCAATCCCACAGGGTCATGGCCGAGAATCCGAAACGGTGTTCCAAAACGTAACCGAAATAATAATGAAAAGGCAAACCGATCAGAAACTTGAAAAATCCCAGCGCCAAAAGGAATAAGGCGGCGGCAAAATAGAATCTTTGCCCCGTTTTTCTCAAAAGAAAATCCTCTATTTTCACGGAAAACGGAGTGAATACCAGGAGGCCCGTCAGAAAAACATCGATCCATTCCGAGGCTAAAGAGGCAAAAAAGCCTCTACGATCGTATTCGATTCCCTTCCGCAAATCCTCTTCCGTAAAATACTTTAAAATTGCTTCATGTGTTTCGGAGGAGGTGTCTCCTAAAAAGGAGAGGTATTTTAAGAGCATTGCGAAGCCGAATTGGAGAAGATAAACGAATAAAAAAGATGTACGGATGGACATGGTTGAAAAGAAGCCTGTTGCGGCCACGTAAGCATTGCCAAGAGGAGGAACAGGTCAATCACAATTCCGGTAAGCTAGCCTAACGAAGGAAAACGGTGATCGTTACGCCTCTCACGGAACGATCCGGAAAATCGATTGCTTTTCTCCACTCCAAAGATGAAAATTGGGCAATGTGCGATTCGTACAGGCTCCCGTCCGACGCGGACCAAATCGTCTCTCAATTCCGGATCGAGAACGAAAAAGCGGAAATCGTAGAGAAGTACAGATTGGATCGGGAAGTGTTTCCCGGAGATGTGGCCCCCGTCCTGATCCTCCAATCCGAGGAAAGGGTTCTGAAGAATTACAAATGGGGAGTCTGGAACAGCAAAACCCAAAAGTACGAAACGGTCGCCAGAATCGAAAGTTTCAAAACTTCCCCTTTATGGAAGGACGCGGTCAAAAGTTCCCGCTGTCTCATCCCTGCCAGTTCCTTTTACGAATGGAAAACCCTCTCCGATACGGAAAAAATCAACGTAGAGATCAATCCTAAATCCACGGAACTCTTCGCGTTTGCGGGACTTCATGTGCATTATCACGAAGGCGGCCAGATCATTCCCGGCTTTGCGATCGTTACCGTACCTGCTTCCTTGGAAATGACTCCCGTCGGAGAAAGACAACCCGGAGTGATCGCCCAAGAGGATTACTCGTCCTGGTTGGATGGGGCTGCGGATCCGATATCGCTGGTTCGGAGCGAGCGTAGCATCGTATTCGAGATCAAAAAGGACCCTCCTCCGGAAGACGAGCACACCGGTTCCGGATAACGTGGCCTATGATTTTATTTAAGAACCGAGTCCCTTCGTTCCAGCTTCAAAACGGATAAGTAAACGACTACGACCAGGCAAACCCCTGCGGAAGTCAGGAAGAGGGTTTTTGGACCTAGGGAAAACCAAACGACGCCGGCTAAAGAACTGGCGAGCAGCGAAGCGATGCTGTTCCATCCCGCAAAACTTCCGATCGCGGTTGCCGCATCACTAGGATCCGAGATGTTCGTGATCAGAGCTTTGGAGATCCCTTCCGTGGTCGCCGAATAGAATCCGTAAAGAATAAATAAACCGTAAAACATTTCCCTGCTTGTCGCAAACGCCATCCCGAAGTAGACTCCGCTGAAAAGAAACAAACCTACCGCCAAGACTCGTTTCAATCCGAACCGGTCGGAAAGGATTCCTACCGGAAAGGAAGCGAGCGCGTAGGTCAGGTTGTACAGAATGTACATCCAGATCACTTCCGTATCTTCCAGCCCTTTGCTCTTTGCGAACATAAGCAAAAAAACGTCCGAACTGTTGATCAATCCGAAGACCAATAAACCCGCAGTCAATCTGCGGTAAGCGATCGGACTTTTTTTCCAATAGCCTACGAAACCGAAGAAGTCCTCCTTTTGAGGGGAAGGGCTTTTTTCCTTCTCCTTTAGGAATCGGGATACGATCACTGCCGCGAGACCGGGAAAGAATGCGATATAAAAAAGAAGAACATAACGTTCCGGATAAAAATACAAAAAGCAAAGCGCCAAAAAAGGACCGATCACCGCGCCTAAAGTGTCCATAGAGCGATGAAAACCGAAAACCGCCCCCTTTGTCTCCGGAGTCGCCTCTTCGGATAACAACGCGTCCCTTGCGCCTGTTCGGAGACCTTTCCCGAACCGATCCAGGGTCCTTGCGGAAAAGACCCAGGCAGCATTCGAAAAAATCCCCATCATTGGTTTAGATAAGGCGCTGAATAGGTACCCCCATTGCACAAAAGGCACTCTTTTGGCATTTGTGTCGGAAAGTTTTCCGAAATAGCCTTTGCTAAGTCCTGCCACCGCCTCCGCGACTCCTTCCAGGACGCCGATGAGAAGGACGGAAAAACCGATACTTTTCAAGTACAAAGGTAGGATAGGATAGAGCATTTCGCTTGCCACATCCGTAAATAAGCTAACTAAAGATAGGATCCAAATCGATTTGGTGATGACTTTCATGCGAATACTCGTATTGCTTGTCCACTCCCGGAGGACTTTTCGAAAATTCGAAAAACCGATTCGACGGGAACATACCAGTACGAAAGAGTATGGAAGAAAGGAAAGCGGTTTTTAGAGTAGGTTGCCCGTTGAAAGGCTGCGAAGTATGATGGACGAGAGAGAGAAAGGCAAGGATCGAACGGAGACTGATTCTCTAAAAGGGACCGAGTTCTTGTACAAGACTCTGGCAAAGAATTTCCCCAACGGAGCGATCGCCATCTTCGACGAAGATCTGCGTTACCGCCTGATCGACGGCGCCGGCCTCGCGGAGGTCGGATTATCATCCGAGCAGATGACCGGCAGGACCATCTGGGAAGTGTTCCCCCAGGAAACCTGCGATGTGATAGAACCCTATTACCGTACCGTCTTGGCCGGGGAATCCGTGGAAGCGGAGGTTCCGTTCCGGAACAATATATTCAAAGTTCATCATATTCCGATTTTTGGGGACGACGGGTCGGTGATCTTCGGGATGGTGATGACTCAGAACGTCACCGAAAAGAAAAGACAAGAGGCTGCCCTTCGCGAAAGCGAATATAGATACAGGGAAATATTCGAAAAGACTTCGGATTGTATGTTTGTCTTGGAAGTCTTCCCGGAAAATCGCTTTCGGATTCTGGATTTCAATCCGGCTGAGGAAAAAGCGACCGGAATGAAAATCGCGGACGTCGCGGGAAAGTACATCGATGAACTCGTTCCTCCGGATGTCGCAGTCAAACTCGCGGAGAATTACCGGAGGTGCGTGGATGAGGAAGTCCCCATCGGTTACGATGAGGTTTTGGAATTCGATTCTATATTACGTTCCTTTCATACTGTGTTGATTCCTCTCAGGGACGAAAACGGCGCGATCACCAAAATCGTGGGAGTCGCCCGCGATCTAACCGAAATCAAGCACCAAGAGGAATTGGTCCAAAAAAGCGAACGTCACCTTCGCAGAATCATAGACGGTCTAGGGCCCTACATGTTCGTGGGATTGATCCGGCCTGACGGAACCGTGGTGGAGGCGAACCATGCGGCCTTGACGCTCGCAGGATTAAAGCTGGAGGACGTGGTCGGCAAAAAATTCGAGGAGACGTATTACTGGTCCTATTCCGTGGACGTGCAACGGAAACTCAGGGAAGCCATCAATACGGCCGCCTCCGGAAAATCCGTCAGATACGACATACAGTCCAGAATTTCGGATCGGCAATTCATTTCCTTGGATTTTTCCATACAACCGATTCTGGACGAGAGAGGGAAGGTGGAATACCTCATACCTTCCGGCGTGGTCATCACGGAGAGAAAGCTGGTCGAAGACGCCTTACGGGAATCCCAGCGTATGTACAGCGAGTTGATGGAGAACATCAACGACGTCATCTTTTCCCTGGATACCCGAGGGCGGATCACGTTCATCAGTCCCGCGGTTCGTTCCGTGATCGGATACCTACCGGAAGAATTGATCGGAAAAACCTTCGAGGAATTCGTATTCGAAGAGGATCGAGAAAGCGCTTCCCGATCCTATAAGAGGGCTCTTGCGGGAAGCAGGCAATTGTCGGAATACAGGATGAATACCAAGGACGGAAGGCAGATTTGGGTGCAGACTTCCGGGCGTCCTTTGGCCAGGGAAGGAAAGACCGTCGGGGTGGCGGGGATTGCCACCGATATTACGCAACGGAGACATTTGGAGCAGCAACTCTTCCAGTCCCAAAAGCTGGAAAGCTTGGGAACCCTAGCGGGAGGACTCGCCCATGATTTTAACAACCTACTGGGGATCATTCTCGGCAACTTATCCATATTGGAAAAAAATTTCGGAGACGCCGGACGGATTGCTCGAAGCGTGGAGACGATCGGTAGAGCCGTCGACAGGGGGGCCGCACTCGTCCGCCAGCTACTGACCTTCGCCCGCAAATCCGATCCGTCCTTTCACGCGATCCGGATCGAAACGATCGTGCAGGAGATTCTTCCGTTGATGAGGGAGACGTTTCCCAAATGGATTTCGGTGGAGACAAAAATCGATCCTAACCTACCCGCCGTGATCGCGGATCGAACGCAAATCCAACAGGTACTCCTGAACCTTTGCCTGAACAGTAGGGATGCAATGCCCGAAGGAGGAGATCTAGTGATCCGTATCGGAGCGGTTTCCGGAGACCTCGTTCGTACCATGTTTCCGAAGGCGGAAGCGGAGGAATACGTGAGAATCCAGGTATCCGACACGGGATACGGAATGGACGAAGAGACTCAAAACCGTATTTTCGAACCTTTCTTTACGACCAAACAATCCGGAGCGGGGAGCGGACTGGGATTGGCTATGGTCTACGGAATCGTGGAGCGACACGGAGGACATATCTCCGTGGAGAGCGCCCCGGAATCCGGAGCGACCTTTCAGATATTTTTACCCGCCGGCTTCCGCGAAGTACAGGAAGAGACGGGAGAACTCGGAATACCGGAGGATCCGATCGGAGGAAACGAAACCGTTCTGATCATAGAAGACGAGGAGATGCTGCGGGAAACGATCAAGATTCTTCTGGAGGAAAAAGGGTACACGGTTCTTGCGGCAAAGGACGGGAAGAGCGCCTTGGAAATCTATTCGGAAAACGCAAAGGAAATCTCTCTCGTGCTTTCCGATGTGGGACTTCCCGAGCTGTCCGGGGACCGGATCTTTTTCGAGTTGCGTAAAATCAATCCTAGGCTTCAAGTCATCCTCTTCAGCGGATTTTTGGAACCGGATCGCAAAGTGGAACTCCTGAAAGCGGGAGTGTATGACGTACTTCAAAAACCGTACAAGGCCAACGAAATATTGGCGAAGATCAGGGGAGCTCTGGATCGAACGGAGCCCTAGACGAACCGATACGGAAAGAAACTTCGCAGCGAAGGAATTCGAACCGGAGAGTATTCGGGATCCGATTCGGTTCGTCTTATAACTTTAGGCACAATGAAATAGGGGAAATGGACGAAAAGACATGGATAAAAGGGAATCCTGGAAAGTACGGTGGAAAATAACGATCGGAATGGAAGTGATGACTTCCGTTTTGGCCGTACCATTGGCCGTCCTCTTCATCATCGCGGCCGGGGCTTACGACTTCGGGAAAGCTTTGGCATTGATCATCTGTGCCGGGGTTTCCCTATTCACCTCTTTCGTGGTTCCTACCGTACGGTTTCTCTATCTGGGACGCGTCTTCCGATCGCTGGAAACGGAACGATGGACCAAATTGAACGCGGCGGGTAAGTCTCGGATCAAGGAGAAACTCCTGAATTTTCCGCTCTATAATACCGGATTTTACGTCGTGCAATGGAGTTACGGAATCTTTTCGGCTTGGAATTACATGCACTACTTCTTCCGGCCTACCTTTCTGGAATCCATGCCTTTCGCTTTCCTTCCCGCGATCATTTATCCCATCTTGGGAGTTTCCCATTTCTTCATGACGGAGTCCATCCTATCCCAAGTCCTGGAATCGGACCAGTTGATCGGAATTCAGGTCCACGAAACCAACGTGAGAAAAGTTCCGATTTTCGCGAGGATCTTCGCTACCATCGTCGCTATCTCTTTAATGCCGGTGATTATTTTCGGATATCTTCTGTTCGAGGAAACGGCCGGTTGGGTCAAATTAGGGAATATTACCGTTCCTCTTCTACTCACCGGATTCTTCATGTTGGTCACCGTGGCGGTCGCATCCTACCTTCTCGCGGCTAGCATCCGTAAAAATTCGGGAAATATGGTGGATATTTTCGCGGGAATGTCCAACGGGGATCTAATTTCGGAGTTGCCGATGATTTCGACGGACGAACTTGGACGCAGCGGTAAAGCGTTAAACGAATTCGTCAAGCGACTCCGGGTCATCGTAAAAAGCGTGATACGGGAAGCAGATCGACTTTCCGAGAGCTCCAAGAAACTGGAGGAAAACACCAAGGAATTATCCCGAAAGATGCAGGACCAAGCCGCCGCGACGGAACAGATGAGCGCCGGAGTGGAGGAAATCGCCGCTTCCATTACTTCCACGGCGTCTCGTGCGGACGGTCAGGCGGAGATCGCCAAAAAAGCGACGGAATCCTTGGCCGAGCTCGAAGGTCGTATTCGACAAGTCCACCTTGCGTTATCCGAAACCAAAGCGGACGCCGATCGAATGAAGTCCGAAACATCCAAAGGAACTCATGCCTTACAGGGAACGACCCGCGCAATGGCGGAAATAGAGGAAAGCACCACTAGGATGGGAAGCACCGTAAACGTGATCCATGAGATCACGGATCGAATCGGTCTACTCTCCTTGAACGCGGCCATAGAGGCGGCGAGAGCGGGGGAAGCAGGGAAGGGGTTCGCCGTAGTCGCTCAGGAAATTTCCAAGTTGGGAGAACAAACCCAGGAAAACGCCAAGAGGATCCGCTCCGCCATCAAGGACGCGTTGAGTGCCACTAAGAGCGGTAGGGAAGTGATAGAATCCACTCAGGTAGTATTCGAGAAAATAGGACATACCGTCACCACCACCTTGAATCGGGTTTCGGAAGTAGCTGAGTTATCCGATTACCAGCTTTCCGCCAGCGCCGCAGTCCGTTCCGCATTCGGGGACTTGACTCATTCGGCGGAAGAGATCAGAAATCATACGCAGGAACAGGCGCAAACTTCGGGGGAATTCTCCAAAACGATCGTGGCGATTTCGGAAACGACGGAACTATTGAATCGTGTGGTGGAAGAGATAGACTCGTTGGCGGAAAGACTCGCGACCCAATCCACCGCACTAAAAGGCGACGTCGCATTTTTCCAAACGTAATCGAGACGGAGGATATTACTGGAAGCGATCGAAATCATTTTCCAAAATTTCACCGAAACATTCCGCGTCGTAAAAGTTGTCCCGCTCCAGGATTTGGCAGGCAGCAGCCCATTTCGAAACGAAGTACATCGTATCCACGGCGGTCGGCTCGATTTGAGAAGAAGGTATATTCGATTCTGTCTGAATACTCATGGGACCGCCTGCGAATCTTTTTAGGAACGTTTCATTAATAGACGTCGAATTTTACTTCGACATCCAGGATAAGTCCGCATAAATTTCCGATTTTCTAAAAAAAAGAGAAATTATAAAACGATAATGCACAATTTTGCGGGTTATAGTATCAACGGATTAGACTTTCCGAAACGGAATGGGACAAAAACCGTTCAGTCCGGTTTGAGACCTTTGTTCATGAGTCGGACGATTTCTCGGATCGTAGCCTTGATCTCGTTTTCCGGGACTTTGTATACGATCTGCGCCATAAAACCCAACGCGAAGGTGAGAGAGGAGATGCCGAACGCGACGGATTTCAAATCCACCTTGGAATCGATCTCTCCCGCCTTTTTGAATTTCTCGAGTTCCTGCACCATTTCCGGAATCGCTTTTTCGTAGATCTTGGCCTGTATGATCTTACTCACGTCGGAATCCAGAATGATTCTGCTCACTGCGACCTTCATGAAGTCGGAATAGTTCCTGAATTCGTCGCAACGAGCGCTGATGGAATCCTCCAAGGCCTCGTCCAAATGAGTGTAATCCTTAGGCAGGTTTTTTTTACGCAAAAGAGTGTTCCCGTCATCATCCAGTTCTTCCGCTCTGGTGAGAATGGATTCCAACAATCCTTTTTTCCCGCCGAAATAGCGCATGATTAAGGCTTCGTTCGCCCCTGCCAGGCTGGCTATATCCTTGGTAGTCGCTGCGTCGTACCCTTTTTGGGCAAAAACCTGAATCGCCGCTTTCATAAGAGCGTTTTCCGTCCCCATTCGATCCCGTTTTTTGGGATCCGATCGAAGCGCTGGGGAAGCCGGAATTTTCCGGATCTTTTTTTTGGTCTTCTTTTTCGCAGGTTTTGCCATGGACGCTTTCCAGAGAATTGTATCCCGACCGACGACTAATCAGCCAAGCGGATTTTTATTTTCGATTCGGTTTTCGCGCTTGCTCGCACTTTCGGGGGTAGAAAAAAATGTAAAATGTAAGTAATCAATTACATAGTAGACGAGACGCATGTTGGAAAATCGACTCAATTTTTCGGAAAATTCGCAGGAGCTTCCCGAAACGCAGCCCATTCCCCGTAGAAACGAACTCTCCTCCTTTTGGTCGAAAATAGGGGACAAAACGTTTCTTCCCCTTCTCCTCTTGATCGGGATTACCGTGTTACTTCCCGGTTTGGGCAGCAGTCAAATTCTGACCCAAGGCGACGAGGAAATGCATATTGCGACCATACGCGAAAGTTTGTCGGAGTCCTCCTATCTGTTTCCGAAGTTCGAAGGGGTGATGAATCTATACAAACCGCCCGCTCTTTTCTGGTCGGGGATGCTTTCCGACTCCCTTTTAGGGACCAGCATATTTGCCGAAAGATTCCCTTCTCTGCTACTTTTTTTGGGGACCTCCCTTTTTCTGTACTTCGGGTTGAGGACGGTCCGGGCAAAACCCTTCGTCGCGTTCTTCATTTCGGGAAGTTTTCTTTTCACTCTCGGTGCGTTTAAGTTTTCCAGGTTGGTAATGATGGAGAGCTTTTTGGTGTTCTTTCTCGCCGCCACGTCCTCCTTATTCCTGAAATACCGCGTTTCCGGAAAACGGATCTGGTTACTTGCGGCGGGTCTCCTTTCCGGATCTGCCTTTCTGGTAAAGGGTCCGGTGTTCCAAGTATACTCGGGGATCGTTTTGGCTTCCCTGTCCTGCACTAGCGTATTCGTAATGGACCAGGTTCGGGGATGGACAGGATGGAAACGAATCGGTAAAGAAATTGTGAATAATGGTTTGTTCCATGTGTTCTCCCTTGTGATCCCGTTCGTATGGGTGCTCAGTCTTCTCCTTTTTTCCGAAGCGGGGAGAGCCTTCCTGAATTTCTTTTTCGTTACGGAAAATCTGGGCAAGTATTCGAGTGCTACCGTCAACCAGGAGGAGTGGATCCTTCCGATCGGCTGGCTCTTGTACAGCCTTCCTTTTTCTTTTCTACTGATTTTTGCGAACGGATTGGTTCTGGCTTCCAAACCCAAGAACGCAGCACAAGCGTATGGGAAGGCGCTTGTCTGGGCCTCGGTGGCCATTCTACTCGTCCACCTGACTCCGAACCGTAAGGACTACTATTACGCATTGCCGATCCTTCCTTTGGCATTTTTGGGAGCGGGCGTTTTCTTTTCCCGGACAAAGTCTTCCGACTGGAAAAAGCCTCTTTACTACAACCTGATCTTCCTTTTAGGATTCTGGACGGTTCTCGCCCTAGTCAAAACCGTCACACAAAAATTGACGGAAGCTCCTTTCCTGCCCGATTTTCTTTTGTCATTGTTTCTAATCGGAATTCTTGCCGCGCTCGTTTTGGGCGTCTTTCGAAAAGCGGAAGTCCCGTCCGTCTTCGCCTTGGGAAATCTGATCGTGGCCGGTTCCTTGATGGCATACGTGCAATTCTCCCTGATTCCTAGTTTGAGTTTACCCGATCTTCCGGAGACCGGATCCGTATGGAATGCCAGACAGGTCTGCGTGATTTCCGAGAACCCATGGACGGCACTTACCTATAGGAACGCGCTCGCGGGAGCGGAGATAGCGCACTCCATTCCCGGTTCGGAAAGGAACTGCGTGGATGGACGAAGAGCGGTCTTGGATTACGTTACGAATTGGGAACCCAAAGTGGATTACAGATTGGTACAATCCTGGCCGATCCGCAAGAGGGATCTTTCCTGGAAGGAATTCGTCGGTCCGGGACACGGCTTGGAATACGTCCGCCTATACGAACCGACCGGCGAATCCAAAAATTCGGAGGTCAAATGATCTCCGCTAAATTGTTTCGGTATCTTCCGATTTTGATTCTAGGCGCCGTCGTGGGAGTGTTTATCGCGATAAAGTACGCGAAGCTCCCCGGAACCTCCGGAACGGGAGAATGGGAAGGAAAGGAAATTTGTTTAGAATATTGTGATTCTCTAACAAAGTGTACGAAGGATGCCGTACCTTTGGCCACCGAGGACCAGCTGTACAAAATGGAGAATTCCTGTCTCAGGGGTTGCAGAAAGCATTTCGATAAAATGCAGGTATGCTTGGTTCCGGAGAAGATGAGTTCCTGCACTCATCTCACTTCCTGTCTTTTCCAGGAGATGAAAAAATACTATTGAGTGTCTTAAGGTAGATCGTCTAAAACTCGGATTCAGCCTTTCCAGTAACGATTCACTTTTTTGACGTAATCCTTGGTCTCCCGATAAGGAGGGATTCCTTTGTATTTTTCCACGGCGCCCGGTCCCGCATTGTAAGCGGCCAATGCGAGATCGGTGTTTCCGAATTTCCGCACCAGATCCCCCAAAAATTTCGTTCCGCCCGCGATATTTTCGGCGGGATCGAGAGGGTCTTCCACACCTAGGAGTTCGGCCGTGCTCGGCATCAATTGCATCAGTCCCTGCGCTCCCTTGGAGGAAACCGCGTCCTTCTTAAAACCGGATTCGGCACGGATCACGGACCGCACCAAGTTCGGATCCAACCCGTTGATTTCGGCTTGTTGCCGGATAAAACCGGAAAGCCCTAGATTTTCCCAATCCTCTTTCAGATTTTCCCGGGCTGTCGCCGCAGGCTTTTGGCGATCCAGCAGTTCCGAAAAACTTTCCGATACCTCGGACTTGTTTTCCCGTTCCGGTTTGGAAGTCGTCTCTCGGGGAGAGAACTTTTCCGAGATGGATCTGATTTCCTCAATTCTACCTAGAATGGTTTGGAAGGCGGGTAAATCCGTAAGTTTCATTCGAACCTCCCTGGGACGACTGGTCGGGCCCACAGTTATTATGTCTCTCGGCGGATTTTGGGGACTTCTGAAGCCTTTTTTGGGTCTTTTGTGGTTCGGAACAAAAGGGATTGTTGAAAAAAGAAGAATAGATGGAAGGATAGGCCGGTGATTGAAATCGAAATCGTCACTACGCCGAGGTTGACTGCCTTTCCCGTCTTTCTGGCTTTTAGCAGGGGATATTTTGAGGAGGAAGGGGTAAAGGTCCGAGTCCGGGTACTGAAAAGTTACGAGGCTGTCTTTGCTCATCTCCGCGAAGGAAGGGCCGAGGGAGGGGAAGTTCCTTTTACCGCTTGGCTGGACCAGCAATTACGTAGGACCTCCCCTAGTTGGACGTTTTGTCGGGGAGCGATCCTTTCCTCCCTGGTCCATGGATTTTACTCCGCTTCCTACATGGAAGCGGAAGCGATCCGGGATTCCTATCATAGCTTTCTTCCCATACTTCATCCTCTCTCGCTGGATCGATTCATTTCTGAGGAATTTTTCCGCTCGGAAAACTACCATAGAAGGAAGCCGGTCCCTTACATAGTTACCCGGCCGACTCTCTTGGTGAACGAATTTATACGAGCGGAATGCCTCGGAGTCGCGGCTTCCTTGCAGGAAATCCCCTTCTTGGGGGAAAAAGGATATTGTCTCACGGTAGCAAACGAGATCCCGCCTTACTATCTCCCGACTAACATGTTGGTTTTTACGGGAAGGTTCGCTTCTAAATTTCCGGAAGAGGCCAATTCCGTATCCCGTGCGATCCGGAAAGCCATGGAGGATTTGGCGAACCATGTGGCCTATGAAGGAGATTCCTACGTTTCGGATTGGGTAGGTCCTTGTCCCTGGAAACCGCCGGAATTGGACGGCTTCTACACGCGTTCGATGCCCGAGCTCGGCAAGATCCTTTCCGGAGCTCCTTCTCTGGAAGACGTCCGTTTCGTGGTGGATATCTATCGCAAAACGTTTTCCAGGAACGATCAGGCTGCCGACCTTTTGGACGAAGCTGCGCGAAGCGTGGCCGACGATCCGTTTCCGAAATTTCCGGCGGCGTTCCGGTTCAAAAAAACCGAGCTCCATCTGGACTATTACTCGACTCTTCCTCCGCTCAGGAGAGAGAACCCAAAGGAATTATCCAAATCTCCCGTCAGGAATATCGTCACCGAGCTGAAGGACTTGGCGTTAAGTCTACTCTCGGGAAGAAGGGAATTGTCCCTAGATACCACCTCCGTGCCGACAGGACCGTACATGTTCATTCGATCGGCGGTGAATTCCGTATTAGATTATTTGAATCAAGAATTGCGCGATATGGAGGAGAAAAACAAACGACTCACGGAGGACAATTATCTGCTCGAGACTCGTCTGGATATCAGCGACTTGAAGAGACAGACTACGGAAGAACGTTATCGTTATATGTTCGAGTTCGCTACGGATGCGATGATTATCGCTAACGCCGACACTCGGACGATCGTGGATGCCAACCGCAAATTCCGCGAAATCTCGGGGTATCTCGCTTCGGAAATCAGAAATACCAGGCTGGCAAGAATCCTTCCCGATATATTGGAGCAAAGCGAATTCAAGACTCCTCTAGGCAAAGAACAGCACATGACTTTTATTCCCGAGACGCAACTGATCCTGAAGGACGGCACCAAATTCAGGGTCGGCCTCAGCGTCACCGGATTCAGCGCGGAGACGAAGCGATTTTATCAGATACAGGTAAGCGACAACGCGCTTATCTTGGAATCCGAGCGGATCAAGCACGAGTTCATATCCAATATCTCCCACGAACTCAGGTCTCCGATGACGAATATACAGGGTTATTTCGACCTTCTACTTTCGGATCCCGTCCTCACTCTGAACGAAGAGCAAAAGGAAATGGCGGACGTGATCCGTAAAAACGTCAGAAGGCTCAACTTTCTGATCGAAAATCTTTTGCAATTGGAAAAGAAAGAGGCCCAAAGTGCGGAGGAAATGACCGAAATCTTCGACCCGGCTACGGTGATCGAGGAGGTGCTCTACATCAATTCCCCTCCTGCGGTGGAAAAAGGATTGGAAGTTGTCACGAATCTTTCCAAGGGACTTCGGGTTAGAGGGGTCCGATTCGAATTTTCCCAGATCGTCACGAATCTATTCGTCAACGCAGTCAAATATACGGAAAAAGGAAACGTGGAGGTCACTCTGCAGAAGATATCTCCCGGCAAAGCGGAACTCCGCATCATCGATACGGGAGTGGGAATCGATCCTAAGTACAAGGAATTGATCTTCGAAAGATTTTTCCGAGTTCCGGACCACAGAAATCGAACCGTGGGTGGAACGGGTTTGGGATTGTCTATCAGTAGGGTGTTGATCAATAAGATCGGCGGCGAGGTTTTCGTGGAACCCAATCTTAAGGGCGGGAGCGTCTTTCGGGTCGTCTTGCCCCTTTATATCTCATGAATCGCCGTATTCTTTTTCTATCTCTGATATCTTTCCTCGTTCTCGCTCTCGTCTATTTCGGCTTTTTTTGGATTCCTGCCGAGGCCGAAAAGGAGGAGACCGTTCTACAAGGAGGTCTTTCCCGGCGAACCGTATCTTCCGGAGAAGGTTCTCTCTTCGATGGATCCTCCGACTTCGTTCACTTCCAGGAACCGACGGAGGAAACGGAAACCGATCACGACGGTAAAACGGCGGCCGCAGGAACGTCCTCGGAATCCGATCGAAACGAGGAAGAAAGAGCGAAATTGCTCGAGCAATCTTACGAAAGATTCAAACCTCTAGCGGATCGTTTTCCGAACAATCGAATGATACCGAAAAAGCTCTCGCCGGAAGAGACGGCAAAACGCCGCGAAGAAGAGACGAGGTACGATTCGATCCAAAGTGATCTGCTGGAAAAAAGGGAAGTCCTAAAGGAGGATTTGAGCTTTTATCTGAACGAGAAGTTGAAACGCTCGGATGATATGCTGGAGATTCTGAAATACGGTTTGGAATCGGTTCAAAAATCCTTACCGATCGCGACGGATACGAATGCGGAATATCTCAAGATCGTCCGGGAACGTATCGAGAATATCGAAAAGAATCGATCCGAGGTCCTATCCGCGAAGAAGAATATCGAGGACCCCTAACGTCTGGTTTTGCCTTTTTTCTTTCCGGAAGAGAGTTTCTTTTTTTGGAGAGGCTTTTTGCCTCTGGGAAGTTTCATTTCGGAAAGTAGGGTAGCCAATGCGAGGAGCTCTTCCAGACCGAAAAGTTCGAGTAAAGGAAGAACCTTGGAAAAGCCGATCTTCTTCAGCAAGTGCAGCGCATTCTTAGTGCCGAATTCCTTTAAGAGCAAAGGAATTTCCATTACCCCTCTCTTTTTGACCCAAGTAGCGCATTCTTCCGGACTTAAGGCCTTCGCTAACGGAATAAAATCCTTGGAAGGTAAGGACTTGGCCAGATCCAAAAACGGATCTAACCCGACCGAGTTCAGATATTCCAAGGATTCCCGGGATCCTAAACCTTGCAGAATCTCGACGATTACCTTGGAACCTAACGCCTGGTTGATCCGTTTCACGTCTTCCGCAGGTAGGGCGTGAGCCAATATCGTTAATTCCGATAACCCTAGATGTTTTACGAAAAAGACCAGATCCGCAGGATCGGATTCCCCGATCAACTGGACCAGGATGGGCTCGGAAATGGATTGGATCAACGAGACGATTTCCTTTTCCGTGAGATGCTGGCTAAGATACAGTAGTTTCTTGTGATCCACCTTTTCGGAAATGGAAAATAGAGCCTCGTATCCCAGATTCCGGAACAATTGAAACGACTTTTGAGGACCTAACTTATCTAGGTATTCCAAAGCGTTTTGGATTGTGGAAATCACCTTTTTCAATTCAGGATATCTCCCAGTATATCCTCGATCAAAGGAGTCAGGTCTCGTTTTTTATGAACTTCTCTCAGATTATGGGCGACGTCCGAAGTGACCTTGCTTACCCAAAGCTCCAGCTCGGTGGCGGAAAGTCCTAGGAATTCCCGGACGGTTTCCTTACGGTATCGGTTCAGCAGAGTATCCCTTCCGTTACCGTATAAATTTTCCAGAGAGGCTTGTATCTTCGGGTCGGAAGCCAGCGCCCTTCTGAGACGATCCGCTTTAGGACCGATCTTGCCCCCGTCCACTCTTCCCATTTCCGTAAACGCGGTTTTGAAAAGTAGGCGCAAGGTGTTCCGAAGGGCGGATTGCACCTCTTCCGCTCCGCCGCCTAAGGAAACGAAATCCGCGATCCGTTCCGTAAACGCAGGGAGTAGGGAAGAAAGAAACTGGGAAACCTGCTTTTCCAACCCCGCAGCCTGAAAGACTCCGTGAAGAGGATTGATCTTTTTATGGAATTCGGTGAGTACCTTCTCGAGTCCTTGCGATAAGATGTCCTGTATCTCGGGTAAATTCAGGATTCCTAAAATTAGATTTTTGGAAGGCGCGGCTTGCGTACCTGCGATCAATTCCACCAAGGCTTCGCGGCTTTCTTCGGACAGAAAATCATCCAGAGAGGAATGGGGAAGAGCCTTTTCGATCGGAAATTCCTCCGACAGTACCTTGATTTTCTCTTCGGGAAGCCGGAGGAGACCTATGGCGGAAGGGGAGATCCGCACGTTCTCCGGCAACAGTTCCTCGAGAGTGGAATCGAAAAGAAAAAACAGACTCCGTCCCAGAGTCCGTTCCATCCTTCCGGGTTCGGTCAACCAGGACGAAACCCTGGATTTCCTGGATCGAAATAAACCGATTCTGAATGCCAATCGATTTTCCTTAAGCGGTCTGAAGGCCGGACCAAGCCGCTTCCAGTTTCGGTAAATGGAACGTAAGCTGGTTTCTATGATAAAGAATCAGATTCTTTTTCTTTAAATTATGGATTTCTTTAGGAGGATGGAACAGTTTTTCGTCAAAGACGACGTATTCTCCGTCCAGTTTCAGATATCCTTTTTCTTTGGACTTATGCAGAAAGGAATCGAAAGCTGCGGCCAAACCGTCCTCGAAAAATCTCCGGGAAATATAGATTTCCGGGTGTTTGGCCCGGATCGTCTCCGCGAGTGCCTTCAACGCTCCGAGCAGCTTGGTTTTGCTCTCTTTCGCTTTGCCTTCGCACTTCAACAGTAAATAGGAGGCCAAATTACCCGTGGTGACCGCGTATCCTTTTCCCAGTTTTTCGCGGACGATTCCGGCAACCTCGTCCGCACCGGCCTCTTCCGGAATCGGAAAGAGATCTCCGTAACCGATATGAAGCTCGGCCTTTTTGGACGAGAAATAATCGTATGTAAAGGTAAAGGAATTGAAATGAAGTCCTTTGAACTTGGATCGGAGGAAATAGATTCCTTTCTTGATCTGATTCAAATAACCGTCATGATTAAACGTCCCTTCCGGAAATAGGAAAAGCGTGCGTCCCTGGGCGATTTTTTCGGAAAGAAAACTCCATTCCTGTTCCACCATATCCCTTAGTTCCCCTTTTTTCAGGAGTTCCCTCGCATTATCCCGGAACGGGCGTTTTATAGGGACGCAGCCGATATAATCCATGAACTTAGGAATCAACATGGTCGCATCCACCATCTTCAGGAACAGCTTCATGATTCCCTTCGGTCTCAGTTCGTTCACTAAAAACCCCTTTCCGAGCATATCCTCCCGGGCAGGAATCGCGAATTTGATCTTGGGCCAAACATGACGGTACACGGCGGCCAGTGCCGGTATGTCGGCTTCCGAGACGTGGTTTGCCATGAGCACGGAGGGGTAGGGCGCGTGAAGTTTTTCCTCCGAACTGCCTGCGGGAAAGTATTCCTCGAAGGAGTCGAAAGCGACCCCGCGGATCTTGTATACTAGGTCGATCAGCCAATTGTAAAATCTGGTCGTGCGGACCGGCTGCACTTGATTGATAGGTACGGTTTCTTGGGAAACGGAGTTCATCAAATTTTCCTTATTTAATCCACGATGTACTTTGGTACTGATTCGCTGATTCGTGTAGTAGTTTCATAATTGATCGTATTAGTCCAATTGGCGTGATCGTCGGCGGAAACTTCTTCGTCGGCATCCTTTCCTATAATCGTGACGATATCCCCGATTTTAGGATCGGAGATATGAGTCACATCCAGCATCGCCATATTCATGCAGATCCTTCCTAGGATTTTTGCCCTTTTTCCTTTTACCAGCATCACGCCGTTGTTGGAAAGTTTTCGGTCCAAGCCCTCGTAATAACCTACCGGGACCACGGCGATTCGAGTCGGCGCGCTGGTTTGATAAGTGGAACCGTAGCCGACGTAGGTGTTCGCATCCAGGTCCTGTAAATGGACGATTTTCGTTTTCCATTGCATTACCGGCTGTAGTTGGAATTCGGTTCTACCGGTCAAATGCAAGGATAACCTGGTTTGTAAACTAGGCCAGAGACCGTAAAGGGAAATCCCGATCCGGACCAAATCATAATGTGCGTCTGGAAAAAGCATGGTGGACGCGGATGCGCATGCATGCCGGACCAGATCTCCGTAACCGAGCGATCGAGCTTCGGAGATCGCTTTGGAAAATTTTTGGATTTGCTCCTTGGAATACCTTTGCTCGATCACGTCTTCCGTACTGGCAAAATGGGTCGCTACTCCCTCCAAAGGGAGATTTTCTTTTTTCCAGGTGGAAAGAGTGGATTCCAATCTGCTACCGGAGGTCCCGAGTCTCCCCATACCGGTATCCACTTTTAAGTGGATCCTAGGGCGCGGCAAACAGGAAGCCAGTAACTTCCCTTCGTCCACCCTGGATACCACTGTCCAAAAATCCGGATCGGAGAATTCTTCCTTTCTTTTTTCCAGGTCGGGGGTGGCTCCCATAATCAGAATGCGCACCGAACGAAACGATTCGCGCAATTTCCTTGCTTCCTCCAGGGAATTGACCGCGAGCAAATCCGCCCCGCCGTTTAGGGCAAGCTCCGCCATTTCCAAAAGTCCGTGCCCGTATGCGTTGGATTTGATGACTGCGCTTAAAAGAGTTTCCGGCCGGAGGAGGGAACGGAAACTGTTCAGGTTCTGAGTCACTGCTTTTTGAGAAAGTTCGATCCAGGTTCTGTCGTTCAAGGGTCGTCTCTTCCGTTTCTCCTACTATTGAGTTCTCCCGGATTCTTCCCAATAGTTTTTTCCGAATCGATCCCGGAAAAAAAAGGGTTTCCCGAGGGGGGAAAAACACGCAGACTGCCCGAGAAAACGCTTACCAACCACCCCAGGAAATAGCCGGATGAAGCAATATAAAGTAGTGCAAACCTTCCCCGTACCCCTCCAAGACCTGCTCAAAGCAAGGGAAGATCGTTACAAGTACCTGGATCAGTTTCCGGAACTGAAAAATGTGGAGCTTTTGGAGGAGAAAAAGGAGGGAAACAAGGTTTTTCAAAAGAGAAAAGTAAAACTGGCGGATTCCTTACCCAAAGTCCTGGCTACTTTGCTCTCAGATCCGTCCCTGTTGGAAAATTCCGTCTTCGACCTTTCCACGAACACCCACGAATTTACCATCGCCCCTCCTGGAAACGACTCCATCGTAACGATCAAAGGATTTTCCATCTACAAGGAGTTGGGTCCGGGCGAATCAGAGCGCAGTTACGACGTACAAGTGATTTCCGGAGTCTTCCTAATGGGAAGCGTGATCGAAACTGTGATCGAGGAAATTCACAGGCATTCCCTCGAAAAGGACAAGAATTCGATCTCCGAGTTCCTAAAAAGAGGCCAAAACTCGGGCGCCTAGCGCTTTTCTCCACAGCGAGCCTAAAAGTTTCAGAGAGCCGATTGCGGCTCTACTATGCAAGCAGGAAGTCCCGAATACGGACTCTTTTGCTCTAGGTATTTGTCGCTTACGCAAGTCTCTCCCAGATAAAGCAACTCCTCTCCGAGGTTCCAGGCGCCCCATACAGGTTTGCCTGCACTGAGGGAAGGGAGTTTTTCGGAGAATCGATCGTCCGCCAGGAGACGTTCGTACTCCGACGAATCCGGAAGAATGAGAAGGAACTCCCAACCTTGCGCCTCGAAGCTCTTGAGCTGGTCCGACATTTTCAGGCAAGACCTGCAGTTCCGAGGCTCCACCAGGAAGAGAACTCCTTTGCTTCCTTTTTTTTCCGCTCTGGCAAACACTGCTTCCTTGGTTTCCGCCTGATTCGGAACGTTTCCGGAAAGAATTTTTCCGAAATCGAAATTTACGACTATACTTAAAATCAGGCAAAAGAGCCCGAAAAGAACCAAAAGGGCACGTTTTTTAAAAATGAATTTCGTCCAATCCTTCAAAGGTACGGATCCTCGCTTCTTGTATTTCCACAGAATTGTAATATAATGGGATTTCTGTTTTTTCCGATTCTAGGAAAAAGAAACGGAAAAAATAAATATAAATTTACGTAGAGAGTTGACAAAAAAACATAGTCATACGCATGCTCGGTTTCTAACCGAGAAACCAATTTCGGAGGTGTCAGGCAGTAGATGAACGCATTGGGAAAGCACGTAATTGCAGAGTTTTACGAGTGTGATTACGAGACCATCAACAATCACGAATTGGTAGAAGATATCATGTTGAAGGCAGCCGATCTTTCCGGCGCCACGACGATTAAGTCCGTGTTTCACCGATTTAGTCCGTTTGGCGTGAGTGGAGTGGTCGTCGTGAGCGAATCCCATTTCGCGATCCATACCTGGCCCGAATACGGTTATTGTGCCATAGACGTCTTCACGTGCGGAGACATCATCGATAACCAGGCTGCTCTGGAATATCTCAAGGAACGCTTCGGTGCGAAAAGCATCTCCGTAGTGGAAATGAAGCGTGGTTTGTTGCAACTAGGCGTAGGCCTACCACACAAACCAATTGGGAATTAAGTACTTTCTATCCGGCAGTGCCGGACAACCCCCCATCGCTAAGAACGAATTCCCTTCCCCCGGAGGGAGGAAGGTTTTCTCTTATTTTATCAACACGAGGAGAGGTATCAAAGTATGAACCTAGAGATTAAAGAAACATCCAAAATCGTAAGTCGTTTTTCTTATTTGAGAAATTCCATCGAATTGAGTCAGACTAACGCCGGAGAAACCTTCCTCTTGACCAGGGAGGCGATTCCTGCCGGCGGTGTCGTTGCGGTATGGGGAGGTAAGGCAGTTCATAAAGACGAACTGGCCGGGCTTTCCGGACTGGCGACCCCCCATCGCGTGCACGAGGACTTTTACCTTGTGTCTCCTTTGCACGACGACGGAGTCGATTCCGTACATTACATCCGTCAAAGTGCGGAACCGAATTGCGGTTTCCAAGGAGATATCACCTTGGTCGCTCTCCGGGACATCGCGGTAGGCGAGGAAATCACGTACCACCCTGCGATGAAAAACCCGGAATTGGCATGGGCAAGAACGGAAGAAGCCGAGATCGTTAGAAAGAGATTCAACGGGAACTTCCCGTCCTATATCCAATCCAAGATCGAAACCGATCCGGAGTTGAAAGTATATGAGCCTTTCAAAAACGGAGCTTGGGGTCTTTTGACTTCCATCGATCTGGAAAATTGTGATGCGGCTCTGATCCGGGATGCGGACGCGATCAAACGTTACGTTTTAGAACTCTGCGATCTGATCGAAATGAAACGCTTCGGCGAAACCGTAGTGGTTCACTTCGGAGAGGATGAAAGAGTGGCCGGATACTCTATGTTCCAGCTCATCGAGACTTCCTGTATCTCCGCGCATTTTGCGAACGAGAGTAACACTTCCTATATCGATATCTTTTCCTGCAAAGGGTACGATCCGAAAGTGGCGGCGGAATTCACTCGCAACTTCTTTAAAGGCGATGCGATGCGCCTTACGGTAACGAACCGCTTCTAAGGAGGCAGATTGGAACTTTGGCTGGACGAAGCGCTCGAACTACCGAACGGGCGCGCGCTCAAGATTAAGGTAAAGGAGTTCTTGCACAGTCGCAAGACCCCTTTCCAGCAGATAGACGTATTCGAGTCCCAGGGCTTCGGTCGTATGTTCACCTTAGATGGTGTGGTCATGATGACCGAGGCGGACGAATACGCGTATCACGAAATGATCGTCCACGTTCCGATGATGAGCCATCCGAACCCCGAGAAGGTTCTTGTGATCGGCGGAGGGGACGGAGGAACGGTCCGCGAGGTGCTGAAACATCCTTCCGTCAAGGAAGTGCATCTCTGCGAGATCGACAAAGGAGTCGTGGACGTCTGCTACGAGTATTTTCCCGGGATCGCGAATGCGATGAAAGACCCTCGGGTCAAACACGTGTATGCGGACGGAGCCAAATACGTCGAGGACTACAAAGAGTACTTCGACGTGATCTGCGTGGACTCCTCCGACCCGGTGGGGCCGGCGGCGGTCCTTTTTAAAAGGCCCTTCTATGAGACCATGGCGGCTTCCTTAAAGGAAGGCGGGATCTGTACGACCCAGGCGGAAAGTTTTTACTATCACGGAAAAGTGATCCGAGAGTTGTTTCAGTTCATTCCCGATATTTTTAGGCATTGCGGGTATTACTTCACGGTGGTTCCTACCTATCCGTCCGGGATCATAGGGTTCAGCTATTGTTCCAAAGGACCGGATCCTTACAAGGTCGAACCGGATCCGAAACGGGTTCCCAAGGGATTAAAGTACTATTCCGCGGAGATGCATAAGGCGGCCTTTGTTCTCCCGCCTTTCGCGCAGGAATACATCGTCCGTAAGTAACCTTGGATTTTTATTCTAAATTCGTACGACGCAGAGAAAACCTAGATTCTCTTTTGTGCGTCGGAATCGATCCGGATGCTTCCAAGCTTCCTTCTTCCCTGGATGGAAACCAAGATAAGCTGTTTCTATTCTCCAGAGAGATCGTGGATGCCACTGCGGATTACGCGGTGGCCTACAAACCGAACGTCGCGTTTTTCGAAGCGTTCGGTTCCCAAGGGATCTCCCAATTCGAAAAGTTGATCCGTCATATCAAGATTCATTATCCCGGGATTCCGATCGTCGCGGATGCGAAGAGGGGAGACCTGGACAACACGGCGCGCCAATATGCCGCATTCTTTTTTAAGGACCTGGGAGTGGATTCGCTGACGCTTTCCCCGTATATGGGCGCGGATACCGTCCGTCCTTTTATAGAGGATGCGTCTAAGATGGTATTTTTACTTTGCCTGACTTCCAACCCGGACTCGGCACAGTTCCAAAAAAAGACCTTCTCGGAAACCGGGAGAAGGTTGTACGAGGAAGTCGCTGTCGTGAGCGAATCCTTTTCTCCCAGAAATGTGGGATTGGTAGTCGGAGCCACCCATCCGGGCGAAATGGGCGAACTTAGAAAATCGCATAGGGACCGGGTCTTTTTGATTCCGGGGTACGGGGCGCAAGGAGCGTCGTTAAAAGACGTACTGGCCGTCTGCGGGGAAAACTCCCTGGTGAACTCCTCTAGAAGCATTATTTTTTCTTCTCCCGGGCCCGACTTTGCCGAGGCCGCGGGTAAGGCCGCGAAAAAGATCTCCGAAGAAATGCGGATCCTGCTGAAAGATAAGAAATGACTCGACTTTATTAAAGAAAGCTGATCTCTTATTCGGGCTTGGACCTGGATTTTACGAAATTCGGATCGGAACTGATCGGTTCTTACGGCGGCTTGGGGCTCGCTCTGGTTTCCTTTGCGGCCGCGACGATATTGCCCTTCAGTTCCGAGGCCGCACTGCTTCTGGCGATTTTTTCGGGGATGCCTTCCGACAAGGCGGTGTTCTGGGCCTCCGTCGGAAATTGCAGCGCTTGCTCTTTCAATTACGGGATCGGTTTTTGGTTCCGCGGGAAAGTGCAAAAGAAAATCTCGGAGTCCAAACTCTACGCCCTCTGGGCATCCAGGATCGAAAGACACGGAATTCCCGTTTTGTTCCTTTCCTTTTTGCCGATCATCGGAGATCCGATTACGATACTCTCGGGTTTTTTCAGACAAAGTCTTTGGATTTTCGTCCCGATCGTATTTTCCCTTAGAATTTTAAGATACCTGCTTCTTTCGGCGGGGGTATTTCCGGGCATGTAAGGGGAGTGGAAATTTTTTTCGGCCGGAACCCTTCGCACCGAGTCTATTAAGGAAAGATTTTTCGGAGAGTACTTTGAAGCGATCCTCCCAAAAGAAAACGGATCGGCGTTTGGCCATCGTCGGGACAGGCATCGCCGGAATGGGTTGTGCCCATTTTCTAAAAGACGAATACGAGCTCACAGTATTCGATAAAGCGGATTATATCGGAGGACATTCCAATACCGTCATGGTGGACGACGGTGGAGAACATATTCCAATCGATACCGGATTTATCGTGTTCAATCATGTGACCTATCCGAACCTGAAACGGTTGTTCGAGGAACTGGACGTACCGACTCAAAAGACGAGTATGTCCTTCAGCGTACAGCATGTTCCGGAGGATCTGGTATTCTGCGGTTCCGGACTGAGCGGCCTCTTTGCCCAAAGGAGGAACGTATTCAACGGAAATTTTATTCGTTTATTATTGAATATTCATAGATTCAATTCGGAGGCTCCTTCGATACTCGAGGATCGTCGGTACGAGGATTATTCCCTCGGGAGGTACGTAAAGGAAGCCGGATACCATCCTGATATTCTAAAATACTATCTGGTGCCCATGAGTTCCGCGGTTTGGTCCACTCCCGAGGATTTGATGTCGGAGTTCCCCGCGATCTCCTTGGTCCGATTCTTTTTGAACCACGGGTTTCTCGGCTTAAACACGCAACACCAATGGTACACCGTAAAAGGAGGGTCCCGGGAATACGTAAAACGTCTCACCGCTCCCATCTCCGATTCGTTCCGACTCAAGACTCCGATTTCGGGAGTGGAAGTCGTTTCGGAGAAAAAAGTAAGACTCCATTTAAAGGGGGGCAAGGCGGAAACCTTCGACAAAGTGATTCTCGCCACGCACGGCGACCTCTCCTTACGGTTATTGAAAAAACCTTCCCCCTTACAAAAGGAATTACTCTCTCAATTCGAGTACCAAAAAAACACGGCGACTCTTCATACCGACGATTCGGTCATGCCTAGGATCAAATCCGCCTGGTCCTCTTGGAACTATAGGATGGATGGAATCGAAGGAAGGATCCGACCGCACACGATCTACTGGATGAACAGTCTGCAGGAAGTTTCGAAAAAGAGGAATTATTACGTTTCTATCGGAGATCCGGGAAAGGTGGATCGGAGAAAAATCATAAAAGAGATCCTATACGAACATCCTTTGTTTCACGTCGGATCTCTTCGGGCACAACGAAGGCTTTCCGAACTGAATCGGGACGGCCCGTTGTATTTCTGCGGAAGTTATTTCCGTTACGGATTCCACGAGGACGCATTATGGTCCGCCAAAAACCTTTCTGAAACGCTTTTAGGAAGGAAAATATGGAGCTGAACTCTAAAATCGTGGAAGCCAAGGTGATGCACCATCGGCTCCTTCCCAAGCGGAACCGATTCCGATACGGGATTTTTACGTTTCAACTGGATCTGGACGAACTCGATCGCCTGGGAAAATCCCTTTTTCTTCTAGGAAGAAACCGAAGGCGTTTGTTTTCTTTTAACGATTCCGATCATCTGAATTACGGTTATTCCGATATAAAGGAGAATTTTCTGGAGTATATCCGGAGCCAAGGAGTCAAAGAAAACGTAGGGAAGGTCGTCCTCGTAACGAACCTACGAGTGCTAGGGTACGCTTTCAATCCGGTTTCCTTTTATTTTGCGGAGGACGAATCCGGTTCTCCTATCTGCGCGGTCGCGGAAGTGGGAAATACGTTCGGTGAAATGAAACTTTACTTTTTGGGAAAAGAGACGTCGGACGGGAAAGGGTTTCGTAAGAAGGAAGGGAAATATTTCTACGTGTCTCCCTTTGTGACCCTGGATTCCGTTTTCGATTTTCGCCTTTTTCCTCCGAAAGACGGGGAGTTGCATGTGCGCATAGACGCCTTGGAGAGGGGAAACACCACCATGGTGACCACGTACACCGGAAGAGCGAGGAAGCTGAGCGATCTGAATCTGCTCTGGATGTTTTTGAAATATCCTCTAGTCACGTTGAAAATCATCGGCCTGATCCATTGGCAGGCGTTCAAATTGTATCTTTACAAGGTCCCTTTTATCCGAAAGAAGGAAGACACAAGCCTACAGATAGGAGTTCACCTTGGAAAGCGATAACCTTGCCAAAGTCTCTGCCGCAGATTCCCGTTCTGCCTTATCTTCGAACGGCACAGAATTTTATAAGCGTCTTTTTTGGACGGCGCTCTCCCGAATGAAGAGAGGGTCTCTGCGAATCTTACTCTCCGACGGAGGGCAAACCCACTTAGGCGATCCCGAATCGGGGGAGCCGGCGGAATTCCATCGCGCTCTCATCCAAGTTCGGAGTCCTTCCTTCTTTAAAAAGTTGGTTTTACACGGAGACCTCGGTTTGGCGGAATCCTATATGGACGGGGACTGGGATACGGACGATATCAGGTCCATCATCTGCTGGTTTTTGCTGAATTTGGACGAGACTCCTTCCATAAGCGGCTCCAAAAAGGAGTATTTCCATCTCTCCATGATGAATCTAGGAAATAAGCTATTGCATATTTTCCGGCGGAACTCTTTAAAAGGAAGCAAGAAGAACATCGTCGAGCACTACGATCTAGGGAACGAATTTTACGGAAAGTTTTTGGATCCCACGATGACTTATTCCTGCGCGACTTTCGGGGATCCCAAGGATTCCCTTGAAGCCGCCCAAATCGCGAAAATGGAAAGTCTATGCAAGAAATTGCGCTTAAGACCTTCCGATCGGATTTTGGAGATCGGGACCGGGTGGGCCGGGTTTTCCACGTATGCAGCTTCCCGTTACGGATGTAACGTAGTAACCTATACGATTTCCGAGGAACAGTTCCGGTACGCGAGAGAAAAAATCCGAGGCATGGGCTTGGAGGATAAAATCGAAGTCCGCTTAAAAGACTATAGACTTGTGGAGGGCATGTACGATAAGATCGTCACCGTGGAAATGCTCGAAGCGGTAGGACATCGATATTTCGAGGATTTTTTTTCCATGTGCAACCGGGTCCTGAAAAAGGACGGCTTGATGGTCCATCAAATCATCACCTGCCCGGATTCCCGTTACGAGTCCTTTCGGAAAGGGGTGGATTTCATCCAAAAGCATATTTTTCCCGGATCGCTACTCCCTTCCATCGCCAGGATCAACCGGGCCGTCAATCGGACAGGAAATATGTTTCTGCACGAGATGGAGGATATAGGACACAATTACGATCGGACACTTCTTTCCTGGCTGCATTCCTTCGAAAAAAATCTTCCGGCTATCCGCGCGCTAGGCCATGACGAAAGGTTCGTCCGAAAATGGAGATACTATTTTTCCTATTGCGCGGCCGCTTTTTATATGCGGAATATCAGCGTCGTCCAAGTCGTCTATACCCGTCCGAATAATCTGAGTCTGAATTCAGCGTGAGTACGAACGAAAATCCAAAAACTGCAACGAAGCCTTCCTTTGTCGGAAAGCTGAAAGAGGCCATCGTCAAGGAACTGAAGACGGGAATCAGTCCGGAAAAAATCGCGCTTTCCCTCGTTCTCGGAGGAGCGATCGGAGTCTTTCCTTTGATCGGTACTACGATGGCTCTCGCGGCCGTATTCGGATTTCTTCTTAGGTTGAATCCGATCTCCGTACAGCTTGCGAATTATGCGATGTATCCTCTGCAGATTTTTTTGCTGATCCCTTTCCTGGAATTCGGGGCGAGATTGTCCGGCACCCGCTTGGATCTGGAATGGGCGTATCGGTTCGTGGACGGAGATCCATCCTTACTGTGGAAAGGATTGCGCGATTCCGCCCTCTACGCCGTAGTCGGTTGGGGGGCGACGGTACCTGCTTTGGCTTTCGCATCTTATTTCGTAGTATTACCTCTCGTGAAAAAAATCGATCGGATCGTCCGCAAAGATTCCCTTTAAGATATAGGAGAACCGAATGTACGAAAACGCGTTGTTTTTGATGTTGGTCGCATGGCTCTTTGTCTTCGTGCTGATGAGCCTGCTTTGGCTTGTAGGAAGGGTTTTAGGGAACTACGCCATCGTGGATTTGGGCTGGGGTCTCTGTATTTCCTCGGCCGCGATCGTATATTTCATCCTCGGTACCGGAGATCCGATTCATAAGACCGTTTTCGCGTTTATGGCGACGGTTTGGGGCTGGAGACTTTCCTATTTTATACTGACGACCCGCATTCTGACCGGACACGAAGACCGGAGATACACCGCCTTTCGGAAGGAATACGGAGACCGGGTACACCGCAAATTCTTTACGAACGTTTTCCAATTCCAAGGATTGCTCGGAACCGTCCTAAGCTTGCCGTTCGTTTTTCCCGCGCTGAATCCTTCCGGTACCATCCATCCGTTGGAGATTCTCGGACTATCGCTCTTTGCCGTCGGGATCGTGGGGGAGTCCGTCGCGGACTTTCAACTTTCCGAATTCAAAAGAATGCCGGAGAACCTGCAAAAAGTCTGCGACACCGGGCTTTGGAAATACAGCAGGCATCCGAATTATTTTTTCGAATGGGTGATCTGGGTGTCCTTCGGTTTGGTGTCGTTGGCTTCTCCTTGGGGTTGGATCGGACTCGTTTCTCCGATCGTCATGTTCGTATTATTGACGCAAGTTACCGGAATTCCGTTAAACGAACAGGGGCAGTTGGAATTGAAGGGGGAAGCTTACCTGGAATACAGTCGTAAAACCAGTGCGTTCGTACCTTGGTTCCCCAAAGAATAAGCGGACGAAAAAAGGATGAGCCTCCTGTACCGACTTCTGGAAAAGGATTTCTTTCCCGATTGGTTGATCCGGATTCGGATCCGCCGATTGCTGAAGGTCCGTCTCCGCCAAGAAAACCGAGGAACCCGAGAAAAAGACCAAGAACATCTGATCGAGTATGTCCGAAAACTGAAGGAATCTCCGATCGCGATCCATACGAATGCCGCCAACGAGCAGCATTACGAAGTGCCTTCCGATTTTTTCCGATTGGTCATGGGAAGATACATGAAATACAGTTCCGGATTTTGGGCATCTCCCGACGTAGGAATCGACGAATCGGAACGAGCCATGCTGGAACTTACTTGCAAACGTGCCGGGTTGAAGGATGGAATGACCGTCTTGGATCTAGGTTGCGGTTGGGGTTCTCTTTCCTTATACGTAGCCGAAACATATCCGAAATGCAAAATTCTAGGAGTCTCCAATTCCGGGAGCCAAAAGAAATATATAGATGCGGAAGCCGGAAGACGGGGACTCCGAAATCTTACGATCCAAACCGCCGACGCGAACGTTTTTAAAACGAACATCAAGTTCGATCGAATCCTTTCGGTGGAAATGCTGGAGCATGTCAGGAATTACGAGGCCCTGTTTGAAAGATTGGCCGGCTTCCTAAAAAAGGACGGTTTGTTTTTCATACATATCTTCACTCATAAGACGTATGCGTATGCGTTCGAAGTGGTGGACGATACGGACTGGATGGCGAAGTATTTTTTCACCGGCGGACAAATGCCTTCCCACGATCTTCTTCTATACTTCCAAAAGGATTTTCTAATAGAAGACCAGTGGGTAATCGACGGAAAGCATTACTCTCTAACTTCCGAGGCCTGGCTTCGGAACATGTACTCCGATCGAATGAAAATTCTAGGAATATTGGAAAGGACGTACGGAAAAGAAAACGCGTTGAAATGGTTCGTATATTGGAAGGTCTTCTTTCTTTCCTGTGCGGAACTCTGGAAATTCCGCAACGGAGAAGAATGGGCCGTTTCCCATTATCTGTTCCGAAAGAGGTGACCGATTCGACCCGAGCGGCGCGACCTTCCTGCGCTTTAGGCCTTCATCCCGTTGTACAGGAAAGAGATCAGTTCCTTCGTGACCTTTCTCGCCTTTTGAAGATCCACGGAACGGAACATCACCTGCTTTCCCGCGAGTAGCACCGCGATCCCGTGTACCATCGTCCAGGCAGCAGTTGCGGATTTTTCCACGCTATCCGTTCGGATCAGCCCCGCGTTCTTACAATCTTGGATGATTTCCACGATGATTCGAAAGGAATCGTTCTCCGCGAGGACCAAGGTTTCGTATCGTGAATGGCTTTCGATCTGGTTCCCGTACATGATCCGGAATAGATCCGGATGTTCCAGGGCGAATTCCACATAGGTCACTCCGGACTCCCGGAATAACAATAAGGGCCTTTTTTTGTACCTGCTTTGGAAGTTCTTGAGCCTTTCCGACAAGAGCCTGAATCCCTCCTCGGCGATGTCCGCGTACAGGGATTCCAAATCCGCATAATGTCTGTACGGGGCGGATTGGCTGACTCCGGCCGTTAAGGCGGCCTTTCTCAAACTCAACGCTTTGTAACCTTCTTCCTTTAGGATGCGGATCGAGGCGTCTAGAAGGGCGCGTTTTAGGTCCCCGTGGTGGTAAGAATTTTTGTCCTGCTTCATTTTCATGTTGACATATATTACATTGTTTACGAGTATTACATCTAATCGACTTATGTAATAAGTGTTAACATTATTCGAGACGAGGGGATATTGTCAATGGAAAACGAAACGATAAGCGACACATACGACGTCATTTTTATCGGCTCCGGAATGGGAAGCCTTACTGCGGCAAGCCTGCTAACCCAATTTGCGGGAAAAAAGGTTCTGATTCTCGAAAAGCATTTCCAACCCGGGGGCTTCACGCACGAGTTCCAAAGAAAGCAGGGAAAATTCCATTGGGATGTGGGAATCCATTACGTGGGAGATATGCACGAAGAGGGCCTCTGCAAAAAAATCTCCGATAAGGTCACGGGTAAGAAAGTGATCTGGAAGCGTATGCCGGACCCTTTCGAGCGATTGGTCTTTCCGAATAGTACGTTCGACATTTACGGCGATCCCGCTAAATTCCAAGCCGACCTGATCCGGAGATTTCCGGAAGAACAACCCGCGATCGAAAAGTATTTGAAGGACATCAAAAAAACTTCCGCTTTGTTCGGAAAATCCCTGATGCTCCGTCTTTCTCCTCCTCCCTTGGAATCGTTTTCCGAATTATTGGGAGAGGGCGGGATCCGGACCTTAAAGGAATATTTCGACGCGAATTTCAAGAGCGAAGAATTGAAGGGGATTTTGGCGGCCCAATGGGGGGATCACGGACTTCCACCTTCCAAGGTGGCATTTGCCATGCACGCTTCTCTGGTACAGCATTATATCAACGGGGGATATTATCCTGTCGGCGGAGCCGGCCGAATCTTCGATGCCGTGGAAGAAATCGTAGTCAAAGGCGGAGGAACGGTACTTTCCTCCACCGAGGTATTGGAAATTTTGGTCCAGGACGGAAAAGCAGTAGGCGTCAGGACCAAAGCTCTTCGAGGAGAAGGGTTGGAGCGGGAATTTCGGGCTCCTGTAGTGGTCTCTTGCGCGGGGGCATATCCCACGTACACCAAGCTTGTTCCGGAATCCGTTCCGGTTCCTTTCCGGAATTCCCTCTTAGACTTTTACGATCGGGAAAGGATGACCACCAGTCTTTGTTTGTACTTAGGACTCTCCGATAGCCCTGCGAAGTTGGGATTCAAAGGGGAGAACTATTGGATTTTTTCTTCCCCCGATCATGATCGTAACTTCTCCCGGAGGAACGATTGGATCGAGGGTTCGGGAGAAATTCCAAACATTTACGTTTCCTTTCCTAGTCTCAAGAACCCGGAGGCGAAACACCATACAGCCGACGTGATCACGTTCACGGATTACGATCATTTCGCTAAATGGAAATCCTTGCCTTGGAAAAAGCGTGGAGAAGATTATAAATCTTTAAAGGAAAAGATCACGAACAGGATGCTTATGACTTTGGAACGTCGCTTTCCCGGATTCGGAAAACTCGTGGAATATTCGGAACTGTCCACTCCGATTACGAACGAACATTTTACCTCCCACCCGGACGGAGCGATTTACGGTCTTGCCTGCGTGGCGGAACGGTACGACAAGGAGAAATGTCCTTGGTTCGACGTCCGCACTCCGGTCTCCGGATTGTATCTCACCGGAGCGGATGCCGGCTCCCCCGGAATCGCGGGCGCAATGATGGCTGGATTGGCGGCGGCGACCGCAGTGGTCGGAGATTCTAGGATGTTGAAATTGCTTCGGAACTAAGTACTTTCTTTCGTTCCCGCCGCGGGGAGGAAAGTGCGATCCGGATCAATATCAATAGTTCAGCTTTAGGATCCGGATCTCTTTCTCCTCGAATCTGAGGGTATCCTTGATCTGTTGGAAACGCTGTGCCGAAAAAGGCGATTCCGGAGTCCGAAGTTCCGTCTTTAATTTTACGATTTCGTGATAGAGTTCCACGAGTTCCAATATGTTCCCTTTCGCTTCTTTGGAGTAGAGAATCCGGAACATGGGTCCGATCCGGGACGGGATGTCGGAATGTATGATTTCCCCTACGCCCAGATCGCCGATATAACGGAACATCCAGTTCTGGAGATAGATCGCCAAAAGCCTCTCCATCCGGATCACGTCTTCTTTCGTATTCCTAGGAACGATCCCTTTAAAAAAACGGTATCTTTTGCGAAGGTACTTTCCTGCGGAGACCCCGTCCACCGGTTCCAACTTGGTCTTATCCCATTCTTCCTTGATGATGGGAAAATATTCGGAACCGAAATAGGGTTCTCCCAATTCGCAGATGTGAACCGCGCCCGGATCGAAACTTTTCATTCTCAATCGGAAGCTATCCCAATCCCCGGAAATTAGGTTCACCGGACCTTGTTCCTGCAAAGGCTCGAGAGCCTTGTTGATTTCGCGGATGAAGTTGCTCTTGAGTTGGTCGGAAGGATCCGCCAAGAGAAAGAAATTAAAGTCGGAGGAAGGATTTGCGTCCCCCCTCTGACGGGAACCGTAAAAAATAAGTTCGAACGGTTTCAGGGAGGATACGCTCGAGAGATTTTCCTTAATCTTTTCCATCTTCTCTATCACTCGAAAAAAAGCCGCATCCGCGAAAGGTTTTCTAAAATCGCTTTGTATGCTTTGTCCCTGGTTTCCGCATCTCCGAAAGGCAGGGATTTTACGTGATTGAAGTCGTGATAGGTAATTTCTATCGTGTTCCCCGCCGAATTCTTCCGGATAGAGGAAATAAAGTCCAAATTAATGACTTCCGTATCCCCTAATTTCAACCACATATACGCTCAAAAACCCCGGGGCGGAACCCCTCGACGGATAGGGTAGTTGTCGGAACGGATTTGGTCAAGAAAATACGAAAATATGGGAAAAAGGCATTTCCGGCATTAAAAGGCCCGAATCCGACGGCTTACGAAATCATGGAATTCCTTCCCCAGTTCCAGAGTGCTAAGCCCCTTCTTGTTTTCCATTTCGGTTTCGAATACGAAGATAAAATTCCCCCTTTGCCATTCCCAGCGAACGTAACAGGATTCGAATGAGGAGGAGGAATTTCTACAACCGGAAAAGACAGTCGACCTGGTGTCTTCCTTCATGGGAAAATATTGGAACTGCCGACCGTTCATTTTGGCCTGCTCCGATTCGGAAACCAAATAGCGGAAGTCGTTCGCGTTGTCCTCGGTATAAGAAGAGGCCCGAAATCGATCGAAGTTGGAGGCGGTATCGGTGATCTTGCAGTCGTAATACAATCCTCTCGCGAACAAACGACCGAAATCCAATACCACGGCGTTTCCCTGCGCGTAATAGACCACGTCATAATTCAGTCGGAGCACCGCGGGATTTTCCACCGTGCTCGCCTTTCCTTCTCCCCCCGGAGTTTTGCAATTCCAAGCCAATGCGACGACGAACAGAAATCTAATAACCGATTTCATACAGATCTCCTCTGTAATTTCGGAATACGTAAGAGGAGGATTTTTCCTCTTCCAAGTATTCCGCGGGAAGAGGAACCTTGCCTCCTCCTCCCGTAAGGTCCACGACATACAGCGGAACGCATAGCCCGCTAATCCTGCCTCGGATCGACTTCATCAATTCCACTCCCTTCGAGATCGGAACCCGAAAATGGGCGGAACCGTACACCTCGTCGCAATGGTGCAGGTAATACGGTTTAATTCCGGCCGATGTCAAACCGTAGAACAACTCCACGAGAGTCTCCACGGAGTCGTTGATGCCCTTCAGCAGCACGGATTGGTTCAGCACGGTCGCGGATCCGTCCTGGACTAACATCCGGATCTTTTCCCTGGAAAAGTCCGTCAACTCCTTGGGGTGATTGAAATGGGTCACGATGAAGACGGGGAAATGCCTACGGAGTACGGCGCAAAATTCCGGAGTGATTCGCATGGGAAGAGTGACGGGATAACGGGTATGAATCCGGACCTGATTGATATGAGGGATGCGCTTTAGTTCGCTTAACAAAAAATCCAATTTGGAATCGGATAAATTCAGCGGGTCCCCTCCGGAAAGGATCACTTCGCGGATCTCCGGACGGCTTTTGAAATATTCCAGCGCCTGTTTCCAATCTTCTCCGTCCGGAGTCTGGGAAGATTGGGATACCTTGCGCTTTCGGGTGCAAAAACGACAATACACGGCGCAAACATGGGACAGATACCAGAGAGCGCGGTCCGGATATCGGTGCGTGACACCTTTGACCGGCATATAGGATTCCTCCGCCAGAGGGTCCGGCCTGTCCCAGATGCGAGGGATCCATTCCTCTTTTCTAGGAACGACTTGGAGTCGGATCGGGCAGTCGTCGTTCTTGGGGTCCGCAAGACCGAGATAGTAAGGCGTAACGGAAAAGGAAAAGAGTTCCTCGCATTTCTTCAGGGATTCCCGTTCGTCGGAGGTGAGTTCTAGATGACGGGAAAGTCCTTCTTCGTCCCGGATTCGATTCTGAATCTGCCATTTCCAATTTTCCCATTCGGGATCTGTGGAAACCGGAGTAAGTTCGCGATGGTCGGACGAAGTTCCCAGAGTTTTTTCCCCTCAACACTCTTGTTTTGGCGAATCGGGGGGAAGTCAATCGAAGATCCTTCAAAAAAAATCGGAAACCGGTACGGTTTCCGACGGAAATTTATATTTATATAAAACCTCAGGGAGATGGACTCATCGATTTCGGTTGGAGACTTAGGAGAAGGATGAGCGGGTTCCCGCTTTTTTATGGACGGCGCATTTTTTGCCCAAATCCGCCGCCGCTTCTCTCCCGGGAACAACCTCCCTGAGGGACTTACAGAACTGGATTTCCGATTCAAGCCGGAGGAGGAAGAAAAAGATAACGATAGGATAGAGTATGATGAGAACCGAAAATTTCTTTGATTCTAAAATCCGTATGGGAGAGGTCCTGCTCTCCGTAGCCCGCTTGGGGGCGGATGCTGGAGAGGACTCCTTTGTCGTCTTCTCCCGAAGATAGAGGAGGGTGATGAGAAGAAACGATTTCTTTGAATTCTTGGGTCCGGGCTTTTTTGGAAAGAACACGCATCTTTCCGCCGGAGAAATCCTGTCCCAACAATTCGAAAACGAAGAGCAGGGAGAGAAGCGAAGCCAGTAGATTTAGGCTGAACCGTTTCATAGGTCTATATAACAATAGACGGGTAAAAAACGAATCGGCAACCTTTTTCCTGCAAAAAAACCTCAAAAAAGAGGGCTTTGGGAAAACCGGTTCTTTTTCCTTGACACCTCGCTTTCCCGCTCGGATATAGAAGGAGCGCAATCCTTTTTTTAGGTCGTTTATGAACTTAGGAATCACCGAAGTCAAGAAAGGCATGGTCCTTAAAGTAGAAGGGGAACTCTACTCCGTAGTCAGAAGCGAATTCGTCAATCCCGGCAAGGGATCGGCTTTCATCAGAACCAAATTGAAGAACCTGGTCCGCAACAGCTCCATAGAGCGCACGTTCAAAGCCGCGGAGAAATTGGAATCCGTGGACTTGGAAAAAAGACAGATGACCATCTGTTACTCCGACGGAGACGACATCATCTTCATGGATACCAACGATTTCGAGCAGCTTCCCGTCTCCAAAGAATACTTGGAGGACATTCTTCCTTTTCTCAAGGAAGAGACCGCGATGGAGGTATCCTTTTACGAAGGAAAACCGATCGGAGTGATTCCTCCGAATTTCGCGATTTTGGAAGTAACTTACGCGGAAGAAGGTCTAAAAGGAGATACTTCCGGAACCGCTTTGAAACGCGTCACAGTGGAAACCGGCGGAGAAATCAACGTACCGATCTTCGTAAAACAAGGGGACGTGATTAAAATAGACCTACGGGACTTGACATACGTAGAAAGAGTGAATAAGTAAATAGAAGGCGAATATAAGTATCTTCGACAATGCTCGGAGTTTCGAGCGAGAAAGAAGGTCTGTTCGGGTCGGGGACTTTTTTAGGGAAAAAGAACGACACCCAAGGAGATAAGGTAATGGCAACCATCGTCCAAAAACCCGGATTACCGGAAATCAAAGAGAAGCAGGAAGTCCAATCCTTCCTGAAAAAACGCGGAATCGAGTACGACCATTGGATCGTTCCGACTTCTTCCACCAACTTGACGGATAGAGAAGTACTTTCGGAAGACGATAAGGAAACTCTCCTGAAAAATCTGGACAATCGCTTCGAAACCCTGAAGCAGGAAGAAGGATACCAGTCCAGGGATCTCATCGTGTTACACCCCAATGTTCCCGGCCTTGCCGAAATGCTAGCGAAGTTCGATAAAGTGCACTACCACACGGATGCCGAAGTGAGATACATCGTGGACGGATCCGGAGTCTTCGGATTCGCATTGCCCGGAGAGAAATTCCTGGTAAAGGTAGAGAAGAACGATTTTATCTCCGTTCCGAAGAACACCAATCATTGGTTCACTCTAGACGAGAAGAAAAGAATCAAAGCGGTTCGGTATTTCCAAGACATGAGCGGTTGGGTTCCCAACTACGTGGAAGAAACGACGGCTCTCGTCTAAATGTCCCGCCCTAAAGAACTCTCCCGACTGGCCAAGTCGGGAGTTCTGTACCATTCCAAAGGCTGGATGCCCGGGACCGCAGGAAATCTTTCCCTTCGAGATCCTAAGGACGGAAACCTATTTTGGGTGAGTGGAAGCGGTTTGGACAAGAATCGCCTCGACAAAAAGGATTTTTTGCCCGTCCGATTGGAAACCGGGTCCGTGCCGGAGAATTGGAAAGGGAAAGAAGGATTAAAACCTTCCGCGGAGACTTCCATCCATCGTGCCGTTTATAAAGCCTTTCCGGAAATGGGATGTTCTCTCCATGTTCATACTCCCGAGTCCAATCTGATCCGTACGGGTGTGAACCGGGAAAAGCCGGTTTTGGAATGGAATCTGCCTTCCTTGGAAATCATCAAGGCCTTCGGCATCTGGGATGAGAATCCCCAAGTTTCCGCGCCCGTGATTTATAATTTTCCGGTCGTCCAGGAGATTTCGGACGTTTTGCAGAAGTACCTGGAGGAAAAGAAACCTAGAGTACCGATGTGCGTTATCGAGAACCACGGAATCACCGTCTGGGGAAAAGACCTGACCCAGGCAAACCGCCATCTGGAAGCGGCGGACTTCATCCTGAAGGTCTGGCTCCTTTCCCGCTAAAATCGTCATGGGTTCCAGGCAGATACTAGTGGCCGGAGCGGGTTCCGGAATCGGAGAATCCATATTCAAAAAACTGAAATTTTCTTCCGGAGTCGAAGTGATCGGCGCATCCCGGAGGGGAAACGATTTGTCGGAAGGGATTCGTGCCGGCCGAAACCATTTTTGCGACTTTTCGGAAGAACAAAGTATATTTGAATTTTGTAAATTGCTCAAATCTTCTTGGACTAGGCTGGACGCGATCTATTTCACATTCGGCGACGGGCTTTTTTCGACCCTCGAAAATTTGGATCCGGAGAGTTGGAAGAAACACCTCTTTCTGAATCTGACTGCGCCCTTTCTTTTGACCCGGGAATTGACTCCTTTATTGCAAAAAGGGTCCTTTCTCTGTTATCTTTCCTCTACCGCAGGCAGGCAGGGTTTTCCGGAATCCTCCGCGTACTGCGCTTCCAAGCACGGGCTCGCGGGATTCGCCAAGGCCCTCCGGGAAGAATGGAAGGATCGGGAAATCAGAGTCAGTGTGGTGTATGCCGGTGCGATCGACACGCCGATTTGGGACGGAAGGGAAGGCTTCGATCGGAAAGACATGATTCCTGTGGAAGACGTCGCCGAATTTCTCGCGTCATTATCGGATCAAAAACCCTCCTTCAATCTGGACGAGATCGTTCTTCTCCCTAAGAAAGGGATTCTGTGACGTCGCAAACTTACGCCGGTTGGTACGGTAGCGCAACGTAAAAAACCGTTTTGCCCGGCTCGGATTCGAACCAAATGCGGCCCTCGTGTTTTTCCACGATCCTCTTGGCGATATCCAACCCCAATCCGGAACCTTCTCCCGGCGCTTTGGTGGTAAAGAACGCGTCGAACACTTTGCCTTTTACGTCCGAAAGAATTCCCGGGCCGTTGTCCTCTACCGAAACCAGGACTTCCCGCTCGGAAGAAAGCTTCCCTCGGATCGCAAGCTTCCCTTTGTAGTTCATCGCTTGGACGGAGTTCATGATTAGATTCGTCCAAAGATGCATGAGGTCGTCCGGGAAACCGAGGAGGGACGGAACTTCCGTCAGATCGGTGGAAACTTCCACCCCGTGTTTGAAAAGGTTTTGGTAAAGAGTCAAAACCGTATCCACATTGTCTTTAAGGGAAAAAGGACGTTTTCTATGGGAAGACTCGAAATGCGCAAAACTTCGGAGCGCGTAAACGATTTTGGAAGAACGTTCCACGGCGGTGCGGATCGTGCCGACACTCTGTTCCGGACCCAATAAATCCAAAAAGAAAGGGAGCAATTCCCTTGTTTTTGAAAGAGTCAGAAGCGGAAGGAATTCTTTCCATCTGGAAACGATCCCGTGATCCACGAACAATTCCGCGGTCTCCTCCGGGAAGAGAACTCCGGATTCGATCATTTCCTCTTTTATCTGCGAAAGAAGTCTTCTACGTTCCAGTCCGATCGTCATCTCTCTGGAACCGATTCCCAGGTGGATAAACTTTTCGAAAAGATCCCATTCCAGAGGAGTCAACGTGCATAATGCTTCCAGATGGGATCGGATTCCCTCGCGGATCCTTCCCAAATAGGAAAGAATATTGTGGCCCGCCGCTTGGATGGCTCCGATCGGATTGTTGATTTCATGCGCGATTCCGGCCGCCAGTTGTCCCAAGTCCGCCAATTTGGAGGTCTGGATCAGTTTTGCCTGCGTTTGTCTCAGGTTTTGCAGGGTTTTTTCCAACTCTTTCTTTTGCTCTTCTATGATGGAACTTTTGGAAGAGATTTCCTCGTTCGCGGTTTGGAGAGTGTGGATCCTACCTTCCGCTTCCTCCAGACCGGTAACGTCCGCGCCCGTGGAAATGACATACAATAGGTTTCCCTTTCCGTCTCGGACTTCCTTGTGTTCCCAGGTCGTGTACCTGGATTTTTCGTCCTGACGTTTCAAACGGATATTCGTTCTATGAGGAAAACGTTTCGGACCGAACCTTTGGCGGAAGACCCGCATGACCCTCTCTTTGTCCTTGGGAAAGAGGACCTGCTCCCAAAAGGAGCGACCCTCCAATTGGGAAAGCTCATAGCCCGTAATTTCCAAGCAAGCCTTGTTCAGAAGAATCAGCCTACCTTCCCCGTCCAAAACCAAGAAGAGTATTTTCGTAGAATCTAATATACTTTGTAGAATGTCCCTTCTTTCCGAAATTTTCTGTTCCGCAAGGACCCTTTCCGTCATGTCTCTTAGGGTTACGATACGATATGAGGAATTGAATTCTCCCAACGGTTTGATCGAAACGTCGAAGTGGCAATGGGATTTGGCGCATCTCCATACCGCTTTATTCTTTTCCTCCGCGGAACTTTGGTCCAAAACCTCGGTTAGATCGGGAAGGAATTCGGAAAGCTTTGCGTCCCCGTACAGACGTCGGGCTTTGAGTAGATCCAAGGCC
Organism: Leptospira fluminis; assembly: GCF_004771275.1. GTDB lineage: Bacteria > Spirochaetota > Leptospiria > Leptospirales > Leptospiraceae > Leptospira_B > Leptospira_B fluminis. The sequence goes on along the minus strand of NZ_RQEV01000007.1, from coordinate 173,935 downwards.
GCTTGGTTGCAATCCAGAATGGAGTTTTCTCGATTGAGCACGAAGACCACGTCTTCGATCCATTCGAAGACTCGGTCTCTCGCGAGAGGAATCAGGTCGAGGATGCGGAAATAAAAAAGACCGTACAACCAGATCAGGCAGGAGATGCTGGCAGCAACGGGAAAGATGTCCAACTTGGAATGAACGAAAGGCATGAATTTGCCGATGGTCATGATTTGGGTGAAGAAGGGGATGCAGAGTCCGATCAGGATGATGGAACTGCGGATTCGGGAAAACCCTCTCTGAAAGATTGCGCCGACAAGAAGACCGAGGAGGCAAATGGAGAAGACGCCTAGAAAATTATAGACGTAGACGTTCATCCAAGGGCCGTACTCGTATACTAGAGCGCGCCAAGGCGCGGACTCGTCGAAGAAATAGCTAGGTCGGATCCATTCCGGCTTTCCGAACCATACGGAATACTCCACGGCGGCCGGGACGAGTGCGAAGAAGACCATGGTGATCGGCTTTACGAATTTGTCCAGATTTAGGATCCTCATCACCAAGAGAGGGAGAGAGACGACCATGATGTCCGGGCCCAAAAACTGGAAGTTATCCCAAAAAATGATATCCTGATCGCGAACCGAGACCATTTCCCAGAAATAACCGAAGTTGTAAAGAGTCATTCCGAAGGAGAGAGCCATGAACTCTTTTGCGCCGGAATTGTTTCTGTTCCGGATCGAAAGTAAGAGGGTCAGAGTGGAAAGACAGAAACTAAAAACGGGAAGAATAGCAAAGGGGGTCCAACGAAACCAAATCGAAATTTGAGCGTCTGCATCCATGCGAAAATGAAGAGGATCTCCTACCGGCCAAAAGAAGGCGAGGGACCGGATAAGATAAATGGAACCATGCAAACGGAAACTTGCAAGGAAAGTATTCTTACGCCGATTTTTTTTGTTAGACTAGTTCTGAACACGACCGTTTCCGAATCGAGAACCTTCCCTATCCATGGGCAAAGCAAATCCGTTAAGCTACTACAGAAAGTGATTCGTGCAAAAGTCTCCGAACTCTTTTTCGAAAATTTTCGTACCCTGTTCGTTTGCGCCGCTTCGCGCATAAAGAATCGAAAAGAAGAATATTTTAAAATTCAAAACAACCCGCGCGATCGCAGTGCGCCTAACGGTGGATTCTCCCTTAGAGGATAGGCCATTTCCCTTTCCAATCGTCTCTTAAGGAACAAATTTTGCGACTCAGGAACAATTTCTCCACCATCTCCGAAAAATTGCGTTATGCGCCTCTTTTTTACAATTTTAGACACTTTTCGGTCAAAATTTCTTGACGGATCGGCAGAGATTCGCCCATTTTAAATGCCTTTGGGACCCAAGGGGCAGAGCCATGGGGAGAAGATATACTATACAAATATTTAGTAATTTTAAATTCTGACCTATGCCTTCCCTCATAGAGATTCGCAGAATTTGGGAGAATGGACGTGCTATTGTGATCGTTCGTTCTTCTTTTAATTCCGATTTGGTTCGAGACTTTCACCGGCATAAGAAAGCAACTTGGGATCCTATCCAGAAACATTGGAAATTCCTTTTTTCGGAGCCCTTCCTTTCCGGACTCGTTTCGAAATACGGCAAAAGGATCGATGCGGATCTGGACATTCTGCTTCTTCCTTTGAAGACGGAGCTTTTGCGTAGAAATTATAGTAAAAAAACGTTAAAAGCATATTTTTTATATAATAGGGCATTTCTACGCTCTTCCGAATTGAACCCATATCATGTTCGGGAAGAGGATCTAAGATCTTATCTGGATAAGATCCTTTATGAGAAGAAATTGGCTTCGGTATCGATGCGATCCTTGGTGCAATCTCTCAAATTTTATTATAATCATGTAATCGGAATTCCTGCGTTGCGATCCTATTCTTCCCCTAAAAGGGAGAATCGTATTCCGGAATCGCTTTCGAGATTGGAAGTATCTAGGATTTTAAATGCATTAGATAATCTTAAACATAAACTTTTATTGAAGATTTGCTACGGGGCAGGTTTAAGAGTAAGCGAATTGACGAGACTGCGGGGGATAGACATTGATTGGGAGAGAAAAACGATCCGTGTCCGGCAAGGGAAAGGTAAAAAAGACAGGTTTTCTCTTTTGCCCGACATTTGCAGAGAAGAGCTATCGGAAATCATCTCTCGACAAGGCCAAAATTCTTGGATCTTTCAGGGAATGGTTTTCGGGAAATGCCTAAGCGTTCGTTCCGCGGAAAAGATCTTTTCCAATGCGAAAAAAGCAGCGAATATCAAAAAAGATGTTTCAATACACGATCTTCGCCATGCATTTGCGATCCATCTTTTGGAATCCGGAGCGTCCATTAAAGTGATCCAAAGGCTTTTGGGACACGCGTCGGTGAAGACTACGGAGATTTATGCGCGTATTACCGATCCGAACGCAATCAGGATCAAAAGTCCCCTCGATCTCTGATTTTACGAACATTCGGCTTTTTGGTTATTTTAGTGGGTTATGCGCACCTACGGAGATAGGGAGTTATCTGCCATGCCGCGCCCCTCGTCAAAGCGCCTGCCGTCCATGGCAGGCTTAAACATATATGAAAAAATGACTGATCCAATTAGGTTAATTTTTTATAACGAACCGGATCTTGTTTATGGGTCGGAAATTGAAGTAATAGATATTGAGGAATTAGCTCAATATATTGGAAAGATTATTCTTGGTCACTCGTATCATATCGAGCGGATTATTAATTCTGTTCCTTCATCAAATCCTAAACCTCCTAATAGGGCAATTGAAATTGCAATATCACATCTTGCAAAAACTGAAGAGAAAGAAATCGAAAAGAGAGACGGGTGGATATTTCAAATTATTTCCTGGATCACAATTCAAACGAGTTATAAGGGAGAAAAAGTCTTTTTTCAAATACCTCACGATGCACCTGCACAGCACGGGACAGACGGGATTGCTGTGGTTTTAGATAATTCATTAGGAATTAAGAATATTATCATAACAGAAGATAAGGCGACAAAAAATCCAAGACAGTTAATTAACTCTCAAGTATGGCCTGAATTCAAAAAATATGAGAAACGGTTTAAAGATAGCCTTATCGTGAATCGTATTTCCGGTTTATTAAGTGGAAGAATGGGGGAAGACGAATTTGATAAAGCTATGCAAAAAGACATTTACAGAATGGAAATCCGAAAATATCGCATTTGCATTACTGGAACCCCGAGGCACGTTGATTCAAGTGGAAGGAAAGAGCTATTTAAGAATTATGACATGTATGTTAAAGGTCCCAAGAGAAGGAATGCAGATATTCTAAATACGGAAAATATTAGAGATTGGATGCAAGGACTTAGTATCCAAGTTATAAAATATTTAGAAAGTCTCAGGAACTGAAATGTATAATCCTCAAGTTGAAGAAAAAATTAAAGAAATTCCTAAAATAGAGGGCATTGACCTTGATCGTCTCCCTCAGGAATTGACAAAGGCATTTGCTGAAATTGTTCACTTCAGGAGAATCCTTGCAACTGGTCAAGAATTGGATTTGGATAACATTAGTAATCGTTTAGAATCATTAATGAAACTTGCATATAATCTTGAGACTGCAATTTCGATTGTTCCAAACAGGAAGAATCGAGATTCAGTGGCTTTCGTTAGCGCAACCGCTCATTTTCTTATTCTTCAATTTCAGAATATAGAGAATCAAGGGATTCGAATTGATGCCCCATTTCGTGATGATTCAATTTCGCCTGGAATTTCGGCAGTTTTATTGTTCATGATAGGCAATAGTCCAGCTGATGCTGCTGAGATTTCAACCAAGCTTCAATCCAATAAAAACATAAAACCGATTCATAGCGTTCTTTTGCGCTATATTAAGAATTTAGCACAAGGTAAATTAAACGAGATTTTAACCCAAGAAGAGGTTCTCTCTTTCTTTAGTTCTGACGACAGCTATTATAATTCGGCAGCAGATATTCTTTGGATAAAGATCTGCTTAGGCTTGAAGGAGTTGGCTGCAAGACTTTTGGGGAAGCATGGAAATAAATATTCTGACTATTTCCAGGAAGTTATAGAACTCTCTAAAATGGATTTAGATAATAACAGAGTTAGTATTTTTGCTGGTCCATATCATTTAGCAAAGCTTTTAAAAATTCTAGAAAATGACTTAATTGAACGGAGCGTAATGAATATTCCTCCCCCGACTGGAATTGATAATTCTTCCTGGCACAAACTAATATTAAATATTGTTTCAGAACGACCATATTTGTGGGAAAATCATTACGAAGCGATTATTAACTATTCATTTCTAAATATGGGGGTATCTGGGGTATTAACATTTCCTACAGGAGCTGGAAAGTCGACATTGTCTGAACTTAAGGCAGCAGTGGCTCTTCTATTAGGGAAATCTGTAGTATATTTAGTTCCAACTCATTCTTTAGAAGAGCAAATTAATGATAATATGAAACGGATTTTTCCAGAATATAGTTCTGATCTTATTTTCGAAATGGATGCAGAATATACTGATATTGGGCTTAGAGAACTACCTAAAATTTCAGTTATGACTCCGGAACGATGCTTAACGCTTTTCGGAGTTAATTCTGAATTATTTAGAAACGTAGGGTTAATAATTTTTGATGAATTTCATCTGATTAGCGGAAAAGCAGATAATTTGGATAGAAGAAATGTTGATGCGATGCTTTGCTTGTTAATGTTTCTTTCCTGGTACCCTCAGGCGGACTACTTGCTTATCTCGGCAATGGTTGCAAATGGAGAAGAAATTTCTCATTGGATTTCAACAATAACCGGGCGCCAATGCGAAAGTTTTGCTTCTTCTTGGAAGCCGACAAGACAAATGCAAGGATGCATTGTTTATGAAAAGAAGCAAATAGATGAATTAAATAGCAGACTCCAATCAGAAAAACGGAATGGAAAGACGCAAGCTCCAAGTTCCAAATTAAAAGAACAATTAAAAATTCACCCTCTAATTATGTTTAGCCTCAAGAATATGTGGGAATCGAAATTTTTCTCAGATTATTACATTGCAGATCTTTTTAAAGGAGAGAGTTTGTTAAGTGCTAACAAGTATTGGGGGCTTACACCAAATAAAAATATAATTGCGGCCTTTATTGGAGCTCAATTTGTTTCACTTGGGTTGAAAACATTGATCTTTGTTGATAATCCTAAGAATGCAGAGTCTACAGCTAGACAAATTTCAACTTTTATAGATAATGAAAATAATCAAAATTTGCTCGAGGAATATTCAGGTTTAATTAATAAAATTGAGACTGAATTAGGTGATCGGAAATATTCGTTTATAACAAATGACGGAATTATAGGAATTCATCACGGATCAATGCTTCCGGCTGAAAGGACATTGGTTGAAAGGTTATTTAAACAAAAGAAAGGATTGAGCGCAATAGTGGCTACTCCGACTTTAGCGCAAGGGGTAAATTTACCAGCAGAAGTTGTAATAATTGCTGGCGATGAAAGATACAACGAAGACGAGAAGAAAGTTGAACGAAAGGAACCATATGAAATATTAAATGCGGCTGGCCGAGCTGGTCGAGCGGGGATGTCAGCTCAAGGTATTGTAATTGTTATACCAGGCAAAATGGCTACGATTGATAACTTGGTTTTATCTTCTGAATGGTGGAACCTAAAAAATGAAGTATTTTCAAAGAGCGATCAATGCTTAGTCCTATATGATCCATTAGAATTTATTTTAGATAGTATTCAAGATTTAACTTCCGAACTAACGGAAGAGCAAAGAAGTATAGCTCATAGGCTGAGCTTTGATGTCGCTTCATCAACAAATGTAGAAGAGATTTATAAGCGTTCCTTATCGTTTTTTCGCGCGAAAACAGAGAACAGGGTGGCGGAATTCGAAAAGAAAATAGAAATCTTTTCGCGCAGAAAGAAGGAATTAGAAAGTGATGATTCTTATCCGCTATGGAATAGAAAAATTAGCTCTTATACAGGATTAGATTCTACTTTAATTGCAAACTTAAGTAATCAAATGCAATCGTACGGCTTAGAAAAAATATTTTTGCTAACCGTTGAAGAACAAATCAATCTCTTTGCAAATTGGGTAGTCGAGTCAGGAGATGAAATGAATCAATTGCTTTATAGAGCAGATTCAACTGATTTTATTTATAAACTCGTTGATGTTAAACGAGAAAATAGAAATATCGAAAATTTTAAAAAGGGTTTTTATAAATCAATTCAACTTACTTTGATGTGGATTAATGGAGATTCTCTTGCAAAAATTGAGGAGGCCATTCATTCGAAACCTGATACTCATTGTACTCGGGCTAGGCGCTTTGCACTTAAAATTATTCCCGATTTGAGTTTCATTTTAGGTATATTCTCTATGATAATTAAGGAAATTCATCTTGAGCTAGATAAAGATTTACTTGATATTCCACTGAGCATCCGGACCCTAGCGAGTTGCGTTCGCGAGGGGGTTGATAGTGTCGCAAAGTTAGCGTTCAAATATTTAAATAAAAATCTATCACGTGTTAGTTGCCATATTGAATTTAGTGAATCAAATCTTGAATTAGTTGATTTTTCTATGATTTCCACTTTCGATGGGCTTTTAAAAGCTATTGAAAACACGAGTGATATTTGAAAATGCAATTGACAATAACGCTTCGGGGGAACGCCCGAACGCTTCGCGATCGGGACGCAAAATCTTTACTTAACTTGTTCTAACGGCCCTCGTTAAAACTGCTTCGCAGATTTTACTCGGGCTTTCCTCGGTGATTTAATTACCTCGTTAGTCGTGAATACGGAGTAAAAGAAGAAGGGAGACTTCTTATAAATCTTCATAAACTTTAAGAACTCATCCATGTATAATCTACATTTACCGGATTCTATTTTTGAAATCTGGCTTCTGCTCCTCTTGATCATTTTACCTACTTGCGCCTGAGTAAGATTTGCTTCTATTCTAGCTATCTTTAGTTGGTTATAAAAAGCTTTCTTCTCTTCCTCGGAAATTCTCCCTATTGTTTGTCTGTAGGTAGCACTTTGAGACTTGCTTTTGGATTTTCTCGTCATAAATGAGCCTTTAGCGATCGGAAATCTCGAAAGAATATATGACCCACGGTATGCCGCGTTTACTTTTTGTCAACTCTGCCGCAATATACCGTGTGTGGATTTTGAAGAATTTTTATTAAAAGTCGGAAAGAATATTCAGACAGTGCGAAAAGAAAAAGGGCTTACTCAGGAAAATATGGATGAAGGCGATTATGCCGTTCCTGTTAGGACTTTACAAGATATTGAAGCGGGCAGGGCTAATTTTACCGCTAACTCAATTTTCAAACTCTCTAAACGATTAAAAGTTAAACCCAGAGATTTATTGGATATTTAAAAGCTTTGCGTTAAGTCTTCAATTCCAATTCTATTGGCATTCCCTAACCGGCTTCGCCTTCCTTGGCTCAGCCAGTTAGACATTCGGGGCGCGGCACAGCAGATAACTAAAAATTGTCGCGGCGCTTCGGGATCGCTTCGCGACCCTTGCTTGGGCTTCGCCAAATTCCGCTTTGTCACTCGTCTTGCAAAGCAAGTCTCGCGCCAAGTCCTTCGGACTCGCGGAACTTCGACAATTACTGGTCGTTATCTGCCATGCCGCGCCCCTCATTATAGCGCCTGCCGTCCGTGGCAGGCTAATCTTAATGTTTATACAATAGTAGGAAAATATTCTTTATGAATCAATTAGGGTCTCTTTGGAGAAAGTGGGATTTGCACATTCATACGCCAGCGTCTATTGTGCAAAATTATGGTAGTGATGACGGCTGGGAAAGGTTTATAACTGAATTAGAATCTCTTCCTGCTGAGATTAAAGTTATCGGAATTAATGATTATCTTTTTATTGATGGATACAAACGAGTGTTATATGAGAAAAAGAATGGGAAGTTAAAGAATATCGATTTAATTTTACCAGTAATTGAGCTCAGAATTGATAAATTTGGTGGAAGCTTAAATCATTTAAGCCGTCTTAATTTTCATATAATATTTTCAGACGAATTATCAGCTGAATTAATTGAGAATCATTTTTTAAATGCATTATCAAGTAAGTATCAGCTAACACCCGTTTACGATAATCTTAGGACATCTGCTAAATGGGCGGCCCTTCCAACGCGAAGTAGTCTACATGATCTCGGTGAGAAAATTATTAATTCAGTTCCTGAAGCTAAGCGCGTTGAGTTTGGGCATCCCTTGATCGAAGGATTTAATAATCTTTGTTTAAGTTTAGATTCCGTTTATGAAGCGTTGGGCTCTCATTATTTTACAGGAAAATTTATTACTGCTGTTGGAAAAACTGAATGGTCAGACATTAAATGGAATGATCATACAATTGCAGAAAAGAAGACTATAATCAATTCAGCAGATTTTGTTTTTACCTCTGCAAGTTCGCAGCAGGATTGGGAAAAGGCTCACAAATCGTTATTAGAGGCAGGTGTAAATTCCAGATTATTGGATTGCAGTGATTCGCACAATTTTTCAGACAGTGAGCTTAAAGATCGTTTGGGCAAATGTTTGACGTGGATAAAATCCGATCCTTCTTTTGAGGGTTTGAAACAAGCATTGTTTGAATTCAAAAGTCGAGTTCTGATTTCAGAACAAAAACCAATTGAGCCTCTATTTCAAATTAGGAAAGTAAAGTTTAATTTTCCAGAGCAAACAAAACTAAAAAGACAAGAAACGCAAGATGATTTCTGTTTTCGGGGAAATCATGAAATTTCTTTTAGTCCATATTTAACATCGATAATTGGTGGTCGAGGAACTGGAAAGAGTACGATTTTGAATCTCTTGCATGAAAAGCTTGATAAAGGGGTTAATAGTTTTTTTAAAACCAATGTACTTGTTTCATCTTCACCTTTAAAAATTGAAGATCACGTCATAGTAGATGGCGTTTCTGATAGAAATGCGATTGATTTTTTGCAGCAAAATGAAATTGAGCAGTTTGCGATAGATCAAAGACGATTAACTTCAGCTATTTATTCTCGGATATTGAAACTGGATACTTCTAATGTTTTAATTGAAAATACAAAAAAAATATCAGATATTTGCTCTTTAATCGAGAAACAAATACGTAGATTAGATCAATTGGCAGTTTTGCAATCCGCGCATTCAGAAAAGAAAAAACAACTTACTACCAACAAGAGTGTTCTTGATTCATTCAAAGATGAAGACTATCAAAGAATAAGTAATGAGTTAAGTTTAAATAATAAACAACTTTTGTTATATCGGTCTGGAAAAGAACGTTATGAGGAATTACTAACCGCATTAGATAAAATTGTGCTTCTATACTCCAGTAAATCTAAGGTTGATTCTGAGAATCCATTTGAAACGGAGATCCAACTAATTGTAGAAGAATTAAATAGGTTAATTGAGTTAAGTAAAGGGAAAGATTCAATTGGTGAAGCAAGGAAAGCAGAAATAGAACTTATGCAAAAAGCTTCGATTCTAAAGATCGAGATGCAAAAGTTTCTTACGCAGAGAGGTCTCTCTGCTGAAAGCCTTGCTGACGCAGGTGCTGCAGCAGAACGTGTCACGGAATTAGAAGAGGAAATCTCATCGATAGTTAAGAATATGGAAGCAATCTCAGAAGAAATTGCCACATTTTCAGTGGATGAAGAGCCAAAGCTTAAATATGAGGAATCTTTAAGGAAATTATTAGCCACTATAAATTTAGATCTCAAAAATTTGAGCAGCGAAGTTCGGCCTATTGAGCTTCATTATGAGTTTGATTCTTACAGCATGAGGGAGAAGTTAATAGATAATATTGTCACATTTTTGGCCGACCGGTCTCGAAGAGATCATGTGAAGGATATGTTGGAAGGTATAGATTTGTCATCTCTGAAAGATGCAGAATCTATTTCATCGAAGATTTCCGATAGCACGAAAACTGGTAAGGCTCTTAAAACATTTTTTTCAGCTGAAGAAAATTTGGAGAAACTGAGACTCATAGCCTTTTTAGAATATATGAAAGTTGAGGAATACGGGAGGATTCGCGTTCTTTACGATAATAAGCCGATTGAATCTACATCGTTCGGACAGAGATGTACTGCTGTAATTGTTATCCTTATTATTTTAGGAAATACTCCGATTGTAATTGATGAACCTGAAGCACATTTAGATAGCTCTTTAATTGCCAAGTATCTCGTTGAATTAGTGAAATCTCGTAAGATTCATAGACAAATTATTTTCGCTACCCATAATGCAAATTTTGTAATTAATGGAGACTCTGAACTTATTCATTGTTTGTCTATGGATTCAAATAACAAAAGTAGTATTGATAGTATTACTATTGAGGATCTTAATCATCGTGAAAAGTTGTTGGCTTTAGAAGGCGGAGTTGAGGCTTTTCAGAAACGTGAACTGCGCTATGGCATCGACTAGTTGTACAGTGATAGTATTCGCCTGACATTTCTTCAGAAAGAAATTTCCTAATTTTCTAAAATTGGTTCGTCGTTTTCCTCGGTTTTGATTCCTTCGATAAAGACCTGAAATGGAGTTCTTCCATTCATATTTCTTCCTTGGTGTGCCCTCTTGTAGTTGTATTCTTCGAAGAAGATCTCTAGATCAATTTGCATTTCTTCAATCGATTCATAAAATTTGGTTCTTCCTGCAATTCTGAAATGTTCGTCGAGTAAAGTTCTATGAAGACGTTCCACATAGCCGTTACTCTGAGGTCTTCGAACCTTCGTGGTTCTGTGCTCGATATCTTCTAATTGAAGAAAAAGTTCGAACGGGTGTTGGTCTTCTCTTCCACAATACTCACGACCATTATCGGTCAAGACAGTCTGAACTTTAACATTGTGTTCCTCGAAGAAGGGAAGAACGTCGTTGTTAAGAGTTTGAACAGCCGTGACAGGGATTTTAGTATTAAAGAGTCGCCCCCATGCGAATCGGCTGTGGCAATCGATTACGGTTTGTAAATATACTCTTCCGACTCCCTTTAGAGAACCAACCATGAAAGTATCCATAGATACCAATTCTCCTGTAGAATCGGCTTGTATGTGCCTTTCTCTGTATTCAGGATCGAATTTTTCGAGTAGCCGGATCTGGTTTTCGCTGAGGGGAATATCCCATAATCTTGCAGGCTTTGCTTACATTTTCTAATTCATTTGCAAGCTATAGTAAATTTAGCTTTCTTCTGGTGGCTTTTGCTGTTGCATTGGTGTAGGTGGTCATCGGTTTCTCCTGAGTTTAAATAATTTGTCGTAAAATCATTTACTCTTTCAGAAGAAACTGGGGCCACCGGTTTTTCGATGACTGTCAGGTGAATACTATCTCAGCACAGTAAATTTTTGGGGGTAACTCCAACGTTGATATTGGAACAATAGAAAAACGGAAGGAATTGACCGGGTAGGGCTATTGATTTGCTTGTAAAATTACTCTATAAATCACAGTTTAAGTAATAAATTTTACCTACGCCTTAATTGGCTCAAAAGTTGCACTTCACGATGTTGCGCGATTCTTATTTTATTCCGCCAAGTGCTTGCACGCGTACGAAACTTCATAAATCACGATTATTGCACAAAATACCCCAAAGAGGAAAAAAAATAAATCGAGGTTCTTATGTCAATTGAATCGGAAAAAGATATGATCGGCTTGCGGAAGGTTGGAAATCTAGTTGCCGATACCATAAAACTTATGATTGCGAGCGCAGTTCCTGGAGTTACTACGAAATCCCTCGACAAAATTGCTCGGAATTACTTTGAATCTTTTGGTGCGCGTTCTGCTCCTGAAATTACATATAATTTCCCCGGTGCCACCTGCATTAGTGTAAATCATGAAGTCGCGCATGGAATTCCCGGATCCCGTGTTTTACGGGAAGGCGATCTGTTGAATGTGGATGTTTCCCTCGAACTTGACGGTTATTTTGCCGATGCGGGGTATTCTATTTGTCTTTCTCCTACTCATCCGAATCTTGCGAACCTTTGTAACGCTTCTCATGAGATTCTATTGAAAACCATTCAATCATTGCGTTCGGGAAACAGAATAAACAAAATCGGAACGACCATCGAAACCGAGGCCAAAAAACGGGGTTATCAAGTGATCAGGAATCTTACAGGCCACGGGACAGGTAGGCGCTTGCATGAAGAACCTGTAAATATCGTCAATTATAAAGATCCTGCCGACCTAAGGCTTTTATCTAAAGGTATGGTACTTGCTGTCGAAACCTTTATCTCCACTGGTGCTAAGCTTGCGATCGAATCGAAGGATGGATGGACTTTGAAGACACCCGATAAGTCATATGTTGCTCAATTTGAGCATACGATCATCATAACGGAACAGGAACCAATATTGTTAACAGCTTAAGTCCGGGTATCTTATTCAATAACTTCCGGTTTTCACTTCGCCTGCACGTTTGTAATTCGCGATGATGACACCGCTTGGAGAGACTTGACTTTCCGTCATCTGGAATGCAGCCGGAATCGTGCCTTCTACAAACAACCGTTTCCCGTTGCCCAACGTCAGCGGATAGATCTTCAGCCAAAACTCGTCGACCAAATCCTGTTTCATCAGTGTCTGAACGAGGTTTGCACTTCCATAAACGTGCAAATTCCGCCCATCCTGCCGTTTGAGTTCGGTAATTTTTTCCACGATATCCCCACCTAAAAAAACGGAGGGTTGCCATTCATGAGAAGTCATGGTGTTCGAGGCGACGTACTTGGTCGCCGACATGACGCTGGGCCAGAAGTCCGCATGCTGCGGCCAATACGGTGCCCAAATTTCAAAGGTTTTGCGCCCTAACAGCAGATCAAAAGGTACATTCATCTGCTTCTGCATGACTGCACCGACAACAGGATCGGAATAGGGAACTTGCCACCCGCCATACGTAAAGCCTCCGCTAGTATCTTCCGTTGGCCCGCCCGGGCCTTGTATGACTCCATCAAGAGTGATGAATTCGAGAACAATAATTTTTCTCATAACCGAATTCCTGATAAAATATTTTCTAACTCGATTTTGGAATAAAAACCCATACACGTCAATGGCATTAAAAGGTTGGCGTTCTTGTTTCTAACGCCCAACATGACGATTACTGGAGAACAAAGATGAGTGATCCCTATTCTGGCGGATGCGCCTGTGGCGCAATTCGCTACAATATTTCCGATGATCCGATATTTATGAATGATTGTCAATGCCGGGACTGCCAAAGAATGAGCGGCACAGGGCATGGATCGTATATTACGTTTCCATCTCGAGCCGCCGTAAAGCTTAACGGTGAAGCCTCACACTTTGATATGGTTGGCGACAGTGGGAATGTTAAAACCGGTAGTTTTTGCGCAAAGTGCGGCTCGCCGGTGTACATGACCTTTGCCGCAATGCCGGAATTATTTACGATACATGCGGCAAGCCTTGATGATCCGACTCGATACAAACCGCAGGCAGTGACGTATGCAATTCGCGGTCATATTTGGGACCACCTCGATCCATCCCTGCCGAAATTCGAAAAGATGCCTCCCGGCTAATCTTCGGTTGGTAAGTCGAATATATACTTTCTAGATTCGAAAAATGGAATATATCAGAGTTCCTAATTGGCCATGCTTGTGGATATAAAATCTTTCATTCAAAAAAGAAGTTCTGTAATTTGTAGCGGAAACCTCTCATTTTTTATAATTTATCTCCTTATTTTGATTCCATCAATCAACGTTCAGGCGCAAAATTCGAGCTATTGCTCTTATATCGATGACCGTGATCTGAAAAATAAATGCAAGGCGTCAGTCAAGTGAAATGCATCGTCTCAGTGAGCGCCTAAACGTCTGTTGTTGGCGAAAATTTTCGCGCTTATGAATGAAGATAAAAAACAATTTCGCTTGTAACACTTTTTGCGGGCTGCTATTTGATTTTGGAAAAGGTGAGCAATATGGAAGACGCAAAAAATGAAAATTCAATCCGGCCGGTTAACGCAACACCGAAGGTAATCGGGATCGGTGGTATTTTTTTCTTTTCCGACAATCCGAAGGAAACGAAAGAATGGTACGCTAAAAATTTAGGACTTGAGATCAATGCTTGGGGTTCGGTGAGCTTTGAATCCAGAAACATGAACAATCCCGATGAAATAGACTCCCTCCAATGGAGTCCTTTCAAAAAAGGGGATGAATACTTTTCTCCGTCCAAAAAGGATTTTATGATTAACTACCGAGTCCAGAATATGGAAGGACTTGTAAAGAAACTCAAAGAAAACGGCGTAACCGTACTGGATGACATTGCAAGTTACGACTATGGAAAGTTTATCCATATTATGGACGCGGAAGGCAATAAGATTGAGCTCTGGGAGCCGCGTTGACAAAGTTTCTATGATGCCGGGCAGTAAAAAATCTGAGTTCGTATTTACGGAACGGAAGACAAAGGGATGAAGTCGTTGCAGGAAGAATCTGGTGGGTAAAACGTCGGGACGGCGATCTATAACCGTAGGCGGTAAGGCTTTTGCTTGGCAAAATTTGTGCCTGTCTGTAACGTCTTCTTTAGAATCTCGGAATCGCCCGGAGGAAACCCATGTCGGCCTTTGTTCTCAAGATCTTACTATTCGTTTATATCCTTTACTCCCTTCTGAAATTCTTCGAGTTCTTTTATCGCTCCGAAAAAAAGAAACAGGAAGGCTTGGAAATGGTGTACGAGAAAGGTAACGGGAAGATCATTCAAATTTTCGATACTGTGATCTTGATCCTTATGATCTTGTTTCTTGTTCTTCTTGCTTTCACCGGCGTCGAATACCTTAGTTTTACAACCGGTTTACTCGTCGGTATGACCTTGATCCAGGTGTACTTTCATCGTTTTTCCAAACCGATTCCACCGGAAAAATCCCCGAAACCTCCGATCACGGCTCTCAAGCTTATGTCTTACTCGATCCAAGCACAGCCAGGTAATGCTTGGCGCGAATTAGTGTTCATGACCGTCCTGTTTCTTTGGGCCTTGTACAAACTTGCCACGGAAGGATTCGGCTGGTTTCATTGAGGTTTTTCAGAAACTACCGCTTAGTAAGACTTGTTGTTTAAAATGAACTCCGAGTTTTTTTAAAATAAAATCGCGGGACCCTTCATTTCCCTCGGGAAATCTCAGCAACGAGACGATCCAGATTTTGCTCGTTTGCAGGCACGACGATAGGCTCCAGTCGGCTTGCGACTTCCGGATTTTCGAATTCTTGAGACCAAGACACTAAGGTTCCTGTCGCGGACGGCGTTAAGGTGATGGTCAATTGGTATTTCGGCTCTCCAACATGCCGGATCACGACTTTCTTTCCGGACTCGATTTCTACAAAAACGTTTTCGTTCGGATAATCCGTGCCGTCAGGTCCGTGCATCGTAAAAACCCAACTCCCTCCATTCCGAAATTCACAGATTTCGAAAGTATTTGTGAAGCCCGCCGGCCCCCACCACTGAGATAAGCGTTTCGGATCGCCGATTGAGGCAAAAATCTGCTCTGCGGTTGCCTGGATTTCTCGGGACGTGTTGAATGTAGTCATATACGTTTCCTAAATCTTACGTTTTATATTCGATAAATAACTTTTATATGGAAAATACAAAAAGCATAATTTCTCCGAAGAAGAGTTTTTCGACGGACGATCTGTGCGTTACTGTAATACGGTATCGCATACGACGTTCGGAACAAGAAAAGGAGGTTACAGATTTTCAAAATGGGCGGCGTATGTACAGGGAGATGAGTAAAACGAATCCCAAAGTCGATCAATATGTGAGTAAAGCCAAGCAATGGCGGGAAGAATTCGAAAAGTTAAGAATGATCCTTCTCGATTCCGGTTTGACCGAAGAGCTCAAGTGGGGCCAACCTTGTTATGCGCTGGAGAAAAGCAATATAGTACTGATACATGGATTTAAGGAGTATTGCGCGCTTTTGTTCTTTAAGGGCGCCTTGTTAAAGGACTCCAAGAAGATTCTCATCCGACAAACGGAAAACGTACAATCCGCGCGTCAGATCCGATTTACGAATTCCCGACAAATTACGAAGATGAAACCCGTCATAAAAGCGTACGTTCGGGAAGCGATCGAAGCGGAAAAATCCGGTTTGAAAGTAAGTTTTAAAAAAACCGCGGAATATACGATTCCTGAGGAATTTCTAAGTAAATTGGACGAAAACCCCGCCTTAAAAATCGCTTTTGATGCGCTGACTCCCGGCCGGCAAAGAGCGTACATTCTTCATTTTTCCGCCGCCAAACAATCCAAAACCCGGGAATCTAGGATTGAAAAATGCACGCAGAGGATTCTTGACGGAAAGGGATTGGATGATTGATAGGTTGCACATTCATAAACCGCTTCGGGAGGAACGGAAGGAATTGATAAAAGGATCGCTACCTATGCGTCGAAGTTTTTGTTGCAATCTTCCGGCACCGATATAGTAAAATGGCTAGCGTATGATATCTCTTGAAAAGTTAAGGAAGCTCGCCTTATCTCTTCCCGAAGCGACAGAAGAACCTCATTTTGAAAGACATTTCCTTTGAACTCGTAAAAGAACCTACGAAAGCGGCGCGCGGAATCGGCTCAATCGGTCTTGAGCAGAACGTTCAATGGCCTTTCGTCTACGAATTCCTGGATTCTTTGAACAAAAAGTATGACTCTGAATTGACTCTTATCAGCTTCGATGCCGCACATAAATTCCCGTTCTCCAATAGTGCATATGCGTATTATAATTTTCCCACGGATGCCCTCGTCGCTTATACGCAGTCCAAGATTCCCTTCGAAGCGGAAATTGTTCATGACCCTTATTTTACGCATAACGCTTTTAGCACCGAGGAAAATAGGGAAATCCAGCTCGAATACAATAAAGGTTCGGCGAAGTTGCTTCTTCGCAGCGGTAGGTTCTGCGGCGTCGCGGATATCGCACTTACCGTATTCGGTCTAAGCTCCGAAGATTTCCGTCAAATCGGCCCCGATATCTTAGTCGACATCTCCGACAATCGGTTCTTCCCGATCAAAATCGAAAACGGTTTTCCGCCGTCCTCCGATTTTGTACCTTCCACTCGGGACCTAGTATATCGACCGAGCGAAGATTCCGGTCCTTTTGTAGGTCCGATCGTCTTCTATAGAAGTAACTACGACGCTAGCTGGTCGTTCGGATATACGTACACTCATTCAAAATTACCTTATTTTAATAATATAGTAGTGGAAATCAAAAGCGAAGATGTAAGAAAGATCCCGAACCGGTTCGCCGTCTGAACTTTAAAGAGCCGGCTGGGGTCCAAAAAGGCAAAGAAACGGGAAAAATCCGGTCGCAATCGATAGACCGGAAAGGAAGAGCGCATGACCGACCCTTGGACGAATCGATGGAATGAAAGATATGCCAAAGAAGAATTCGCTTTCGGCACGGAGCCGAACGAATATCTGAAAGAACGATTGGTAGGATTGTCTCCGGGGACCATTCTTTTTCCGGCGGAGGGGGAAGGGCGCAATGCGGTCTTCGCGGCCAAGCTAGGTTGGAAGGTCTCGGCATTCGATATCAGCAGCGAAGGAAAGAAAAAGGCGCTCCGGTTAGCGGAAAGCAACGGCGTTACGATCGACTACCGAGTTCTTTCCGAATTGGATTCTTCCGAATACGAACCCGAGCAATTCGACGCGATCGCGCTAATCTATGCCCATTTTCCCGCGGACGTCAAATCTTCCCTACATAGGACTCTCGCCAAATTCCTGCGCCCGAACGGAATCGTCATCTTCGAAGCATTCAGTAAAAAGCATATCGATTATGTAATGAAGGACGAGAGAGTGGGCGGTCCGAGAGACATAGAATCCTTATTCTCTATCCAGGAATTGAAAGCGGATTTTCCGAATTATGAAATTCTTGAACTTGTGGAAAAGGAAATCGAATTGAGCGAGGGTTTGTTCCACAACGGAAAAGGTTCCGTGATCCGATTTACGGGAAGAAAACCGCGCGGCGTTTGACGGTCCGCGCATAAGTTCTTTAATTTAGATCGTCGATTTTTGTCGTTTTTCGACCGTTTATTCTTTGCCTACATGCCAATATTCTAGGCCGTCTATGATGTTTGTCCAACCGCGATGGTGGGCTTCGATTTGCTCTTTCGTCAAGAGGAGTTCGTGAGTTAAGGTTACGAGTGTTTGCGGTTTTCGAACCGTCTTTCCCTCGCTTTCTATCGTGACTTCCGGCAAGGCGGTAAACGTAACGGTAACAAGAGTATCCTGATCTCCCGTCATATGGGATCTCCAAGTAAAGACCAATTTGGTCGGTTCTTCGATGATCTTGTATTCTCCCGTATGCGGTAAAACCTTTCCGTCAAGAGTCATATCGATCCGGAATTTGCCTCCGGGACGCGGATCCATGCTGACGGACCCTATCCCTACGCCCATCGTATTGCAGCATAAGAACCATCGTGAAAGTTCGTCGGGCTTCAACCAGGCGCGAAACAACCGAGCCGGCTCGGCGTTAATTTTTTTTTCTACTTTTAGGACCTCTTTGGTCATGATCTTGCTCCTCTATAAAAATTTCGAGTCTGTCTAGTTTATTGGTCCAGAATTGCTGGTGATAAGCGAGCCAGTCCGATGCCTCGGAAAGGGTTTGGTTTTGAAGTTCCAATCGGTAACTTCTCCCGTCTTCCGGATCCCGCACCTTGCGCACAAGACCGGCACTGGTCAATACGTCGATATGCTTTGCGACTCCCGCAAAGGACATGGAAAAAGGACGAGCCAGCTCTGAAATCGTGAGAGGCTGTTTCCGCAATCTTGCCAGCATCTGTCTTCTCGAGCTGTCCGCTAACGCCGCGAACACGCTATCCAGTTTCTGCTCGTTTTTCCTAAGTTCAACCATCTAGTTGAATAAATGCTCCTCGGGCAAAACCTTGTCAAGTATTAAACCTATTAGTTGAATAAATGTTCGGAAATTTTTTCTACTCCTATACAGCTTCTCCGGGTCGGTAAGAAAGGAATTGACGGAAAACGCGAAAAGGTGCAAGTCCTAGTACGAGAGAAAACTATGCAAGATAAGAAAGCGATCGGACCGGAAAGCTCCGCGGTGCGTGTGGCTTTGTGGCGTGCCATGCACGTTCAGATAGATTCTCCTCCTCATTTGTTGGAGGACGAGATCGGTTTGAAATTGACGGCTCCGGACGAGGGTTGGCGCCAACGTCCGGACATGCATCCGACGGGGACCGCGACGTATCGGGCATCGATCGTGGCAAGGGCTCGCTTTATCGAAGATCTGGTTCTGGAAGGTTGCGATCGCGGGGTACACCAATATGTGATCTTGGGTGCGGGTTTGGATACGTTTGCACAGCGTCGCCCGTCGATTGCATCTAAGCTTCGGATTTTCGAAGTGGACCAGCCGGGTCCTCAGGCTTGGAAAAAACAAAGATTGACGGATCTAGGTTTCGGCATTCCGGATGGGCTTCATTTCGTTCCCGTGGATTTCGAAGCGGGCGAATCATGGTGGAATCTTTTGGAAAAGTCCGGTTTCGATAAGAGTCAGCCGGCGGTAGTCGCCTCCACAGGAGTCACGATGTATCTTACCCAGGAGGCGATCTTTGCGATGTTACGTCAGATCGCTTCTCTTGCTCCGGGTTCCACTCTTGCTATGACCTTTATCCTTCCTTTGGAACTGATCGATCCGGAGGAACGTCCGCAACATGAAGCCGTTTATAAGGCGGCGCGTGCGGCAGGAACTCCTTTTCTAAGCTTTTTCAGCCCGCCAGATATGCTTGACCTGGCCCGTAAAGCCGGCTTCTCTCAAGTGCAATACGTATCGGCGGAAGATCTTGCCCGGAAATATTTTACGGGAAGAAGCGACGGGCTGAAACTTTCCAGCGGCGAAGCTTTTTTGATAGCATCCACCTAATTCGGACCCAGGAGATATATGATGAATCCTAGATTAAGAAACATACTTTCCGTACTTGTCGCAATCGTTCTCGGTAGTATCGCAAACATGGGGATCATAACTCTCGGCGGCCGAATCATTCCCCCTCCGGAGGGCGCGGATGTGACGACTATGGAAGGATTAAAAGCGTCCATACATCTGTTCCAACCTAAGCATTATATGATTCCCTTATTGGCCCACGCCATAGGCACGTTTGTGAGCGGACTTGTCGTTTCTTTTCTCGCAGCGAGCCGCAAAAGGGAGCTTGCGCTCGGGGTATCCGCACTTTTCCTGTTAGGCGGAATTATGAATTCCTTTACGCTTCCTGCGCCGGTTTGGTTTATCGTTCTAGATCTGACGCTTGCCTACCTTCCTATGGGATACCTCGCGGAAAGGCTTGTGACAAGGAGAAGCGCTTGAAGCTATTCACTCTAGGGTTCACCCAAAAAAGCGCGTCTCAGTTTTTCGAACTGCTCAAACAGCCGGGATTAAAACGAGTGATAGACATCAGATTGAACAACGTATCTCAACTCGCAGGGTTTACGAAAAAAGACGATTTGCAATTCTTCCTAAGGGAGATTCCGCATATCGACTACGTACATTCCCTAGACTTGGCTCCGACCCAGGAAATATTGGACGAGTACAAAAAGAACAAAGGCGATTGGAAGGTTTTCGAGAAGAAATTCCTAAATCTGATGAAGAAGCGAAAAGTGGAAACCCTCTTTCCCAAAACTCTCTTCGACGGCGCCTGCCTGCTTTGTAGCGAACCTTCCCATGAACATTGTCATAGGCATTTTGTGGCAGAGTATCTGAAGGCCTCTTGGGGTAATATTGATATCATCCATTTATAAAACGATTCGAATCGGAGGACCAAAATGACGACAAAGACCAGTATCAATTTTCCGAGAGTGCTTCTGGGAGGAATCCTGGCAGGACTGATTTTCTTCGTTGTTGCCGGCATCGTAAACGGCGGCATTCTTAAAAACGATTTCGAAGGTTGGATGCAAAGAACGAGCGGAGTCATCCATCCCTTGCCCCAATCCGATTCGCTTTTACTTTGGGCTTTGATGTGCTTCCTTCAAGGCGTCGTCGGAGTTTGGATTTATGCCGGAATTCGTCCTCGCTTCGGCGCCGGGCACAAAACGGCCTTGATCGCCGCTTTGGTTCTTTGGATCGCTTCGAAATTTTCCGTATCCATCGATTTCATCGCTCTCGGTATTTTCCCGTACCGTATTCTCGTAGGTCAATTGATCGGAAGTTTCGTTTCTACTTTCCTTGGCATCTTCGTAGGCGCCTGGTTTTATAAGGAGGAATCCCATGCCGGACATACTTCATAGAGTAGGAATCCGATCTAAGCCCGATCAGGTTTTCGAAGCGATCAATACGATTCAGGGGCTGGCTCATTGGTGGACGATCGAGACGTCGGGAAATACGGGACTCGGCAAAATCGTGGATTTCGGTTTTACCAAGATGAAGGTCACGAAATCCGTTAAGAATAAGCTGCTGGAATGGAGATGTATGGAAGGTCCCGAGGAATGGCTCGATACTTCCGTCACTTTCAAATTGGTTTACAAGGAAAAGCAGACATTCGTTCTTTTTTCCCATGCGGGGTGGAAATCTCCGGTGGAGTTCATGCACCATTGCAGTACGAAATGGGCTACGTTTCTTTTGAGTCTCAGGAATTGGGTGGAACGGGGAGAAGGACATCCTGCTCCGTACGACGTTAAGATTCACGTAAACGATTGAAAGACCGCTCCAGGTCTTTTTTCGACGGACCTTCCAAGAAGCGGAAAAAAATTCCGATGGATCCGATTTTTCTTTCCGGATCGCAAGAAGTATCAAGCGGATCGTTTTCAGGTCTGGTATTCTCCTCTCGTAAGCATCGATAGAAACGGCATGAATTTCGTTCAAAAAGCCCTTTGGTTCGTGGAAAGTCATTGGAGGGAAAACATCTCCTTGGACGAAATCGCCAAAGCTTCCGGAGTTTCGCCCTTCCATCTCACCCGAACGTTTGCGGACGCGATGGGAATTTCTTTGATGCGATACGTTCGTGCTCGTCGGTTAAGCGAGGCTGCAAAGCGACTGATGGAAAACGGAGAATCGATTCTCGACCTAGCCCTCGAAACCGGCTACGGATCTCATGAAGCCTTTACCCGTGCCTTCCGCGATCAGTTTTCCGCCACTCCCGATCAGGTACGAAACAAAGGAAACCTGAAGAACATCGATCTAGTGGAGGCTATCACGATGAATTCCCAACCTATTACCGTCGCACTCGACCCGCCGCGATTCGAAACTTTAAATCCCAGAATCATGGTCGGTATTCTGGAACGCTACGATTGCCAATCTCCCGGAGGAATTCCGAACCAATGGCAGAAATTTTCCCCGTATCTCGGAAACATTCCCGGACAGATCGGAGAGGATGCCTACGGAGTCTGTTATAACTTCGACGAGGAAGGAAACTTCGACTATTTGAGCGCTGTGGAAGTAGTCGAAGGCCACTCCTTGCCGAGTGGTCTCACTTGTCTTAAGCTACCTACGCAACGTTATGCGGTGTTTTCCCATAAAGGACATATCGCCGGAATCCGGTCCACGATTTCCGCGATCTGGAACAAATGGTTTCCGGAGTCCGGTACGAAACCCGTCAACGCGCCGAATTTCGAAAAGTACGGAAAGGAGTTCGACCCAGCTACCGGGGAGGGCGGTTTGGAAATCTGGATGCCGGTGGAAAAGTAAGTGTCTCTCCGACGTCGGATCCGATTTTTGATTTACGTTTCCGCGTCGGAATTCTAAAAAACACGTATGGTCGAGCGGGAAATTTCCATTCCTTCTTTTTCACTATCGGAGATAGAAAGGGTTCCCGAGTCCGTATTTTACGCAGGCAAATTGGAGGAGCTCCCTCCTACGTTCCGGGAATATTCCAGCTCTCATAGACACAATTATTTTGCGGTTTTCTTTTTTCTGAAAGGAGAGGGAACCCACACCATAGACTTTACGGAGTTCAAAATCCGTAAACATTCGGTATTCTTTTTAAAGCCGGGGCAAGTGCATTCCTGGAATTTCATCGGCCGGATCGAAGGGTATGCCCTAAAAGTCTCCTCGGATTTTTACGCACAGAGCGGCTTTCGATCCGCTCTTCGAGACTTTCCTTTCTTTCGATACGGATCCACGGTTTCGGGAATCGTACCTAAGAATATCGAATCCATAAAGTCGGATTTCGAAAGATTGGTCTCCTCTAGAAAAACCGAGGAGGATCCCAGAGTCCTAAACGCGATCTCCCAATTGATCTTCTTGCAATTGGAAAAGGAGTACGCCGACGTATCGAATCTATCCTCTCAAGACTCCAAAGTCGCGGAGTTTCAGCGGATGCTGGATGAATACTTTCTACAAAAAAGAAACACCGCATTTTACGCGAGGGCCCTCGGACTTTCTCCCGCGCTTCTCAATAAACAATGCAAGTCCGTCCTAGGACAATCCGCAAAATCCCTGGTTCATGACAGAATCATGCTGGAGATCAAGAGACTCCTGCTTCACAGCGACTTGAGTCTTTCCGAGATATGCAGGGACTTGGATTTTTCCGATTCCGCATATTTCAGTCGCTACGTAAAGATCCGATCCGGATTGACTCCCGTGGAAATTCGGAACCGAGTACGAAAAGTGCAATAGAAGAATCGATCCGTCCATTTACGAAAACCCCGCTTGCGTGTTACACTCGTTTTCGTAAAGGCGAGGGAAATCGCCTTTTACAGGAGAATGGAATGATCGAAAAATTGCTTTTTACGGAGGCGAACTTCGCTTATACGATTGCGAGGATTACGCTTGGAGCGGTGATGCTTCCCCACGGTCTGCAGAAGTTGTTCGGGTGGTTCGGAGGCCACGGCTTTTCCGCTACGGTGAACTTCTTTTCTTCCCAAGGAATTCCGAGCCCGGTTTCCGTGCTGGTGATTCTTGCCGAATCTTTCGGCGCCTTAGGACTTCTCCTCGGTTTCGGAACTCGAGTTTCTGCCCTGGGGATCGGCCTTGTCATGATCGGCGCCGCGATCTACCAAAGGCAGAACGGATTTTTTATGAATTGGTTCGGTTCCCAGACGGGAGAAGGATTCGAATACCATCTGCTTGCTATTGGAATTTCGGCTCTTCTATTTCTCGCCGGAGGAGGAGCCTGGGCTTTGGATTCCGTACTTTTGAAAAGAATCCTGCCCTAGATTTCCTACCTGGAATGGCCTCTCCGGGTAAAGTCCCGGTGGGGTCACCTCTGATTCTGCCAATTTGTCCAGGGTTTCCGAGATTTTCTTCCGAATTCCGGAATTCTCAGAAAAAGCCGAACCCTTTTCTTTTTTCCATTGACAAAAAGTCTGAGTACTTATTATTTTACCAGTTGGTTAATTAACTATATGGTTTCATCTGCGGTACAGGAAGATCGGTTGAGCATTACCTTTGCCGCACTTGCGGACCCGACTCGCAGGCAAATTTTGTCCACCTTGCAAGGGGGGGAGGCTTCCGTGAAGGAACTCGCGGAACCTTTCGATATGAGTCTGCCGGCGATCACCAAGCATCTAAAAGTATTGGAAAAAGCGGGACTGATTTCGAGAGGTCGGGAAGCGCAGTGGCGTCCGGCAAAATTGGAAGTAGCCCCCTTAAAAGAAGTATCCGATTGGATCGATCGCTACCGCAAGATTTGGGAAGAGCGATTCGATCGTTTGGAAGAATATTTAAAGGAGTTACAACAGAATGGGCACGACGACACAAGAAGCCGGTCATAATCCGGCAAAAACCAAAATCATGATTCGGAGTATCGCGTATTGGGTTACCACCGTTCTTACCGCCGCGAGTTTTTGCTCGGGAGGGATCATTTATATAAGCGGAAGTCCTGAGGTCGCTGCGGGAATGCAACAATTAGGATTTCCTCCTTATTTTCCGATGATCCTAGGTCCGTGGAAGTTGCTTGGCGGAATCGTAATATTGCTTCCTAGGTTGGCTCTTTTGAAAGAATGGGCCTACGCGGGAATGTTGTTCAACCTCACGGCCGCTAGCGCCGCGAACGCGTTTGCGGGAAATGCCGCCTGGCATATCATAACTCCTCTCGTGGTTCTGCTCTTGGTCGCCGTTTCCTGGGCGCTTCGTCCCGAAAGCAAAAGACTTGCAGGCACTTCGATATAAGACCGCTTTGAAAAGGAGAAATCGGATATGGAAAAAGAATTAGAGTCGAACACCGCTGACCGCGAAATCTCCACTACGAGAATCTTCGATGCGCCCCGGGAATTGGTTTGGGAAGCCTGGACGAATCCGAAACACATCGTACATTGGTGGGGGCCGAACGGTTTTACAAATACGATAGATAGCATGGAAGTGAAACCGGGAGGAATCTGGAAATTCATCATGCACGGCCCCGACGGAACGGATTATCCGAATCAGATCGTTTATTCCGAAGTAGTTAAACCGAGTCGTCTCGTCTATACCCACGGCACCGGCGAAGCGGATTATCCGGGAGAGTTCCGGGTGACCGTACTCTTTACGGAAAAGAACGGAAAGACGGAACTTTTCATGAGGTCTGTCTTCAAAACAGCGGAAGCGCGCAACGAAGTGGTCGAGAAGTACGGAGCGACGGAAGGTCTGAACCAAACGCTTACGAAACTTGCGGATTATCTGCCTAAGATGTAAGAAACGCGTCGAATACGACCGGCGAGGATTCTTTCCGTCGGCCGTCCTGAATATTTTTATAAATCGAATCCTCGGATTCGTAGGGAAAAACAATGTTTCGGTTAAAATCGATTTTAAAGGGAATCGGACTCTTAGTCCTGGTCCTCTTATTGGGAGTGATCGGATTTGCGGCTACTAAGCCGGACCATTTCCGTATCGAAAGGTCGATCGAGATCCAAACCTCCGCGGAAAAAGTATATTCCGTACTGACGGATCTGCGCCAAGGGTCCACATGGTCTCCGTTTGAAAAGGATCCTGGAATGCAAAGGAAATTCAGCGGATCCGAAACAGGAAAAGGAGCGATCTACGAGTGGGAAGGCAAGGAAGCCGGAGTAGGAAGGATGGAAATCACGGAAACGGTCCCTTTTTCCAAGATCGTGCTCAAACTGGACTTCCTAAAACCGTTCGAAGCGCATGACATCGTGGAATACACCATCGCCTCCGACGGAAAGACTGCACGACTCACCTGGGCCATGTACGGTGCCAATCACTATTTCTCGAAAGTAATGTCGGTGTTCTGCGATGTAGACAAGCTGGTCGGTTCGGAATTCGAAACCGGATTGGCAAATCTCAAACGTATTCTGGAAAAATGATACTATATGTTCCGATGCACCCGTTCGGTCGCCAAAATCAAAGACAGGAGAGACGTACTAAGATGAGAAAAATCGTTTTTCAAATGCTAACCACTTTGGACGGTTATTATGCCGGATCGAACGGGGAAATCGACTGGCACCGTGTGGACGATTCGTTTAACGAATACGCGATCGATTTTCTGGATCGAGTGGACACTCTGGTGTTCGGTCGTCTTACCTACGAGCTTATGGCGGGGTATTGGCCCACCGCCGTGGCGTCGGAACGGGATCCTGCCGTTGCGGAAAGAATGAACGGTTTGGATAAAATCGTCTGCTCGAGAACGCTGAAAAAAGCGGATTGGAAAAATACCAGATTGATTCGCGAAAACGTGGAAGGGGAATTTTCGGTTCTGAAGAAAACGTCCGGAAAGGATATCGCGATTTTCGGCAGTTCCAATCTAGGCGCCTACTTGGCGGAACACGGATTGATCGACGAATACAGGATTATGATCAATCCGCTGTTTTTAGGAAGAGGGAAGCCGCTTTTCGAGGGACTTTCCACTAGACTAGAACTCGAACTTTTCGATTGGAAACGTTTCGATTCGGGACTCGTTTCCCTTTTTTACAGACCGAGAAAGGACATTTAAAATGAATTCGAACGTTAGTCCGCGCGCCGGTAGCAAGGAATGGATCGGCCTGGCGGTAATCGCTTTACCGTGTTTATTATACGCCATGGATCTGACGGTGCTTTATTTGGCGATTCCCCAACTTGCGGCGGAACTGAAACCTTCCAGCTCTCAGATGCTATGGATCGTGGATATCTACGGATTCTTGGTGGCCGGATTTTTAATTACCATGGGAACCCTAGGGGATCGTATCGGTAGACGAAAGTTATTGCTCATGGGCGCCGCTGCGTTCGGAGTCGCATCCGTATTCGCGGCCTTTTCCAAGAGTGCGGAGATGCTCATTGCGACCCGTGCCCTGCTTGGGATCACCGCAGCGACCCTGGCGCCTTCCACACTTTCCCTGATACGGAACATGTTTTTGGATGCGAATGAACGTACCTTCGCCATCGGCATCTGGGGAACCAGTTTTTCGATCGGAGGAGCCATAGGTCCGCTCGTAGGGGGCATGTTGCTGGAACATTTTTGGTGGGGTTCCGTCTTTCTTTTGAGCGTTCCGGTGATGGTCTTACTTCTGTTGGTAGGACCGAAATTATTACCTGAATTCAAGGATCCGAATGCGGGAAGATTGGATTTTACAAGCGCACTTCTTTCCCTTTTGGGTGTTCTCTCCGTAATCTACGGACTGAAAAAAATTTCCGAAGAGGGCCTCGGTAAGGTTCCTCTCGCGTTCATTTTCGCAGGTATCTTCGTGGGATTCCTATTCGTAAGAAGGCAAAAGACTCTTTCCGATCCTCTTTTGGATCTGGAGCTATTCAAAATCCCCGCTTTTTCGGGAGCCCTGGTCGCAAACACCATGGTCATCTTCGTGGCATTGGGCAGTTTTTTGTTCGTCACACAGTATCTTCAATTGATTTTGGGATTGTCTCCTTTGGAGGCGGGGCTTTGGACTCTTCCGGGAGCGGTGGGAAATGTGGTGGGATCCTTGACGGTTCCGATTTTGGTCAGACGCATCAGACGTCTCTACGTTGTGATCGGCGGCTGCGTACTCTGTATCTTGGGATTTTTTCTCTACTTCCAGATCGAGGGTGGTTCCGGACTCGTATATATTTTTCTCGGCGCCTTATGCTTGTCGATCGGGATCTGCTGCGTGGTCATCTTAGGAACGGATATCATCGTAGGCGCCGCTCCTCCGGAAAGGGCGGGGGCGGCGGCGTCTATTTCGGAGACCGGAGCGGAGTTCGGCGGAGTTATGGGAATCGCAGTCTTAGGCAGCATCGGGACCGCAGTTTATAAAAATCGAATGAAGGAAATTTCCTTGGACGGTACGGACCCCCATTCCCTCGAAGCCGCTAAGAGCACTCTCGGAGCGGCGGTAGCGATCGCCAAGGATTTACCGGAACAACTCGGCAACGCGTTAACGGAAGCGGCTCGTCTGGCGTTTCTGGATTCTATGCGGCTTGTAATACTGATCTGCGCCGGGATCTCGACCGTACTTGCGGTCGGAGCCTTATTCATCCTCAAAAATCCTAAAAAAGCGGAAGACATTTCGGGTGTTCCGAGGGAAGAAACTGCGGAAATGGTTGAATGAATCGAACTGCATGGTAGGAAGAGTCAATCCGACTCATGAAAAATCTTTTAAGACAATTCCTGCCGCCGATTCTAGTCAACTCGGCCGCTTTTCTCCTTCGCTCGATTCGGAACCGATCCGGTTCGACGTTTTCGAATCTGGACGAAGAAAGCATTATCCGTAAGTATCTGGAAGCGCTCGGCATCAAAGAGCGTTTCTGCGTGGATATCGCGGCTTCGGACGGTATTACCATGTCCAATACACTGTTTCTGTTTCGTCAGGGCTGGAACGGGATCGCGGTGGAGTACGACGCGATCAAATTTTCCAAGCTTGCCGGTTTGTACGCCTCTTTTCCCGATTGCTATTTGATCAAAACGAAGGTTACCCCGGACAACGTGATCGCGGTATTAGAAGCAGGATTTTGCCCGGAAAAGTTCGCCTTTCTGAATTTCGATATAGACAGCTACGATTTCTTCGTCCTGGAAAAACTTCTTTCCAAATATAGGCCTTCTTTGGTCTGTCTGGAAATCAACGAGAAAATTCCGCCTCCCATCTCGTTTTCCGTTCTTTACGACGCGGACCATTATTGGAAAGAGGATCACTTTTACGGCCAAAGCATTTCCCAAGCGGAGATCCTTTGCAAAAAATTCTCGTACGACATAGTGGAATTACATTATAATAATCTATTTATCGTTCCCCGCGAGATCAATACCGCAAAGGCTCTTTCCGTCGAGGACGCCTACGACGTCGGCTATAGAAATAAACCGGATCGGAAGAGCAAATTTCCGTGGAACGAGGATATGGAAGCGCTACTCACGATGCAAAAAAAGGAAGGGATCGAATTTTTGCGGGAAAAATTCAAATCCTATTCCGGCAAATTCCTGCTGAACTGATCCGAGCAGGGAAATAAAATGATCCAAGAACTCCATCTTCGGGTATCTCCCGAGATCGCAGGGCAAGAAGAGGAACTAAAGAAATACGTTTCTAAGTCCGCCGGGATTTCGATACGCGAGCTCCGTCATGTGGAGATTTTGAACCGTTCGATCGACGCAAGACAAAGGAATGTACTGTTCGATTTAAGAGTTCTGGCTTTTATCGAGGAGGAGTTCCTGGAAATTCCGGTGCGGTTGCCGGAGTATCCGAACGTAAAAGACTCGGAGGAAGTGCTCGTTGTCGGAGCAGGCCCTGCCGGATTGTTTGCAGCACTGGAACTTATACAAAACGGTCTGAAACCTGTGATTCTGGAAAGGGGAAAGGACGTTTCCCGTAGACCTTTGGATTTGCGACAGATTAACGCGCACCATACGGTGGACGAAGATTCCAACTATTGTTTCGGAGAAGGCGGCGCCGGAACTTATTCCGACGGAAAATTATACACGAGATCCAAGAAAAGAGGTAATGTAAGAAGAATCCTGGAATTGCTAGTGGGTTTCGGTGCTTCCAAGGAAATACTCGTTGAGGCCCATCCGCATATAGGAACGAACAAGTTACCTAAGATCGTCCGTAAAATCCGCGAAACGATTCTGGAAAGGGGAGGTGAGGTTCATTTCGACCAACGGGTCACGGACATCCTACTGGAGGGGAATTCGATCCGAGGAGTTCTTACAAAGCGGGGGGATCGCTTCAATGCGGAACGGTTGATCTTGGCTACGGGACATTCCGCCAGAGACATATTCGAATTATTGCATGCAAAAGGAATCCAAATCCAGGCAAAACCTCTTGCCTTAGGAGTCAGGGTGGAACACCGGCAGTCCCTAATCGATTCCATCCAGTACCGCTGCGGAGAAAGAGGTCCGTATCTGCCGCCTTCCCCCTATAGCATCGTAAAGCAGGTAGAGGGCAGAGGAGTGTATTCTTTTTGCATGTGCCCCGGCGGAGTCATAGCGGCTTGTGCCACGAAACAGGAGGAAATCGTTACGAACGGCTGGTCTTCTTCCAAAAGAGCCAGGCCCACTGCAAATTCCGGTGTCGTGGTGGAGCTACAGCTCCAAGATTTTAAACCCTATGCCAAATTCGGTCCTCTCGCCGGGATGGAATTCCAAAAAGAACTGGAAAAACGAGCCTGGATTGAAGGGGGAAGAACCCAAACCGCACCCGCCCAGAGACTCGTGGATTTTGTGGACGGCAAAATGTCGGAAAGCCTTCCCAAGACTTCTTATGCACCTGGAATAAAATCCGTGGAATTGGGTTCCGTTCTGCCGGGATTTATATACGGACTTCTTCGCGCCGGATTTCGCGAATTCGACAAATCTATGAAGGGATATCTGACCAACGATGCTGTGGTTCACGCACCGGAAACCAGAACCTCTTCCCCCGTTCAGATTCCGAGAGATCCCGAAACCCTTGAGCATGTGAAGATCAAAGGATTGTATCCGTGCGGAGAAGGGGCCGGCTATGCCGGCGGAATCGTGTCCGCGGCCATGGACGGAATCCGGTGCGCCGGCGCGATCGCCAAAACCAAACGGTGAT
The DNA here is from genome assembly GCF_004771275.1 of Leptospira fluminis. Classification (GTDB taxonomy): domain Bacteria; phylum Spirochaetota; class Leptospiria; order Leptospirales; family Leptospiraceae; genus Leptospira_B; species Leptospira_B fluminis. Next base: position 143,192 of record NZ_RQEV01000007.1, on the reverse strand, counting down.
TTCTTTCGGAACCGATTCAGGAAGGGCGATTATTACGATTCCAAACTTATAAGCTCGAACAATTTCTTATGCTTGCATGTTCTCGAATATGATTTTATAGTGGCTTTATTGCAGGTTCGCTGATCTTTATAACCGCACATGTCATAGTAGTAGATCCATCTCTTTTGGACCTAAGTTTCCCAGAAAGTCAGGAAGTTCCGGTAGCAAAAGACGGTGGATACCCGCTCGAATCGCTTCCTCGACCTTTAGGTTGTTTTCAGGAATCGACAATTACCATTTGCGAAGTCCCGGCTGCCTAAAATGAAACTATCGAGGAAAGCATGCAAAATCGCAAACTTTTTGTTGGAAATCTCAACTACTCTGTAGGGCATTCGGAAATTAACGAATTGTTCTCTAATTATGGCGAAGTTGCTTTCGTTAAAATCATCGAAGGCAAAGGTTTCGGCTTTGTAGAGATGGCAAACGAACAACAGGCAGAAAACGCCAAAAACAGTCTGAACGGAACTGAGTTTAAAGGCAGAACGCTGAACGTAGACGTTGCAAAACCGCAAACGTTCAACAATAGACCCAAAAGACATTAATCCTCGAAGCGAATTCGCTTCGCCGGTAAAACGAATTAGGACAAGGTAAGGGGCGAAAACTGCTTCCCTATCTTGTCCTTTCTATTTCAATTTTTAGATGAAACCGATCCGTCCCCAGCGTTAGAAGACGGATCAAAATGAGGGTTAAACCCCCACTTCTTCCGTAGACTCTGCGTCTTCTTCCTCTTCGAATGAGAGGAGTTCCAGCAATTCCTGGTAGGCCCGTTCTTTTTCCACGACTCCGGTTTTCTTGATCGCTTTTCTCAAAACGTCGTCCCACTTTTTCTGAGGAATGACAGCTTGCATATCTTCCAATACCTCTAATATCGCAATATCATCCTTGGTATTGAAAATCTCCGTAGCGTCGTGGCGAAACAACCCGGACAACTGTTCGATGAAGTCTCCAATGCTGCTTCCTTTGGAACGTCTCTGCAGGGTTTCTGTTTTTTTTTGCGCTTTGCGGAGATCTCTTTCTCGTCTCTCCAACTCGGTCCGTTTCATAGAAGAACCCTCTCTTTCCGGCTGTACTTGCCATTCTTTCCAGAAGGCCTGCCAGGCAAAGAAAAAACCGTGAATCGATGTTTGGGAAGCGCAGGCCTATTCCCGTTCGGGGTACCTTTTAGCCCTTAGAGGAGGGGTTTTTTTGCCGGTTGAAAATCCTCTCGCCCTTCTTTTTCTCTTTTTTGACTCGTTTCCCGAGAACTTCCGAACTCCGAGCCTATGACTATTAGACGAAGGCTTGGTAGGAAAAAGTTTCCTCCTTGTAAGATCGGCTTAAAACCAGCTTTTAAAGGTTTGCGGGACTTCCGTGACTTTTCGAGTCGAGTAGTCCATAAAGACTAGTCCCGTTTTGGCTTCGCAAATTACTTTCCCCGAGATCGGTCCGTCGGTATGAACCATACGATAGTATAGGTCGCAACCTTTGGAACTGAAATCGTCCGCTCCGATTTCCACGCGAACCTCGTCTCCGAAAAACGCCTCTGCCTTATAAACCACTACCAGGTCCGTAAGAATGATTCCGGATCCTTCCACATCCAATTCGTTCGTTCCCTTTTCCCGAAAAAGTCTGGCCCTTGCCTCGTGCAATAGGGAAACCACTCTGTCGTGAGCCAGGTGAGCGGCGAAGTTCGTATCGTAGATTCTGATCCTAAGGGAGGTGGACCAGGAAAGTTTTTCGGGCAGTTGCAGTTGGACTCGCGCCATATTCGGCTCCTTTTTGAATTCGAGGATTTTTATTTTTAGTTCGAATGACCTTTTTCCCTTCTCGCTTTTTCCAATCTTTCGATGACTTCTTTCGCTTCCTGGATTTTTTCCTTTTCCTCTTCGGGTGTCATGGGTTTGGGATAGGAAGGTCGGAACAGGTCTTGGGAGACTCCTCCATTCATCCAGAAAAAGAACAAAAGGGAAACCGAACCGACGGCCAGGCTGCTGATAAGCGAATTCCTACGTTCGCATTTCAATCCGTAATAAAGGACGTTCAGAAGTAGATAGCTGGAATAGAGGAAAAAAAGGATCAAAACGGTGAAACGGAACCATCCGGCCGGAAGCACAAGATAGAGTAAGGAACAGAGCGGGACAAGAAAAGCCAATCTGGACAAGAAAGTGACGCTTTTTCGTGCATCTGTCAGTCCCCGGGAATATTTCGGAATCCAATAGAGAAGAATTCCTCCGATCAGTAAAAAGCATCCGGAATAGAGTGCGGAGTACGTCGCTTCCCAAAAAACGGAGGGGAAAAGAACTCTCAAAAGAAAATCCAGAACGGAGCCTCCGAAGGCCAGAAAAACGGCCGCAGATTGCAAAGAGAAAAGCCCGCTAAAGAAAGAACCGATTAGGAAAAAGAAAAAAACCCTTCGGAAAGAGACTAGAAAATTCGGATCCGTACCCGCGTCTCGGAACGCGGAACTAGGCGAGCGTAATACGATTAAGACTTCTCGAATGTGGCCGGCCAGAATTGTCATCATTATGATGGCGCAAAGTTTGTTACGAAATGAAAAAAAGGCAAGCGATTCTCCTGAAAACTTCTTTTCCGAAAGCCGAACGGAGTTAGAAAGGTCCTTGTCGTTTTGATAACACCGCTTTCCGCGGAAGGAGCGATCCACATGTCCTCGACTAGATTCCGGATGCGCGGCCGAAATTCCCTTTTTCTCGGCGTCTTTTTCGTATTTCTACTTTTCGGAACAAATTGTGTTCCTCATTCTCCGCGCACGGATCTCGTGCGGAAAGAGTTTCCGCAGTCCGTACTGATTCTAGGACACAGAGGTGCCAGAGCCTTGGCTCCGGAAAACACCCTTTCCGGATTTCGCTTAGCGATGAAATACGGACACGGCTTCGAGTTGGACACCATGCTTTGTAAGACCGGAGAATTGGTCGTTATACACGATTATAATCTGGATCGTGTGACGAACGGAAAAGGGAAGGTTAAGGACACGTCTTTAACGGACATCAAACGGCTGGATGCGGGAAGTCATTTCGCTCCCGAATACAAGGGGGAAGAGGTTCCGACTCTGGAGGAAGTGTTAAACGAATTCGGCGGAAAATCGGTGATAGACATCGAGATCAAATCCGAAGATTCGGGCGATCCCGCGAAACAGGTGGCGGACGCCGTTATAGACCTTCTCACGAAAAAGAAATTTCCGAAATACGTCTTCGTCTCCTCTTTTAATCCCTTCGTGTTGGAACGGATTAAGGAAAAGAAACCGGAAATCCTGAGAGGACAAATTTACGCTACGTTCAAGGATTCCCAGATGCCCTATTACAAGAAAGTGGCATTGAGAAATCTCTTACTGAACGACAAAGCTGTTCCGGATATATTGGCTCCGGAACAGCTGATGGTGGACGAGGAATACGTGAAAAAATACCATTCCCTAGGATATAAAATCTATCCCTGGACGGTCAACGACCCCTCCGATATGAGGAGACTCCTCAAGGACGGGGTCGACGGAATCATTACCGATCGTCCGGACCTTCTTTCCCAAATCCTGAAAGAATCAGGCAGATGATTTTTCCGGAATAAAACTGGTGTAATCCATCATCGTAGTAAAACGGACCGGTTCGCGTTCGTATTCCAATACTTCGGAAAGCGTTCGGAAACGGTTCAGTCCGGCACCTATTTCTATGTCCGTACCGGTAAATTGAAGAGGGTGCTCGTATCCGCAGGCGTGTGCGACCGCAAGTAATTCCTTCCGGAATCCTTTAATATAACTTGCGGCTCGCTCGGCCTTGAGATTCACGTCTAGCCCTGCTTGCAACCATTTACTTTGAGTTGCGACTCCGGCAGGGCAATGACCCGTATGGCATTTCTGGGCTTGGATGCAACCTATGGACATCATGGATTCCCTGGCTACATTGATCAAGTCGCACCCCATCGCGAAAGCCACGATGGCTCTATCAGGAAAACCTAATTTTCCGCTCCCGATCCAAACGATTCCGTCCGCGATCCCCGCATTCTGAAAAATGCGATACACCCTGGCGAATCCCACTTTAAAAGGTAAAGATACATGGTCGGTAAACGTTAAGGGCGCGGCTCCCGTGCCGCCTTCTCCGCCATCTATGGTAATGAAGTCGGGGCCTTTTCCGCCGGATTTCATTCTTTCCGCCAACTCCTCCCAAAATTTGGACTCTCCTACCGCGCTCTTGATGCCCACGGGAAGGCCGGTTTCTGCCGCTATCCTTTCTATAAAATCCACAAGACCTTTTACGTCCGTAAATTCGGAATGTGCGTTAGGCGAAATGCAATCCTGTCCCACTCGAATTCCTCGGATTTTAGCGATCTCGGCTGTGACTTTGGCGCCGGGTAAGATTCCTCCTTTCCCCGGTTTTGCGCCCTGGGACAATTTGATCTCTATGGCTCTAACGTACGGATTTTCCGAAAGACGTTCCAGGAACTTGTCCATGGAAAACTTCCCTTTTTCATCTCTAGCGCCGAAATATCCCGTTCCCAATTGCCACACCACGTCCGCTCCGAAGGCGTGATACGGAGAAAGACCCCCTTCTCCCGTATTCTGATAACAACGAGCGAGTTTTGCTCCTCGATTGAGTGCGGATACCGCTCTTTCCCCCAAAGATCCGTACGACATGGCGGATATGTTGATTATGGAAGAAGGACGATAGGGTTTTTTTCTACCGTGGGATTCCCCCATGACTTTCAAGGACGGGATCATGGAAGGATCTCCGTTTAGAAATTTGGCCTGACCTTCCGGAAAAGGAAACGCGGAATGCTTTATGATCGGATAGCCCGCGTCGTATAACAATTCGGTGGTTCCGAAACCGAAATTATTGTTCTGCTTCTTCGAGGTCGCGTAAACCCAGGATCGTTCGGCGCGATTAAAAGGCATCTCCTCCTTATCGTTGGCGACCCAATACTGTCTCAACTCGGGACCGATCATCTCGAACAGATAACGGATATGGCCCACGATGGGAAAGTTGTGTTTTATCGTGTGTTTTCTTTGAAGCAGATCGTGGATGAAAACCGAGATCAGAAAAATAGCGCTGACGCCGAACCAGAATAACCAAGGGTGATTGTCTATAATCCTAAGAGTTGCGAAGAGTTGTTCTTCCGACATGGGCGAAAGTATACATACAAGGAAAGATTTTGCAATTTCCTTTCATCCACGAACGGGAATTTCTGCTTCAAACGGTCCTACGAAAAATTCGAATTTGCCGGGCGACTTTCGATCAGACTTTTAATCGAAATTCCTTTTTGAATTCTTTTCTAGCGGTCATTCTGATCCCGATGAATTTGCGCAGATCCTGGATTACGAACGTGTTGCTTTTCACCCAATCTCCGGTATTAATGATGTTCATTTTCGGCAGACAGAGAAAGTCGTGCGTGTGTCCCGAAATCAGCACTTTTTTGCCTTGGTGTGCGAATTTTGCCAGCTTCTGGTAATAGGCGAGAGTTTCTTCGGCGGTCGTCGGGTCTTGTCTATTCAAGTGTTTGTGATAAAAATTCTCGGAGAATCGGAAGATTCCCGGAAACAAGGAAGCGAAGACGTGTAAGATTCTTAATATGAATATGGACCCGATCCAGGTAAATTTGTTGTATTGTCCCTGGTGGCCGTGCAACGCGATCAAGACATCGTCCTCCGCTTTTTCACAGATGATCCAGTCCCTTGCCCGCAGATAGCTTTCCACTCTGGGAGACAATCTCATCAAATAGGAAGTCGTATCATGGTTTCCTACGATGTAGTATTTCCTTCCCTTACCGCTGGAAAGGCGGTCCAAACGATCGAATAATTTGTTGAATCTTTTCTTTCCCTTTATTCTGGTCAACCTTCTGTCCGCGCTGAAAAACCAACTTTCGATGATGTCTCCGACCAGATAGAGATTATGAAACTTGATCTCCTTCCGGTCCAAATGATCGAGTAGCTGGAAAAGCTCTTTATGCTTATGCGATTTGATCTTTTTGTTCAGCAGATAATGAACGTCGGAAACGAAGAATCCGTCGTATATTTTTCCTCGTGGGAATTTCATCAGATGAAGCGGCCTTATTCCATAAGATCCGACGGATTGGAAATGTCAACGGAATCGGCCGTTTGTAAGGGGAAGTTTCGATCGAATTTGGGATAAAAATACGTTACGATCCGCAGACCTTCCCAGAAAGAGGGAATCTCCCAAGCTCGAAATTTCGATCTAAGAGAGATTCCGATCCGAAGTTTAGGGAGCGGGACGACTGTCCCATTCTATACTCAGAATGATCGTGCAGGAGGCAAGGGTAAACAAGGCCAACCCGAAGAGCAAGCCTCCGTCGTTGTGGACGACGATGCCTATAAAAAGAAGGTGGGAAAAGACCGCGCCTACCATCAGGAAGAATCCTCCGATCGCTCCGATGAATCTTAGGGGTGGGATCAGGAGTAAAACGGCTATGAGAAATTCGAATGTTCCCGTCCAGATCCTTCCCCAAGGTTCCATTCCCATGGTAGAGAAAATTTCTACGGACTCGTCCGCTCCGGTGAACTTGAAAAAAAGGGTCTGTAGAAAGATAATCGAAGATAGTATCGACAATACGGTTGAGATCCGATGCTTAAGCTGTTCCGACAGGGATAACATGTATAAAGCTCCTTTTCAACATTTCGAGAAATTCGTTTCAACGGTTACATTGGCTAAAAATAAATCCTTATTTGTACAATTTCTCTATTGCGTTTTTGTATTTTTCGGCGACCACATTCCGGCGAACCTTCATGGTCAAAGTCAATTCGTCTCCCGGCTCGAACTTCTTGGGTAGAAGATAGAAATTGGACACCTTTTCGAAATTTTTGAAACCGTTTTTGGAAGAAACCAGATCTCGAATTTCTTTCCTGAACAACTCGCGGACGTCCGGATCCGAATTCGGATCCTGGATTTCTTGGAGTAGTCTGGACTTCCATTCCTGAAGTTGTTTGTCCAAGACTTCCCAGTCCGGAACTAGGAGAGCTCCGACGGACTTCTTGTCGTGCCCGACCACCATAGCTTGTAGGATCAGTTCGCTCTTTGTCAGCGCGAATTCGATAGGCTCGGGTTCGAGATTTTCCCCTCCGGAAAGCACGATCGTATCCTTTGCTCTGCCTGCGTATTTTAGGTCTCCTTGCGCGGTCCAAAAAAGGAGATCCCCGGAATTCAGCCACCCGTCCACGAGCACTTCTGCCGTTTTATCAGGATCCTTATAATATCCCATCATCACGTGAGGTCCGCGGTGCCATGCGATTCCTTTGATTCCCGGGTCGTGAATTTCTTCTCCTTTTTCGTCGAGAAGTTTGATCTCGACTCCGGGAAGACACTTACCTAAGGTTCCTACCGTGATCGCGTCCAATCTCCTACGGGTGGAGATACCTCCTAACTCCGTCATCCCGTAACCTTCCAATAAAGGAATCCCTATGGAATTGAAAAATCGATCTATGTATTCGGGCAGGGCACCGGCGCCGGAAAGCGCATATTTCAGATTTCCCCCGAGACCGTTTCGAATTTTAGAAAAAACGAATTGAGCCATCAAATTCGGCAAATACAGAATTGCCATCGCCGCCAAGGCCGCGGATCTACGGAGAAATTCCATCGGAAAGGAAATCCTATGCAGAGAATATTCCAGACCAATAAATCTGCTTTTGTACTTATGAAAGGAAGAAGCGACTTTCTGAAAAATAGGAAAAAGCAATCTTTTAAGAGGCGAGGCTTCCCTCAGTTTATCCTGGATCTTATTATAAAAACTTTCCCAGACGCGAGGTACGGATAAGAGAAAGGTCGGACGGATTTCCTGCAGATCCTGACTTAGACTCGAAATGGAAGTGAAGGCTTCCGAAGCGCCGACACGCACACAGGCAGTTTCTATCAATCTTTCCGCGATATGCCACGGGGGAAGGTAAGCCATGGTTCTATCCTCCGGACTGAAATGGAGGTCGTAAAGAGAAAGGGAAGTGTCCACGTTAAACATTATGTTTTTGTGGGAAAGCATGACGCCTTTCGGCCTCCCGGTGGTGCCGGATGTGTATACGATCGTGGCAAGATCGTCCTCTCGGATGGACTCTCCTCGTTTGTGGAATTCCATCTCGCCTTTTTCCCGGATCCAACGATCACCCAAGGAGATTAGGTCCTCTAAATGAAGAACTTTGAAGGAATCGTTTTGTCCTAGATTGGCGGAAGGTTCGAACACGATCAGAACCTTCAATTTCGGAAACGCCGAGGAATTCGAAGCGATCTTACGAAGAGTGATTCCGTTTTCGACGAACGCAACTCTCGCTTCGGAATGGTTTAGAATATAAACTAAATCCTCGAGAGTGGAGTCCGTTCCTCTCGGGACATCCACGCTTCCTATGTTCGTGATTCCCATACTGGCCCAAAGCCATCTGTATCCGGAATCGGCGATCAAGGCTACGTTCTCTCCGCGATCGACTCCGATAGAAGTCAAACCGAGACCGATCCTGATTATGATTTCGTATAGTTCGGAATAAGACACGGCTCTGTAGGATTTTCCGTCCGGTTTGTAAAATTGAGCCGGGTGATCCTTAAAAGTCTCGGCGGAAACCTTAGTCATGTGATACAAAGTGGAGGAGTTGAGAAAAGGAAGCCTCGATGTTTCCATAGCGGGAACCGATTGTAACCTCGGTTAAAAACCGGGTCCAGGAAAATTTGGCCCTTTTAGTACTTTTTTGGCTTTTTTAGTCCGACTGTAAGTTTAGATCGGATTACAAAAATCGATTTTAATGTCGGATATGATTTCTACCGAAAGACTTCGCATCATACAGATTCTTATCCGCAGCGCCGAGAAGTTCCTGGGGAGAATGGATTTCCCTGTCTAAATTGCTGGAGACTCCGATGGACACGGTCACTCTGGAAAAAGGACTTTTTTCATGAACGATCTGCATATCTTCTACCGTTTGTAGCATATCCAAAGCGACTACTATGGCTCCTTCCACAGGAGTGTCCGGAAGAATTACGCCGAATTCCTCACCGCCGTATCTGGAGATCATGTCCGAAGAACGATTCAAACAATCCTTCAATGCGAGAGCCACTCTTTCCAGGATTTCATCTCCTTTCAGATGTCCGTACGTATCATTGTAGGATTTGAAATAATCCACATCTATCATAAGCATTGACAGAGGTCTTTCCGTACGGAGAGATCGGTTCCATTCGCGGTCCAACTCTTGGTCGAAAAACCTTCTATTCGCCACCCCCGTCAACGGATCCAACAAGGAGAGCTCCAAAAGCTGATCCGCTTTCTCTTTGTATTCCTCTTTTTCCTTTCTGAACGTGTTGATCCTATCGACCAAACCTAGAGAAAGCAAGACTACGTTACTCAAAAGACCTAATTTCAAAGCCCCGCTTGCGATCGGCTCGGATTCCCAGAGTCCCAATCTATTTAAGGAAAACATGATAATTCCCGTAAGACCTAGTATCCATGCCGCAAGGAAGATTTTGGCCCTTCTGTCGTTTTTCAGCGCCCTTAAAACGGAAACGAAGAGGAGCAAAAGGATTCCTAGGATGGAAAGAACCGCGATGATCGGAAGAAGTTTATGAAGCGGAAAAAAAGGGGAGGCGCAGAGAGTAAGAACCCATACCCCTGCCAGCAATTTCGACAAGAGATGCAGCCTAGGATGGGAGTTCCGGGTTTGTAGGTATTCTTGGGAAAAAAGGATCAAAAAAAACATCGCCATAGGCGTGATAGCGGCGAATGCGTAGTTTCCCCATTTCGGGAAATCCGAAAAAAGTAACCAGAAGCCGTAACCGGAACTGATCAAAGTAAATAACACGAAAGAGAATACGACGATCGTATAGTATAAGTACGCTTTTTCCCGAATCCCTAAGAAAAGGAAAAAATTATAGAAGACCATGACTCCCAAAGCGCCGAAGAATATACCGTTCAGCACAAGGGATATTCTGAAGGACTCTTCCCATTTGCTCCGGGTAATTAAGGAAATTGGAATGGTCAACGACCCTTCGGATTCCACCCTAAAATAGACCTCCACCTCCGCCTTGTCTTCCAAAGGGATAGGAAATACGAAGTATCTGTCTTTGACGGGTCTTTCCTTGAAAGGAGTAAGATTTCCGGTATGGTATTCACCCTCTCTACCCAAAGAATCCTTCCAATATAGGTCTATCTTATCCAAATGGGGGTATTCTATTCTTAGGTATCTTTCTTCGGATATCGGTTCTTCCACTTCCGCTCGGAATTTGAACCAGTAAGGATTGGAGTCGTAACCGAAGTTGGAGATTTTATCCGCGTTCCTACGAAAAGAGGAATCCAGTTCTCCTCCGATCACTTCGTTCGAGGAAAGCGAGCCTAGGGAATCCCTCATGAAAGAAATTTCGTCGAAAAGTCGGATCTCTTCCGGCGAGCCGGAATCCAACTGCAACTTTTTTGCAGGAGTCGTCTCCAAAGATTTGGGGAACGTTTGTCCGACGAAAATCAAAAAAACGGCAAGAAAGACCGGACCAGAGATTAGAAAACGGTAAAATTTGGAAAGGCATTCCCGCATACAGCGGAAACGATCCACCTCATTCGGAGAATGTCAAAGATTTTCTTCCGTACGATTTAGTCGGGTTCTCGGTTAAAAGCCTGCCTATTCACGAAGAGAAACTGGGTTTCGGTGCGTCTGCCGTCCGGAGTCTTACCGGTAATCACGAGGGGAGGGTAACTCACTTTCGTTTTAAAATCGGGTACTCCGACCACGTACTCCGTCGCGGATTTTTTGGATCGAATCGCGTTCTTGCCTCGGATTTTCATTTGAATCGTCGCGGGATCCAATCCTTCCACGTTTACGGAAAATGCTTGTCCGGGCTTGACCCAGGAACCGTCCGCGATTCCGAGTTTGATCTTTCCAGGAGGGCTCGCGCTCAATATCGAATTGAATCTAGCCTGAGATTGTCCCCAAGGAATCAGGGACCTATGAACCGTATAAGGATCGGTGGAAGGAACGTTCTTGCCCGGATTAACGGTGAACGCCATTCTATAACCCGCTTCCTTTGCTTCCTCTATCACCCGAACGTCGAATAATCCGAAAGGATAAGCGAGATCTTTGACCTTATGGCCGGTTTTCGCCTCGAGAATCGCTTTGGATTCCCTCAATTGTTTCCGAATTTCGGCCCGCTTCATCGCGGGCAATTTAGGATGGTATAGAGTATGAGAACCTAAATCGAGAACCCCGCTGCCCAAAGCTTCCTTCAAGTCGGGCCAACGCATATAAAATTTGTATTTGGGATTGGAGATTGTACTAGGATAAATGAATATCGACGCCCTAAAACCGTATTTTTTCAGAAGGGAAACCAGCACGGTCTTATGGGTCAAAGAACCGTCGTCGAAAGTAAGCAAAATAGGACGTTTGGGAAAATCCGCCCCGCTTTCCCCCTTTATATAAGAGTAAAATTGGTCCAAACTTACCGTTTGGTAGCCTAACTTTTTCAGATATTTGAACTGCTCTTCCAACAAACTCGGGTCAAGATTGTATCCTCCCATCGGGTTTCCGTTGTCCGCCAGATGGTGATAACAGAGGACCGGGATCCCTTTTCCGTGGCCTGACCCGTCCGGATTCTCTTTGCTGGCGTCGTAAGCGACTCTGGCCGGTAAATTCGAAACATTCGGGAGAGAATTTTCGAAAGTTTTGGCGGACTTGGGAGAATCTTCGATTTTCGACGTTTTGGACCGACGAGAGACTCGCGAGCGAACCGTTTCGCTCTTGTCGTCCGAGAGATTTTCCTTCTTTTCAGGATTCGGATTTTCGCGATCCGAAGCGGGGGATTCCTGAGAATCTGAGGCCTTGGATTTTGTGCGGGTTTCCGAAGAATTCTTCTTCGAACCGGTTGTGGACGGTTCTGGATTTAAAAAATTTTTTACCGGAGTCGCTACTGCGGAGAAAGAAATCAGGAATGTTACGATCAGGATAAACGTCGGTGTAAGGCGGCTCATATTCTCTCAGATAGGAGGAGTCACCGCCCATTTTTTTTACGGCATCCGCGTTCGCAACTTGTTTCCGGAACCTCCTCCTTAAGGAAACGCTTCGGAGGAGGGGAAATTTATTTCTTTCCTTTTTCCCTAATCATCCGCTTTAAGACGGACTCGGAATGATGACTTAATTTTACGACGGCCACCTTGGTCGGTTTCTTTTTTTCGGATTCGAGAAGTAGGCTAGCGAACCTGAATTTCCTTCGGATATGATTCACTGCAGGAATGGAAGTCTTAAATAATTTCGCCAACTCGTGGTCGGCGTGTCCTTCCTGATTCAAGTCGTAGAATTTATTCAGTTTATTTTCATCCCAAACGATCTTTTCATCCGACTTGTAGTAATTGTGATGCTCCAATCTCCGGCTGTTTCTTTCGTACGATCCCTTATTTCTTTTCTCCCGCCAGAACGGATGCCGATTTCTTGCGTATTTTATGTCATCTATTGTATAACCTGATTTATTCAACCATTCTGTGGTAATACTAGATTTCTTCGGTCCTTCTAGTTTTGATTTTATGGAAAATTCGATGTATTGCTCGGGCGTTTTTGCCGAGAGAAGTTTCTTTTTTTCCTTTTCGTAATCCATATCCTTGCCTTGCGATCGTTGACCCACCGTGAATAGGGTGTTAGTTTCTATTTAAGTCGGTGGATAGTGTTCCTTACCATAAGCTGTACCGAAACTCTTTTTCCGCCTATACTTCGAAAAAACAAAACGACTCGAGTCATTTCGATCCGGTGTTTGTAAGACTTAAATCGGCTAAGTATACTAAGAATATTAACCGAACTACAATGTCCCGATTTACTAATGTTACATGAGCCGGGAAAAATTCCGATAAGTATACGATCGAATCCGACCCCGATCCGACTCGTACAGTAGCGGTCATTTTTATAAGCGAAGTCCCTTATCATCCTATAAAAGCCGAACTGGGGATTTTTATCGGAAGCGCTCAAAAAATATTCATTAGAAATCACGGGTACGTCCGAGTTCTATTTTCCGTCTTACCGACGAAAAATGGAAGCATAGAACTAGCTCTACGATCGGAAATCGTTGGAAAACGGCATATTTGTACGCTTGGTCGCAAAAGTTCCTACATTTCCGAACGCCTCTCCTGACGAAATTTTTTTTCCATTCCTGCCGATCCGGAAGAAGGCTTTCCCGCTCTTGGGAGGTCTAAGTGAAAACTACCAAGGAAATAGTACAAATGAAATACTCGGTCATTACCGGAGGAACGGAAGGAATCGGGAAGGCGACCGTAAGCGGATTAGCCGAAAGAGGTTGGTCGGTCACCATGATCGCTCGAAATCCGGACAAAGCCGAAGCGACGGCAAAGGAAATTCGTGCGAAAACGGGAAACCAAAATGTGGACTTTATCGCCGGCGACCTTTCTTCCCTGGAAAACGTGGCGAACACGGCCAAGACCGTTCGGAAAAAAATTCCGAAAATAGACGCTTTGATCAATAATGCGGGATTGATGTCTCCCGAAAGACAGATATCCAAAGACGGATACGAAATGAATTTTGCGGTCAATCACTTGGCCCACGTTTTGTTAACCGAACTCTTACTGGAGAACGTAAAGGCAGCTAGCCAGGGGAGAATTATTGCGGTAAGTTCCAAATTGTACAGGAATGCCAAGCCCGATCTGTCCGATCTTTCGCGGGAAAAAAAATATTCCTGGATTCAGGCTTATGCGGATTCCAAATTGTATAACATTTTTTACGCCCAGGAATTGGCGGATCGACTCCAAGGAAGCGGAGCAACGGCAAATTCCTTGCACCCGGGAGTAGTCAATACGTCTCTTGCCAGGGGTTTGAAAGGTCCGATCGGATTCGTTTTTTCCGGAATAAAAAACCTATTCTTTATCTCTCCGGAAAAAGGAGCGAGAACCTCGATCTATCTCGCGGATGCGCCCGGATTGGAAAAAATTTCCGGACAGTATTTCGAAGATAGAGTTCAGGTCCCTCTATCCGGCCTGGCATTAAACGGGGAGCTTCGAAAGAGAATCGGGGAAGAAACCCGAAAAATTCTGTCCAAATTCCTATGATACTCGGGAACGGGGAAAATTTCCCGTTCCTTTTTCCGATCGATGGTGATGGAACCCGATTGACCGAGGCGAAGTTTACGTTACGCTCGGAATCCCTTCTTATGGCCGCTAATAAAAGATTTTCCGTCGCCGTTCATACGCTTGCAGTCGTAGGTTACCACCAAAGAAAAAACTCTTCCCTCGTAACTTCCGAAGATATCGCGAAGAGCGTGGATACGAATCCGGTCGTCATACGAAATCTGGTGCGGTCTCTAAAAGCCGCCGGGATCGTCGAATCGAAGGAGGGAAAAGGAGGGGGACTTCTTTTATCCAAGGATCCGAAATCCGTCACCTTAGGCGAGGTGTACCGTGCTTTGGTACCTTCCCCAGTTTTGAAAGAGAACGACGGCAATGTCCAGAAATCCTGCCAAGTCAGTTGCCATATCAAACAAATATTAAAGCCTTTTTTGCAAAAGGCGGACCAAGCCGTTTTAGATACGTTATCACATACGACATTGGAAGACGTGATTCAAGCGATTCCGAAGTAGGGATCCGGCTATCCATCGGCTTTGGCACTGTACGCCGAACCAGTACTGCTTCATGAGCTCCGTGTCGGTAAGTGCCGACCATAACTTTTCCGGCACCCATCCCGCCACCTCGCGTAAAGGTTCCGCTCGAAAAGAAATGAGTACTTCTCGTCCTTGTTTTTCACGTTTGATCAGCCCGGCGCGTTCCAGCAATATTTGTCAAACGATATTTCGCTCTTCGATTTCGGCCTTCAAGTCCTGCGATTTATTTCTTCTTTCGATTTTTAGAACTCTTCGCTCTCTTGTTGAAGTCGAGGGACAGTTCGATCCAGTAGTCAAAATCCGTATTCGTTTTGATCGCATCTTCGCCGACCAGCACGTAGCCTTTGTATTCTCTGCCTTTCATATTCATGGTTCGGCAGCCTTTTCGCTGAATCGCATCCTCGTGTAGGGCAGGATCGATGCGGCAAAGCAATTCGTCATCGCCGACGCCGATACACATCTTACCGTTCACCATAAAGGTGACGCCGCGAAACATCCGTTTCTCTTCTACGTCGGACAAATGTTGGAGCGCCGTTCTGACTCGGTTCGTCAGTTGTTCGTTGTACGCCATGAGGAACCTCACTTGAGAATTGTATTTCGATTCGAGCGGATCGCTTTGCGCAAAACTCGATCGCAATTATGTTATACTTTTTTAATCAAGGCCAAGAACGACTTTTAGTCCATCTTCTACTTCTGACATCTTGCTCGGCTTTAGTTTGCCAGCTTTACTTAAAAATCTTTCCCTATCCAGTGTAACGATCTGTGAAACATTCGCAACTGAATCTTTCGGAAGATTCGAGTCCCTTTTTGATAAAATCACGTTCCCAGGAGCTTCAGCTAAATCCAAATTTGAAGTAATCGAGACAACAATTACTGTGCTAATATTGCTTTCATTAAAGGGATTATCCTGTACAATGAGAATCGGTCTTCGAAAGCCAGGTTCGCTATTGAAAGGAATTCCTAGATCTACCCACCAAATTTCACCACGAATCATTCTTCAAACTCTTCCGTAGTATCTCTACCGATAGATCGTCACTATTTTCTTTAGAAATATTATTTTCTTTGCGATAGATTCTATTTAATCTTTCTGTAATCGACTCTTTGCTATGAAATTTAATAAATTCCTCCAATGCTCTAGCAAAAAGCTGACTTCTAGGAATACCCAATCGTTTAGCCGTTTTTTCTGCGGTTTTAAATAGGTCATCCGGAATCGAAACAGCAGTCTTCATACAATTGGTATAACTTTAGTTATACCAGAATCAAGGAAAAACTGGGGTATTTTCGAAGAAATTCGGACACGTTTGGTGGGAAAAATTCTCAGGGAAATAGATCGCTCATCGCTCCGTTCTATATAATGCGACATAATCTTGATTATCGGAAGAAACCCGTCTGTCACCAAATGCAAGCTACTTTTCCGTTTGGATCCGCTCCAATCGCGTCTCATCCAAGCAATCTCCGAACCGAGAAAAATCCTTTTCTCGGCGCTTCCTTTCCCTACATTGGATACGCCTTCCCATGTCCGTTACCGTATTTTCTTCCGATGATTTGTCCGAGTTGGCCCGGATCCTACAGGACTCGATTTCCGGAGAACTCGAACGAGAGAACGGATTGTACAGCCCTTTGGTAGTCATTCCGAACAAGAGCATGGAAACTTGGCTGTACTTGGAATTCGCGAAGCGGAAAGGCGTAGTCTTCAATCTTCGGTTTCTCTTTTTAGAAAAAGCGATCGAGGA
Organism: Leptospira fluminis; assembly: GCF_004771275.1. Classification (GTDB taxonomy): domain Bacteria; phylum Spirochaetota; class Leptospiria; order Leptospirales; family Leptospiraceae; genus Leptospira_B; species Leptospira_B fluminis. The sequence goes on along the minus strand of NZ_RQEV01000007.1, from coordinate 126,883 downwards.
ATTATTGAAAAGAAAATATGGTTCCGATCCGGACGTTCGGACCTTCGCTCGACCGGAAGAAAGAAAATTCCTCATTTACGAATACGTCCAAAGCCACCCTGAATTTCTTTCGCGGTATCCTTCCTTACGATCCTATTTGATTCCTCCCGGCAGACAAAGTGTAGATCCGACCCGCTTATTCGAGTTTTCGGGAAGGATCGCGAATTATTTTAAGGATTACGAATTGCACAGGCAAGACTGGATTCGGAATTGGTTGGGCGGAAAAACCGAATATTTACGATTGGGCGAACAGGATATCGAAGAGAAGATCGCCACCAAATCCCAGATGTTTTTTCTCCAAAAAGAGTTGTACGCCGCGGTCGCGGCCTCTTCCAAAACTTTGATTCAATATGCAATGCAAGCGGAAAACCGCGGGCAAGGTCCGAAATCGGAAAATGAAAACCGCCGATCGACGAAGTTATATTTATTCGGTCTATCTCAACTTTCACAGACCTATCTTGCGTTATTCAAGAAATTATTCCCGGAAATATCCCTGGAAGCTTATCAATTCGGACTTCCTCAGGATAGCATCGGTACCGAAGAAAACGCGTCTCTTCCTTGTCGCAGATGGGCATCTCCGTTCCGATCCTTATCGATGAGCTGGAACTTAGCGGGGGCTTCGATTCAGAATAGGTCCTCCGTTAAGGAACGGAAAGATAAGAGCGTTCTTACCTCCTTCCAAGAATACTTACTCGCCGGCTCCGATGCGCTTTCGGACCGCAAACACTCGGATGCCAGCCTTGTCATCCTGGAGGCTCCGGGAATCTTTCGGGAAGTAGAAGCGGTGTTTCACGTAATTCTTTCCAAGCTGGACGAAGATCCTACCTTAAACTTGACGGATATCGGAATCTTTTGTCCGAACTTATCCAAGTACAGGCCCGCTATCGAGTCCGTCTTCGACGGGGGAATCCCCGCCAAATTGATAAACGAAAACGGATCCGCCGAATTTTCCGTTCGGACCCTACCGTATACGATCCAGGATCTCAGAGCGGGAGAAACCAGTCCGTTTTTGAACGGGATTCTATCCGTATTTCCTCTACTCTTGGGCAAACGTTCCAGGACGGAATTCTTTGCTTTATTCCGGAATTCCTGCTTTCGGAATAAATGGGATATCGCCGCCGAAACTGTTCGCGAATGGGAGGAACTTTCCCGGGAACTTTCCCTTTTTTTGGACGATTCCGAGGAAGGTCCTCCTCTTCCGTTTTCGTTTCGAAACGGATTTCTTCGCTTATCGATGGGAGAAGTTCTTCCTCCCGCCGCGGAAGAAGAGACTTCCTTTTCCCCCTATTTCGCCTCCGATCGAAAAACTGCGGAACTATGGATCGGAACCTGGAAACGTTTGGAAGCAATGATGGATCGATTCGCGGAGGAATGCGGACGTTCCGAAATCGATTCGGACGGATGCTTGGATTCTTTCGCATCCTTTATTCGCGAATTGCTGGGACCGACCGAAGATTCTCCCGAGGAGAACTCCATCTCATCCGAACTCTTTTCCAAATTCGATTCCTTACGGGGAAAAGCATGGGATCCGGGAAATTTCGAAGATCGGTTGCGATTTCTGGAAGTTTTCGTACGGGAATCCTCCGAGGGAATTCCGGTCCGCAAGGGAAAATATCTGACAGGTGGAATCACGGTCTCTTCTCTCCAGCCGATGCGTCCCATTCCGTTTCGGCATATTTTTCTGTTAGGTCTGGGAGAAGTCGAATTCCCCGGTTCCGAGGATCGCTCCGCATTCAACTTAAGACACCTATCTCCTAGAGAAGGAGATGTCACGAACCGGCAATTGAACGAACTATTATTATATGAGACCGTCCTCTCGGCCAGGGAAAGCCTGAATCTTTCTTTCGTGTCCATGGATTCCAGTTCGGAGGAGGAAATGGCTCCTTCCCCGTCTATTCTGCAAATGGAACAGGCGCTAAGAGATTACGTCCTTCTCCCCGAGGAAAGCGTGCGGATTCTTCTCCCTTTGAACAAACATAGCCGACAATATTTCCAGCCGAGACCGGACGGGAAGGATTTCCGGAGCCAATATTTCCGGACCTACGATATTTCCTCTTCCACGGCTCATGGATTCGAAAAAGATAAAATAGAATATTCTAAAATGTTTCTGGATTTCCGGAGCCCTGAAGCCGAGACGATACGAAAACCTGATGAGCGGTCGGGAACCGATGCGGAGATTACGCTCGACTTAAAGGATTTGATCCGCTTCTGGCGATCACCTTTGCACCATTTTCTGAGGACTCGATTCGGCCTGTTCGCAGAGGACCAAAAAGAGGAAAATTCCTCATCTAGCGAACCCTTCCGATTATCGGATCCCCTAAGAATAGTAACGAAGTCCTGGGAACTTTTTTTCAAAACCCTTTCCGAAAAATCCGTTCCGAAAGATTCCTTGGCGCTGTTTCGGAATTCCCGGGAAAAAGCGATCTCCGCTTTCGGAAAGAAGGGGTTTTTGCCCAGAGGTAAATACGGACAGGTGGAAGAGATCCTTCTCTCGGAAAGATTCGAACGTTCTTGGGGAAAAATTTCTCCTCTATTGGAAAACAGAGATTTTTACGAGGCGGTTTCTTTCGGGGAGTCGACAAAGCAAGGTAGAATTTTGACTCTTCCGACACCTACACTTACTCTAAAGAACGGATCTCGAATCCGATTTACCGGGCTCAAGGAATCTATCTTTCTCTCCCAAGAAAAGCGGAGCATCGTCCTAGTATATCCCAACTCCAAAAAGAAACTAAAGAACGGAATCGAGCCTTTTCTGATCCAATCGATTTTGGATCTTGTGCAAACGGAAAATTCCCCGAAAATCGTATCAGTCCTTTTCGGATATACGGCCAAAGACGGGGCTCCTGAAATTTTGGAATTCGAGGAAAACGATCCGGAGAGGACGGAATTTTTAAAATATCTAGCGGAAGAATATCTAGGCGCGGAAAGACCTCTACTCTCCCCCGATTTTTGGGAGGATTTTCCCTTAAGAAAATCGGGAGCTCTTTTCGATTCCGGCGGAAAGGAGAAAGAAGAACTAGGACGGGAATTCCTCCAATGGATAAACGAATCCCTGGAATACGAACTTTCGGACTACGTACCGGCGACTCTTCGTCTGCTCCCCTCCCCGAAACGCTTAGTCCCGACAAACGCATTCGAATTGTCCGAAAAATTATACGATCCCGTTTTTAGAGGGTTGTTTTCATGAATCGGAATTCTCCGGATCTTCCTCATTCCTATGCGGATCATATAGATCTTGCCAGACACGGATTCATAGGCGCCTCCGCCGGAACGGGAAAGACCCATACGATCGTATATTTAGTATTAAAAATTTTGCATGCGTACTTTCTTTCCTCCGATTCGGACGGGTCCGAAAGAGGGATAGAATCGATACTCGTACTGACTTATACCGAAAAAGCGGCCTCCGAACTCCGCTCCCGTATCAGACACGGAATCAAGGAAAGAGTTCGGGTTTTGGAAGCAGGCCTTTCCGCGGAACCGGGCTTGGAACGAGAAAGAAAATATTTCCTGGAACAACTCGGTCGCCTAGACCAAGCGACCATCGCTACGATACACGGATTTTGCAATAAGATTCTGAAGGAATATGCTCTGGAGACGGGGACCCCTTCCGATCCGAAATTGGTTCCCGAAGAGGAACCTTTGCGTCGCCTCCTGGATTCCCATCTTCGTTCGGAATTCGCGGAAGAACTCCCTCCGGAAAGTCTAGTGTTGACTCTATTGGAACTGAGAAAGTCCTTCGACAACGGATTTACCGGAGATACCTGGGAGGGATTCCTTGCGGAGATAGCCGGTAAAAAAGAAGCTTCTCCGGATTCTACATTTTTCCTTCCCGATCCTTTCTCCGGATCCTTTCCCGACGAGGAGAAGATCCGAAACGTTTTTCAATCGTTAAACGAAGAATACGGTGGACTCAAAGTAAGCCAGGAAGCCTTGTTGAAATCCCTGCACGCGAGTACCAGAAAAGCCTTGGCGGAAAGACAAATCGCCTTCGAATCCATACTGAAAAACGCGACGGCGGCTTTAGATCCTTTTCGGGAAGAGGAACTCACGAAGGCGATTCTGGAAATCGGGCGCCTCAAAAGAAAAGACTCCGGGATCGGAAGCATACTACTCTCCGACGAGGAATTGACGAAATCAGGATCCGATCCGGCTGCCGAAAAATACCGGAATTGTCGCGAAGGGGTAAGGAAAAGCCTCGTCCCTCTAGAAAACCTTGCGACCTTATTCGTGGTAAAAATCGCGGAAAAGATCGTAAAGGAAACTCCGTTCGAAAAGAACGGAAGCGGAGAAATCACGTACAACGATATGATCCGAAATCTTTCCCGATCGATTTCGGATAACTCTGATTTATTAAGCGAACTAAAAAGAAGATTCGATTACGCCATCGTGGACGAATTTCAGGATACGGACTGGAGCCAATTTTCGATTTTTAAAACCGTGTTCTTGGAGGAAAATTCCGATTCGGAGAGGACTAGGAACCGATTGTTTCTGATCGGAGATCCGAAACAGGCGATTTACGGATTCCGAGGAGCGGACATAGGGACGTATTTGGCCGCAAGGGCTTACATGGACAAAGGAGGCGCTTTTTCCTCCGTTTCCACGGTGTATCCTGAACTTGACACGAATCGCAGATCTTTGCCCGAATTAGTCTCTTCTTATAACGACCTATTTTCCGCCGGAGGGGAGGCTTGGTTTCCGATCTCCGAACCCGGATTCGAGCCTATCCGATATTCGAAAGTACAGGCCGCTTCCGAAGGTGGCAAAGCGGTTTTATACTCCGACAAAAGCGGGAGAGGAGCTCTTAACGCGTTCGCTCTTCCGGTCGGATCGAATAAACAAGGATTAAGAGAGCCTTACGCAAAGTTCGTCGTTTCGGAGATTTTGCATCTTGTTTCGCCGGAGACCGAAATTTCCATCCGAAAGGAAAAACAGAACAAGCAATCCTATCCCGGCAAAGTCGAATTCGGAGATATAGCGATTCTGGTGCGGAACCAGGAGGATTCGAGAGAACTGGAGAATTATCTTAAGATCGCGGGAATACCCTATTCGAATATCCGCAAACGAGGACTCTTTTCCTCCAACGAGGCCTTTCGTTGTAGGCAGATACTATCCTGCATAGAAGACGAAGGCTTGCCGGATTCCTTTTACAAACTTCTGCTTTCGGATCTCTTCGAAATTGCTCCGGATCGTCTGCATCTATATGCCGAATATTCCCTGGAATCGGAAGAAAAAAGACGAATCGAATCCTGGAGAAGATTCGCGCGAAAAAAGGACTTCCCCGCCCTATTCCGTTCCTTGAGTACGGAAAGCCTTTTGGCGAGACCGAGAGATTCCGAAATGACTTTGGAATGGGAAAGAAGGATCGCGAATTTCAAGCAGATCTTTTCTTTGTTAACCGAAATGGCCTCCGAAAACGATCTTTCCCTTCGGGAGATCATAGATTGGATGGACGCCAAAATTTCCGCCGAAGCCGGAGTGGAAAAGGACGAATCCTTATCTCGGGAAACGGAAGAGGACAGGGTAAAAATCCTGACCATACATTCCAGCAAAGGTCTGGAATTTCCCTTCGTATTTCTAATGGGTGGGTTCTCAGGCTGGTCTCTTGTACATCGTAAATATTACGAATACAGGGAAACGGTTTCCGCAAACGGTTCCGAGCCTAAAAGTCGTAAGATTCTGGACCTTACCAAAGAGCATCCGGAAAAATACCTGACCTATCTAAAGAACGAAGACAAACGGTTGTATTACGTTGCGGTCACTCGAGCCATGTACAAATTCTACTTCCCTTTGCTTTCCGAGCCGTCCTCGGATCGCCCTTTGGAATTGTTCCGTTCCTCCTTTGAAAAGATAGCGGAGCGTCCTTCTTCTACCTCTCATATCTCTAAAATCTTTTGGAACGAGGAAAAGAGAAAGTATTCCGTCGAGACCCTTTCCGGTGTTCCGACGGAAAAAAAGACGTCGGTGGCGTTGGAACCCCTCGCTTCCGAGCAGGAACCTACGAGAAGTCCTCTCCCTTGGCCTCGAAACTGCGAACGTAGAAGAATCCGTATGGAAAGTTATTCATCCTTGGATCGGTTTTTAAACCCTCCCGAAATCAGATTCGGATCGGAGTCGGAACTCTTCCGAATGGACGAGGAAATTCCCGTCTCCCTCCCGTCCGGAGAACTTCCATCCTCGAACCGAATGGGAAATCTTCTGCATCATCTTTTGGAGACTCTCGAATTTTCTCTTTTCTATCGCGCTGAAAACCCTTTCCACTTAAACGAACCTCGCGCTACGGATGTGAAAAAACTACTGAGAGAATACGGATTCGGAAAGGACGACCAAGAAAGACAGGTTTTCGCCGAAAAGATTTTAGCTATGCTCTGGAACACCCTTCGTTCTCCCCTTCCCCAAATTCCGAGCTTGGATTGCCTCGCGGCATTACCTCCATCCGAGAGAAAACACGAAGTGGATTTCTTTCTCAAACTTTCGACGGGACGGTCCGAAAAGGAGGAATTCCTGAACGGAACGGTGGACCTGATCTTTTTTTCGGAAGGCAAGTACTGGATTCTAGACTGGAAGTCCAATCGTCTGGAAAGTTCCTCCTACTCCGAAACGGATCTGAAAAGAAAAGTGGAGGAAGTATATTCGCTTCAATTAGCACTTTATTCTTTAGTGTTAAACGAATGGTTGAAAGCCAGGTTCGGAGACGAATACGATCGGAATCTCCTCGGCGGGATGTATTTCCTCTTTTTAAGGGGGATGGATCCGAATCGTTCCGATTCGGGAATTTTCTTTCAAAAGATCGATCCGGAGTTCGTCGAAAGTTCCAGATTTACCGTTCTTGACGCTTTGGAACGAAAACATTCGGAAAAAGGAATACGACTATGACCGAGGAAATCGGAACCACCGATCGGGACTATATTCGATTTCTGACTTCGGAGATGCACAGAGTCCTTCCGGAATCCGAACAGGAGGATCTTTTCCAAAGGAATTCCCTTCTCTTAACCGCCTTGAGAACGGGAAGTCTGGGAATTCCCGAAAGAAAGGATTCTCTTTCGAACAAGGATAATCCTTTCTTTCGATCCAGAAACGGAATCCTGTATTATCGAAAAACCTTCGATGCTCTGACTTCTTCCGAGGAGATTTTCCGAAGTCTCTTAAAAAGAAATCCGCCCGAGAGTCAAAAAAAGGAAATCCCCAAAATCCTGAAGGAAATTACGGAACGTTCCCCTTTAGTCTTACGCAAAGAGGGCTTGGAAACCGTACTTTGCGGCGAAGGGGAGCAAAGAGAGGCTTTGGAAGCGGCTCTTCATTCCTCTTTTTTCGTGCTCACGGGAGGTCCCGGCACCGGAAAGACCACGGTGGTTACGAGCCTTTTGCGGGCACTGGTTCGATTGGGATATGATCCGGATAAAATCGGATTGGCCGCTCCCACCGGCCGGGCTGCACAAAGATTAAGAGAATCCTTGGAAAACACTCTGAAGTTTGGGACCGGTACGGATCCGATAGATCTGAAATTGTACAACCTATCCACCTCCACCTTGCATAGATTATTAAGATTCGATCCGAATACTAGGAATTATAAATACGGAAAGGATTTCCGTCTTCCGTACGATGTGGTCGTGGTGGACGAAGTTTCCATGGTGGATTTGGATTTGATGCATTCCCTTCTACTTTCCTTACCGGACACAAAACGGGATCGATTTCGGATCGTTCTGCTCGGAGACGCGGACCAACTTCCGAGCGTGGAGGCTGGCGCCGTCCTTTCCGATCTGGCGGAATCTATTTCCCGGTCAGAGAATTTCTACAGGCTTAAGACCGGCCGCAGGCAAACCGGAAACGCCTCGACGATTTTTGATGCGGCAAAGGAATGTATCTCCGCAGATACCGATGCCGATTCACTTTTAAAAACGACTTTTTCCGTCCAATCCTCCCCGTCGTTAAGCGAAGTACCGGAAGCGACGATCCGAGACGGCTTTTACCGGAGCGAAATCGATCTCAAAAAGGATCGTATCCGTTTTTTAAGCGAGTACGTGGAGAAATGTCTACTCCCCGGATTTTCTTCCTTGGACAAAATCCGTTCCGATCCGAGACGACTGGCAGAATTTCTCAGAGCGGATCTGAATCACACGCGAATCCTAACGATTTTAAGGCAAGGAGAATTCGGAAGCGAAGGGATCAACAGAGATATCATCCGCTTGCTTTTGAAACAAACGAAGATACGCACCATTCATTTGGGTACCCGGGTCTATTTTCCCGGGCTTCCGATTCTGATCGTAAAGAACGACCGTTCTAGAGGTCTTTTTAACGGAGACACGGGACTCGTTTTGGAATTCGAAACGATCACGGGAGAAACGGAGATGCGTGCCGTTTTCTTTCTGGACGGAACCATCCGGGACTTTGCTTTGGATACCTTGCCTCCTCACGAACCGGCGTTTGCGATTACGGTGCATAAATCCCAAGGTTCCGAATATGATAACGTATTTATTCTATTTCCTCCGGATCCTTCCTCCGAAACGGAATCCCCGAACGAATTGCTGCGCAAAGAGATCCTATACACCGCGTTAACGAGGGCGAAACGGAAAGCGATCTTACTAGCCGAAGACAAAAACCTTTCCGTCTCGTTGAAAAGGAAATCGGAAAGACTCACCGGATTCCGTATTTAAATTTCCTTATTTGTGGTCTCTGGTATAGACTCCATCCCAATTTGCAGGAGGAGGGTTCTTCAAGTATTCTTTGCAGCGATCGATCAACAAATGTACGGATTTATCGCTTTGCTTCTTTACGGTTTCCGATTCCTGAAAACAACGGACCGCTTTGTCCCAATGTCTTTCCAAATACCGGGAGATTCCCTCTTCGTACAAAGCGATGGATTCCTTGATAGAAGTCGGAACGGCGGCATTTTTTTCCGCGATCGCCTCGTATAGTACGACGGGTTCCGTCTTACCCTTGACCCTTACGAGATCCAATTTGCGGGTGAGAATGGAATCTTTGATCTCTCCGTATACGGCGTCGGAGACAAGAATCGACACTCCGTAATCCTTACCGGCCGCTTCAAGACGCGCGGCTAAGTTGACCGTATCACCCATCATCGTATAGGAAGCGAGAGCATCGGTTCCCATAAACCCGACCTTCGCTAATCCGGTGTTCAAGCCGATCCTGATTTGCATTGCCCTGGCTTCGGGAATGTATCTATGATCTTTTTCCCAGGATTTGCGGAGTTCCTCCAATTTCGCCAGCATCTTCAAGGAGGCTCGTGTGGCTTTTAAACAATGTTGCTCCACCTCCACCGGTGCGTTAAAAATACCGACGATAGCATCCCCAATGTACTTATCCAGGACCCCTTCGTGATCCTTCAAAATCAGTGTCATGGCAGATAAGTATTCGTTCAAAAGTTCCGCCAATTCCACGGAGCTCAGTTTTTCGCTGATGGCGGAGAAACCCGCCACGTCGGAAAAAAACGCGGTGACTCTTTTTTCCGTTCCTCTTTTTAAGGCCGCGAGATCCTTCATTGCTTCGCCGATCACGACCGGATCGATCATACTTCCCAAAATACCCTTGATCTTTTCCCGTTCGCGTAAGCCGCCCACCATGTGGTTCAAGGCCACGGAAAGATTTCCGAATTCGTCGTTTCCTCCGGGTTCGAACTCGACGTTCAAGTCTCCCTCTCCGACTTCCTCCGCATCCCGGATCAATCTTTTGATCCTCTGCACTACGATTCCGGAGATAAAAACGGCCAAAAAAATGGAGAAGCCGCAAATCCCGAGAGCGGACAAGACCGCACGATCCCGGTTGTTCCGAATGGATTTCAAACCTTCCGTTCTATCCACGATAGTTCGGATCAGTCCGGAAAAATTCGAACTCAATACGATTGTGGGAACGTCGTCTCCTTCCCCTGATAGGAGCGGGACCGTATCCAATTTCCAGAGAATCTGTTCCGCTTCCGTACGACTGTTTCCTATGATGCCGTCCGGGAATAAGGCCTTCAATTTCGCAGTCGGAGTCTCGCTTTCTCCGGAATAGATCCATTGGCGGAGACTAGTCCACCTCTCTCGAAAGATACGACTTTCTTCTTCCGATCGGAGAGACCTTTCGTAATCCGATCCGTCCGGACGAAAGCGCAAAAGGACCAAGTCCTCCAAAGCCGAGTCTCGGATCGACCCTAGGGCTTCCAGCCGTTCCTGTTCCTCCTCTTTGGGAGGATGATTCCTTTTGTACGTGGCGAAAAGAAGGTCCCGCTTTCGTATGAGAGATTCGTAATTCTCATACTGTTTGCGGAATTCTTTGTCCTTAAACGGAGGAATCGGCGGTTTCTTCTCCCGCAATTCCCTTAGTCTAGTCGTCAACAAGGGAGGAATCTTGCTAAGGTCGACAAGAATCGCTCTTTCTTCCGAAAGATAGGAATTCCAGGCCCCGAGATGATTCCGGGACGCCTCCACTAATTTGGCTCTTTCCGTAGAAGCCGGATTCCGAAAATGGGGAGAATACAATGCCTGTAATTCCAAACCGGAATGTTGAAAAGAATCGGGAGGAATTTCTCCCGTAACTCCAACCTTTTCCACCAACGTATTCAAGGAACGTTTTAGACCTTCCTCCAAATTGGAATCGAAAGAAATTTCGTTTAACGGGGACTCCGGATCGAAGATGCGGGTATCCAGAGTAGGCTCGGAGTCCTGCCCGGGAAGAATTCCGGAAAGAGGAAAGGTCTGGAGTCGGAACCTTCCCGTATCTAGTCCCAAGTCCTTGATTTTTTTTCGACGCGAATCCGCAAGCAGTTGGACGATTTTGGAATCCATCGCCGACCTTCTTTTACGAGCGAGAAGGGATTTTTCTCGGACGTCCTCCTCCAAAGCGGAGAGTTCCGTGGCGTCCATTTTTTCCCGGTTTTCTTTTACCTCGTACAATCGTTTGCGCAATAAGGAAGCGTCCCTTTCCGCAAAGACCACTTGCTTTGCCAAATGTTGGAGTTGGGAAAATTCCCGTTCTCCGACCGGCTCATGTCCCCCGTTCTGTTGCAACTGTGCCTTGACGTTTTTTTCCAGAACTTCGATGTCTCCCTTGGACAGATATTCCGAATAATACGTATCCAAGGTTTTTCTAATTTTATTTTTTCCTAAAGCTCCAAAAAGACTAGTCTTGATCCCGAAAAAAGAGACCTTTTTTTCCTGAACCAAAGTCTTGGTGGTTCTATATTTCTTTAAGGCCTCGGTTTGTTTGCTGACCCGATCCCGGAACTCCTCGATACGGATCAAACTCTGGGAGATATTGTCCAACTCCAAGACCAAGGAGGAAATGTACCTTCTGGAAATGGCCGCCTCTCTTTCGTAACTATCCGTCAAGATCTCGGTCTGCTGCTTCACGTAAATCACCGAGAGAATGAAAATCGTCAGCACGATCAGACTCCCCGTAAATAGGGCGAGTTTTGCCCGGATCCCGGAATAAAAAAGACGAAGGATTCCCTTGAAGCCGGAACGGATACGATTTAAAAAGCTCGGATGGGAAGAGGGCAAGGTCTCTTTCATATTAAAAAAAGACCTTTCCCGCGTTTTTGTGGCAAGCACTATCTTCGGAAATTTCTTTACTAGCGAATTCGACGCGGAACCTTAGTGCATTAAAACAGTTTTTCGAAACTAGCCGTTCTGTAATCCGCGGTCAGATAAAAAGTATGGGAACAGGTCGGGCAACGATAATTCCCTTTTCCTTGCACTCTCAAAGTTTGGAAGCAGATCGGACACGCTACAAATCCGGGGGATCTCGTTTCTTTCGGATCCGATTCCCGGTTTAAAAAGGACTTGGCGTCTTCTCTGGAGTTGAACATCGGGATTGCTTTCTCCAAACCGGAGAGAGTCCATTCTTCTCTTAAACCCTCTACTAGATTGCACACGGCAAATCTTGATTCCGGATGACCGATCGCGGCCTCTCGGAGAAGGTCTAGCGCACCCCGTTCCCAATCACCGATCCCCGAGGCGTCCAAAAGAATCTTATAGGGATTCGAGGACAATACCTGCCCTATCTTTTCCCGAAATGCCGCCCCCAGCTGCAAGTCAAGTTTACCTTCCAGGTTGACGATTAATTCTTTCACGGATCTACACGGGAGATTCGTTTAGATTCTCGATTTCCGCAACCGAAAAAACCCAAAAAGATTGGACTTTTGGCATTTAAAGATATTTTTTTCCTTAATGGAACATTGGAACCGCCGGACCTTGATCTTTCCTTTGGATCTCTGCTTTATGGTCCTGTCCTACTTTTTGGCCCACTTGATTCGATTCGAATCTCTATCCTTTCTCCAAAGAACGGATACCTTTCTAATTCCTTTGGTGATCGTGGTCGTCTGCCGGTCTGTGGTTTTTCTATTTTCCAATATCTATCGTTCCATCTGGGCCTATGCTTCCATACATGATCTTTTAGAAATCATTAAAATAACCGTACTCTCCTCCTTCATCGCCACTACCGTTCTATTGTTTTATAACCGATTCGACCAGATGTCCCGGATGGTTCCGGTACTAGATACGATTCTTCTACTCAGTTTTCTTTGTCTTCGCAGTCTTTCCTGGAGAATTTTCCGGGACCAGTACATCATTCGCAAAACCAGGGAACACGGAGCTCCTACGTTGATCCTAGGTGCCGGAAAAATGGGAGCTTCCTTACTCTCCGAATTTCGCAGACACAGCGAACTGAAACTAAATCCCGTCGGATTTTTGGACGACGATGAAAGTAAAATCGGCGCTTTGATCCAAGGTGTTCCGATTCTCGGAAACATTTCCAAAGCGGAAGATACCATCCGTAAATTAGGGATCAAACAGGTCATCATAGCGATCAAAAACCCGGATGGGAAATTGATCGGAAAATTGCTCAAGACGTTCGAATCCACCGAGGTGGGTTTTAAGATCCTTCCGTCCATCGGCTCCCTCCTCTTCGATTCTCCTAAGATTCAGCAACTCCGCGAAATTCGGGTGGAAGACCTGCTCGGACGACCCGTTGTGGATTTGGAAATCGAATCCATTCGTTCTTATATCCGAGGTAAATCCATCCTAGTAACGGGCGCGGGGGGTTCGATCGGGAGCGAGATCTGTAGACAGGTCGCGGTCTTCCAACCTTCGAAACTCATTCTTGTTGATTCCTCGGAAACTCCTCTTTACGAAATCGATTACGAGCTTAGAAAAATCTTTCCGGATTCCGAAATCGAATTCTTTCCCGTGGTTGCGGATGTGAAGAATCTTTCCAGAGTCAGCTCCGTCTTCGAAGCCCATTCTCCCGAAGTGGTCTTCCACTCGGCGGCCTACAAGCACGTACCTATGATGGAAACCAATCCCTGCGAGGCGGTATTGAACAACGTCCTCGGGACCAAGAATGTAGCGGACATTTCCCGTCTGTCCGGAGTGGAACGCTTCGTTCTGATTTCCACGGACAAGGCGGTAAATCCGGTGAACATCATGGGAGCCTCCAAACGCGTGGCGGAATTGTACATCCAACATGTGTCCCGAGAAACCCGTACGAAATTCATCACGGTCCGATTCGGGAACGTGTTGGGCTCCAACGGCTCGGTCATCCCTAGGTTCCGAGAACAGATCCAAAACGGCGGACCGGTCACTGTGACCCATCCGGAAGTCATACGTTATTTTATGACCATCCCGGAAGCCACGCAGTTGGTCCTACAAGCGGGTTCCATGGGAGAACGCGGAGAGATTTTCCTATTGGAAATGGGAGAACCCGTTCGAATCCTAAGTTTAGCGGAGGAGATGATTCGACTGTCCGGACTCCGTCCGTACATAGACATTCCGATCGAATTTACGGGTTTGAGACCCGGGGAAAAATTGTTCGAAGAACTGCTGTTAGATTTAGAAGGCATCAAAAAAACCCACCATCCTAAAATCAGGATTGCAGCCCCCTTGGAAGACAATGATATTAGCAGCTTCCAAGCCCGTTTCCAAGCCATACTGAACGCCGCACGCTCCAACCAGGAAAAGGAAATCTTTTTGAGATTCAAGGAGCTCGTACCGGAATATAAGATTCATAAGGATTATATCACGGAAGAGGAAGCTAGGACCATAGGAAAGAATGGATCATAACCCCGAAGATAGCGCTGTCCTCCGTGAGTTCAAAAAACAGCTCTTCTCCCTCTATTGGGAGAGATTCGGGACGTTCTATTTGCACGCGATGCCTCATCCCGATCTGAAGATAGGCAAACGAGGATTGATCGGAGACGAACCGGAGTCCGGGATCATATTGGTCATCGGCCCCAGAGCGACTCGGGACATCCGAATCGAAGAGGACTGGGTCTATGCGGAACTCCAATTCGGCTACACTTGGGAACAGGTTTTCATTCCTTGGGACAGCGTATTCCGTTACTTCGACAAATCCCAACAAACCGTCTCCCAAATGAGAATCTTCTTGGGAAAATTGGAAGATCGTCGATCCGCAGAAGACGGACAAAGTTCCGGAACGACCTCTTCGGAACTTCCGCAAGAAGAGGTAAGCGAATCGAAATCGAAAGGGAAAAAGCGCAAAGACAACGTCATCGAAGTGGATTTCGGGAGTAAAAACAAAAAATGAGCAAATACAATTGGTTCGTACCGGGGGACCTGGACGGCTTCTTCGGTTTGATGATCGATAACCTGATCCAGATTCTAGTCCTAGTCACTCTTTGTATGGGTCCCTGCGGAATGCCCCAAGAGTTCGTTTTCCGTGTCGTCATTCCTGGCGCGGCCGTTTCCCTTTTGTTGGGAAATTTGTTTTATGCTTGGCAGGCCAGACAACTGGCCAAATCGGAAGGGAGAAGCGACGTTACCGCACTTCCTTACGGGATCAATACGGTTTCTTTATTCGCCTTCGTTTTCTTCGTTATGTTCCCCGTTTATTTGAAGACGGGAAGTTATAAGGCCGCCTGGGCCATGGGATTGTTGGCTAGCTTTCTCTCCGGACTGATAGAAATGTCCGGAGCCTTTGTAGCGGAAAGAGTGCGCAGGGCGACACCTAGAGCCGCTCTTCTTTCCGCTCTGGCCGGAATCGCACTCACGTTTATCTCCATGGACTTTCTGATCCGTACGTTCCAAAATCCGTTGGTCGCATTCGTTCCCTTTGGAATCATATTGCTACAGTATTTCGGGAGAGTGGTATTTCCCTTTAAAATTCCGGGGGGATTGATTTCCGTAATTGCCGGGACCTTGCTCGCTTGGTATTCCCCGTATTTCTCCGGAAAAGCGATTATGGATGCGGATGCGCTCCAGTCTTCGTTCCGAGTCGGATTGTATCTTCCCGTATGGAGTGCCGGAGAAATCTTTTCCCTATTTTCGGGAGCGGACGTACGGGAATACCTTTCCGTAATCCTCCCTATGGGAATTTTCAACGTAATCGGTTCCTTGCAGAACATAGAATCCGCGGAAGCTGCCGGAGACAAATTCAATACCAGAAATTCCTTATTGGTGAACGGACTCGGAACAGTAGCGGGAGCCTTTTTCGGATCCCCTTTTCCGACTACGATTTACATCGGCCATCCGGGTTGGAAGGCATTGGGCGCCAGAGCGGGGTATTCCACTCTGAACGGAGTCTTCATGACCTTGGCCGCCTTTTTCGGATTGATGGGTTTCCTTTCCAAATTGATTCCGATCGAAGCCGGAATGGCGATCGTACTCTGGATCGGAATCGTCATCGGTTCTCAAGCCTTCGAAGCCACACCGACGAGACACGCCCCCGCAGTTGTGATCGGACTCCTCCCCGCTCTTGCCGGCTGGGGAGTACTGTTGATCCAAAGTACGTTCAATTATGTGGACCCGATTTTAACGAAAGCCATCGAAGGAACGGCTGCCGCTTCCCAAACCCAGAATCTCTGGCTTTCTCTTGTTCCCCCGAACCAGCCGATTTTTCCGTATCCGCTGGAAGGACTCTTAAGCCTTTCCCAAGGTTTCTTATTGTCTTCTATGGTATGGGCAGCGATCGCTACCTTCGTCATCGATCGGGATTTTAAAAAAGCGATCCTTGCCAGCTTGACCGGAGTCTTCCTCTCGGCGACCGGATTTATCCATGCCTATTCCTTGCGCGGGAATGCGATTTTGACGCCTTTCGAACTGAATTTCGGACCGTTTGCCAAGGGTTATCTGCTTTTGGCAGCGCTTTTTCTATTAGCTTCCTTTCTTAGAAAGGAGCCGAGAACAGTCTAATATGAAACCGGGAAGGAACACCCGAGGGAGATTTGGATCCCGAATGTTTCTATAGATAAGGAGAAAAACTCACCTATGTGGATGATTCGTAGAATCGGATTGTTTGCGATTACAAACCTGGCCGTCGTCTTTACGATCGCGTTTTTGATCAGGATAACCGGCCTCGCCGGTTACTTGGAGAAGTCCGGAATTTCGTACGGCGGATTGCTTCTGTTCTGCACGGTTTGGGGAATGGGCGGAGCTTTTATTTCCCTGATGATTTCCAAATTCACCGCCAAGATGGCGATGGGAGTGGAGATCATAGATCCGAGCACGGCCTCGGGATGGCAGAGAGACCTGGTAGCCAGAGTCAAAAGATTAGCCGACGCGGCCGGACTTCCTATGCCGGAAGTAGGGTATTACCAATCTCCGGAAGTCAATGCGTTCGCGACGGGTCCCGGTAGATCTAGTGCCTTGGTTTGCGTTTCCACCGGACTATTGAACGGAATGGATAGCGGAGAAATCGACGGAGTACTCGGTCACGAATTGTCCCACGTAGCCAACGGGGATATGGTGACCATGACCTTGGTACAGGGAGTGGTGAACTCTTTCGTATTCTTCTTCGCATGGATCGTGAGCACGCTCATCGCCTCTCAATTGAGTCGGAACGACGAAAGGGAAGGAGGCGGAGGCTATTTTATGCGCTTTATGATACAGCAAGTTCTGGTCATGGTCTTCGGTCTACTCGGTTCCATCGTGGTCGCCTACGTTTCTAGAGCCAGAGAGTATAGAGCCGATGCGGGCGGAGCAAGATTGGCGGGACGGAGCAATATGATCGCGGCTTTGGAACGATTGAAAGCAGGCTTTACTATGGATCCGGTGGACCAAAGAGGAGAATCCATCGCTACTCTTAAGATTTCGAACCGAGCGGGAGGACTGGCATCTCTATTTGCGACCCACCCTCCTCTAGACGAAAGGATTGCCGCCTTACGGGCCAAAGCATATTAAAACCGAACGGAAGGCCGCTCTTAAATAGGGGCGGCTTCCAAAAAAGAATTGTTCCCGCGCTTCCGAAGATTGGAATAGGACTTCGAGCCTATGTCCGTCGTTAAATCAAAAATCCGAACCATTCCAGATTATCCGAAGAAGGGCATCCTTTTTCGAGACATTACCTCCCTATTACTCGATCCGGAAGGCTTGGCGCTTACCATCGGTACTTTTGTGGATCGATATACCGGTAAAGGAATCACGAAAGTGGCCGGAATCGAAGCCAGAGGTTTTATCGTCGGAGCTCCGGTGGCATTTCAAT
Source organism: Leptospira fluminis (assembly GCF_004771275.1). Taxonomy (GTDB): domain Bacteria; phylum Spirochaetota; class Leptospiria; order Leptospirales; family Leptospiraceae; genus Leptospira_B; species Leptospira_B fluminis. The sequence goes on along the minus strand of NZ_RQEV01000007.1, from coordinate 109,414 downwards.
TGGGTGCCGGATTCATTCCGATCCGAAAAAAAGGAAAACTTCCCGCGGAGACCGTAACGGAAGAATACGATCTGGAATACGGAAAGGACGTCATCGAGATCCATAAGGACTCCATCACTCCGGGTGACAGGATTCTTTTGATGGACGATTTGATCGCGACGGGAGGCACCATGCTCGCCGCCGCCAGATTATTGAAACGTTTAGGAGCCGAAGTGGCGGAAGCGGGAGTGATCATAGACTTACCCGATTTGGGCGGAGCCGCCAAACTAAAAAGGGACTTGGGCATAGAAGTCTATTCTATCTGCGAATTCGAGGGCCATTGACGCTCGATGTCTGCTCTGAAAAAACTTTCCTTAAGCATTCTTATCCTTCTCATTTCCGTCCCCGCAGCCGCGGAAGAAAAAACGGATTTCGACGGAATCCGAAAAGCCGTCGTTCAAATTAAAGTCTATTCCCAGGCAATCAATCCGTATTCCCCTTGGACCACGGACGGAGTCCGAGCCGGATCCGGAACCGGATTCCTGATCGGAAACAAACGGATCCTTACGAACGCACATGTGGTATCCAATGCAAAATTCATCCAAGTGCAAAGATACGACCAAACGGAATGGTATAGGGTCAAGATTCTCTTCATCGCCCACGATTGCGACCTCGCGATTTTGGAAGCGGAAGACGGAACGTTTTATAAGGACTCCCGAGACCTGGAGCTCGGAGGAATTCCGGAATTAAACTCTCCCTTGATCGTGGTAGGATATCCGATCGGAGGGAATAAGGTCTCCGTCACACGAGGAATCGTTTCCAGAAAGGAACAATCGGAATATTCCCACTCTTCCGTAGACAGTCATTTGGTACTCCAAGTGGATGCCGCCATCAACCCCGGAAATTCGGGGGGACCTGCAATCCAAGGAGACAAGGCCGTCGGAGTCGCGTTTCAAGTGGCGACAAAGGGAGAAAACATAGGCTATCTCATTCCCACGAACGTAATCCGACATTTTCTGACGGACATAGAGGACGGAAGTTACGACGGTTACGTCGAACTCGGAATCAGTTTTTTGAATTCGTTTAACGCATCCCTTAGAAAAGCGAAAGGAATTCCGGACGGGTTGGAAGGAGTGTTCGTCACGAGGATTCTCCCCCATGGCTCGGCGGACGGATATTTAAAGGAAGGGGATTATCTTACGGAAATCGACGGAAGCCCCATAGGCCGAAACGGAACCACGACTCTCGACAAGGACGCGAGGGTGGATTTTACCGAGAACGTGGACAACAAACACGCGGGAGACAAGATCAGGTTTAAGGTTTTTCGCGAAGGGAAATTCACGGACATCTCATTCGAGGCCAAGAGAATGCCCGACTTCGATTTCATGCGGAACAGATACGATGCCCCGTACGATTACGCGATGATCGGAGGCCTCCTCTTTCAGGAAATGTCCCAGGATTTGCTGGCGACTTGGAGTCGTGCCGGAAATACTTCCGGCGGGAGCCAATTCCTATACCGGTACAAATACTTTATCCCGGACGGAATCAACAGATCCAAAAAAGCGGACGTGGTTCTGTACAGAAAGTTGGCGCATCCCGTAAATTCTTCTTCCGATTATTTTTTAAATCTGGTCGTCGAGTCGGTCAACGGTTCTCCCGTGAACAGTCTCGCGGATTTGAAATCCGCTTTGGCTAAAACGAAGGATCGATACCTAAGATTGAAATTTCTGGATGTGGAACTTCCCCTGATTCTAGATCGCTCGGAAGCGGAAGCCGCCGACAAACAAATCCGTTCCACGTACGGACTGGAGTGATTCTTTGAAATTACGCATTCTATTTCTCTTATTCCTTCTCGTATTTACCGTTTCCTCGACCGAATCCAAAAACGGGAAAACCTCAAAATTTTCGGTTAAAAAAAACTCCGAGACGAAAACTTCCGGAACCGTCTCCAATCGGTCCGACAACGGTTTTGAAAAAAGCATCGTTCAAATCAAAGTTTCCTACCAAGAGCCGGACTATATTTCTCCTTGGAAAAAAAAGAACCCTCGGGTAAGAAGAGGAGTCGGCATAGTCGTGAACGGAAACCGCATTTTGGTTCCCGCGCAGATCCTCCAGTATTCCACTTTGGTGGAAGTCAAAAAATTCTCCTCCTATACGGAAACCAAAGCGGATATCTCCCGTACCGATTCGGAAACGAACCTCGCGCTATTGACCGTAGAGGAAAAAGGCTTCTTCGAAGACCTAAAGCCCCTGGAATTCCAGCAAAAAATCGTCTACCCTCAACAGATCGCAATTTATCAATTGGATAACTCGGGGTCCATACAAAGTGCGAGCGGGGCCTTACTCAGTTTGGATCTGGACCTGTATCCTCAAGGCCAAGTCGAGCTGCCGATCTTGGATGTGAACTCCGCGGAAACCCTGAACGGAAACGGGGAGGTGATCGTTTCGGATGGAAAAGCCGCCGGTATCCTGTTCGATTTTACCGGAGATAAAAACGCGGGTAGAGCCATTCCTTCCTTTTTGATCCGTAAATTTTTAGGGCTTTCCGGCAAATCCGATCGGATCGCGTACAAGGGGTTCCGCCATCGCCCCGTCACGGATTCCGCTACGAAAGAGTTCTACGGAATCTCCGGCAAAAACGAAGGAATTCTCGTGGCGGAAGTGCTTCCCGGAAGTTCTGCGGACGGAGTACTCAAAGCGGGGGACGTAATTCTGGAATTCGGCGGCAAGAAGATAGATTCCAAAGGCTACTTCGAACATTCTACGTACGGCAAACAGGTTTTTTCCTTTCTTGCCCACGCAGGAGACGAATTCGGTTATGAAATAGGGAAAACCGTTCCGGTTCTGATCCTGAGAGATAAGAAAAAGATGGAAATGGACCTTCCCTTAAAACCCTTTCCCTATTCCGCCGTTCGGATTCCACATAGAGACCCTTCCAACCGGCCCGATTATTACTTAAACGGCGGCTTCTTATTCTTGGAACTTTCCGAAAATTACCTTTTGGAATGGGGAAAGGATTGGAGATCGAGGGTGGATAAAAAACTTCTGTATCTCTACGATTACCACAAATTCCGTTCTTTAGGGGAACCGCAAAGTCGTATCGTACTCCTATCCCAGGTGATCCCCGACGAATCCAATAACGGATACCACGACATTTTCGGAAGAATCCTGGAATCCGCGGACGGAATTTCAGTGAATTCCATCCAAGACCTCATGCGCAAAGTCCGAGAGTCCAAAAAAGATACCGTCTCTCTAAAGTTAGACGACGGAACCGAAGTGGTACTGGATAAGAAAGAGATGGCAAAAGCGAATTCCAGAATAGGAGCGCAGTACAAAATTCCCGCCTCCGCTATGGGTGAACGGAAATAACGACTACCAGATCGAGTACGCCAAGGGCTTGGAAATAAAGGCGATCTTTACGAAAAAAAGCGCCAATACGAACGCGACAATCCCCCAGTAATGCCAAGCGGAAAGATTTTCGTCTTCCGCCTGCCAAAACACCAAAAGCGGAATGGAAACCGTAAACATGCGGGAAATGTTTTCGTACGTAGCCCAATACAACACGTAACCGGCCGAAAAAACGGAAAATAAGGTCAGACCCAGTCCCAAACGGAACGGAAATCCTTTTCTTCTATCTCCTTGAAAGAGAAGGATGCATCCGCTGAAAAACAATAAAAGAAGGGAAAAGCGGGAGAATTTCTTCGCTATCGCCCGCAACCTTCCGCCCTCTTCCGACAATGATCCGGAAAAAAAAGCCTCATAAAGCTCTCTAAGATAGCCCGTAATACCGCCTAACGGATCGAAAAATTCCGCGAACCTGGCCGGCGAGGATTCCGACAAAACGGAACGAAGATAAAGATTCCAAACTAACGGCAAAACGAGACTACTCGCGACCCAAAGAGCTCGGCGGAATTCCTTTTTCATGAGTGCATCCAAACCGAGGGGGAACAAGAGAAAAAGCGCCTGCTCTTTCGTAAGGAGAGCAAGTCCGCCCAACAAAGAGAAAAGCAAAAACCGATCCTTTCGGTACGCCCAATAACAGAGGACCAAAAGACTCGCCAAGATCGCGTCCGAAACGAGAAGAACATAGCCCCCCAGTGCGAAGGGAGAAAAAAGATAGAACGAAGCCAAGAATTTTCTGGTTTCCGGCAACAAATCGTAAAGCGCCAAAAAAGAGAGGACCAAAAGTAAAAAATGCAGGAAGTACATTCCGAAGATCGTACCTGTCCTGCCGAACCATCCGAAAGGAGAAACCAAGAGAGGATACCCTATCCTCGGCGCCCTGACACTCGTTTCGAACCCCTTAGGCCAATCCAATCCGAAATCGGAAAGCATCCTGGAATAGAAGTAAAAAATCTGACCGTCATAACCGGATCCGAGATTTCCCTCTTCGCCCAAAAATACGATCGCGCCGTCCGGAGTGCGATCCGCGTTGAGCTGGCAGAATTCTCGGCCGAAATTCACCTGAGAACTGGGATTCCAACCGTACTTTTTCCAGACTAAAACGGAGGAAAAGACGTACGTCAGAAAAAAAATCAATAATACTACATTTCGTTTTTCTAATATTTTTATCGCGTCGGACCGGAATTTTCGAAAAACGGGAAAGGATCTGAATTGAAACAAGAGAAACTCCTATTCGATGGAAGATAATTCGGAGAAGATCCAATTCGAATACTCGTCGGTAGCGAATCTGGCGGCCCGAAAGGTCAAATGATGCGGATCCAAAAAGTCCTTCTTGTCCGAGAATAAATTCCTAGCGTCCTTAAAGGTATATCTGTTTCCGCCTAGATTTTCCAGGTACGAAACGTATCCTTTGTACCAAGGACTTTCCTCGTATAACGATCTTTCCAGCGGATTTTCCGGGGAATTGATCAATAGGACCCGGATCCCTTTCTGCTCCAAAAACCCGATTCCTTTTTTCAGATATTCCAGTTCCGACCAGGAAAAATAGGAATTTGATTCCCGCAGCTTTCGTTTGGCCATCCGAATCACTTTCAAACGAGTCAGTGCTGCCTCTCCATCTTCGCTCCTATAAATTCTTTTTTCATAATCTTCTAAATAAGCGGCGTCGCTCAGAGCGGAAATCCGATCGTCGTCTATTCCGGGAATCCGATCGTAGGAGATATTTTTACGAAAATCCCTACGGCAGAAATTCTGGGAAAGTCTGAACCCGTAAATCTCCGGAATTCCGAAGATGCGATCGTCCACTTCGTCGGAAGAAACTGGCGGTTCGATCTCGAAACGTAGTCGGACTTTCTCCACGTTACCCGGAAACCGCAACTCCAATCCGTGCCAACCTCGGTTTTCGAAGTTCTCGTTCAATAACAATAGTTCTTCCGGAGTTTCCTGAAAGATCTTTAATCCGGTGTTCTTCTTTTGGGAAAAAAAGCTATCGACCAATTTTCCGTCCTTGAGTTCGCACTCGATATGGAACTTCGGCTTGGTCCAGCCTCTTAGGTAAATTCCTTCCTCCGGCAGAATACCCGTATAATAATGATACGAACGTCCGCTACGAAGATGGTGTTCGATAAACGAATCGAACGGATCATATACGAAATTACGGTACCGAGTCAGCAGGAACAAGGATCTAGACAAGAGTTCCAAGAACACCGGTTTGCCTAACTTCCAAATCCGATCGGCATTTTCCCGAAAGAATTGATCCGGATACAGAATCCTATTTTGGTGTCTTCCCCGACTGAAATCCGAAAATAATCTTTCCTCTTCGAACGGGATGGAAGGGTCCAGCTTTCCGGTCTTCAATTCCAGTTCGCTTACGAGATAATCCAATTGTAAATCCGCCGGATTCAGAACATAGACGACCAATTTCGGCTTCTTGGAGGCTATGTCTTCCCGATAATAATAAAAATCCGATGGTGTCAAGGCGGGGTGGGCATAGAATTCCGCCCGGATCGGATTTGTTCCGGTTTCAGCCTTTCGTCTTAAATTTTCCGTTAACCGATCCGGAAACAGGGAATACAGGGCAACACTGCTTCCTACCGCTAAAATACCGGACTCGTCCCGATCGAACCGAATCCTCCGCCTCTTCTCCAGAAAATTGTACCATGGGGAAGTATCCCATTCTAATTCATTAGGAAAATTGAATAGAATAGAAGGGAATATGATTCTATCTAAAAAAAAGAAGGAGAGCAGAAACGCTATGCTCAAAAAGAGAACGCGCACTTTAGTTTTTTTTTCGTTCATTTTTGGATTTTATTGCATTCCGAACAGACGCCGTAGAGTAGGATCTCGTGGGAATCCACCCGAAAGCCTTTGGGTAGGTTCTCGATCGGAAAAGGACAGACTTCCACGTCAAAGACACGATCGCATTCGGTGCAATGAAAGTGGTGATGGTGCTCCAGATGACTGGTTTCGAAGCGTGATGATTCTCCGGGTAATTTGATTTCGTGGATCTTTTCGGATTCCAACAGATGATTCACCGTACGATAGACCGTGGCGATTCCTATATTTTTCAGGGAAAGTTTGGAGAGGTCGTGTATTTCCTTTACGGAGAGAGGGCCTTTCGCATCCTGAATTACGCGAAAAATCTCTTCTTTCTGTTTCGTTTTTCTGGAAGCGCCCTTTTTATCTTCGCTCATATTGCAATCCCGAAGAAAACTTGCGGTTTCACAGTAAGGATCTTGCGATTTATTCGCGGGCTATGTCAACCCGGATTAAATCCCGGGCCCGAAGACGTTCCGGGAAAAAACGGGCTTCCAATCCGATTCCTCTTTCTTAAAATGCATCCGTGGGCAGAATTTTTTTTCTCTTCGGCTTCCTACTTTGCCATTGCCTTTTTCATACCAAGGCTGGACTGCCTATACGGAATTCTTCGGGAAAAACGATCGCATTTTATCACCAGGATACTCGTTGGATCGGCTTTGACCAGACTCCCGAATTAATGGATCTAGCTTCCTTTTCGAAGGTGGAAACCTTGGAATTTCCCGCTTCGGATCTGGTTTCCTTGGAAGCCCTACCCGATCTGCCGAAATTGCGTTATTTGAATCTTTCGGGAACGAAGGTTCGGAATTTCAAACCCTTGGAGAAAGTTCGCAAATTGGATTCTCTGATACTGAACGGAATCCCGCTGCAAAATTCGGATCTCGCCACTTATACCTCCTGGAACCAATTGACTCGGATCGAACTTTCCGACACGAAAGTGGATTCCCTGGACTTTCTCGGCAAAGGTTGTGCCGTTCGTCATCTGGAGCTCAGGAATACTTTCGTATCGGATTTAAAGCCCCTTTTGAACTGTTCCCAATTAAGGGAATTGTACCTGCAAAGAACGAAAGTAAGGAACCTACTCCCGCTGTACGGATTAAGCGAACTCTTACATCTTCAATTGGATGGGACGGAGGTATCCGACGAGGAAATTTCCGAAATACGAAGGAAACTTCCCTATCTCAAAATCTTTCCGGGCTTACGTAAAATACTCGATTCCGAAACCGGGCTGGACCCTAAACCCTAACTCGAAAATCATTCGTAAGCCAACGGTCCCGCTTCTCCGGGATTCGTGTACAGGATCAGATCTCCCGGACGGAGAATGTTTCCGTCGGCCTGTATTTCTCCCGTAGTTTCCACCGTTTTCAAGGACCTTAACCTTGTCCTTTTACCGTCAGGTTTTTCGATCACCAAAGTCGCTTCCTTTCTTACCCTCGCGAGTCGAATCCCCCAAATCTCCAGAATTCCTTCCTTTGCTCTCAATACGACTGCGGTCACTCTTCCCGGGACCGAGGAAGCGGAGCGCCTCAATAGAAGCCCTTCCTCCTCTCCCTCGGGTCCGGGAACGAGACGGATCTCGTTCGGACCCGCTTTCCATATTAGAAATTCGAAATGATCACATTCGAATGCACGGGTCAACGCCCATCGATCCCCCGGACCCTTACTGGTGAATATCCTGCAAAGCTTGGGACGAAAGCGAAATCCTTTCCCTTCCGGATCTGCCACGAGCTTTCCTTCGAACCTTGTTTCTTCCCAATTCTTAGCTTCGGTCACGGTGAGCTGGCTGATCAAAAATTCCGGTCTATGCCTTTTGTTGTTCATGAATACCTGTCGAACATAGAAGCCGGTGGGAAGAGATCGTATCGGAGAGAAATATTCACCGTCTTCGGGAAGTGCGGTAATCCCTTCGGGGTAGTTCATTATATCCGGACGATCTATCGGAGAAGGACGAAAGGAACATTGTAAAACGAACAAAGTGATAAAAAATATATTTCCAAAATTGGAAAAATATTTCCAACGATTAAAATGCAAAAAGGTCAATGCGACTTGCTCCGAAACGGGGATCCTTCTTAATTGACCGTAGGATAGGTCGATCACCGCGTAAAGCAGATTCCTATTCCGGAAAGAGTTCCTCATGAACGGATTCCAAACTGGAGAATCGGTCTTTCTGAAAGTCCTTTTCCGGACAGGAATCGGCACGTCTCTTCGGGTTTTACGGTTTTTCCTTCTAACGATCCTTGCCCTCTTCTTAGGATATTGTTCCAATCTTCTTCATCCGAATCTGAAAGAGGACGGAAATTCGTCCTCGGCAAGCCAGTTGCTTTCGTTAGTGGCGTATTCTCCGAACTGTTCCGGAGACGGAGCGTTTTGGGCGAGAGACTTGGTTTCCAACGCCTCCTATTGCACCCAAGCACACCTCGCCGCTTCGGGTCAATACGTGAACGTCTATGCCGAGAATACTCTTCCTAATACATTAGATTATCAGAATATATCATTCGAATTCGACTCGCAAATCCATCCTAGATTGACGTCGGCTTTCGGAACGCCGAACGACCTGGACAAGGATGGAAAAGTTACCATTCTTATCCTTGATATCCGGGACGGCAGTCTCCCGGGCGGTTCCTTCGTGGCGGGCTATTTCGATCCTGCAGACTATTATCCGGACAGTATTTTCTCCCGCATCCGATCCAACTATCAGGACATGCTTTATTTGGACGGGGTCCAACTGGTGGATCTTCGGAACAGGGATTTGGCTGCGGGAAAACCGGACACGTTGTTGGCGACTCTTTCCCACGAGTACCAACATTTGGTGCGTTTCCAATATGAAGCTTTGGCTCTAGCCCAAGGAGGAAATCGGGACGAAACCTGGATCAACGAAGGCACCAGCGAAGTGGCTTCGGATATCGCAGGTTACTCTCCGCAATCCGCAAGAATCCGTTGTTATCGGGGAAATATGCCCGGGGCCTGTGCCAGAGGTGTCAACGGAACCGCACTTTTCGGGAGTCCGCTTTACAACTCCGTGGTGGACTACGCCTTCTCTTATCCGTTCATGAAATACCTATATCTTTCCGCGGGAGGAAGCGCCGATGAGAGGGATTTATTTTTCAGAGCCAGCGTGCAGGGAATTGCCGGCTTCCGTGGAACCGACGCGGTCAATCTTTTCGAAACTTTTCGTAGGACTTCTGCAGCCTACACGACACAGGATCCGATCGTCGGAGAATTGGGTCCTGCGGCGGCGGATACGTTCCGTAAAATGTTCGCGTCCTTTCTCTGGCAATCGATAGGCGATAATACGCCGGATTTCGTACAAGCGGGAACGGATACGACGGGATCTGCGGCGTTATTGCAATCTCTCGAATCGGTGATGTTTCGATTTCCGTTAATCGGAATCAATATGGATGGAATCGATTTGGAAGGACTTTACCTTCCGTACCGTTTATCCGACATTTCCCCTCTCTGGACGCTGAATCCGGGACAATTCCAATTCGTAAGGGTGGACAGACAAAACGTAAACGCTAGCCCTGGCCTATTCCTGATCAAGAAGAATTTTAGCGGAACCTTATATTCCATGCAGATCAATACGGAGCCCTATCGCGCAGGCGGAATTTCCTTTTCCTACGCCCGAACGAGCTCGGACGAGGAGACGACGGCCGGGATCGTGTTACCGGATTCGGACGAACCGAACCCTGTTTGTCCTCATGATTTTTTAAAGAATTCCGCTTCGAATCGGACGACGATCCTATCCCCCTTTTGAAGGACTAAGGCATATTGGAAAGAAGACCCTTGAACTCTCCCATCCTTTCTTCGGCCGCTTTTTGAGCTAAATCTATGGATTGGTTCACTGCCTGCTTGATGCTTTTTTGCAGAAGCTTTTTATCGTTTTTTGCCAGCAGTTCGTCTTCGATGCGGATTTCCTGGACCGTCAATTTGCCGTCCGAAATGCAGGTCACCCATTCGTTTTTGGATTTGCCTTCGAACGAGAGCGCCTGTAATTCTTTCTCCAGACGCTTCATCCGAACGCGCATCTGATTCATCTGTTTCAGGTTTTCCAGGCTTTTGCCTAACATCTTCTATTCCTCTTCCGGAAAAATCCGAGTCTTAAGAGAAAGGATTTTCTCCCTCGCACATGAGGCAAGTATTTCTCTCCTTCAAGAGGATTCTTCCGAATCTCGCTTTTTGTCGATCCGTTCCTCTATCAATCGGAATAGACTTCCCGACGGATAAGATCCGAATTTGGTCATTCTTCCGGCGGGAGCTCCGAACACCTCTGGGATTAAGTCCTCCACATGAGAGCAGGAAACGATTTTAAATCTGCCGGTTTTCATGGAGTTTAGAATCTCCTTGGGTAGATTTAAGTCCCTCACATTGTCTTTCGGAAGATAAAGAGTATACGTTTCACTCGGAGAACCCGCCAACTTTGTCACGTCATACCAAGCTTGGATCTTCGTATTCACGGATCCGACCGGTAGAATATCGCCGTATTGGGACAAGGCGCCGGTGACCGCGATATTGCAGGGGATCTCCAAATCGGACAAGGCAGAGAGAAGGGCGAGCAATTCGGCACAACTAGCGGAATCTCCGTCGATCGGGGAGCTGTTCTGTTCGAACAAAATCGAAGCGTCCAGTCCGAAGGATTGGATATGGGAAAACATTCCTTTGATATAGGACTGAAGAATAAACACTCCCTTGTCGTGCAGATCGCCGGAAAGGTTCACTTCCCTCTCTATATTGATCAGATTTCCGCTTCCCAAGGAAACCCGAGCGGAGACCTGATTTACTTGTCCGAAATCCAAAAGGGAGGATTGCAAAAGAATCACGGAGAGACCGTTGATGCGTCCCGTCTTTTTCCCCTTCAACGGAACCGAAATTAAACCTTCCTTAATGTTCTCCCGGTATTTTCTCTTATGAATTGCCGTACGTTTTTGGATCTCCTCCGGAGCGGCCTCGATCTGGGCTCGGCCCAAGGTTCTTTTGCTTTTCTTGCTCAGAGCCAGTACTTCGGTCACAAAAGAACGTAATTCCGAAAGATGCAGGGAAAGTTTTGTCTGACTATCGTTCCACCGAAGAGCCAATTCCAAAAGAGCGTCTAACGCGCTTTGGTCCAAGGAAGGATAGCCCGGTTTTTCCCAGGATTTTACCAATCCGGAAAATACGGGAAGCCAGGCGGAGGTAAGATTGACTTCGTAAGGCATGTGGATTTTAAAATCGAATCCGCCGTAAAAATCCGGATCCAATTGGGAAATGGAATCCACTTCCGTTTCCTCCCCGATTAGGATCAGTCGGAACCGGGACTCTATGCTAGGATGAAACCGATTGATATGACGCGAATCCGGTCCTTCCGGTAAGGCGAGAAAATCTATCTTTCCGGTCAGCAATACGCCTTTCAAAAAGTAATAGAGATCCGGGTCTTCCACTAAAGGGCGCAAAGGCAGTAGCAATAAACCGTCCTCCGCTTCGGCGATCCTCCCGGGCCGGTACTTTTCCGAATTGGGATAGCCCGCGAGGGAAAGTAAGGTCGGCGTAGGTTCCGCGATGACCGGCCTATGTTTCACCTGCTCCGTCAAGTACTGGGCGAATTGTAGAAGATTGGATTCGATTTCCGGTCCGGTGATCAGAATGTGCCGGAATAGCTCCGGATTTTCCAGAGCCTGGTGAAATGTCCGAACCTCTTCCTTGTGGAACACCAAAAAATCCGGCAGACCTTTCAGTTGCTTCGGTTTTACGGCCTTGAATTTCGTTTGAGCTTGGGAAGGAAGTACTCTGCGCAGCACCTCTCCATACTCCGTCCGACGTCGGATTTGCTCAATAAAAATAAGAAAGAAGGATAAAAGAGAATCTTAGAGCCGATTCAGTAGGAGCATCGCATCTCCGTAGGAATAAAAGCGGAAACCGTTCCGCAAAGCGTAGCGATACGCATTTAAAACGGCATCCTTTCCCGCGAACGCGCAGACCAAAAGCAGCAAGCTGCTCTCCGGCAAATGGAAATTCGTGATCAAACAGTCGCAGCTCAGAATCGGATCTCCCGGTTGAAGGAATAACCTCGTACTGGATTCCCCGGAAAGAAAACTTCGGGTCCCCGAATCGAAGGAGGCTTCGAGAGCTCTCAGAGTGGTAGTGCCTACGGAGATGATCCTTCTTCCTTGCTTTTTTGCAAGATTTAACGTTTCGGCAACTTCGGAAGAAATGGAAAAAAATTCTTCATGAAGTTTCTTTTCCCGAAATTGTTTGGCGGTAAGAGTGGAAAAGGTTCCGTAACCTACGCGCAATTCCAATTCCACGAATTCGACGCCGAGACGACGGACCTGTTCCAATAATTCGGGTGTAAAGTGAAGCCCGGCGGTAGGTGCGGCGACCGATCCCAAAGTCTTCGCATAAACGGTCTGGTAACGGACGGAATCTTCTTCCGAACTTTCCCGCTTGAAATAAGGAGGGATCGGAATTCTACCTATCGTTTCGAAATCGATTTCCCTGAAATCGGGAGGGGTCGCAAGTAACGTGATCTCTTCTTCTCTACCGGTAACGGTAAATTGAAAGCGACCGGACATCTCGTCTTGCAGAACCGTTCCGGGTTTCAATTTTTTGGAATTGCGGACTAAGGCTTTCCACTCGTTCCGCCTTTCGCTCGGATCCAAAAATAAAGCCTCGTGCCTTCTTCCGGAAAGAGTACGGAGAAACACCCGTCTCCGAGCGACTCTTGTGGAATTGGCGACTAATACGTCGCCTTCTTTTAGATATTTCAGAATTTCCGTAAAGAACGGTTCCTCTTTCAAAACACCGTCGGTAGAGGAAAGAACCAAAAGTCGGCTTCCGTCCCGATTGACAGCCGGCACCTTCGCGATGGACTCTTCGGGAAGATTGAAAGAATACTCGGAAAGATCTCCAATCTCCATACCTCCAGAAAAATCGGCGCTCTCCCGGAGAAAATCGATTTTTCTACCTCCGAATTTCGGCGGAGAGACCGGTCGGTTATTTGGTTGGCTTTTCGGGGCTACCGGAAAACAGTACCTGAATGCGGATCGATCTTCGGAGACGAGGGCCTCTATTTTTATTCCTCGCACTTTTAATCTTTCTGTTTTTGAACGGGATCTCCAGGATCTCGGTGTCCTCGGATTTCAAAGATTATTTCGAGGCTTCCAAAAACTTTTCCGCTCATAAGGACCTGTATGATTTGGACGTACTGGATGAGTTGGTCCAGGAACTGGAGTCCGGGAAACTCGACCTGAAGGACATCTTCAAACCTGAGGTTTTTGTACGACTCCAAACCAAAATGGATAACGTGGGGGCTTACATCTATCCGCCCACGTTCGCTTTTTTACTTTCTCCCCTTTCCTATCTGGAATATCCCGTCGCTTCGGGGATTTTTTTCTCCCTGAATTTTGCGGCCATGGTCGCGAGCCTTTTCCTGATCGCAGGACTCCTCGGGCGGGAAAAAAAATTCCTATTTCTGACCTGCCTCGTTTTTCTCTGTTACCGTTTTATCGAAAACCACCAGAACAACAATCAGGTCGGGTTCATTCTGCTCTTCCTCGTTCTTTCCGCCGTGTCCGTCAAAAAGGATTGGTTAGCCGGGCTTTTACTTAGTTTAGCGATCGTGATTAAAATCACTCCGGCGGCGTTCCTATTCTATTTCTTGGTTAAAAAAAGATATTCCGTGATATTCTATACGTTAGGTTTCGGATTCCTTTGGGTGGTCCTACCTGCGATCGCGGATCCTGCCTTTACTTGGAAAATGAACGGTACCTGGTACGAATTAGTGCTGGAAAAATATTTGAAATCGCCCGCATTACGAGCGTGGAAAAACAACCAAAGTTTGAGTTCCACGATCGCGAAATATTTTCTTCCATATGCCGACATCATGAATCAGGGACGATTCGGTATGCCTTTTTGGGAATTGAATGTAAAACAAGTCAAGTGGATCCTTACGCTTTCGACTTTAGGGATTTCCGCGCCATATCTTTACAAAGCTTACAAGGGCGCTTCGGACGGCTTTCTCTTGTCGGGGCTATTCTTTTTTTCCGTGATGTTCAGCGGAATCTCCTGGGTTCACGCTTTTGTTTTCCTATTATTCCCCGCCGCTTTCGTACTATCCTCCTTCTGGCCTGTAGAAGAGCGGTTACCTAATTTGGCGGAATGGGAAGAAGTCCTGCAAAAGAATAAGGCGGCCGTTATTTTCCTAATTCTGGCATTGCTAGTTCTGTTATTGAACCGCTCCTTTATCGGTTCGACGGCGGAGGAGAAATTGATGATGTTTTCCTACTTGTTCTATATCTGCTTCATCCAATATCTCTGCCTTTTCTTTTTAAGACCCGAACGGACTTAAGAATATGCTGATCGCCAAGGAAACCTTGAAGTACAAACCCAGAATCGCCGTCGATGCGAGGCCTTTATCCTACGGGATGAACGGAAATTCTAGGTACTTGGCGGAAGTTCTGGAGCGGGTCTTGAATCCGAATTCACCTTTGGAATACTATCTATATTCGAATAAACCCGTTCATCCGACATTCCAGGAATTGGCGAAAAGAACTCCCGCATTTCTGCCGAGTAAACTTCCCGGTCTCTTTTGGCTGAACTTTACCATGCCTTCCATATTTCGCGCTCATAGAATCGACGTTTTTTGGGGAACGCTCCAACTACTGCCCTTCCTGGGTAGGAGCATTCCGATGGCGGTAAATTATCACGATTTGAATTTTAGATCCGCACCGGAAACGATGACGACCGCGAATTATTGGCAACATAGAATTTTCTCCCCGCTAACCTTAAAAAGAGCGGGAAAAATCTTCTGTTTATCCAAAAATACGGAGAGAGAAATTCGGGAATTCTCTCCGAGCACCGCGGAAAAACTGGAGGTCGTCTATCCCGGTGCACAAGGATTCGAATCTGTGACACCTCCCGCGAAAGTCCTTCCCACGAATTTTCTTTTTTCCGTAGGGACATTGGAGCCGCGAAAAAACATCGGCACTCTCGTGGAAGCGTATCGTACATTAAAAAAAAGTGATCCTAAATATCCGTTCGCATTGGTCCTCGCCGGACGTCTAGGATGGAAATCCGCCGGATTGACCGAGATTTTGCGGGACGGTAGCACGGAATCCGAAGGGATTTATTTCATCGAAAACCCGAGCGACGGCGAACTCGGATGGCTATATAGAAACTGTTCCTATTTTTTGTTCCCTTCCCTGCATGAAGGTTTCGGACTACCGCTCCTGGAAGCGATTCGCGAAGGCAAACCCTGTATCGCTTCGGATATCCCCGTATTCCACGAGGTCCTAGATTCGGAAACGGACGATTTTGTTCCGCCGAAAGACGTTTCCCTTTGGGTGCAGGCCTTACGAAAAGCGGGAACGCGAGGCACTCCGCCTCCTCGGAAAAAGTCCCAAGATTGGTCCTGGGATTCCACGGCAAAACAGGTGGAGGAAGGCCTTCTTTCCCTTTGGAAGAATAGAAAGCGTAAGACGGGAATCCGAGTCGAGGAAAAAGTATGAATCAAACGAAAGTCCCGGAGCAAAAAAACGGTTCCTGGAGAGATTGGATGCAATCTTCTTCTCCAGGCGGAAAGAAGCGGATTTCCGCACTGCTTTTGAAAAAGAACGTGATCCCCGCGATTTTAGGAATCTTCGTGTATGCATTTTTCTTGAATTTCCTTCTCGCTTTTCAAAAACCCTTGGCGGACCTACTCTTCAAGTTCGTGGACTTTCTTCAGATTCCGAAAGTACTAAAGCTTCCTTTACTCGTGAACCCTGTTCTATATAAATATTCCGCCATGATCATCGTAGGATACGTCGCTTTCGCTTTCTTTCTGGATCTGTACCGCTTTTTGGACAGGAACTTATTCAACGACCTTCAGTGGGAAGGTTCCCGATTGAAACTTACCAGACGAGGATGGTTGGGCGGAGAATCCATCCATTGGGAACCCAATCAATCCGGATTGCAGATCCTCCACAAGTCGGGAGTAATAAGAAAATTATTGGGCCTGGAAAAGATCGTATTCTTTCTCCAAGCGCAAGGAGCGGAACTCTCCGTGATCGCCGAATCCCCCTATTTTTCTTCTCGAAAAAACGGAGAATTCCTAGACCGGCTCTTCCACTCTTAAAATGGCTTCCTTGTCCAAGATCCTGATTTCCCCCGTTCTTGCCTTGAGGAACGGATTGCTGTACAAAATCCCTTGGAAAGGTACTCTATTTCTGGCCTTACTTGCCGGAGCTCTATTCCTTTTCGATCTCCGCTTTCTTTCCCGCCATTACGATTGGGATTCCATAGTATATACTCATAATATTCGATCGGATAAGGTTTCGAAGATTTTTTTCAATCCGCATCATATCGGATTCGAAAGCACCGGTTATATTTACGCGAAATTCTGGAAATGGGCCCACGGCCCCGATTCTTTGATGTTCGGACTCCGGATCCGAACCTTAGCCGTGGCGATAACCTTTATTTTTACGCTAATGTTCGCTTATTGGCGAATGTATTCCGATATGTTAGGATCCGTTCTTCTCGGACTCGGCGTGCATTTCACGCAAGGGTTCTGGTTTTACGCCCAACACAACGATACGCCTCTGATCCATTCCTGTCTTACGGCCTGCCTTTACTTGTATTGCGTTTGGAACGCGCAAAAAGGATGGTCCGCGGGAAAATTATTCTTCGCGTATCTTTTACAGGTTTGGAACGTTTACTTCCACCAATCCGATACCATCTTTCTGACCTTCGTCCCTGCTTCGCTGCTCTTTTCCAAAGAATGGGCAGGCGCGAAATTCCACCTTTCCTCCAAGATGAAATGGATTCTGATCTATCTGTTCGGCACCGTATTAACTCTGACCGCATCCTATCTATACCTCGGTTTCGTCGTCTTGGGACGGGATCTTGTTTCCCCAACGACGAGCGAACGGAATTTCGCGAACTGGCTTTTCCTATACGCGTCCCAGGAAAAATGGGGAGCTTCCGACGGGCCAAAAAACTATGTGATGAATTTCTATAGAGGAATCGGAGACGCTTTTTTGAATTTCGAAGGCGTGAGAAACGGTCTTAGGATTCGGGCCGCCGATCTTACGGACCCTAAAGCCTATCCTTATAATTTGAATCTGTATTTTTGGATCGGTATCTTATCCGTAGCGACGATCAATCTGATCCGACTTTGGAAGGAATTCAAGATCGAACTCGTCCTGCTTTTCCTATGGGTAGGTCCTTCCTTATTGTTTTACACTTGGTGGGAAGGCTATTTTTTCGAATTCTGGGTTTCGACCGTGATCGGCTTATTGATCTTTGCCTCGCTTGTTCTGCGCTCCTTCATACTGAGCCCAGTCTATTTCGGCACGAGAGCCTTGACCCACCTCCTCCTGTTGGCCTATCTGCTTCTGCTCTTTTGCGTCAACTTCACGTTCTCCACCTATCCTCGTTCGGTAAAACCGACCGTCAGTTTTATCGAGGGGATCGAAGACAAGTACAAAGACATCACTCCGGAGCCGGTGTACGGTAAGGAATGGGAAGGACCCGAAGTTCAAAAATAGGGTTGTGAGTTTCGCTCATCGCAAAAAACTGCTCAGGAGTCGAGGAAAACCGCACTCATGCTGTTCAATTCCGCCCATTTCATGATCTTTTTGCCGATCGTTCTGATCGTAACGAAGATTTTGAAGGGAACCAATCGGAGGGTCTTCCTCCTACTTTCCAGTCTGTATTTTTATAACGCTTGGCATCCGGCGACCATCAAATGCGCCGAACTTCGCACAAGCAGTTGGTACGAATTCTGGATCGATAAATCCTTCTGCGACTTCGGGATCAACTTATACATTCTCATCCTGATCGTCTCTATGGTGGTGGATTATTTCGCCGGCCTTCTGATGAGCAAGGAAGGAGTCACGGATAGGTTCCGTAAAATCTGCCTCGTGGCCTCCTTGATCACCAATCTCGGCATTTTAGGTTACTTTAAGTACACGAATTTTCTTTTGGAGGTCTTTGCGGATCTCCAACATCTCGGCCCGACGAAAATAGACCCCTTAAAGATCATCCTTCCCGTCGGAATTTCCTTTTATACTTTCCAGTCCATGAGTTACACCATCGATGTGTTCCGCAGACAACTGGAGGCTCGAAAGTCCTTCCTGGATTTCGCGCTGTACGTTTCGTTTTTTCCCCAGTTAGTGGCCGGCCCCATCGTCAGGGCTCATACTTTCTTTCGGGATTTGGACCATCCTCCGACGGTTACCCGTCAGGATGTGGAGATCGCTTTCTGCCAGATCCTCATGGGGTTCACACGGAAGATCGTCTTTGCGGATAACCTGGGAAAAGTGACGGACTTCACTTTCAGGAATTATTCGACTCTAAATCCCGTCGAGATTTGGACCGGAACGCTGGCATTCGGCTGGCAGATCTATTTCGACTTTGCCGGATACACGGATATCGCCATCGGAGTGGCGAGGTTGTTCGGATACAAATTCGATCCGAACTTCAATTTTCCCATGGTGGCGAGAAACATCGCGGACCACTGGACTCGTTGGCATATCTCCTTTTCCACCTGGATCCGGGATTATATCTACATTCCTCTCGGAGGTTCCAGAGCGGGGAAGTGGATAACATATAGGAATCTATTCATCACTTGGCTCTTTGCGGGAGTTTGGCACGGAGCGGCGTACCATTTCGTCGGATGGGGACTCTGGCAAGGAGTGATGCTCGCAGTCCATCGCGAATACGGAGCTACCAAACTATCCGTGTGGTTAAACGAAAAAGGAGGAAGGTTATACGATATATTCGCCAGAGTACTTACGATGTTCTTTCTTGCTTTCGGATTCATCATGTTCCGCGCGGAAACGATGGGCAAAGCTTGGGAAATGATGAAATCCCTCCTCTTCCTCGTGCCCGGCGGATTCCGATCGGTACAGTCTTACGTCAATTACGATTACGGACTGTTGTTGGCGGTTTGCTATGCCGCTTCGTATTATTTTTCCAAGAATACGATCGAATCCTTGGCGGAGAGCAAACGGAAGTTTGCCCTCTTCTTTTTAGCGAACGTGTTTCTGCTTCTAATCTTCGGAATCACCGAAAGCAAGAACTTCCTTTATTTCGATTTCTGAGGCGACGAACAAATGAATCCGATGATAAGCCTAGTTCGAGACAGAAAATTCTGGATTCCGGTACTTGTCCTGATATGTTTCGACCTCTGTCTGCAAGCGGGAGTCTATCGGCCTTATCTTAAAAAAGGCTCCTTTGCCGCGAACGTGGTCAGAAACACCGAATACGTTTTGGAAAAAAAAGCGGTATTCGATCCGAGCGTGATCCTTCTCGGAACCTCCGTAGCCCACCAAGGATTATCTCTCAGAATCCTGAACGGCGCTCTCGAACCGTACGGAGAAAGAGTGCAATCTTTTGCGATGGAAGGAACGGAGATCATTGTGCAGGACGCTCTAGTGCAGAAACTATTGCCCCAATTTCCGAACGTGCATACGGTCATCCACGTTCTGGAAGTGTCCACGCCCTGGCTGGACTTACCGAATCTGGAGCTGCATACGCTTTCCATGTTAAGCGAATTGGACAGGCCCCTCGCCCTCCAAAAAATCTACGACTTCGGATACAACGTTCATTACGACGACTTGGCCTTTCTGACTTTGAAAAGCGTGGCTTACAGGCGGGATATGCGCGATTTCTTTTTGGATCCGTCCAAACGCCTGAAAGACATAGGCAGGAGAAGAAAAGAACAGAAGATAGATCCTTGGCCTTACGAGAACCCGAACCTCGCTCGCATCAGCATGTATCCGGCGGCAAAAGATGTGAATAGCTGCTTGGCTGCAACGAATCCGATAAACGGGGAATCGATTCCTGCCGGCTCGGACCATTTTCATAAAAAGGCGATTTGGGATACCTGCGTTCTAGCGGAGCGTACCCCTACTAGCGTGGGTAAAAACGCGGCCGTAGACAAATTCTTCCGACGCCTGCGGATCCTCTACGACGACATTCGTAGGATCGGAAAGCAGAACGGAAAAGAAATCAGGATCATTCCCGTTCTCGCACCGTACAGCGATATCGTCAAAGCCTGGAGAACTCCCGAAAGAAACAAGATCTGGCAGGAAGAATTGGAAAAGATACTCCCCGGAGCCAGACTCCTGGATTACCAAGCCAGCCTCGACGGACCGGAAAACGGCGACTATTATTACGACCTGATCCATTTGAATAAACTAGGAATGATTCGGTTTTCGGAAGCGATCGTTCGAGATCTGCCGGCGGAGTTGGGTCACAAAGAGAAACTAGCGAAATGATTTTTACTTCCACGTTATTCTTCCTATTCTTCCTGGTCGTTTATTTGATTTATTGGAGCTGGAACGGGCGAAAATTCCGCGAATGGGTCCTCTTAATCGCATCTTTGGCGTTTTACGCGTCTTGGAATCCTCCGTTTTTACTTCATTTATTGGGGGTTGTTTTTCTAAATTATCTTTTTCTAAAACCGATACAGCGGACGAAAAGCAAGAAACTTCTCGCTACGATCATCGTCCTCGACCTGCTCAATCTCGCGCTATTTAAGTATTTTTATTTCGTGACGGATAATCTTTTCTACGTCACGAAATGGTCGGTGTTCGACACGTCTACGATGCCCTTCCGAATCATACTTCCGTTGGCCATCAGCTTTTACACGTTCCAGATCATGGCCTATGTGATAGACGCGTACAAAGGGAAAGTTGAGGAGAATGTTTCTTTCTTTCACTTTACGCTTTTTTTACTTTTTTTCCCCCAGTTGATCGCAGGACCGATCATGCGGGCGCGGGACTTCTTTCCGAGGCTGGAACACCTCCGCATTCATAAGACGGCGATCTATACGGGACTGTTTCTCGTCGGTTTGGGAGCGAGTAAAAAGCTGCTCATCGCCGATAACCTGGGAGTGTTGATCGATCCGGTATTTGCCAGACCCAAGGATTACGGTGGACTTTCCCTTTTTCTCGCTTTAAACGGATTCGCGTGGCAAGTCTATTCGGACTTTTCCGGTTACACCGACGTGGCTCGCGGTTGCGCGCTTTTGTTCGGGTTCAATATACCTCGGAATTTTCATGCACCTTTTTTTAGCAGGAACGTGCACGAGCTTTGGAGGAGATGGCATATCACTCTGGGAACCTGGCTGAAAGATTACATCTACATCCCTCTAGGCGGGAATCGAATGTCCGAGTTCCGGACGAACTTCAACCAAACTCTGACTTTCGCGTTAGGCGGTCTTTGGCACGGGGCAAATTGGACTTATATCGCTTGGGGAGTTTCCCACGGACTTTTTTTGACCGTGGAAAGATTTCTGGAAAAGAACGGCATTCGAATCCTTCCCGCCGAGGGAAAAATTTTCCATGGAATCCGTATCTTTTGGACATACATCCTATTCGTATTTGCAATCGCTTTTTTTCGCGCTTTCACTATCTCCGATTCTTTCTATTTTATAAAAAACGGATTCTTCGGTTTCAAACCGGAAAATAAGGAAACATTCTTATCCTTCGACCTTCTCTTACCGTTTCTTTTAGGCGGATTGTTATTCCACGCCTTGGAGGAACCGAAGAGATACCCGATGTGGTTCCACAGAAATCGCGGCAAATTGCTTCTCGCTTTCCTGTTGTTAGGAGCCTTGATCTTTGGAAACTATGCGGGAAAGGGACAAGAATTCATTTATTTCGCTTTTTAGGATAGAATATGAGAACCGCAGACGTCAATTTTCCGATTCTTAGCCGTAAAATCCTTTGGATTCCGTTAGGAATCGCCGTACTCGCCATTTTTTGGGACCGTTTGCTTTCCTCGGAATGGGTCCGCCCTTATACGGAATCGGGAGCGGAATATTACTTTTATGAAATGAAAGGCCGGATCCTGGACACGATGAAACGGGAAACCGATTCCAAATCTCCGAAAGAGAAGGTGCTCACGTTCTTCGGAACTTCCCATATGGGCGAAATTTCCCTTACGGAGATCCATCGGGAAAATCCGGATTTGATCGTTTACAACCTTTCCGCTCCGTCTGCGCCCTATTCTTTCCATAACTATACTCTGGAAAGACTCTTAGACCGAAAAATCCCTTTGGACTATGCGATCTTGGAGTACTATCCGGATTCCGCTACGGATTTTGCCAATCGATTCGCCCTCCGTTATTCCTATGATTCCTCGTATTTCCTGGAACACTGGAAAGTCTTTTCCACGAACGATTGGGATACGTTTTTAAAAAGCAGGGTCTTCCGAACGTCCATCTTTCCTCCCAGATTCAAAGAGGCCCTTTCCAGGATCAAACGTCCCGAAGAACTTGCATATCTCATGGCGATCCGGAGTAAATTGAAGGACGAATCGGACCGTTTCAAAGGGGGAATTCCGAATGCCTTACTGGCCAATACTCCCGAAGACAAACTGGATTCGGAATCCGAGCGGATTTACCGGGATACGTACCGAAATTTCAGACGATCGGACGTACAAGTCGCTTTTCTAAAGGAATTCATAAGAAGGGCTTCCGCAAAAGGAATCAAGGTGGTATTGTGGTCTCCTCTCCTTTATTCCAAATTGACTGAGAAAGTAAGACAGTCTCCCTTTTACGCGGACTGGACGAAACTTCGGCAGGAACTGGTCGCGGAATTTCCGGAAACCTTGGTGCTGGATCTGGAAGAATTTCGAAATCGGGTCGGATGCCAGAAATTCATCGACCCTCACCACTTGAGCGGAGGATGTTTCGAGGAACCTACCAAAATACTGATTTCGTTTTTGGAGGAAAAGGCGGGTCTAAACAAATCTATGGGATCTAAAACGCGGTGACTTTCGACGAAGCACAACAATCGGTCGACGAATGGATCCGAACGATCGGAGTTCGCTATTTTTCCGAACTTACCAACCTGGCATTGCTGATGGAGGAAGTCGGAGAATTTTCCCGATTGGTGGCACGGAAGTATGGAGACCAATCCTTCAAAAAAGGAGAAGACCCGGAAGGAATTCCGAAAGAACTCGGAGACATCCTTTTCGTGTTGGTCTGCCTTGCTAATCAGATGGGAATTTCCCTCGAGGAAGCCTTCCGCAAAACCTTGGAAAAAAATACGAACCGAGATAAGGAAAGACACAAGAATAATCCCAAGTTGGGCGGATCCGAATCCCCTACTTAGTTTTTCGGACGGCGAGTTCTAGGGAACCGACACCTGCCTTTCTCAACAAATCCAGGATTCTAACCGCAACTCCGTAATCGGCGCTTTCGTCGGCAAAGAAACGGACCTCTTTGCCCCGTAAACCGCCGGCAGCAAGCTTACCTTCCAAGTCCGACCGATCCAATTCAGAACCGCTCCAAAGAAAAGAACCGCCGGGTAAAAGAACGATTTCGATCCTTTCCCCTTTCGGATCATCCCCGTTTCCTACGGAAGGCAAATTCAACGGAATGGACCGGATCTCCTTCCGAAAACTCACCGACAACATTACGAAAATCAAAAGAATAAAAACCACGTCGATAAAACTGGTGAGGTCGAAAGACTCCTCATCCTCGCGGAGAACCGATCTTTTCATCTGTTTCCTGTCGGAGGGATTTTGGGCCATGAAAGCGCTTCCCTTTCTAGACCCAGAATCCTGTTTTTCAGGAACTGAAACGCCCATAAGGAAGGAATCGCGACCGACAGTCCGAAAATCGTAGTCACTAAAGCCAAACGGATCCCGCCCGCAAATGCGTCCAAGCTGACGGTGCCGGCCGCTTGTAGGGAAGAAAATGCTTCCGAAATTCCCAAGACGGTTCCGAGTAGGCCCAGCATCGTAGCGATTCCGGCTAGGTGACGGACCCACACCAATCTCGTTTCCAGGAGAAACAATTTTGCCGAGACTTTCTCTTCCCAAATCCCGGAATCGATCTCGGAGCTAAACTCCGATAACAGCTCTTTTTTGAATTTAGGCACGCTCGTAATCACATGAAAAAAAGTGCCTAAATTCCAAACGGAGAGCATCCCGATCAAAGTCGATACCCAATCCCAACCATTTGCGAACATACGACTCGAAGTTTCTCTCCTTTCTCTTTTACAGGATTTGGAAAGTGACGGAACCTGTCGATCGAACAAGCGATCCGAATCCCTCTTGCCAAAGAGACTTTTCGAAAAAAATCTGAAGAAAATGACAGGATTCCGAATGCCGTCGGCGGAGAACAAGGCCGCTTTCGTAAAAAAAAACTTCGATCGAATCGCATCCAAGTACGATCGTTTCAACGATTGGAATAGCTTTTATCTGCATAGACTCTGGAAGAATCGATTGGTTAGAGAAATCGAATCCAAAACGACAGATAACATTTCTGTCCTGGACTTATGTTGCGGAACCGGCGACATCTCCGTCAGGCTGGAGCAATCCGGAAAAGTCCGGCAACTTCTCTGTATCGATTTTTCGGAGAAAATGCTGGATGTTGCGAGACATAGGCTGGAAGTCCCCGTCCGAAGCGGTCGTGTTACGATCCGTGTCGGAGACGCGACAAAATTAACTTCGATTCCTTCCGGAAGTTTGGATGCGGTGAGCGTAGGATTCGGTCTCCGCAACGTGGACGATTTGGATTCGGCCCTTTCGGAAATCCATCGGGTCCTGAAACCGGGCGGAGTATTCGCGAATTTGGATGTGGGCAAAGTCAAAAACCCCTTCGTCCGAAAAATCGCAGACTTTTACTTCTTTCGCATCGTTCCGGTATTGGGTTATCTCCTTTGGGGAGGCAAAAACGAAATGTTCGATTATTTGCCTGTCTCTTCCCTCTCCTATCCGGACCAGGAATCCCTTAAGGAACAACTCCAAGCGCAGGGTTTTACGGAAGTAGAATATACCAATTTTGTATTCGGAAACGCGACATTACATATCGCTAAAAAAAACTAATCCTTTTGTAGTACCTGCCGGAAACCCTACGTCTTTTAGTTAGAAGCATCAAACACAGGGTTCCTTTTATGAATGTTATAAGAATCGTTTTACCGGTTTTGCTAATTGCAATCTTCGGAAATTGTTCCGGGGGCAAGAAAAATGGCCTACTATTGCCTTTCCTAGCTCTTCTCAATAATCCCGGAACTTCCACCGCCTCGGGATCGACAGGTAGCACTGCGGGAAACACCGGCAGTTCCGGAGTTGTATTCGTTTCCGGAGATGGTTCCGGAAATCCCTCCACTTCTACGAGCGTTTCCTCATCGTCCGGATCGGGGAGTACTTCGGGAAATTCGAACTCTGCAGGCAATTCTTCCGGAACCGCGAGTTCATCCGGAAATTCCGGTTCCTCTGGGAATTCGAATACTTCTGGAAACTCCGGCTCCTCCGGAGATTCTAATTCTTCAGGAAATTCTAGCTCTTCCGGGAATTCGCATACCTCTGGAAACTCCGATTCTTCCGGAAGTTCCAGCTCCTCGGGTAATTCCAACTCGGATGGAAATTCGAATGTTTCCGGAAACTCGAACGGTTCCAACCAATCCGGAAACACCGCGGGTAACAGTTCTTCTTCCGGCTCATCCTCCTCAGGAAACTCAAACTCCGGAGGCAACCAAGACGGTAACGGCGGATCCGGAACCCCCACTTCGGCAGTGGTCGTAGTGGATGACCCCAAGGGAAATCCCCCGTTCAATTTCAATACCACTCAATCGATCCCGATGAATATAACGATCTTGGATAAGGGATCCAAACCTGTGGCAGGGGCTTCCGTTCTAATCTACGACGATCAAAACAACTTGCTGTTCCAAGGGGTGGCAGACTCTTCCGGCAAACTAACGGGAACCTTAACCGCGCCCACGTCCGTGGGAAGCATCACGATAGACGTCACGATCGGAGGACAATCCATCTCCCAGTACGTACAATTGGATAAAGTGCTCGGAATCACAAGAACGATCCGCTATCAAACCGATTTACCGGATAAGAAGGTTGCCGATTCGGACGGAGACGGAGTCGCCGATGACACCGACATCTACCCGAACGACAAGGATCGTTGTACCGAATTGTCCTATCCCAGCGAAGGAGTATATACTCTAGCTTTCGAGGATCTCTATCCTTCTGCAGGAGACGCAGACCTGAACGATTACGTAGTTCAATTGAAGAACCAGGAAGATCTGAACGCAGCCGGCAAGATCGTCCGCCTTCGGGGAAGATACCAACACGTAGCCAGAGGAGCCGGATACCGGCACAAACTGATGTTAAAACTTCCGGTTCGGGTAGGCGCGACCGTATCGTACCGTAGGGAAGACGGCAATGGAAAAGAAAAGGTGGCAAAAAATTCCACGAAAGTAACCGCCGACCAGTTGAACGCCGGAATAGAACTCCTTCCCGATTCCAGCTCGACTTTGGACGGACAGAACGCGAACCCCGGAGAAGTATTTAAACCGGGACACGTCGCAACCGTGGAAATCGTATTCGATACTCCTGTGTCGAGAGCGTCCTTAGGATCCTTTCCTTATGATACGTTCGCTCATGTGATCAGCACCAATAAGGATATCCACTTTCCCGGCCTGTACAAAAACGGGGACGGATCCGATTCCTATCTGGATTCCTCCGGGTTCCCCTGGGCCATCCTGGTTCCGGGAAGTTGGAAATACCCTTATGAAAAACAGGACATTCGAAATCCGTCCCAAACCGGATATTCCGAATTCTCCCAATGGGTAGCTTCCAGAGGTGGAGATCATAAACTCTGGTACCAGCACATCAGCAACGAAGCAAAGGTGTTTCCGGTTTCCGATTCTTCCGACTTTCTAGGTTATCTACTCCTGTCGGTTCGGAAATTCGCGGTCTTATACGCGGCCGGACTGTTAGGCATCGGAGGAATCGCCCTGTACTTTCTTAGGAAGAAACAGGTAAGAATCGCTTAAGAATTTCCTTCGATTTACGAAACGGGTAGGCATCGTCCGATACTAATGGGGGCGATGCCTTTTTTTGTACCATGAACGTTTCGATAGACCTACTCAAACCTTTAACGGCTGTGGCGGCGGCCTGGTTCTATTGGTACTTCTATAAGCGCACCTATTATTCCGGCCAAGGAAAGCTCGTTTCCACCATCGCTTTTTTTTCCGGAATGGTGGCGACCGGAATCGCGTTGGTTTGGGAAGCGTTCGTATTCGATTTCTTTCAAGGTCTGAACCCTTTTTTACAGGCATTCCTCTTCGGCGCCCTTCCGGAAGAAAGTGCAAAAGCCATCCTGGCGATATGGTATCTC
This sequence comes from Leptospira fluminis, assembly GCF_004771275.1. Taxonomy (GTDB): domain Bacteria; phylum Spirochaetota; class Leptospiria; order Leptospirales; family Leptospiraceae; genus Leptospira_B; species Leptospira_B fluminis. The sequence goes on along the minus strand of NZ_RQEV01000007.1, from coordinate 82,113 downwards.
CGGAAAACGAAGAACAGTTCCAACCTAGCCGACGGATTGTATTTCGGACTTACCTTAGGCGCGTCCTTCGGTTGTATAGAAAACGTCTTTTATTCCTTTAAGCTGGAATTTTGGCCCGGATTGCTTAGAGCTGGGACCTCCTTACCTTTGCATGCGTTTACCGGAGGAATCCTGGGGTTCTTTCTTTTACGGAATTTTCAGATTAGGAAAGCTTCCTTGTCCGGCTTAGAAGCGGTTTCCGCGTTCTTAGGAGCCGTTCTGCTTCATACGTTCTACAACAGACTCTTAGCCGGGGGCGAAACCGGAATCTTATGGATCCCTCTCCTTTTAGGAGTGACCTTGCTAGCGCTGGAATTTCTGATCGCGCAAGCCGAGGTTTCCTTACCTTTTGAGCTAATGCAAGCGGGGGGATTATTCCTAGACGACTACTCCATGATCCAGAAATTTACGCGGTACGATTCCTGGTTGAGAAAGACGCAGAATTTCGAACGGGTGGAGACGGTTCGCTTATTCAGGAGCCTATTCTCTCCGGGCAGGACCTTGATCGCCATTCTGCTTTTCGGCATCCCTCTCTTCTGCTTAAACTTCTATCTCTTTGCGCCTCACCTGATTCCTTTCTATCTGGTGAACATAGACTTTCTGCAATTCATCGCGCTCTTCATGGAATATCCGGCCTGGTTGGGAGTTTTATTCCTTTTCCGCGGGTTCATCAACCCGGCGTTCTTTCAGGAGAGAATCCTGAAAGTTCCTCTCTTCCTCTCCGTAACTTTGGGCCCTCCCGATAAGGAGGAACCTACTCTGGCATACTCCCTTTCCAGAAGAGGATTCTATTCCCCTCTCACACAAGAGCCTATTTTAGAGAAAGATACCGAAGTTTCCTTTTATATTGCGGGAAAAAACTTTCAGGCGATCCGAGCCGTCCCGGTCTGGAAGAATTTCCGCCAAGACGATCCGAACCACGAAGGAGGAGCGCTATTTCGATTTCCTGAAATCCCATGGTCTTTAGTCGCTTGGAGATGGCTGGTTCGGATCCGGCAACAGGTCCGCAATTTGCTCGACGCGATACTCTCGCTTCGAGCTTCCGTCAAACGGAATTCCTGAACGTGAAGGAATCAGCGGATCCTGTTGAGACCGTCGAAATCTTCGGTAGAAATCAGGAATTCGGAAGGCCCCGCTTCGAACCAGGACATCCGCAAGATCTTTCCCGTCAAAAACTTGGCTCCGGAAGGAACCGTAAGAGAAACCGCATTGGAAACATTAGGCAAGGGAGTGCTTCTGGACTGCAGCTCGATTCCTTTTTCGTCCGAAAAAACCCATTTTAAATATACCGGTTTCCCCGGTTTCGGATCGATAGGAAGCAGGACTCTCAGATTCACCGCATTCTTATCTCCTATAACCCAAGAAGTTCCGGAGCGGAAGGAGTGGACTCGGATTCCGTTCTTAGAAACGTTCTTTTCCTTTGCGGAAAGCTGGAAAGTTTTCCTTTCTTCGTAGCGGAATTCGGGCCCCTGTGCAAGCCCGGAGAGACGGACCAACGTTTTCATCGTGATTCCGATTCCGAAAATGAGACAAACCAAATTGAAGATCGGGATGATCCACCATTTCGGGAGCATTCTAGTGGAAGCTCCCGAAGAGCCCAGGATATAAAAGAGAAGAAATGCCAGACTCCCGGCAGCCCCGACCCAAGGGAGAAAAAAGAAAATCGGAAACACTAGTAGAAGCAGAGTCCAATACGTCCCTCTAGAAAAAGACTCGAAGCCGATCCAAACGAAGAACAATAAAAAGAATGTCACGCCGCCTTCGTTTAACAAAAACGCCAAGGAACTGAGGGAAAAATCCTGCTGCCCGAACGCGGGTATGGACCCCTTCGGTCCCAATTCGATCCACCTGAGAGCGAAACTACCGAAACCGTGTCCGAAAAAAGGAGCCTCCTTCCACCAGTTCCAAGCGGATAAGGTTTGGATCCAACCGTCCTTCCAGGACAGTTCCAGAAATTTCGAGATCCCCTTACCTTTACTCCAGGCCTGTGCCCAATGATCGTGAAAGAGATGGCAAGCGGTAGGAGACCATTCTTGACCTCCCAGAAAATACATTCCGACAAAGAGCCCTACGGAAACGAGAAGTACGATAGGTAAAAATGCGAATTTCCAAATCCGATTTCTGATCCCGCCTTGGTAGGATAGTCCGGTACAGACGGTCGATTGTAGCAAGGTCAGGATCCAGAATCCGGGCCCCTGGAATCTTCCCGCGATCGCCATGGGCAGTAAAATCGCGGAGGTCAAAACGATCCGAGTGACGATCCGCCAATTTCTACTATGAACGAAATATAGAAAATAGCCCGCTAAAATCGGCATCGCGATCCCGAACGCTGCCGCATCGGAAAAGAATCCGGAAACACCGAATGTAAGCGCGTTCCCCGAACTAAACGGGAAATCCGTTTCCGGAAAAATCGCCTGCAGCATTCCTAGGATCAGACTTCCCGTAAAGCCCGCAAGGATTCCGGTCCTCCAATGTTTTACCGGAGGATCCGTATCATGGGAACTGGTCTCTTCCGCCAAAAAATAAAGAAGTGCGGAAAGCCATGCCCCCAACCCATCCAAGGTAAGAGCGAAGGCATATTTAGAGGAGATCCCGGGGGCGAATTCCGTATCCTGCAAAATGCCTTCCGTAAAAGGAGTAATGCCGAAATACGTCAGCAATCGTTCCAAGACTAGAAATAACAGAGCCACCAAAAGACCCGCCTTCGGATTCTTAGTGAACTCCAAGGAATTCTTATACGGTCGATTGATATAGAAATACCTGAGCAACGGATCCTCCTCGTTAGAAGGATGACCGTAAAAAGTGGAAACGTACTGGCGCAGAAAAACTCCCAATGTCGCCCCTGCAAACAAGGCGGAGAGATAAAGAGTTCCGTTTGCGGACGCCAAAAGAAGTCCTGGAGAAAAAAGCGCGAATGCGGCCGTAAAGATTCGGCCCGATTTCCTATGGTGAAGATTCGGTAAAAGTCCGGCGATAAATTGGAGCCAGGCAACCCCGAAGTTTGCGTCCGTATTCCGGACCAGAAGAGTCCATCGAAGCAGGAAATAAGAAAGGAAAACACTTAGGATCAGTGTTAAAAACGTAGGGGTTCGAAGCGGCCTCAAACGGGCGAATATGCTTGGCACGAAATGGAAATGCTCCCGGAAAATCAGGAGATTTCAATCTAAAAATAAGAAAAGGAAATTCTCAGTCGTCCAGAGAATCCAAGTCCGTGGGAATTTTATACGTTCCCGTAAGGGTGGTGGAAAGTGGGCTTTTTTTGCCCGAAGCGCGGTGCTTAGAAACCGCTTCGGCATATTCCACAGTATAGCGCGTCCATGGGATGGCTTTCAAACGGGCCAGAGGAATCTTTTTACCCGTACCTTCGCAGATTCCGTAGGTGCCGTCTTCGATTTTTTCCAATGCGGCATCGATTTCCCGAATCGTATCGATCTCGGATTCCGTGAGCACGGAGCTAAGCATCTCTTCGTTGATTTCGGAGGCAATATCGGCGATGTCCCCCATTTCTTTTAAGCCGGAAGGTTTACTATTGTCTTCCCACTTGGCATACTTTTCCAATAGAGAATTTTTTCTCTCTATCAGTAATTCCTGTAATTCGGCCAGGATCTTCTTATCGTATGCCTGTTTCTTTGCGACCATCGCCTACTCGATTAAACTTTGGATTCCTTATGTTCGACGTGCGCTCTGCAGAATTTACAGAATTTTTTTGTAACCAATTTCTCGGATTTCGCCTTTTTATTCTTGGTCTGGAAATAAGCGTTCTTCTTACATACCTGGCAAGAAAGTTTAATGATCTCTCTCATGGCGGATTTCTCTGTTCAAAAATTAACCTATTTCTCCGGGCGGAACGGTTTTTCTACCCTAAGGGCTAAAAATCCGAGACGTTCGGTAGGTTGCATATGCTATAAAAAAAAAAAGACCCGAAAAATCAAGGAAGATCGCTAGGAAGTTCTGAAATTTCACTCTCGCGAACCCTAGGAATTTTCCTCCAGATGGCGGCCAAAACGCTTCCGATCACGGAATGAATAAAACTAGAGAGCGCGGCCGGAATCGCAACCATAGGATCGGAGAAATTGTTTTTTGCCAAAACCACCCCGAGACCGCTATTTTGCATTCCGACCTCGATAGATACCGTTCGGGAAACGATCTCGGACCCGGTTCCCCATTTTGCCAGCCAGTAACCGAAAAAATATCCGGAGGCATGCAGTAAAAAAACCGCCGATAAAAGGGTAAATCCGGATTTGACGACCGCATCCCTTCCCGTTCCCAAGATGGACGCAACGATCAGGGTGATCAGAAGGACGGCCAGGAGGGGCGAAACCACCTTGATTTTGGCGGCGAATCTCGGCGTAAATCGATTCAGTAAGATTCCCAAAGCTACGGGGAGAATAACCACTTCGAACGTATTCAAAAAGAGTCCCAAGGAATTTGCCTCGATTCGATTTCCCGCCAATAGCAAAGTTAAGGTAGGAGTAAAAATCACGGAAAGAAGCGTGGAAAGAGCGGTCATCGAAACCGAGAGTGCAACATCTCCTTTGGCCAAAAAGGAGATTACATTGGACGCGACTCCTCCCGGGCAGCAGGAAACCACGATCAGGCCGGTCGCCAAGGAGGAAGGAAGGTCCAACAGGTTCGCGATAGCCCACCCGGATACCGGCATGATGGTATATTGGCCGACGACACCCAGGATCACCGGCTTCGGTGTCTCGAACACCCTCTTGAAATCTTCCGGCACCAAAGTGATCCCCATTCCGAGCATGGTAAGCCCGAGACTGTACGTAATCCAAGGGCCTGTGAACCAGGCAAACCAAGTCGGCCGGATCCAACTCAAAGATACTCCGAGGATGACCCAAAGGGGAAAAAGTAAGGTTGCCCGTTCTAGAAATTTTGCCAAAAGATACTACCCTTCCAAGAGATCCATCACTCGATCCAATTGTTCTTTGGAAATATAAATATGAGGGGAAAACCGTACCCTTCCCAAACGAAGCGCGCACATGATCCCTTTCTTTTTCAATTCGTTCACCGTATCTTCCGAAGAAATTCCCGGTTTTTCCGCCACGACAATTCCCGTCTTGAAATCCGGAAAATGATCCGAGGCAAGTTCCCAGCCGGCTTCCCGGAGTCCGTCCGACAAATAATCCGCAAGTTCATAGATCCTCTCCATGGAATTGTGGAAGCCTATCCCACTCAGCATTTCCAACGTGGATTGAAAATAAACCCAATCGATAAAATTGACCGTCGAAATCTCGTACCGGTCTGTTCCTTTTAATTCCTCGCGGTACGGAAGATATGCCTCGTCGTTGATCACCGATCCTGTACCTTTGAACGGAAAACGAAGAGTTGCCAGTTTTTCCTTAGCTACGTAAAGCACACCCAAGCCCAAAGGTCCCAATAACCACTTCCAAGCGGGAAAAGCCATATAGGAGATCTTCATTTCCTTCGGACGGATGGGCAGCAATCCCACTCCCTGAGCCCCGTCCAAAACGAACTCAATTCCCTTGGAAGCCAAAAATGTGCCGATTTCCTCCAGAGGAAAGGGCATACCGGTACACCAATGGACTGCGGAAAGGCTCACCAATCTCGTCTTCGCAGTGACGGAGTTCTTTAAATTCTCCAGAAATCCTTCGGGAGTTTCCGACATGGGAACGAAAGATATTTCCACTCCTTTACCCTTCCAATGTTCCCACGGATAGATATTAGAAGGATATTCGTTTTCCAAAAGTAGGATCTGATCTCCTTCTTGCAAAGAAAGGCCTAAGGAAAGAAAATTCATTCCTTCATTGGTATGATGGATCAAGCTCAATTCTTCGGGAGAACATCCCAATAACTCCGCAAGAATGGAACGAATCGCGCGCTTTACCGTAGCATAACGTCTCACATCGGTCTGACCTCCGTGAGCCGCATAGCCGCGAAGGTATTCCTCCACCCATCGGATCGTTTCCGTATTGCAAGGCGTAGTGCCGCAATTATTCAGCCAGATCATTTCCCGATTTACTGGATAGAGAGCTTGGATTTGTAACCAATCCGGAGAGCCGTTCGTTTTCATCTTGGGTCCAGATTGAAGGAAGCAGGCGGGAGGAAAAACCCTTTTTTAAAGCGGAGTCGGGAAAGGTTCCCGGCTCCGCTTCCTAGTTCTGTCGTTCTAACGTTTTTTCTTTGCGGCCGCTTTCTTCTTGGGGGAAGCTTTTTTTGCGACCGTTTTTTTCTTTGCCGTAGTGGCCGCTTTCTTTTTGGCCGCAGGTTTTTTAAGCGCGGCTTTTTTGGCGACTTTCTTTGCGGCCGCTTTTTTCTGTCCGACGGACTTGGCGGATTTCGTTCCTTTTACCGGCTGGTCGACAGCCTTTGCCACTTCCTCCGCCTGCTCGTCCCAAAAGAAGGCTCCCCGTCCGGAATGAGTCTGATCGAGTGCGTTCAACTCCGCTTCGAGAAGGGATTGGTAGTTCTGGCTATATTCCATCAACTTAGTAAACAAAAGTTTGATATTCGGATCCGAGAATTTGGTGGTCAACTTCTCGTAAAAAGCCACCGAGTTTTCCGCTTCTCGGATTGCCAGTTCCAGCGCCTCGTGCGCGTCTCTGGAACCCGAACCGGTAATGGTCCGCTCCACCTTGTTCATTAATTTCTGAATCGTAGTCTGATGGAATTTATGGATGGCGGTGAGTTGCTTCAAGTTCGGCAATTCGGCTCCTTCCGCATCTTCATAGATTTCCGTGATGAATTTGATGTGGTCGTCCACTTCTTCCGCGAGTTTCTCGAACAACTCCCTAGTACGACCCGGCGGGAGTTTTTCATACGTATCCATATAAAACTCGAAGTAGTCCTTTTCGTGCTGGATCGCGGCCGCAACGGCTTCGAGGAAAGTAGTTTCTTTAAGGGGTTTGATACTCATCTGTTTACTCCGGTTGCTAATTCTAGAAAAAATTTCGGAAGCATTCAATACTAATTTTTCGATTTCGGATCAGCTTTCTTCTTCCGTGGAAACGTAAATTAAGAACTGGGCCAAATAGTAGGTGCCCATGATCCAAGCACCGTGAGAAGGAAGACGAATCTCCGCAAAACGTCCTAAGGCGATGAGGGAATCCGAAAGAATGAAAAATACCGCTCCTGCAATTCCCAACCAAAGATCGAACTTTTCGCAGGCTCGGGAAGCGGCCCGCCAACCCATAGCGACGATGGCTAGTATATAAATCGCTACGGGAATTCGTAATGTTTCCGGAACGGACGGGAAAAGCCAGTAACAAAACCCTCCGCCAAAGGCTAAAAAAGGAAGGAGACGGATCAATTGAACCGGGTTTCCGACGGAAAATCCCCAGGCATAGGAAAGTTGAGCGAGCAAAAAACTTCCCAGACCGAAAACAAAATACTCCGGAGGAAAAGCTAAAATCGCATCGCCGATCGCGGAAAATACCAATCCGAAACCGATCCACATTCCGCTCCGACCTTGCCAACGAGCATCCGCGCTAAAATCCCAAATCAATACGAGAATCGGAAGAACTTTGGATCCGAGATGCAAAAGAAAAAGATCCGGCCATTGGCTTGCGACGAATAGGTGAAAGAGGCAAAGAATCGGATAGACGATATAGATCATTTTACCACCGTACGGAAAAAAGAAAGACGGGATTTGGGATTGTCTTCCCAATCTCAGGCTGGAACCTGTCTTTCATCCACACTTTTCAGGTTCGGACTCTGCGATGCTCTCTTTTAGCCCAAAAGATTCTACACTTTTTCTGATTTTCGGCGCGATCGTCGGTCTTTTAATTTATCTGGATTTATTCGTATTCAACAAGCGCGCACACAAACCTTCCCTTCGGGAGTCCGCAATCTGGACTCTGTTCTGGGTTTCTCTGGCTCTGACCTTCTCCCTTCTGATTTATATTTTCCACTTGGACTCCGCAAATCCGGGACTAGCACAGCAAAAGACTTTGGAATTTTTGGCCGGTTATCTTTTGGAATATTCTCTCTCCGTAGACAACCTTTTCGTTTTCATCATGATCTTCGCAAAATTCCGGATCCAACAACAATACCAACCCATGATTCTAAAATGGGGAATCATGGGTGCGCTCCTATTCCGTGGGGCGATGATTTTTTCCGGCGCGGAACTGGTTTCGAGATTCGAATGGATCCTGTATTTCTTCGGGATCCTACTCCTATACTCCGCCTGGAAAATGTACTCCCACGACGAAGAAGAGGATTTCGATCCGGAAGAAATGAAATTGCTGAAAGTCGCCAAAAAATTTCTGCCGATGACTTCTTCTTCCCACCCCGAAAAATTCCTGGTGACCGAGCACGGAAAGAAACTTTTCACTTCCACTTTTTTGGTTCTTCTAGTGGTGGAGTTCAGCGATATATTGTTCGCAGTGGATTCGATTCCTGCGATTTTTTCCATCACCCAGGATAGTTTCGTTATCTATACTTCCAACGTATTCGCGATACTGGGTCTACGATCCTTGTTCTTTCTCTTAGGAGGAGTCATGGAATTATTCGTGCATCTGAAAAAAGGGGTCTCTTTACTTCTGGCGTTCGTAGGAATCAAACTCCTGCTTCCTCTCTTTTCCAAGTGGATGTTAGGGTGGGAAATACACGTCTCCATAGAAGTTTCCCTTTTCGTAATCGTGGGCACCTTGACTCTTGCCGTTCTGCTTTCCCTTCCGCATTATCTATCCACGAAAAAAGGGACCTAAAACGGCTTTTTAGACTTTACATGAAGGATTTCACTAATTCCCTAGAAGGAGAATCTTTTCTGCAGAGAAGAGAATATGAAAATGTCCGAAAAACTCTTTAGCGAATTTCCGCCGGTTTCAACGGAAGATTGGAAGAATCAGATCCTTAAGGATCTGAAAGGAGCCGATTTCGAAAAAAAGCTCGTATGGGAAACGGGAGAAGGCTTCAAAGTCCAGCCGTTCTATAGAAAAGAAGATCTAGCGGATCTGGAATGGTCCGTGCAAAACCTTCCCGGAACGTTTCCTTACACCCGCTCCACTCGCAAACTGACTAACGACTGGAATATCCGTCAGGACATAGATTCTCCTGACCTACCCACTGCAAAAAAATTGGCGATGGAAAGCGTATCCAACGGAGTCGATTCCATCGGATTTGTCATCGAAAACTCCACGTCCGGAAGAAGAGGAATTCCTCTGAAAAGAAAGGAAGATCTGGAATTCCTATTGGCAGAACTTCCTCTTCATGAGAGTACCTTGCATTTCGTCGCGGAAGAAAATTCTCCTCTGATTCACGAATGGTTGCCCAAGATCAAACCTTTGATCGGAGGACTCGGTTACGATCCGCTTCGGATCCTCGCCCGTCACGGCCGTTCGGGCGGACACGGAATCCAAGCGCTGAAACCGATTTTGGAGGAATACGCCGCGACCTGGCCGAATTTCAGAGGCCTCACGGTTCATTCCTCCACGTTCCGGGATAGCGGTTCGGAAATCGTAGAAGAGCTGGCCTTTACCCTCGCTCTCGGATCCGAATATCTTTTTCTACTCTCGGAAGCCGGCCTGAAACCGGAGACGGTAAATTCCCAGATGATTCTGCAGTTCGTTGTAGGATCGGATTATTTCTTGGAGATCGCCAAATTCCGGGCCGCGAGAACCCTTTGGTCGCGGATTTTCCGGACCTATTCCTCCGATTCAGGAGAGGCATCGCTCCCTTTCATCACTGCGGAAACCGCAAAGTACAATTACGGAGTTTATGACGTTTACAATAACATGCTCCGCGCTACCACAGAAGCGATGGCCGCTGCCATCGGAGGTGCGGAAGTCGTCAGTGTTCTCCCCTTCGATCACCTTCTCCAGCCGGCGGATTCCTTTTCCTTACGGATTGCGAGAAACGTCCAGCTTTTGATGAGACACGAATCCCATCTCGGAAAGGTCGTAGATCCTGCCTCAGGTTCCTATTATCTGGAAAAATTAACCGACTCGATCGCGAACGAATCCTGGAAAATCTTCTGCGAAATCGAAGCGGAAGGCGGATTTCTCGCATCTTTGCAATCCGGAAAAATCCAGGAGAGAATCGCAAATTCCCGGAAAAGAAAGGAAGAAAATTACGCTACGAGAAAGGAAATCTCTCTCGGAACGACCCAATACCCGAACGCTCAAGACAAGATTTCGAGCGGGAAAGGAAACAAATTCTTTTTTCCCGGATCCTTGGAATCCAAACCGGGAGAATGGACCTGCGCTGCGATTCCGGAATATTTCGTCGGAGACGCGATCGAAAAGATACGATTCCGTACGGAGGAATGGGAAAAGAAAAACGGAAGAAGTCCCAAAATTCTGCTCCTCCCGGTAGGAGACCTGAAAATGAAAAAGGCTCGCGCCATCTTTTCCCTAAACTTTTTAGGATGCGGAGGATTCAACGTAATCGATCCGGGAAGTTATGAAACTGCGGAAGATGCCAAGGAAGGAATTCGAAAGGAAAAGCCGGACGCCCTAGTATTTTGTTCCTCCGACGATGAAGTCCTAAAATGGGTCCAGGAAATCCTTTCCGGTTCGGACGGAAAAAAAGGGCCCATCTCTCTCGTCGCCGGACTTCCGAAAGATTCCAAATCCGCCTTGGAAGCGCTGGGTGTGCAGGGCTTTCTGCATATCAAATCCAATCTACTCGATACTTTGACCGATCTCCAAAAAAGGCTAGGAATACAATGAAGCGACCCGTATTCGACCCCTCTCTCAAACATTCCTACCGAAAGGAAAACCCAAACGATTGGTCCAAAGAGGCTCTAGACGAACTCGGTCTTTCCGATCTAAAATCCGCCTTTTGGCAAACCCCGGAAAAAATTCCGGTCAAACCGGTCTATTTGCCGGAAGATGTAAAATCCCTGGATCACCTGGAATACGCCGCAGGAATTCCTCCTTTTTTAAGAGGACCGTACTCTACGATGTACACCCAACAGCCTTGGACAATCCGCCAGTACGCGGGCTTTTCCACCGCGGAGGAATCCAACGCGTTCTATAGGAGAAACCTCGCGGCGGGACAGAAGGGCCTTTCCGTCGCGTTCGACTTGGCGACGCATAGGGGTTACGATTCGGATCATGAAAGAGTCGTAGGCGACGTAGGTAAAGCCGGAGTCGCAATCGATTCCGTCCTTGACATGAAGGTTCTATTCGACCAAATCCCTTTGGACCAGATGTCCGTTTCCATGACGATGAACGGCGCGGTGATTCCCACTTTGGCCTTTTATATCGTGGCCGCGGAGGAACAAGGAGTCAAACCGGAGCTCCTTTCCGGAACGATCCAAAACGACATCCTCAAAGAATTCATGGTTCGGAATACGTACATCTATCCTCCCGCTCCTTCAATGAGGATCATCGCGGATATTTTCCAGTACACCACGAAGCACATGCCCAAATTCAATTCCATCTCCATTTCGGGCTACCACATGCAGGAAGCCGGAGCAACCGCCGATTTGGAATTGGCCTACACTCTCGCCGACGGATTGGAATATCTCAGAACCGGAATCAAGGCTGGGATGGACGTGGACAGTTTTGCTCCTCGCCTTTCGTTTTTCTGGGCGATCGGAATGAACCATTTTATGGAGATCGCAAAAATGCGGGCGGGTCGTCTGCTTTGGGCCAAGATCGTAAAAGGTTTTCAACCGAAAAACAGCAAATCTTTAGCTCTCCGTACCCATTGCCAGACTTCGGGTTGGAGCCTAACCGAGCAGGATCCGTTCAACAACGTGGCGAGGACCTGTATAGAAGCCTTGGCTGCCGCCCTGGGTCATACCCAATCGCTGCACACCAACGCGTTGGACGAAGCCATCGCATTGCCTACGGATTTTTCCGCGAGGATCGCAAGAAATACCCAGATCTATCTCCAGGAAGAGACGAATATCCATAGGGTCGTCGATCCTTGGGGAGGCTCTTTTTACGTGGAAGCTCTTACGAACGATCTGGCGTACCGCGCTTGGGAACTCATCCAAGAAGTGGAAAAGTTAGGCGGAATCGCCAAGGCTATCGAGACGGGAATCCCGAAGATGAGAATAGAGGAAGCCGCGGCGAGAAAACAGGCACGGATCGATTCCGGACGGGATGTGATCGTAGGAATCAACCGTTATCGCCCGAGCCAGGAAAAACCTTTAGAAATATTAGATATAGATAATACTGCCGTCCGGGAATCCCAGATCAGAAAACTGAACGAACTCAGGAAAAACAGGGATTCTGCCGCAGTTCAATCCGCCTTAGACGCGATCACGAAATGTGCGGAAGGAGAACCCGGCAATCTTTTGGAATTAGCCGTGGATGCCGCCCGCAAACGGGCGACCTTGGGAGAGATTTCGTTCGCGATGGAAAAAGTCTTCGGTCGTTACAAGGCCGTAACTCATTCCATCACGGGAGTGTATTCGGAGGAGATTATGGACGATCCCGACTTCAAAAAGGCCAAGGAACTCTCCGAACGATTCGCCAAATTGGAAGGTAGAAGGCCCAGAATCATGGTCGCAAAAATGGGCCAAGACGGGCATGATAGAGGGGCGAAAGTCATTTCCACAAGTTTTGCCGATATGGGCTTCGACGTCGATATAGGTCCCCTCTTCCAAACTCCCGCTGAAGCCGCTAAACAAGCCGTGGAAAATGATGTGCATGTCCTCGGAGTTTCCAGCCTCGCCGCCGGACACAAAACCCTCGTTCCGCAAGTGATCCAGGAATTAAAACGCCTAGGACGGGAGGATATTCTAGTCATCGCCGGCGGAGTGATTCCGCAACAGGATTACGATTTCCTGTACAAAGCGGGAGTGAACGGGATCTTCGGACCGGGAACGAAAATTTCGAAAGCCGGAGTGGACATCCTGGAACTTCTCATCAAGGCGACCGAGAGCGTCTGAATTCCGTGTCGGAACCGGCCAAAAACGAAGGACGCTTTCTGAGAGGAAGCGGACCGCGGAAAGTCCTGCCGAATGCGGAAACCTTCGTTCAAGGAATTCTAAACGGAGACCGGGTTTTACTTAGCCGTGCAATCACGTTGGTAGAAAGTACTCTGCCCGCCCACCAAGATCTCGCGGAACAAGTGATCGAACAATGCCTTCCTCATTCCGGAAAAAGTATCCGCATCGGAATCACCGGGATCCCGGGTGTAGGAAAGAGCACGTTCATAGAATCTTTCGGAAACCTACTCATCCAAAACGGAAGGCGATTGGCCGTCCTGACCGTGGATCCGACTTCCCAAATCTCTAAAGGCTCCATTCTCGGGGATAAAACCAGAATGGAAACCCTTTCCCGAAAAGAAGAAGCGTTCATACGTCCGAGCCCGTCGGGAGAATCCCTAGGCGGAGTGGCGCGCAAAACGAGAGAAGCCGTTTTTCTTTGCGAAGCCGCCGGTTATGATACGATTTTAATCGAAACCGTGGGAGTGGGCCAATCCGAGACTGCGGTGCATTCCATGACGGATCTCTTCCTACTACTACTCATTGCCGGAGCGGGAGACGAACTGCAAGGAATCAAACGAGGAATCATGGAAATGGCCGATCTGATAGCCATCACGAAAGCGGACGGAGAAAACGCATCCCGCGCGGAACGAGCCAAGGCGGAAACTCTTTCGGCGATCCATTTTCTCCCTCCGCACGAATCGGGAGTCCCTACGAACGTACTGGCCTGCTCCGCACTAACAGGAAAGGGAATTCCCGAGCTCTGGAAGGAAATTCTGAAATACGTGGAAACCGTTACTTCCAACGGTTATTTCCGGAAGAATAGAAAAGAACAGGCCAAGTATTGGCTGCACGAATCCGTGCAATCCTTGCTCGTGGAGGACTTCCGCGAAAAGACGGGAACGAGATATTCCGAGGCGGAACAAAGGGTTACGGAAGGCGGAATCAGTTCGCTGAAAGCTGCAAGAAATCTGCTCGATCTTTACCGAAAAGGAAAATAAATAAAATTATAATTTTGTAATATATCTTCCGCCTTTCGGAATTCGAAATTGCGGGATACGTCGTCCGTCGGATAGTTTGCCCGAAAAATAATTTAATGTTTAACCGTTTCACACGAATAAAAAACGGCCTCCCGTACCCTTCCGGGAAATTTTTTCTTGGAAAATATTTCTTCCCGGGCCGTTTAGACGAATGAGAAAAATTGGAACCTAACCAGGTTCCGGCTTTTCATAGACCCGGGTCGGTTTGTTTCCAAGGATACCAAAACGAATGTCTCTTCCGTCTTTCAAGGCGATCATTTTATCACTTTCTCTCGGAATTCTCTGCTCCTGCGCAACGGCAAGCGCGGGCCTTTCCACAAGTACAGTGCCGATGGCGGATAAAAAATATACCGTCCTCGGGCCTGTGGAAGGAAGGAAATATTGGGTCACATTCGATATCGCGATCATAGGCATCCCTTTAAAAACTCCTCCCGTCGACGCATTGCTGGAGGAACTCCAAAAGGAGAAAGAAGCGGATGCCCTTATCAATCTACGTTACTGGACGGATAAATTCATAATCGGCTTTTTAACGGTGAATCGATTGCACATCTCCGCGGAAGCCGTCCGCTTCGATGCGGCTCCGATACCTCCGATCCCGAATACGACGGAACCGAAACGAAGAGGACGCTGATTTCTCTTTTTTATGAATCCATATTCGAATATCGCGATTTTAAGCGCTGCTCTCGCTATTTTGGGGGCGTGTTCCGGAACGTTTTCCCGCGCGGATGTGGGTGGAAGGATCCGCGAAATCCGGATAACGGATTCCGCCACCATTGTCCGAAGCGCGGACTATGACGAGTTAGGTATCTCCACCGGAGAAAGCTCCGCCTTCTTTCTATTCGGACTCATCCCCGTCACCAACCCGATCAATATGGACTACGCATTAAGCGAAGCTGTTCGAAAAATTCCAGGCGGAAAATCCCTAGTCAAAGTCAGATATTGGCACGAAACCCATCTTTTCTTTCCCGTCGGCACAGTCAGCGTATTGAAAGTAAAAGGCATGGTGGTGGGGGCTCCTCCGAGCGACGAGGACGTAAAATGACGGGATCCTCGTTTTTGGGTCGGATCTTTTGTTCTATATTGCTTTTCGTCTGCGGAAATTGCGTTCGCCAAGATCTGATTTCCCAAGGAGATTCCAATAGCCAAATTTACGCGGCAGCGGAATATCTTGCCCGAAAATGCGGAAGTCCTATACCGACACCTTTTCCGGTTGCGATCGGGGACATACAAAAAAGAAACCTCGATCTCTGCACCATAGCCATCACAAAATCGGATTGCCCCTTCGTCAGTTATCCGATCGCATGTCTTCTCATTTATGTCGATCAACCTGCGGGAAATATTCCGTGGTACACGAACTTCAAGGACTTCTACGTCACCCCCAAGGTTCCTTAACTTCATGAAACGGCTCGGTCTCAAAATCCTTCTCCTGCTGGCGCTCGCACCCGCGGATATTTTTGCCGAAGTCGCGTTCAAGGGACGTTTATTTTCCAGGCAAAAGGGCCAAGGAGAATCGAAAGCGAACGTCCTTCTTTTCGAAACGAAAAAATTCTACAAAACCGATGCGGAAGGATACTTCGACGCGATCGTTCCCAAGGCGGGAACCTATACGTTTCGCGTCCTTCGTCTGGAAGGCATGCAAGAGATCCGAGGAAACGTGGACGCGTCCGGGCAGTTAGTCACCCTGTTTACCGACGCGGACTCGGCGGCGTCCGGGGGAATCGGAATCGGAGGCACGAAAAGCGGAGGTGTCACTTCCAAGGGTTCCATACAGGTGACGGCGGAGCGGGAAAAACCCATTCTTTCACGAACGACCATCAAGTACGACGAGATCAAGCGGATGCCCGGTACATTCGGAGAACCTCTCCGCTCTCTCGAAACCATCCCAGGCGTCGTTCCGGTGGCTTCCTTCGGAGGCGGTGCGAACAATTACGTGATCCGGGGAGCGGACCCGAACACCAACCTGTACCTTGTGGATGATCTTCCTATCTTGTATCCTTTCCACTTGGACGGATTGAGCGCTGTCGTAAATGCGAACCTGATCAAATCCATAGACGTGTATACGGGAGTGTATCCGGCCAATTTTAACAACGCACTCGGAGGGGTGATCCACATCGATACCGTGGATAAGGTCGACAATTCGCAAAAAAACCTGATCATCTCAGCTTGGGCCACAAGCGCGAACATCATGGCCCCCACTTTCGGAGGAAAGGGATATATCATCGCGGCGGCCCGCGTGGGATATCTCGACAAGACCTTCGGAGATTTAGGGAGTCGTTTAGGCGTGGGATTGCCTGACGGCTTGCGTCTTCCTCATTTCGTGGATTCCCAGGTCAAGTTCGTCCATAATTTCAGCAACGAACACCAGATATCCTTTCACTCTTTCACGTCCAAAGACGACTTCGCGTTGAACGCGCCTCCGAGAGCGAATAACGATCCCACCAAGGATCCGTTTGCCGCGATCGCGGGAGCGAACGTTTCTATCGGACAGGGATTCCGGACCCAAGCATTGAGATATACTTGGAAACCGGTCCAGTCCTTTTCGAATCGAATCACATTGATCAGTTACGATCCTTTCGCGGACAACAATATCTCTCTGGGTACAATACAAGGAAAGAACCGAGCTAGCGGAGCTTACAACGGAATTCGCCAGGACGCCTTCTTCGACCCGAACCGACACCTAAGCATAGAGTTCGGTTCCGAATTTAGAGCCTTGGATTACTCCACCGTAGGTTCGGCGATCGTGGTGACGAACCCGAACAACCAAAGCCCGAACCCTTACGACACGCAAAACCCCGCGTTTAAAACGGTACCAAATAACGTGTATGCGAAAGGAACGTATTACAACTCCTACGTCACCACAAAGCTACGCTACGGTGGATTCCAATTCGAACCGGGAGCTCGTTACGATTATATTCCTTACGTACATCATAGCGCTCTCGGTCCGAGAGGACAAGCCTCCTACAAATTCGAAGGGATCGGTAAAGGAACGACTCTCTTTGTCGGAGGCGGGGATTTTTATAATTTTCCCTTGGACACCCGATTCAATAAGGATAGCGGAAACCCCAATCTGAATTTTCAAAAAGCGTTTAAATACGGAGGCGGGATAGAGCAACTTCTGGAAGGCGATTACCAAATCAAAGGGGAAATCTTTAAGCAGGAGTTCTCCCATCTCATCGTAAGCGACCCGTATGCGACAGAAGCCATAGGAATCAATCCGGACCCTTATAGCAGGGTCTTTCAACCCTACATTCTGAATAAGAACGTCAACTATTCCAACAACGGCACCGGTTGGTCCCGCGGGTTCGAACTGGTACTTCGCAAAAACTCCCGTCCCGGAACCAGAAATTGGTTCGGGTGGATCACCTATACGTGGTCCCAAACCTTCCGGAACAATAATATTTTTACCCCGAATCCCGGAGATCCTACGCTCACGGCAACCCAAACGTATTTAGCCCAATTTTACCACAACTCCAAGCAAACCCTATTCGACTACGATCGTACCAACGTAATCAATGTGATTTACGGCTGGCGCTGGAGCCAAGAATGGCAATTTGGAGCGAGATGGTCCTACTTGACGAACACACCCTATACCCCGATTGTAGGTGATGACGGGGGTCGTTTCAGCAATCCAGCGACGGGACAGACCTATTGGAGTCCCCAATACGCGAATAATCCTTTCCTAGGAAATTACGTAAATTCGCAAAGATTGAAGCCGTACCATCGACTTGACATTCGGATTGACCGATTCTTTAATTATGAATGGGGATATATGAATACTTTCCTGGAAATCATCAACGTGTATCTCCGGGACAACGTAAACGGAGAAAGTTTCAATACTACCAGGCCTTTTTCCGGTACGAACCCCACTCCTAGTCCGACCTTCGGAACATTGAAATTGCCCGGCGGAGTCGTCTTTCCGTTCTTTAACGTGGGCTTGGAGGTGAAGTTTTGAGGAATCCGACGATCTCTTACCTTCACTTTCGCTCTTATTCTTTTGTGATCCTGCTAGGATTCCTGTTCTCTTTCTGTACGAACACAAATGACAAGTCTTCCAAACGAAACGCGGATCCCGGATTGATTCTTCAATCCTTGCTGCAAAATTCCCCGGATCCTAACTCGGAATGTGTCCGTTCCTACCGTGCGGAAGAAGCGTGTCTGAAACAAACGGCAGACCTTTCCCAAATCGACGAATCCGGACTTTCTGAAATCCTTTCAGGAAACAAAACAAGCACGTATTCCGGATATTGCTCTTCCTTGCTCTCTTCGGAATCTTTTATGAAATTAAACCCGAAAGCTCAGGAATGCGTGTTTTCTTGCAACGAATCGTATTGGTCCGAGCTGCGCTCTACGGACAGATGCACGGGACAAAGTTCGGATCTGATTTCCGGTTCGGGATCGGATTCCCTATCTTGCATACGCAATTGCGCGAGTATCTCCTCCGGTCTCTGAAAAACAGGGAACAAAAACGGAATGACGACGATCCTATCCTGCGAAAAAACAGAAATTAGGAAGGAAAGGTAGAATGAACTTTGAAATACTCGTAGAAATCGGAGAATCGGCGATATTCATTATTATGATTATTGCAAGCATCGTCGCCGTCGCGGTGACGGTCGAGCGTGCCATTATCTTCTTCAAAAATACGAAGGATTCCAAAACTCTTTTACCGGAAATCGTTCGTACGGTTCGTAACGGAGACGTATCCGAAACCGCAAAATTTACGGAAAGTCATCCGGAAAACGTGTACGCTCGTTTCTCGCATTTTGCCGCAGAACATTCCAAGAACGGAAAAGAAAGCTTGGCGGAACTGATGGAAGGACAAGCGATCGGAGAAAGAGTCTCCTTCGAAACCAGACTCTCCATCCTGAATACCTTAGGGAATAACGCGCCTTTTATCGGTCTCTTAGGAACCGTATTCGGAGTCATCAACGCATTCTATCGTCTCGGAACCTTGGGGAATACGGGTGCGGAAGTGGTGATGAGAAGCATCTCCACTGCATTATTGGCGACTGCGGCCGGATTGGCGGTGGCCATACCTGTGGTGATGGCGAACAACTATTTCACTCGTAAATTAAAAATCATTCAGTCCAACTTGGACATTCTAGCGAAGGAATTTTTGGCGAACCTTTCCCGAAAGTAAGGACTCGTAAATAAGGAGGAAAGGATATGGCGGGGCAAACCTCTTCCGGAGACGGGGAAGAAATAGGGAATATCAACATCACTCCCATGGTGGATGTGATTTTGGTATTACTCGTGATCTTTATGGTCACTGCGAACTTCCTGAAAAAAGAATCCATCAACATTAATCTTCCGAAAGTTCAGGCTGCGGATCCGAACGTAGCTCAATCCGTGCAGGTCGCACTTACCAAAGACGGAAAAATCGTTCTCGAAGGATCGGAAACGACCGCCGAAAAATTGGGATTCCAATTGGCGAGAGACGTAAAAATCCGTCCGAATATGAGATTGACCCTCTCTGCGGATTCCTCCATTTCCTACGGCAAGATCGCCGAGACGATGGGAGTCATCCGGAAAGCCGGAGTAACCAGGATCGCTCTTTCCGTAAAAAGGTAATCCGGACGCCGATTGATGAACGCAAAATTACTCATTCTCCGAGACTCGTTCCTCGATTGGTACGAAAACACGAACCTTTGGGACCGTTGTTTGTACGGTTCGATTTTAGCGCATTTTCTGTTTTTCGGAACCTACTACGTGGTTACTCATTGGAAGCCCGGAGAGATCGATTCCGATCGATTGGAATTTCAGGACGTCGAAGTGGACATCCAGGACATTCCCCCGGAACTGATCGGAGGAGAAAATTCTCCCGCTCCGGTGGAAAAACAGGAATGGGTGGAAGGATCCGATAAGGACGGGAAAGATCCGGAAGACAGCGAAGTGGATCCAAACAAACTCAGCGGAGACGGAACTGACAAAGACGGATTTCTATACGCTTACATGGGAGACAAACCTCCTACTCCCATCATAGATTTCGATTTGCGGGATTACTTTCCCGAAAAAGCGAAATCCCAGGGAATCTCCTACGCGGATACGATCCTGGAAGTCCGAGTGGACGAACAGGGAAATCTGATCGACGCAAAAGTTCTGAAGGCGGGAATCAAAGGATACGGCTTCGAAGAGGCGGCAATTCGGGTCGTAAAGGCCGCGCGATGGAGTCCAGGCTACGTGAAAGGCAGACCCATCAAAATGAACCACCGTATTCCCGTGAATTTCAAATTGGACGATTGACCTCCGGGGTCGTCGGATTCCTCTCTTTTTGCAACCGCGCCGTTTTTGCAAGAAAATTCGTTAATATCTTTTTTCCCGATCGGAGCCTTTCCGAAACGATTCCTCTAGGAAAATCGGTTGAAAAGGATCCGTCTTCGGAGGTAAGGTAATAAGCCCGTCCAAAACATCTTTTGGGAGCGACGAGAATGATCCGTCTGACCGTTTTCCTGGCAACCGCCTTCGTTTTTCTGATAGTCCCCGTATATGCGCTGACCCCTCCACCCGGTTTGGAGTCCCAGGTCAACCATTCGGATTTTATCGTCTTAGCGAGATTGTCCAACGTAAAAGAAAGTAAAATCTCCGCTCAATCCGTTTCGGTGACCGCTAGCGTGGAAGTCCTGAAACCCATCAAAGGCGGATCGGACTTACCTTCCAAATTCGATCTGGCCTTTATGATTTTTCCGGAATATTTCGGGAAATGGCTAAAGGCCTCTCCCCAGGAGGGAGATTATATTCTTTTCTTAATTAAGAAAAAGGTAAAGGATAGCAAGGGAAAGGAAACGGAAGTGGTCGCTCTTTACGAGCCTCACCCTTACGCCTTTCGCGAATATTCCAAGGAATTGGAAGAAAAAATACGATCCGAAATCAAAAGCCAACCGTAACAAGGAGTGACGAATGCGAAGATTTAAATACATATCCTATCTAATCTCGATCCTGCTGCTCTCGACGAGCGGTATATCGGGACAACAAACGAGAATCCAGTCTTTAGGAATGAAGCAGGAGCCGTTCGAGCTCCTATCCTCCCTGAAGGAAGCGAACCCGAACCGTATCTCTCATAGAGGTTTGGCGTCCAGCGTCGACCTTTCCGATTCTATGCCTCCCGTAGGGGACCAGGGACAGCAAAGTTCCTGCGTAGCATGGTCCACCGCTTATGCCACGAAATCCTATCTGGAATACGCGGGAAGAAAGGGATCTGCCAACTGGACCCTTCGAAACGCCGACGGATCCCCCAACTACTCCTCCATTTTCTCGCCGGCATTCATCTATAACCAGATCAACGGCGGCAGGGACAACGGTTCGCTGATTTCCGACGCGATGAAATTGGTGGTCGAAAACGGCGTCGCGACCTGGGACGCAATGCCGTATAACCCCAATGATTATATGACCAAACCCAACCAGTCGGCTATAGACGTCGCGCTCAAACACAAGGCCAAAGATTTCATGAGAGTGCGACAGTCGGATCCGAACGAGGTCAAAAACCAATTGAACGAAGGTAGACCCGTAGTGGCGGGAATCATAGTTTACGAAAACTTTATGAATCTCAAAGGCCAAGAGATATACAAGGACGGAGTAGGAAAGACCTACGGAGGACACGCGATAGCGATCGTAGGATACGACGATTCCAGAAACGCCTTCAAGTTCATCAACTCCTGGAGCACGCAGTGGGGAGACCAGGGATACGGTTATATAGATTACAAATGGTTCTCTAAAGTCTGCCAATCGGCCTTCGTACTCGTGGACCAAGTGGTGCAAGACCAGGTCACCGAACCTACACCGACTCATACCGATACCAATCAACCGGTAAACCCCGAAAAGACCAAACCTGTTCCGCCTAAAGAGATTGCAGCTTCGCAAGGTTCGTTTGCTGACAAGGTCCAAATCACTTGGGAGAGTGTTCCGAACGCCGTAGGTTACGAGATTTATCGGAAAGGACCGGGAGATTCTTCCTTTTCCAAGATCGGTCTTTCCCAATCCAACGGCTTTACCGACGACGGAATTCAAAAAGACGTGGCTTACTCCTATAAAGTGGTTACGTTAACGGATTCGGATTCCTCCGATCCTTCGGATGGAGAGGCGATCGGTTATGCCAAATCGCAAGAGCAGAAGGCTCCCACGAAAGTCGTAGGACTCAAGGCAAGCCAAGGCCAATATTCCAACAAAATAGACCTGACCTGGGAAGCTATCGATGATGTGACGGAATACAATATCTACAAATGGAACGCAATTCAAAAGAAATACGTGTCTGCCGGAAAAAGTAAGACGAACTCCTATGCCGATCTCGGAGCGGCCAAAAACGGAATCACGGAATTTTACGTGGTTTCCGGAGTGAGTGGAGGTAAGGTCGGAGATCCTTCCGACGCGGCGGCCGGAACCACTGCAAGGGCGAATTCCAAACCGCCGAAACCTCTGGGTTTGATGGCAACAAAGGGATTGTACAACAGCAAAGTGGAATTGAGATGGCAGAAAGTCGACGGCGCCTCCAGATACCTGATTTACCGCTATAATACCGGCGGTATGTTCGGCGGCGGTTCCTGGGCAAAACTCGCGGAAGAGCCGAAGGAAAGTTTCATCGATGAAAAACTTCCTGCGCAGTACGCGTACTATGCCGTTGCCGCGGTGAATCGGAACGGAGTCGCGGGTCCTTTTTCGGATTACGCTTACGGATACATAGACCCGAACAAACATAGGGGGGAAAGACTACCTTCTCCCACGAATCTCAAAGGTAGCCTGGACCAGAAAACCGGTAGAATGTCTTTGAAGTGGGAATCGGTTAAAGGAGCTTCGGAATATTACGTTTACCGCAAAAAGCGGGGATCCTCCTCCTGGAACTTCCTGGCTTCCAGCGGCAAAACGCCGACGTTCGCTTCCGATCTTCCCGAAAAGGAAACCTTCTTTCTCTATTCCGTTACGGCAAAAACCGATTTGGGAGGAGAAAGCGAATACTCCGCTCCCGTATCCGGAGTCCTATCCAGTGCGAAACCCGCTCCGGCGAATAGGGCTTTCGGCGGAGATTCTACATTAGAGAAATTTAAAGGACCCTGGACCGCCATGTCCTGGGACGGATCGAAAGGCGTGAACCAGGTGCTTTTGGAGATCGAAAGTCAGGACAACGTGAATTACGTGGTCAAATTCAATAAACAGAAGATCTTCGAAGGAAGATACGTGGAAAATAGCCCGATCATCGACAAGGAAGGTAAGTTCAGGATCGAGATCGAAAAAACGGGGGACGCTCTTTCCGTAACCCTAAAGGACAACGGAATCCTGAACCAAAAATCCACCTTAAGCTTCCTGAAGGAATAAAGAAGAAGTCACGGTAATGTTCGAAGCGCTTGCGGATCCTTTGTCCGCGGCGTTTTCGGACAATTTGCGAAAGGTCGGTGAAAAAATCTTGGGGGCTTTCCGAGCCGATCTCAAGCCAAAGAAACTTCTTTGGCTAGAGAGAATATATTGCCGGTTTCCTTTAATCGTTGGGTCAACTCTGCGGAACCTAAAATTTTCGTAACGGCCGCTTCGGGAAGCTTTTGCATTTCCTTAAAACGATCCTTGTATTCCTGAATCCATATCTTTCGGCAGAACAAATTCGCCTGGAAATAATACACTTGGTGAGTGATCAGGAAGTTCAGGGAGTCCAGGTCTTCCAAGGCTTCTGCAGTTATGATCGCCTCCCGGTTGTCCGATAATCGACGGCAATAATCGATGAACGCCAAGTTATCCAGGAATTTCGTAAGATCCTGATCCGCCTTGAACTTGAAACTGATCGGGTCGAGTTTGAATTCCTTGATCATTTCCCCCAAATCCAGCACAACTTGGTGGCTTTGGCTCTTTACCCCGAAATCGTCTGCGGCAAAGCTGATCCCGAAATTCCAAAACCGTCTACAAACGGACTTCAAGGTAGCCTCCCCTTCTTCGTACGGTTTTTCGATCAATTCCATCCGTATGTTCTGGGGATTCAGGTTCTGCTTCAAAAGCAATTCATGAAAGCGGGTTACTTTCTCGTCGGTATCGAACGTGTCGATCAACGTCTGAGGGGAGATATTGAATTTCAGAAGACCGGGGGAGCCGTTACAGGACATGATGAGCTTTTCCAGGATAAGCAGTTCGATCCGGTTCAGATCCTGATCATGGGGAATGTCCCGGATCAGGTCGGCATAGCCCGCATAAGCCACGCCGCCCACGAACACCTCGCCGCCTTTCATGGAGAAGGTATGATCTCTGTGATTATAATGGATGATCGGTTGGATTACGGCGTCCGCCCGATCGCTCGCAAAATAATCGTTCACGCGGTTTAGATACGTCCAGCTCCAACGTACCAGATTGTCCTTGAGATTCTTGAGGGAAGAGGAATCCAATTCCCGGAAGATTTCCTCCACGTAGGAAATGAAATTACACTGGGTCCGTCCGATTCCGAAATCGAAATTCAAACTTCCGTTCCGGACCGCACCGTCGTGAAATCTACCGATGGCGGCGTCGAAATTGGTTTGATTTTCGAAACTCGACTGCTCCACGGGAGCGACGCCGATCAATAAATTTTTTTTGTCTCCGTATGTATAATATCTCAGGGATTCCTGGTGAGAAGGATCCATTTCCGCGATTTTCTGAGGAATCAACTGTATGAATTCCACCAGGGAAATGGTGGAGATATTCTGAAACCGTAACAGGAAAATCGGCTTCCCCCGATTCTCATTGATGAAAACGGTTTTAAACTGTTCTAAGTCCCCAAAATCGAAAGACCTTAGCCTGAAGTTCTGGGAATTTGTCATTTCGCCTTCGACTTTTATCGCCATAGGAGCGGACGGTTTACCCTATCGCCCGTAGACAGGATTTTAAACGACTGTTGTTTTATGTAAAGCGGAAACGCATTACTTCATTCGAGATTCGATTTTTACCGAATTCCGAAACTCTTCTTTGTCCCTTTCCCGAATTTGAAATAGTTACGTCACCTTCTATCTCTAAAGGAACATCGAAAAGCACATCCCCTTCCACTTTGAGAGAGGTGCAGTGCACCAATGAAGGCAAGCTCAGCATTCTCTCGTTGAAGTCGTTTATCCTCTTATAATATATTTCATCCATTTGCACCACAACTTCTCCAAGGCCCGCTTTTTTTCGTTCCGGAGACATTGTAATGGAAAAATCGGAGTTTAGAGAATACGCATCCGATCTCCGAACGAGATAATCCTCGCATTTTTTTACCGGGGCGAAGCGATCCCTCGGGACTATGATTCCTCTAGCTTTGGGAAAATTCTGGATCGCGGAACCCATAGCGGTTTCCAACTGAAGGACTTCCTTCCCCTCCACTTTCTTAGGATTTACGATAAGAGACAAACGGAAATTCCCCGAATGCAATCTTTCCTTCAACGCATCTAAACGAATCCAAAGGTTATTCGTGGAGAAGCTACGGAATTTACCCAAGCCCTCGAACTCCTGCATGTGCTCCGCCGGGACTTGTGCGGTCTCCAGTAACTGGCAGTTCCGTTTTTCTCCCCCGACGATCCGCCTAAAAATGGCTCCTCCCTTTTTATCCGCGAGAGTCTTAGGAGTCATCTCCATGCAGAAATCCAGGTTTTCCTCCAGCATAAATTGGACTATGCTCGGATGTACCGTCGCTCCTAAATTATCTCCGTTGGAAACGAAGGCGATCTTGTACCCCTTCTCTAACAAGGAATCCAGGATTCCGGTTTCCTGAAGCGTAAACCAAATATCTCCGTGTCCGGGCGGACACCATTCCTCGTTTTTATCTCCAGTCACGGAAAGCGGCTGCAAGGAATCTTTTAAAAGCCGAGGAACCTTATGTTGCAGGAAAGTGCTGGGAAAAGATTGGGAAAAACGGATGCGCTTCAACTCCCGCTGACTCTGTTCGAGCGTGCTGAAACTATCCATAAAGAGAAGCGGAACCTCTATACCGTATTCTTTTCGTATGGTTCCGATTTGTCGCGCGATGATCTCGAGAAAAGACATCCCTTCCTTGATTTCTATTAGGGATTTGGGACCGGACAATCCCATACTCGTCCCTAAGCCGCCGTTTAGTTTAATCACCACCAATCGATTCAGCGCCGAATTGTCGACCCGGGCCTGGGATTCGATTTTTTCCAAAGAGATTTCATCCGCCTCAGGATCCAAATCTCCGACCTCGCTCCAGTCGACCATTCCGGTTTCACCGTTTCGGACCTCGTCCACTTTCGTTAAAAAGTCCGCGATGAACTCGTCCGAAAGTTTCTCACCGGTCATTTTTTCGCGAACCAAGCGTTCCGATTCAGCCTTCATCGAATCCATCGTAACCTTCCTTTCGCATCATACGCTTCGTCGAATTCCCCGAGTATAATCTCGTATTTTTCCTTCGCGGAAGGATCGTAGTAAAGTTTTACCTTCACCTCTCTTCCCTCCTCTCTTCTGACGGGCTTTTCGCCTTCCTCTTCGTACTTGGGAAGAAAGACGAGATAGGTATAGATGTATACCGTCTTTTTGGAAGACTTTCTGTATTCCAAAACGCCTTTGCCGCTTAAATCCCGCTTTACGATTCGGGTAAACGGAACGGGGAAAGTGGAGTTCCAGGTCGAAACCAGAATCTTATCCATCTCGGCGTATCTAGGGATATTCGAGTAGACAGGCAAGACCGCAAAGAGAAAGATTAACAGCGACTTTGTTCGTTTTCCGCACATCGTAGAGTCTACCGGCATACTGCAACAAACCCCGGATACTTCAAGCCTTTCGTATGAAAAAAACCTTTGCACTCGTACGTGAATCCTATTACTTCATCGTGGAGATTTTTTCCCTGATCTTTTCGGTCGCGACCTGTATGATCCCCGAACAGGAAGCGGACGGAAACGAAAAAGTCGACATTTTGATCGTTCCGGGATTTCTTTCCGGGCCTATATATTACAAAAAACTTACGAGAGTTTTGAAGGATGCCGGTTACAACGCGAGAATCCTGAAAATTCCCCCTTTCTTTCGCGATACGAATCGAGCGGTGAATCTTTTGGATTCCCAGTTAAGGAGTCTGCCGACCAAATACCTTGTCATCGCTCACAATACCGGCGGACTCTTAAGCTTATTATCTCCGGACACTTCGAGAAGGAAAATCGGCACTTTGATCACGTTAGGAACCCCGTTTCAAGGTACGAATCTCTTTCACTATTTCGGCCCCAAGGATTTACGATGGAAGTCCCGCCTTTTGGAAAGCCATTTCAATACGTTTCTGTTCATGGACAGGTTCCAACCTCTTGCACCTTGGAAGGAAATGTTCTTTCGTCCCAAAGAATCCTCGGAATTCGGACAAGGGCGGGATCTCTGGTTCGATGTGGTCGGTAATTTCAATCTTGTAAGGGTGGAAGAGAACCTGCGTACGATCCGGGATTATCTCCTAAAGAATTATCCCCCTGCTCCCGATTCGGCAGAAAGCCCGAATCCGAAGGGTGTTCCGACGTCGAAGCCCCGGAAAAAGGCTCCCGGTAAAAAAGGAAAGAAAAACCCGACCGCCAAAAAGAAAGGCCGAACGAGTTCGAAGCGTTAGATCGAACTCCTGAATTGGGAATAGGTATCGTCGTCGGAATCGAATCTGACTTCCGCTGCGGCAAATATGACCCCTGATAAGGATACGATACGCAAACTTAAAAGAAAATCCTGATCTTCGAAAACGATCTGACCCAAGAGAAGGTATTCAGCCCCGGCCAATCTTCCTATGGAGGCGGTCTGATCGGAGAGCACGAGTCCGCTTTCCTGGAAGGTCTGTTCCCCGATCACCCGATTCAAACGATCCCTTTCCAATAGGAGAAAGACTCCGGGCTCGAACAATTCCTTCGTCAAGCGATCGGCCAAAATCGCGCCAAGTCTGGATTTGGATCCGTCTCCGTTGATTATATTCATCATTCCTAATCTTCCCGGAAGTTTTCCGGACTGCGCGGCTATGGAAGCTTTGAATTGACTTTTGAGATCGGAAGCGACGATTTTGACCGCGGAAGGAGGGTCCGACGCTTTCCCTCTTGTTCCTAGGGAGGCGCAGCCCGAAGCGACGAGTCCGAACACTATCCATAAGTAAATTCTTCCGAAACGCATTCCGTACCCTCCTAGAAATATTTAACCAGAGTCACCTGGTTTCCTTTACTGTTGAATTTGACCAAATCGAAAGTGGACAACGTGAGAACGATTCCTCGGCCGTGCATTAGACCTTCCGAATTCAGTCTTTCCATTCCGTTTTTCATGACTCTGGCGTGGTTGAAACCCTTCCCTTCGTCCGTAATTCTTACGCCTATTCGTCCGGAGGAAAGGGAGTATTCCACTTTCACTTTCTTTCCCTTATAGTAAGGATCCTTTTGTCGTTCCTGGACGAAACGGAAATAATTTCCTTCTTCCATCGCCCTGGTCTTTTCGTCGAAACTAATGTTTAAATTCCCATGCTCGATCGCGTTGATGATCATTTCCCGAAAGCAGTTCCGCATGGAAATGATCGCAGTAGGATCGATAAAACGGAATAGGTTTGCCGTAAGTCTCTGACTGAGAAGTTCCGCATTTTGCAGATAATTGTTCGCGACGAAGACCAATTTTTCCTCGTCCACGAATCTCGCCATCAGGTCCTGGTCGGGTTCGTAAGCTCTTCCTAATATTTCCTTTTGGCCTTCGTATTCTAAAACCTGAAACTGAACCTGCAGCTCTTTCGGCTCCCCTAGATACTTCTGAAGGAACTCTGCGAGAAAACGAACGGGCTTTCCTTCCGAAGACAACTCCTCCAGTTTTTCCAGAACGAAGAGCTTTTTGTAGGCGTCCTGGATTCCGCCGGATTTGTATACGAGCTCCATAAAATTCTTGTCGACTACTTCCTGCGACTTAAAACCCAGATGCTTCCCGACGGACCGATTCGCGGCCAGGATCGTCCAGTTCTGATCTATCGAAAAAAGGAAATCCTCTTCCGCTTCGAAGAGACTTCGATACTTGGCCTCCGAAGCCTCGGCTTCCGTCCTGGTCCTATCCAATTCCTCTACGCGTGCACCCAATTCCTCGGAAAGTCTTTTGATCCGATCCGCCAATCCTAGAGATAAGAGTCCTACCTCCATCACCGAACCGATCTGAATTCCGTACAAAGTGACGAAATTATCCGGCAAAAAGCCGAAGGATCTGATCCCGAAGATGAAACTGAAGAAGATCAACACGGACCAAGCCAATAGAAAAAACCGGGCTTCTCTCCTACCTGCAAGAATACATTGCACTCCGTTAAAGATCAGAAATCCCCAGGTCAGAAACATGAGCACCAGACTAGCCATGATGGAAGCGCGGTAATTCAGAAACGCCAGAGAGGAGATCATGCCGAAAATCTGAAGCCCGAAGAGCAGATAATAAACCTTAGCCGTCTTCGGAGTATGACGGGCGGCGTCCAGGAAGGAACGGCCGAAAACGGAAGCGCTCAAGAGACCGAAAAAGATCAACAAAGGAAGACTGAAATTTCCCCATACGACGGAGTCTCTCCAGAGGTATTGGAACGAGAGCCCGTTTAAGGTGAATTGGAATAATATATAACTTAAAATGTAGATTACGTAATATAGGTAACTCCTGTCCCGAATGGAAACGAACAGGAAGAGGTTGTAAACCACCATGATCAACATGGAACCGTAATACATTCCCAAAGCCAATTGTTCGCCAAACGCGTGCTCTGCGAACTTTTCGGGAGAAAAAGCGAGAAAGGGCAACAAAACCGAGCTATTGGAGGAAATTTTGAAAAAGATTTCTCGGCGACTCGTGGGTGTTTCCGAAAAAGAATACGCGAAATTCCTATGCTCGATTTCCCGGGAATCGAATCTTCGCATATCTCCGGTGGAATTGACCGGTTCGTCGCCCTCTCTTCCGAAGTACAGATCCACGTAATCCAGCAAAGGATAATCGATTTCCAAAATCCAATCCCGTGAAACCGCTTTCGGATTGGTGACGACCAATCGGACCCAAATCGCGTCCGTAGTGTACCCTATACTATTTCGTTCGATCGGATGAAAACCGCCCTCTTTGGAGGCGGCGCGAACCTCCCGGAAACTCTTTTTTGCGGAAGGATCCTTTAGGATGCTTAAGTACGGCAAAAGCGAAACCCTACTTAGTCCTTCGCTTACGTCCAATTCCTTGACTGCCGGTTCGGAACCTAATCCTGTACAAAGGAAAAGATATAACGAAAACGCGATAAAAGAACCGAAACGATGAAAAATTTTCCGAAGGCTTCGCATCGAATTCTCCGCTTATTTTCGCCTAACCGCCTAAGATTTGGCCGAAGAACCTGGTAAAAATCTCCGACAGTTTACGGAACAATTCCGCGGTCACGATAAAGGTTCCGATACTGCTCCCGATCTGCGGAAGCATGAAGACCAGGAAGATTCGAATCACGTTGTTTTGCCAATATCCTCCGAATCTTTCGGAGTCCTCTCCGATCTTTTCGAAATCTTCCACCAAAGGCTTTCTCAACCACGATTCGGACAAGGCCGCGATCCATCCGGGCTTGATGACAGGGTTAAAATTTCCGACCGGAGCGGCGATGAATGCGAGAAGTATGGAGATCGGATGCGCTAAGGCGATCAACGCTCCGATCGCCGCCAAAGTACCTTTCACAAGCACCCATCTTATCAAAAAGTCCTGCCCGGCCTGCCTGCCGCCGAAGAGGACCAAAGTGGCGACCAGACTCAGGATGATCGCGGGGAACAAAAAGGGACGAATCTTGTCCCAAGTGCCTTTTTCGGGAAGAACGTCCAGGTGCTCCAAAGAACGGTCCTGTCCGATGTTTTTCATGATCCCCTCTAAATGCCCCGCTCCTACGACCGCAAAAATCCGTTTGCCGTGCTTCGACGCGTCGCGAATCTTTTGTGCAAGGTAGGCATCCCGTTCGTCGATGATCACATTCTTTACGGATTCGTAATGCGAAGGAAGTTGGGAAAAAAGGTCCTTTAACACGTCGTCCGATTTCATTTCCTCGATTTTTTCCGGAGAAATCTCCTCTTTCACGAATAAGGAGGTCACCAGCGCGGAGAAGAGAAGCATCCGATTCCAGAAGCCGACCTTCCACCAAGCCCTTTTTAAGGTCGTGGAAATCTCCCGATCGACGGGAAAAATCTTGGCCCCCGTACGTTCCCCTTCCTCGATCGCCTTTCTCATTTCGTCGCCGGGACGGATACTCCCGTTCCCCATTTTTTTCTGGAAGGAGGATAAGATCAGACTCGAAAGAAGAAGCCACATCTTTCTTTCCTTAAAGACCTTGAATATATCCAGCTTCTTCCAATGATCCGGATCCTTTACCGACCTCATCCTAGAGGAACAGAGTTCCACGCAGACCACATCCGGTTTCTTTTCGGTGATGATACGCGAAACTTCCTCTATACTCTTCTGGCTAATATGGGCCGTACCGAGGATCGTGATCGACGACCCGTTCAGTTCTAGAGTTCGTATCGGTTCGGGTGATGAGGCATTTTGCACGGTTACTATGGATTCCATTTCTATTTCCGGATAGTTTCATCCGATCGCAAAGAGATGAAACTCTATTTTTGTCCCAAATTACGGATTTCAGGCGTGTTTTTTCCTCTTTTCTACGTCTCTTGAAACGATGAGAAGAATCAGATTTCTTTTCAAAAAAATGATTTGAAAGGAATCCTCCCGGGAGCAAGACTAAGCGCCGTTTTCACAAGCTCTCGATTTAAGAAATAAAACCTTCACCTATGCTCAATAAGGACATAAAAATCATCAACGTAGGAATCGCCGATCTTCAGGGGGGGCAATCCCCGTCCGTAATCCGGACCACTCTGGGATCCTGCATCGGGGTCGTACTCTATGCTCCGGACAAGAAAGTCGGTGCTATGGCCCATATTATGTTATCCAAGGATCCGACGGGAAAAGACGTGGTTAAGAACCCTCTCAAATATGCGGACACTGCCCTTCCCGAACTGATCAAAAAGATGGAGGAACTGGGGTGTTCCAAGGGAGAATACCACGCTCGCCTCTTCGGAGGAGCCTCCATGTTCAAAGGGATGAGCTCGAGCTTTCTCCAAAACATAGGAGAACTGAACGTATCCGTAGCAAAGGAATTCTTAGCGAAGGAAAACATCAATCTGTTGGTGGAGGACGTGGCGGGACACGAGGGAAGGACCATCAGTTTGTATTTAGAAGACGGAAGAATCCTGCTAAAAAAAGGCGGATTCGAAAAGTACCTCTACAAGGTCAGGTAGGCGGAAATGAAGGAAAAGATAGATCAACTCTTCGAAAACGAGGCCCAGCTCCCTAAAATCTCCTCCGTAGTGAGTAGAGTCATGGAGATGGTAAGTAAACCGGATGTGATCATCGCCGATCTTGCCAAGGAAATCTCCAAAGATCCGGGCTTAACCGCGGCAGTGATCAAACTATCCAACTCCGCCTATTACAGACCGACAAAACCGGTAAAGACTGTACAGGAATCCTTGATGGCCCTCGGAATCAAAACGGTACGGGAAATCATTCTTTTAACGGAAGCCAAAGGACTCCTTAAAAAAGACCTAAAAGGCTATCAGGTCGATGGGGAATCCAACTGGATGCATTCTCTGACGGTAGCGGAATTGGCGATGCGGATCACCGTCCAAAAGAAACTGAAGTTCGACAAGGACATAGCGTTTACCGCCGGACTCCTACACAATATCGGGAAGGTCGTTCTAGCGGAGTTTTTTCCGAACGTGCTGATACAATTCAGAGCGGAATTACAGAACTACCAAGGACCCTATAAGGATCTGGAAAAAAAGTATTTCGGATACACTCACGAAGAAGCCGGGGCTCGGCTTTTAGCGAAATGGAATTTTCCGGAAGAATTCGTGGAAGCGGCCCACTTCTACACCGATCCCGACCAAGCCTCGAATTTTCCCGAACTCGTCTCCGTAATTCACATCGCCCATTGCGTGGTGATTTTGAGCGGAATGGGAATTGACATCGGAGGCTTACGCACGCCACTCTCCCCCCAAGCACTCAAGATCGTGGGAGTGACGGATAGCGACCTGCAGATGTACTATACGCTTCTTCCCGAGATCGCGAGGCATCTTGCGGAGCTAATCGCTGTTTGAAGAATATCGCGTTGATCGGCCCTAGAGGGGTCGGCAAATCCAAAATTTCCCGAAAGCTAGCCAAGATTACGGGAAGACCCATGGTCTCCACAGACATGATTGCCGTTTACGAGACGGGTGGAATCTCTATTCCAGACTTTATCCAGAGCCACGGAGGCAATTGGGGGCCTTTTCGGAATTTAGAATATGCTATATTAACTAAATTGTCCGGTTCCCGCGGGCTGATTCTAGACTGCGGAGGAGGGATCCTTTTCGATCTGGATTCCACCGGAAAGGAAATTCTAAGCGATCGCAAAGTCCGAGTTTTGCGAGAAAATTATACCGTGGTATCCCTCTCCCGCCCTACATCGGTTTTGGTGGAAAAAATCCAGAACGACCCCACTAGGCCTCCTCTTAGTTCAATTCTTTCTTATAAAACAGTCTTGGAATCGCGATTACCCAATTACAGAGCGCATTCTGATTTTCAAATTGCCTTAGAGGAACGCAAAATAGAAGAGGTCTGCGAAGAAATATTACGCAGAGCCGGCTGGCTTTGATCTAACTAAAGCGATTTGCCTTAACTTTAATCTTTGCTTACGTACTGAAGTTTCTGAAATAAGAAATCACTTTACGGGATTTTGAATTTCTCGAAATCTTCGTTAAACGACCTTGTCCAAGTTCTTTTTTTTCGAGCTTGGAACGGGGTCTTTTTTTAACACAAACACAAATGCGATGATAAAGAAACAGCTAGAGGTTGCATATGTTAGATACGGAAATCCCGAAGAAGAACAAAGCTTCATTCGAGAAACTGATCAAAGTGATACGACAGAGAAACTATAAGAAAGCGACGGAATACACTTACTTAAGATACAATCTGGACTTCCTACTCTTTGCGGACAAACCCGCGGAAAAAGTGGTTACGAAAGACGTCGAAAAATACATAGAACATTTAAAAAAGAGGAAAGTATCCTCCTCTACGATTCAAATCAATATCAGTTCTCTGAAAATGTTCTTCGAAGAAGTCCTGAATATGGACGTTTTCAACGACTTCGAAAGGCCTGCGAGAGAATACAAGGCTCCGAAAGTCCTTACGATACGCGAAATCACCGCCCTATTGGAGAAATCCGCCGACTCTCCCAGATCCAATCTGCTCGTAGGTTTGGCATATTACGCCGGTTTGCGGGTGGGGGAAATCGTACGACTCAAATGGGGACAATTCGATCTGTCTAAGAAAACCTTATTCGTGGATTCTCCTGTTCCGACGCAAAAGAGAACGGTACTTTTAGACGCCGATCTTCTGAAAATCCTAAAACGCTTCGAAAAGGAAGTGGGAGCGGAAAAAGGGACGCATCTCTTTCCGGGAAAATTCCAAGGAAAACCGCTGACTTCCCGAAACGTGGAACGTTTGATCGGAGACCTTGCAAAGGAAGCCGGAATCAAAGCGGTGGTCACCCTTTTTACCCTCAGGCATAGCCGCGCCGTCCATCTATTGGCAGAAGGGGAAACTTTAGAGGACATCCGGGATTTCCTGGGTCACAAAAGTCTCGCCACGACCGAGAGTTACCTGCCCATCCGTAAAAACCTACGGCCCCAGGTCCGCCAAAAACATATCCAAGACGCTTTAAAGGAAATCCGGAAGAAATATAGAAAATGAAATTCCGACTCGAGCGGAGCGACTTGTCCGATAGGACGATTTTGCCCATTTCGCTCTCTCGATCTGATTTCCGGAACAAAATCTTAACGATTTAGAATATTCGAATTTAACGTATTTTTTGCGTATATATCGCTCCGCGATCTTCTCCTTCGGAGAAGCAACGATTGGATACGCTTGTGAGCCGAGTCCGTTAAGGGCATTTTAGAGAAAACCAAAGCCCCCGCGATAAAAAGCGCTCCTACAAAAGGACCGAACAGAAGTGCCAAGTTCCAACCGAGATCGGGAACCTGGTCGGAAGAACCTTCCCGGTATCCGATCGATTGTAAAACGAAACCGAGAGAGGCCAATCCGAAGGCTCGTACCAATTTTGTCGCCATTTTCCAAAAACCGAAATAGGCCCCTTCCTTTTTGAGCCCGGTCACCAATTCGTCGTAATCCACTACATCGGCGACCAAAGAATCGAATAACAGAATGGACCCCGCACAAATTCCTCCGAAAAAGGCGGCGAGCAAAGGCGCTTCGTAGGAGCCGGGAGGAAAAATAGGATAGACGATTACCGTCATGATCCCTAAAAGCAGGCTCCCCCAAAAAGCGGGGGCTTTTTTTCCGTACTTGCCCGCCAAGAAAAGCCAAAGAGGAATGGAAAGAACCAGAAAAAAAACGAAAGGGAGAAGGATACGGACGACCACCTGCGATCCTTCCAACAACAATCGTTGTTTATAATATAATAAACCGATGGAAGAATTCACGGTCCTTGCCAGGGACGCGATCAAAAAGGCGACCAACAGCGGACGAAAATACCGGTTTTTAAGAACGGAGGCCAAGGATCGGAAAATTCCAGTCCGTTGCAATCTCCCGGCAGACCCCTTTTTTTCGTAAGGGAGATCTCTGCCCCGGGTCACGAGATATGACAACAAGGAAGTGACTAACAGAAGACCGCCTATCGATCGGGCGGCGAGACTTCTAGATCGGAGCAAGTCTCCTCCGTCGGCAAAAAAGGCCGGCAACAATAACCCCGACAAAAGTCCTAGATTCGCAAAGAACAACCTCCATCCGAAAATACGGTTCCGAAATTCACGATCGAAGGACAATTCTCCGCCGAGAGCGATATGGGGAACGGCGAGGACGGTCATGAAGGTATTCACCAAAGAATAGGTCGCCAAAAGATACAGAAACTTGGAGGTTTGCGTCTCCAGATTCGGAGGAGAAAAGAGAAAGTACAGGGAGAAACCGAGTAGAAATCCTCCCGCAAGAATATAGGGCCTTCTCTTTCCCCATCTGGATCCCGTACGATCGGAGAGAATTCCCATCAAAGGGTCGCTGATTGCGTCCCAAAGAATCGCGAACATCATGGCGAGACCGAACAAAGCCGGCTTCAGCCCGACCGCGACCACATAAAATTCCAAAAGATAAATCTGGGCCAGCGTCTCTACGGCCGAAATACCGATCTCCGCAGAGGCATAGCCGGCCTTAGTTCCTTCGGAGATCGGCTGTTGTTCGGAATCTAGTTTAGAGAGCATGGCCGGATTCCGAAACCGAATTCGCCTTCTCTTTTAGAAGGGCTTGTAAACGGCGATCGTAGCCGCCAGAACGCCTAAAATCGGAAGTAAGAACCACAGACTTTTGGCGGCGGAGGGTTTTTTATAAAATACGGTAAGCAAGCCCCCGAACAACAGCCAAAATCCGAACTTAGCCATGACCCAACCCGGCCAGGGCCAAATGATCCCCAATCTGGCCAACATTCCGAATCCTCCTAAAAGGATCAGGAAGAGGCCGATCCCGTGAGTCATAGCAATCAGCTTCCGAGGCGCACCTTCCTTCGTGCCTCCGTTGATCGCATGTAAAGCGATTCCTCCGAAGGCCAGGAACAAAAATAGGATTCCGAGAATATGTACGAGTTTGTATACGCTGTAAGAAATCATCCGGGATAGATTCGTTTATCGCCTTTCCTCCGGAAAGTCAAAAACGCCTATTTTTCCAGGAGATGCTGAACTCCCACCCAGTTTCCTAACGGAGGAGTTTCGATATATTCTTGGCATCGTTTTCTGTACAGAATCGCAACGATATCGTCCGGGAACACTTTCAACGCCTGCTCGAAATTCAAAAGCGCTTCCTTGAAATTTCCGACCTTATACAATATGATTCCGCGGGATACCATAGGCAAGGTTGCCTCTTTCAATTTTCGAATATGGGGGTCGTCAGCTTCGAACACTTCGTAGATGATGATCGGTTGGCTCTTTCCTTTGACCACGACCGAATCCACTTCGCGGATGGAGATATCGTCGGCGATCGTCAAACTGGAGAGAGTCTGCTGGGTGATCAGAATATCGGATTTATAGAGACTGGTAAGACTTTCCAAACGGGAAGCCACGTTTACCGTATCCCCTATCACGGTGGTATCCAGGCGATCGGAGGAACCCACCGTGCCTAACATCAGGTTTCCCGTATTGATTCCGATTCCGATCCGAACACCCCTGAGATGCCCTTCCTTCACTTCTTCTTCCAAGTCCCGAACCCTTCGTCTCATGGCGATGGCCGCGTACACTGCTCGGTCCGCTGCGGATTTTCCCACCCATCGGTCCGGAGTTTGGGTCTGCTGTTCCGCGGAAAAAAGAGCGAGAATTGCGTCACCCATGAACTTGTCCACGAACCCGTCGTATTTCTGCACAAGAGGTTCCATCCGGGCCAAGTAACCGTTGATGAAGCGGAAATTCTCCTCGGGGGTCATCTTTTCGGAGATGGTCGTAAACGACCGGATGTCGGTGAATAAAACGCTCATTTCCCGGAGGACCGAATCCCCGAGGTTAACGTCTACGGCGGAATCCTTTCCTAACACGCTCAGGAATTGCATCGGCACGAAGCGGAAAAAGGCGTTCTTTTGTCTCGCCAGTTCCAACTTCTGGTGACTCAACTCTATATTCAAATCTTCTGATTGTTTGTACAGCTCTATGAACCGGTTCGCGAGTATCGCGGTAAGAGATATAACGAAAAGCAGATATGCGAATTGCGTGAACCGGATACCTAACCGGAAAAACACCGAATCCAAAACGTCGTACACCGCAATGAACACGATGACGAAAAGACTGATCGCCATTAAGGATGCGTCTTTCTTTCTCAGATAAACCGCTTTGCCGATAAAATAAAGCAGATACCCCAAGGACGGAATGATCGATAGTTGCCAAAGTCTAAGACTGGTCATTAAGTACGAAAACGGTGCGAATAAGGAAAAAAGGAATATCGTAAAACCCCAAACGCTCATAGCAAGAATCCAGGGATTGGGAAAAGCCCTGCCGTAAAAATAATCATGGAGAAAAAGCAGGAACAAGGGAGCCAATAACGCAACCGAGCCGTATTCTATACGGGTAATGATCGCGGTGTCGGAAATCACCTCGAAACTGAGGGAAGAACGGCTCAGAGAATAAAGAGCCATAAAGATCGAGAAAATTCCGAAATAGAGGTTGTATTTGTCCGAGGACCGCTTCGAAAAAATCAGAAGGTGATATAAGCCGAAGAAAACGTAGATCGTATTTAAGCTCAAGTTCAGAAGGATTCCCGCTTCCCGCGTGAAATCGAATCCGGTGGAAAGGGAATATTCCCCATCCACGTAAAAGCCCAAATCCGGATTTTTAGGCGCGAGCAATTCCGGCAAAGGCACGGCCGGAGCGTCGCCTAACAGCCGGAAAACGAGGGTGTTCGAACCTTGCTTCAACAAACTGGAATCCACGGTAAGCCGCAGTTCCCGGACCGTTCTTCGCTGGACGATCCTTCCTTCCGAAGAAACGTGGACCTCGCTTTTTAATAAGTGACCGTTCAGAAAAATTTCCCAATTCTCTCCGATCGAATTCAAAAAAAGGGAAATCGGTTCGGTAAAGGAGGATTGTTTCGGATCCTCTTCCAATCGGAACCGGGTTTCGAGCGTGAATTCCTTGAGACCGTCGGATACTTTAGATTCGTATAAAGAATTCAGAACGATCGGAAAAGATCCGATTTTCTTGACCCCACCCTCGTTTTCGTCGAATCCGTTCTTGAATTCCGGCGCGAAACCTTCTCGAACGTACCAATCCAACCTTTTTAAATCCAGATTCTTCCAGTCTCCGGAAACGGAACCGACGCCTTCGGCGGTTACCGAAAAAGTCAGGGAGAAATATAAGAGAAAAAGTGAATGAAGGAAAGGGGGAAAGATTTTCGATTTCTGATAAAGCGACATGCGTTGTATATATGTTCCTTTTTCCGGAAAATCCGTCCGGATCGACTTCGAAAAAAAGGAAAATAAAGAGATCCGGCCTTTCCTGATTTTCGAAATTGGGGTATTCTATTGGATGAGCAAAAGCTCGATATTTCAAGTTTTTTACCGTAATTTTTTCCTTTTCCCAAATCGGAAATTCCGTACAACTATCCTGAAAAGAGGAGGAAGAAGGCAATGGTGGATAAATGGGAAGGCAAGAAACTACCCGACGTGACTCTGGAAAGCAGTGACGGGATTAGAGTACATTTACCTAACGACGCCTCCGGTTCCTGGGCTCTCCTGTATTTCTATCCTAAGGACGATACCCCCGGTTGCACCAAACAGGCTTGTTCTTATAGGGACAATCTCGAGGACTTCGGGAAGGCGGGGGCGAAAGTTTACGGAATCAGCTCCGACTCTTTGGAGAGTCATAAGAACTTCATCGGAAAGTTCGGCCTTACTTTCCCTTTGCTCTCCGACCCTCGACACGATCTCAGCGGTCCTTTGGGAGTGTACGGAGATCAGGAATGGCAAGGCCGAGTATTTAAAGGTTTGTCTCGCGACACCTTCCTCTTAGGTCCGGACGGCACGATACGAAAAGTCTGGAGAAAGGTGGATCCCACGAAGACGGTAGCCGAAACCTTGGACGAGATAGTAAAGGCGGCTCGGACCTAAGGGTGGGAGTACGATTTAACTTACACACGCACCTACCGCACCAACACTACTTACTGGTGGAAATGGAAGTCCATCCTAAAAAAAAAGAGACTCTTCTTTCCATACCGGCCTGGTCGCCTGGTTCGTATAAAATAAGAGATTATGCGAAGTCCATTCACAAAATGCGATTGGAAGACCCGAAGGCGGATTGGAGTCTGGAGCAGATCGATCTGGACACTTGGAAAGTCAACTCCAAGGGGCAGCCTTTTAAGGTTTCGTATCTGGTCTACGGCTACGAACATACCGTCCGAACGAATTATTTCACCGGAGAGTTTCTTTTACTTCATCCTCCGGCGACCTTTCTTTATCCCCGCGACGGATTGGATTCGGAAGTCGAGGTTTCCTGGAAAACCCTTTCTCCTTTTCGTTATTGCTATACCGGATTAAGAAAAAAAGAGAACGCTAAACACACATGGAAGGCTGAAAATTTCGACGAACTTTTCGACTCTCCCATTCTGCTAACCGACGAGAAAAGCCTGGATTTCGAAACCGGTTCCTGCAGATTCGAATTGATCGTTTTAGGAAACGTTTCCGGTTCCGATAAGAAAAAAATCGTAGGGGATCTGTCTAACATAGTCGGTACCCAAATCCGACTCATGGGCGGAACGGAAAACCGGAACTATTTGTTCGTGCTCGATATGACCGAGAGCACGTACGGGGGGTTGGAACATATGAATTCCAGCATCAACCAATTCGACCCTGTCGGTGCGTTTAACGGAGAAAATTATCGGACTTTATTGGAACTTTTGTCTCACGAGTATTTCCACCATTGGAACGTAAAAAGGATCCGTCCGATCGCATTAGGCCCCTTCGACTATCAGAAGCCGAACCTGACCAAAGAGCTTTGGGTCGCCGAAGGGATTACGAGCTTTTTCGACGCGTATTTTCTACTTATTTGCGGAATTTATAATCCTCAACAGTATCTGAATAAGATTTGGAAGGATGTACGGGAACTCGAGGATTCCGAAGGGGAATCCTGGATGAGTCTGGAAGAATCCAGTTTTACCGCATGGACCAAATACTACAACAGACCGAGCGATCCCAATTTCGCCAATACCGGCCTATCTTATTATACGAAAGGCGCGATCCTGGCCTTAAGTCTCGAGCTGAGAATCTTCTCGGAGACGGCAGGAGACAAATCTCTGTTAAACGTAATGCGGGAACTCTACGAGGGATATTATTTGGGAAAAGGAAGAGGCTTTACGAAGTCGGAATTCTTCCAGTCCGTCAAAAAAGCCTCCGGTTTGGATCTAAAATTGGAATTCGATCCCTTCATCTCGCAACCTACGCGAATTCCCGTGGAAAAATATCTAAGCCTGATCGGAATCGAAAGAAGTCCGTCCAAGCCGAAATTGGAGACCGGTTTCCGAGTCAAAGAGGACAAAGGAAGGTTGATCGTCAATAAGATCAACCTTTCGAAGTCGATCCGGGAAACCGATCTAAACGTAGGCGACGAATGGATCGCCGTCGACGGGATCAGGGTTCTTCCGGGGAATTTTAAAGATATTCTGAAAAAGTATAAACCCGGACAAAAGGCCGAATTTCTCGTCGCAAGAAGAGGCAACGTATTCAAACGAAAGATCAAATTCGATCAAAAACCTTCCGCCTGCGAACTCTGGATAAACGAAAAAGCGGAGCAGAACATCCTCGATTTACGGAAGAGATTCCTGACCCTGGATCTATCTTCGGAAACGGAAACGAAGAAATCGCCCAAGGCAAATTCTTCGAAAAGAATTAAATCGCGGTGATCCCCCCGTCGATAGCCCAATCCGCTCCGTTGATATAGCCCGATTCCGGTTGGAGTAAAAAAGAAATCACTCTTGCGATCTCTTCCGGTTCCGCGATGGTACCGGACGGAGTCATAGAAACGATTTTTTTCCTATGATCGTCCACCTGATCTTCCCGCACTCCCATACCGGTATTCATGTATCCCGGGCTGACGGAATTGGCAGTGACCCCGAATTTTCCCCATTCCGCGGCGATCGATTTTACGAATCCGACCAGAGCGTGTTTTGAGGAGCTATAGGCGACCGACAACGAACCGCCTTTTCTGGAAAGCGTGGAACCCACGTATACCAAACGACCGTATTTTTGTTCCGCAAGGAACGGAAGAATCTCCCGTGTGATCTGGAACGCCGAGCGGATATTGACGGAAAAAACAATATCCCATTCTTCTAATGAAACCTTAGTGATCTCCTGGTAAGGTCCTCCGTAACCGGCACAATGCACCAAGCCGCAAAAACGGCGCCCCGACATCCCGCCTTCTCCAACGGTGCCCAGAAATTCTTTGCAGGCTTCGCCGATCCTATCGGCGGAAGTCAAATCCGCAGGAAGGAAGACTTCTCCCGGTTCTATGTTTGCGGGCGGATTCCGATCCAAATTCCAAACCCGATATCCTTGCTCGGAAAGATTGTGCACCAGCGTTCTTCCTAAACCTCCGCTTCCGCCGGTAACCAAAATGGAATCGAATTCTAAAGATTTTTTCATCTAGGATATGGGACGAACGAAGCGGAAACTCCGGAGAAAATCGGTTTCCGCATTTCCGAATCGACAAGGAAAGCCGGAGTCGTTTCCCTGTTTGGTATGGAACAGTCTTTGGAACGGGTCAACCATATTCTGGAAGCCCTTCCCTACATCACGAAATACTCCGGCAAGACGGTCGTAATCAAGTACGGCGGAGCCGCGATGGCAAAAGCGGATCTGAAAGAATCGTTCGCAAAGGACGTGGTTTTACTGAAGTATGTGGGGATCCATCCGGTGATCGTCCACGGAGGCGGTCCCGAAATCAATCGCCTGTTGGACACATTGCATATTCCGACGGAATTCGTACACGGCCATCGAGTGACGGATTCGGCAACGATGGACGTCGTAGAAATGGTACTGACGGGAAAGGTGAATAAACAGATCGTTTCGATGATCCGCGCCGCAGGCGGCAACGCCGTCGGATTCTCCGGAAAGGACGGAAATCTCTCGCAAGCATCCAAAACGAAAATCGAAGTGGAAATCGAAGGAAAACCTCCCGAGTTTGTGGACGTGGGCCTAGTCGGAAAGATCGACAAGATCGATCCTACCGTGATCCTTTCCTTATTGGAAAAAGGATTTATTCCGGTGATTTCTCCGGTGGCCGAATCCGCAAACGGAGAATCTTTAAATATCAATGCGGACACTTTCGCAGGGGAATTGGCGGGGGCCTTAAAGGCGGAAAAACTCATCCTCTTGACGGACACGAGCGGAATTCTCATCGACGGAAAGTTGGTGACGGGTCTGAATCGCGCTCTCGTAAAAGACTATATCAAAAAAGGTGATATTACCGGAGGGATGATTCCGAAAGTGGATTGCTGTCTTTCCGCGATAGACCAAGGGGTAAGGAGAACTCATATCATAGACGGAAGGGTTCCCCATTCCATTTTGATCGAAATTTTCACCGATCGAGGCATCGG
This sequence comes from Leptospira fluminis, assembly GCF_004771275.1. Classification (GTDB taxonomy): domain Bacteria; phylum Spirochaetota; class Leptospiria; order Leptospirales; family Leptospiraceae; genus Leptospira_B; species Leptospira_B fluminis. Next base: position 39,126 of record NZ_RQEV01000007.1, on the reverse strand, counting down.
CTCTCTAATCGAATGACCGGGAGATAATCGGGCCGGAACGTTCGAATGTCCTTGACAAGAGCGAGGATTCGGCTGGAATACAGTTTCTCCCGAACAGAAAATCGTTTATTCGAGAAACCACTAAAACCGATCGCATGAGTTTTAAGCAGCTCTCTCTTTCTTTAATTTCGGATATCACCGCACGCATCAATTCCACGGACGATCTGGAGGAGCTGCTGGGGATCATCATAGAAACTACTAAAGACGTCCTGAATACGGAAGGATGTTCCCTGCTATTGTACGACAAAGAGGAAGACTGCCTGGTATTTCAGGTGGCCAAGGGAGACAAAGGAGAATCCCTAACGGAACTGAAAGTCCCTCGTGGAAAGGGGATAGCAGGAATCGTCCTGAGCGATCTAGAACCGGTGATCAGTAACGACGCCGCGAACGATCCTCGTATCTACAGAAACATAGACCAAGCTGTCGGTTTTACCACCAGGAATCTGATCTGCGTTCCGATGAAGGCCCAGGGAGAAATCCAGGGGGTACTAGAGGCGGTGAATTCCAACGAACGCGCGGATTTTACCTCCAAAGACATTAAAATTCTGGAATATCTCTCGGATCTTGCCGCGATCGCGATCCGAAACCGACGTTTGATCAAAGATTTGCAGGACAGAGCGAGAGAATTGGACTGCCTGTTCCAGATTTCCCAGGCAATTTCGAATATCGCCGAAATGGATCAATTCCTGAACTTGACGGTTCATTCGATTTCGGACGTCTTAGGTGCGGAACGGGTTTCGTTGATCTTCCGAAATCCGCGATCGGGTACGTTCGAGCTTTCCAAGTCGGTCGGATTCGGAATCGAAGAAGAATCCCAACTGGTGGACGAATCCCAGGGAATCCTGAACAAAATACTTTCGGAAGGAGTTCCTCTCTTGGTCCGCGGACAGCAGGATATCGATCAGAGTCTGCTAAACCCGGAAAGATACAAGACAAGATCTTTCGTATCCGTCCCTATCCGTCAGGACGGTAAAATCATCGGAATCCTAAATGCAGCCGACAAAAAGGGAGGAGATAGTTTTTCCCAACAGGATCTCTCCATCCTCAGCACTATATCCAACCAAGTCGCGGAAGCTTACAATAGCCTGCTCGTAAAGAACCAAAAAGAAAAACTGACTTCCATCAAGCGGGATATGCAGATCGCATCCCAAATCCAGTTGAATTCCTTGCCTAGCATTCCTAAAAAAATGCATCTCTTGGAGATCGAAACCGCTTACACGGCTTCCAAGGAGATCGGTGGAGACTTTTACGATCTGATCTACCACAACCCAGACGAAATCAGTCTTTTGATCGCGGACGTATCGGGAAAGGGAATCGCCGCCGCCCTTTTCATGGAATTTTCCAAAACCATCATAGCGGGAGAAGTCGCGAGAAATTCCTCCACGAGCATCAGTCTCATGGGAGCAAACCGGATCATCCAGGAAAAATCCGGATATTTTATGTTCGTAACGGTCATGCTGATCCGTATCAACATGCTGAAAAAACGAATCCGTTATTCCAGCGCGGGTCATAACGAGCAACTTTTGTACAAAGCCAAGGAAAAGAAAGTGGTCCTGCTTTCCGGAAAAGGAATGCCTCTAGGCATCAAGGAATCCGAGATCGAAGAACACGAAGTGGAATACCAGCCGGGAGATCTACTCGTATTGTACACCGACGGAGTCAGCGAGACTACGAACGAGGCGAGGGAAATGTACGGATTGGAAAATCTCGCCAAATTGATCGAACGAAACGGAGAACTTCCCGTGGAAAATCTGAAGGACTTGATCCTGGATACGACGGATGCATTCCGAGCGGATGCGGATCCGCACGACGATTACACTCTGGTTCTAGTCAGACTGAATTAGGATCTGGCGGTCATTCTTGCGGGCTGGCCTGTCGAGGCCAAAAGAGTCCGCCACAAAGTGCTCTTCGTAGGCTGGAGCACTTTCCTTTCCTGAATCGCGAGATCGATCGGCAAGTGAGTGAATACGTTATTCCAAATTCCGATGACCATATCCGTTTTTCCCGCCATACCCGCGTGAACGGCATTCTGGGCAAGGAAGCCGCAAAAAATCGAATCTTCCGGATTTGCGGGAATCGAACGTATGATATAACTGGGATCGATATACTTCACATTGGTGTCTATGTGTTCTCTCTTGAAGAACTCTATGATCTTTTCCTTCAAAAACACTCCAATATCCCCCAGTTTCAGATTTCCGGAAGCGTCTCTTTCCTCGTTTTTTCCGAAAAACTTCTGTCCGGCCCCCTCCGCGACGATAATGACTGCGTGCTTTCTTTTTAGGATACGATCCTTTAATACGTTTAGGAAAGCACCCTCGCCTTCCAAATCGAAATCCACTTCAGGGATAAGGCAGTAATTCACGTTTTGGGAAGCTAGGGCCGCGTTTACTGCGATGAAACCGGAATGTCTACCCATCAACTTCACCACACCGATTCCGTTCGGAGCGCCTTTGGCTTCCACATGCGCACACTCCACGGCTTCCATCGCTTTCGAAAATGCGGTGGAAAAGCCGAACGTCTTTTGCACGTAATTGATGTCGTTATCGATGGTCTTCGGAATTCCGATCACGGAAATTTCCTCTCTCCTCTTTTCGATCTCACGGACGATCGTTTTTACCCCTCTTAAGGTTCCGTCTCCTCCGATACAGAACAGGATTTTGACTCCGTACAAAGCCAGAGTATCGACCATATCCTCGGCCGTCTGATTTCCGCGGGAGGAAGCCAGAATGGTTCCGCCGTCCGCACCGATATGGGCGACGTTTTCCGGAGTCAGTTCGACCGGACGAGTTCCGTATTTTTTTACCAAGCCCTGATAACCGTAAGGAAAACCCAAAATGCGGGTAACGCCGTACCTATAGGTCAGTTCCATCACGACTCCTCGAATCACGTCGTTGATGCCCGGACAGAGACCGCCGCAGGTCACGATCCCGGCGGTCACATTCCTCGGATCGAAATAAATTTTTTCCCTGGGCCCTGCCTGCTCGAAAAAATCCACTTCGGATCCGACATATCTCGTCCAATCTTCCTGGTCTTCGAAAACGGTCCGGAAAATGGATTTGGCTTCCTCTGGAGTATAGTATTCGTAACCTGCCGGACTAGGAATTTTGCATTCACCGAAACTCTTAATTTTCGTTTTCATCCGTTTTAACTCCTTTGTAATATAAATGCATGAGAGCGTTCCGTTTTTTCGACGTAGAGGTCCGATTTTTCATTGGCAGGAGGGATTCCTTCGTCATATATCTTAAATAGAGCACGTAAATGGGAAGTAAGATTCGAAAAAAGAAATTCGCTCCTTCTTTATTACGACCCGCATCCGTATTCTTCCTTTCTTTCTGTTTCGGATTGAGTTTCCTATACGCCGAAAACAACTCCAACTTCCTCTGGGACTCCTTCGGCATCTTTCCTTCCGGACAGGAGCCGACGGAGAAGGCAAAGCTCGGAACCGCGGTGGAAGAACCCAAAGAAAAACCAACCGTCTTCTTTTCCTCTCTTACGTTTAAAAGTCCGTTCGAAGTGAAACTTCTGCACGACCTGATCCCGTCCGAAAACGAATCCTGGAAATCGATCCCCGGGATGGACACCGTTCTCCCGAGACCTCCGCGGATGGTCCGAGGCAGAAGGGAATTCTTTTCGCTCTATCCGTCCCTTGGAAAAGAGGAAGTTTTCGTAATGGCCTTATCTAGTTCTACGCCCAAGGCCGGAAATGGGGAAGCGTACGTAGGAACTTCCACGGAACGTCGGACCTTCGATTCCTTGACGGACATCCGGAGCCAATCCACACCGATTCCGGGCGGAAATCAGAATATCTCGCGCGGGTTGGACAACCAGGCGGGGAACGTATCCGTCGGATACGCGGCGGGAAATGCGGGAATCCAATTCGGTTTGGGAATGAGAATGGCGGGGAACAGCGCCGGGCTCGCGGTCCCGGAATCCGCAAAGTCGTCGATCGGAATCAGTTATTCCTTACTTTCCGGAAGCACCAGTCAAAATCACATGGATTTCTTCCTCCAATTCTCCGGAATCAAACGTTTCAACGATAGAACCCTGCTTTCGGTGGAGACACCCATGCCTTTCAAGGGCTGGCACCAAGGTTATGAATATTATGTGAACCCCGGATTTTCCATTGCGACAAGAAACCTTAGATTCGAGGGACTCGTGCGGGTCCCTCTACACCAGCCGTTTCCCACTACCGACGGTGTGCTGACTCCGGAAATACAAGGACAATTGGGAGTGAAATACAGCTTTTCGGAAAGTTCCCCGAACCTTCCTAAATAGGCCTTCTTTCCCGTTTAGATTCCCTGCTTTTTGAAAGAAAGGGATACATCCAACTTGTTGATCAGATCTTTCTTTCGCGAAAACCGAATCGTCTTCAGATGCCGACGAAGGTCCGGATCATAGACTTCTATCCAGGTTTCGTTGACGGGACAGGAGGAATCTTCACAGGAATATTCCTGAACCCGCAGGCTAGCTCCGACATCACCGAGCCGCTTGCGAATTTCGGAGGCAAGCCAAGGGTGAAAGGAAAACTCGGAACCCGGTTCGCAGACTTCCCGAAACTCGACGTGATCCGACGGTTCTAATCCGTTTTTTGTAGAAAGTTCCGACTTCATGGGCCCTCTTTTTTTAGACTGTCGGAACCGGCTCTTTGGGATCGTAAGAAAGGTTGGGAGAAAGCCATTTTTCGATCTCCTGCACCGATTTGTTCTTACGCTTCGCATACTCTTCGATCTGATCCCGATCGATCTTTGCCACGGCGAAATATTTAGATTCCGGGTGGGCAAAATAGAGTCCGCTAACCGAGCTGGCCGGCCACATCGCGAAATGCTCCGTCAAACGGATGCCGGTATTCTTTTCGGCCTGCAATAGATCGAAAAGCGTGCGTTTTTCGGTATGATCCGGGCTCGCGGGATATCCCGCCGCCGGGCGGATTCCTCTGTATTTCTCTCGAATCAGATCCTCCAAAGGTAGATTCTCCTCCGAAGCGTAACCCCAGAATTCCTTGCGAACCTTTAAGTGCATGTATTCGGCAAAAGCTTCCGCCAATCTATCCCCTAACGCCTTGGCCATGATGGAACTATAATCGTCCAGTTTCTCGTCGAAAGATCTGGCGAATTCCTCCACGCCGTGACCCGCAGTCACCGCAAAGCCGCCGATATAATCGATTTTTCCCGAGTTCTTGGGAGCGATAAAATCGGATAAGCAATAATTAGGCTCATCCTTGCCGTCCTTGGAAATCTGCTGGCGTAAGGTATGAAAGACGGTTAGAAGTTTCGTCCCAGTCTCATCTTCGTAGACTTCTATATCGTCCCCTACACTGTTCGCGGGGAAGATACCGATCACCCCTTTTGCCTGATAGCGCTTATTCTTTACGATATCGTCCAAAAGTCTCTGCGCATCCGCATACAATTCGCGCGCTTGTTTTCCGTAAGTCTCGCTTTCCAATATGGAAGGAAATCTTCCTTTTAATTCCCAAGCCTGAAAGAAAGGGGACCAATCAATGTACGGAACCAGGTCTTCCAACGAAACGCTTCCGTCAAAGACTTTGATTCCTGTCATATTCGGTTTTCGTATCTCCGAAGTTTGCCAATCGGTCTTGAGACGATTCTCCCTTGCGGATTCGATAGACACGAGTTTCCGTTCGCTCCTCGTTCCGAAATAGATTTCCCTTTGCGCCTTTTGGTCCTCGCGGATCTGCTTTACGTATTCCTCCTTCAAGGAAGGATTCAGCAGTTTGCCGACGACGTTTACTACACGGGAGGCATCGATCACGTGCACGACCGGGTTGGCGTACTTCTCCGCGATCTTTACCGCAGTATGTGCGGAACTAGTCGTAGCTCCGCCGATCAACAGGGGCACCCGAAAACCCAGCCTCTCCATTTCGGAAGCGACATGTACCATTTCGTCCAGGGAAGGAGTGATCAAACCGGAAAGACCGACGATGTCCGCGCGATGTGCTTTCGCTTCCTCGAGGATCTTCTCGCAAGGAACCATCACTCCCAAATCGATCACTTCGTAATTGTTGCAGGCCAACACGACGGAGACGATATTCTTTCCGATATCGTGCACATCTCCCTTTACGGTCGCGATGAGGAACTTGGGTTTCTGCGACGCTTGTTCCCGCTTTCTATTTTCCTCTTCCATGAACGGTAAAAGATAAGCGACGGCCTTCTTCATCACTCGGGCGCTTTTGACCACCTGGGGAAGAAACATTTTTCCGGAACCGAACAGATCTCCAACGACCCGCATCCCGTCCATCATAGGACCCTCTATCACTTGTAGAGGGGATTCGTATTTCACCCGTGCTTCCTCGGTATCCTGCTCTATGTATTCTACGATTCCTTTGACGAGCGCGTGTTCGAGCCTTTGTTCCACCGAGCCGGATCTCCACGCGTCCTCTTTCTTGTCCGCTTTTTCGCCGGCCTTCACGGTTTCCGCAAAATCGATCAATCTTTCGGTCGCATCGGGGCGGCGATTCAAAAGAACGTCTTCGACTAGAGTCAGAAGTTCCTTGGGAATCTCCTCGTAAACCGCCAGCATCCCGGCGTTTACGATGGCCATATCCATCCCGGCCCGGATCGCATGATACAAGAACGCGGCATGCATCGCTTCTCTGACCGGATTGTTTCCGCGGAACGAAAAGGAGATATTACTCAAGCCTCCGCTGATTTTCGCGCCGGGACACTGAGCTTTAATCTCGCGGACCGCCTCTATGAAATCCAAGGCATAATTATTATGCTCCTCGATCCCCGTTCCGACTGTCAGAATATTCGGATCAAAGATGATATCGGATGCGGTAAAATCCGCCTTTTCCGTCAGCAATTGGAAGGCCCGGAAGCAGATCCTAACCTTGTCCTCTTTACTCGCAGCCTGGCCTTGTTCGTCGAAGGCCATAACGATGACCGCGGCTCCGTACCTTTTCACTAATCGAGCTTGGGCCAGGAATTTTTCCTCGCCTTCTTTCAAAGAGATCGAGTTTACGATCGGTTTTCCCTGGATGCATTTCAAGCCTGCTTCTAGAACCGACCACTTCGAACTGTCGATCATAAACGGAACTTTCGCGATATCCGGTTCGACGGCGATCAAGTTCAGGAATTCTCTCATGGACGCTTCGCCGTCCAAAAGGGCTTCGTCGAAATTGATGTCTATGATATTGGCACCTGCTTCCACCTGTTGGAGAGCAACCGCTACCGCTTCCTCGAAGTTTCCTTCCAGAATCAGCTTCTTGAATTTCGGGGATCCGGTTACGTTCGTCCTTTCCCCCACCATAATAAAACCCTTATCCTGAGTCAGATTTAAAGGTTCCAAGCCGGAAAGCCGGGTGAAGTCCCGTATTTCCGGAATTTTTCTGGGACCGCAATCCTGAACTGCGGCGGCCGCGGCGGCTATGTGCTCCGGAGTGGTACCGCAACAACCGCCCGCGATATTCAACCAACCTGATGCCGCAAATTCCCCGATAAAGCCTCCGAATTCTTCGGGAGTCTGATCGTAACCCCCGAATGCGTTCGGCAATCCTGCGTTCGGATAACAACTGATGAAACAATCGGAGATTTTGGATAATTCCTCTATATAAGGTCGCATTTCGGAGGCGCCTAACGCGCAATTGATCCCCACGGAAAGGGGGTTTGCGTGACGGATGGAATTGTAAAAAGCTTCTATGGTTTGGCCGGAAAGAGTCCTTCCCGAAGCGTCCGTAATCGTAACGGACAAGGAAACCGGAAGACGAACCTTCAGATCTTCGAAGACGTTTTCGATGGCAAAAATGGCCGCCTTTAGGTTCAGAGTATCTATGTTCGTTTCCGGAAGGAGAATATCGACTCCTTCCTCCACCAAAGCCCTCACTTGTTCGTAGAAAGTTTCCACGAGTTCGTCGAACGTGACCGCTCTAAACGCGGGATTGTTCACGTCCGGCGACAGGGATAAAGTCTTGTTCGTAGGACCGAATGCTCCCGCTAGAAACACCGGACGGGAAGGATTCTTTTCCTTGAACTTCCGAATGGCGGATTTCGCGATCCTTACCGCCGCACGATTGATCTCGTCCACGAGCGTCTCGGTCTGGTAGTCCGCCTGAGAGATATTGTTCGCGTTAAAGGTATTCGTCTCGACGATATTCGCGCCCGCTTCGAGGAATTTCAGGTGGATCTCCTCGATGATTTCCGGTCTGGTAAGGACCAGAAGATCGTTGTTTCCCTTTAAGGAAAAGGAATGATCCGCAAAGCGTTCCCCGCGGTAATCGGCTTCCGTAAGGTTATACCTTTGAATCATGGTGCCCATCGCACCGTCCAAAACGAGAATACGGTCTTTAAGTCGGGAAATCAGTTCTTGGGAGCTCGGATTCGTGTATAAGGAAAATCTATTTTTCATAATGAATTAATATTGCAGGGTTCTTTCAGCAACGGTTGCTTTAAATCCCGGATCATAGGCAACGTCTTCGATTCCAAGTCGTTTTTGCGGATCCAGTCTTTCCAAACCGTAGGAACTTCGTCTTCGGGAAAAATCGCGTCTGCCGGACATTCCTTCCGGCACGCGTTGCAATCGATACAAACCTCGGGATCGATCAGGACGAAATCCTCTCCTTCCCGAAAAGCTTCCACGGGGCAAACCGCGGCACAATAGGTATACTTACAGCCTCTACAAGGCTCGGTCACTACGTATGCCAAGGTTTACCCCTCCTTCGGAATCCGTTTAGTAGCGATAATGCTCGGGCTTATACGGGCCTTCGATGGAAACGCCGATATACTCCGCTTGTTTCGCGTTCAATTTCGTAAGACGTACGCCGAGCTGTTCCAGATGCAAAGCCGCGACTTTTTCGTCCAACTTCTTGGGAAGACGATAGACTCCGATCTCGTATTTGTTGTTCCAGAGTTCGATTTGAGCGAGCACTTGGTTCGTAAACGAGCAGGACATCACAAAGGAAGGGTGACCTGTCGCGCAACCTAGATTCACTAAACGACCTTCCGCCAAAACGATGATCGATTTGCCGTCCGGGAACGTGTATTTGTCCACCTGCGGTTTGATCTCGAGTTTCGTGACCCCTTTTTCGGAGTTCAAGCGGGACATCTGGATCTCCGTATCGAAGTGTCCGATATTACAAAGGATCGCGCCGTCCTTCATGGCTTTCATACTTTCGAGGCTGATGATATCGTCGTTGCCGGTCGCAGTCACCACGATGTCCACAGTTTCGATCACGTCTTCCACACGTAAAACCTGATATCCTTCCATGACGGCCTGCAGCGCGCAAATGGGATCGATTTCGGTAACGATGACGCGGGCTCCGAAATTACGTAAGGACGCGGCAGATCCTTTGCCTACGTCGCCGTATCCGCAAACCAGCGCCACTTTACCTGCGAGCATTACGTCGGTAGCTCTCTTAATTCCGTCCGCGAGAGATTCACGGCATCCGTAAAGATTGTCGAATTTGGATTTGGTCACCGAATCGTTCACGTTGATCGCGGGAATTTTGAGTTCGCCTTTTTTCAGGAGTTTTTCCAGCCCCTTCACACCCGTAGTGGTCTCTTCCGAAACCCCTTTGATCTCTTCCAGAAGCTTCGGATATTTCTCGTGTATGTACATGGTCAAATCCCCGCCGTCGTCGAGAATCATGTTCGGCCCTTTACCGCCTTCGAAGAAAAGGGTTTGTTCCACACACCACCAATATTCCTCTTCGGTTTCGCCTTTCCAAGCGAATACGGGTACGCCTGTCTTCGCAATGGCGGCGGCCGCATGATCCTGAGTGGAGAAAATATTACAGGAGGACCATCTTACTTCCGCTCCCAACTCGGTCAAAGTTTCGATGAGCACGGCGGTCTGGATCGTCATGTGGAGAGATCCCGCGATTCTTGCTCCTTTCAGAGGTTGCTTGCCTTTATATTCCTGACGAATAGCCATTAATCCGGGCATTTCTTTTTCCGCTAAAATTATTTCCTGACGCCCCCAATCGGCGAGGGAGATATCTTTAACCTTATAGTTTAAACCTTTTTCTTGCGCAGCAGTGGACATTATAGTCCTCCTTTTTTCTTAGCTTTTATGATCAATACTTTGAAGTATTTCTGAGTTTCTATCTCTTCTATGGAATCTATTCCGAAGCCCGAATTTTCCAGCCATTCGGATACGAGTTCCGGTTCGAATCCGAGCCACAAATCCGCAAAACTATCCCTCATAAATTCCTGAGTGTGCTTTTTCAGATCCACGATGATGAACGTTCCGTCCTCTTTCAGGGCTCTGTGGATTTCTTTCATCGCTTTGGGAGGATTCGAAATATGGTGTAAAACCATCGATGCGACTGCGGCATCTGCGGACGAATCCAACTCCGAAGGCAACAGTTCGAGATCGGAGGCGATGAAACGAACATTAGGATTATTTAAAAAAGAATCGCCCGCTTCCCGAATCATACTTTCCGAAGAATCGATCCCTACGATCTCGCGACTCTTGGTCAGAAGATACGGAATCAGCCCCCCCGGACCGCAACCCATATCCAAAGTCCGACCCAAAGAGTCCGGTAGAAGTTGCAATATTTTCTTTCTATACAAAACCGGGTCCAAGACGTCCCTTTGGAGGGTTTCCCAATTTTTCGCGACAAAATCGAAATAGCGTGCGGTCTTTAGGCCGCGCTGTTTCAGAATCTCTTTCGCTTTTTCCGCGTCTTGTACGGAGTGAGTCAGTTGTTTTTCGTAGCGTCCGATCACCGAAAAAATCTCGGCGGGAAAATGCTGTGCGACTCCGTCGTCTTTGACCTTGTAATACACCCAAGAACCTTCCCTCTGCGAATCCAGGAATCCGGCATCCAGGAGGATTTTCAGGTGTCTCGAAATCCTAGATTGTCCCATCGAAAGAACTTCCGTCACTTCCTGGACATTCAAAGGTGCAATCGACAGAACGAGTAAGATCCGAATCCGAGTTTCATCGGAAACCGCTTTCAAAGCGGCTAGAACATGTTTTGAGGAAAGCGCCTCTTCCTTGGTTCTAATTTCGGTTTTGGCCCCAGCAGCTTGCTGGAAATCCAGAATTTCTCCCGTTTTCGCCACTTTTTCTTGATATCAAGATATCTTGATTTAGGCAAGCAAAAAAGAAGGGCGACTCCCGCTCCTGCGGGACCGCGCTATTCCGGGCTCCGCTTTCGCTCCGGTCCCAGCGGGTTTCGACTTTCCGGAGCGGCTTCCGTCTTTCTAAGGCTGGGACTGCTTCGCACCCTATATATCGCTGTCGCTATCCAAGGCAAAAAATCCGCCGACTTCCCTAAATTTTATTCCCGAAAGCCGAGTTTCAGGACATGGAATCTAAACCGAGAGAGGGCTGGGTGGTTTTGGATCAAATTTGCACCGTGGACCAGTTCCGCTTAACCAAGAAACTCGGTAAAATCGAATCCAAAACGATTCACAAGATCAAACAGATCCTCCAGGAAATGTTGGTAGCTATTTGATCCCCGACTTTGTGGATTCCAGCAATTGCTGGTTTTTCAATTTCTGTTCCTTTAAGAGTTGGTAATTTTCATCGCTCAATCTTCTGAACTGGTCCATGACTCTCATTTTTTCCTTCATGAACTCCGCCAAGGGTTGCTTCAAAAGTCCTTCCTGCGACTGGACCGCTTGTTCGTTCGCATTCAGGGAAAAATCTCCGCCTCCGGAAGAGAAAACTCCGACCTCCCCCTCTTTGACAAAAATCCCGTCGGGAATATCCGAGTGTTCGTGAGCCTGGGGGTTATTCCCTTTCGGCTCTTCGCTGATTACGAATTGCGTTCCGCGGACCCCGGCAGTGTACGAGGCGGAAGTCACGGTAAAATTCTCTTTGCGGGGGCTCTTATCCACTTTCGCGAATATCTTTCCGGAAACCAATTCCACCGTGGAGGAATTGTCCTTAGAGGTCGAAGATAATTCGGAAATCTTAATTTTACTGAAAGGGGCCACACGGATCACGGCGCTGGAACCTACCTGAAGATCCACCCTTCCGTTCGATGTGTCCAACGTATCCTCTTTGCCCAAAACGAGATGCTTCGAAACTTTTCCTTTTTTTCCGTGTTGGGAATAAGACGCCTCGCCTGTAACGAACAGAACGACAGCTACTTCGTCCGCCGCTTCCATTGCCGAAGATCCGATCGACAATAGGAAAGTCATTATAGTCAATATCTTATTTTTGCGGTCCAACTTCTTAAACCTCTCATTTCGGAGGAATTTTAAGTACCGATCCGCCGGAAAAAAGCAAGTAACTTCGGAGTTACCCGCTTTTTTTTCCGTTTTTAGGTAGAAAAGGAACGTATCCGATCTTACAGACGGAAGGGTCGAACCATTCGATTTTGACGGGCTTCTCCCATTTCAGTTTTCGTTCCTGGTTCGTAACGACTCGGACGGAATAAAATTCGTTCAGATAGGCGGGTGTTCCCTTGGCCTTACGACGAAGAGATAAGAAGGAAAGATGCTCATTCCACCTCTGTTCGAGCACTTCCTTTGCGACCCCGACGGAATGATCCATTCTTCTTTTTCCCATCTCCAGAATATCGGATTCGATTTCAAAGCCTACGCTGTTCCTTCCCGCGATCGCCGCAGCCAACGAAGTCGTTCCCGTCCCAAGAAACGGATCCAAAACAAGATCTCCCTTGATCGAAAACATATTGATCAATCTATATGCGAATTCCAGAGGAAACGCAGCGGTCCGGGTTCTGGAAGTTCCAAGATCTTTCGCGACCTGTCGTTCGCCTTTGATCTCCCAGATATCGGAAAACCATTTATTTCTTTCTTCCCAAAAGAAGGCGCTCTCCCGTCTGGACTCCGATTCCGCTTTGGAATATTCCCTCTTGCCGCCTTTTCTCAAAAGCAGAATATATTCGTGTTCGTAAGTGACGTACGCGCCGACCGGGAACATTCCGGAACCCATGAATTTGGTCGGAGAATTCGTCTGCTTTCTCCATAATATATCCGGCATACAGGAAAAACCGTATTTCAAGCAGGATTGAAGGATCCGAGAATGATTGGAATAAAGTCGGAACTCCTGCCCCAAATTTCTTGTCGCATCGCCGATATTGACGGCCATGATGCCGCCGTTTTTCAGGACCCGAAAACATCCTTTCCAAACCTTATCCAACTGCAAATGCATTCTCTCGAAGGCGAGTTTCCCTTCTTCCCGATTCAGATAATCCTCGGTTTGCGAATCCCAGCTTTTGAATAGACCGTCCCACATCTGTACCATGGGATAAGGAGGAGAAGTCACGACGAGATGGACGCTTTCCTTTTCGAGTGCGTTCATCTTCCGCGAATCTCCGATGATAAACGAATGCGATGTTTCCTGGAACGGAAAAGAATCCAACTTCAAAAGAGCGACTTACTGCTTCCTTTCCCGCGACTTTTGATCGATGACTTTGTTTAACAGGTCGGCAAGTTCCTGGAACTCGTCTCCCTGGCGCAATCGGATTTTCTCGACCTCTTCTCCGGCCAAAAAGGCTCTTAGGTTCTTTTTGATATTATAAATCGGACCGGCCATCCTGTGGGAATAGACGATCACGAAGGCGGCGGACATGAAAAGATACAATAGCGAAAACAAAAGGATCCCTTTGAATTGGATCGTAAACATGTCGAGGCTATGATCGTAGTCGGGCAAGGCGATCTCCCGTTCCACGAATTTCTCCTTTTCCTCTCCGTCCTTGAACTCGAACCCTTTTTGGTATACTTTTACGGTATCTTCCCGCAGGCGAAATACGACACCCTTATCGTATTTGGTGGAGTGGGTCCAAAACAGAAAGCCCAGAGTCAGAAGTAATCCGAAAAGAAAGAGAAGCGAAAAATTCAGAAAGAATCGTAACTGAAAATCCTTATCGATCAGGTAGTTGGCAAGATGCCTTTTGTATTTCTCTGGTTTTTGAGACGGATTCGGGGTTACTTCCGACATGACATTTCCCTTAGTTAGGTAGCTTCCTGGAGAAATTGCCTCTTGTCAAAAATATTTCTGGTCTATCGGACTTGAATCACTTCCTCGACGCTATCCCGAGGAATTCGAATTTCCTTTTCCAAGGTTTGGAGATACATAAATTCCCCGTCCATATCTATGATGACTCCTTCCAAGGAGGTTTTATCCGTCATAATCACCCTTTCCAATCGTTGGAATTCCTTGAAAAGCTCTTCCCTATCGGAGAAAGATCTGTTCGGGTCTCTCGGAATATCCTCCACCTTCAGACGTTGGAATTCCGTTTCTAATTCCGCCAGCTCGGAAGAGGAAAGAAAAGATCTTTGAAAACCCTTATTGCTCAATCGGATCCTTTGCCCGGGTTCCAATACTTGTTCCCCGCTATCTCCGCCTTCCTTCCGAATCGTTGCTACCCTACCTTCCAACACGGAAACCTGAGTTTCGGTTCCTGCGATTTCCGAAACGGAGAATTTCGTTCCTCGGACCTCTATGAGTCCGTTCGAAGTGAAGATTCTAAAATCCTCTTTTTTCAGATTCTTATGCAGATGGGTGAAGGCGCTTCCGGAATGGAGATAAAACGATTTTTTAGGATCGTTGAGAACTTCGAATCTCGTCGCCGACCCCAACAGAATTCCTTCCCCTTTCGATACGGAAAGGAAAACGGAAGAATCCTTGTCCGTAAGAAGGATCTGTCCCTTGCCCACGGTCTCCCCTTCGTTCAAAATCAATCGATCGGTCGATCCCGTCGCGGAGAGATATACCTTACCCGTGATTTTCGTGACTAAGATGGAGGACTTAGAAAGTGTCGGATGAGTGGAAGTTCCGAACTTAAATACGTACAGAATCGGTGCGATAAGAACTAGAGCGGCGGCCAAACCGAGCCACACACGACGGTTCAACGGAATAACACGGGAACGAACCGCCTTTTCGTACAAGTCCTCGAAGGAAGGCCGATCCGAATCGGGAACGGGCCAAGACTTTCCGATCAGGGAATGCAAGGACTCGATCGGCCCGGAAAATTCGTTAGACTTCCCTTCGATCGCTTCCTTGATCTTATTTTCCTGTTCTTCGTTCATCCCCGTAAACTCATCGATCCCTTTCCCCCGACTCAATTGCCGGGAAAGATCTGTCTTTCTTTTGCGATTTCCAGTAATTTTCCCGTTGCACGAACCACCAAACGCGAGGCGGTCGCGACGGAAATTCCCATAACCTCGGCGATATCCGCCAGAGTGTAGTTCTCTATATTCTTTAAAACGACCGCGTAACGTTCATCTTCCGGTAAAAAACCCAAGCATTCCTTTAGCCTGGATTCCAAATCCGATAGTTCCGCCTTGCGAACGAATGTCGGTCCCTTTTCCTGAAACACTCCCATGTCCTCCGCTCCGGTTTCCCGAACGGTGGAGAATTTTTTAGCATGATTGATCGAACGATTGCGCGCGATCGTATACAAAAGTTTTAGAGACTGTTCGCGATTGAGATCGGAATCGGCGTATTTCTTGAAGAAATTCAGGAAAGTATCCTGCATTAGGTCGGAGGCGACTTCCGGATTCCCAGTATACTTGTATAGGAAATCGAAAATTCTCCCGCTGGATTCCCTATAAAGAGTTTCCATAAAGTCTCTCCGGGATGCCATTCAGCAATGTTCCCATCCGGAAAACCGAATTCAAGTCATTTCCGGAAGACGAACGCTTTCCGCTCCTAATCGCCGCTACCCCCAACTTTCGACGGTCTCGTAAAATCTAACATCCGGTACTTCCCGTTTTTCCACGGAAGGGAGATTTTTCCCGAAAAAAGATTCTTCAGGGCAAGCGATTTAAATTCCAGTCGTAATCCTTGAATTTCACCTTCGCGTCCGCAGGAACCGAAGCGCCCGCATTCCGGTTGTAGAAATCGATCGGCCCGATGCCGGCTCCGATGAAATCCTCCCGGAACCAATCGAAAATTTTGGACAAGTACAGTACGTTTGCGCCGGAATCGTACTCGTTCTTACGCTTATCCTTTAAAAAATCCTTCGTCACTCGAGCTAATTGCTCGGAAACCTTGCCCGGCCGAAACGACTCGTTCAGGATAGGCGGACAACCTAGAGAAGCGCAATTGATCGCAAAATGAATCCTGGGCTCGCGAAATTCTTTTCTCAACTTCGAGTGCTCTATCCAATCCAGATTCCTAGGTCGGCCCAAGAGTTCGAAGAATTCCCGCTTCCACGGGCTCTGCAAAATGCTTCCGATATCCTTAATGCTTTTTACGGGATAATGATCCAGTATCAACTTTATCGTGAATGCGTTGTAAGCGTTGATCAAAAAACAGAGTTTCTCTTCCCGGGAAAAAGTCGCATACTCCGCTTCCGTGACTAGGCTAAAGGACTTCAAAACGCCGTCCAACCCGACGCTCTCTTTCTTGAACGAGACATAATCGACCAGCCCATTCTTTACATTGCGTTTTAGTAAAGTATTCCAAGCGGAATACTCCTGATCGATAGAGAAAAGATCCGACGGAGAAGCCCAAGAGAACGCGATCGAGAAAAGGAAAAGAAAAACGGAAAAGCGACGGTTCAAAAACACGAAATCACCTCGAAACGACCGATACTATACCAGGCCGGAAAACATGGAATCCAGAATGCGACAATACGGGATTTTCACGTGCATGATTTTACTCCTCAGCTTCGGCACTCCGTCAATCGCAAAGCCGAATTTTCCGGGAGAAGAGCCCGAGTCCAAACCGTTACTTCGGGTTCTACCCGCCTTCCGGCAGGAAGAATGCGAGTGGGCGATCCGATGGGACGTTTGCCTAAAATGCGTTCGACAAGGGATTCGTTACGCTCAAAGGATCCATTTTTATCCCTCCGGCGTTTACCGGGAGCACGGATGTTATACGGAGGAAGAAGGGTTTTTTCTATTAGAAAATCGTTGAGAAAAAGAGGAAGGGTCCCTCGGGCGCCCCGAAAAAGAGCGTCCGAAGGCGGAGGAAAGATTACTTCTTACAAACCGCGAGAGCTTGGATATCTTTTGCGGACTTCAAGCAACCCAGTTCGTATTTACCGGACATACATTCTTTTAACAGCATGGGCGATAAGGAAGGTCTGAGCGAATTCAATTTTTCGATCTCTTCTGCGGACTTGCCTTCGGTGAGATTCTTGAACAGATCGTTCACCACGGGCTCGCATTCCGCTTGGCTAACCTTCGGACCACCACAGGAAACGATCACCGCTAGAACAAGGGCAGGGAGAATAGCGAAGGATAGTTTTTTCATGGAAACCTCTGAATTTTGGTCTTTAAAATATGGAAACTCCGCCATTTTACCCTCTCCTATCCTTCTGAAAAGTTATTTTTTAGAGGGCAGAACGGTAATACCGTAATGGGAAATCCCTTTTTCCCCCCGAAAGAATAGCGTTCTAGACTTCTTATCGAATTTGAAGGTGCCCGCATTTACCAGCACTTCGAACTCGTTTTTATAGTGGATCTCAGGCAGGAAAATCTCCGCGCTCGGAATCTCCTTGCCGTCTTCACGGAAGGAATATTTGAATAGTGAAGTCTGCATGTCGAAACGGATAGCTTCCGGAACCCCTTTCGTCCGAATCGGATAAGGACGGGAAAACGCTCTGACCGCCCTTCCTCCGTCGGAATCCACTTCCTGCGGTGTGTCTAAAGAAAACAAAGAAAGGTCCTCTTCGTTCCATCGATCTCCTAGACTATGCGTGTTGTCCGGAGTATAATTCCATAACGTATAATGTACGAATTGTTTTTCCAAAGGAACAAGCATCCGGTCCAAGGCCGACTCCAAAGGAGCATAATTCTTATCCAGGAAGGCGGTTCTTCCGTTCAGATCCATAGGAATCCCGGTCTCCCCGATTACGGTGGGACAGTTCCTCATCTTTTTCAAAGAAAGATCCTTGATCATCCGAACCGTATCCTCGTACGCCGCCTGGATGTTTTTACGTCCGAAAATCGGCTTTTGTTTGAACACATGAATCCCGAACCAAGGTATGAATCTCTTTAACATCAAAACGGAAGCGTCGTACCAATGCGTCGCATTTACGACTCCGGACACTCCGGGTCGGTCCTCCTCTCTCCATTCCAGATCCAAACCTGTAGGATCGCTTTCCACGAAAATGAAAAATCTCTTTTGAACCGTCTGTATGTTCTTCTTGAACTTTTGGAGAAACGGAAGCATGTACTCGGAGTAGAATTCGACTTTCCGGCCGCGGTATTTATAAAAATAATCCGCCTTCAAAAGCATCGGAGCCCCGTTCGGATCGTAATCCCAAACCCCGTGGTCCTTCCAAACGCACCCCTTACCCTCTTTCCAGAGCCGTACCGAATGAGCGTTAAGCCTCGCTTTTCCGAAATTGACTCCGGCAAAACCTAGCATATACGATAGGTTCGCGTTTACGGATTTTCCTTCCGACAAGAACATTTCCTGGAACGGAGAAGTCGTCGTAACTTTGCCGAAACCGAAACCGGAGAACTCGCCTAGATTTCTCTTTCCGATCCAACCGGGCGAAGGCTCGTTCAAGGAATCGAAGCCTATTACGTTTTTATATTTTACTAAACGTTTGGCCAACTTGCAAACTGCGGCTATGTACTGGTCCTGTAGGAAGTCCTGAACGTTCTTTCCGCGGATCATCAAATGAGGGGCGAAGGTCCTTCCCCCGAAAAATAGGGAAAACATCGTGGCGCAGGCGTACTTCTGGTAATTTAACGGCCAGGACATTCTTCTATAATTTCTACCTTGGTGGTGGTGAACGATGGCCGTATCGGAATCCCGGATCCTGGAGATATCCATTCCGATTTCTTCCAAGGTCCATCCCGGAGCTCCGTCTCCTCCGGTAAAACGGGACCAAACATCCTGATGCGGGTCTATGAAGATATAAAAACCTTTCTTTTCCGCGAGAGCGACCAGGCGCTCCACGTATTCCAGGTATTCCTGGTCGTACTTGCCCGGACCTTTGTGCTCTATCGCCTCCCAGGTGACCAGAAAACGCAGAAAGTTGAACCCCCATTTTTTCAAACGGTCTAGATGCTCTTTTGCCTCCGCTTCTTCCAAGGGTCTTCCCACGAAGGAAACGTTTCGGTGATCGTAAAAGGTCAAGGTCTGATCGAAGTGAGTCGTTCCGTCGGGACGAAACGGAACTTTAGAACTTCCGGAAAGATTCACTCCCCGCAATTGTAAAAGAAAACCCGCGGAATCGTAAAAATTCCCGTTTAAGGAGTGCACAGGCAGCATTCTTTCCTTAATCCTCTCCGTACTGGACTTTGGCGTCTTCATAACCGCGGCTGATCAAATAATCCGCTTGGACCTGGGAAAAATTCAGAATACTCCCGAATCCGAGAGAGGTTCTAGGACCGATGACTCGAATCCTAATTTCCGGATTTTCCTTTTCTGCAAAGGAGTAAATCGCCTCGCGAAAGAACCCTTTGGGGGACCTTCTTCTTTTTTTCCTTTCGTATTGTAGATTGGACATCACAGTCTGAAAGGAACCGATGAGGGATAGTTCAAACACCCGTTCTAAGCCCTCCCTTCGACTCCTCGGGAGAGGCATATTCACTCCCCCCACCGGGGAAAGAAGGACGACCACGATATCCGTAGCTCCTCGTTCCACCGCAGGCAAGATGGGAGTGTTGGCCATGATTCCCCCGTCCCAATGAGGTTTTCCGTCCACGTACTGCCAGGGAAAAATCAACGGAATCGCGGAAGATGCCATTACGTGTTCGATATCTATGTCCTTATTCCGAAAAAATACCAACTCAGCCGTTAATATATTCACTGCGGTAATGATGATTTGGATCGGATTTTTGCGAAGCTTGCGAAAATCCAAATGGGAATAGAGCAGGTGTTTTAGCGGAGTCGTATCCGCCAAGGGAGAAAATCGTCGGAAGACAAGATCCAGAAAATCGTTCCAGACGGAATACTTCATGACCTTTTGAACTTCTATGGATTTCCAAAGTTCTACGATCTGCCTCGCATCCAGCCCGCAACCGATGGCCGAAGCGGTAATCGCTCCCACGGAAGTACCGCAGACGATGTCGGGCTTGTATCCGATTTCTTCCAGATATCTTAAAACACCTGCCTGGTAAGCTCCTCGAGCCCCGCCACCGGATAAAATCAAAGCACGCTTCATTCTGGAAGATCCGTTCGCCAGTTTTCGATCGGAGGAGGAATTTTCAAAGCCGAATATTCTACTCGGTGCGGCGATTCGGATTCTTTCGGTTTCGAAACCCTTTCCATTCGGCCAGGAAACCTTCGCCCGCCCGAAACGGAAACTTCTCTTTGGTGATCGGATTTCGATCGAAAATGAAATTGAAAAAGGATAAGGAAGGAAACTAAAACCTTCTGAGCGTCTGCATCCGCTCGGATATTTTTGGTACCCGAATAGAGCCCGAAAGTGACCAATTTTCGGAGCTCAGAAAGGCCAGTGGTCTGATGGTATTGCAATAGGTCCCAAAGGGCCTTTTTTGCAAGCGGCTTGGGCTATTGCTCAGCCACCTCACAGGTCAATTTCTTGCTGCAACTATCGCTACTCACTAAACCACCTCCTTTACGTGTGGCCAGAACGTATTCTGTCTCTTAAAAAAGTCAAGAAATGTCCGAAATTTTTTGCAAAATCCAGATGACATTGGTACAAGGTCGACCGTCTTAAGAAACGATCCGTACTTTACGGGAAAGATACAATCCAATTAGGTTGAATCCGACTGCAAGATAACCGACGATATCGAATCGCGTAAACGATCCGTCGGGCTGGGTCACCAGAACAAAGCCCGCGATCGTCGCTCCCAGGCCGGTGGCAATGCTCTGGAGTCCAGAGCTGACGGACATAAAACTTCCCCTCAGTTCCGGTCGGACTGCCGAGGTCATCAAGGCCATCGCCGGAATAATTCTTCCGGAAACCAAGACCATAAAGCTGGTGGTAACTAGCAAAGCGAGAGGCAAAGGCACTTTCGGCAAATGGGTCAACACGATGATCGGCACGATCGCAACGAGAACCATGTTTAGAAAAACCTTATGCTTTCCGTATTTGTCCGCCATGATTCCGATAAAGCGGGAGGAGAAAAACGTGCAAAGCCCTCCGATCAGATAGATCAGCTGGACGTCCTGTTTGGAAAAGCCCACATTTCTTTCCATATAAACCGCGATCGAGGTGACTACCACGAATCCCCCCAAGATCACGGACATAAAAAACGCGATCGCCTTTAGGTGATTCCGATCGGAAAGGACCGCAATCAATTGGGAAAAATCCCAAGCGCTTGTCTTGGCCTGCTTCGAAGGAATACTAGGCAGGTAGACGATCGCCGTTAGCAGGATCGGAAGACTCAATGCAACCACGAACCCGAACGTGTAATTCCAGGAAAAGGCATGAGCGATCCAGAGTCCGATGGGAACCCCCGCGACGGAAGCCACGGAAAAAGCTCCCATCACCGCGCCCATAGCTCTTCCCCTTCTTTCGATCGGAAGTACGTCTCCGATGATGGAAAGCACGATCCCCCCGATCATACCGCCGAAAGTTCCCGCGATGATACGAGCCGCCAACAGAAAATAAAAGGAATCCGCGACCGCACAAAGTGCCGTTCCGATAATGAATCCGGAATATAGAAAGATCGCCGCAGACTTGCGATTGAAACGATCTATAAAGTTCGCACCCAATAAGGCGGCTGCCGCGGCGGCATAGGAATAGGACGAAAGCACGAAAGAAAACACGCCGGTATCGATCGCGAACTGCTTTAGAAAATAATCCTGGAGCGGAAACATGATCATGAAATCCATGATATGAGTGAATTGGATGCTAGCCAAAAGAAAGATCAAAAAGGGCTCGCTCAATGCGACTTTATTACGGGGGGCGGTGGCAGTTGACTCCATAATACAACCAGCCTTTATAAGATTCCGAAGAAAGGGAGAAAATTTTACTTTTAGAAAGAAACTCGTACTAAAAAATCCAACTTTAGAATCCATATCCCTAGTATGACTAGAATTTAGTCTAGCGAGTTTTCCATCCTAACATGAACCAATCATTTACCACTGCCGACCAAGCCCTATCTTCCGTCCGGTCCAACGATCGCGTTTTCATTCATAGTGTCTTTGCGGCCCCTCCGCTTCTCATCCAAGCCCTTGCCAATCGATCCCGAGAACTTAAAAATGTGGAAGTCGTCCACATTCATACGGAAGGGGAAGCTCCCTACAGCTCTCCGGGCATGGAAGAAAGTTTTAAAATCAACGCTCTTTTCGTAGCGGCGAATATGCGCAAAGCCGTGGAAGAAGGTAGGGCGGATTACGTTCCCGTTTTCTTAAGCGAATGCCCTTCCCTATTCCGAAAGGGAATCCTCCCGATAGATGTCGCTCTGATCTCCGTGTCTCCTCCGGATAAGCACGGATTTTGCTCTTTGGGAGTTTCCGTAGATATAGCAAAGGCGGCGGTCGATACGGCGAAAATCGTGATCGCACAAGTGAACGCAAATATGCCGCGTACCCACGGAGACGGGATCCTGCACGTAAGTAAAATCCACTCCATCGTGGAGGGTCACACTCCGCTTTTGGAGGCCGCGGCTTTTCCTACTAGCGAGGTGGAGACATTGATCGGAAAGCATGTGGCGGGACTCGTCGAGGACGGCGCAACATTACAAATGGGAATCGGAGCGATTCCGAACGCGGTACTTTCCTGTTTGTCGAATCACAAGGACCTGGGAATCCATACGGAAATGTTTTCGGACGGAGCGATTCCCTTGATCGAAAAAGGAATCGTCAACGGACTGAAAAAAAAGAAACATCCGGGAAAAGTGGTGAGCGGGTTCGTTATGGGAACCAAAAGATTGTACGACTTTATAGACGATAATCCCGAAGTTCTGCTACTGGATATAGGTTATGTCAACGACACTTCCGTGATCCGAAAGAATCCTAAGGTCACCGCAATCAATTCCGCGATCGAAGTAGATCTTACCGGACAGATTTGTGCGGACTCCATAGGCACTCGCCAATTTTCGGGAGTGGGAGGACAAATGGATTTTATCCGTGGCGCCTCCTTATCCGAAGGGGGAAAACCGATCATCGCCCTCCCATCCACAACCTCCAAAGGAGAATCCAGAATCGTGGCCACCTTAAAACCGGGAGCGAGCGTCACGACCACTCGAGCCCACGTTCATTACATCGTTACAGAATATGGAGTGGCGGATCTATACGGAAAAAACCTACGCCAGAGGGCGAACGAGCTGATTCGAATCGCTCATCCGAATCATAGGGAAGCATTGGAGCGTTTGGCGGCGGAAAGATTCAAAGGGTTCTGAAAAATCGGACGACGTCCTTTTACCTTTTGCATATGGGACGAAAGGGGAAACATTTTTCTTTCGCTCCATTATTAAGAAAAAAATTATAAAATAGTGGCCCGCTCGGTGCGATCTAAGTGTAAAATCCGCGACGATCATCCGTCTATGAATCTGATCGGCCATGAAACTCTGGGACTATATCAACGAAGATCTGCTTAGGGCAAAATCCTCCCAAATCAGGGAGATACGCGCGTTAGACAACGGTAAGACCGTGAGAGTACTCTGTATCTCTTCCATCCTGATCTCCGCTCTATTGATAGTGCAATTCGCGGTTTCGCCCGGATTGCCGGAAGGAAGCATAATACAATATTTATACATTCTCACATTCGGAGCAATAGCCGTCTTTTCCGTCGTTTGGTATTTTCTGCTAAGCGCAATCTCCGATACGAAATCCTTGCGAATCCTTACGTACGTTTACGCTGTCGGGGCGACCCTTTTGACCACGTCTCTCACCCTCGTAGACTTGGCGCACATGACGGATTATTCCGCCTATTGTTTCGGCCTTCTTACTCTGCCTTTATTCGTGCGAACGAGCATCATGACCTACGTACTGATCGTAGCGGTGAATTTTTTCTGGTTTCTGGTCGGATACGAATTCGTGTTAAACGAAAAAATAGATTTCAACACCCTCGCTCCGATCATCGCATTCAGTATCGGAAGCCTGTTTTCTTCCGTGATCGTGGAGACAGCTCGGCTGAAGGGGAATTTTCTCCAACTACAATTGGAGGAATCGAACCGTAACCTACTCGAACTTTCGCACAAGGACCAACTGACCGGATTATACAATAGGCGGCACTTAATGGAGGCAATGAACACCATGCTTTCCGCGTCGAAACGTTACGATTTTCCGGTTTCGGCCCTACTCTTGGATCTGGACAATTTCAAGAAGGCGAACGACATGCTCGGTCATTTGACCGGCGACCGGTTACTTGCCCGAATCGGAGGATTGCTGTTCGGTCTAGTACGGGACTGCGACGTAGCGGCCCGATACGGAGGAGAAGAGTTTTGCATCATCTTAACGAATACGGGCAAAGACGGCGCTCTCTTCGTTGCCGAAAGGATCCGGAATAGCATAGAATCCGAAATTTTCGAGGGGGTTCCGTGGCGAGTCACGGTAAGTATAGGAATCTCCACTTTGGAATCGGACCAGAATACCGAGGATTTTCTTAAGGTAGCGGACGAAAAACTATATCAATCCAAATCCACAGGTCGCAATCGTGTTTCCGCTTAAGCATCCTTCGGGGATTCCAACCGGGAAATCGGAAAATATAAACCGGTCCATTGTCCCAAAAAACTGATCGCTAATCCCGGAAGAGACGCAGGAAGCCAATCCGGTCCGAAAAGTTTAAAACCGATCCAGGCGATCATACCCCAAAACATCGCGAAGATCGCTCCGGTCGCATTGGATCGTTTCCAAAAAAGGGCGGCGACAAGAGGGACGAAGAGAGAAACCAAACTGATGGACGAGGAATCGGCGACTAATTGATAGATGTTCGTTTCGCTTAACGCCATTATGGTAGAAACTGCGGTAACGGACAGTACGGACAAACGTAGAGTCCGCAGCAAAAGAGCCTCGTTCGGATCTTTCAAAAAAGGTCGGATGAGATTTTCCCCGAGTACTGTCGCCGGAGCAAGGATTGCCCCGGAGGCCGTACTTAGGATAGCGGAGAGTAAGGCTCCGAAAAAAAGAATCTGAATCAAAAGACCGGAATGGACAAGTACTACCTGCGGTAGGATCATCTGATTGTCGCCGACCGCGATATCAGGATAGACTTTTCTTGCGAAATATCCGGCCAGTAAAGGCAGGAAGGCCACGGTCAGATACATGAGGGCACCCAGATACGAGGAATATACCGCCACCTTTTCGGATTTGGAAGACATCACTCTCTGGAAAATATCCTGCTGGGGAACGGAACCTAACCCGATCGTAATCCACGCCGCTATATAGGCCAAAACGGCGTCCAATTTCGGAGGGGGAAGAAAATCGAAAAATCCGGGTCTAGAATCGGAAGTCAGGGTCTGAATCCCGCCCGCCTTTCCCATCAGATCCCAAACCAAAACGCTTAAGCCCAATACGATCAGAATCGTCTGTGCAAAATCAGTGATCGAAATCGCCCACATTCCTCCCACATACGTGTAGATCAGTACTACGACCGCGGCGATCAGAATCCCGACGTATATTTCGAAATCGAACAAGGAATTCAACACGATTCCCATCGCCACCAATTGCGCGGCGATCCATCCGAAATAAGAGGGAATCATAAAAAGGGAAGAAAGAAACTCCACCTTCCGGCCGAATCGATTTCGATACAAATCTCCGAACGTGAGGATGTTCATCCGATACAACGGTCTTGCAAAAACGAATCCGACGAGGAAAAGACAAAGAGCCGCACCGAAAGGATCTTCGATTACGGAAAGAATCCCTCCGTCCACGAATTTGGAGGAAGCCCCCATCAACGTTTCCGATCCGAACCAAGTGGCGAATAACGCGGAAGACGCTAGAAAAAGCGGAAGCCTTCTTCCAGCAAGAACGTAGTCCGTGGAGCTACGAACGAATTTGGAGGCGAAGGCCCCCACAAGGATAGTGATCAGAATATAAAAGACTACGAAAAAACCCAGCAAACCTAAACTTCTCCTTCGAGAACCGTAAGACTCATTCTACGGCAAGAACGATCAGCGTAATATCGTCCTGGACGGACTCTCCGTCTAGAAATTCCTGCAACGAATGAATGATCTTCTCGGCTTGCTGCTGCGGCTCGAAATGCGTCGTCGACTTGACTGAATCCAAAAACCGGCTTTCACCGTATTCGACCTTATCCACGTCGAACTCCTCGAAAACTCCGTCGGAAAATAAATAAAGACGATCCCCGGAACGAAGCGGCATCCCTTCGGTCTTATACGGATAATCCTTCATAAAGCCCAGGATGGCGCCGGTTTTGGAGAGTTCGCTCGCCTCGCCGTCGCGTATCAGGTATTGGGAAACGTGACCGGCGGAGGCGTATTGCATTTTCATTTCGTTCAGATCCAGGTCGGCGAGCACGGCGGTAAAGTAAAGAGTTTTATATTTCATTAAAATTGCATTATTTAATTCGGATAACAATTGCCCGGGGTCGTCGAATTTGAATTTCAAATTCTCGTATTCCCCTTTTATGGCCATCGTTACGAGCGCCGCCTGGACCCCGTGACCGGTCGCATCCGCTAGAAAAAACCTATATTTGCCTTCCTTCACCTTGGATAGGTCGTAGAAATCCCCTCCCACCTCGTCCATGGGATGATAATTCACCGAATACCTCAATCTCGGAAAGGTAAAATGCTCCGGAAGAATACTCCGCTGGATCCGTTTGGAATAGATCATATCCTTCCGAATGATCTCCAGGGATTGCTCCAATTCTTCCGTACGTTCCGCGACTTTCTTTTCCAATTCCGAATTCATGGAAGTGATATCTTCGTACAGTTTTGCGTTTTCTAGGGAAATGACGGCCTGCGCGGAAAGGATCTCCAAAATCTCCAACCGATGTTGGTCGAAAATTCCGGAAGTAAGTCTGTTTTCCAAATACAGAACGCAAAGAGTACGCCCCTGTTTCGTGATCGGCATGCATAGAAGCGATTTCGGCTTACTCCTGCGAACATAGGAATTTACGGAATACAACGGATCCTTGGACGCGTCCGCCAAAAGGATTTTCTGCCCGGAGCGGAAACAAAAGTAGATCACTTCGGTCGGGAGCAAGTGTCCGGCTTCGTCCAAGCCGATCGACTTCGGCAAGAATCCTGGCTCTTCTATGTCCGATCCTGCCCTAAGATAGAGTTCTTTTCCGACGGGCAAAACCAAAAAACCTCTGGTCGCCGCGGCGTTTTCCACGATCGTACGTACCAACTGTCTCAGTAATTCGTTCAGCTCGATCACGCCGGAAATGCTTTGCGAAGCCTTCAGCACCGTACGCATATCCAAGTTGTAGGAAGTAAGAGTCGAATCCGAAAGAATCCTTCCTGTGGAACGTTTTCCTCCGTCGGAAGTCCTTAGCAATTCCTCGAATTCCTCCCTCAATCTTTCGGCAAGAACCCTAGCTCCCCAGTATCCGTAAAATCGGATCGAATTTTGCAGTAGAAACCTTCCGTAACCTATGCGATCCTGTTTTATATTCCACCGCGCGGCGTGCTCGAATACGATCGCCTTTCTTAGGTCGCTGGATTCGACTTCCAATTCATGGATCGCCGATTCGAAATAAAAATTCGCAAGATCCGACTTGCCCTTGTATTCGGCGAGTTCCGCCTTTAGCACCGCGGAATACGTACGGAAAGCGGAAGGGTAGATCTTCTCCCATCTCGCGAACAGAAAACGGGAATTTCTCAGGAAAAATCTTTCTCTTAGGGTCAGATTCCTCCCCTTTTCGGACATTCTGATCAGAAGCAGAGATTTGTAAAATCTGAATTCGGAATATAAGAAAAGGATTCTGGACTTTTCCACGTCGTCCTTGTATTTTTCGAAAATCCTCTCCGCCTCGCTGTAATTCTGAGCCAAGTACGCCGACGATCCGATCAGAGTCGAATACCAGGAATTCGCGGTTCCGTTGCCGGTTACGTCCAAAACTCCGGATTCGAAATCCGGATAACTCAGGATCGAACCCTTGAATTTGACCGTCTCCACCGACTGTCCTTCCAATCCTTCGAGATAAGACTCCGATATATGGAAGAAAATATTTAGAATATCATAATTTAGTTTCGATCCTCTGGCGATATTCTCCCGTATCTTTTCCCTATACGATAGGGACGTTTCGGAGGAATACAACTGGTACATATTCTGCGAAACCAATGCGAATCCCGCCCACAGATAGTCCCCGTATTGAAGGCATTTTTGATAGGCTTCTTCCGCAAAATCCACGATCGATCGAAAAGGATGCCTGAAGTAATCCAGCAGAATTGTTCGGCCGAATATATACCTCCCATAAAGGTGATCCGCACCGAAACGTTCCAAAACGGCTTCGGCCAACTGCCAATATCGAAGCGAAAGTTTAAAGTTTCCCGTCCCGGCCAGAATCACGGAACCGAAACCAGCGTATCCGAAAAAGCTAGGAGGAGAATTACCTTCCTTTAAAGTGAGATTGATCAATTTCAGATAAAGATACGCCATTACGGTCTCGTCCATATGCTTTCCGTAATTCAGTAGGTTGACTATGATGTTGACCGCCTCCACCTTATGCGGATCCTTGTTTTCCTTCGCATCTACCAACTTCTCCGGACTTCTACCTCTGGAATAGATCATCATCTTCAGGAATTCCCAAGAAAGATCCAAAACTCCCGGTTTTTCCCTGAATCGGATTCCGAGACATTCCAACGCATCGACCCCGATACGATAAGCGGTTTCCAAATCGTTATATACGTTCATCACCTCCAACTGCATGAGGTAGATCTCCGCTTTTTCGATCGCGCTCTCCGCTTGATTCAATAATTCCTGAACGATCCGTTCCGCTTCCTCTTTCTTAAAAAGATAATAGGCGGACTCTGCCAGAGACTTCATGATTCCGAAAGCGGTCTTTCTCTCGGAATTCCAATGTCTTTTTTTCAGGTGCGATGAAAGAAGACTGAAAATCGAATACGCGGATTCGTAAGCGGCTGCGGCTTTGGAAGCGTTTCCGGCGAGTACCATATAACGGAAAAAATCCTCGCTGTTTTCCTCGTCTTCGTGCAGCTCTTGGGAACGGACCAGATGACTCGCGATCTCTAGGACTAAGGAGGAGGTTCCGTTTTGTTTTTGTTTTTCTATGAGTATCAGAGCCAGACGTCTATGGATTTTTCTACGCTCGATCGGATCGGTGGCGTCCGAGATTCCTTGGCTCATTCTATCGTGGGAAAAACGAAACCGAACTTCCGATAGGGAGGAAAGTAATCCGGAATCCTCGATTTTTCCTTGCGTGATGTATTGCAAAGCGGGAAAGAGCATGGTTCCCGCCTCCTGGTACAGAAGAATCCCTTCCCGAACGCTTTCCCGGATTCCTCTCACGAGAAGATTCGGGGAGTCCTTAAAATAATCGTAAAGTAATCTGAGGTCGAATCTAGCTCCGATACAGGCCCCTACCCTCAAAACCAGGGCGGTCTCCTCGGGAAGTTTCAAAATTCTCTCGAAAACGAGATCAAGAACGTTTTCCGTGACCGTACGATGCACGATACGCTCCCATTCCGGAACGTATTTACCCGTGGACGTATTGAACGTTAGACAGGCATCCCGGAACAACGACCTCAGAAATTGATGCAGGAACAGAGGGTTCCCGTCGGTCTTGGCTACGAGTATGTCCACCAATCGGTTCGCATCCTCCACCTCAATGTAAAGACTATCCTGGACGTACTTACGGACGCTTTCTCTACTCAGGGGAGAAAGTACGATTTCCCGAATTCTTAGATTAGGAGCGATCTGTCTCGCCTTAGGATCGGAAAATTCCCCTTCTCCCAATCTGTTGGTCAAAACGAATAAGATCCCTTCCCACTCCTCGTTTTGTAAAAAATATTCGATCAATGCTTGGGAGGCGGAATCGGCCCACTGCAAATCGTCCAACAGGATTATGCCGGGATTCCTCCTATCGAAACAAAGATTAAGGAATCGCAACGTTACCGCGAATAAGGTTTTTTCGTCCCTGGCTTTTTTGCGTTCCTTCCTTTTTTGTCCGACCGACAAAAGATCCACAAGCTCGGGAAGTAAATGTGCGAGGATCTCGAAACTTTCACCTAACGTTTCCTTAATATAGGTTTTTAATCTTACGATCTCTTCCTCTTTTCTCTCCAGAACGGTCCGAAGAAGGTCGCTCATGATCTGACGGAACGCGAAATAGGGAATATCCTGTTTATCCTCTTCGAACTTTCCCCTGATGAAATGTACGGAATATATGTCCAGATAGGATACGGCGTTTTCGACGAAGGTCGTCTTCCCCGTGCCGGACTTCCCCTGAACGAACAGAATCTCCCGCTTTCCGCGGGCGGTCTCGACGAGCGCCGATTCGAAAATCTTTCTTTCCTGTTCGCGATCGTAAACTCTTCCCGAGTCGCGAAATCCGATCCTTTCTTCGTAAACTCCGGGTATGAATTGGGAAAGCCTCCTTCTGGAATGCAACGAATCCCTGATCCCTCTCAGATCGAAGACGAGACTCTCCAGAGATTGGTATCTTTCCTCCGGCATTTTCGAAAGCAATTTACCTACGACATCTGATACCGCCTGGGGTATATCCTTGCGCAACTTCGTGAGGGGAACGGGCGACCTGGCGATATGATAATGGATCAGTTCCAACGGATCGCTCGATCGGAACGGGGGAGTTCCGGAAAGGATTTCGTAAAAAAGAGCTCCTAGGGCGTATCCGTCCGAGCGGGAATCCACGGCCCGGTTCAATCTGCCCGTATTTTCCGGCGAACAATATGCGAGAAGGTCCAGAGTGTATCTCTGAGGAACATATCCTCCTTTGTCCGAGAGAAGAAAAGATCCTCCGCTCAGCCATGCCAGTTTGGAAAGGCGCGAGGATTCGTCGTAAAAGAAAGCGTTCGGAGAAATCTGGTTATGAACGATCCCGACAGTATGCAATTGCAGCAGATTCTCCGAAAAGGAGATCGCCATTTCGAGGAACTCCTCCATCTCCACGAAAAGTCCGCTCTTCAACCGTTCGGTCAACAATCCGTACGGAAGGTTTTCGTAGACGAGGCACATCGTTTCCGACACGTCCAGCATGGATTCGGGGCGAAGGATTCCGGAACTAGAGATCAGCTTTCCCAATTCGAATTCGTTTACGAAATAAAAAGCGGAAGCTTCGCGCCCTTCCGCTTTTTGTACACGGATGATCTTCGGATTCCGCTCCACCCCCAAAAAGCCCCGGTACGCGATCGAAACGGAATCCTCGAAAATTTCCTCTCCCAGCTCGTATGGGATCTTTTCGGACTTCGCGTGAACCATGATTCGTTAGTGGGAGCGTTTAAAACCGATCAGGTAGTACGAATCTGCGATAAAGCAAAGCACACCGAGAGTCAAAACGAAGTATTCCTTCGGAAAGTAGAGAAAAAGAAAAATCGTAAAAAATCCGTTTCCCACCAGCTTGGCCCAAGAGACAGGATAGGAGAACAATGCCGGATCCTTCATCTTAAAGAACAGAAGAGGATACAGCCCCGAAATGAACAAATTCAGAATGTAAGCGGAATTCGAACCGGTAAACAGATCATACCCGCCCGCGTGGAATGTGTAAATGAGCACACCCCAGGAAACGACCAAAAAAGCCAAAAGAATCCTGTAAGCGGTATCACTCATAGGAATAGAAATCTGTTTTTTGCCATATCGGATCACGTGGGAGAAAATGACGATATCCAATAAAAACGCCAGCCTGTATCCCCACAAAAGAACGGCGCCCATGGGCTCGGTGATTACGAAACCCCAAAGGAATTCCCAAATGATGTTTCCGCAGGCGATAAAGACCGGCATTTCGACAAAATGCGTTTTGAACGGAGCGATCGCGAGTTCCAGATACATATACGCCCAGAACGCGACCCCGAGGAAAAGAAGAAGATTCTCTACGGGCGTATACCTACCCAGGTATTCCGGATTCGTCCAAATCGACTGCCAAAAATCCATCCCTTAAATCCCCCAGTTTCCCCTGAGTGACGGCGGAATCCAAAATCTGGCTTTCTTACCGTCGTAATAAAAATGATCCATCGAGAACAACAATTTCGTCGCGAAATAAGAGGAGAGCTTGCTGAAGCCGCTGCCATCGTCCGCTTTCAGATCCAAATCCACAAAAATCTTTTCGATAAAGGTCCCCAAATCATCCTTAGGCGGCCAGGGCAATCCCAGTGCTTTGGAAGTCTCTTCTCCGGTATAGATCTGAAGGAAGTACAGAGGCAAATTGTCGAATATGTTTCCGGGGAGCATGTATTCCATAAAGTCGATCAAAGACCGGGTCAGGATCTGACCCGCCTCCGAAGCTTGCCTTTGGTCCAAAAAAATGGATTCTCCAAGGGCGTACGCCGCATCGTATCCTTCGGGACAAAGCTCCGGCTTTACGCCTAGAATATGTCCGACCACTCTCCAAAGATGGACAAAGGAATCTTTTTCTTCGGTCGTTAATTTGATTCCGGAAAGATCCAATCCTTGTAGAACCAGGCTCGAAAAAGACTGCAACGTTCCGGCCATATCCTCCTGGTTGATCGGACTTCCCCATTCCGGATTCCAATCTCCTCCTTGCGCGAGAAAATAACGGATCGATGCGTGCATCAGCCGGACCTTTTGGGCGACTCTCACTCCTCGTCCGTCCGGCCCGAGTCCGCCCGACTGCAATATGGAGATCACGAATTGGGTCGTTTCCATCAGGCGACGGTTCACGCCGGAAACGGAACCTTTCTGCTCGACCAATCTTCCGGTTTTCAAAAGAACTTGCGCGCCGTTTCCGCAGGAGTAAGCCATCGGTAAGGACTTAACGCAAAGCATCATCAGGATCTGCGGTCCAAAGCGACTAAATATATCCTGTGCTTGAGCGATCCGTTGCGGGTCCGTCCAGTCCGGTAGAACTTCCGACTCCTTGAAATAGTCTTCGAAGTAAGGAGGAAGACCCGGAGGGATCGGATTGGAATTCTTTGCTAAGAAATCAAAGAAAAATAAGGTTTTAGACCTGTCAAACGAGGACTCTTGGAAATATTTTTGCACGACTCCGTCGGCCAAAGGATCCGTTTCTTGCCTCAGGGATCTGAGTTCGTTTGTATTCATCCGTATCAGCTCCTTCCCGTTCTTAGCGTCCAGGATTCGTCAATGTAATAACCGGATTATAAAAAGAAAGCACTTGTAAAAAAATCGCGTGCGAAATCATTATTCCAATGCTCTACGCGAAGCCTCGCAAAATCTTCCCGCTTTTTCCGATAACCCTGCTTCTTGGAATCGCGACCCAAGATATTATTTCCGTAGGGATCTTTCAACCTTCTCACAACGCTCGGTACGGCGGAATGGGCGGCACAAATCTAGCGATAGGCGGATCTCCTATGGATATAGGAACGAACCCCGCAAATTTAGGCCTGAGTTCCAAAAAGGAACTGGAATTCGGAGTATCTTTGCCTTACATCCGTTCCACTTATAAAGATCAATTTCTAGATTCCGACCCGAGTCTTGCCTATGAAAATTCTCAAAAATATAATGTACTAGCCCCCCTTCCTTATATAGCCCTCAGGGTACCCCTATCCGAGCGATTGACGTACGGAGTCGGAATATACATTCCGGGAGGTGGGAACGGGAACGTAAACCAATTATTCCGCGCAACACCGACCGGACAAAGTTTCCAAAATTGGTCCGGCTTGAATATTTCCGGTCCGATAGGTGATTCGAAACGGATCAAGGAATCCTATTCCAGCACGTTTTATGTAGCTAAAAACACTCACGCCCTCTCCTACAAGATCGGGAATCTTCTCATCGGAGCAGGCTTAGAGGTGATCTATGCTCACCAAATCGCGGAGCAAAAGTACTACGATCCTACCGGAACCTTCCAACTCCAAGGACAAGGATTTTACTACCGAAGCCAAAACGCCTTTTCTGCCGGAGGAATCTTCGGTCTTACCTACCGAATCTCCGACTCGGTGAAAGCGGCATATTCTTACCAAACCTCCGCAAGATTGCCTTTGGACGGGGACATGCAAGTGGGAGCCAACCCCGGGCGAACGGGAGTCTCCGCTTCCTTTTTTCTTCCGGAAAGACACGGACTCGGATTCTCTTACGGAAAGGAAAATTTCCGGGTCGGAGTGGACTTTCTATATTACAATTATAGCTCCTACGATACCACATACAAACAGGTATTGGCTTCCTCCTGGTATCCGACCGTTTTCGGGACCACGAATACCGTCCCTCAAAACATAGATTATCACGATTCTTGGGCGGCCGGCATAGGAGGAGAATATGAATCCGACTCCTGGATTTACCGAGCAGGAGCCAGGCATAACGCCGGAGTACTTCGATCCGACGGAACAAACGCTCTGCAAGCAGGAATCATGGTGCAGGATCTAGCCTCCCTCGGGCTCGGATACAAATCCGGAAAGTGGAAGTTCGATATGACGTTCTTGTATTATTTCCCATTGCAAACGAAAGGCAAAACCTCTAGCGATTGGACCTTGGCTCATTCCGTCTTTAGCGCGACGGACGTTCGCATACAGGAATTTAGACATTCCTTGAAATCGGATATTCCGGCGCTAATGTTCGGAGCCAGCCGCACCTTCGATTAACCGATCCGACGACAAGCGCGGCCTTAGCGGAAATTTCTCCGTAGGGCCCTCCGGCATCGGTAGCCTTCTCCTATCCCTCCGAATCCGATTTTTTCGCACCCTCGTCGAAAAAGAGACGTTTTTACTTGACTTTTAAATATACCCACCAGGGTATTATTCATATATAATACCTATGGGGGTATATGTATGACAACATCCAAAAAATGGCACCTCGAGAGGCTCCTCTTCCTTATAGCGGGGTCCTTCTCTCTTATCGGATTATCCATCGGCTTTTTTATAAGCCCTTGGGGATACGCTCTCAACCTTTTAGTGGCGGTAAATATGATCCTGAACGCGACTATCGGATTCTGCCCGATGGCGATCCTTTTGAAGTTCTTGGGAGTGAAAAGCTGCGACTACCGTCTTACGGGCGGGAATTGACATGAAGGTCGCGTTTTCCGTATCAATTTCTCTGATCGTTTTTATAGGACATTCGTCGCTTTTCGCGGAGGAATCGAAACTCGGATTCGCGGCCCTTTGGGAGAAAGTAAGAACAAATTCCCCCGCCGTTAAAGCCAAGGCTCTGGAAGTTCGGGCGGCCGAAGTCTCCAAGGAGAACTCCGAATACCATTGGATTCCCAGAGTTTATACGGATTTAAGGAATTATAATACGAACGACCCGGGACTCAATTTCCAAGGGAAATTGGGACAGCGTGCCGCAAACGAAGGGGATTTTTCCACCGCCAGCGTGCGACAACGTCCTTCCAATTATCTGGACTCCAATAACCTTCCCTATCAGAATCTGAACCCGAATTCCTTGAATCTCGCCGCTAAAGACACTTTGAACCATCCCGGAAGCAATACGTATTCGAGAGGAACCTTAGGAGTGGATTTGGCCTTGTACGAAGGCGGAGCAAAGAAAAACTCCACGAGATTGAGACAAAAAAACCTGGAAGGAAACAGATTCGAGGAACAATACATTCTAAAAAAGGAATATTACGAAACTGCAGTAGCGTTTCAAACGATAGAAAGCTCCCGCGAGGTGGAGCGTAAAATCGAGGAATTGATCAAAAAATCGGATCGCTTTATAAGATCCTACAGGATCGGAGCGTCCGGAAATCCCTTGGACAAGTCCGGAGCGCTGGCCTTACAATCCTTGAGATTAAAATTAGAATCGATGAAATCCGATTTTTCGGCTCGAAGACAAGCCTCCGAGGAAATCATACAAATGCTCAGCGGGACCCCGTTCGAAAGGGATCCGTCCCGAAAATGGGAAGGCGGGATCCGATTTGCGGAACTCCATCTGCCTCTTCCCGATCGCAAGGCGGGAGGAAAAACCCCTCTCTCCGAAGCGTACTCCGCTTATGCGGAAGGGGCGGAAGTCGCGGTGGATTTCGAAAGATCGCGTTTTTTACCGAAAGTGGGCGTTTATGCGGAAGCTTACGCCTACGACGGAAGCAGGAGTGCCGCAACTTCGTATAATACCGGAATTTATCTGCAGATGAATTTGTTGAATCCCGGCGACATCGGCGCTGTTAAGGAAGCGAAAAGCAAATCCGCGGCCGCTATCAAAAAAGCCGAAGAGATCCGCGCTAGGGAAGCTACCAATTTCAGAGTCCTCCTTTTGCAGGAAGAGTCGCTAAAAAACGGTCTTACGTTGACCTCCGAGGCTCTGAAAAACCAGGAAGAACAACTCGAAGTGAATCTGGGATTGTTCCGAAGCGGAACCTTGCAATCCGTTCAGATAGCTGAAGTTTTCGGTCGGACCGTCGACGTCCTGCGGGAAAAATACGTTCTCGAATCCGAATACCTTAAGGTAAGGGCCGGACTCAATATGTACAATAATTTAGAGAAATATAATGAACTATGAATCTAAAGATCCGAAACCCGGATTCGCGGGAAGAGTAGCCTCCTCTTTCATACGATCGAAACTTACTCCGGTCTTTTCGATCGCGAGCGTCCTACTCGGCCTGTTTGCCGTGGCCATGACTCCGAAAGAGGAGGAACCCCAGATTTCGGTTCCGATGATCGACATACGGATCGCAAGTCCCGGATTCGGACCGAAAGAGACGGAACGCAACGTCGTCGAGCCCATCGAAAGAGCCGTTTGGGGGTTGGAAGGAGTCGAATACGTTTACTCCTCCAGTTCGGACCACGGAGCGCTCGTCACAGTACGTTTCAAAGTCGGCGAACCGCTGGAGCCGTCCTTGGTAAAAATCCATCATAGTCTAATGGAGCTCCGACCTTCCCTACCTACCAACGTCCGGGAACCGGTGGTTCGCTCCTACACGATAGACGATGTTCCTTTTTTGGCCCTAACGTTCAGCTCGGCGGAAAGAGACGATTTCTCCCTACGTACTGAGATTGCTCCGCTTGCCAGAGAATTGTCCAGCACTCCCGATATAGCCCGTACGGAACTGTTAGGCGGAAGAAAAAAATCGATCCGCGTAGTGGCGGATCCGAATCGGATGCGCTTACACGGATTAAGTATCTCCGAAATAGCGGAAGGGATCCGGGCGAACGATGCCTTCGTCCTTTCGGGCAAAAATTGGGGAAAAGATTTTCTATACGACGTAGAGGTCGGCACTCCCATATCCGATAGGAAACAGGTCGAGGCCACTCCGATTTCGACGAGAGGAGGCAGGGTCATCCGTGTTAGCGATGTGGCGGAAACGAAGGAAGGACCGGAAGAAAGAATCCGCGAATCCGTACTCTTGGATAAGAAATTAGGCCCCGAACCGAGAAACGCCGTCACCCTCGTTTTCTCCAAAAGAAAAGGGACGGATATAACGAATCTTTCCAAGGAATTGATTCGTAGAGCGGAGAATTTTACCAAAGGCCTTCCGAAAGACGTTTCATTGTCGGTATTGCGGGACTACGGCTCGACCGCGGGAGACAAATCCAACGAATTGATAGAACATTTGTTGATCGCCACGTTTTCCGTCGCCGCTCTGATCGCTTTGTGGATGGGGCTACGCGCTTCGTTTATCGTTTCCATTTCCATCCCCGTTACTCTGGCCCTGACCTTATCCTTATATTATTTTTTGGGATACACACTGAATCGAGTTACCCTCTTTGCCTTGATCTTCTCGATCGGCATCCTCGTGGACGATGCTATCGTGGTTCTGGAAAATATCGAACGGCATCTAAAGTCGAATCCTAAAGGCGAATTCCTGAGCACGATCCTTCGCGCAGTGGGAGAAGTGGGAAATCCGACGATATTGGCGACCTTTACGGTGATCGCGGCAATCCTTCCCATGGCTTTCGTACGAGGACTCATGGGTCCGTATATGAAACCCATTCCGGTTGGAGCAAGTCTTGCGATGATTCTATCCCTCTTGGTCGCTTTCGTAGTGACCCCGTGGGCCGCGAATCGCTTTCTGAAAATCCATTCCCATCGGAACGATAACGTTAAAACGGAATCGAAATTGAATCGGATCTACGAGAACACGACCGCATGGCTTTTGCATTCCCGAAAGAACGCACTTTTATTCGGACTCGGAATTTTGATCCTCCTACTGAGCGCCTTCTCCTTGGTCGGATTGAAATTAGTAAAAGTAAAGATGCTCCCTTTCGACGACAAAGAGGAATTTCAGATCTTGATCGACTACGAACCGAGAACCACTCTGCAGGAATCGATGAGATTTTCCCGCGAACTCGCGGAAACCGTAGCTTCCGATAAGAACGTGGAAAAAGTACAGATTTTCGTAGGAGACTCCGCACCTTTCTCCTTTTCCGGAATGGTCAAACACAGTTTTCTTAGGAGTAAGGAATCGCAGGCGGACCTTCACATCGTTCTAACTTCCAAAAAGGAAAGGAAATCGACTAAGATGATCGAGTTTCGAACTATGATCCCCGCTCCGGCGATGAACCCGATCATAGAGGTGGCCGTAAAATACGCTCCGGTGATCCAATGCCCGGGTAGGATTCCTATCAACGATATGGGAATGGGCGCCATGATGATCAACGGGATCATGTAATCCTGAAACCATCCCAGAACCAATAGATAGATGATCACCATTACGACGGCGAACGCGATTCCCAGATCTCTGAACACTTCGTAAGTAATGAACCATTCTCCGTCCCATTTGACGATCGATGATCCGTCGGTAGGAGGCGCTTCCAGCGTGGCGGTCGGATATTTTACCTTATCCGAAAGATTCAGGATTCCGTACACCGGAGCCTCCTCCTTCCCCGTAAATTCCGCCGTAACGTATTCCAAGGATCTTAGATTTTTCCGATGCAGCGTCCTATTGTTTCGAACGTTCGAAGGCCTCACCGTCTTCTCCGCGGATACGATTCCGCTTTGTATGGTGGAGAGGTTCAAGCCTAGGAAAGGATTTTTGGAGCTTCGGGCGGAATCGGAAAGGGAAAGAGATACCGGTATTTCTTCCGGAGAATCCGTATTCGAAAGGGATAAAAGATCCGTTTCGCTAAAGACCAGATTTGCGTTCCGAGCTAGGGTGGAAGCCTTTACTCCTAAGGCTCCTGCGGCTCCGTAATCGAAGGGATACAGGATACTGGGTCTCTGGAATCTGAGACTCGAATCGATATCTGCGGTTCCTTTTTGCCTCCGGAGTAGGTCCAGGAGTTCCGATGCGATATTACGACGGATTTCTTCCGTAAAACATTTGTCCATATACGCGTGCATGTACGCTTCCCCGAACTTCTTCAAAGCCTGGCTTGATGCCTT
>NZ_RQEV01000011.1 GCF_004771275.1 Leptospira fluminis | reverse complement strand
TATTTTAGCCATTCATCCTCCGTCCCCCACATTACCATGGTAGGTTGCCGAATTTTATCGATTCCTTCCGAGAGCGGCATTCCGAATCTATGAAGGAGCGGGCC
Source organism: Leptospira fluminis (assembly GCF_004771275.1). Taxonomy (GTDB): domain Bacteria; phylum Spirochaetota; class Leptospiria; order Leptospirales; family Leptospiraceae; genus Leptospira_B; species Leptospira_B fluminis. Next base: position 377,661 of record NZ_RQEV01000011.1, on the reverse strand, counting down.
ATATTCCCATGGAGGAGATTCCCGAAGTAACCGTAAAAGATCTGGAAAACTTTATCGCTTCGAGATAGAAAGTAGGATAGGCATACTTCCTAAAGGATGATGCCTATCTTTTTCTCATTCCTTCGAGCATTAACTTCGGTATTTCCTCCATCCATCTCCTCGCGAACTTCGCGTCTTTTCCGTAAGAGATTCCCGCACGTATTCCCTCGAACATTATCGCATTGACCGCCTGCGAAGCGATTCGGGTATTCAAGTCTTTTCGTAAAAATCCTTTCGATACTCCGTTCTTTAGATACAATTCCGTAAGTTTTGCACTCCGATCGATCCCCAGACGTACCTTTCTTTGAATGGCTTCGTCCAGTCCCATGGCCTCGAAAAAAACGATTTTGGCCTGCCGAGGGTCTTTTGCGAAAAGTTGAAACAATTCCTCTCCGATACTTATGATTTGTTGTCTGTACTCCTCGAGAGTATCGGATTTGTCCGGCGCCTCTTTCTTGACTACTTCGATCAATCCGGTCAGGATCCTGTCTACAAGCGCATGAAGGATGTCCAATTTATTCTTAAAATACCTATAGCAGGTACCGTGTCCGATATTCAATTTTCCGGCGATATCCGCGATACCCGTTTCGTGATATCCCTTTTCGGAAAAAACCTCCAGCGCCGCTTCGAGTATCTGTTCCCTGCGAGCTTCCGCTCTGTTCGCGATCGGACTTGGAGGCTTGGTTCTCATTGGAATCCTTACTCGTTTACGCTTAAAAGATAAGCAAGGACTTTTCGTTATTGTGAGACGGAGAACCGAATTCTAAACGTGGTTCCTTTTCCTAAGGAACTCGAAAAATCCAATTTTCCTTTTAATTGTCGAGTTAAGACCTGAACTAGGGTCAGTCCGAAGGAAGGCCCTTCGAAAGGATCCGAATCTCCGGATAATCCGCATCCAGTGTCGCTTATTTCCAGCACTCCGAAATCCTTTTCCTTTGCGATCCGGATGGTCACGCTTCTCTCTCCCGATTCGGGTTGGAATCCGCTAGGAAACGCGTATTTGAAACAGTTCGTCAAAAGTTCGTTTAATATCAGGCCCAGCGGAATCGCCACGCTTACTTCCAGATTCAATCGTTCCATTTCCGTTTTCAAACGGATGTCCGGCCCTATCTTGTAAGCGGAACGAATTTTGGCCGAAAGGCGGTTTGCATATCCGGAAAATTCGATGTCGCCTAAATCCTTTGATTGGTAAAGTTCGTCGTGTATCAATGCCATCGTTTGGATTCTATTCTGGCTTTCCGCGAAGGCTTCGTGAACTTTGGGATCGTTTACGTAATCCGCCTGTAGGCTGAATAAGCTAGATATCGCTTGCAGATTGTTTTTGACCCTATGATGAATTTCTTTCAGCATAACGTCTTTTTCCCGAAGCGACGCCTTGAGTTGTCGCTCCGCTTCTTTCTTTTCGGTAATCTCTTCCGCGGTGACGATGATGGAAGAAAAAGTTTTTTCCGATTCCGGGGGCAACGACCATCTCAATGTCGCTTCGAATTTGCTTCCGTCATGAGCGGTCAAAAAGACGTCGTATTCGAGGGCTCTTAACCCTAATCGAATGCAATATATCAGATTAACGAAATCGTTGGATTTTCCGATATCGTAGATATTTTTCGTAATCTGCAATACCGCCTCTTTGGAGTCTGTTTTGAACATCTTTACGGTTTCTAGATTCGCGTCGACTACCCGAATGGACCGCGCACATTCCCGCATAAATTCGGGGTTCTTGGATAGAAACCGATAAAATTGCATATTTCCCATCGGCGGGAGGGAATCCAAAAGAGCTTTTACTCGGCTATAATCGCATTCGAAGATACCGATCGGAACGTTTTCGAACAATCTTTTGTATCTAGCTTCGGTTTCGTCGAGAGAGACGTTCGACCTAGTCAGCTCCAGAGTCCTCTCAGTGACAAGAGTTTCCAGTTCACCGTGAGAGTGTAGCAACCTTCGCTCAGCTTCCCTTCTTTCTCGAACGACCGATAACACCAAAAGCGACGTTATGGACATCGCGGAAAGAAAGCTTTGTAATAACAGAAGGGACGTTTCCCGAGAGGAAGCGGAAAATTGGGTCGAACCTTGGATAGCTCCCCAAATGGCGAGACCGGAAATCAAGGTAAGAGCGAGAGAGGATTCTCGGGCTCCGAACTGTAGAGAGGACCAAACGACTATCGTTACTAATAAATAGGCGATCGGATAATCCAACTCCAAAGCTTTGATTCGAAAGACGTTAAATGTTACCGATGTGATGAGTACCAATAAGAGGATTACCGGGATACTTTCTCTAAGCGCGTTTTTTTTACTGGAAGAAAGATCCGGAGTCAACCAAGACCAGAAAAAAGGAAAATAAAGAAACACTCCCAGCATATCGCCGGACCACCAAAAAATCCAAGTGGAAGCGACCGTTTCCACGGGAATGATTCCCATTAGAAAAAGCCCTAAATTGGCCACGCTAGCGCTCGTAGTGCAAACGAAAGTTTCCATCCAAAGGAATCGGATGACTTTGGCAGTACTTCTCGTGAAGTCCGTATCTCTAACGATTTTGTTGTAGAATATGGAACCTAATAGAGCCTGCAGACCGCTACCGCATCCGATTAAGATCGCTCCCCAAAATTGCGGGGCAAGGGGATATTCGGAAAGGATATCGAGTTTTGTCGAAAGATTATAGACAAAAGAGCCGAGACCCACCCCGATCGCGGCGGATTTTCCGAATAAAAGCAAGGCACAAAGGGCCCACCCGGATGCGGGCCACACTGGAGAAGCGTAACCGGAATAGGCAGCGGTAAAAAAACCGATATGCCCTAAGAGAAAATAAAGGGTCGCGGTTATTAAAATTTTTCCGGCCCAGGAAAATGTCCTAAGCTGTTTTATGGACGCAAAACGGTTATCTAGGATCATTTCACTTTATTTATCCGATCGCTATTTGGATAAGGGATAAAAAGACTTCCTTGTATGAATTGGTTTAAGGGCAACGGTGTAAAGCCTTTCGTGTTTTTGGGAAGAGGGTTTTCGTGCGAACAAAAACCTATCCTTGCGTTTCCGGAGGAAGTCTTCACTACTAATCGACGAAGCGAAGTTCTTAAAATCATTCGGAAAATCGAAGATAAGGTTTCGGAAGGTTTTTTTGCGGCAGGATGGATTTCATACGAATCGGGAGAAGCGTTTTTAAAAGGAGACGGGGAATATATCGATTCGTCTTTCGATTTCCCCTTAGTTTGGTTCGGAACATTCCAAGAATATAAGATTTTGGAAAAAGAGGAATTGGAAAGCTGGGAAAATTCCTTTTCAGCGGAAGGTTATTCCGTTAGGTACAAATCTTCCATAAATTTCGATAAATTCGACGAATCTATCCATAAGATCAAACAATCGCTACGCAAAGGGGACGTTTATCAAATTAATTACACGTTTCCGTTAGAGTTGAATCTCCTCGGTTCGAGTGGTCGGTTTTTTTTCGATTTGCGTAGGGCGCAGAACGTTCCATATGAGGCCTGGATTTGGACGGGTCGAGCGAAGGAAGGTAACGTTGGGCGGGAAATTCTTTCTTTTTCTCCTGAACTTTTTTGGGAGAGAAAGGGCAAGACCATAAGAACTTCACCCATGAAAGGGACTAGACCCAGGGGAAAAAATGCGGAAGAAGATCTTCAATTCAAGACAGATTTGCAGGACTCCGAAAAAGATAAGGCCGAAAATTTGATGATCACGGATCTGATTCGGAGCGATCTGGGAAAAATATCCGAATTGGGTTCCGTTTCCGTTCAAAATCTGTTCGGAATCCAGGAATATAGTACCGTCTTTCAGATGACGAGCGATATCGGTTCCGTTTTGAACGACGGAGTTTCCTTTTCAAAAATACTGGAGGCGCTCTTTCCGGGCGGATCGATTACCGGGGCACCGAAACGGAAGGCGACTGAGATCATTTCTTCGTTGGAGGAAAGCCGGGGGATCTATACCGGAGCTATCGCATTTTTATCTCCCGGAAAGGAAACGGTATCCATTCCGATCCGAACCTTGGAGTTTCAGGAGGATTTCGGAGATGGATGGAGCGGGAGGTTAGGAATCGGAGCCGGGATCACGATCGATTCGAATTCGGAGGAGGAGTGGAAGGAATGCTGGTCCAAGGCGGCTTTTTTAACGGAATCCGTCCGCGAGGTCGGAGGGAATTTCGATATTTTCACTACGGCAAAGGTGAAAAGAGGCACGGTGTACTTTGAAAAAGAACACGAAGAAAGGACGCGAAATTCCGCGAAGGAGTTGGGCTTTCCTTTTTCTGATCAGGCATGGAAATCTACATTAGAAAAAATAAAAAAAGAAAGTTTGGAAAATCCTAAAAATACGTACCGTGCGCGGATCTCTTTGGATCGAAAACTCGGCTTGAAATCCGAAATACAACTCTGGTCATCGACGGAGAAAGAAGGGGGCATTTTGATTTCGAATAAAAAATTGCGGAACAACGAAACGCTACGACTTCATAAAACCAGTGTTCGAACGGCATATATGAAAGGATACGAATCGGCACGATCCAAAGGCTATTTAGACGCCGTCTTTATGGACGAGAAAGACCGTATTCTAGAAGGAACCGTCCATTCCATTTTTCTAAGAATCGGAGGAAAATGGTTCACACCTTCCCTTCAATCGTGTATTCTACCCGGGATTGCTAGAAAAAAATTAATGATAAGGCTGAAGGCAACGGAAAAGGATTTATTCGTACCGGATTTTCGGAAAGCCGAAAGAATTATTCTCTGCAATGCACTGCGAGGGATCCGTTTTGTCACTTCGGTGGATTTGGAATGAGAACCTTCATTGGTCTTTCTCTTCCGGAAAAAATCCGCGATTCCATCGCCCGAATTTGCTACGGTATCGAAGGGGCTCGCTGGGTGCCAGAGGAGAATTTTCACGTTACTCTGGTTTTTTTAGGCGAATTAGATTCTACGGAATTCGATTCTTTGCGCGAAATCTGCACCAATGTCAGTGCCGGATCCTTTCCCCTAAAAGCCGATGGACTGGGATGGTTCGGATTCAAAAAACCGGCGATCCTTTACATCGCCTGCGATCCGGATCCTCGGTTATTGAATTTGCAAAGAACTTTGGAATCCGGTTGCAAGAGAGCCGGTTTTTCCGTAGAAAAGCGGGAATACAAACCGCATATAACCATAGCCCGTTTTCGGGATTCGGCTCAAAGAAGCGTTATGACCTATCTGGAAGAATTTCGGGATTTTACCCTTCCCGTTTTCGAACCGGGAGAATTTCATATCTATTCCAGCCGAAGCGGAACCGACGGTCCGATCTATAGGATCGAAGAATCGTTTCCTATCGGGAGGGAGTGAACGGTGGAATTTCCGAATGAGGAGACTTATATTCCTAAAATCCGGGATTTTTCGGATTTTTTCCTTAGCCCGAAAGAAACCAAGGAGGAGGTAGTCGGGATCGGAGGAGATCTTAGCGTATCTCGTCTCCTTTACGCGTATACTCACGGAATTTTTCCCTGGATGGATAAACCCTTGCTTTGGTTTTCTTTGGATCCCAGAGCAATCTTCGATCTGAATGTTCTTCATTTGAGCCGTAAGGTTCACCGTAAAATTCGGCAGAAAAAATATACGATCACTATGAATCATGCGTTCGAACAGGTTATGCGTTGCTGTTCTTATCGTTCCGAAGAACAGACTTGGATCACGGATACCTTCTTAAAAGGATTTACCGAGTTCCATAGGCAGGGTTATGCACATAGTTTGGAAGTTTGGAATGAAGAAGGTCTTCTCAGCGGAGGAGTTTACGGAGTAGCGATCGGAAAATTCTTTGCCGGTGAGTCCATGTTTTCCTTCGAACCTGATTTCGGAAAAATCGCTCTCCATTATCTTTTCCATATTTTGAAAAGCGACGGTTTTATCTTATTCGATACCCAGCAGATGAATCCCGTAACTCTTTCGTTGGGGGCGTACGAGATACCTAAATCCAAATTTTTGGAACGACTCTCGATGGCTGTGGAAGTGCCCACCAAGTGGAGACCTTCCCGACTCGAAATTTGATTTTTTGCTAAATTCGGTTTGATTTGCCTCACATAATAATAAAAGTAAGGCATTAAAACCAACCTAAATATAGGCAGACTATCATGACCCTATTCAAAAAAATTCTAGCTTCCCTTTTAGTTTCCGCGATCGCTCTTTTCGGTTTTAACGGACTGACTGCAGAAGATGCGGCAGGTGATGAGCCCGCTCAAACGCAAGATTCCGGAGCTGCAAAGTCCGAGAAAAAAGGTAAAAAAGGAAAGAAAAAGAAATCCAAAAAGAAACACGGTAAAAAGTCCAAAAAAGGAGCTAAAAAAGAGGGAGAAGGATCCAAGTCTGAGTCTTCCACTCCTGCTCCTTCCCACGAGGGAGCTGCCGGCGAAGAGCAATAATTCCGGCGTTCGTTTCGATTTCCGCCCGAAGATTCTGCGGGCGGAAATTCTATTACCAAAACTCGCTCTCGTTCTCTATTTGATTTTGCACCGCACCGTTTTCCTCTTTTCTAAAATTTTCTTGACTCTTCTCTTCCTCGCAATACCGTAAGCGCTCTTTCAGCCCAATTTACCAAAGGGTAATATTTATCCCTTCTTCAAAAAGGAAGAACTCCAATGTATAAGAATTTAGCAGAGTTGTACCTCAAGGCGGCCCAGGCCTACGCGGACAGGCCCGCATTTTGGTCCAAGGACGAAAGTAAAGAGTATAAGCCTACTAGCTTCAAACAATTGGCCGATCTCGGCCTGAATCTAGCGGAAGCGCTCATCGAACTCGGAGTAAAAGCCCGGGATCACGTCGGAGTGATCGCCGACAACCGCTTGGAATGGATTATTGTGGATGCGGCCGTTCTATTTTGCGGTTCCGCAAACGTTCCTAGAGGAACGGACGTTACGGATGGGGAGATGGATCATATTCTGAACCATTCTCATGCCGCCGTAGTTTTTCTGGAAAACGATAAGGTATACGAGAAATTCCTTAAGAACAAATCCAAACTTAAGGATGTCAAGACCGTCATTATCATGGATAAGGACAGTAAAATCAAAACGAAAGGGGTTTTGCACCTTTACGATTTGATCGAAGAAGGACGGGCACATCGGGCAAAAGGTTCCAAAAAGGCCGAAAAACGGATCGAAGGAATCAAACCGGACGACCTGTTCACATTGATTTATACTTCCGGAACTACGGGAATGCCCAAAGGCGTTATGCTCATGCACTCCAACATGACGCACCAAATCGAGTACGTCGTCCCCTTGATTTTGAAAAAGTCCATGATCAAGGACGATGATAGCATGCTCTCCATCCTTCCGGTATGGCATATATTCGAACGGGTAGTAGAATATTCAGCAATCTCCCTCGGTATTGCTACCTTTTATACGAAAGTTGCGGATCTGCGGAACGATCTTGCGAAGGCGAGACCGTCCTTTATGGCTTCCGCACCTAGGGTGTGGGAAAGTATCTATTCCGGTATTTATAATCGGATCAACGATCCCAAGCAGACTCCTCCGGTTCGAAAATTCCTATTCAACACAGCGTACCTATTTTCCAAGAACTATCACGCAGCGGTACGTTTTTTAAGCGGACGAGAAGTGGATTACGAAGGAAGAAATCCACTCCAATCGCTGGTAATGGGGATAGAAGCGTTGCTTCGGCTGATTTTAACCGGTCCGTTTACGGTTTCTATTCTCGCAATGGCCGCCTATTTTTACGTTAGGAGTGCCAATCCGAATCTACCGGTCGTGCCCGGTTTGCTTCTCACGATAGCGGGTCTAGGATTGATCTTCAATTATAAGACTTTGGACGCCGTCGTTCTGGCGAAGATCCGTCAAGCTACCGGCGGACGCCTGCGAGGAACTCTTTCCGGAGGCGGGGCTTTACAACGACACGTGGACAATTTCTTCAATGATATCGGCCTGCTTGTTTTGGAAGGTTACGGAATGACCGAAACTGCTCCGGTGATTTCCGTTCGCCATTACGATTATCCTATCATCGGATCTGTGGGATACGTAGTTCCGAAAACGGAACTTCAAATTCGGGACGATAACGGAAAAATCCTGACTCATATCAACGATAATCGTGAGATCTTGGCCGGAAAGATCGGACTCAAGGGAGTCGTTCATATCAAAGGGCCGCAAGTTATGAAAGGGTACTATAAAAACCCGGAAGCGACTAAAAAGACCATGTCGGATGGATGGATTAATACGGGAGATATCGGTTTCATCAATTATAAGAAGACCCTTACTCTAACCGGTCGCGCTAAGGATACGGTCGTTCTTTTGGGCGGCGAAAACGTAGAACCGGTTCCTATCGAAAATAAATTGGACGAGTCTCCGTTTATTAAACAATCCATGGTGTTTGGACAGGACCAAAAGGCCCTGGGAGCAATTATCGTTCCGGATATCGATAATCTGAAACCTTGGTTGGAACAGAATGGAATCACCGCAAAAGAATTGAAAGATTTGGTGGATCATCCTAAAGTCCTCGAGTTCTACAAAAAAGAAATTCGGGAGTACAATAGTACGAAGGAAGGTTTCAAATCCTTCGAATTGGTCCAACATGTGGTGATCGCTCCGAAAGCATTCGAAGTAGGGGACGAATTAACCAACCTGTTGAAAATGAAACGTCACATAATCACCGAAAAGTATCAGAAAAAGATAGATAAGGTGTACAAGTAATTCGAAGGTTTTAACCCTTGCGAAGGGCTTCGGATAAAACCGAAGCCCTTTTTCATTTACGGAATCCTGTAGATGCGAGGAAACACTTCTGCCTCCGGGCGGAGAAGAGAAGGGTCATGGAAGGTTAAGATTCTCGTCCCTTGTTCGACCAGCAATTCCATGTATTGTAAAAATTCCCGATGATTTTTAACGGAATAGAAAGGTAGGCCTACAGGATCTTTTCCTCCCACGCAGAGTTCCGTGAAAATACATTCGTCGCCAGTGAAGAGTACCCTATTTTTCGGAGATCGTAACCACTCTATCGCGGAATGGCCCGGGGTTCGTCCTCCCGTAAAAAGAATTCTAAAATCGGGGAATACTTCCATACTTCCTTGGACGAAAGCCAGTTTTTTATCCTTTTCTTTGGTGAGCAGAATCTTGCCGAGATTCGGAAACCAGTCCGTCTTTTTTAGAAGCTGCCAATCGTTCGGATTGATGTAAATCCTAGCTCCCGGAAACAGATTCAGCCCGCCCGCGTGATCGGCGGAAAAATGAGTCAATACGATATCGGTAACCATCGATACTCCGATTCCGGCTTTTTCGAGGATGGTATCCGGAGAAATCCAATTTCGGATACCGTATCTATCTTTGGTCCGCACGGAAGAAATTCCGGAGTCAATCAAAAGGATCCTATCTCCACTTTTGATCAGATAAAATAGAAAAACAGTTTCCTTTCGTTCGACTTCTTCCTCCGATTCGGCGGAAAGGTCCGGCCAACTTCCGTTTCCGTAATGGACGGCGTAAAGGCCGTCTTCTAATTTTTTTTTCGAGTCGGTTCCGAGGCTTTTCTTGTGGGCTTCTCGAAAGACTTTTCGTCCCGTTTCGGTTATTCGGCAGGTGACTGCACCGAACAGAAGGAAAAAGGGAAAAAAGAATTTAAGTAAACGTACGAATCGAAAGTACAAAATCATGGGGAAGAGAAGGGCGAAAAAAAAATCTTCCCTTACTTTCGACTTTGGTACCAATTCAACCACTCGTTTTTGGAGGAGAATTTTTCCCCGGTCACGGATTTTAGGGCCGCGATCACCAATTTTCGATTTCGAGGAGTCTCGTTATCCTCTAAAAGAGAGATCAAAACAGAAAGACTTTTGGGATCTTTTCGAGCGCCGAGCTGTGCCACCGCCACTTGGTGTAGATTCCAATTTTGGCTACGGGCATATTTTTCCAAGATAGATTCCGCCTCTTCTCCCTTGATGGACGCGATCGCACCTAAGGTGCTAGGTGCTAAGTCCGGGAACTGCTGGGTTTTACGATCCAGTAAGGCCAAGGATTTGGGAGAAGCGATCATACCTAAACTCTCGGCCGCAATCCTCGCCAATTTTTGATCGGAGGAATCCGCCGCTTTTTCCAATAGAGGTAGCGCTTCCGGATCCCCGATTCCACCTAGAGCCCAAACCGCTCCATATTTTGCCTCGCCGGAAGTTTCTTGGCTGATTCTGGATAAAACCGAGATACTTCGTTTATCACCCATATATCCTAAAGACTGGGCGATGATTTCCCTGTCGGGCAAGGAAGTATCAAGGAGAGAGGTTTCGATGGATTCTCGGGCCGGAACGTACTTGATGCGACCTAAGATATGGGAAGCGGGTCCTTTCGTTTCCGCCGATCCAGTACGAAGAACGCGTAGTACGCTCGGTCCCGTCTGCGGAGACGGCACTCCGATGAGAACATCCGCGGCTCTATAACGAATTTCTCTACTTGGATGACCGATCAACGGTAAAACCGCGGGAATCGAATTCGGATCTCCTATATCCACCAGCGCGATAGAAGAATTCTCTCTTCCTTTATCGAATTCCGCAGTCATCGCTTTGACGAGAAGAGGAACCGCTTTTCTACTTTTGATTTTACCCAGCGCCAAATAAACGGCGGCCAAACTAGGGCTCGGTTTTAAATTTTCGGCTTGTTTTAGCAGATATGCTTCCCCCGCTTGAATCCGCAGTTTTCCGATCGCCATGGCATAAGTTTTGGTCTTCTCAGGGTCGGAGTTTTTTTGAGCGGATACCAGAAGGTTTCCGCTCGCGGAACGGGCATCGATCCGAACCAAGGTGTCCACGGTTAATAAGCGAATTGTAGAATCCTCGCTTTCCAAAAAAGGAACGAGTTTATTTCCTGCCTCGGCATCGCCCATTCTCGCGAGAGCCTCCAATACCGTTTCGATTCCGACTCCCGATCCCGCTTGCAAAAGATTTAATATTCCCTGGATGGAGGGTTTATCTTTATAGATTCCCAATGCGAGGGCTGCCGGACCGCGTAATGATTTGTCGTTTCCGGTTAGGAAGCTTCGGATTTTCGGGAGATAGATTCTCTCGTTTCGATCGGCCAGCTCCAGAATCGCCTGGGATTTTGCCTGGATATTTTCCGACTCCAGGGCTTTTTCAAGCTCCGCAAGGCCAGCAGGTTCCGCTTCCGAAATTTCAGGTAGACGGTCCGGCTTCGGGGGCCCGCTGCATGAAAGTAAGAAGGTCAGAAATGGAATCAAGGAGAGATGAAGTAAAAGATAGATACGGATCGTTTTTGTCATTTTAAGAAGAAGGAACTATATTCAAGGTTTGTGTTAATTGTTGCAAATCGCTTTTCCATTGGGCGATATCCTGATTCGCTTCCGAAACCTGGGCGGGGTCCATTTGTCCCTGTTGGATGGTGTATTCTACGAGTTGTATTCTGGATTCCAATTCTTGGATTTTGTATTCCAAATATGCCCTTTGCTGTTGGGGAGTCACCTGAGGTTCGGTCGATTGCGGAGGGGTGGCGCCGGGCTCTGCGAATCTTCCTGCGTTTCTCCCTATCGCAAATTGGGATTCCGCAGCAGTTACGAGATCTAGTCTTTCTCGGGCTTTCTTTTCCTGTTCCTCCGTTAATGGGGGCCGAAACTCGGCAGGAATATAAATGTTTTTCGGATATTTGAGGGCAAATTCGGCCCATTCTTCCCGGATTTTTTCCCGATCGGAATCCGTCTTTTTAGGACCGAAGGCATGAGGCCACAATCTCTTTGCTTGCCCTTCCAATTCGGGATCTTCTTGGAACGGATGAGGAGCTTCCGGGAATTCGATTCCGGAAGTTAAATTTCGTCTTCGTTCCAAAACGGTCTCGGTTTCCTGACTGACAGACTTGATTTTACGGGACTTCTCGGGCCAAAGAATGAATAATAGAAGAACGAATGCAAGGAACCCAAGTAGGATCCATAGGGAATATTTTTTAATCAGAAGCATGCTTGTTACGCGATCGAGGCGTTTTTAGAGAAAGGAATCGCAAAACCTCGAGAACAGTTACCTCGAGATTTTGCGATCTGTATCGAAAGTTTATACGAAGATTCCGATGACCCAAGAAATAAACTGCCCGAAGATCGTTTCGGTCAGGAATTTTTTCAGATCGATCGGATTACGGTTTAAGCTGTCATAATACCAAGCGTTGTATTCACTAATGGTCGGAATGGAAAATCCGTATTTAGAATCGATCGCTTTGATCAATTCGTTCGCAAAAACCGTATGGCCGTATTGGTTCGGATGCACTCCGTCCAACCCGAAAATTCCGGGTTGTCCGGGAAGCGGCCAATTCGCTCTGGCGTATCCGGGACTCCATCCGGACGGACTGTTAATCAACCTTCCGTTTTCCTTCAGATCGTCGAAGAGTACTTTAAGATCCGCAACCGCGAATCCCATTGCAACCGCTTGGGCTTTTACTTCGCCGTTCAACATGGATAAGAAGTTCGTGATGGTATTTACTTCGCCCGCATCCAGAACTTGGGAAGGATCGGAAACTGAGGAACGGAAAAACGCCTTTAACCCCGTGTAATTCGCTCTTCCTTGCGGGTCTTGGTACGGTTCCAGAAAAGCGATGGAAGTCACATTCGGAATCGTAAACAATACTCCTCCTTGGATGGATCCGATCGCAGCCATTCTGCGCATCGTTTCACGGATGTCCCTCTTGAAGCGTGCTTCGTCCAAACAATTCGTAGAAGTGCTGAGGGCCGTACAAAGAACATGGTTTGCGGCGGCGGTTCCGAATAGGAAAGTCGGTCTGACTTTTTCCATGACTTCCATCTGAGTTCCGGAATTTCCCAGTCCGAAACGATGGAATTTATCCGGAGTTTGGCAATCCGCGACTTGAACCCAGCGGTAGGTAAACCAATACCAGGTTGCCCAGTACCATTGTCTGGTCCATTTCGTAGCAGTGATATCTTCGCACTGGCCCGAAGTTTTCAAAACGGTAGTGTAATCCGCGCCGGTGATGCCTGCGTGGGTCGGAAGGCTGACAGTGGATCCGTTTCCGCCGATAACGCTTGCAGCGATACAGAAAATACCGCAATTCCCTTTAAGAACATCCTCGAAGTTAATGTACGGTCCTTTTAAAACGTTATAACTTACGCCAGAACCCGCTTGTTTGGAGACAAGCACGGGGTAGGCCCAGTCTTGGGTCTTTTTTTCCACGGTAGCGCCAAAGAAACCTTGGCTTAAAGAATCCCCGATGACTCCGGGTTTCGTAAAAAGTTGGGACTGGCTTTGTGCAGAAAGGGAAATTGCGCTAAAGCTAATCCCCAATACCGCAACAGCTTTCCAAATGATAGATTTTCTCATTTTAAATTTTTATCCTCACACGGACACGCCTCCTGAAGGAAGAAAGCGATCCAATTCTCTGCGTGCCAATGTAGCGTTAATTCGAAAAAAAGTCAATTCCACTAAGAGTTTTAAGGTTGTATATAAAACATTTGTTATATTACGTTCGATCAAGAGTTTGATGGTTAGATATCGAATCAAATGCGTTCTAAGAATTTTATATTTTTATAAACTCTGTTCGTTATAAGTTTCTTTCCAAACACAGTTCGTTATCTCCGAAACGTTTTGGGACGTTCGAGGTTAAAACGGGAAAAGTCAGGGGTTTTGGGATATTTTGCCCGGAATTCAGGGAATTTTACCGGAAAAACTCCTTGAATTTCCGGAATTCCGTCGAAATCTGGATGTCTAACTGATAACAACGGGGACGAATTTGGTTTCGACTGTTGTAGTTGAAGTGTGGTGGCATGTAGGGGTGAGGGGCCTCTTAAAAACCTTCAAAACAATAAACGCTAACAACGAATTAGCACTAGCAGCTTAATCTCTGCTACGGACGAAAGGCTTACTCCCCCGGTGGTTTTTTGTCCGACTCAAACGGGGGACGTGATTCATCGGTGTTCGGTTCTCGATGGATGATGTACTGGAATCGAATTGGAGGGGCACACCTGCCTGCGGGTTAAGGCTCTCCGAAACAACAATCGTAGGACAAACATGTAGAGGCCCCATAGAGGCACAATAGGACCCGGGTTCGAACCCCGGCGTCTCCAGTAATCATCTTTTGTTTTATACTGCATCGGGGTGAGAATGCGAACTCGAGTAAGCAGAGATAGCGACCCGTAGGGAGCGTGATCTCTGCGACCGAACTGCACGGAAGCGGTGAGGCTTCGAGTGAGACGCCGCAGAGCTTGATCGGAAAGGAAATCCGATCGCGTCGCGGCGAACCCCGGCGTCTCCAGTAATTATCTTTTGTTTTATTATAATGTTCCTTCGGCCGATTTCACCAGCTTATAAGCGTCCGTGTCCTGATCGATCCAGGATTGGTGGAACTTCACCTTTTTGACCTTCCAGCCCTTTTCTTTCATGAAATATCGAACTTCTCTATCTCGGAAAACGATTTCCGAAAGTACGATTTCCTGCTCTTCCGCGATCCCTTGCAGCTTAGCAGCAAAATTTACCGTATTTCCGAAGTAATCTATATTGCTGTTCAGATTCACCGCTAGGCAAGGACCGCTATGAAGGCTGACTCGAATCCGGATCGGAGTCCGATTCTTGGAAGAGGAAAACGCTTCCTGTAACTCGGAGGCGGCAAGGATTCCGTTTACGGGAGACGTAAAAGAGGCCATGACCGCGTCTCCGATCGTCTTTACGACGGCACCCTGGTGGTCCCGGACGATTTTATAAATTTCCACGAAATGTTGTCGTACCTCGGCAAACGCGCTCGTATCCCCTTTTTGGTGATAGAATCGAGTGGATCCGACTATATCGGTAAACAAAATCGTTTGGATTCCGATATCCAACTGCAATTCGGTGGAAAGTGCTTCTTGGGAGAATAGTTCCCGAAAATCCTGAAAATTGAATAGGTCTGACGGTCTAAGACTGTTTTGATCTTCCCGCCTTTCCTCTATGACGAATGCTTTCGGATGAGAGTCCTTATTTTTCAGAACCAAGGAGGGAAAATTTTTCGCGGTAAGTTGTTCCGGTAAGGAGGAAGACCATTCCAGTCTCTGTTCGGAAGAGTCTTCCGACACATCCAAAAGGGTATAGTGTTTTTCTCCGCCGATCCTCATTCGATAGGTTCCCGGTCCGAGCAAAAGACGGGACTCGTACGTCTCTTCCGGATCCAAGTATTTTTGAAAGCGGATATGCGATTTGGTCGCGGGTTCCGCCGCACAGAAAAATCTTTTTTGAATCTCGCGAACGGAAGGATGGACATGGAAAGTGATCTCTACCGAATTGATCTGGTTCGTATCGAAACGTATATTACAAACTTCGCAAGAATCTCTCGTAGGCAAATCCCCTAAATGCATCGCTTCGGTACGCACTCCTCGGCAATGGGGGCAAATAATATCCCAGGAAAGGGTAAACAGACCTTGGCGACAACCGTGTAGAAAGACAAGAAGTAGTTCGTTCAAAGAGATATTCCAAGCCTTTGCCAAAGCCTTAACCCGGATACGATAAAGATCGTTTTCGTTCGCGTCGAGTATGTAGCCCAACAGTTTATCCACGAGATTTCTAGGCTGGCCGTCACGGATTAGGCCCGTGCGGATTTGGTGGACTCTTGCAGGGAAAACCGGGTCGGAATCGGTCGGGGATTCCTTCAATAATCCCAAAGCCGAAGGACCGGCCCAACCTGCAGTTTCGACTTTTTTCAGATCGTTTACGACCTCGGACAATCCTTTAATGTAGGATTTTTCCAATTGGCGCATTCCTATCGGCAACATATATTTTCCGATAAACCCTCTCGGTATCCATCCGAAATAGACGAAGAGCCTTGTTCCATCGCCGTTTAAAGGAAAAAGTTGATAACGGGTTCTAACGTAATATGCGAATCCTTTCGAATAGATACGTGCGTTATTTAATTGTCTGCAATATTCCCATTCCCAGGGAACTTCCTCCCATTCCATCAGGATCCCGGCATTTTTGGAGGAACCGAATAACTTTCCGTCGATTTCCCGGAATTTCATTTCTGGAATCCCTATCCTTTTGTTAAAGGACGAGGTGTCCGTCAACCAAGGCCACAATTGGGTCGGGGAGGCGCTTAAATCGAATTTCCAGAGTCTATCGATCGGATTTGCGAGCGAAGTCCATCGCCTTTCCCAAGGAAAGGCATTTAGAAACGACCCGAGATCCAAATTTTCAGGATCTAAAATTTTCCGAATATCGGTAGGAATATTTTTCGGCATACCCTTCTCCAATGATAGAATTCGACAAAGAAAGAAAATTTCCCGCCTAAACTTAGATTATGTTTCCGGAACTTCCATTGAAAGAAAAGTGGAATACGCCTATGATTCCGAAATTCTCCGTATCCAAATTCGGTTCTAAATTTAGCCGCCAAACCGGGATAGGGCAGCTCATGGAGGATTTGGCGAACCTCGAGCCCGGGGTTTGCATGCTCGGGGGAGGAAGTCCCGCATTGATTCCGGAGGTACAGGAGGTTTGGAAAGAGTTTTTATCCAAATTAGCGGAGAAGGGAAGTTGGGAATCGATTCTAGGAAAATACGAATCTCCCAGCGGTAAGCGGGAAACGCTGGAAGCAGTTGCCGATCTTCTACGGAAGGAATCCGGCAGATCGATTCGAACCGAAGAAATTGCGATTACGGGCGGTTCTCAAAACGCATTTTATTTGCTCTTGAATTTTTTTTCCGGGACGTACGAAGACGGTAGCAAGAGAAGAGCGGTTTTTCCGGCGGTTCCCGAATACATCGGTTATATAGATCAGCCTTTAGAGGAGGATTCCATCCTTCCGGTTCCGAGCCTAGTACGAGAAACGGGTGAGCATACCTTCCGCTACGAATTGGATGAAGCGAGTCTGCAAAGATTAGGTGAATCTGCGGAGCCTCTCGGTTGTATCGTCTTATCCCGTCCTTCCAACCCGACAGGACGGATCGCAGGGGAAGAGGAGATTCGAAAGATTCTTTCCTTTGCCGAAAAAAAAAGGATCCCGTTCCTACTGGATAACGCTTACGGTTTCCCGTTTCCTGGGATCGTTTATTCCGGAGACAATCGTTGGTTTTACGAAGACGGTATGGTCCAGTCATTCAGTCTTTCCAAGATCGGATTGCCCGGGGTAAGAACGGGTTTTGTTTTAGCGGACCCTAAGATCGTTTCCTCATTAAATAAAGCGAATGCAGTCCTGAATTTAACCGGCGGAAGTCTGGGACAATACGTCGGTCTAGAGCTTTTTACCTCGGGAGCCTGGTCTTCCTTAAGTAAAAACGTAATTCTTCCATATTATGCCGAAAAGCGGAAGCTTGCGTTTTCCGTGATAGAAAGGGAATGGACCGGTAAACTCAGATACCAGATTCACGAAAGTGAAGGAGCTTTTTTTCTTTGGGTCCGATTCAGAGGACTTTCAAAATCCTTAACCGAACTGTACTCGGTCCTCAAAAAATCCGGTGTGGTTCTCGTCCCAGGGCGGTATTTCTATCCGAAATCCGAAGTGAATGATCCGTTCGTCGACGAATGTGCCCGAATCAGTTTTGCCCGAGACGAGGAGGAACTTTCCGAAGGACTTTCCAGAATCGGGAAGGTTTTGGCCGAATATTCGGAATAGCATATCCGGAGGAAGATTGCACCGGACCGAATTTGGCGTAATAAAAGAGTTTCAATCTCTTTTCGGATCCGCGATTCTGGTTTCTAGAATATTCGCGAAATCCGCCTCCCGGATTGTTGTTCATTTCGGACGCTCATGGAAACTTTGGAGCAAGAATTATCCTTTGAAGAATTATCCTCGGACCAATCTAAAGTCGCCGATATAGACGGACTACAGCCCGACTATATTTTCTTAAATGACGGAGCGGTGGGATTATCCGCCACTTCCCGTTGCATTCTGGATGAACTGAGAGATTGGCATAAAAAAACCGAAAAGCACGGGTCTAAAAGCGTCCATCCTTCCTATCTTCTCACTCTAGACAAACTAGGCGAGCTTCTGAATAAGTATCGGAATTTAAGCGAGCAAGCAAAGTCTCCGGAATCCGTGGATCTGGCGTTACGTCAGGTGTTGGATTCAGATAAAAAGGGGAAAAACAAGTCGGCGATGATGTATCCGTTTTTGGTCAGGAACGCGAATAAAGTCATGGCTAAAATCGCTCTGGTTTCTCCTCAGAAAGAAGCTAAGACGGACGTTACACCGTATAGAAAAGCCTGCTTTCAATTTTCGGAAGAAACCATAGATCTGATACTCGCGAATCGATCCAAGAAACCGCGCATTCTCGAGGAAGACCGCCCGGGTGCAATCATATTACATAAAAATAAAACGGGTCAGTTGTGGCTTTACCCTAAGTTAGGCTCGCTCGAATCCGAAATGGCGAGTCTTTTGCGGAGGGGATTTCAACCTTATCACTACCTTCCTATGACCGATTTTTTGTCGGATTTCGTCAATTACGCTAAATCGAAAGAAGCCTTAACCCAAATCCTTCCGGATTATCATATCATTATAGACGATCTCATGTTGAATCCGGATGGAACATACGTTCACCAGCCGGAAGTGATCTCTCATTACCGTGCGCAGGTTGATGGATTGGAAGTTTTTGCCCTTACTTACTTAAAACAATTAGCGGAAAGGGCGGGTTATACTTTGTTTCGGTCCCGCATCCAGGATTTCGAAAACGTTCACGGAGCGGCGGAGCAAGGAAGAAAGCAAAACAGCGAGAAAGTGGAGGCGCTGATCCAGTTGGTGGAGGATTATCCTTTCGATCGGGAAAAGGACGATCTGGGAAAAAGGGTGAGAGAAACCTGTCAGTCTTCCATTCAGATTATACGGAAACTGATCGAGGAAAAGTCCAGATTAAGCGAACGGAAAATCGACGGCGCCTTTAAGAGTCTCGTTCATAGAATCCAAACCCAAATCCGGGACCATACGCAGGGACAACTTACCCTGTATAAATTCAACTCGGAGAAAAGGCTGGTCGGGGTGGGCATCACCGCACCGGATCAAATCTCCTCGTATTCGGAGATTTTGAAAAAGGAACTCGCCGCATCCTTCGGCATGAAGGAGATCCAAAAGGAGGATGGGAGTTCCGAGATTTATATTTGTGATCCGGGCTATATGGCGGCCGTAATCCATAAATTGACTTCCGAATCCAAAGTGAATCCGTCGTTTCAAAGAGAACTGTCCATCGCGAAGGAAATCAACGCCTCTTTATCCGCGGCAAAGCACCCCGATCTGAATTCGAAATTGAAAGGGGATCATGTAGTAAAGCTACAACAAGACTCTTTTTTGATAGAAAGAGAGACGGAAGAGCGGGAAAGATCCGAAGCTCTCGCAAAAAAATTCAATCTTTCGATGGGGCTACTCGGCTTCGTGGGGACCATGCTTTTCTTTTTGATCGCCTCCGTACATTTCAGCACGGTCGGCATCATCTTCGTGGGAATTCCAGTTGCGTTGGTGATCGGTGTAATGCTGGCTCTATTCTTCCGGGACAGGGAAAAGGTGGATTTACCCAACACGATGTCCAAATCCCAGGGAACGGGATTTTCGGGAATTTTTATCGGGGGAGGTTCGGTATCGGATTCCGGATTTAAGGAAGAAGACGACTCGGAAGAACATTTTGGAAAGGCGGAAAGCCCGAAAGAAAAGAAAGTGAGCCTGATCGCAAAGGGTGCGGAAAGATTCGTTTTTCCGAATCGGTTCACGAAAATCCAGGATAAGATTCACGACGGAAAATCCCTTCGGAAAAAGATCTGGGAAAATATCGATAATATCCGCCAAAGCGTTTCTTATCTTAAGTCGGAGCCTGACGACGATAAAGTAGCCTCGACTGTGGAATACGCCTTATTGCAGAACGCCGCGATGATCGCGATTCCGGACGATATCGTTCCGATCGGTATGCCTAGTACGATCATACTCAGTCATTCGGACCTGAAGGCCCCCTTGATTCGGGACCAATTGTCGGAATTTCTCCGTAACGAAGCTCAAAAGAAGAAATACGACAAGAAGCTCGTAAAATATTATACTTTTCTAATTAATACTATCGAAGTGGAATATTACAAATATCTTCCCAGTCGGAAGAAGAGATGAGCGTCCGCTCCACGATCCCATTTAGAAAATTAACCGTTGTACCATGCCCGAATTACCGGATTTAGTGATCATTGAGGAACGTCTTGTGCCCGAACTGATCGGTCGTAAGATATCCGCGATAGAAATTGTGGATCCTATCGTAGTTCGGAATCTGACGGGTTCCTCAATCGAAGACGGATTTGTCGGAGCTTCCTTCCGAGGGCTCTACAGGAACGGCCCTTTTTTGAATTTCGACCTAGGGGATAAAAACGTAGTAATTCACCCTATGTTGGCAGGTCGCTTCTCGCTCGAGCCGAATTACAAAAAAAAGGATCTATGCGTCCGGTTTCGCATGGAAGGATCGGTGCTAAATTATAGCGACGACGTCAGAATGGGAAAAGTGTATTTCTCTTTGCCCGGCCAATTCGCACAGATTCCGAAATATTCGGAACAAGGAGTGGATCTTATTTCGGAGCAATTCACGGAAGAGGAATTCCAGCGTCGCATCGACAAAAGCCGTCAGCAAACCAGAGTCTTCCTAATGGACCAATCCAAGTTGAGCGTTTTGGGAAACGCCTATTCGGACGAGATCCTGTTTGAGGCAAGGATCCATCCGAAAACTCCATGCCACCGACTCACTTCGGAAGATAAGCATCGGCTCTATGAAAGCATCAGAAGGGTTTTGGCCGATTCCATCGATTATATTCGAAGGAAAAAGGCGCCTTTGGATTTCAAGGTGCGGGATCACGTAAAAGTTAGAAATCGGAAAAACGAACCCTGCCCCAATTGCGGAACCAAGATCCGCCGCGCTAATGTGTTGGGTCACGATTCCTTCTTCTGTCCTGTTTGCCAGCCTATGGCTGGGGAGCAGTTTATCGATTGGAATCGGCTCCAACCGTGAAACGGAAGCCGGATTTCTCTTGGATTTTTCATTGACAGCCCAAAGGGTACTTACAACGTGGCCTTAGATTCTCGGTGATTATAGAGAGAGGGTCACACCCGTTCCCATCCCGAACACGGAAGTTAAGCCTCTCATCGCTGATGGTACTGCATGGTTCGCTGTGTGGGAGAGTAGGACGTCGCCGGGTTTTTCTTTTTTTATCCCCTCCCTTGAAACCAGTATCACTTTCTTTTAGGGGAAACGGGTTGACTGCCCGATTTAGGTAGAAAATCCTAACGGAGGGGGACTTCCCCGGTCAAAAAACCGCAATCGTAGATATTACATAGGGATTTATATGAGAAGAACTTATCAACCCAGCCGGATCAAACGCGCCCGTACCCACGGCTTCCGCGCCAGAATGGCAACTCCGGGTGGCAGAAAAACTCTCTCCCGTAGAAGAGCAAAAGGCCGTTACAAACTTACCGTTTCCGATGAAAGAACCGGAAAGAAGTTCTAACGAAGTAAAATCGAAGAGACACTTACATCCAGGAAAGATATCCGCGAACTTTTTCAGTTAGGGAAGAGATTTTCGAAACCTCCGCTGGTTCTCGTTCACAAACCGAACGGAATCGGACACAATAGATTTTTGTATTGTCCGGAACGTTCGGTAGGAACTGCGGTCCGACGAAATAGGGTCAAAAGAAGACTTCGGGCGGCGATAGCGGAATTGGCTCCCGGTTTTTCCCAAGGATTCGATATTGCCGTGCTGGCAAAGCCGACGATTTTCGAACTGGATCACAGTGAATTGATTTCCTATTTGGCCTTTCTCATGAGACGAATTCAATGAATCAGTTGGCTATCTTTCTGATTACTCTGTACAAACGTTGGATTTCACCCGTTCTCCCCTCCGCTTGTAGATTTACACCTAGTTGTTCCGAATACGCTTTGCAGGCGTTTCATGAATATAATTTCTTTCAGGCGTCCTTTCTCTCCGGAAAAAGGATCCTTCGCTGCAATCCCTTCTTCGCCGCCGGTGAAGACCCTTTACCCCCCAACCCTAAAAGGAAATAGGAATGGAAGACAGACAAAATAGGCTTTTTCTCGCTTTAATGCTCAGTTTAGGAATTTGGTTCGTCGCGAACTACTTTCTCAATCCGGATCTCGGAAAGCCGAAGCCGCAAAATAAGCAGACGGAACAAAAAACCGAGGTTTCGAAACAACCCAAAGAGACTCTAACGCAACCTACCGAAAGCACCGCAGCGAAAGTAGATCCTAAGGAAATCAGAAAGTTCGTCCTCAAAACCGATTCGCATATCGTTTTTCTGTCCAGCCTCGGAGCTAGGATCGAAAAATTGTACATTAAGGATTATACGAGTTCGGAAGGAAAGGAAGTCAAAGTCGCCCGTGCGGATTACGACGAAATCGAAGTGGAAGGCGCCAAATATAGGGCGATAGAACTTTCCCGGGGCAAAGGCTTCGATTTCAATTTTTCGGATAGTAAGGAAGCGATCGGTTCTTCGGATTGGAACCGGATCAATTTTAAATCCGAAGAAGATAAGGAAAATTTAAAGTTCACTTTTACCTCTTCCAAAGACAACGTCCTTCTGAAGAAAACGTTCCAATTCTTTCCCAAAGAGAATTATTTTAAAACCGAGATTTCCATCACGAACATCGGAAAGGATAAGTTGGCTTTTTCCCGTCGCGAAAAACCCGCTTATCTGAGGACTTTCGGAAGTATCGGACCCGTCCCGCAAAATCGGGAAGCGAACGATCAGGAACTCTCCAAATTCTTCCGAGTCTATCGTATGGATGGAAGTATGAAGGACTTTGTGGACGGCGGTTCCGCTTGGGACTTCTTTGAAGGAATCCGGAACTTTTTTACCGGAGTTCCGAACGGGGACGATCGATTTAAGGAAGTTGTGAGTTCCGGAGAGGGGGTCGATTTTGTCGGTGCGGGAAGCCGGTATTTTCTCGCCGTTTCCGATTCCTTGAACAAGCATGCGGAAGGAATTCTCCTGGATAACCGTAAGAAAAACGAGTCCGGAGTGATTTTGACTTACTCGGACATCGAGCTGGAACCGGGTAAATCCGAAGTTCTGGATTTTGCAAATTACGTGGGAATCCGTGAATGGGACGGTATGCTTTTTAGGGATCCTAAGTTGGATCCGTTTCGGAATCCGAAATCCCCCTTTGCAGGTTTGAGCCCCGATCTGAACAAGTCCTTCAACCAAGGGATTTTTACTCCGATCCGCAACGGGATCGTTTGGTTCCTACAGCAATCCTATCATTACACGTTTCCGAATTACGGATTCGGAATTATTCTCTTCGCTTTGTTATTCAAACTCGTCTTTTATCCGCTGAATCAAAAGCAAGCGGAATCGATGAAAAAGATGAGCGCGCTTTCTCCCGAATTGAAGAAAATAAACGAGAAATACGCGAAAGATCCGGAAAAGCGTCAGCAGAAAATGATGGAGCTTTACAAAAAGCATAATATGAATCCGCTTTCGCAACTTGGGGGATGTCTTCCCATGCTGATTCAGTTACCTATTTTCTTTGCATTATACGTTGCATTTGCGGATACGATCGATCTTTGGAAGTCGCCTTTCCTTTGGATCAAGGATTTGAGCGAACCGGATTTCGTGTGGACTTCCCCTTCTATTCCTTATCTAAGCAAGGAAGGACTTTCGCTGAACCTTCTGGTTTTACTGATGGTGGGAACCCAATTCCTGTCCATGCGATTGACCACCGTGCCGACGGATCCGAATCAGAAGGTAATGATGTACGTGATGCCTCTCATCATGGTATTCTTCCTTTGGAGTATGCCCTCCGGGTTGACTCTGTATTGGACCGTTACCAACCTGCTTTCGATCGTGCAACAATGGATCACTAATATACGAAAGAAAGATGAAAGCCCTGTGAAGGCCTGAACTCATATATCGAGGAAAACGATATGGAAAACTATATATTCGAAGCTGAAGGAAAAACAAAAGTCGAAGCGGAAGAATTCATTCTTAAGACTTTAAGATTGGACTCCGGGGACGTTAGATTCGAGACGGTGGAATCCGGAAAATCCGGATTTCTAGGATTAACCCAAAAGAAGCCCGCAGTGATTCGGGCTTTCGTTCTGAACGTGGATCTTCCGGCGGAGAAAATCATACACGGAGTAGTGATTACTTTACTCCGTAAGATGGGAATCGAAGCGGAAGTAGTCGGAATGGGCGATGTGGACGGAAAAATTTACATCGAAGTCACGAGTCGGGAATCGGGTTTGATCATCGGAAAAAGGGGAGCAACTCTGGATGCTCTTCAATTTTTGGTGAACCTGATGGTCGATTCTAAGATCCGTCACGGTCGAAAAATCGTTTTGGATACGGAATCTTATCGCGACAAGCGGGAACTTTCCCTGATCCGTTTGAGTAAATCCGTGGCTGCCTCCGTCGCAAAATCGGGAAAATCGAAATTACTGGAGCCGATGAACCCTTTCGAAAGAAGGATCGTCCACATGGCGCTCCAGGAGAACGAGAAGGTATTTACCCGTTCGGAAGGAAACGGTACTTATAAAAAAGTCCGTATTATTCCGATGAAGGATCGTCACAAATACAAAGACGTGGTCGATAAAAGCCCTAACGGCGATCTTCTCGAAGAAGTGAACGATTACTGAAACGGCAGTGGCCGATACCATTGCCGCCGTTTCAACCGCCTCCGGAGCCGGAGCAATCGGAATCCTACGGATCTCCGGTCCGGATGCGCTGAAAATCTCCCTTTTACACCTTAGAGGAATCGAATCCGAGTCCAACCGGATTTCTGTTCAACCCAGGCACGCGTATACTCTCAACTTTGTCGATCATGACAGAAAGTTGGATCGAGTCGTGGTTGTTTTTTTCCCCGGACCGAACTCGTTCACCGGCGAGGATCTTTGTGAAATTCATGCGCACGGAAATCCGATTTTATTAAGAGAAATTCTCGAGTGTCTTTTTCGATCCGGAGCAAGACCCGCGAAACAAGGGGAATTTACGAAGCGCGCTTTCTTGAACGGGAAGTTGGATTTGAACGAAGCCGAAGCGATCGGTCGGATCATCCAGGCCAGATCGCGTTTCGAATTGGAACTCGCCCAGAAGAACGCTTTCGGAGAACTTTCCCGCCTCGCTTCGAATCTTCGCAGCCAATTGGTTTCGTTAAAAGCGGAATGCGAAGCGGAAATCGATTTTTCCACCGAAGATCTTACCTTCGAATCTTTAGTGCAGAGAAAGAATCGGATTCGAAAGGTTTTGGAAACCTGCGAAAACCTGCTGAAAAAATCCGGCCAAGCGGAAACTCTTCTGGAACGAAGCCGAGTGGTTTTGTACGGGGAACCCAATACGGGAAAATCCAGCCTGATGAATTTGATCCTCGGGCGTGAAAGGTCCATTATCTCCGATATTCCCGGGACTACCAGGGATTATGTGAGCGAGGAGTTTCTGCTTGCCGGGATTCCGATTCGCCTTACGGATACGGCCGGGGTCCGGGAGACCGGCGACAAGGTGGAAAGAATGGGAATCGAAAGGAGCGAAAAGGAATTTTCTTCGGCGGACGTGCGAGTGTTCGTAATCGATCTATCCCAAGAAATCGACTGGGGAGAGTTTGCGCGATCCAACCTTTCCAAACTGAACGGAGCCGTGATTGCCGCCAATAAATTCGACATTGCGAGTCCCGGCTGGAATCCTTCCGCGATCCGAAACATACTTTCCGACGCGGTCGTGTGCGAGGTTTCCTGCAAAACGAGACAGGGTATCGACGAATTGATCCGTGAAATTTCCGAAAAGCTGCAAAGCTTGGAGAGCTCGGAAGATTATGTCCTTTTGGAGGAAAGAAATCGTTATCATTTTCTCTCCATCGTCCGCTCTCTGAACGCGTGTCTCGCCCTGATCGGTGAAAACGCTCCTGCGGAAGTGTACATTAAGGAAATCGATATAGCTCTCGACGAAATCGGAGAAGTGAACGGACGGGTGGACACGGAAGAAGTCCTGGGTAGAATTTTCAGTAAGTTTTGTGTCGGTAAATGAATCGACTTCGGCTTTGACTTGCGTAAGCGAGAAACCGGATTCCCGCGGCTAATTCGAAAAGGAAAAGTTCGGAATTAAGATAGAATCGAAGCCTATTTGCAAAAAAGTTGGTCTATTCGTATGAGAGAAAAATCGCTCGAATATCATTCTCAGCACCCTAAAGGCAAAATCGAAGTAGTTCCCACAAAACCGACTCGCGATTCCTATGATCTTTCTTTGGCCTATTCTCCCGGGGTAGCTTATCCTTGTCTGGAAATCAAAGAAAATCCGGACCTAGTCTATGAATACACGAACAAGGGAAATCTTGTCGGAATTATCACTAACGGCACCGCGATTTTAGGATTAGGAGATATTGGTCCGGCGGCCGGGAAACCGGTCATGGAAGGGAAGGCCGTATTGTTTAAGAAATTCGCGGGAATCGACGTTTTCGACATCGAGGTGGACGCGAAGAATCCGGAAGAGTTCGTGAACGCGGTGAAAATGCTAGAACCTACGTTCGGCGGAATCAATCTGGAGGACATTAAAGCTCCGGAAAGCTTTTATATCGAAGAACAACTCATACAAAAGATGAATATTCCCGTTTTCCACGACGACCAGCACGGTACGGCAATCATTACCGTAGCAGGGCTCTTAAATGCTTTCGAGCTGAACGGAAAACGGCCTAGCGAAATTAAGCTTGTGATCTGCGGAGCCGGAGCCGCCGGTATTGCGATCGCGGAGTTGGTGCAACATATCGGGGTGAGGAAAGAAAACATCTTTTTGGTGGATACCAAAGGAGTGATTCATCACGAACGTACCGACCTAAACGAGACCAAGAAGAAGTATGTGCAAAATACCAAAGCCAGGACCTTGGCGGACGTCATGCAAAATGCGGACGTTTTTGTAGGTGTTTCCGCTGCAGATATGGTCGACGAGTCGATGGTCCGATCCATGGCAAAATCTCCGGTGATTTTCGCGTTGGCAAACCCCGATCCGGAAATTCCGTATTCTGTCGCCAAAAGTGTAAGATCGGATTTGATCATGGGAACCGGTAGAAGCGATAATCCGAACCAAGTAAATAACGTCTTGGGTTTCCCATTTATTTTCCGCGGGGCCTTGGATATTCGAGCCAGACATATTACACTGGAAATGAAATTGGCGGCAGCGAGATCGCTTGCGGAACTTGCCCGTTTGGACGTACCGGAATCCGTGAGCGCGGCTTATGGAGGGGAAAAATTCAAATTTGGCCCAGACTATTTGATTCCGAAACCGTTCGATCAGCGCGTCTTATACCATGTAGCGCCTGCAGTAGCGGAAGCCGCCGTCCAAAGCGGTACCGCAAGAAGACCGTATCCGGGAAGGGAGAAATATATCGCTTTTTTGGAAGGTTTGATGCGGGCATAAGGAAAGTTTCGGAAGAAAGGCCGACGGGTCGGTTTCGAAGCTCAAGAAAGAAGTCGCCTTCTCCGAGAATGTACCTGAAGCAATATCGCTAGGGAATCTCCGGGGCGAAAAGAGAGAAACATTATGCCCGAAGCGGATAGATCTCCAAAAACCTCGCCCGAACTAGGACTTCCTGCCCAAGAATTAGGAATCGTCCCTCCGGAAAGAGTGGATTTGATTCCGGAAGAGGAACTCCGAAATCTGCTCCTCCAAACCAATCCGAAAGCGATGCGGGACTTGGATTTGATCGAAAAAGGAGTGGAGAACTTCTTTTTATTCAATCAATCCCCTTTTGCTCTAGCGAAATTCGAGCAACTTCAATTTCTAAAGCCGGCGGATCTAACGTATTTCGAGAATAAGAACGGTTTCGTTTTATACCAGTATATGTTCGTCTCGGAAGAGACTAAGGAATTAGGACTTTCTAACGTAGTTTTAAGACCGGCATCCAGAAAATCCGAGCAGGTTCAAAAAATAAAGCTCGCTTGTCTGGCGCAAAGCGCCTCCGCGTTTTTACAGTTCATTCACCGTCGGGATTTCATCCTTATGGAAAAGAAAAACAGCGGAGAACTAAGAGAATGGGTTCAGAGACAATATATAAACACCGACGAAAAAGGAAATCCAGTCGATTTTCAGGATTCTAAAAATCTGTCCTTGTCCATGAGAAATCTGATTACGTTCTCCATGGAATCCTTTCTACATCGGAATCTAAAGCTGAACGAGGAAATTCTCGGAACTTTCGTTTCGATTCTATCCAAAAAGCCGCCCGAGATTTCCGAATTTCTCGCACAAATTAAGACCGAAGGTGATGCAATCACCGCGCTGGAGAGAAGGGGAAACCGTCCCCCTTTGCTGCAACTTCATCAGGAGTTTCATCTAGTACAGCCCTCTTTGGACGAATTGATAAACGACTCATCTCCGGATCCTAAGACGGGAGCCACTAACGAAGAGACGGAGATGGAAATCGTTTACGAGATCTTTATTTCTCTGGCGAGAAGGATTCTCTTTCATCTCCTTCCTGCCGAACAGACGAGTTGGATCCAGTCGGACGGAATGATGCAGGGATCGGAGTTTCTTGCGGAACTTCGGAGACACCCGGCTTTTACTTCCGGAAAAAACTGGGAGGGATCGGATCTTTTTCTCCAGGCGTTCGAAGTTTTGATCCAATCGATGAATTCCCTTTCAACGCTGAGAAAGGAATCTTTAATCAATCTCGCATTCACCGATATCGTGATCCGTATCCGCGAGACCAAGGAACCGTTGGTAGTCGATCAGAATTCCATTAAATTGAAAGACGCGGCGATCCAAGCGGCCGGGTTGAATAAGGCGGAAATTCTAGATCAAATATTGGAGAAAATAAAAAGCAGAAACGATATTCTGAAAAGAGAAAAGGCGACCGGATCCGCTCCGGGACTTTTGACCCTTGCTTTGGAAAACGTTATCCCGGCATTTTTGTACACCAAGGATAAGAGAACCTCCGTTCATAATATGATCCGCAAGAACGGTCAAGCAAAAGGGATTTATGCTTTTTTGCGGGAAGTAACCGAGGGAGTGGATTCCGAAGTCGCGATAGACGAACAGTTGCGGCTATCGAAAGCGATTTCGGAGTGGGAAAAAGAAACGGAAAAACAAAAACGTAAGGCTGAGCAGGATTCTAAATCCTGGATCGTTCGATTGCTGGAATGGATTCTCGGGCTTTTCGGAATTGCAGTCGCCTCGACGGAAAAGAAGGATTTCGAAACCCTCGATGAATCGATCGGATCCGCCAAGAACGTGAACGCACAGAAACAATCCTCTCCAAAATCGGAAAGCACGGAGTCTCAGACAAAACGTAAAAAGTCCTTAGGTGTTATCGTCGGTCCCAAGGAGAAGTCCCTGTTGATTCCTCCGAAACTGCAGAAAGTCATCGATTATGTGGACCGAAATAACAACGGATTGATCTGGTTGGACGAAGTTGTGAACACCGTCGCTTCCCCCGAATTCGGAAAAGACAAAGTTGCCGACCTCATATACTATGACCAGAAGCGGAGATATATCGAGATTCGCTCTATGAATTCCGTCCGACATGTGTTCATACGGAAGGAACTCGAATTCGATTCCGCCTGGCTGGACTCCGTTCTGGAATATCTGGAGAACGTCACTGCAAAGAATCCGGAATTCGCTGCATTGGCGGACACTCTTCGTAAGTTCCGGGAAGAGTAACCTCGCATTTTCGCGTCCTGCCTAACAATCCTAACTTATATGACTCTGGAGGATCCATGAAAACTAGGATCGAAACCGACTCTATGGGAGAGATCGAAGTAGACGACTCTAAATATTGGGGCGCTCAAACGGAACGGTCATTGCATCATTTTCATATCGGTAACGACCGATTCCCGAGAGAAATGATCCGTGCCCTAGGAATATTGAAAAAATCCGCCGCCATAGTAAATGCGGAGCTCGGCCTTTTATCTGAAGAAAAAAGGAAATTGATCGTTCAAGCCGCAGATGAAGTCATTTCGGGCAAACTGGACGAGCATTTTCCTTTAAGCGTATGGCAGACCGGTTCGGGAACCCAGACGAATATGAACACCAACGAGGTTATTTCCAATCGTGCGATCGAACTCGCCGGAGGAACGAAGGGCTCCAAGAAGCCGATCCATCCCAACGACGATGTAAACAAGGCTCAATCCTCGAACGACACGTTTCCGACAGCGATGCATATCGCTGCGGCGGAGCAATTGGTTAAAAAACTGATTCCCGCTTTGGAACAATTCAGGGATACTCTTCGTAAAAAAACGGGAGAATTCAAGGATATTATTAAAATCGGAAGAACCCACCTGCAGGATGCGACTCCTCTCACGTTAGGGCAGGAGTTTTCCGGTTATGTCAAGCAGTTGGATTATAATATCGAGAGGGTTAAGGCTTGTCTTCCTTCCGTTTATAGGCTCGCATTGGGCGGCACCGCGGTCGGAACAGGATTGAACACCCATCCGGAATTCGCATTACGTGCCGCTTCCCAGATCTCGAAAGAAACCGGTCTTCCTTTCGTTTCGGCGGAAAACAAATTCGAAGCTCTCGCGGCTCACGATTCGCTGGTCGAAACTCACGGAGTTCTAAAGACCGTGGCAGCATCGTTTATGAAAATCGCGAACGATATCCGTTGGCTTTCTTCGGGACCTCGTTGCGGAATCGGCGAGATTTCCATACCAGAAAACGAACCCGGATCCTCCATCATGCCCGGTAAGGTGAACCCGACTCAATCCGAACAAATGACTATGGTCGCTGCGCAGGTCATCGCGAACGACGTCGCAGTCAACATAGGAGGCGCTTCCGGAAATTTCGAACTAAACGTGTTTAAGCCTTTGATCATCCATAACGTATTGAATTCGATCCGCATTCTTTCGGATTCCGCCGTTTCTTTCGAAGAGCATTGCGCTAGGGGAATCGTGGCCAATAAGGAGAAAATTGCAGAGCATCTTCGAAACAGCTTAATGCTGGTGACGGCTTTAAACCCGCATATCGGATATGATAACGCGGCGAAAATCGCCAAAAATGCTCACAAGAAAGGCACAAGCCTAAAAGAATCCGGTATAGAGCTAGGTTTATTGACGAGCGACCAGTTCGACCAATGGGTGTTGCCGGAAAAAATGATTTCCCCGGGGTTAGATTAAGGGGAAGGCGGTACAAAAAAACGGGGCTTTTGTGTCCCCGTTTTTTGAAAGAGAGACATCCTGTCCTCTTTGTCTTTCTTACAGCGTCTTATTGCTGTTGCGGCGGGTTGCTGCTCGGTTGTTGCTGTTGCGCTTCCGGTTGTGCGGGCGGTGCAGAAGCGGTTCCTGCCACAAAGCTGAAAGTGACTCTGCGGTTTTTAGGATCTTTTGCCTCTAAGCCGGAAACTGGGGAAGAAGAACCGGCGCTTTTCGTAACGATTCTATTTGCAGGAATTCCTTGTTTTACCAGGGCTTGTTTGACCGCTTTAGCACGGATATCCCCGTAGAAAACGTTTCCTTTTTTATCGCCTTCTGCTTCTTCCGGGCCGACTTGATCGGTATGACCGGTGATTTGTAGAACCCAGGAATCCGGAAGTTTTCCGAGAGCGTCCTTCAGAACGGCAACGTTTGCTTTGGACCATTCGCTAAAATCGCCTGCACTTACGTCTGCTTTTTTGTAGCTGAATCCCGGACGAGTAATTCCATCTGGATAACGGAAATCTTTGATCTTATCGTTAAATGTATTCGCGATTCCTTCCGGAGAGCCCAGATCTATGCTACGTGATGAGGCTGCAGAGCTATCATTCGCATTGGTTTGTGCCTGCGGTTCGGGCGCCGGCTGCTCTTTCGTTTCCGACGAAGCGCAGAAAGAAAGTGAAAAAGCCGTTGCACCGACTAACAGGAAGTTAAGAATTTTTTTAGCCATGTTATATCCGTCCTTTGATGGAAGAGGGTAAGTTTACGGTGAATTTATCCAAAATATACGAATTCTAAGAAAATGGGAAATCTTTTTTACCAATTAACCGAGATCGGAATTCATGATATTCGGCGACAGTCAAAGGAGTAGGATCGATGAATATGGAATTGCGTTCCGAAGTGGACCCGGAATGGGAAGGTGCTCGAATCGATAAATTCCTGAAGGAAACTTTAGGAGATGAAATTTCCCGTGCATCCGTTCAGCACTGGATCGATTCCGGTTGGGTAAAAGACGCTTCAGGAAAGAAAATAGATAAGGCCTCCTACAAAGTTAGACCCGGAGAAACTTTCGAAATTTCCGTTCCACCCAAACCTCCCCTAAATTTGGAACCCATCCAGATGAATCTGGAAGTTCTGAAAGAGACTCCGGAGTATATGATTATTCGCAAACCCGCCGGAATCGCATCCCATAGCGGCCCGGGAGATCGATCAGCGACATTGGTGAACGGCCTTCTATATAAATTTAAGGAGCTTTCCCGGATCGGTGGGGAGGCAAGACCTGGAATCGTCCACCGTTTGGATAAGCCTACCGAAGGATTGATGTTGGTCGCTAAGAACGACACGGCTCATGCAAGACTTTCCGAGTTGTTTCGGACGCGAAAAATCACGAAAAAATATCTGGCTTGGACGCAAGGCTCTTTGCCGGACGGCGAAGGCACCGTGGATTTACCTATAGGAAGACATCCTACGGAAAGATTGAAAATGACGGTCACTTCGAAAGGTCGTCCTTCCTTAACTCATTATAAGGTCCTGAAAACGGTCGTCTCCAAAAACGGTCGAAAATTTTCTTTAGTCGAGGCCCTTCTCGAGACCGGAAGGACTCACCAGATACGGGTTCATATGCAAAGTCTTAGAGCCCCCGTAGTAGGGGATTTGCTCTATTCCAAAAACGCGCAGATCTTTCAGTCTTTCGGGCTCCTTCTTTTGTCCTATCATCTGGAATTCGTGGATCCGTTTTCCAAGGAGGAGGTGTCGGTAATTTTGCCCGTTCCGGAACGATTTCTTAGATTCGAGAAAAGCACGGATAATTTCTGAGAAATTTACTTGGAAGGCTTTCCGACCCGACATACACTTAAGGCGACGATGGAAGAAGATAAGATCGAATCGGTAAAAAAAGGGTTTTGGGAAAAAGTCAAGAAGGTCGCCGGAAAAGTCCCTTTTTTGCCGGATGCCATCGCCTTATATTTCGCAATGCTAGATCCGGACACTCCGCTTAAGGCGAAACTTACCATTGCCGGAGCGTTGACCTATTTTTTAACGCCTTGGGACGTGATTCCCGACGTTTTTCTCGGGGCAGGCTATCTAGATGATGCGGCGGTAATCGCGGCAGTGATTCAAGCTGCGACGATTTTTATCAAGGAAGAACATAGAAACAAAGCAAAGGAATTCCTAGGCTCCGCTTCTAAAGAACAAAAAATTTAAAGAAAGCGAACCGAGGTATCTTCCTTTACGAAATACCGTCTTCCGACAGGTTAAACCAAAACCTGAAAACCGAACCGCATGAGCTACGAAAACGACATCAAAATCAGATACCAACATTTCCTGAATTTCGTTCCTACGGTGATGGAATTCCTAGTCAGAACTCATGAAGAGGAAGATTTGTCGATTTCCTACAAGGGGAACATCGAATCCGATCTGGTGACCAAAGCGGACAAAGGATCGGAAAATCTGATCGTTAACGAAATTCGTCGTGTTTTTCCGGAAGACCATATTTTAGGGGAAGAAGGTTCCGTTTACGAAGGACGGACTAGGTTTAAATGGATTATCGATCCTTTGGACGGTACGGTGAATTATTCCCATCGGATTCCTTTTTACTGCGTGTGCATCGGTTTGGAGGATGTGGAAACCAGGAATGCGGTTATGGGAATCGTTCCTTTGCCGGCACTCGGAATAGTGTACCACGCCATGTCCGGCGGAGGCGCTTTTCGCGATCAAGTTTCCATCTCGGTTTCAAAAACGAAAGAGTTGAAAAACGCGCTTCTTTGCACCGGATTTCCTTACGACAAGGGTGATCGGATAGACAGATTGATCTTTAATCTTAAGAACTTTCTTCTCCGATCCAGAGGGATAAGAAGAACAGGATCCGCAGGATTGGATCTATGCTGGGTTGCGGACGGTAAGTTCGATGCGTTTTGGGAAGAAGACCTCAAGCCTTGGGATATGACCGCCGCCGCCGCAATCCTACAAGAAGCCGGCGGTAAATTGAGTACGTTCGATAATAACGATTTTCATCCTTACGTGTCCAATATTATCGCTTCGAACGGAAAGTTACACGAAAAAATGGTCGAAACTTTGGAAGAATATCTGAACCGACTTTGAACGGTTCCCTCTCCGGAAAAAGAAGGCTCCTCGGAAAAATGTGGAAAGGATTCTTAAGTTTCCCAGGTCTGATATTTAACCGGGTTAATTATTAATCGGATAAATGGAATGGCACGAGTAAAAGTCGATACTCTTCAGGAATTGTCGGAACGATTCCGGACATTCTCCAGGGATCTGAAAAAGGAATTCGGCAATTTGATTTCCCGCGAAGGGTACACCATGAACGAATTCATCGTTCTTCGAAGTCTTTATCCGAACGAGAGATTAAGATCGGCCGATTTAGCCAAAGAACTCGACGTCAGCCCCGCGTACATTACGGTATTGATAGAAAAACTAAGGGCGAAAGGTTTATTGGACTCCATTCGGAACGAGGATGATAGAAGGGCCTGGGACCTAGGCCTCACTTCGAACGGCAAAAGAATCTTTCAGAAGCTGGATTCGAAATTCACCAATTGTGTCCGGGAAAGGTTTCAGACTTTGAGCGGTCCGGAAATCGAATCTATGAACAAATTGATGATTCGTTTAATGGAAAAGAAAGAGTCCTAATTCCGGTCTACGGTAGGAATTTACTCCGAATAACGTCTGCGAATCGTACGTTCCACGATACCGATCAGTTTCTTTTCCACGGTTTCCGGGTTGAAATTCAGCTCCACGTATCTGCGTCCGCTATTGCCCATCGCTTCTCTTTCCTTCGGATGCGAGACTAAATATTCCGTCGTTGCAATGAAACTTTCCCGGTCCACGTAGTAAAGTCCTCCGTTGCTGCGGATGCAGTGCCCGCGCAGCACATCGGATCGGCCGTTCACTAAGACCGGCGTTCTTCGGATCCAGGCTTCCATCAGGATAATGGAAAAACTCTCCATGGGGGACGGGTTGATCAGGAGATCCGCTTCCGCTATATGGCGAGCTTTTTCCGATTCCTCTAAAAATCCCAACGCCAGAACGAAAGGGTTTTTCGTCAGCTTATGCATCAATTTCATATCGCCTTTTCCGGCGAGTAAAAGACGATCCTTTCTTCCCGATCTAGATTGCCACTCTCCGAAAAAGTCCACGAGTTCGGATACGCCTTTTCCTTCGTCTATCCTTCCGACATATAGGAAATCGCATGGGCTTTCCTCCGTCTTAGTAGGCTTGCGGGCCGTGGAGTTCTGGTCCGGAATTTCGAGATACATGCCGATCACCGCTTCTATCGAAGGTGAAAACCCGTATATGTTTTCGAATAAGTTTCGTTCCTCGGGAGTGTTGAAACTGTAGGCGGAATCGTCTTTGAACAAATTTTTATAAATCGATAATTTAGCCGGGGGCTCGTCGTGTAGAGTGGGTATAACGAGGGACTTTTTCGCGACTAGAGGCAATCCGTGGACCATCGGATAATATAGGTAGGATACGAAAATGAAGAGGTCGTAGTCCCTTTCATTCGTTTCTATATATTGGATCAAATCGGGACAATAAGGTCCTTGCATATCGATCCAAGTCCATTCTCGATCTTCTTGAGAAGTGAATGTCCCCGTCAGGAAGGAGGAATAAGCACGTTCTTTCAGTACTTTATCGGAGAATTTATTGAATTTACGAATGTTCCGTTCCTTATCCACCGAAAAACGCAGGATTCGAATGCGGTTTTCGGAATCGGCAGGCAACCATTCGGAGGAGATTTTTTTTTCGGTATCCGGGCCGAGCTGTACCGGGGTGAGTTCTTTGATGGGGATCTGGTTTTTCCAAGTAATATAGTCCAAAGTCCGCGTGGACAATACCGTCACTTCGTAAAATTTGGAAAGCATCAAAGTATAGGAAAAAATCAATCTTTCCGAACCGCCGGAAATGCGATCGGAAAAAATGGGAGTTACTATGGCTAATCGTCTACGCGAGTTCTGCAAGGACCGGCCTCAAAATGGATTCTGGGCGAACTCTGGAAAAATTGCCGATCCGTTCTTCTTGAGTCTTCAGAACGGCACGATTTAATTCAGGGTCGTTTACGATCTTGTTAGCGAGTTCAACGAGTAGGTCCATTCGTTTTTCCTTAAATAAGACTCCCGCTCCGGAAAGAGTTTCACGGACCGCTCCGGCATCGTAGGCCATTACCGGAATTCCGTGAACCATTGCTTCCAGCAACGGAACGCAAAACCCCTCGTGCTCGCTCATGGAAATGAATAGGTCGCATTCCCTGTAAATCCTCTGTAGACTTTCGTCGGACAAAAAGTCGGTAATGATAACGTTCTGTCTCAACTTGTAAAAATCCAACATCCGTTCCAGCTCCTCTCGATAGAGGTACAATTCTTTGGAACTGAACCCGACCAGAAAAAGTTGGAAATCGGGACCGAATGTCTTGGAGTAATAATAAGCGAATCGGATCAGATCGTCCTGTTTTTTATTCGGCGTAATTCTTCCCACAAACAGAAATCTAGGTCCCCTGAACTGTAATTCATCCGTGCGGGGAGCAACGAAGTTCGGTTTGGGCGGAATTTGATACGTTATGGGTAATATTTTTACGTTTTCGTAGCCTAATTCCTCCAATTCCCTTTTATTGAAATCCGAAACCGCGAATACCGCATTGAATTCATCGCGTATCTGCGAGAGCTCTTCGCGTCCTTGCCCTAAAAGATAAGTCAGCTTCAGATCGTACTTTTCGAAATAAGAAGGAGGAGTAACGTTGTGATAAACCAGGACCTTCGGACATTTCATTCTCTGTATATACTCGAACACGGAAGAATGGATGGAATGGTGATAGAATATGATATCCTTATTTTTCGCGTGACAATATTTGTACTTCTTAACCAGCGCTCCGGTTCCCGGACCGGTATTTTCGGCAAAAATTTCGGATGAATAGCCTAGTCTTCGGAATACGGACTTCAGGGATTGCATTTCGTTCGAAATCGCGTCTCCCAAATTAAAACCCGCCGCGAATTGATGAATATTTTGTCGTGCCATTCTTAATACGCGGAGGAAGCCTTTTCTCGAATCGTCAAAAGTTGCTTAAAGAAACGTTCGAAGGGAATGGAATTATATTCTTCCACAACTTCTCTTCGCTTAATCGACGCTCCTTCTCCGGTTAAAGGTTTTCCGGAACCTTCGGTTTGGAGGATCAGATGGATCCATTCGGCCAATTTTCTCAGGCCGTTTAAGTCCTTGTTATTAAATAAAAATCCGGCACCGCGAAGAGTTTCAGGTACGGCTGTGCAGGAATATGCAAAGACCGGTAAATCTTTACTTAAGGCTTCTACCAAGGGAATTCCGAATCCTTCATGTTCGCTCATACTGACGTACGCGTCCATTTCATCCCAAAAGCGATCCATTTCTTGGTCGGTCGGTCCCATTCTGAACTGTAGGTTTTCTCCCAAACCTAGGTCCCAGGCCATTTTTTTCAGTTTAGCGAAATATTCCTCGAAGTAAGTCGGGACTGATCCGCATATTAGGATTCTATATTTACTATTGATTCGCTTTAGGAAATATACTAATAGAAGCAAATCCTCGATTTTTTTGTTAGGAATCAATCTTCCGACAAAGCCCAAAGTATGACCGTTTTTTTTCCGACGATTTCTTTCCGACCAAACGTATTTTCTGACTATCGGGAGAACTTTCGAATGAGTTATGTTCAGATCCTCCAGATTGGAGGCGCTGAATTTCGAACTCGGTAGAAAGGCCTGCACATATCGTTTCATCTTATGCAATTCTATAACGGATTTTTTAAATTCCAACGAGAAGAGTTGGAACATATCTTCTTCCAGGAAAGGTTGGAAAAAAGCCGGAGGAGTGACATTTTGAAACCTAATGAATTTTCTTCCGCGTAACGCAAGAAAATCGTCCAGCGGATATCCCGGACCTCCGTACTGGAGGATGTGGACTTGATCATTACCGGGGATGTCGGTCCAATCTATATGATAAAAATTTTGAACCGGCAGTTTTCCGGAACTTAGATCAGCCAAGCACACGATTTCCGAGGGAATTCGTATCGATTCCAGAGCGGATTGTATCCCTTTGATATCGTTTCCGATCCCGTCCTGATCGCGGAATTCGGTGATATGTTGGTATACTTTCATTTTCTAAAGCTGACTACGGCAAATCCGTCGCCGACTTTCGTCTCGGCTACGTTTTTAAATCCTAACTTGCGGAGAAATTCCCTTAAAGACGATTCTCCGATCTGAGTCAGTAAAACCGGCTGAAATGGTGAAGCGAACCGGTTGGAAAAATTGGAATACCGAAAGAGAAGCTCTGTCCCGGGCGCGGATTTTTGGGCTAAATTCCGGAACAGTTTTTCCAAGACCCAATTCGGCAAGAGACAAAGATTCGAAGGCATTACGATTTTTGAAGGAAGAGGAGGCGGAGGAAGCAACTCGTCGAAAGAAAGGTTTTCAGCGGAGTTGTAGATTTGCTCTTTTATAAATTCGTATTGGTTCGCATTCCAGGAGACGCAGCGAAATTCAATCTGTGCTTTCAGAAGATGTTTTAGGAACTTACCCCATTCCGGATTCAATACCAATACCGAATCGGCGGGAGCGATCATGGAAACGAGAAGCTTTTCACTCTCTTCCAACGTTTCCTCTTCGTACAGGAATTCGCTGGACCAGAGAAACTCGGGCTTTATTTCCCTGCGTAGGGAATAATTCAATTCAACAAATTCGTTATAAAAACGTTCGAACTTCCGCTTCAGTTTTTCATGATCCCCTCTTAGGAGAATCAGTTCGTTTAATACGCTGTAAAATGCGCGGGTTCTATTCTCTGCGAGTTTCTTGTCCAAAAACGCGTAGAACTCCACCATGCTGATGAAGATCCAGCGCAAAGGTCCGCGAATGAATCGAAACTTAGGATTCGTAAATTTCGGAGGAGCGATCCCTTTCTCGAAAAGATGGGCTGTTTCCGCGGCATCGAACTCTCGATACCCCTCCGGGGATTCGGGAGAAAACTTCCAACGGGAGAGTTTTTCCAATTCCTCTTTAGTAACAGGACGCCTGGCTAGACGGGATTCGATTTCTTCCATCAGCTCCCGAACGTTCACAGCAGCGTCTTTAATTTCGATGATGTCTGGGGATCGTTCTTCCATAAGGCCCGGGACTTTTATTCGATTGTTTTTTTCTCTGTGGACAAAACAATCGTATTTTTGTTCGGTTTTTGCCGATCTTTCGTTCCATGAAATGTCTGGTAACCGGTGCAGAAGGATTTGTAGGGACATATCTTGTCCGCGAGCTCCTGAAACGGCCCGGATGCGAGGTTCTGGGTTTAGGCCTTCGGGAGCAAACTAAGACTTCGTCCTTTGCTTTTCGCGCCTGCGACCTTCGGGATTCCGCGAACCTTGCTAGAGTTTTGGACGATTTTGCCCCTGATGTCGTTTTTCACCTGGCGGGCCAGGCCTTCGTTCCAAAAGCGATCGAAGATCCGATCGAGACGCTGGAGATTAACGTCGGCGGTACTCTGAATTTACTCGAATCGCTTGCAAAATCCGGACGTAAGATTCGGTTTTTGTACGTCTCCTCCGCGGACGTGTATGGGAATTTAAAGCCGGAAAATCTTCCGGTTTCAGAGAGAGCGGTTCCTATTCCTCTCAATCCGTATTCTTCCTCAAAAGTCGCAGCCGAAACCTATTGCCTGCAATATTCTAGAAGTAGCGAATCCCTCGAAACCGTAGTCGCGAGACCCTTCAATCATATCGGGATAGGCCAGAATCCGAAATTCGTCGTTCCGAATTTCTGTAGGCAGATTTTAGAAGTGCAATCTTTGTCTCGGTCGGTCAAAGGTTCGCCGAAAAAAATCATGGTCGGGGATCTGAATCCGACTCGGGATTTTTTGCATGTTCAAGACGTGATTTCCGCATACGTTCTTTTGTCGGAAAAGGGAAAGTCGGGGGAAATCTATAATATCTGTTCCGGAACCGAGACTAAGATTTCCCAGATTCTGAATTGGTTGATCGAGTTTACCGGAGAAGCAATCCTTCCCGAAGTCGATCCGAGTCGGATTCGTCCCGCAGAGATGCTTCGTTCCAGGGGAGATAATTCCAAGTTGAGAGATTTGGGTTGGGAGCCTAAGATTTCCGTCAAAGATGCGGTTCGGGAAATCTACGAACACATGCGCTACAACGATTTTTCCTTGTCTTAAAGTACCGA
Organism: Leptospira fluminis; assembly: GCF_004771275.1. GTDB lineage: Bacteria > Spirochaetota > Leptospiria > Leptospirales > Leptospiraceae > Leptospira_B > Leptospira_B fluminis. Next base: position 337,459 of record NZ_RQEV01000011.1, on the reverse strand, counting down.
ACCTTTCCAAGTTTTGATGCCGCTTCCTTCTATCGGGTAAGGATTTCCGAGATATTTCGGCGCCGTATTTGCCAAATTCATATCGACCCAAGCAAGAGTTCTCGCAAAGAATTCTCGAACTCGACTAAACGGTCCGCTGACGTAAGGTCTACGATCCGATTCGTAGGATTGGAATTCCAGCCCGATCTTTTTTGCGATAAAAGCCGCCCTGGGTTGGTGGAATTTTTGACTGACAAAGATCGCATCCTTTACTTGAAAGATTTGCTTTGCGCGAACCAAAGTATCCAAGGTCCGGAAACCCGCGTGATCCACAAAGACGTCCCTTTCATTCACTTTTCTTTCCAAAACGTAAAGGAGCATTGGTTTGACTTCGTTGTAATAGCTCGATCCGTTATCTCCGGACAAAAGGATCTTCCGTACTTTTCCCTGTTTGTATAATTCCACCGCGCAATCCAATCGATCTTTAAGTACGGGGGAAGGGGCGTTTTTATATACGGAGGCGCCCGGAACGATCGCGACAGTTGCCGGTCGTAAGGACCTGTAATTGCCGGCGTGATTCGTTCGAAGAACATATTCCCGCTCTATAGAAAGATCGATGGAAGCAGGGATTCCGAAACATAAGGCCAGGGAAAAAATGACAAAGAGTCGTTTTTGCTCCCTCTCGAACCAGGTAGAGATCGGCGGCGGAGCGTTAGAGGAAGGAGAACGGCTCATATGCGAATTGAAGTCCAATAAACGAAGTGGAAAAGAATTTTTCCGAACAAACTCCTCAAAAAGCGGAATTATGTTCTCCTACCTTCTTAAGGTCGCGTTTTTTTCAAAAATGGAGATTTTACGGTCGATCTTAGGAAACGCAGGAAGCAGCATGGGGTCTTACTTAGAGAAAATCATGGTTAGAATCGAATACAAACGGTACCTAAATGGGATGTTGGCTCTATTCGTATCCGCAAGCCTGATTTTTCCTTTCGAAGTCTTCGCGGAAGAATTCGTAAAAACCAAGTCCGTCAATTTTTCTAATTCCACTCGGACGGGCTCTATGTTCCGACAAGAAAGGGCCGCAGGGTTCGTATTCGGAGACATAGAATCTTTAAGAAACCGTTATACTCTTACCGAGCCTCAGCTCGAACAAATAGCGAGAATAAACCGTAAGTATAAGAAGGAGCATGAAAAGTGGCTCCGTTTGCTTTCTCCGCAGCAGGTCGAACTGGAACTCTTGCTGATGGACGAAAATCCCGATCTGACCAAGATTCGGATTCTTATACAATCGATCGGGAAATACACATCCGAAATACGGATGAACCAGATCGCTCATCGGCTCGCTATCGAAAGGGTGTTAACCGCAGAGCAGAGAAAGCGGGGGAAGGAAAAGGAGTCCTTGGCCCTGCCCGAAGAGCATTGGGAAGCTCCCGGGTTCCCCCTGAACTTGTTCGTTCCCGAAAGAATTGTATTGCCCCTACCGGGGTTCCTTCACTGAGGAAAAAAACCATGGAACAAAAAGAATTTGCCCTTCTTATCGATTCGACGAAGCACATCGTGCTCTCCGCAATAAAGAAAAACCTATACGAAGAGTTTTACGATTCTATAGACGACGTTGCCCAAGAAACGTATATTCGCGCTTACAAAAGTTTGGCGGCCAATAAGTTCAGGGGGGAATCTTCGCATAGTACCTGGCTATATACGATCGCGCGTAACGAATCTTTGCGGATGAACCAAAAAAGGACTCGCCAGGCAAATCTAGCCTCTAGGCTGAAAGAAAAAGTCGTCCTAGATTCCATTCTGAATCCTAAAGAGGAATTCGACGAGACCGGCGCAGAATTGGAATTAAAGGATCTGATTTCCAACCTTCCTTGGAAATATAAGTCGGTCCTTGCTTTAGTTTCGGAAGGATATAAGGAACAACAAATCGCCCAAAAACTCGGTATCCCGGAAGGAACGGTAAAATCCAGATCCTTCCGCGGAAAGCAGATGCTGAAAAAACTTTTTTTTCAAGAAAGCTAGAGAATTAGGAGCGGTTCAAAAGAGCGATGGACGAAAAAAATAAAGTTCGACTCGAAGACGAGATTGCTCGGCGTCTGGAAAGCCGAAGCTGGAACGATCAAATGTCCGGCTTGGTCTTCCAGAAAAGAAGAACGTCCAGGATCCGGTGGATTGCCGGGATTACGATGAGCGGTTTTACCGTAGTAGTAATCGCGGTTTCTTCCATTTTGGTTCGTCCTGCGGGAGAATCCAACCAAACGAATTGGCAAGTTTGGGTGGAAGAACAAATCGAAGGAACCTATGAAGACGCCGAGACAAGCATGCAAACTCCGGATTTAGGGAACGAAGAATTTCAAGACCAACAATTACCGAATTCTCGTCTTACGGATGTGGAAACGCTTATAGAAACTTCCTTCGAACAAAGATAGATTCGGCCCGGAGATTTTTATCTCATAGAAAAAGCGTGTTTGGATTCGCATCGGCCGCTATAAACTCTTAAGCTCGGATTGGTTGGGTGACAAATTCGAGAAAACGTCCGGGTTCGGACGGGGAGTTTTATCCAGTGCTTTCTTTAAAGGAAACAGGTCCGGAAAAAAGGGTGCACCTTCCTCCGGGAACTTTCGGGATTCCTGCATTACGTTATCTGCCTTTCTTAAGCCGGGATACGATCGGCTTTTTTAGGATGTTGCACGAAAAGTACGGCAAAACCGTAAGATTCGGAATCCGACAAATCGCGATCCATCTGATCACTCAACCCGAGGATATCAGACGGGTCTTGCAGGAAAACAACCAAAACTACCATAAGGGAGTCTTTTATAGAGAGCTGGGCAGAATCCTCGGAAGAGGATTATTGAACAGCGAAGGGGAATTCTGGAAAAAACAACGGAAACTTATCCAGCCTTCCTTTCATCGCCAAAGAATTTCGGAATTTGTAGAGGTGATGGCAGAAGAAACGAATCGGATGATCGACGATTGGAAATCGAGACCGTTGTTGGATGTTTCCAAGGAAATGATGCATCTGACTTTCGCGATCGTCGGAAGAACTCTCTTTAAAGCGGAAGTCACCTCTTATTCCGATCGGATCGAAGCCGCTTTGACGATCGCTTTAGAGCTGACTACCAAGAGGATCAAGAAACTATTTCCCGCACCGATTCATTGGCCTACTCCCGGAAATGTCAGATTGAAAAAAGCGATTCGGGAAATGCACTCGATCGTGGAAGAACTGATCAAGGAAAGAAAGAGTAAACCTTCCAACGATATCATATCCATGCTTTTGGATGCGAGGGATGAAGAGACAGGCGAAAGAATGAGTGAGATCCAGGTTCGGGATGAGGCGATTACGCTTCTCCTTGCGGGGCACGAAACGACCGCCAATGCTTTGTCATGGGCTTTTTATCTTTTGTCCCAACATCCGGAAGCGTACGAAAAAGTTCGTGCCGAGTCGATTCGAGTTTTGGGAGATCGAACCCCTTCTTTAGAGGACATTCAAAACCTTATCTATACGCGCAGAGTCGTGGACGAAACTCTAAGGCTTTATCCTCCCGCTTGGGTGATAGAGAGGAGGGCGATGGATTGGGATCGGCTCGGGGGATACGATGTTCCGCCGAATACGAATATCTCGATTTGCATTTTTAATCTGCACCGAAATCCGGAGTTTTGGGAAAACCCGGATTCCTTTGATCCGGATCGATTCGAGGAAGAGAAATCGAAACAACGGCCTAAAAACGCGTATATGCCTTTCGGGGGAGGCCCGAGGGTTTGTATAGGTAATGTTTTTGCCTTAACCGAAGCCGTATTGGTTTTGGCTTTGATTGCGAAATCGTTTCGATTTCGCCTGAATACTAAAAAGCCCGTAGTCATGGAGCCTTTAGTCACATTAAGACCGAAGTACGGAATCCATTTGGATCTAGTTTCCACTTGACCCGATCTTTCCTGGCCGAAATCCTTCTTACGAGGGGATTTCAGCCATGGAAAAGATGATTAAAAAACGCATCGACCAGGTTAAGGAAAAGGGTCACCAAAGATTAACCGTCCTTCTGATCCCGCACGGCTTCGATAAATCGTTTCATTTTCAAATTTCCATTTTTACGATTTTCTTTTTGGTCGGACTGCTCTTCTCCATAGTGGGTATAGCGGTTTTAGGTATAGTAAAATATAATAATACTCGTATCCAGATCAACGCTCTCGCATCCGTATACGGTAAGTATTTCGACGAATACATCGAATATAGCGAAAAGTTGGACGATATCAGGGACGATTTTACAACTTTGACCGAAAATCTTCAGGAGATACATTCTTTGGTCGATGGACAATCCGAAGAATTATTGAAACTCCCCGACGAATCCGACATCGAAAACATAGCTTTTACGGAGTTGAAATCGGAGGAGACCGCCGATAAGGATTTGATGCTGGGACGTTCCTATCTTTCCGAGATTTATGGGTATCGCTCCGTAAGAGTCTCGATGGAAAAAAATCGGAATCTTGCGGATTCCGTTTACGATTTTCTGGATTCCAGATATGGAATCATGAACGCCCTGCCATTCGGAGAACCGCTTTCTTCCTACAATCTGACTTCCTATTACGGTATGAGACGTTCCCCCACTTTCGGTTATATGGAATTCCATGACGGAGTGGACTTGGCGAATGTCCCGAACACTCCGATTTACGCAACCGGGGACGGGAGGGTGTACAGAGCGATTCATTCCCCGCGGGGTTACGGAAATCACGTAGTGATACAGCATGCGAACGGCTATTATAGCCTTTACGGACATTGCACCAGACTTTTGGTCAAGGAAGGTGATGTCGTTTATAAGGGACAACTGATCGCCACTTTGGGAGCGACCGGAAACGTGACCGGGCCCCACGTACACTACGAAGTCTGGATAGGGGAATCCAATCGTACCGATCCGATGGATTATATGAAAGTCAGTATCGGTCAATATTAATAAATTATAATTCGTTATGCCGCCAAAAAAAGCAGCCGGAGGATCCAAGAAGACTTCCGTACAAACGAAAAAGAAAGTCGAAAAGAAACCCGTACTCGCTCAGGATTCGAACGCACCGGCCTTTCTTGCCCCTCCGATCGAAAAGGCGGAAAAAGAAATACGCAGTCTGGAAAAGGAAATCAGACATCACCAGTATTTGTACTATGTAAAGAATGAGCCTAAGATTTCGGATTTCGAATTCGATAAAATGTTCCGCCGTCTTCAGGATCTGGAAAAAGCCTACCCTGAAATTATGGATCCTGCGAGCCCTACTCTTTCCGTCGGTTCGGATTTGGAAAAGGACTTCGTAAAATTCACTCACAAATTGCCGGTCCTTTCGTTGGAGAACACGTATAGCGAGGCGGAAATTCTGGATTGGATTCGAAAAACGGATCCGGAGGGATTGTATTCGGTGGAATGGAAGATAGACGGAGCTTCCATTATGTTATATTACGAAGAGGGATTGCTTGTCAACGGTGTGACTCGCGGAACCGGCGGGGTCGGGGACGACGTTACCGACAATATTCGTACGATCCGGAGCATTCCGTTGCGGTTAGAGGAGAAAGTTTCAGTATACCTTCGCGGAGAGGTTTACATGACGTATTCGGAATTCGAGGAATTCAACGAAATGTCCGAAGGGCGCTATGCGAATCCTAGAAATCTAACCTCCGGTTCTTTGAAACAGAAAAGCTCCTTGGATGTGGCAAAGCGTCCGCTTAGGATATTCACGTACGACGCATTTTTTCCCGATCGAAAACAGAAATTTAAAACCCATGCGGAAATCATGAACCGGGTGGAAGCTCTGAAATTTCCGGTGCCGCCGGATTCTAAGCTGGTTTCCGGGAGCGAAGTCGCGGCTACGATCCAGGCGTTTAAAAAGAAAAAAGAAAAGCTCGGATTTCCTACGGACGGATTGGTGATCAAGTTAAACGACTTGGCTCAAAGACAGTCTCTCGGTTATACTTCCCATTCGCCTCGGTGGGCCCGCGCCTTCAAATTCGACGCTTTGATGAAGGAAAGTAAGATCGTCGGAATAGACTATGCCGTAGGAAGGACCGGGAAAATTACCCCGCGAGCTCGGATAGAACCGATCAACCTTGCAGGTACCACCGTCACTTACGCGACCTTGCACAATCAGGATTATATAGACGAACTCGGGATCGGGATCGGCGCCGTCGTCCGGATTTCCAAACGCGGAGAAATTATTCCCGCGGTGGAGGAAGTGGTCGTTCCCGGAAAGAAAGTGTTTAAGATTCCTCAGGTCTGCCCTTCCTGCGGAACCAAAACGGAAAAGAGGGAAGACTCCGTGGATCGATTCTGTCCGAATCCGGATTGTCCGGATCGTGTAAAAAACGGAATCATATTTTTCTGTTCCCGCAAACAGATGGATATAGAAGGACTCGGAGAAAAGCAGATCGAATTTCTCTATGACAAGGAATATATCGGGAATATTGCGGATCTCTACGAACTGGAAAAGCATAAGGAAAATCTTTTAGAAGAAGAGGGCTACGGCGAAAAGAGCGTCGGCATTATTTTGAAAGGGATAGAGGAATCCAAAAAGAAGGATTTCAGATTTGTTCTATCTTCTCTAGGCCTTAGGGAAATCGGTCCGAAGGTCGCCGAACTACTGATCGAACACGGATACGAATCCATGGATTCCATTTTGGACGCGGTAAAGGGAGAAGGAAAATCGGAAACTCTCATGGAAATTCCCGGAATCGGCCCTTCTACCGTCGAAGCGATCGTGGAGAATTTTTCCGATAAAAGAATTCTTAAACTCTTAGAGCGCTTAAAGAAAGCGGGATTGAAAATGAAAGCGGACCCTGTCGCAAAGTCGGAAAAACGACCGTTTGCAGATCAGACATGGTGCGTAACGGGTTCTTTCGAGCATTTTCAACCTAGGGAAAAAGCGACGGATCTGATCGTCTATTACGGCGGAAAAAAAGTGGGTTCCATTTCTTCCAAAACGACTCATCTACTGGCAGGGCCCGGCGCAGGCTCCAAACTGGATAAGGCGAAGGAATTGGGAGTCCAAATCGTTTCCGAAGACGAATTTCTGGATTTACTAAGACAAAACGATATCGTATTCTCCTAAGTATGGCGGAGAAAAAGTGTTCCAAGTGCTTTCGTCCTTTCGGTTGTAGAGCGGACGAAGGAGGTTGCTGGTGCGACTCCGCGAATTTGAACGACTTGACCTTATCTAAACTCCGCCTTTTATTCGATGATTGCCTTTGCTCTTCCTGTCTGAGCGAATTCGAGACCGCATCCGAAGTCCCGGAATAACATTATAAACCACTTATATTTTGCGATCACCGTTAGGTAAACATTTGTTCATTTAAAGTAGTATTTATGCCGAGATTCAAAAATGAATTGAAGCGAGGCTCCCGCAAAGTAGAGTTTCCGTCCTAGGCGGTTCGGAATCACTGTCCGCCACTCAGAGGGATTTTGGAAAAGGGTCAGAAGAATTTTTATGGGATGCTGGAAAGCGCTGCGACTAGGTTCCCCGAAAAGGAAAGTTTTTTAAAGAGAACAAAATCAGGAATGAGCGGGAGGACTTTCTCCCGGATCAAATTTCTCGTAGATTGTATGATCGCCGGTTTTCTGGAGGAAGAGGTACAAAAGGACGATAAGGTACTGTACCTCTGCGATGCGAGCTGTAACTGGATACTCGGCGATTTGGCGATCGTAAGTTCGGGCGCCGTCTCCGTTCCTCGGGGGACGGACGTGGTGGAAGAGGATATTCTTTATATCGTTAACCATTCGGAAAGTAAATATGCGCTGGTTCAAAAGGAGAAAGACAAACAAAGACTACTCTCTTTAAAGGATAAACTTCCCACCCTATCGAAAGTATTCGTGTTGGAAGACGATTTCGGAGAGTTGAAATACGGCCCGGAAAGCGTAGGCGAACTGATCTCAAAAGGAGAAAAGTATCTCGCCGAACATCCTGACTGCGTCAAAAAGAGAGTCGGCGAGAAAAGTCCCGACGAATTGGCGACTTTGATCTATACCTCGGGTACGACCGGGGCTCCGAAAGGTGTCATGTTGAGTCAGACGGGTTGGATTTCCGCCGTTGAAAAGGTGATCGGATTCGTAGAGTTGAAATCGACGGATTCCGGCGTTTCGCTTTTGCCACCTTGGCATGCGTTCGAAAGGGCTATCGAATACGTCATACTCGAATTAGGAGCTAGCTTTCTAATTTCCAACATCGGTAATTTAAAAGAGGACCTGAAAGAGTTCAAGCCGACCTTATTTCCTACGGTTCCCAGAATTTGGGAATCCATATATAACGGAATTATGAATAAGGTCACCAAAGAGTCTCCGTTAAAAAGAGGGCTTTTCCATTTTTTCCTTCGGATCGGAATGATCTGGGCCGAGTATAAGGCGATCCTTTTCGGGTACGACTTCGTGATAGAAAAGCCGAATGTTCTCTTTAACGCATTGCGAAAAGCTTTTGCCTTCCTTATTTTGGTCCTAATTTCTCCGTTAAAGTTGGGCGCGATGGCCGTTTTTAGCGGAATTCATAGTGCACTCGGCGGAAGAATGCGGGTCTCTGTTTCGGCTGGGAGCGCATTACCTTCCGTCGTGGATAAATTTCTTTCCGCGATCGGATTGATCGTTTTGGAAGGATACGGGATGACAGAAACTTCCGCGGTTCTTTCGATTAGAAAACCAAAGCAACCTTCTCCCGGCACGGTCGGAACTTCGATCGCAGGTTACGAATGCGTCATCAAAGACGAATTCGGGATGACGGTGCCTCCCGGCGGCAAGGGAAATCTTTGGATCAAATCCCGTCAGATTCTTTTGGGATACTATAAACGCCCCGAATTGAATTCAGTCGTTTTCGATAAAGATGGATTCTTCGATACGGGAGACATCATGAGGTTTAATTACAGGGACGAATTGGTTTTTGCGGGAAGAGCAAAGGACACGATCGTTTTGGCCGGCGGGGAAAATGTGGAGCCTATACCCGTAGAGGACCAGCTCTTGAATTCCCCGTATATCAACCAAGTTTTAGTTACGGGACACGAGGCGAAACATCCGGTAGCATTGATCGTGCCGGATTTCGAAAAATTACGGACTGAGATTTTGGACATTCCGCCGGATACTAAGGATTGGGATAAGAATCGAGCCTTGAGAGAGATCTTTAGGAATGAGATTTCGTCGAGAATTTCCCGAAAGAACGGATTTAAGTCCTTCGAAATCATTCCGCAGAACGCCTTTTATATCCTTCCCAGGCCCTTCGATCCGGATCGGGAAATGACTAGAACTCTTAAAATAAAACGAAATGAAATATTAGAAAGTTTTAAAAAGGAAGTCGCCGAATTGACCAAGAGTTGAACGGCATAGGAGACGATAATGATTTTAAATCCATATTTGAATTCTTCCGATCTCGAATTTTACGAGACGGTCAAAAAATTTTCCAAGGAAAAAGCTCTTCCGAGTACCGAAGAGAGGGACGAGCACGGAACCTGGGGGGACGATATTTGGAAGGAAATGGGGCATATGGGACTTCTGGGTTTGGCGGTGCCGGAAGAATACGGGGGTCAAGGAGGAACCTGTCTTCAATGCTGTATCGCCCAGGAAGCGTTTAACGCCGGAAGTTTGGACGGAGGTTTCGGATTGTCCTGGGGAGCGCATATGATCATCGGAACTCTTCCTATTCTTTTTCAGGGAACCGAGTCTCAGAAAAGAAAGTATCTTCCAAAACTTGCGACGGGAGAGTGGATTGCTGGTTTGGGACTGACCGAGCCGGATTCCGGTTCGGACGCCGCGGGAATGTTGACCTTCGCGCAAAAGGTGGACGGAGGCTTTATACTTAACGGAAGTAAGATGTTCATTACGAACGGACCTATAGGACAGGTTTTCATTATCATGGCTCGGACTACCAAATCCAGGGGACCTATGGGCGTTTCCGCTTTTATCGTGGAATCTCACATGAAAGGATTTCAGGTCAGCAAGGTTCTAAAAAAACTTGGACACAATACCTCTACGACCGCGGAACTTTCGTTTCAGGATATGTTTGTTCCTGATGAAAATCTGCTCGGTCCTTTGAATTCCGGTTTTCTCAGAATCGGAAAAGCGACGTTGGAATGGGAACGCACGGTCTTAGTCGCGGCGGTTCCGGGCGGTATGGAGTTTTCCCTGGAAGCCGGCTTGGACTATGCGTGGAAGCGACACCAATTCGGAAAACCCATCCTTTCTTTTTACGCCGTTCAGGAAAAGCTGACGCGAAATTGGATCTACCTCTGCGCGTCCAGACGACTGATCTATTTCGTCGCGAATAAAAAGGACAGCGATCCATCTTCGAGTCTTCCGCTGGAAAGTTCGGCATTAAAAATCTTTGTGACGGAGACCGCGGAGGAGATGGCCAGCGAAGCCGTTCAACTCTTCGGAGGTATGGGTTATATGCGAGAGTGCCCCGTAAGCCGTTTATACAGAGACGTTAAGTTGGGTACGATCGGAGGCGGAACTTCCGAGATTCAGAGAAGCATCGTATCTTCCACCTACGGGGGTTATGAAAAATTCATAGGCGTGTTGGAACAGGCTTACCCGGAAGAGATCAGAAAAAAGGCGGAGTTAGAATTCGAGGGTTCCGCAGAAGGACAATTTCTGTCCGCGGCAAAGGATTTGATCCGCTCCGTCGGAAAGAATTCCGATCGAAAGAAAAAGCAAGTCTGGGAATTCGCGTTCGCGGACCTTCTGGTGCTTACCGCCGTACTTCAATTAAGTCTCTGGGACGCGATTCAATCCAATTCGGAATACGCGTCCGAAGATCGCAGACGGGATCTTCGTTTATTAACTTTCTTTGCGGGAACCAAATTCCTAAAAAACGTTCCTTTTCTAAAGGAATTGGATCCGATAAAGACGAAGGAACTCCTGCATCTATTTTACGATTTGGATACGGTGGAAACCGAGGTGCAGGATTGTATCGAATTCCTGAAGACTCGGATTTTAGGGACCGCTAAGGTTTAAGCCGAAAATTTAAAAATAAATTAGGAAAAATTGATGTATCAGAAGGGAAAGACTTTTGAAGAGATTTCCATCGGAGAGTCCGCTTCGTTTACCAAGACGATAACCGAAACGGATATATATTTGTTCGCGGGAATCAGCGGGGATTTCAATCCGTTGCACGTCGACGAGGAATATGCCAAAACTACCGCCTTCGGAACCCGAATCGCGCATGGTGGATTGGCAGCCTCCTTGCTCGCTCCGGTTTTAGGGATGAAGCTCCCCGGACTCGGTACGGTCGCCTTGGAGACTCTCACCAAATTCCGAAAGCCGGTATTTCCCGGAGATACGATCACTTGTAAGGTCGAAGTGAAGGAAAAGATTCCTAGATTGAAAGCGGTTTCCATGAATATAGAGTGGACGAATCAAAAAGGCGAGACCATTGGCAAAGGAGAATGCAAAGTGCTTCCTCCGGCAAAAGTCGAAGGGTCGATTTAGGAGAAATCAGTGAATTATCCGGTCCTTTTAGGTGTAGCAGACAGTGTCGTCGGAGATTTTTCCGAATCCGAATATAAAGAATGGGATCACGATCGAAAGGTTTTTCATCATTATAAACGATCCTTGGATCGATTGCTGGATTTTCTGGAATTAAAGAAGGAAATTCTTGCGAACAATATCACGGATTTCGTAAGTATAGAGCCTGCTTCCCTGGGAAAACAGGGATACGGACACAGTGTTCGCATCGCGAACGAGCTGGGTTTTACTGGCATGAGGGCGCACTGCATCGATTTAGGAGGAGCAAGCGTCACCGGTGCGATCGGACAAGCTCGTTCCATTCTTCTGTCCGATCCAGATGCGGTCGTGCTTGTCGCAGCTTCTGATATTCCGAAATCGGCATTTAAACAAGTTTCCGATTTGAAGAGGGTAAACGAAACCGTTTGCCATCCGGAATACGAATTGGACAACGGTGCGACTTTGATTTCCATGTATGGGCTTTTGATGAAGCGCATGATGTTCGAAGATCGGATCCTCCAAGAGGATCTCGTCGAAATTACGAAAGCTTTTAGAAAAAACGCGCTGGGCAATTCTCGCGCCTATCAGTTCGGCCAGGAAATCACGGAGAAACAAATTTCCCGCAACATTGCGGATCCCTATCCTTCTCCCATGATCGCGATCGTTACGGATCACGGTTTCGCGACCCTGCTGATGAGCGAAAAGAAAGCCAAGGAGTGGAAATCCAAAGGCTGGATCCGAAAAAATCTTCATCCGGTTTATCTAGTAGGAGCCGCTCATACCGCACATAGCGAGTATTTCATCTTAAAAGGCGATTTCCGTACTCCTGCGACGAATACAGGAGAAAAATTATTTTCCTCTTCCGGATACGAGCGTGAAGAATTGGAATACGCCTGGATCTACGACTGTTTTACCGGGATGGTTATCCTGCAAGCCTCCGAATATTTTCAATTTTCCAAAAAGGAAACGGTTCGGTCCTTACGCGCAGGAAAGATTTCGGTATCCAAGGGAAAAGAGATCCCTATCAATCTGCTCGGAGGAATTTTGAATTACCAGGCGGCCATGTCCGTTTCTGCTGCGACCGGACTTGTGGACATCGCTCACCAATACGGTTTGTATGCGGAGTCCGAATCGATCGGAGGACAAAAACCTCTCTTTCCTAGCGTTTCTTTGCTTGGAGGGAACGGAGGAATCGACAGCATCAATTCCGCCGCATTATTTACGAGCGACCGTCCAAAATCGAATCGAAAGCCCCGACCACCCGAATTGAACCCTCTTTTCCTAAATCGACCGGGAGCGGATTCGGGCGAAACCGGAGTGATCTGGTCCTCAACGACTGTACACATGAATCCCGGATTTCCCTGGAAGCCACCGTATTCTCTCGCACTCGTGAAATTGGAGGATAACCGGTTTCTTCTCGCGAACCTGCACGAAAAAAACGGAAGCTTAATCAAGACCGGTGATCATTTGGAATACGACAAGACGAAAGTTCGAATCGAAAGAGAAGGGCGCCGTTGGAAGGCGATCCTTTCTTAAATCGATCGTTCGTCTTGCAAAAAGTATTCGATTAAAAAAACAGAATATTCAAAAAAAATCCGATTTCGTCCTAATTTGACGAAAAAGAATTGAGTTTGTATTTGATTCGGGCGAATTTAAAATTGCGGTTTTGATTGCCCGAAAGGTGCAACCAAGACTTTCGAAGTTACGTCTAAAAGAAAAGGGCCGGATTTTTTCCGGAACATAATTTTAAAGGAAAAAGCGAGAACCGTTTCCGAAATTTTTCATTCCTGTAGTAGGGAGACGCGTTCCTTGTTCATTACGGCAGAAAATATACGTACCGGAGAAATCAGAACCTTTCTGGGAAAGGATGAGATTCTCGTTCCGAATACTAAAGAAATCGAACCTTCTCGTTCTTTAGAGGCGCATTGGGAGAAGGTCGAGGATTGTTTGGATCTAAGAAAATATTCCCGTTTTTTCTATCTTTCCGAAACGGAAGGAAAATGGAAAAAACAGGGAGAAATTCGTATTCCGCATTCGGATAAAGACCGAGAAAACCTGGAATTTCCCGCCGTCGGAATCGAAAGCTATCGGGTTTTGGGAATTTTTTTGGAAAAAGACTAAAATCCTGCTGGCAGGTCGGAGGGGAGAAGTTAAGATGCGAACCCTCATCCCGACGTGAGTTCTATGGTCGCTAAAAAGAAGAAGGCAACGAAAAAAACCGTAAGGAAGCCGCGCTCCAAAGGAACCGGTAAGAAGAAGTCCTTTTCCATTCCGAGAGAAAACGACGTCAAGATGACCGAAGTGATCGATCTTGCTGCGGAAATTTTTGTTCACACTTTGGAGGTTTCCGCTCGGATTCCCGACCCGTTAAAAAATCGACTTCTGAAAGCGGTAAAACAGGCGGCAAAGGACGCTCTTTCTTAGTTCCTTCCATATAATCCGAAAGGATTACGGATTTTCTTACCGTATTTCCGCAGTGGCGGAATCGGAATCCGTCAAATCGGAGGACTTCTGAAATTTTTTTCCAAAAGCAAAATCAAAAAGTAAGATTCCCTTCGTTACCTCCGTCAATACAGTACATGGAAACGATTTTTTTAACGGCAGCTCTCACGCTGATCCTTTTCGAACAATATAAGGAAAGGAAAAATCGCGAGAGAGTACTCGTAGAGCCACTCAGCAACTACCTCCATCGTTGACTTTTCGGTAGGAAAGCCGGGCGAAAGGATGCCCCGGCTCGTTTCTTTTTCTCCCCTCGTAAATTACAGTAACCGGCTTGAATCTTCCTTTCTCCTAGGGAGAATGGACGTATTCGAGGTTATTGACGTGAAGAATCCCTCATTCACCCCCACGCAAACCGTAAATATGTTCGTTCGATACAAAAAAGAAGGGAACTCCGTACCCTTGATGGTATGGGATTCGCTGAGAAACTATCCGAATTGGAACCAAATCGAACTTACCGGTTTGCTAAATGCGAGCGGATATTTCCCTGATATTCTTTTCGAGCCAGGTATGGAAGAAAAGATCCAAACCTTATTGCAAGGCTTCCAAAAACGTACCGTGGAAATCCCGATCCGATGAAGGAAATCTTGGAACCGAAAATCTTATACCAAGAAGCGAACCCCTACGGTTCCTTTACCGCGTTTTTAGAAGACGACGGCAGAACGGTTTATCTTTATCTCCAAGCGGAAGAGAATCCCGATTTCTCTATGAAATCCGTCTGGGTATGCAACCGAATTCAGGCGCCCAAGTTCCGTAACGAAGAGGAATTACGTTCCGGATTGGCCCCTGTGTTGGTTGAAGAGGAAGTTTTAGATTCTTCTCCTGTGGGGCCGTTCCAGGAAGAGGAGATTCATTTTATATGGACGGAAGAAGGGACCGGAGTCGCTTTTTTTTATCGGGAAGAGCTAATTGCCTATCTTCCTCCTTGGTCCGGAGTGAACGACTTTCACGGGTATTCTAAATTTGCTAAGACGGAAGCCCTTACCGCTTATCCCTTAGGGAATTCCGAATTCGGTACGATTCCGGACAGAATCCGCCAAGATCGCGCGCATTGGGAATTCCGCTCTTCTCCCAATGTTTGGAAAAAAGTGCAGGAACTCCGCCTGTCCTTTCTGGAAAACATTTTCGGTAAACATGATAAGTATTGGTCTGCGGACGGGGGAAAATTTCCGCAATTGGGAATCGCACGTTTCCGCTGGAATCTTTTGCCCGACGTATACATCTATGTTACGCTGGGCATGAGCTCGCAAAACATGCCCGGCGTGGAATTGTACCGCAAAGACTACGAGGACTATGCCAGGTCGGAGCTCCTTTTCGCCGTGAAAGTCTCGGACGAAGATCGATCGGAAAGTTGGGTCCCCCACCAAATCGGAGAAATCATTCGCTTTCCTTGGAGCATGGGAAAATGGTTCGGTCATGGACATACGATTTCGATGAGCCGGAGAGATCCGGAAGCGCTCCATGTCACGTTTACGTCTTTGTTATTCAAAGAGTTGGATGCCAAGGCAGGACATCCTTCTTTGGCGGGTCTTGTCGCGGAAAATGGACGGCCGATCCGATTTTTGACCCTCTTACCCGTTTCTGAAGAAGAAAGAGAAGTGATCCAGGAAAAGGGAGCGAAAGAATTTTTGGCCCTTTGGGAAAAAGATCTTCCGGTTTGGATCCACGATCCGGAACGTAAATCGGTCGTTTAAATCTTTCCTATGTTCGAACGGAGCCCATTTCCCGGTAAGAATCCGTTTGTCTCTCTTGCAAGCTTGGCAGAGAAATATAAATGGAGAAATTTTTCCCTGATTCTGTCGTTGGCTCTCACGTTCGGGCTTTTTTTCGGGAATCTATGGGAATTATTGCCGGAAGATTCGGGAAAAAACGCCGCTGTCCTGGAAAAAATCTGGGAAAATATCTATTCGGAAGATTTTATTACCGCCAAAAAGCTGACCCAAAAGGAATTACAGAACGGAAAATCGGAATCTTTGGCCTTGCTTTCCCTTTATGAAATTTGCTTGAACGGATTGTCGCGGCCGAAGCAGGCGGACGAGATCCGCGGTAAAATTCTCCGAATTTGGGAAAAGAATTATAAGAAGACCTTCTTAGAGGAAAATTATCCGCTCAATCTCGCAACATGGACAAGAATCGTGTCCGTGACTCCGAATATTCTGCTTTTGGGAGCGGAATATTATACGCCTTACCCCGTTAGTCCGCAAAAAGAGGGGTTTTACTATCATAAATTCACCGCGTACAACCGGTTTTCCAAGAAAGCGATTCAATTTTTCAAACTAGAAAAGTCTTCGCACACTTCCAACGAGTATAGGCTGTTCGAAATTACGGCCGATGGTAAAGCGAATTCGATCAAGAATTACGGTACTTCTCTTCCGGATATTCGAGACGAGATGAAAGAAGTGCTTCATTATCTTAAATTGTGATGGATGAAGGCGGAAAATCGGGAAAGTATTTCCGAAAATTCGAGAATCCAAGTCTGAAACGAGCTTCTCCGTAGCTTTTTTACAACAAAATCCGGCAAAATCCAAGTGAACTACTGAAGAGAGACGCTTGCGAGGGCTTTAAAAGAAAAAACCCGCTTATAAAAGCGGGTTTTAAGCTTCATTCCTTTTATAAAAAGTATAAAAGGAGATGTTGTCGAAGTCAGTTATTTCTTTTTCGCGACTTTCTTCTTAGCAGCTTTTTTCTTTGCTACTTTTTTCTTAGCTGCTTTCTTGACTGCTTTCTTTTTTGCAACCATTGACGTCCTCCATTGATTTGAACTTTTCAGACCTCCGTACTTTGCGAGAGATCAAGAAAGCCCTTGGATAGGGACATAATTAAGCAATTAACTTTTCATTGTAAAGTATTTTAATTATTTTAACGAAAAAAATTTTAAGATGTTGATTTGAGTGAAAGAGATTCTTACTCAGACACTTCCAAGCAGACGAAAGATACGTCGTCACTAGTCTCTTTATGATTCCGATACTCTTCTAAAGTTTTTCTTACTAGGTTTGCTAGCTCTTGCGCTTCCAAGTGATGGTTCATCGATAATAATTTCAGTAGATTTTCATCTCCGAAGATCTCATCTTTATCGTTAAAGGTCTCCGTTACTCCGTCGGTGAACAATACTAACTTATCTCCGGGATTCAAATGCACCGTTAAGAGCTTATAATCGGTCGGTAGAACTCCTAAAACTCTCTGTGTTTCGGTTCGAAGTTCTATTTTTCCGCCTTTCCGTATGCAAATCGGCGATGTGTGACCCGCATTCACGAACGAAAAGGCTCCATCGGAAGCGTTGTAGATGCCTGCGACCGAAGTCATGAACTCGCTTCCTCTATATCTTTCGATCAAGAACAGATTGATCGCATGAAAAATTTGTGGGATCGAAGGAGATTCACCCAAGTAGCGGCGAATGATACCTCGCACGGCGGAGACTAGGTAACCGGAACCTAGTCCGTGTCCAGATACGTCTCCCAGGAAAAGAAGCTGTCTCCTAGCGTCGATCCTGAGTATATCTAGATAATCTCCGGAGATTCCGACGGCCGGTACGGAAAAATACCCGACCTTCGTTTGACGTATCGTTTCCAATTCGGGTAAATGAAGAGTTTTGTCCAGAATGGAAGCCATATTCAGATCGCGAACGATCCTTTTCTTTTCCACTTCGTCCACTAAAAGGCTATAATTCCGGATCAAAAGGGAGGCTAAACGGGTGCATTCCTTAAGGAATCTAAGCTCTCCTATGGTAAAATTCCTGTGACTTCGCTTTTCCCCCACTAGGAATACGGCGATTACCTCTTTTCCCTGCTCGAAATCGAAAAGCGGATAGGCGAGCTGGACACCCATCTGTTGCAAAAACTTAAACACGGATTCGCGGATTCCGAGGCCGTATGCGAGATGGGAAGTCACCGTCACTTCGGTATGGTTTTCGAAATAGTTCCATATTTCGGAACCGAACGGGATTCGAACGAAATTTATATTTCTCAAGTCGGTTCTAGGAAATTTATCCGCCGGGATCAACACCTGGAGTTTGTGCACGTCCAGAGCGTCCACCAACCTGCGGATTAGGTTGTTGATGGTTGCCCGCATCGAGATCGGGGCTCCGATCATGACGGAAAGTTCCTCTAAAGCAGTATGAAGTTTCGGGTTGTTGCGAAAGCTCCAATAATCCACCCAATAAAACAATTTATTGTTCAAAGGACTCAGGAAGTAAGCTACGAGAACCACGTAGAATAAGTTCCATTCGTTTTGGTGGGCTCCTAAGAATTCGGGATTCCATCTGACGAAGAATTCCAAACCGAACAAATAACCGAAGGTCAGAATCAGAATGGAATAAATAGACGTAAGAGAGGAGCTGAAGGCGATCTGAACGGGAACGAGAGAATACGTATAAGTTCCGTAAATTACCAAAGGAGGAAATACGAAGAACGCCAAGATCAGGTACGAACGTATCATCGTAGAGGCCTGCAAGGAGTCGATTTTGGTCATAAGAAACGGAACGATGGTGGCTAAAAA
Organism: Leptospira fluminis; assembly: GCF_004771275.1. Taxonomy (GTDB): domain Bacteria; phylum Spirochaetota; class Leptospiria; order Leptospirales; family Leptospiraceae; genus Leptospira_B; species Leptospira_B fluminis. The sequence continues at coordinate 319,043 of NZ_RQEV01000011.1, read as the reverse complement.
AAACGCCAGTACGAGACAAAGTTTCTTAAACACCGCCTGAAATTGCGTCGGATTCCGGAACGTATGGAAGACTAATTGTAGAATGCAAATGGAAGCGGCAATCGCGTTGAAATGTATTCCCGCGTTGGCAAGCGACTGGAAAAGATCCGGATTCCCTTTTTGAGAGGCTCCGACGTAAGCGGCGACAATGGAAAAAATAATTTGCGGAGCGAACCAGCGAGAAGGAATTTCTTTTCCCCGCAGTCGATAGGACACATCTAGAATCAAAAACCCGCCGAAGAAAAAGAAGAAAAAGAAAAGAAAGGCGAAATCCTGGAACGCCAATAGGAAGAAATTGAATAGAAACAGAGCGGAGAAGGATCCGAATAATAGGAAGATGAATAAATCCCTGGTATAAAAAAAGAACCAGATCGCGACCGAAAAATAAAGCAGGGATAAAACGATATCTAGGGAAAAATCTCTGAGAACGTCCAAAGCGGATCTGAATATGAAAGGTACTTCTTTCGAAACGCTTCTGTCCTTTCCGTAAAAGTGGAATAACCGGGTCGTTTCTCCCGCTTCTTCTTTAAGCTTACGGGCGATTTCATATTCCAACAGATCGATCCTTAATCCCGTCAGATCGGAATATTCTCCGTTCGCTAAGGCAATCACTCCGTTCGGATAAAAATAAAAAGGTAGTCTGGATTCCTTAGAGGAGGATTTCAATAATCCAGCGAACAGAAATACTCCGAAAAGAATAACGGAAACCAGAACGAGAAGAATATTCCTCACACCGATACTCCGATTTCCTGAAAAGATAAGATCTTTCTTTCGTTCCAAGCCAGATACAAGGGATCCTGCTCGGGAATTTCGACGTTTTCCCAACCGATGGAGGCTAAGTTCCGCTCGGGACTGGAGTTTTTGAACATTCTAAAATGTTTTCCTACGATGCGCAGGGAGATTTTTCGATCCGCCTTGCTTACTTTACCGACGGCAAGATCGTATCTTTCCGTCCAGGAAATCTCTTTCAGATTTTCCTCGACGAGAGTCTTGATTTGAAGAAGATCCTTCGTCTCACCGCGCATACGGGAAGCATATAACGTTCCCAGAATATAGCAAAGTGCAAGCACGGAAACCGCATTCGTGACGCTCAAACGTAGGAATACGAAATAAAAATCCTCCGTTTCCGATTGGAAGAATTCCAAGAGCTCCCCCGGTTCGCGAGAAAGAAGGTCTATTTTCGTATTTCCTATCAGTGGGGGTTCGGTAGGTTCCAGAAATCTTCGGATTTTGCCTGCGTTTTCGAATTCTTTTCTGTATTTCTTATTTTCCGCGATTTGAGAGGATAGAATATGATTGTGGACCGCCAAAGCGCACTTACCCGCCAAAAAACCCAATTCGTGCCTAACATCGTCTTTGGGAATATTCGAAACCGCTAAAAAACCGAAGAGTTTTTCCCGAAAGACGAACGGTAAGATGAAATTCGCCCTAAGACTTACGAAATCCTCGTTAATGACGTTGTTCTGGTCGGGCTCTCCGATGATGGATCCGGATCTTTTGCTTAGAATATATTTTAAAAGCGGGGACTTTGGGTTAATCCCTTCTAACGTGTTTACTTTTCTCTGTTTTTTGTGAGCGTAAGTATAAAGGTCGTAGTATGTTAGATCGTTTCTCAAGATAGCAAGCTTTCCGAAATTGCTATTCGTTAAACGAACTAACTCCGGAAAAACGTTTCTGATTAATCCCTCCAGATCAAAGCGTCTATGAGCCATTCTGGAGGAACCGGGATCGTTGCTGAGATATTCGGAAACGAACGTGACTTTTAAAAAGCCCGCAATTTTTTCCTGCATCGGAAGAACCGCAAAGACTCCGAAAATAAGGCTAGTAAGCACGCCGATTTCCCGAACGAATTCGATCTCCTTCGGCAGGAAATTGATACAGATTTCATAAGCGGTAAGAACGGCTATCACTCCGAATAATCTCACGAATATCGTGATGATTGCGGATGCGATTCTATGGTCCGAAAAAAAGGCTTTCACGGTATTATCGAGTGAATCGGTTTCGATTAGGTCGTATAGTAGGCGTTTTCTTTGACGTAACCTTCGGTGAGATCGCAACCCCAGAATTTCATCTCGTAATGCCCCGTATTCAATACCACATTCACTTCGATCTCGGAATTCTTTTTCAGGTAATCGGATAATTTTTTACGAGTATCCGCGTCCGCGCCTTTAACGGAAAGTCCTCCGAAATAGATTTCTAAACCGTCGAATCGTATCGGCTCGTCAAAAACTTTTCCGACCGCCATCACCAATCGTCCCCAATTCGGATCGCCTCCGTAAATCGCCGTTTTTACCAACGGAGAGTTGAGGATGGATTTGCCGATTTTTCTGGCCTGCGATTCGTCTTTCGCTTTCAGGATCCGAATTTCTATCAGTTTTGTTGCTCCTTCCCCATCCCTGGCGATTTCCTTGGTCAGATCGACGCAAATTTCCAGGAGCGCGCGTTTGAAATCCAGAGAATCGACTTTTCCCGCTAAACCGTTGGATAACAAAGCGACGGTGTCCGACGTCGAAGTATCCGAATCGATGGAAAGGCAGTTAAAACTGGAGTCGACGCAGTCTTTTAGAATTCCGTAAAGATCCCCTTCGACTTCCGCATCCGTGAGAATATAGGATAGCATTGTGGCCATATTCGGCTCGATCATCCCGGCGCCTTTGGCCATACCGTAAATCACGGCTTCGCCTCGGTCCGATTTGATCTTTCGGGTCGAAGTTTTACGACGTGTATCCGTAGTCATGATCGCTTCCGCGACTTCTTCCAAATTGTCCGGCTTCAACATGGATTTTGCACGACTGCAGGCCGGCAGAATGATCTCTATCGGAAGGGGAACTCCGATCACTCCGGTTGAGGAAGGAAGTACCGAAGTTTCCGGAATTCCTAAGGAGGCTCCAAGCTCTCGACAGATAGAACGGGAATGTTCCACTCCTTTTTCTCCCGTTGCGACGTTCGAATTTTTGGAGTTGATTACGATCGCCTGTAGGATTCCGGACTTGATATGTTCCTTGCCTACGATAACGGGAGCGCCGGGGAAATTGTTTTTGGTAAAAACCGCAGCAGCTTTGCAGGGGACTTCGGAATAAATTACGCCGAAGTCTTTGGTCTTATCCTTAATACCGATATTCGTGCCGAACGAGGAAAAACCCTTTGGATACGTCATTTCCGACCTCTAGCCGTTTCTTGTTAAGAAAATTCAATCTCCCCGTTCCCGACTTTTTCGAAAAGCGTAATATGAATGGAAAGAGCGGGTTTTGGTGTTTATACGTCCACTTTATCAGAATATACGGTAGGAATCGTAACCGAAAAGATCGTTCCTCCGTCGGGATTATCGAAGGTCTTAACCGTACCGTGGTGAAGGCGAACGATATGCTTCACGATAGAGAGACCTAGGCCGGTGCCGCCTTCCTTTCTGGATCTGTTCTTATCGACCCGAAAAAACCGTTCGAAAATCCTTTCCTTATCCTCGTCCTTGATTCCTATACCTTGATCCTTTACCTGGAAATTAACGTTGTCCCGACCGAATTTAACCACTTTTAACGTGATCGTTTTTCCGTCGGGTGAATAGGAGGATGCGTTCGAGATCAGATTCAAAAGCATATGTTCCAGTAAAACCCAGTCCGCAGAAACAGTGATCGGTTCCGGCATTTCCACGACGAATTTCTGTTCCTTCGGAGATACTACTCCGTCTACGGTAAAAGATAGGTTGTCCACCAGGGATTTCAGAGTGAATTCCTCCGCTCTAGCGATAGCGGTTTGGTTCTCTATCCTTGTGATCGTCAGCATATCTTCCACGATCCGGACCATTCGATCCGTATTTCTGGAAATCGCGTCCAGGAATTTCTTCTCGTGGCTATCTTCCTTTAAACGCAATCTGCCCAGTAACGTTTCGGTGTACCCTTTTATCGAAGTGATCGGGGTCTTTAGTTCATGGGATGCGTTTTGAACGAACTGCTCACGGATGATGTGCGACTGTTTTTCCTCGGTGATGTTGCGGATCACGCCGATGAACATCAGGACATTTCCGTTGGTTCTAAGCGGATACATTTTGATCGCGTAAAAATTCTGACTTAAATCCAATTCGATCTTAGGTTCGCTTTTACCGGCCAAATTTTTTTGGATGAACTCGAGCAGTCTTTCGTCCTGGACCGCATCTTCTATCTTTCTAGAAGCGGAGTTCGGTTCTATCAACGAATTCGGGATACTCCGATTTTGAAATAAAATGGAACCTTCCAAGTCCACGGAAAAAACGCCTTCCTTTAAGTTTTGAAGGACGGAATCAAATTTTTCCTTTTCTATGGTAAGATCCACGAACTGATTCTTTAAACGTCCGGACATCCGATTGATGGAAACGGCAAGATCCGCCAATTCACGGATTTCGGGAAGACTAAGCTCGGACCCAAAATCGCCCGCGTTGATTTCGCCCGTTTTCTTTTCGATCTGGTTCAGGGTTTGGGTGACGCTTCGTGCTATGGAGTACGATACGTAGAACGTACCGAACATGGCCAAGAGGATGTAAAAGGAAAAGAGCAGGATCTTGAGATCGGGATGGACGATGTCTTCCACGAACAGGACGCCGCCGGCCACCGCCATTAGGATGATGAGAAGAAGCCAGTTACTTAAAAGAAGTTTCGAAAATAAACTACGCCTCATTGAATCTGTAACCGATGCCTCGGATCGTTTCCAATCTCTCCTTCTCGTCTCCGAGTTTGTCTCTAAGTCTCTTGATATTGACGTCGACGGCGCGATCCGTAACGTAAATGTCCTTTCCCCATACTTTATCCAGAAGTTTATCCCGGGTAAATGCAACGCCGGTATTCGTCATAAAAAGATAGAGAATCTTGTATTCGATCAAAGTCAGATCGATTTCTTTTCCGTCTATGAAAACCTTGTGAGCTTTGGGATTCAGGAAGATCTTACCTACGCTGATATTCCCCTCGAATTCCTGTTCTTCCTCCGCTTCGCCGGATCTGCGCAAAACGGAGCGAACTCTAGCGACCAATTCCCTTGTGGAGAAGGGTTTGCGAACATAATCGTCCGCGCCCAATTCCAGCCCGAGGACGGCATCGGTTTCTCCGGACTTCGCAGTAACCATGATGATAGGCAGAACGTATTTTTCCTTGATGCGTTTGCATAGGTCCATTCCCCCTATGCCAGGAAGCATGAGATCCAAAACGATCAGATCAGGCAGATTCTTTTCGATTCTCGGAAGGACTTCGAGCCCGTTTTGGCAGGTGTCGACTTGGTATCCGTTTTCTTCCAAATGAAACTTAATAAGATCGGCTATATCTTCCTCATCGTCTACTACTAGGATTTTTTGACCTGGGTTGCCGGAAGCATTTTTCATAAATTCGGTGAAGCTCTTTTTTCTGCGCTTTTGGGGAACTTTACCCTGTTCAGGGGAAGAGGATCCTTGCAATTGGATAGGTTCCATTCCGTCAGATTGTCCGAAAGGGGTTACAGAAAGTTTACGTAACGATTACAATCCTCGGAAAAAGGATACTACAAGCGCTGTTTCTATGACAACCAGTAAACAAAGGAATTTTGGACCGAAAAACCGATCGCAAAACGGAGGATTTTCTTTAAGGTCAGCGGTTCTTGAGCAGTTCGTTCAGTTCCCGAACCAATTTTCTCTGGCGGTAGAGCACATAACCTACGAACCCGCAAAAGAGGGCCAGTGCCAAAACATACACCCAAAGTAAGCCTTTCAATCTGGTTTGCTCTTCTTCGACTGCGCTGATCGTAGACAGATGATTTATCAGGAAGTAGAATTGGTCCGCCTGGGGCCAGGATTTTCTGGCTTCCTCCCGAATTTGGGAAACTAGAATATCCGCATCCTTCTTTTTCAATCCTTGGATGATCGGAAAAACCGAATCCAAATCCTTCGAGAGAAACTCTTTGGCAGTTAACGGAGCTTTGGTTTCTTCCGCGAAAGTCGGAGATAGGAGGGATACCGCTAAAATCGCGGCGATGGTAATAAGGACTTTTTTCATTCGTCGAACCCGAGTTTATTTTTCCATTCCTTAGTATATGGACTCTTGTTTTGGACAAGATAAATCCCGATCAGGACGGCGAAAAGAAGGAATAGAAGTCCGCTCGTCGCAAGGATTCCGTGCAGGATTCCGGCCTGTAAAAGGAAATTCCAATCCGTAAAAAGAAGAGCGGTCAGAGGGGAAAAAGCCAAGAGTAGGGTCGTGATCAGAATGATACGAAGATGTTTCAAATGGATTAGGTGCAACATTACCCTTTTTTTAAGTTCGGGAGGCACGGAAATCGCATCCGGATTCTGATTGCCCGGATCCAGGAATAGTTCCAATTGCTGTTTTAAATCGGGAGGAATATCAGTCTTTTCCGGTTTCATTTTCCTTTTTCAACCATTCTCGGAGGATTTCCTTCCCACGAAAAATATAACTCTTTAGAGTATTCATTTTCAAGTTCAAATTTTCCGAAATATCCTTGTAGGACATGTTCTCGAAGTAATGTAGGGAAATCGGTTTTCTGTACAATTCGGGGAGTTTGTCCACTAGGGAGCGGATTTTTTCGTGGGTTTCCTTTTCCATCAGGCTCGATTCCTGGGTCGAGCTGGAATCCGGACCGGACTCCGCGGAAACACCTTCGAGCGAAGCCTCTATTTCCGGGTGATCCTTTCGGTATCTGCGAATGATTTCGTTTCTCGCTATCGAAAAAATCCAAGTCGAGAATTTTGCCCTGCCCTTGAACGTAGAAAGACCTTCGAAGGCCTTTAAGAAAACGTCTTGGGTAAAGTCCTCTGCCTCTGTCTCGTTACGGAACGCTTTTCTCGCTTGAGAATACACCAAGGTCTCGTATCGAAGGACTAGCTCTTCGAACGAATCGTAATCGCCCTCCAGGACTTTTTGAATGCAAGCCCAGTCCGCAGGATCGCAAACGATAGGCTCTGGGTGTTTCATGAAAGATCGATTCAGCTCTTACGAACCGGTAACGAAAACCGGCGGGCGCTCATGTTTGCTGTTCAAGTTTTCGGCGACCATTTATAATAACAAAGTAACCCGAGACCCGCTCCCAGAGGAACCAATCCTCCGATCATGGCGAGGGATTTTCCTAAGACAAGAATGAACGAAATCGAAAGGGCGATCCCTACGAAGGTCAGAACCAAGCCTAGGAAAAAGGAATAAAGCCTGAGATCAAACGGCTCTTTTTTATATAGTCCGGCTTTAATGATCGCCATGCGTTGGCGGTACCACCAAAAGAATAGGAAAAAAAGGAGAACGCAACCGAATATGATTCCTACGATCGGAATCGAATATAATACGATCTTATATTCGCCTCCTCCTTGAGAGGATTGTAGGGCCCGAAGGATTTGCTCCAGACTTTTAAAAAGCGTTTCCTTTTCTTCCGGTGTCATCTGCTCAATACGGCCACTTGGATTCTATTTTCCTCTTCTTTTTTGAAGAAAGGAATTTTGGTTTCGATTCCCGGACGGTCCGCCAAGGTCGCATACCAATCTTCTTCTTTCCAGCTCTCTTTTAGGTAACTGGTGCGTATCGTGCGATCGAATATATATTTAAATCTGCTCATAAGAATTCTCCCAATAGTATGACTGTCGTTTTTATTTTTCACATTTTAGAGAATCCAACGGATTCCCCGGATTTAGTTATGTCGTATTAGTTATCGTCCGGTATCGATTCGGACTAAAGACCAAAACAATCTCGGAACTACATTTTTTAGAGACGATTTGCTTAGAAGAAAAATTGAGGAAGGCGGAAAAAAAAATCCGGTCCGAGTCCTCCGATCTTCTTTTGAAACCGAAACTCAGATCGCTTCGGATTTTTCAGAAACGAAAAACGATCCTATTTTTTCGGATCCAAGAACGGAGGAACGGAAAGATTCGGATTTCGTAGGAGAGGTTCTCTCTCAAAATTGCTATGCTCTCTTAGGAAACTTACCAAAATCCGAGCCGTTGCACCCCACAATAATCCTTCCTGTAAATCGAAGTAATAGATGTCCAAGGGGGGTCCTTCCGGGTTTCTTTTCATGCGGAGACCATAGAATGGTACCTCGTTCAGGCGATTTAAATCCAAACGAATGATTTTTTCGACTTCTTCCCGATTGTAGGAGAATTCGAAGTTCCCGTTATAAAGGGATAAAAACGGAGTAATATGAAATCCGGTATGAGTGTAGATTCCTTTATAATTTCCGATCACTTCCAGATCATCGGAAGGGACTCCCATTTCTTCGGTCCACTCCCGGAGAGCCGTGGAAAGGAGATCCTTGTCTTCCGGATCTTTTACTCCTCCGGGAAATGCGATTTGTCCGGGGTGTGCTAAAAGTTTGGAATTTCTCTTTTGTAATAAAAAACCGTAACCGTTTTCGTCGTGGAATAGCGGCATGATCACCGAGGAGATCGCGACGTTTTGCGGAGGGGTGGAATCTTCTCCATCTCGATTGAGCGGTAATCTTTGTCGTAGTTCTTCTAAATCTAACTTAATCAAATTTCTTTTTGATCGGAATCAGGTTCGTAAGAGTGGTTTCGTAGGGTTTAGACTGAAGCGCATTCAAAATCGACGGACCGTAATTCTGAACTTTCCATTCCGAAAAAATACCCAATTCCCGTAACTCGTCGATCCCTTTCGGGTTTTTCTTGGCGATCTCCGCGATATTCTTGTTGGAAGGCATCAGATTGTGGCCCATTCTCCGAATGGACATAATGGTCTCTCTCCATTGTCTGAGCCTTTTGAATCTATCCGCGTCCTCTCCGGCGAGGTCTTCGGTGGACCGTTTAAACAGATCGTTTTTATGAATCGGTGGGCCGCCCGGATTATTGTATATGAACAGTAAATGATCCGCGTCTTTCTTGCCCACGGACTCGATCAATTTTACGGAATCCCGGCGTGACTTCACTAATTCCAGCACTTTGTCGTTATTCCAAATCCGGAAAGGCGCCTTGTTTAATCGTCGGGCTTTTTCGTCCCGGAATACGAGCGTGTCGTATAGCGCTCGTCGTTCGTCCGAACTCAACTCCAGGACATTCGGGAATTTTTCCAGGGTAATTGAAAAACCTTCGAAAGGTTCCGATTCCTCTTCCGCCAGTTTTTTGAATTCGGAAAGGGCTTCGTCCAATAATTTTCTCTTGGTCAACTCTTCCTTCATCTTTTCCCATATCGATTCCAAATAAACGGTGTCCAGGGCCGCGTATTGGAGTTGGCTCTTATCCAAGGGACGCTTTTCCCAATTGGATTTTTGTTCCTTTTTAGATAATTTTACTTTGTGATAATGTTCGACCAAATAGAGAAGAGAGTTCTGTTCCAAGTCTAATAAACGGGAGCTGAACATGGTATCGGCGATGTTTTCGAATTTGAAAGAAAAGTCGCGTTTCAGTGCCTTAATATCGTCGGATGCGGAATGGAATATTTTTAAAATCGCAGGATTTTCAAAGAGAGGAGCAAGCCCGGATATGTCGTCCAGACGTATAGGGTCGAAGATGTAGTTTTTTCCTCTAGAAGAGATTTGGATCAGGCAGACTTTTGAATAATACGTGTAATAACCCGAGGATTCCGTGTCTATGGAAAGGCAATCCGATTGAGATAGAGTGATCAATGCCAACTGAAGACTTCGGACATTATCGATTACGATATAATCGGATTGTATTTGCATCTAAACCGTGACCTGGAAGATTAGCATAGGAAGGGGGACCATGAGCTCGATTCCCAATAAGTCCAATCTACGGACCCTAGTCCGAGATGACAAACCAAAAGAAGAATGCGCTATTTTCGGGATTTTTAATTCCCCGGAAGCCGCCAACTTCGCCTATCTGGGCCTTTACTCCATGCAGCACAGGGGCCAAGAATCCAGCGGAATCGTTACCTCCGACGGTGAGCATCTGTATCGTTTCGCCGGAATGGGGCTGGTGGCGAATATTTTTACCGAAGGAAAGATTCGGGAGCTCGTAGGAAATTCCGCCATCGGGCACAATCGATATTCCACTACGGGGGCCAGCTTTTTGCGGAATGCCCAGCCCCTGCGTGTGGAGTCGCATTTAGGCCCCATCGCTTTGGCCCATAACGGGAATTTGGTAAATTCCTGGGAAGTTCGTTCTCAACTCGAAAAGGAAGGTTCCATCTTCCAAACCACGATCGATTCGGAAGTCATCGTTCATCTTATGGCGAGATCGGGAGAAACGGACCTTCTGTCCGCTCTTTCTTCCGCCCTGAAAAAGGTCAGGGGAGCGTATTCGTTAGTGGTCCTTACCAAGACCCAATTGATCGCCGTACGGGACCCCAACGGTTTTCGACCACTCGTAATGGGAAGGAGAGACGACGGTTCTTATGTGTTCGCTTCCGAGACTTGCGCGTTTGATATTACGGATACCGTATATGAAAGGGACGTAGAACCGGGAGAAATGATCGTAGTAGATCGCTCAGGTCCCCGGTCCTTTTATCCGTTTCCACAGGCAAGACCGGCGCTGTGTATATTCGAATATATTTATTTTGCTCGTCCGGATTCCAATATTTTCGGGGAATCCGTTTACAAAGTACGAAAGGCTCTCGGGAGTCAATTGGCCAAGGAATTACCGGTCGAAGCGGACGTAGTCATTCCGGTACCGGATTCCGCCAATATCGCCGCATTGGGTTATTCCGAGGCCTCGGGCATTCCGTTCCAATCCGGATTGATCCGGTCGCATTATATAGGCAGAACCTTTATCGAACCCGATCAAAAGATCCGCGATTTCGGCGCCAAGATTAAGTACAACGTGGTCAAGAACGTTGTGGAGGGAAAGCGAGTCGTAATCGTGGACGATTCCATCATGAGAGGAACCACAAGCAGAAAGATCATAAAAATGATCCGCAATGCGGGCGCTACCGAGATTCATTTACGGGTTTCCGCACCGCCTACGATTTCGCCTTGCTATTACGGTATAGACATACCGACTCATAAGGAATTGATCGCTGCGACTCACACGATAGAGGAAATTCGGAAATACCTGAGAGTGGACTCCATCGCGTATTTATCCGTGGATTCCATGCATAAGGCGGTCCGAGAACACAAAGGCGGCGGCTTTTGCAACGCATGTTTTACGGCGGACTATCCGGTGGAATTCCAAAGTGAAATAGGAAACCAGAAAAGCCTGTTCCGCGAATATGAAATCGAAGAAAGGGTTTAACGAAAGCCGAATTTTTTTCCCGAATCGTCCTCGTCCTTTCTTAGAAAAGAACTTAGTAATTCCTTTTCAGAGGAACTTAGGTGCTTGTTTTCTTCCAACATGGAAAGTATTTCGAGTGCCGCATCCTGGTCCAAGGTAAGCAGATAATCCAGCACGGATTGGTGGGCGAGTTTCTTGTGGGTTTTGCCGAGAATGCGCAGCACTTCCTCTCCGGAATGGATTAGAATCTCCTTTCTTTCTACGAGAGCTGCCATAGTAGAGAGGATGAGGGAAATTTCGGGGTCGTCCGAGAATATCTCCATCAAACAAGGATACATCTCCGGAAAATGGATCGGGAATTCGTAAATCGAATCCTGCAAACCGGAATAGAGTTCCTTTTCCTCCGATACGGTTATGCCGGTTTGTTTCCGAAGCTCCAATAGGGAACGACCCGAGAGTAAGTATAGAAACTGGGATGCGAATTCCGGATCTTTCCTTTCCCGTACGCAGTACATGATAAAATCGATTACCCGGGACTCCGGCAGGTTCCTCCAATAACGAACCATTTTGGAGTCCAGAAAATTGGAGGCCCTGCCTGCGGCTTTTCTCAGCATCGTAAAGAGATCGAATTCCTCCTTTACGATTCTATAAAGTAAAGGGTTACTCATCTCCCGGACGGTTTCCTGCACCTGTTCGGGAGATGAAATCAATAAGAAATACGAAACGAGTTCGAATCCGATTTCCGATTCTTCGGAAAATTTTTCCAACAATTCGGCCGGAGCTTGGTGAAAAGCCGAAGCTCCGACGCTGAGGGTATTTTGTCCGTACAGGAGCTGTTCCAATTTATGGACCGCTTTGCAATCCTCTTCCTCCAGTCGTTTGTCTTTTCTTAATTCCGTACGGCAATTGCCCGGACAAGCTTTGGATATCGGAACTCCGACTTTGCAGGAATCGGCGGTTTGAGTCGACACGGTCACGATAGGGCGATTTCCGAAAAATGAATTAAGGAACGATGTCTCCGCAATCCCGCATTTCCGGCGCATAAGGATTTCGGATTTTGCTTCCGGAGGCCACCCAGGTTTTTTTGACCATAGGGCAATAGAAGCGATTTCGACCGTTTTCCAATCCTCTTCCTTTCATGGTGGAGGCAAGTAGATCGCTGAATTTGGAATATGCGATCAGAGAGCCTTCCAGATCGGGAGCTTCCACTTCTTTTAACGCTTTTTTGAGTTCGAGGGCGGTTTCGGACAAGCCACCCTGGGCGGAAGCCAGCGAGTCCAAGGCTTTTTCCAATTCCAGCGTATCCGGAGCTCGATTTTCGGTCTTCAGTAAACCGTCGATTACTTCCTGGTTTTTTTGCAATACGGTTTCGAAAAGAGGTTTTTCCGCATCGGTAACCGGTTTTAATTCCTTCTTTCCACAATATAGAAATAACAAAGCGAGAGTAAATGTCGTAAGAATGCCGAGTTTCATAAATCCCTCCGAATTCGATCTATGTTTCGTTTTTTTGATGATTCTTTCAAAAAACAAATCTTTATTCTTGGAATTCGTTGGAATTCCGAACAAAAATCGGAAAGGAAAAAAAGGGTTCAATCCGGGCAATCCGTTTCATATTAGGGTAAACTACCCGAATTCGTCCTTCCGAGAATGTTAAGGGATTTGAACATGTACTATAAAAAACACGTATTTGTTTGCGATAATATTAGGGAAGAAGGGGAAAGGCCTTCCTGCGGTCGGGCAGGCTCCCCTCTTCTGCTTGCATACATGAAAAAACGACTTAAGGAACTAGGTTTGAAGGATCGGATACGCATCCAGCGGTCCGGATGTCTGGATAGATGCGAGCTAGGTCCGGTCCAGGTCAGTTATCCGGAAGGAATTTGGTTTTCGATCAAGACGGAAGAGGACGCCGAGATTTTTTTACGCAATTATATAGAGAAAGAAAATGCGGACTCGATCCGCCATCTTCTTTTGGAAGATGAAAATTAAGGAAGGAAAGGTTTATGTCAAAGAAATGGGAAATCCCGAAAACGTATTCGGCTTACGAACTAAAGGAATATAGCGAACAACCCGGAAGGGCAAAAATCGTAGAAAAAGAAACGAAACCCTTAAAGAAGGGAGACGTGCTGATCAGGATGCATTCCGCCTCCATCAATCCTTCCGATCTGATGTTCATGCGCGGGCTGTACGGAATTAAAAAGAAATTGCCTGTGGTCCCGGGTTTCGAAGGAAGCGGGGTCGTAGTCGCGAGCGGAGGCGGATGGCGCGCCAATTCCCTGTTAGGAAAGGCCGTCGCTTGCACCGCTCCGGGTAAAGGCGACGGAACATATTCGGAATATATGATTACGGACGGTTTTTCCTGTATTCCGCTCACGAAAGAAACCACACTAGAACAAGGGGCTTGCTTGTTCGTAAACCCGATCACCGCTTTAGCGATGATGGAACGGATTGCCAAGGAAAAGCATAAGGCATTCGTCCAAACGGCGGCCGCATCGGCATTGGGAAAGATGATCCTTAGACTTTCGATCCGAAACGGGATTCCCGGAATACATATCGTAAGAAGAAAAGAACAGGCGGACTTGCTGAAATCTCTGGGCGCTCAGCACGTCTTGGACTCCTCTTCCCCGAATTTCGAACGGGAACTGAGAGTTCTATCCGGTAAATTGGAAGCTACTATTATGCTAGATGCGGTGGCGGGAGAATTGACGGGGAAGGTTTTGGCCGCTATGCCGTACGGAAGTAAATGTGTCGTCTACGGGGCTTTGTCGGAGGAACCGATCTCTTATCATGCAGGAATGGGTATCTTCCAGGATAAGAAAATCGAAGGCTTCTGGCTGTCTTCTTGGTTGCCTGCCCAGAGCCCGTGGAGACTCTGGAGAATTACTTCCGAAGTTCGATCTCTGCTAGGACAGGAATTTCAAACGGAAATCGCTTCTCGAATACCTTTGAAAGAGGCGGATCGAGCCATAAAGGAATATGCAGAGAATATGACTAGAGGAAAGGTGTTGATCCAAACCGGATGGAATCCGTAAAGCAGACATTTCCGCGTAAAGGCTCGGTCGCCGCTCGATTCGGAGCAGGAATTTTCCTGCTCCTTTCGTTGTCTGCGATTTCCTGTTTTGCCTTAAGGCAAAACGTAAAACGGCTCGAATCCTGCAAATTTCGAGTCGCTGACGTTAAAGCGGAGAAGGTGGAATTTATTTCTTTTCCTCCGATCCCGAAAATGCTTCTGCGCGTGGATTTGGAGATCGAAAATCCGAACGATACGGAAGTCACGGTCTACGGCTTCGATTTGTCGGTGACTTCCCCTTCCCCCTCCGGGGAAAACGAAGAGAACGAGCTAGCTAGGATCATTTCCAAACAGGAGACGGTCGTTCCGGCATTTTCGAAGAAAAACGTCTCTTTGAGTTTGGAAACTCTCTTTGAAAAAAGGATGAACCAAAACCTTCTCTTAGTTGCCGCCGTATTAACTAGAGATATTCTTTCCGGAAAAGATCCGAATTTGCGGATTAAGGGCTTTATTACCTATAAGTCGATTCTCGGAGACGTGGATCTTCCGGTGGACGAAAGGGTAAAATTGCAGTCCAAAAACAAGAGTTAGTCCGTTTGAGTAAAAAGCTTCCGATTCTAATCCTATCCTTGGTCTGGTTGGGAACCTGTGCTACACCCGACGACGATTTTTATTCGTTCGAAGAGGCGTCTTCTTTATTGCTGGCGGCATACGGGGCTAAGGACTTGCAGTGCAGTTCCAGCAGAGGAATTACCCACCTTGTTCCGGGACGTTCCCGGAAAAGGGACGTCAACAACTGCGTTTTGTCGGTGGGGGCTGAAGATTGTAGTTTTTGGATTCAGGCCGGGGACCCTGTGCCTTTTACTTGTAAGGCGATCGAATATAGACTTAAATAGGGTTATATGGGGTGGTTGGCAAAACACTTCGAGTTGATGATTTTTGCGGCGATTTCTTTGTCCGGAATCTTCTATCTCTATCTTCTATTTACAAGAGGAAAAAAACCGTCTCATAAATCCCTAGTTCAGTACAACATGGATCCCAACGAATACAAGGGTCCGGAATCGAATGTCGCGCCTAAGAAGAAGGAACCCAAAGTGAACGTTTTGGAAGTCTTCGATTATAACGGCATCAAGATCATGCATGAAAATGGCCTTTATACCGTAAATCACGCGGGAGAAATCCAGGTCTACGGATCTTGGGCGGCTCTTCCTCCGCGTTATCAGGCCATGGTCAAGGAAATGGACAAATCTTCCGTAGGTCAAAAAAAGCAGGGAAATTATTATATGGAAATCCTGAACGGTACCTATTACGTCGTGTTTCCCGACGGAAAAAAACACAAATATCCTAAATTCGAGGACATCCCGGAAAAAATCCGTAAGGCTCTAGGATATTGAAAGACGTTCTGCAAGAACGATCATTTGACTACGATCGCTTTCGGAAAGGTCGGGCAAGAAGATACACATTGCCCGCAACCGATACAGGAAGCCGTGAAAGTCGGTTTGTTCCCCTTGAATTTCAATGCGCCCGGCACCGGACAGGCGGTTGCACAGGCCTCGCATGTCTTTTCTTCCGTGCGAGAGTTGATGCAATGCTGAAACCAACCTTTGGCTTTCCCGAATTTCGGGATTTCGTTTTTCTTATACGGTAAAATCGCTCCTTCCGGGCAGGCGGTTATGCAAGGAAAATCCTTACACAGCATGCACGCATTCAGATTTACGTCCATGTGCGGGATGTGTTTCCCTAATTCGTCGTTCGGAACCGGAAATAGGACGGAGTATGGGCAGGCGTAAATGCAATCGCCGCATCCGGTGCATTTGGAAAGAAAACGCTTTCCGTTCGCATCGGCGCCGGGAGGAAATTGCAGGTTACGGAAGGCCTTGAATTTTTTCGGTTTCGGAGAATTCGTTTGAGATAGAGAGGGGTCTTCCTTTCGATTCGTTTCGCTTTTTTTCTTCCGCGTAGCCGGAGTCGATTCTTCCGGCGTGTCGATAGGATCCGGTTTTTTTTCTCCCGAAACTTGTTTCCAAGTCTCGGCGATTTCGTCCGCGCTTTCCTCCATTACGGCAAAAGCTTTCGAGAGACTTTTCCGGAAAAAGTCTCTTCGGTTCATTCTTCCCGGATCCTCTCTATATGCGCTCCTAACGATCGAAGTCTAGTGTCGATCTCTTGGAAACCTCGATCCACTTGAACGATATTGTGGATATAGCTGGTCCCTTCCGCGCATAAGGCGGCGATGACCATCGCCATTCCCGCGCGGATATCGGGACTTGCGACTTTCTGTCCGTACAATCTAGAGTGTCCGATCACGATCGCTCTGTGCGGATCGCAGAGAATGATTTGAGCTCCCATTGCGATGATATTATCCACGAAAAATAGCCTGGATTCGAACATCTTTTCGTGGATCAGGACGGTTCCTTTGCATTGCGTTGCGGTCACTAAAGCTACCGAAGTCATGTCTGCCGGAAATCCGGGCCAAGGAGAATCGTCTATTTTAGGTGTTGCGCCGTGATAGTCGGGTATGATTTCCATCTGCTGATCGGACGGGACCAGAATTCCGCCATCTTGTGGCCGGACTTCGATTCCCAATCGGGAATAAACCATTCGGATCATACGTATGTCTTCCAAATCGACATCGCGGATAAAAATTTCTCCTCCGGTCACGGCCGCTAGACTGATAAAACTCCCGACTTCCAAATAGTCCGATCCGATTCTATGTTTTTTTTCCGGGGCCGTAAGCGAAGAAACTCCTTCGATGGTGAGAATATTGGAACCGATCCCGGATATCTTCGCGCCTGCGGAATTCAAAAAACGACAAAGCTGTTGTACGTGCGGTTCACTCGCGGCGTGCCGTATGATCGTGGTGCCTTCCGCCAGTGCGGCAGCCATGACGGCATTTTCCGTTGCGGTTACGGAAGCTTCGTCCAACAAAATATCCGTTCCTCTCAGGCGGTCCGCTTTGATCTCGTAACCGTCGGGAAATACTTCTATAGTCGCTCCTAAGGATTGCAAGGCGAGAAGGTGAGTATCCATTCTTCTTCTGCCGATCTTATCTCCTCCGGGGCGGGGCAAAAACACCCGTCCCGTGCTGGCCAAAATCGGTCCGGCTAAAGTGACTGCGCCTCTGAGTTTCGAACATAACTCGTAGGGTAAATCGGATTTTATCTGGCCGCGGTTTCGAAATAGGAAAGTGCCGCCGCCTTTGTCCTCCACTTCCAATCCCAGATGACGTAGTACTTCCAAAAGCATCAATACGTCGGTGATCAAAGGGATATTTTCGACGGTAATTTCTCCCGGAGTCATGCAGATTGCGCCTAACACCGGAAGCGCCTCGTTCTTATTCCCCTGCGGGGTTATCGTACCACTCAAGGGATTTTTGCCTGAAATTTTGAAATAAGAGGAACTCATTCGATCACCGACTTTTCTGATAGGCTCGCCGTAAGCCTGGATCAGGCAAGCATTTCCGTAAATTCGATCTCCCAGCGGCTTAGGGTGGGAAAAGAAATCCATTCGTAATTAGGAAAGGAACGTTCTGAATGCGCCGACGGTCGAAATCGATTGACGTCCCGCTATTTTCTTCCGATGAACGTTGGTACCCATGAATTCCTTTTTGAACAAATTCCGTGAATTTCAAAAAACCGTTTGGTTCGATTGGTTTTGCTACCTTTGGACTTCCGTGTTGGCTTTTTTGGCTTTTGCTCCGTTTTACTTGAGCCATTTCGTTTGGATCGCTCCCTTCGGTCTTTTTTGGATCGCTCATAAATATTCGGGACAATACAAACGTCTGTTTTTCCACGGAATCCTATTCGGAGTCTTCTTTTACGCGATCGCCTTCCACTGGATTTTTCATATGGCCCAGGTGTTCGGAAACTTTCCGGCGCCGGTCTCGGCATTGATTTTGGTTCTAGCAGGCGTGCTGTTCGGATTTAAATTTCCGATCTTCCTGCTTACGTATTCTTTCCTGAGTAAAAAAATAGGCAGGCATAGCGTCTGGGTCGCCGGATTTTGCGGCCTGGTAGCGGATATGCTCGGACCGCAACTGTTTCCGTGGTACTGGGGAAACTTGGCGGCGGGAAATATACTCCTTGCCCAGACAGTCGAAATAGCGGGCGTATACGGATTGAGTTTTTTGGTCTTCGTCGTCTCTTACACGATTTTCGAGACCAATCTCTTTCATCTGCCGGAAATCCTACGTTCTCCTGAAAAGAGGTTTCAGTTCGCGAAATTTTGGTCCCTGCCGTTCGCACTTTTCCTATTATTTTGGGTCGCTGGTACTTCCCTCTATTTCAAGTGGAAAGGAGTAAAACCCGTCAAAACCTTGGAAGTGTTGGTAGTGCAGCCGGATGCTCCTATGAGTATCCGTGACGAAAGAGGACGTTCTCCTCTGCAAGTGATCGAAGAACTGATGGACCGGATGGATCGCCTAGTGGATGATGCGGTACGAAAAGAGGGAAAAAATCCCGATTTGATCGTTTTACCCGAGGCAGGTGTCCCGTATTTTTCCGCCAACAAAACTCCGATCACGGAATTGAACAGAATGTATTGGTACAGATTCGAAGCCTTGATGATCATCTTTGCCAATCGATACAAAGCTAACGTTTTCTTTAATGAAATCGACGCGAAATACAAAAGGGTGAGTTCGGGAAAGGAATATCTCAGATATTATAACAATAACGTAATCTATGATCCGAACGGAATTCGAACGAACGCCTATCAAAAACAATATCTGGTTCTCTTCGGCGAAACGATGCCTTTCGAATTCATGTATGAAATCAGCCCGCAAACCGGAAGGTTCGAACCGGGAGAGTCTTTTAAACTTCTACCTTATTTTTCCGCAACGGGAGAAATTTCCAAACAACCCGATCCTTTGCATTGGAAGGATACGGAAGACCTGAACGCGGATGCGGTCAGGAACTACTATGCCGGAACCAAGACTGAATTAAAGGAATCCGGCTCCATGCTTCCTTTGATTTGTTACGAAGTGATCGTTCCGGAATTCGTACGTAAGTTCAGAAATTCGGGAAATCCCGAATTCATTGCGAATCTTACGAACGATAAATGGTACGGAACCACCACCGAAAGCGACCAGCATTTCGAATTGGGTAGGTTGAGATCCATCGAATGGAGAAGATGGCTGGTCCGATCTACGAATTCGGGGATTTCCGGTTTTGTGGATCACTTGGGCCGCTTTGTCCCGGGGAAGTCCACCGGTTTGATGAAGGCGGAAACTACTTGGGAGAAGATCGAAGTCTTCGATTCTCCTCCCGGGTTTTACGTGATTTACGGAAATCTGATTCCTTGGTTGATGATGGTTTTGACGGCTTCCTATTATCTAACGATCCTTCTATCCAATCATAGAAAGAAAGAGGCTAAGTAAAAGTGCGACTTTTCGGAGATCGTTTTTACGGATTGATGAGATAATACGAGAAAATTCCTGCAAAACGATTCTCCTTCGGTAATTGCCCGAAATTTTTCGAAGGAGAATCGCAATTCAATTCCGCTTCCGCTAAAAAGTACAGTTGGTAAGGTTTGGCGAAAAATAATCTCACGAAAAACCGAAGCACGGATGATAGGTTCGATAATACGTTGATTTTTCCGATTCCGGCCTTTCGCCGAATGGAAAGAGTGCAACCGCCTTGTTCGTCCAGGTACAATATTTCTTTCGTCGGCAATTCGTAATTGGAAAAGGAATCCTTTTCCGATTCCAAGATTTCCGATTTATGCACCTTAGCGGAAAATAATAACCGACCGTTCGCATCGGTAGAACTTACTGTTCGGATTTCCTGTCCGGGAAAGGTTTCGTTTCCGATAAACCCTCCCGTATATAGTCTATCGCCGGAAAGGTTCTGAGTTCGGAACAGTTCCCAACGTCGACTGTACTTGTATACCTCGTAATTCGTCAGTAGGTGCTCCATTCCCCCTCGTCCGTCCAGAGGAATCTTCTGTCCGTTGCTGATCAGATATCCCCAGGCAGGAACGAAAGAAAAAGCGATGTCCGCCTGCACGAATCTGTCCTTTTCGGGTAAGGCGATTTTTCCTCCGGACAGGGAGACGGCTTTGTCCCATCCGGTTTTGAAAGAGAGAAAGAGTTTCGTCTCTCCGATTTCCATTCTGATTTCCGGACCTTCCTGACTTTTTTGAACGGAATTGTTTGCAATCTCCAATTCCGATGCTCCAGGCTCCGCTTTCAGTTCGTTACGGGAAAATTCCTGGGTGAGAAATCGGGTACCGTTTTCCTTATCGTATAGCACCAGACTTACGCCGGAGTTTCGAGTGCCCGGACCTAGATTGCTGACCAAGAAAGTTGCGAAGATAAAAATACGATCGTCCGTGAACGAATAATTCCAGGCCTGAAAATATCCTTCTTGAGGATATGGGCGGAAGGATATTTCGTTTTTGGTCGCTTTTCGGGCTCGAAAGGATTCCGATTCTGCGCTTAAGGAAAGAAAGCAAAGTGCGATCATGAGAGCGGATAAAATAACGCCCGTTTTGACATATCGAATGGAAGATCCGGTAGAGAGGAAAAACATGGGCTCTTATTCCTATCCTTGTCTTTTCTTCCGGCAAGTATTTCTCGCCGGATCGATTGAAAAATACTAGGCCTCCAGGCATTCGAAGTTTAGGCACCGAGGCAATCGATCGATTCCAATTCGGAGGCAGTAACTTTCGTGCAGGAATCCTCGTAGATATCGCTGAGACATCGTATGCTGAAAACGGGATGATCCGGAACGGCCCGCTCTCTCATGTCGTCCTGTTCCTGTCGGATGCCGTCTATATGGATCCAAGAATCGGACTCGCTTTTTCCTCTGGAAAATATTCTTGCAAATACCAAATACTCGTAAGATCCGAATTTTTTAAAAAAGATCTCCGTTTTTTCGGGGACGGTATCCACGAGTCTCTTTCGGAAAGAGGTCGGATCGATATTCTCCGGTTGTCGGATGGAATCGTAGTATCTATTCAACGTTCTCACGATCCTAAAAAAACCTAGCGTATCCTTGTTCAACTTTCTCCACTCCGAATCTTCCGTAAGGTCTTCGATTTTCTTCGTCTGCACTTAAGTTCCTCCGGTCTCTCTTGTCGAAAATCGGCAGGAACAGTCGCAAAAAAATCCGGGGAAAATCCGTCCCGGACAACATAGAGAGCAGAGGTCTGAGGCTTTATGGACGGCGTGCTGGAAATTTCATCGCGATCTTTCTGGATTATTTTTTTACCTTTTTTCCGGGATTCGGAAAAAAAATCGGGGAATCTCGTTTTGAAACAACTACGGTATTAGAGGAAAAAAGGAACCCTTGCTATCCGTGGATAAAATCTATCGAAGGGAAAGGAATAAGATCCTTGCTTGGATACGCTCCCGAATTTCGGATCCTGAAGAGGCCGAAGATCTTTTGCAGGAATCCTTCTTGGTCGCGGTGACCGAATTGGATTCCAGCGGATCCATCGAATACCTTTTGGCCTACGTGTACGCGGTATTGCGAAACAAGGTAGGGGATTGGTATCGGAAAAAAAAGACGGGTCGTTACTTAGGGGTAGGACTCGAAAACGAATTTCTATCCGAAAATTCGCATTCCTACGAAGGAATCGGTCCGGAAAGACAATTTTATAGAAATTTGATGCTCGAAGAACTTTCTCTCGCGATCGGGGAACTTCCGGCGGATCAGAAGACCGCTTTTGTCGCGAATGTGATCGAAGGAAAAACTTTTCGAGAGATCTCGCAAGAGACGGGAATTCCGGAAGGAACCTTGTCGGCCAGAAAGTCTTCGGCGAAGAATTTTCTCGAAAAAAGACTGAAGGAACTCAAGTCCTTATTCCTCGAAGAATATTGATTAGGAACAAATTATGAAGGAAACTCATAGATATAGGCACAGAGTGGGAAGGATTTTTGTCGGGATTCTTTTTATCCCTCTGTTTTTTTTTGGAGCGGCTGCGATCGTTTGGCAACTGTGGAATTGGCTTTTGCCTGAATTGTTCGGTTGGAAACAAATAACGTATTTGCAAGCACTCGGAATTTTCGTACTTTCGCATCTTCTTTTCAAAGGCGGACACGGATTCGGTGGAGGCAGACATAGAAGACATTGGAAATACCGGATGAAGAGAAAAATGCGCAAATCGATGGGAGACAATCCGAAACGGGAAGGTTAAAACGGGGAAAAAGGTCGCAGGTCCGATCGGAAAAAACCGTCCGGAGATTTCCGCAGGCGTATAGGGATTGCCAAAAAAGGGAAACCTAAAAAATGTACCCATACCGCCATGGACACGGAACTATTGAGTCTGTTCTGGATCGAAAAGATCAAGCTCAGCCAATATACAATCCAAACCGTCAAGAACCTGAACGACATTCAGCTTGACCACCCGGACTCTCTGGGTGAAACCGTCCGTCGCTACCTGAATTCCATGGTGGCGTCGGATTTTCTCTTCCGACTTTCTTTACCGATTTCCATCGGGATTAGTTCCATTTTACCGATTCCTCGACAGCAAGAATCCGAGATTGAAAAAGACTTGGTCCGAGTGCGGGATTTGTTCGGATCTCCCCCTTTGCCTACCGGGTTAAAGGACCTAGTCGTGACTTCCGCGGAGGAATTGTATTTTGAGGAATGCAATCCGAGTCTCCGTCCGGTTTTCGAAAGATGGAAACGGATCCTATGCAAACTGGAAAAGAACATCCGGAACGTTTCGCAAAAAGATTCCCTGAAATACCGATATTTTTCCGTTTTAGGAATCGTCTCCCTTCCGGTTGCCATCAATTATTTCGGTACTCAAAACCTCCATTACCTGCGTAACGGAATCCTGAAAATTAAAGAGAATCCTTCTTTCCCCAAGTCCTAAGTCCTTAGAAAATGGACACACCGCGCTTTAACTTTAATTCATCGAATTTAATAGAAGGAGAACCCAATGGCTAAGATCAAGGTGAAAACTCCATTAGTGGAGCTGGACGGGGACGAAATGACCCGCATCATCTGGAAGGAAATCAAGGATCGTTTCATTCATCCCTACCTGGACATAGAACTGGACTATTACGATCTCGGAGTGGAATACCGGGACAAGACTGACGATAAGGTTACCGTCGATTCCGCCAATGCGATTCTAAAATACGGGGTCGGCGTTAAGTGCGCGACCATTACGCCCAATCAGGATCGAGTAAAAGAGTACAATCTAAAAAAAGAATGGAAATCCCCTAACGGAACGATCCGGTCCATTTTGGACGGAACCGTATTCCGCAAACCGATCATCGTAAACAATATCCCTTCCGCGCTCCGGTCCTGGAAAAAACCTATCGTAGTCGGCCGCCATGCCTTCGGAGATTTGTACAAGGATACCGAACTTTACATTCCGGAAGCCGGAAAAGTGGAGATCGTATTTACTACTAAAGACGGAAAAGAAAAAGAAAGGGTCTTGATCAACGATTTCGACGGACCCGGAGTGATCATGGGTCAGTTCAACCTGGACAAATCGATCGAAAGTTTCGCCCAGGCATGCTTCAATTATGCGATTTCCGAAAAGATCAATATCTGGTTCGCGACCAAAGATACGATTTCGAAAAAATACCACGCTCGTTTCAGAGCGATTTTCGACCAAGTCTCCCAAAAGAGGGCGGATGAACTCAAAAAAGTCGGAATCGAATATTCCTATTTCTTGATCGATGACGCTGTGGCGCAGATCGTCAAAAACGAAGGTGGAATGCTTTGGGCCCTGATGAATTACGACGGAGACGTGATGTCGGATATGGTCGCTTCGGGTTTCGGTTCTCTCGGTCTGATGACCTCCGTATTGGTTTCTCCCGACGGCAAATTCGAGTACGAAGCGGCGCACGGTACCGTGACACGTCACTATCGTAAGTATCAAAAAGGGGAAAGCACTTCCACGAATTCCGTTGCTTCCATCTTTGCTTGGACGGGAGCTCTGGAAAAGAGAGGTGAATTGGACGGAACGCCAGAAGTCGTCAAATTCGCTCAAAAATTGGAAAAGGCCGTCATCGATACGATTCAAGGCGGAGAAATGACCAAGGATTTGACTTTATTGACCACGAGTTCGAATCCGAAGGAATTGGACACCTTCCAGTTTATGGAGGCGATCCAAAAACGCCTTTAAGGACATGGATCAATCTTCCGTCAAAAACGGGAAAAGGAGGGGCTCGCATCGGCTCCTCCTTTTTTCGATATTCCTTGCTGGGTCCATATTCGCCCAAAAAATTCCCTTACCAAAAGAACCCGTATTGCCCACCGAACCGGCATTGGATGTCCGTGGCGAGTCCGGCAAAGCAGGTTCCGCTTCGGGGCAGAACGGTGCTTCCGAAGGACCAAAGATAAAGGGCTTCTTTTGCGACGGGAGAACCATCGTCGGGACTTGGAAATCCGCTCCGAAGGAGTTTTCCTTTAAGCATAAAAGAGAAAACGTCTTATATTCAAAAACCTTAAAATACGAAGACGTATCCAGAATTTTGATCAAAAGCTGGAAATTGAATCCCGGAAAACCGAATCCGCAAGGAACTCCCTTTCGAGCGGAACCCTGGGAAGTGCATTACAAAACGAAAAACAACGAAACTTTCGAAAGGATAGGGGATCTGAAAAAGGATTTTTCCGAGATCAAAATCGAGAACGAACTCGGGGAAGCCAGCCTTTATTTTTATTGGGTGGATCTGCAATACGAGGACAAGAGTTGGTATTCCAAATTACCTAAAATGGAAGGGGACATTCGGAAAGAATGCTTTCCCGATGTCCTGGTAGGATTAGAATTTCTTCCCTAATCGGCGGATATAAAATCGAGTATTTCGTTCGCGTCGAAAGGTTTTATCAGAATTTTCACGTTAGAAGGGATTTGTTCGGTTTCGGAATCCAGTTCGTTCGAAGCGGTAACGATCGCTAATTTTAAACCGGAAAGTTTCGGTTCCTGCATCACTCGAGTACAAAGAAAATTGCCGTTCATCCCGGGCATGTACATGTCGGTCAAGAGCGCTTCGTATTTTTCGGGATCTTCCAAAAGAATTCTCAATGCGTGCTCTCCCGAAATGGCCGTTTGAACCTTTAAGCCTTTGGATTCCAATAATCTCTTGGAAAGCACCAGGTTTAGTTCCGAATCGTCCACCATCAGCACGGATTTCAACCGCGAGGTATCCGGAATCGAAGTATTTTCCGTCGACGGGATCTCGCTCTTTAAATCTTTTATAATGAGCTGTAGCGCTCCTTTTAAAGGAGTTAAATCCGGTTTTTTTTCCAAGAATCCGTCCGCGCCTGCGTCATGGGCTTTGATACGGTTCGAATCGTTGTATTCCGAAGTGATAAAAAGTATTTTTGCATTGCAGGATGCAAACGGTTTTCCGTCGATCCTGTTCTTACGGATCGAACGACAAAGATCGAAACCCGTTCCTTCGCGGAAATAAAGCCCTACGGTGATCACGTCGAATTTTTCCATGAATGTCAAGTGGCATGCTTCTTGTAGACCGGAGGCTTCGAAAATCTGAAATCCCTGGTCCTTAAATTCGGAGATGATCCACTTACGAGCAACCTTGCCCGAATCCACGGCTAATACCCTTAGCGGGCTCCGCGTGGGATCCGAATTGGGAGGGGTCTTTTCCCCTAATTGAGATCCGCCTGTTACGGCCTTCTTTCCCATATATAAAATCGACGATAAAATCCGACGTTCCGGACAAAAAAAGGACTTGGATAATTACGTAAAGTTGATGTCGGATTCATGATGAAACGACAAAAAATTTCCTATTATTTTATCATTTCCTTATAGGAGCGTATGGCTGAAAGGATTCCAAGATGGATCTCATCGGAGCTTAGAAAGGATTTACCTTCTAAATCCGTCCAAATTCCCTTTCCCGGTTCTTTATTCTCCAAATTGAGATAGAAGATAGGTTGTCCTTTCCTTCCCCAGGGGTCCTTTGCGGGAAGCAGGGTAATCGCGCCTAATCCTGAAAACACGATCCTATATTCCTCGGATTTATGGTGAAAAGAGAATTCCTTAGGCCAATCATTTTCGGAAGTCTCTTTCTCTTTCCAGAGAAAATAGGGCGAGAGTTCCCGTATCGCATCCGAAGTAAGATTTTTTTTCTCGGTTAGTTGATCGGAGGCGGTCCGTTTTTCCGAGATCTTAGCTTCGTTCCACAACTCGTCCAATTCTTCCAATGGAGTCTCCGCGAAGATTTTACCATGTTTTGCCAATTCGGACTGTATGAAATCGATTCTCCGTTTGAATTTTCGGTTGGTTCTCGTAAGTGAAGACTCCGCCGAAATTCCGAGTTTTCTGGCAAGATTTACGATACTGAAAATCAAATCCCCCAATTCCTCTTCTATCCGGATTTGGTTTGAGGAAACGTCGGGCATAGCCTTGACTTCGGTTAGGAATTCCTCCAGTTCCTCCTTAAGTTTCTCTTCCACTCCGCGCGTGTCCTTCCAATCGAATCCGACTTTGGAAGCCTTCTTTTGGTATTTTTCGGCCTTCAACAAGGAAGGAAACGACTCAGGAACCTCTTTGAGAATGGACGAAGGTTCCGTTTCTTTTTTTCCCCTAGTTTGTTTTTCTTTTTGTTTCAGAAGTTCCCAATTTGCGACCACTTCATTCGAGGATCCGAATCCTGCGCTTTCCGGATCGAAAACGTGAGGGTGTCTAAGTACTAATTTTTCGGCCACATCTTTGGCGATATCTTCCAACGTGAACGCGCCCCGTTCGGAAGCGATTTGCGCGTGCAGAACGATCTGAAATAGCAGGTCCCCTAGTTCCTCTTTGGAATGCTCGTCGTCCTCCTTCAGTAGGGCATCGACGACTTCTTGCGACTCTTCGAGAATGTAGGGAATCAAGGTCTGGTGCGTCTGTTCTTTGTCCCAGGGACAACCGTCGGGTCCTCTGAGTTTAGCGGTTATATCTAGAAGATAAGACAGAGAATCGGTATAGTCTTTAGGGTTCGGAGCCTGCATAGAGGATAGGCTCGGTAGGCCGATAAGAATTCCTACCTTTTTTCCCCCGACAAAAACGATCTTGAATTGATTGACGAGGCCGTTTGCGAATCCACTGTATGGAAACTACCATGATTCCATCTAGAAATATAGTTCTCGTCTCTCTTTTGGTTTTAGCTGTTGTAAGCCGATTCCTCCCTCATCCCCCGAATTTCAGTCCGATACTTGCCGTATCCCTTTTTGGCGGAGTTTATTTTGCAAATCGCTGGGTTTCTCTTCTTTTACCTTTAGCGATTATGGCTCTCAGCGATGCTTTCATCGGATTTCACGCTTTAGTTCCCGTGGTCTATGGAATGTTCGTATTATTCGCCTTAGCGGGTCGATGGTTGAAAAATCGCCTTTCCATAGGAACGTTGGCGATTACCGGACTGTTAGGTTCGAGCGCCTTTTTTCTAGTGACCAACTTTTTCGTTTGGGCTACTTCCGGAATGTACTCTCTGGATGCGGACGGACTGGCGACTTGCTATATCGCAGCGGTTCCTTTTTTCCAGAATTCCTTGCTAGGAGACGCGATTTACATTCCCACTCTATTCGGTTCTTTTTATCTGATGGAGAAGTCCGGATTCGTTCCGGAACAGCAAATCGCTTAAACGAGTCCGGCTTTGTGAAGAGAAAAGTCGTCCTTAGCGACGACTTTTCAGCGTTTCAAAGGATCAGGGAAGCCCCCAGATAAAATCCGTAAAATTTATCGTGAACGTCTTTTTGCAGGCCCGTATTGGTGGAGGTTTGGTCCAAAGTTTTGGATACTTGGTTCAGGTATAGATTATCTCCCGGAGTTCCACCGAACACGGAAGCATTGTAATTGTATCCGCTGACGCGGGAAACCATTTCCGTATATTGAAATCCGACGGTAAATTTTAACCATCTCGTCCTCAATAGGGAAATTCCCACATCCACTTCGTATCCTACCCGAGAGAGCAAATTGTCTTTTACCGTGTTCGTAGATCCGGTGTTCAGTAGATACGGATTTCCTCCTAAGCCTATAATCGTACCGGTGCTGTTTCTATCATAATGTCCTAATGTTCTAAAATAATCGAAGCGAAGATGGGCGAGAAGATTCGCGGTCAGATTTTTGAAAATCCGGAATCCGGCTTGGGGACCGATTCCTCCGGCTTTCTCGCTCATGGAACCGAATCCGTAATTTCCGGGAATATTTCCGTACTCTTTGGAATAGATATCGATGTTCCTGACCCCTAGGGAAGGTCCGATTCTGGCCCCGGTCCCTGTCGGAAAATACCAAGCCAAATTGAAGGAATAATCCACTCGTTTGTACTCGGGAGAATGGAACTGGATCGCGGAAAGATTCGAAGAAGAGTGCACTCCATCGAAGGTAGTATAAGAGGGTTTAATCCTGAAATCCAGATAACTCAATTCCATTCCGAAATTCTTGTTTTTACTCAGATAAGACAGACGCACCGGATATGCGGTTCTGGAATTTCCCTGCGGATTGGAATACGCGGTGAAGTTATTGTTCAATAGATTCGGATTGACTCCTAAGGAATTCGCACTATTCGAAGCGGTTTGGTACACGCCCGAATAACCGAGCAATGCGCTCGTCGTATTCGCGCCTATATTCCGATCCCTAGCCAATGTTTCCGAAGCCCAAGTGGATTGCATGGCGATCGATTGTAATTCAAAGACTCCTGCCGTATACGGTTTGCTCAATTCCCGGTCCTGAATGGCGTTTCTCGCTTCGATCGCTTGCCTTCTTTTATCTACGGCCGCTTGAGCCAATCTTCTGCGTTCGTCCTGGTTTTGGGAACGTCCCGCCTTGTATTCCAAATCGTCCGCCTCCCGCTCCAAAGCGTCCGGATCCGGAATTTTGTCCGCGGAACCCTGGGCTCCCAAGGACGAGAAAGAGACTATCGATAGGAAGAAGAGCAAAACGAGACTTGTTCTTAGGATTGATTTCAAAAGATCACCTCTTCGGTTTTCGTAATTCGGAAGCCTAAGCTTCCAAATAGAAACTCCAATCCTTTTTTGGGTTGGGAAATTAAAAAAGAAAGGATATATGTACATAAAGAAAAAGTGTTGGGGCGGAAACGAAGTCATGAATCCTTCCTCGAATAGAATCAAAATTCTTGCCGGAGTATTTTCTCTGGCGACTGCCGGTTTATTGGCCGTCCTAAAGTTGTGGGTCGGCCTTTCTCAAGGTTCCTTGGCGCTTTTGGCTTCCGCTTTGGATTCCGGTCTCGATTTCCTCACTTCCTCCGTGAATTTATACGCGTTGCATCAGGCGGCCAGACCTGCGGACTCGGAGCATCGTTACGGATACGGCAAGGCGGAGGCTATCGCGGGATTGTTTCAGAGTTTATTGGTTGCCGTTTCCGGAGGTTGGATCCTTTTCCATGCGGCTCAGCATTTTTTGAAACCGAAGGCGGAAATTCCCGACGTTTCCTCCCTGTACGTCATGTTGGTTTCTCTTGTTTTGACCACCCTTTTGGTCTTGTACCAAAGATCGGTGATCCGCAAAACCGGATCTCTTTTGGTCTCGGCGGATCATTTGCATTATGTTTCGGATTTGTTGGGAAACCTACTGGTTCTTCTATCGGTGGCTTTGGCCATGCAAACGGGTTGGGATTGGGTGGATCCTTTCGCGGGTGCGGTGGTTTCTCTTTATCTTTTAAAGGGTGCCTGGGAAATTTTTAAAAAAAGTACGGATATCCTGATGGACCGGGATCTTTCCCATGAATACAGGGATTCCATTTTGCGAGTGGTAAAAGGTAGGTCCCCTCAGGTACTCGGTTATCATGATCTCCGCACTCGCTCCGCGGGAGAAAGGCGTTTCTTGGAATTTCATTTGGAAATGCCCAAGAATCTTACCTTGGAAGAAAGTCATAAGATTTTGGATTCTATTCTGGACGAACTCAAAGAAGAATTTCCATATACGGAAGTTTTGATCCATCCCGATCCGGTGGAAGTGAATCTGAACGGTCGTACGCTTCTGGATCGGGAGGCGCCCCGTTTCTATTAATCCGGTTGCCTTCTATGGCAGAAGAGACAATCTGGCCCGGAAATGAGACCTGCCATTTGCGTTTTTTGCGGATCGAGACCCGGAACGGATCCGAAGTACCAGCAGGCAGCAAGATTCATCGGTCATTTGATCGCCTCTCAAGGAATCGATTTGGTTTATGGGGGAGCAACATCCGGATTGATGGGAACCGTCGCAGATGCCGTGATGGAAAAAGGCGGACGGGTGACGGGAGTTTTACCGGAGTTTCTTTCCGGAAAGGAAATCGCGCATAAGAATATTACCGAATTGATTCTAGTTCCGACTATGCACGAAAGAAAGTTACTCATGTACGAAAAATCCCTGGCCTTCATCGCGTTGCCGGGCGGTATCGGAACTTTGGAAGAACTCGTCGAGGTGAGTTCCTGGAACCAGTTGGGAGTATTCTCCAAACCTCTCGGCCTTCTGGATGTGAACGGTTTTTTTCAACCTTTGCTGAACCAACTGAATCACATGGTCGGGGAAGGGTTTTTGGATTCCCAAACTAGGGACGGTATCGAAATTCATTCCGATCCGGATCTTTTGCTGGAACGAATCCTAAAACGAATCAGATTGATTTAAGAATCCCCTTCCTTCGATTCTAAAAATTGTTTAAAAACTTGGTGTAACATCGGACTTTCGGATTGTTCTGCCAGTGCGAGAGGGGAGTTTCCTTCCTGGTCTTTGGAATACGGGGACGCTCCATTCTTTACCAGCAAATCGGCGATTTCCGCCTTTCCGGAGCGAACGGCAAGTAGGAGGGGTGTCCGACCGACCGAATCTCGGATTTCCGCTTGGTATCCGTTACTCAGAATCTTTTCGACGATATCCAACTTGCCTTCCTCCGCAGCTTTAAAGAAGAGCTGGGTCGTTGCCGTATCTATGGTTTTTAACGTGTGATGGAATTTCATGCGATCGGCTTCTTCTTTTGCCGACTTTCCGCCCAAATTTCGAGCTAGAGGATCCGCTCCCCATTTCAGCAATCGATCCAAGCATTCTACGGAATCGTATAGCGCGGAAAGTAATAGCGGAGTATTTCCGTCCTGGTCTTTATTCTCCAAAAGGGATTTGACTTCTTGGTTTTCCGAAAACAGATCCAGAATTTCAAAATCGTTATGTAAGGCGGTGAGATGAAGAATGGTTCTTCCTTCCGAGTTTTTCTTTTTCGGATCGGCTCCCTTATCCAATAGGAATTCCGCGATTTCGTAATTTCCCAGATCGATCGCTAGTAATAACGGTGAATATCCTTCCCCATTCCGGTCCTCAAAATCCGGGGCGGAATCCGGCACTTCGAATAACAATTCTACCAAAGCTAATTTTCCGGAACTAACCGCCTTCGTTAAGGGAGTGTTCCCGTCCATATCGCGAAGGGAAGGATCCGCTCCGTATTTCAAAACCAACTCGGCTAATTCCGGGAGCTCGGATTCCAGGGCGATCAAAAGCGCGGTCTCTCCCCGGGAACTCGTTTCGTTCGGATCCGCTCCGTATTCCAAGAGTAATTTTGCGGCTTCCTTATCTCCTTCTTTGATGGCCCAGTAAAGTAGACCGCAACCGTAGGAATCCCTTAATTCCGGAAACTCTTCGGAATACCCGTCCCGAGTCGTCGCTTCCTCCAACAGGGCGCGCAGGGTTCCGTTATTTCCTGTTTTTACGGCACGAAAGAGATCGTTCCAATCCACGCCCATTTCTCCAGGAGGCAATACAATCCCAGCGTCGTAACGAAGGAAAGCGGTATTCCGATTCCGACTAAAGAAACCGATAACCTCGGATTCAATCCCCACTCCGCCGCCAGCAGACTTCCGGTGATCATCGGTGCCATTCCCGCTTCCAAAACCAGTATCTTAAAGTCGCGAAGGCGGATAGAAGCAACGTTTTGTCCAAAATCGGAACCCATCATAAAATAATAACCGCCGAATACGAGCCAAGCCAAAAGAGGACCCAAGATCAGTTTATAAACCAAACCCCATGCCAACGGCGCCCGTACTGCTCCCGAGAAATTTTCGGCATCCGGAAGGTCCGAATTAAGTTTTCGTATTCCGATAAGTTGGTATCCGACGGAAAAAAGAGCTAACGGAGTCAGTGTATCTCCGATTTTGGAAATCGCATTCTCGAATTCCGGAGGAAGTGAAAAGGGTCGACTTAGCAAAGCGATCACCATTCCCCAAAAAGGCGGAAATGAGAGGATCCGTTTTAAAAGATCCGTGGAACTTTTTCCGGAACTAGCCGCCATTGCCGCCTTGGTTCCTAGATACGTTCCCGGAATCGAAAGGGTCAAAAAGGTACCCAATTGGTCGATTACCACCGCAGTCGGAACCGAGTCTTTTCCGTAAAAAACTTCGACGAGCGGAATGCCTAGGAAGGAAGTGTTTCCCAATCCGGCGGAAAGGCAAAGGCAGGCTTTGGTGGAGAAATCCCAGTGCAAACGTTTTCCTAAAAAAGAAAAGAGAAGAAAAGAAATTCCGAAAAGAAACCAGGGCATCGAAGCTAGAACTAAAAAATTGTCATCCAGCGAGGCATGCCTGAGCGGAACAAATTCCAGACAGGGAAGGGAAATCGTGATGAGGAAGGAGTTCAGAACGCGATGAGAATTCGGCGGAAACGTTCCCCAGCGACGGACCATCATTCCGGCCGTGAAGCAGATCGTTATGATGATAAAATTGGACATGGACCGTTCCTTATTATAGTCTCTTGCGGTCCGGTCAAGGAAGGATTTGAAACGTTTTGTCCCCGATCTCCTTTTCTCCGAGACGAATGCGGAGAGTGTACTTGCCTTTTATCGCTATCGGCGGAAAATTCCAGGAAACGGAAGTGACTCCGGCCGGGATCTTGTCCGAAAACTCCAACACTGCTTTTTTTTCTCCGGAACGGAATAACTTGGCTTCGAATTCGTAAGGACCGCTTTTATAAATAGGCATGGACAAGTAGAAATCTTTTTGGACAGGTACCGTTTCCAAACATTCCGGATCGGAGCCCGTTTGAGGACGGGCGCTACTGATACAAAGTTGACCTAAATCCGTGACCGGAAACCCGGGAAATCTCTTATTTTCCGGATACCAATAAGCGTTTTCTTCGGTTAGAAATTCCGCTTCCCCCGATTCGGTTCTGAATAAGGTCGCAAAGGATTTCTTTCTCCTGTTTTCTTCCGGAGCATAAACCTCGAAGTGCAAATGAGGACCGCTTGTGTAACCGGTGTTTCCTGAAAAGCCGATCCTAGTCCCTGCGATCACTTTTTGACCTACGGAAACGGAAACTCCCGATTTTTTTAGATGGCCGTAAATGGCGACCGTTCCGTCGGAGTGAGCGATGATGACTCGATTGGCCTTATCGATGAGAATAGGATCTATTCTGCCTTCTTCAAACTTATCTTCCGTTTCCACCACTGTTCCGTCTCTTGCCGCCAGAATAGGAGTTCCTTCCGGCATTTGGAAATCTATGGATTGAGCAGCGTCCCCTCTGTGTTCGTTTCCGGAATTGTAGCCTACGGATACCCAAGCCTTTCCTTCATAAGGAAGTAGATATACGTAAGTGTCGTCGTGGACAGCGTGCAATTTCCCGTAATAGGAAACCAAGCTGACTTGCGGAGAGAATCGGAGAACCGGATCGATTTTAATCAAATCCAGGGCCTTTTTATGTTCCGGACCTTGCAGAACGACGGACAGAGGAGTCTTCGGATTCGTGACCGTATTTTCTCCCGAGACGGTAAGATAGACCGTGAAATAGGCTTCGGGCGGGAGCCATTTTGCTCGGAGAAAAATGGAACCGTCCGAGCCTCCAGATTCGACGCTGTAACATACTTGTTTGGAGTCGCAGGATTCGACGGGATCTCCGGCTACGGGATAGAAGACCGCCAGAAAGAGTAGGAGTAAAATTCCGCTACGCATTGTCTCAGGAAGATTTAGACTATCGAATCTCCAGTATTGGTACAGATTGTGTAGTCAAAATATTTCCGAAGACAAAAGAATCGGTTCGTTCTTTGGCCGGTGCAATATGGTTATCGTGGAAGAGTAGGGTAGCCCGCTGCCGGAATTGAACCGGCGACCTTTTCATTACGAGGGAAATGCTCTACCCCTGAGCTAAGCGGGCGGTTTTGAACGGATCGATTTTTTTACTAAGATCCGCTTTTTACGGAGATTCCCGGTCTTTTCGGGACCCTCGAAATTCTTTTACCATCATGGCCGTAATACTGTCAAGAGGTTTCACTTGCTCTTTCAATTCCGGAGTCTCGTGTTGGGAGGAAAAGCTATGGCAGGAGTTGCGTACTCCCTTATCTTTCATCCACCAATGGCGACCGATTTCTCTTCTGCTTTTCGCATCCAAGGTTCCCATATACATACGATACTCGTCCAACTCCGGAGGAAAATTCCTCTCCTTCAGAAAAAAAGCGTAAGCGGAGCTGAAACTTTGGGCCGCATTCTGCAATAATTCGTTTATATGAAGGCAGCCGGTCGTACGATCTTCGGGAAATTTCCTCATAATCTTGCCGTAGGACATTTCCTCTCCGATCAGGTAAGAATAGGTTTTGATCGCATTCGGACAGGTTTCATACGGGACCCTGTCTTCCTCCACGTCTATGTCGATGATCTTCATGTTTGAAAGGTTAATCAACATATAGAGACTCATATCGTGATAGGAATCCCTCTGGCTGACTTCGATCAGACAAGAAGGTGGGGATTCCTCCGGGAACCAATAATATCTGCTCTCGTACCGTCTTTGGAAACCGCAGTCCTTGAATCGGATTTTTTGTTTAAGTTGAGAAAGCGCCATGTTTTCCCCCTTGTTCAGTTTTTTTCAGGCGAGCAAAGCCAGAAAGGATTTTACTCCGTTTTGAATTGCTTTTTTGGGAATCTTCCTTATCATTTTGCGGAGTTAAAGATCCGGTCCGGTATGAGTTCCTATTTCGAAGGAAAGGTTTTTTTAGTAACTGGCGCAAGCTCGGGGATAGGCAGATCCTTGGCGGAAGAATTGTCCGATCGAGGAGCGACCGTAGGGGTCATCGCAAGACGAAAGGAATTCCTTAGAGATTTGAAAAATTCCGTTTCGCATCCGGAAAAGATGATCGTTCTTCCTGCCGACGTAACTTCCGAATCCGAATTGAAAAAAGCGTTAGAAGAGTTTCGTAAAAAAGTCCATAGTGTGGACGGATTCATTCACAATGCAGGAGTCACGATGAGAGCCTTGGCCGCGGAAACGGATCTAAAGGTTTTTCGAGATATTATGAACACCAATTATTATCCTTTGGTGTATCTATATCGATCTCTGGAAAAAGATCTGAGGCAAACCAACGGACACGTGGTTGCGGTTTCCTCCATTCAAGGAAAATTCGCAACCCAATACCGTTCCGGATATGCAGCGAGCAAACACGCAGTTCAGGCGTTTATGGATAGTATTCGATTGGAAAATTCCGAATCAGGAATTCATGTCCTGACCGTTTCTCCCGGATTCGTAAAAACGGATATTTCGATTAAGGCTTTTTCCGCGGACGGTTCCCCTCACGGAATTCTGGACGAGGGGCAGAAACGGGGATTGGAACCCGGTATCGTCTCTCGCCAAATTCTGAAAGCGATCGAATCCAGAAAACGGGACCTTTATCCGGCGGGGTTTAAGGAGAAATTCGGTTTGTTCTTAAGCCGATTTTCCCCCGAGATTTTGGACAGAATTTTGTTAAAAAGCAGAGTGACCTGAATAAAATCCCGATACAGGATTGTTTCTTCTTTAACGTTTTGCGTCGATAACGAGCCGAAGTCCGGCCTTCCTGTCGGAAGAGAGGTTGGGAACTCCGCCGTAATCCCGGAAGTACACCTTAGCTTCCTCTTTGTCTGAGCTATAGGAACCTCCGCGGATCACCTTCAGATGCTTCCCGAATCGGATCGAGGAAAGTCTGTGTCCTTTATACGGAAGGTAGGGAGAACTGGTCCATTCCGGAGCGTTTCCACACATCCCGACGATTCCGTAAGGGCTTTGTCCTTTTGCTGGGAGATTGTAAACGGAGATAGTCGCCTTTTTGCCGCTTTCTCTAGTATTGCATAACTCGGAATCGTATTCGGAACCGAACGGATACTCGCGAGGGCTCGAAACGAATTCGTAGCTCTCATCTTTCATCAAACGCCAAGTTAATCCCGTGCCTCTGGCGGCTTTTTCCCATTGGAATTCGGTGGGTATCCGTTTTCCGGACCATTTTGCATAAAGTTCCGCTTCCCGATAGGTTAGGTTGACCACGGGGTGGTATTCTTTTCCATTGGGAAAAATCCCGTTTTCCCAATGAGAAGGTGGCGGAGTTCCGGTTTCCTTTATGAATTTATAATATTCTTTGTTGGTAACTTCGTATTTATCCATATAATAGGAAGGAAGTTCCTCTAAAGTGTCCCTTCCCGGAATTTCAAAATTCGGATTGTAACTGTCTTCCGAGGGCTCGTCTCCCTGGCCGAAAAGGAAATAACCCATTTGTTCATAGAGTATCTTTCCGTTGGATTCGTAACCCGAACTGACCAACACCATCTCTTTTCCGTCTTTCGGATGCAAAAGGGCTTTCGGGAGCCGATTCCGAACGAGATCCGTCGAATCGAAGACGGCCGGATCTTGATAAAATTTTTCTTTTCCAAAATGTCCGACGAGAATCCCGGCGGACAAAAGACGATCCGGTAGGTTTGGGCTTAGGGAAAAGGATCCTCTTAATTCCACCGTACTCGGTAGGGATTTGCGACCTCTTTTTTCATGCTCGATTTCTACGGTCTCGACGGAAAAGGATCCGATCTCCTCCATTTTAGGTTTTCGGAGAAGCGGAAATTTTTTGCCCACATCCAGCACTGCGCGGATTTCGTCTTCGTCACGATCTGCGAAGTAGGAATTCCGCTCGATACGGATCTTCACTTTTCCCTTATTTCTATATACGCCCAAGACTTCCCCTGTCCAGAGGACGGTCTTACGCGTATCGGGATCCGAGTTCTCGTTTTCCTGGGAATTTCCGATGCCAGGAAGTAAAAGAATGCAGAATATAAGTACAAATAGAAAACGTTTCCGAATCATATTCTTTTTCGTCGAGAGCGCGTTTGTCCTCGGAATTTTAGGGAAATTCCATTTATCTATTTCATCGGCAAATTTTTCCCGTCGGCAAACCGATTTTTAAGTTTTTGCTTTCGGGAAGAGTGAGTTTCCCGCCTTTCGTAAGGAATGGATGAGTTCTTCGAATACGATCGGTTTGGAAACATAATCGTTCATTCCCGCACGTAAACAGATTTCCCTATCTCCTTGCATGGCTGCGGCGGTCATCGCTATGATATAAGGTTGGTCTTCTTGGGACCAAGTATTTCGGATGATTTGAGTGGCCTGGATTCCGTCCATTTCGGGCATATGAACGTCCATTAGGATCACATGGAACTTCTTTTCTCTCAAGAGATTGATGACTTCCTTACCGTTTACGGCCAAGGCCGGTTCGTAGCCCAGCCGTTGCAAGATCCGTTTGGCCAAGGCCTGGTTGATTTCGTTGTCTTCCGCGACCAACACTTGGAACGGAAAAGTATTCTGTAGGAGTTCCTTTTGCTTTTCCAAATAAGAGGAAGTCTGGTTCGCTTTCCCCTTTTCCCCTCCTCCGACGAGAATGTCCGTCACGATTTCCTCCAATTCCCGTTTCTTGATCGGTTTACTCAATTGGCCTACGAAAAGACGAAGAACTTCCTCTCTCTCTTTCGCGTCCAATGCGGACGAAGAGAGAAGGATCATCGGAAAAAGAAAATTCCGCTTTCGCAAGTCCTGAGCGATCTCTATTCCCGTCGTATCGGGAAGATCGTAGTCCAAAATCGCCAATTCCGGTTGGCTTCCCATTTCGAGTAACGATAGGACCTCTTTCTTTGAACTCGCGGAAAAGGTCATCAAACCCAAAGACTGCAATTGGTGAGCTAGGATTTTCAGGTTCGTAGAATTGTCGTCGAGAATGATCACTTTTCGGTTTTCTAGGCTCGGATGGCTCGGCTCCGAGATCGTCTTATTGTCGGAAGCCACGCTTTCCACCTGGATCTCGAAGGAAAAGATCGTTCCTTTTCCCACTTCGCTTTCGAGCCAAATTTTTCCTCCCATCATCTCGATCAAGCGATAGGAGATGGACAGCCCTAATCCGGTGCCTCCGTATTTTCTGGTAGAGCTCGTATCCACTTGATAAAACGGATTGAACAATTCCTTCTGTTTGTCTTTCGGAATTCCTATACCGGAATCGCGAACGGAAAACAAGATCGTACAAAGATTTCCGTCGCGCCTGGAAAGTTCCGCCGATAGGAATATTTCCCCTTTTTCGGTGAATTTTAGGGCATTTCCGAAGAGGTTGATCAGAACCTGTCTGAGCCTTAACTTATCCACCATGACCTTTTCCGGCACGTTCGGATCCAGGTAGCTGATCAGATCCAACCCTTTTTCCGCCGCGTTGGAGCGGAATAGGTCCAGAGTTTCCTCCACGACGGTATGCATCGAAAACTCACCGATCTCCAAACTGAGAGTGCCGGATTCTATTTTAGAATAATCTAATATGTCGTTTATGATGCCTAAAAGACTTTCCCCGCTTTTTTGTATGATCTCCACGTACTCCCTTTGCTCGTCCGGAATTCCGGAGTCCAACAGTAACTCCGTCATCCCGATGACTCCGTTCATGGGTGTCCGGATTTCATGACTCATCATGGCGAGAAATTCCGATTTGGCTTGGTTGGCTCTTTCCGATTCGTCCTTCGCTTTCTTAAGATCGTCCTCGTAATTTTTCCGGACCGTTATATCCGTAAACAACGCACAAATAGCGTAGGGTTTTTTTTCTATATCCATCAAAGGGAGATTGATGCAATGGAACGTACGGATCGTATCTTTGATAGGCAAATCAAGTTCGTATTCGATGGGGGAGAGCTTAGAGAGGGACATTTCCGACATTCTCTCTATATAGGCGGACTTTTCCCTTCCGAACAATTTGGCCAGGTCCAGAGCGTTCTCGTAGGTAGGATCCAGGAATTTTCTCGCAAAAACCTGGTTATGATATAGGATCCGCCCTTGCGTATCAAGCATAGTGAAGGCCGATGGGAGTCCGTCCAGAATCGAGAGGAGTCTGGACTCGCTTTGTATCAATCGATCGGTGATCTGCTTTTTTCCACCTATGTCTTTTCGGATCAAGTGAACACTGGCCGCTATTACGAGTAGGCTTCCGAAGAATAACGTAGATAGCGTTAGATAGCTGTTCACAATGTAGGATTGCCAGGTTTCATTCCGAATTTTTAATAAACGAAGTTCTTCTTCGTTCATTTCCGAAAGGATTTCCTCCAGTTTTTTAAGCGCAGTGTTATTCGGGCCAAGATCGCGCGTTTTTAAATTCCCGATTTCATTAACGATCAGATCGATTCTTGCGATTTGCACCTTGTTATCGCTTACCAATTTCGAGAGTTGATTCTGCTCCGATTCTAGGTCGTTAAGGATCGCCGTCCTCTGGATCCTGCTCTCCGGAGTATTTACTTCGAAAAAAAAACGGATTTCGCGCGTCAGTTCCTTTACGCGGTCGATTTTTCTAAGTACGTCGTAAGTATGGTGTATCCGATCTGCTGCGTTCTCCCTTTCCGTTAAAATCCAGAAAGAAAAAAGGAAACCTCCGAGCATAAGGACGGCGACGAGAGAGAAGGCGAGTCGAACTTTCCCTTCCAATGGCATTTGGTTCTTTTTTTCGAAGAGTATCAAAACTGTTCAACCGCACTCATTTTTCGGAAAAAAAGCCTAAAAGGGGAGATTGACTTTTTTACACCCGGCTTGGAACCGTCTCAACCTTTTTTTC
Source organism: Leptospira fluminis (assembly GCF_004771275.1). Lineage (GTDB taxonomy): Bacteria > Spirochaetota > Leptospiria > Leptospirales > Leptospiraceae > Leptospira_B > Leptospira_B fluminis. The sequence goes on along the minus strand of NZ_RQEV01000011.1, from coordinate 279,158 downwards.
GATTCGGTTTCCATCGGGTCTTGACTGGGAACGGAATTCGGACATTTTGGTATTCCCGAAGGATCCTTTTTTTAGTACAATCCTAAAAGATCCGGAAAACGGTTGTACGAACGAACCGCTCGCTATAAAATGAATTCCGTAATTCACGAAATCTACTTATCCGTTTCAGGAGAAGGAATCTCGACTGGACTGCCCACAATATTCGTTCGATTTGCGGGCTGCTCCCTGCGCTGCGGAATGGACGGCTCGAGAAAATTATGGTGCGATACTCCTTATGCACTTTCCCCTAATGCGGGAGAGAAGATGGACATCGAGTCCGTTCTTTCCGAAATTCGGAGGCTTTCCGCAGATCCGGTGCAAGTGCTTTTTACCGGAGGAGAACCGTTGGAAGGTCACAATCGGAATTTCTCGACGGTTTTGGCAGCAAGATTAAGGGAAGATAGAGTACGTTACGGTCGTTTTCTGAGGACTAGAATCGAGACGAACGGAGCCGAGTCGATCGCCGATTTGGAGGATATGGTCTTTACCTTAGATTATAAACTTCCCGGTTCGGGGATGGAAGAAAGGATGCTCCAGGAGAATTTACGTTTTCTGAATGAAAGAAAGGATCCGTTAGACGAAGTTAAGTTCGTGATCCGGGATGAGAGGGATTTCGTGCGTTGTTTAGAAATCGTGGAGCATTTTGAACTGCAAGGAAATCTTTTGGCTTCGCCCGTTTTCGGCGAATTGTCTCCGGAAACTTTGGTGGATTGGATAAAGGAAAGAGGTGCGGGAAAACTGAGATTGTCCTTGCAGACTCATAAGTACATTTGGGGGGATAAGAGAGGAGTTTGAACTTGGAGTCTACATTACAACTAAGTTTGGACTTCGATTCGGAATCTCCCTCCGCATATAGGGGAGATTTTTGCTATCTACGCAACGAACCGGGATTCGGGATCGCTAAGATAGAAGGGGCCGAGGGCGGAAAGGTTCAGATTTTTTTTCCGAAAGCCAATGTGCGGAAAACGGTTTCGGAAAATTCCCCGCATCTGAAAATCATTGGCTCCTATCCGACTCCTTTTTTACAATCTCCCGGAAATCCGGAGACACTGGATCTTTGTCGAACCGCTTTCGAATTGAAGCTTACGCACGCGTACGACAAGCTATCGGCGCTCTCCAATTCCCGCACTCGACTATTGCCACATCAGATCGAATCCACGTACGTGGTGGTCAATTCGTTAAAGCCGAGATTTATCTTAGCAGACGAAGTCGGATTAGGAAAAACCATAGAGGCCGCTCTGGTCATGAAGGAGCTCATATTCAGGCGAGGCTATAAGAAAGTCTTGATCGTGGCTCCTTCTCCCTTGCTAGTCCAATGGCAACAGGAATTGAAGAATAAATTCAACGAGGATTTCGAGATCGTAAAGAGAAGGAATTTTCTAGCTTCCGGAGAGAAGAATTGGAAGAACTTCAAACACGTAATCACTTCCGTCGATTTTATCAAGAACCCTAAGTACGCCGAAGAGATCCTAAAAACAAAATGGGATATCGTGATTTTCGACGAGGCGCATCGACTCAGACGGGATTATCACAAGGTGACCAGGGCTTATCTTTTTGCCGAAAAGATCGCCAAAAAATGCGAATGTCTTCTTTTGCTTACGGCTACTCCGTTCCGCGGTAAGTTGGAGGAGCTTTTTTATCTGGTCCATCTGATCGATTCAAATCTTCTCGGTCCGTATAATACTTTCGTAAACGACTACGTGATCGGCGGTAAAACGGATTTGAAGGAAAAAATCTCCAAGGTCCTGTTGAGACGCAGAAAGGTGGAGGTCGGAGGATTTACGAAACGATTCGCCAAAACCGTAAAGATCGAACTTTCTCCTACCGAAAGGCAATTCTACGACGAAACGACGGAATATGTGAGAAGGGAATACAATTTGGCGATGAGGACCCAAAACCGAGCGGTCGGTTTTGTGATGATCGTATTCCAGAAACTATTGGATTCTTCGGTCTTTGCATTGTTGTCCGCTCTTTCCAAAAGAAAGTTCATGTTGGAAAATCGACTTCATCACCTGAAATCCATCGAAAAACGATTGGAGGATTGGGACTTCGATGAAACGGAAGGTGTGGAGGATTTCGTATCCGACCTGGAGGAGTCCGCGCCTACGGATCTAGCCAACCTTCGACGAGAGTTGCTTTCCTTGAATCGGTTGATTCTATTGGGCAAAAAAATCAAGGAAGACCGCAAATCCCAAAAACTAAAGGAAACGATCGCAAAGTTAAAGAAGGAAGGGCATCCTAAATTCATAATATTCACCCAGTTCCGTAGTACGCAGGATTTCCTCGCCGCGAGTCTTTCCGACTATAAAGTCACTTTGTTTCACGGGTCTTTGAGTGCGGACGCAAAAGAGGATGCGATCACGGAATTCCGAAAATCGTCCGAAATACTGATCTGTACCGAAGCGGGAGGAGAGGGGCGGAATCTTCAGTTCGCCAACGTGCTCTTCAACTACGATCTTCCTTGGAGTCCTCTTAAAATCGAGCAGCGTATCGGAAGAATCCATCGTTTCGGGCAGAAGGACAACGTATTCATTTTTAATTTTGCCTCCAAGGAAACCGTGGCGGAACGGGTCCTCGAAGTACTATCGAATAAGATTCGTCTTTTCGAAGAGTCGATCGGAAATTCCGACGAACTTTTGGGCGCTATAGAAGACGAATTGGATTTTCATTCCAGTTTTATGAAGTTCGTGACCGGAAATAAGAAGTTGGGGGAGATAGAGGAGGAGATAGACCAAAGGATTCGAATCGCAAAAAAAGGATTCGAAAAACTAGGATCCCTAGTCACTCCGAAACTGATCGATTTCAATTTGGAGGATTATTATAAGACTACGTTGCAGGAGAGGGCGTACACGAATTCCCATCTCGAGGATTTCTTCGTGCGTTATACCGAATCCTTCGGAAAAGAAATAGGTCTGGCGATACGGAACGATGCCCCGCACCTCTATACTTTGGAAGGGCCTAAATATAAAGGGAAAAAAGCGACGTTCGATTCCGAGCGGGCCTTATCCGACGATAGTCTGGAGTTTTTAGCTTTCGGTCATCCCTTGATCGACGAGGCGGTTCTGTGTTTCTTAAAGGATAAGAAGGGTTGGAGATCCGGTTTTTATCGTTCGGGTGGAGACCTAGTATATTTCGTTTTTATGGTGGAGTTCCGTTTTTCCCTGGATCGTAAGGAAATTTTTACCGTAGCTGTGGATCGTAAAACAGGAAAAGTCTCCGTTTCGGAGGATCTACCCGATTCCGTCCGACAATCCTTGGTCTCCGGACCGGAGGACTTTCCTTTTTCCGATTTCGAAGTCCAATTCGTCGCCGCGTGCGAGGCTTTGGACGGAGCCTTGCAAGATCGCAAACGGGAGTTGCATGAACAGACCAAGGATCTGTTTCTGAAAGAGGAATATAAGATCCGAACTAGCAACCAAAACACGCTCCGTCAGTTGGAAGAAAAACTGATGAGGCAGGAAGCCGCATTCAAATGGGAAGGCAAGCCGGAGAAAAAATCCGCCATGAATCGGACTAAAAACGAGATTCAGAAGGTGAAAGAAGACTTCGAAATCGAACTCAGAAAAGTGAAAGTAGGAAAAGAGATTCAACACAGATTCGAATTGTTTCAAGTGTACTTTCCGTTATCCAAATCGAGTTTTCCTGCTGGACATTCCTAACCGACCCGGGCTTTTGTAAATGTACTGAGTCGAAATCGTCGACATCGGGAGATTCGGAACGTGAAATTATCCCTGGATTGGATGAACGAATATGTACCTTTGAGCGAGGTACCTCTAGAAGAGATTCTTAAAAAAATCGCCGCCTCGATCTGCGAGATCGACGGAGTGGAGGATTTCTTTGCGCACTTGGAAAAGGTCGTTTTGGTGCGTATCGAGTCTTTGGAAAAACATCCCCAAGCGGATAAGTTGCAGGTCGCTCAAGTAAGCGACGGAAAAAACAAGATTCAGATCGTTTCGGGCGCCCCCAACCTGCGTGTGGGAGATTTGGTTCCACTAGCTATTCCCGGAGCCGTACTAGACGGAAAGGAAATCAAGGATTCCGAACTGAGAGGGGTGAGGAGTTCCGGTATGCTCTGTTCCGAAAAGGAACTGGGACTTTCCGACGAGGATTCGGGAGTTTTTGTAGTAACGGATCCGCAAGCCAAGCCGGGAGACGTCTTGCGGGAATTCCTGGGTTTTCGGGATAAAATTCTAGATGTGGATAACAAATCCATCACTCATCGACCGGACCTTTGGAGTCATTTCGGCTTCGCTCGGGAACTCGCCGCCCAACTTGAACTTCCGGTCCGCTTTCATCCTCTTGAACAGGATTGGGAATTCGACGATGGCGTTCCTCAGCCGAAGGTTTCGGATACGAAATTTGCCCATTCTTATTTTTCCGTAGGAATCGAAGGCGTCAAAATCTCCCCTTCGAATCGAAGCGTTCGTTCCCGTTTGAAGAAGTGCGGGATTCGCGTAATCAATAATATCGTGGACGTATCGAATTATCTTCTGTTGGAAACAGGGCAGCCGACGCACTTTTTCGATCGTGAAAAATTAGGAGCGATGGGTGCGGTTTCTCTCGAAGTCGATCCGGCAAAAAAAGGAGAATCGTTTCCGCTTCTGGACGGCACGTCTCCCGAGTTGGATTCGGAGATTCTGATCATTCGGAATTCCGGCAAAGGAGTGGCGATTGCCGGTGTTATGGGCGGAGCGGAAACCGCTGTTTCGGATACGACGAAAAGCGTAGTTTTGGAATCCGCGGTTTTTCCCAGGGAATCGGTTCGCAAATCCATCCGCAAAACCGGAATCCGATCCGAATCGTCCGTTCGTTATGAGAAAGGTTTGGAAGCTACGACTACGCTTCCCGTTCTCAAGAGAGCATTACAACTTTTGAAAGAGAACGGTTGCCCCGAAGTAAAGGCGAGTCATCCAGTAGGATACATTCACACTGCGGACAAGAAAGTCGTCATCGAATTGAGTCTCGATTTTTTAAACAGAAAATTAGGAACCGATATAAACCGGGAGACTGCGGAAAAAGTGCTGAGCAGTCTTTCTTTCGTTTCCGATTGGAAAGGCGATCGAGCGATGGTAACGGTCCCGAAATACAGACAGAATTACGACATTACAATTCCGGAAGACCTTGTGGAGGAGATAGGTAGGTCTCTCGGGTATGCGAGCATACCGGTTCGACCGTTGGCCGCGGAAGTCAAGCCTCCGGCACAGAATAAGGCCCGCGAGTTGGAAAGACTATTAAAGAGGCAATTTTCGCAAGTATTAGGATATAACGAAGTTTTTAATTATTCCTACGCCTCCGGGTCGGATAATTTAGTGGAAGGAAAGCCAGAGGATTTCGTTAAAATCATGAACGCGATGCCCGAAGAACAGGCTTTTCTGCGCACTTCCATTTTTCCTTCTCTTTTGAAAAACGTACGTTTGAATACGGACAGATTTGAAAGGGTGAGAATTTTCGAATTCGGACGCACGTACAAAAAGACCGAGGAACCGGGGAACGAATCCAAATCTTTCGCGTGGGCGGTCTGTGACGGAAGAAAATGGAACGAAAAGGATGCCGGTCTATTAGAAGAGGATTTTTTGCGGGTTCGTTCCGGTGTCGAGCAGGTGCTTCGGAATTTGAACATACGATCCTTTGTTTGGAAATCGGAGAACCGATCCTATTTTCATCCTAAGGCGAGCCTTTCTCTTTATTCGGAAGGAATGAAGATCGGAGAACTAGGTTATGCCCATCCTACTCTTGCGGACCGGATGGATCTAAAGAAACGAACCTTACTCGGCAAATTCGACTTTGCGGCTTTGTTGACGGCTTGGGAATCCTTAAGAAAGACAAATCACTTTAAGGTCCCGTCCCATTTCCCTCAAACGGAAATCGATTTGTCTATAGTGATGAATTCGAATGAATCTAGCGCCAACTTTGCGGAACTTGTCCTAAAAGAATCGATTCCGGAACTCGAAGACGTAAGAGTGACCGTCGTTTTTAGCGGAGGAAATCTGCCTGCGGATAAAAAATCCGTTTCCTATCGATTCCGCCTTTTGAGTCAGGATAAAAATTTAACGCAGGAAAGAATCAAAGAGATTACGGATACCTTGATCGGAATCGCCCAATCCGCGGGATATCCGCTGCGTTAAGATCGGAATGAAGATTCACGAGTCGGCATACGTTCATCCTGCCGCCACTTTGATCGGGCTTGTGGAATTAGGAGCTAATTCTTCCATTTGGCCCGGAGCCGTGCTGCGCGCGGATATGAATACGATTCGACTCGGGGAAGCTGTCAACATCCAAGACAACTCCACCTTGCACACGGATTCCACGCGCGGGATCTTTATCGACGATTACACGTTGGTAGGGCATAATACCATGCTCCACGGCTGTAAAATCGGGAAAGGTTGTCTCATCGGTATCGGCTCCGTGGTTCTGGATGATGCGGAAATCGGTTCCGGAGCCATGATCCTCGCCGGATGCATCGTACGAGGCGGAAAAAAAATACCGCCCAGGGCCATGGTTCTTCCCAAAAACGGGGATCTCGTCATTTATCCGAACAAGGCTAAGCCTGCGATGACGATCGCGGGTTGCCTGGAATACGTGGAGCTTTCCAAGCGCATTCTTGCAGATCGGTTCGGTCCCTTTTCCCCGGAAGAGGAAGCCGGATTTTTGAAAGAAGCGGAACGGATCGTTTCCGATCTCGGAATTTGACTTCTTTCTTTTTACGCGATCGTTTCGCAAACTGTATCCTCGATTGACATTAATCAAGCCGCTTGTCCGATCGAATCTCCTGCTTAAGCTTTTCATTCCTTTACGCGGGTTTATTCTCGAATCGATTCTAAACCTTTCTATCTAGGAGAGTCTTGTGAAGGAAAGCACGGTCGGAAGAATAAGAACCATCTGGCAAACCTTTGATATGGCCTTGAATATTCCGGCGATCGACAAACAGCATCTTTGGTTGATCGCAATGATTGTGGAGTTGGAAGAGGACCTTGAAAACCAAGATCCCGTAAAAATGGAGGATAATTTTACGAGGACCCTCACTCGGGCCCTAGATTATACGATCGAACATTTTTCCTTAGAGGAAAAGATTCTGGAAATTGTGAGTTATCCCAAGCTGGGCCAACACAGAGTGCAGCACACCAGATTTGTGGCCGTTTTAAGGAGGAGGGCCCGTGAGAGGGTTACCGGCGATTATAAAAAGGCGGCTTTGAATCTCTTGAGGAACCTAAGGACTTGGCTTTTCCAACATATTCTTTCGGAAGACCGGGGTTACATGGACATCCTGACCGTTCACTACGAGGAAATCAAGGATTGGTTGAATTTGCAGCTTGGAAACTCCATGCATAGGGACGAGATAGAAGATTTGTACAAAAGGGTGAATAATCCCAACGGGAAATTTCATCAGACGGAATTCCAGACGATAGGAGAGGACAATCTGAAAATCATCTCCGAGCTCTGGTTCCGATACAAACTCAAGACGGGGATAGCGATCGTGGATATGCAGCATCTTTGGCTGTTGCAATTGCTAGTAAATACGGAAAAGTTGCATCGGCAAAGATTAAAGCAGGAGATCCGTAGCGAAATACTGACGGTAAAGCTCAAAGAAGCGCTTTCGGCGACTATAGATTACATTAAGGAACATTTCGGTACCGAGGAAGCCATCATGAGAAAATTCAATTTCCATGATACGAATTCGCATATCAAACAACACCGCGATTTCAACGCGCTGATCGGGGATTTGGTTTTGAGAAGTAAAGACGACGATACGGATGCGATTTCCAAACTTTTACAGGATCTCAAGGAATGGCTGATCAGTCATATTGCGGTCGAGGACAAAAAGCTATTCTATTTTTTCCGATCGAGATTGGGAGAAGTGAACGATTTCGTCCGTCAACTGAACCAGCAGGGTAAAATCCATATATGGAAGGATGCGGTGAGCATTTATAAGCTGCTGGTCGAATACCAAGAAACGCCCACTCTTCACGTCTAATCCGCTGAGATTAAGGTTTTTCGTTTCCATGTATCCGCATTAGAGTGCCGAGTAACTTCGGTCCCTTTGTTTTGAATTCCGTTTCCGGTGTGGAAGCGGAGATGACGTAGGCGGATCCATCTTTTAGGAATACGATTTGGTAAGTGTGGATTTCCGTTTCTCGGCCCGAACTTTCCAGAAGAAACTTCGCTTCCAGAAGGGCAGCTTTATGATTTCCTAAAGAGATCTTTTGAGGAACGCTAAGCATCTGATAGTTCCCGTACACATTGGAATACAATGCGCCCATGGAAGCGACGTAGTCGTCCAGTGTCGCTTTCGAGTATTTTACCGGGATAGGTTCCGAAATGAAATTGATGCTGGTTCGGATCCCGGATTTCGAATTCTCCTCGGAGTCGATCAGATAGAATAGGACTTTTAAATCCTGTTTTTTCTTATCCGATTTGGATTTCTTTTTCGTCCGATATTCGTACTGCTCGGAAGCGTCCTCACCGTAAGTCCAGCCTTCGTAATCGAAAACCAAACCCAATTCGGAGATCTCTATCGTTTTGTTCACATCGGGAATTCGAGGCTTGCATTGGAAAACCAAGAACAGCGCAAACAAAACGGTCGAAAGTTTTCTCGGATCGAATTCCATCTTAAATCGGCGCGATAAAATACGGGCCGATAAACTGAATTCGAAATTTGTAGGTAAAGCAACAATAAAAAAGCCGGCGTTTTCACACCGGCTTTCTTCAGCATTCGAAAGCGGAAAGTCTCAGTAAGGGAAACCGAGATAAATTTTGGAACGGGTGAAAATATCGGCCGCGCTGAATCCGAATAGGAGTAACAAAAACAGGAATCCGGAGCCGAAAATGACTCGGTTCATGAGGCTATCGTATTTGAGATGCATGAAATATGCGAGCACCAGAGAAGCCTTGATAGTAGCGACCAGCATCGCTATGATCGTATTTGCGGCTCCGAAGTCGATTCCCGCCACCCAAACGGTTAAGATCGTGCCGATGATCAAAGCGGCGAATACCAGCGCGTACGTCTGTACGGAAATCAGATGGTGTTCTCCATGAGCTTCCTCGGAAGAATGGGCCTTCGGTGCAGCAGCTACAGGGTTTAATTTCGTTTTACCGGTATCTACGGCTTGTTGAAGCGCTTTTCCGATCGCGGTATTTTTGTTTTTATCCAAAAAGGCTTTGAGTTTGTCTTCCTCTACGATCTGAGCCGCGAAATTCACGATCGCGCCTGCGACAGTTGCGTTTACGATCGCGCCCGCGCCGATCACGAATCCCGTAAAAGGAATTAAAAATCCGATGCTAACAATAATGTAAAGAGCGTAGTTGAGAAACAGTTCCATCTAGTATCCTTATCCTTCCTGAACGGATCTAAGGTCTTTTGCGTCCTATGGGGACTGGAGCCAGTCTCCGGGGCAGGGAAAGAATCACAAGTACATTTCACCCGCCGAACTTGGTGCGGGCTTTTGCAGCCAGGTCGGACGCGGTTTGGCGCGGATCCGAGACTTCGTCCTTTTGGATCCGGAACCAGAGGAGTACTTTCGGCATGGGTTTTCCTTTGGGACCGTAAAATGGGGAGAGAGGAAACATTCGCCGGGTCGGTTCTTCCCGGTTCCATTCCTCGAGTTTTCGATAAGAATCTTCATGGATGCTTCCTTTATGGGAAACGAATAGCAACAGGTCTCGGACGCCGGAAAGAGGAAATTTGCGGCAGAGTTCCCAAAGAATGCGTCCCATAGTCCAACGGAAATTGATTTCGGAAACCTTGCGTAATTCCTCTTGTCCGTCGATCGTTCGGTAAGTAAAGGAGTCGATGGATCCGTATCCGGTATAATCGGGAGCGAAATCGGATAGGTTCCGAAGCACCGGCTCCATTCTTTCGGAGTACCAAGAGCTTTCTTCCTCCGAAGTTAACCATGTCCCCGAATATTTTCCCTTTTGATTCGAAAGAAGTATCGTGGATGCGATCCGTCGGAAAGATCCTTTTTCCGCGGAAAAAAGAAGACTGAAATCCTGCGTTCGATCCATCCAGGGTTCGAGCACGGACCCAACGTCCCTAATTTTGAAAAAATCCTTTTTGGAAGGCTTTCCTAAGTCTGAAGGAAGAAGGAACTCCTGTCTTCCGGAAAAACCGAATTCCAATTTTCTCACGTACAGAGGAAAAGCGGGGGCTTGAAGGCGGAGGAATTCTCCATCCGATTTCCATTCCGAATCGTTTTTAAAAATCCAGACCGGGAATTCCTGCATGTGAAATTTTTTTTTCCATTCGGTTTGTGCGATCTTGGAGGAAAGATGAGCGGATCTTTCGAATGCCGTCGGATTTAATTGGAATCCATTTTTTTCGGAGTATTGGGAAATCCGTCCCCATTCTTCCAGAAAAAGAGGTACTTGGACCAGGGATTCGGGTTTTCTCTCTTGGATCCTGATAGGAATCGGAAGAGAGCTTCCGAATTGGTTTTTCCAATATTCGTACCATTTCTTTTCGGGGACGGAATGAGCTAGGATCTCTCCGAATTCCTTTTCCGGACCCGTCAAAACGAGAAAGCAAGACTCGAGGATCGCGTTTTGGGCTTCGAGTCCGGGAGGAAAAATCTCTCCAGCGGAAAGTTCTTCCTCAAAGTAAGCGTTCGGGCGAAAGATTCGAGTCATAATCCGGTACGGAAACGGGAAAAATTCCTGTTGAAGATCAAGAATGAGGTGTACTCTTTTCGATATATAGATGGAAGGCAATCTCTATGAAAACCCGAGTCCTGATTATTTTCTTCCTTTTATTTGCCGCGCTCCGACTACAAGCCGCGCCCAAGTTATTGACTATGGAGGAACGGGAGATAGAGCGTCAGATCGAAGCGATCCGCAAAGCGGGTTTTTCCGATATTGAAATCGATAATTTACACGCATCCATTTCGGAAAACATCTTCAAAATCAATAAGATCCTTCAGATGGATACCACCAAGAAGGCTCTCCGATACATCGGGGATGAGCCGCAGGAGATGATCAAATTTCTGAAGACCGATCGGGACAATAAGCCTTACCTGGAAATAGACATGGGATCCGGCGAATCTTTTTGGGATTTTCCCAAAACCTATCTATATAACGCGCGGATTTTCATCTATCCAGGCGCCACTCCCGATAAATTGGAAAAGATCATCATGCAGTTCAAGAGGACTAATTCCAACGGGGAGATTTTCGTCCGCGAAATGCGTCGGGTGATTAACTCGGACCCGAAGGGACCCCAAGTAAGTTCGGAAGGAAAACGGACACCGAATAACAATAAGGAAATCCGGCTGGAATATTACTCCAGCTACGACACGGATTTTATCTGGCCGGACACTCCTACCCAGCCCCTTCAGCCTGGGGTAGAGACGAAGCTCCATGAGGAAACGAACCCGCTTCCGTACAATAAACAGAAACTGATCATTCTTACCTACAAAAAATATCTTCGAAAAGTGGATAAGAACGTCCGTCACAAGCTTTCGGATCTTGAATTGAATCAGAAACGTTTGATCTCCAAAATGCTCGAGTTCCAATAATCGTCTCCGTTCTTTCGGACGTTCGATTTCCTGCTAGAAACGCCGCTCGTTCGGGGTGAAAAAGAATTTGATGGATAGAATCCCGTCCGAAGCAGTGACGGTACTTGTCGTCTTGGAACGATAGGCGGCGGGGATGCGAAGAAGAAGAAATAAAATATTCGTGTTTCCCGCTTGCCTTTTCTAAAGAGGGGAAGTATCACTTTCCCCATGGCTCTCCACTCCGTATTCGGTAAACTTCAATTTAAATTGGGAGAAGGTGACGTATGCGTTCTCTCCTCCCCTTACGAATTCGAACCCGCTCTTTCGAGTTTAGGAGGACCCGTAGATCGCGCCTTGCGCTCCGGAAAGAAATACAGATTGATTTTGGCCTTTGTCCAGACCGAGGTGGAAATCCGAAACATCGCTTCCATGGTGCCCACCTGCCTTGCGGAGGATGGGCTTCTCTGGTTAGCTTATCCGAAAAAGACCTCGCGCAAATACAACGTTTCCATTCACAGGGATGCAGGTTGGGATCCGCTGGGAAAAGTGGGTTACGAAGGAGTTCGAATGATCGCGATCGACGATGATTGGTCCGCGCTCCGCTTTCGGCATGTTTCCCTCATCAAGAATATGGAAAGAGATCCAAGTTTGACCATCAGCGAAGACGGTCTAAAACGGACTGTAATCCGGAAAAAGACCGCCATAAAGAAGAAAGTCGCTAGTAAGAAGAAGGCGATTGCGAAGAAAAAACTTTCTCCCAAGAAAAAAGCCAAAAAGAGATAGGCCTTCGTTTTTCGGAGGCTTCTTCTTTAAGGAAAAAACAGGGATCAACCTCCGCTGTCTCGGCGTACGATCAGATCACTGATCACTTTCTCTTCGGTAAGGTATTTTCTGTTCAGGTAAGAGATCGCGTAATTCAGAAATTTTGGGACTTCCAGCCCCGCTTCCAGTAGGTCGAGTTTCGTCTGGGTCAATTCGTCCATAGTCGCCAAAGCAAGACGTCTTTGGCTTTGGTGGGACTCGAATTCGTCCTCGGTTTGAAATTCGACGCTTGCCATAAAAGAAAGATAACATCTTTCCGAGTTTCTGGCAAGCAGGTACTAGGGTCCGACTAAACGGAGATCAGGCCTTCTTATGCCGCTTTTCGTATTCGTCTGACTGCCTGATTCCCCTTTCCTCATCCACAAGTAAATTTACCAAAAGGGAAATCAGGAAAAAAACGCAAACCGCTAGAAAGGCGTTCCGTAACGACAATAAAGTTTGGAGAACGCTTACTGCCACCAAGCCGAAAGCCGCAGCTACCTTACCCGAAAGGCCCCAAAGGCCGTAGAATTCCCCGGATTTCGATTCCGGGGAAAAAATCCCTATGATCGCCCGACTAGCTGATTGCGTGGAACCTAATCCGCTTCCGGCAAGTACGGTGATTCCCACGAACATCCATTGGACCGAAACATCGAAACCTAGGGAATGGATCAAACTTACGAGTTCCTTGACCCAATAAATCAGCAGAAGGCAAACGATCCAGACAACCAACGTAATATTAAAAGTTTTTAATGCTCCTATCTTGTCCTGCAGAAAGCCGAACATGACCGCGCCGAGGGCGGCAAAAAGCTGGATAAAAAGGAACATGGCGATCCTATGTTCTTTTTCCATCTTGATCTCTTGTGTTCCATAAATGAATGCGAAACTAATCACTACTCCCAACGCAGCCATGGCAAAGAAAAGGGATATCAGGTAAACCGCCATATCGCGGAAATGCTGTATGTCTTTGAGCGTGCTTTGCACTCGATCAATGCCTATCTTCAGATAACTGGTTCCTTCGGGTTTCGGGTTTCCGATGGAATATTCCTTTAGGAGAAGAAAAGTGGGAACTCCGGCCATCAAAAAGAAGAAGGCAGTATACGGACCTACCAACCTCATATTATCGTAATTGGAAGGAACCGGTTCTCCCAAAGTGTCGACTAAAGCGACGGCTGCGATTCCGCCGAAATATCCTATTCCCCAAGCGTAACCGGAGATCTTTCCCAATTCCTCTTTCGGGCCTAGAAAAGGAAGAAAGCTGGACGCGAAATTTTCCCCGGAGGCGAAGAAGAAATTGGAAAGAATGATTAAGAGAAAGGCGAGACCGAATTGTCCGGGAGAAACGACGAACCATAGAGCCGCAGTGGTGATTACGCAGAAAATATAACTCCAGAACAGAAACGTCTTTTTTTTGGCGGAATAATCCGTAACCGCTCCGAAGATCGGTCCCGTAATCACCACGATCAGATAGGAAAAGGCCAGCGCTAGCCCCCAGAGGAAATTTCCCGTTTCATAAGGATTTTGGGAGTTTGCAGAAGAGGGAACGATTAGCTGGCTGAAAACCACTCCGTAAGTAACGCTGATGATGACGGTCGTGTAACTGGAGTTGGCAAAATCGAACATGCACCATCCTAGAATCTCCCGCAGAGGCGCGCGTTTTGTAACCTGCATATAGTAATCGATTTCCCCTATAGAAATTTCAAAGGACATTACGAATCAAAAACCCTATGTCAACGAGAAATATTCGGCAAAAAATTCTCTTGCGCTCGTTTCTTTCCTTCGTACTTTTGAGGGATGTTTTCCGTTTCGGAGTCCAATAAATAGACGGACCATGAATTCCCCGGATTTTAATCAGATCGATTTGAATTCCTTGATGCGACCGCGGAAAGTCTGCGTTTGCAATCAGGTTTCCGAGGAAGAGATATTGAATTCCATCCGAAGAGGAAACGACACGTTGGGAAAATTAATGCAAGACACCCGCTGTTGTACCGGATGCGGAACTTGTCGCGGTGCCGTGAGCAAGTTACTTGCCCAAACCTTAGCTGCACGCACTGAATGAATCTGCCGCGAGTCTCCATCAACATGGCCATGACCTTGGACGGAAAGGTCGTTCGACCGGACGGGAAATGGTACGGACTTTCTTCCCGAGCGGATAAGAGAAGGATGGATGAAATCCGCGCGGAGTCCGACGCCTTGATTCTGGGGAAAAATAGCCTTTTGAACGACGATCCCGTCACTCATATCCGTTATGTGCCCGATGCTATCGAACCCAGACCGATCCTACTCGTTCGAAGCGGATCCCTCCCAACCGATCGCAAAGTCTTCGTTCATTCCAAAAAAAAACCGCTTTTGTTTTGTACGGAAAAAAACGAGGATCAAGTCCGCGCAGAGTTATCCGATCTTGCGGAAATCCGAACCGCCGGAAAAGAAGATATCCTTATCGAAAAAATATTAAGCGAATTGTACGATCAAGGACATCGAAACGTGTTGCTAGAAGGCGGACCGAGATTGAACGATTCCTTTTTGCGGACGAATCTTGTGCAAAGGCTTTATTTGACGATCGTACCCTTTTTAATCGGGCAATCCGATCTGCCCTCGATCACGGACGGGAAATCGGCTTTTCCCAATTTCGATTCTTCCCGCTGGCGATTGGCGTCCTGTGAATCGAAAGAAGACGAAATTTTCCTAATCTACGAAAAGCATTCCTTATGAAAGGACAAGATCTTTTCCCGTCCCGCCTCGAATCCTTTTTTTCGCGTAGGAACTTATTCAGAATATCGATCCTTGCTTTGACGATATTTCTGATCTACTACCAGACATTTCCTGAAAAAACCATTCTGTTTTCCGAGAACCATCTCAAGTATTTGCCGGAGAATCTGGAATCGGTGGAATTGGAGCCGGACTGGGTTAGAATCGAAGAACTTCCTCCCGGGAGCTTGGATTATCTGGTCGAAGTGGAGGACGCGCGGTTTTACAGGCATGGAGGATATTCGCTTTCAGACATCCAATCCTCCGTTCTCCAAGCGGTCCTGCTATTCCGCAAGTTGAGAGGAGCCAGCACCATAGACCAGCAATTGGCTAGGACATTGTTCTTATCGCGAGACAAGACTTTTTCCAGAAAGTTACGGGAAATCAGGATCGCACAGGCTTTGGACGGAGAACTCGGAAAAAAAGGGATTCTGGAATATTACTTAAATCTGGTTTATTGGGGAAGAGGAATCAACGGTATTCAAAAATCCTCCCGGTATTATTTCGGAAAAGCTCCCGGAAATCTGGAATTGAAGGAATTCAAAGCCCTAGTGCAAATATTAAAAAAACCGGATACATACTCCCGTGAAGAGGTGCGTTCCTTGGCGGAACTTCTTTAGTGCGGTAATCTTTCGATTTTCTCCACCAAAGCCCAAATTTTCTCTTCACTCAAATCCTTTCCGAATGCCGGCATGACTTGGTTTTTTCCATCCCGAACCGTTCTGAAAATTCCCGCCCTCATTTTATCTCCGCCGAAGAAAAATCCCATTTTCATGCCGAAGGTTCCGAATTTCCGGGGAGCAGGATTCGTTTCCGAGGAGGGGGTTCCGGTCAGGCCGTGGCAAACGGCGCATTTTTGGCGCCAATACAGATCGGCAAAAATCTTCAATTCATCGGTAGTTCGAGGAGGTGATCCTTCCTTGCCGGGACCGGAGCTGCAGTAACTCAAAAAAATCGCGCAGAGCGAAAGGGTAAAAAAAGAAATCTGGAATTTCATATCTTTAGGCTCTCCCGCACTTTTGGGACGGAAAACTTTTTTTCAGGTACTGCAGGCAATTTCCTAATTTTCGGGTAAAAGTTACTGGACTTACTGCGTGAGTTTCCGATACTGACTTTAGATTCTCGGTGATTATAGAGAGAGGGTCACACCCGTTCCCATCCCGAACACGGAAGTTAAGCCTCTCATCGCTGATGGTACTGCATGGTTCGCTGTGTGGGAGAGTAGGACGTCGCCGGGTTTATGCAATTATCCTTTTTCTAAACCCGATCTTCGGATCGGGTTTTTTATTTTCGGAGTCGCCGCTCTGTTCAACTCGGAAGCCTTCCGTGAATCTTTTTCTGAAAACTTGCCATTCTTTAAGCCCGTTGAAAACCGAATTAGAATTCGAGAATTTACTAATATGTCGCCAGGTGAAAAAGGGGGCATATCTTTCCATAACATGTAATCAATAAAAATGTTATTTTACCTCCGTTTTTCTATAATTTTTTCTTTCTCTGCTTGACGATTCGAAGACACGGAAGTAGAATTCGGTCCGCTTGTAAAAGCGGGGATACCCGGGAAGCAAAGAACATGAAGATGGGATTCGGTTTTCGTTCGAACGGGTTTCGAAAATGTACTATGGCGGTTGATTCCTGACTGTGCTTGGCCGGGGGGAATTCCCCTCCCGGCCCACCTTTTTACGCATTTCTGTTAGTCTTGTCCCAGTCCCTTTCCGATTTCGAATCAAAATATTTAGATAGAAATAAATTTCCGGATCGCAAAATCCGGACCCTAGGCGATGTTTGTCTTCCAAATTTCCTTGGAGGATCTCATCCGAATGAAAACTGTTTCGATTCGCACGCTCAGGTTCGTTGGCCTGGTACTATCCTTATTTTTAATAACCGCTTGGGGCTCGCTGAGTGCCGAGTCCAAATGTCACGGACTTTCTAAAGGCCAGTGCGAAGCCGATTCGGATTGTACTTGGGTCTCCGGATACCAGAAGAAAGACGGAAAGAATGTCGAAGCCTACTGTCGCGCAAAACCGGGTAAAGGCGAAGGGGAACATTCCGCCGAACATCATAAGAAGAAAGAAGACGGAGATACCGTAAAGAAATCGGATTCTAAAAAGGATCATGACGAAGAAGTAGAATCCAAAAAAGGAAAGAAGTCTAAGAAAGAAAAAGAGGAAGACGACGACGAGGATTCCAAAAAATCCAAAAAGGATAAGAAGTCTAAAAAGGAGAAAGAGTCCGATAAAGAGGATAAAAAATCCAAAAAATCCAAGCACAAAAAAGAGGATTGATTTCGGGTCTTTTCCCTTAACCCCTTTTCATTTAACAAAAAGGCCGGAGAATTTTCCCCGGCCTTTTTTATCTCTTCCTCTTCGTTTACGCGAAGAACGAATTTACCTTCAATCTTACTCGTAACTCTCCATGGGAAGGCAGGAGCATACCAGGTTTCTATCCCCATATACGTTATCGATCCTTCCTACATAGGGCCAGAATTTGTGCTCCTTGGTCCAACTCGCCGGATAAGCGGCTTTTTCCCGAGAATAAGGGTGCTTCCAATGATCCGAAATCACCATGGCGGCGGTATGAGGAGAGTTTTTTAGAGGATTGTCTTTGGGATCGGATTTTCCGTTTTCGATCTCCTTGATTTCCTCGTGAATCGTAATCATCGCTTCGCAAAAACGATCCAACTCTTCCTTAGATTCCGATTCCGTCGGTTCTATCATGAAAGTTCCCGGTACCGGAAAGGACATGGTAGGAGCGTGGAACCCGAAGTCCATCAGACGTTTGGCTGCGTCTTCGACTTCGATTCCGGAAGTCTTTTTGAACGGACGAAGGTCCAGGATGCACTCGTGGGCCACGAATCCGTTTTTACCTTTATACAGTACCGGATAATAGTTTTCCAGACGCTTGGCAATGTAATTCGCATTTAGGAGAGCCATCTTAGTCGATTGTTCCAGTCCTCTGGCTCCTAAAAGCGCAATGTAAACCCAAGAAATCAGGACGATGCTCGCACTTCCCCATGGCGCCGCGGAAACCGCTCCGTGGAAATTCCCCGTTCCGTTATCTACCAAAGGATGGCCGGGCAGGAAGGAAACAAGATGCTCCGCAACCCCGATCGGACCCACTCCCGGTCCGCCACCCCCGTGAGGTATGCAAAAAGTCTTATGAAGATTCAAGTGACAAACGTCCGCGCCGATATCGGCCGGTCTCGTGATGCCGACTTGCGCGTTCATGTTCGCCCCGTCCATATACACCTGTCCTCCGTGCGAATGCACGATAGAACAGATTTCCTTAATAGATTCTTCGTACACTCCGTGTGTGGAAGGATATGTCACCATCAATGCGGCCAGGTCTTTGGAATGTTCTTGGGCCTTGGTTTTTAAATCTTGCACATCCACGTTTCCTTCGGAATCGCAAGCCACCACGACCACTTTAAAGCCGGCCATCGCGGCCGAAGCGGGATTGGTACCGTGAGCGGAAATCGGGATGAGGCAAACGTTTCTTTCTCCTTCCCCCCGGGAAACATGATAATTCCTGATCGCCAGAAGTCCGGCATACTCCCCTTGGGAGCCGGCATTCGGTTGCAGAGAAATTCCCGGGAATCCGGTGATTTGGGAGAGCCAGGACTCTAACTGGCGGAAGATCGTTCGATAACCTTCCGTTTGATCCGCAGGAGCAAACGGGTGAAGGGCGGAGAATTCAGACCATGTCACCGGGAGCATTTCCACAGTGGCGTTCAACTTCATCGTGCAGGATCCGAGAGGAATCATGGAAGTAGTCAGGGAAAGATCTCTAGATTCCAATTTTCGAATATACCGAAGCATTTTCGTTTCCGTATGGTGCGAATGGAATATCTGATGAGTCAGATATTCGGTCTTACGCAGAAACTCGTTCGGAATCGATTCCTCGACAGCGGTCAGATCCAGAGCGGATATACCGAATGCCGAAAGGAGATCTTCGAGATCCTGCTTTTCCACGGTTTCATCCAATGCGATTCCGATTTTTCCGTTTTGGAAATCCCGTAGGTTGATTCCTTTTTCCCGGGCTGCGAATAGGACGGAAGCGGCTTTGGGACCGCATTCTATCGTCAGGGTATCGAAATAAGTCGGATTACAGATCTTCCATCCGTGGGCTTTTAGGTTCTTTGCAAGTACTTCCGTTAAGCGATGGATCCGCAGGGCGATTTCTTTGATCCCCTTGGGGCCGTGATAAACGGCATACATGGACGAGAGAACCGCTAAGAGAACTTGGGCGGTACAGATATTGGAAGTCGCTTTGTCTCTCCGTATGTGCTGCTCTCGTGTCTGTAAGGAAAGGCGAAGCCCGGGATTTCCCTGGCTATCTTTAGAGACTCCGACTAATCGTCCCGGCATATTTCTTTTGAATTCGTCTTTGGTCGCAAAGTATCCCGCGTGAGGACCTCCGAATCCGAAAGGAAGCCCGAATCTTTGGTTGGTACCGACGGCAACATCCGCGCCGAATTCTCCCGGCGGTTTTAATAGGGATAGGGATAATAGATCCGCAGCACAGATCGTATGTGCGCCCACGTTATGCGCAAGCTCGAAGAAACGTTCGTAATCGTGTATGCTTCCATCCGTACCTGGATACTGTACGATGACTCCGAAATAGTCTTCGTTCAGCTCCGCCGATAAATGGCTTCCTACTTTCACTTCAATTCCTAACGGAAGAGCGCGAGTCCGAACCACGTCGATGGTTTGGGGGTGGCAAAGCTCCGAGACGAAAAGCAGTTTGGCGGTCTCGTTTTTTCGCAAACCGAAGGCGAGGAATGCCGCCTCAGCAGCTGCGGTCGCCTCATCCAAGAGAGAGGCGTTCGCGATTTCCAAACCGGTCAAATCCATGATCATGGTTTGGAAATTGAGCAAAGCCTCCAGTCGACCTTGGGAAATTTCCGCCTGGTAGGGAGTATAGGCGGTATACCAACCCGGGTTTTCCAAAATGTTTCTTTGAATTACGTAGGGGAGAACGCTTCCTTGGTAACCGGCGCCGATATAAGAACGAAAGATCCTGTTTTTCGAAGCGATCTTACGCAATTCGTTCAAAGATTTGCGCTCGGAAAAAGCTTCCGGCAATTGGAGTTCCTCGGCTAATCGGATTCCTTCCGGCACGGATTTAGCTACCAATTCGTCCAGATTGGAAAGTCCGAGAGTGGACAGCATTTCCTTGATTTGCGTCGGATCAGAACCCACATGTCGTCTTAGAAAGGTATCCAATGGAGCGAGTCGATCCCCCTGTTTCGATGTTTCCGTTTGGTTCCAGGTGGCTGCGTTCATTCTTTTTTCCTAATCTAATTTGCTGACATATTCTCTATACGCTTCCGGGGCCAGAAGTTTTTCCAACTCCGCCGGATTGATTCCTTTTATGCGAATCATCCATGCTCCGAAAGGATCCGAATTCACCTGGGCCGGGTTCGTGGCGAGAGCCGAATTCGTTTGGGTGACTTCTCCCGAGATCGGAGCGTATAGATCCTCCGCTGCTTTGACGGATTCGATAGTCCCGAAAGAGTCGAGTTGCTTGATCGTTTTTCCCGGTTTAGGAAGATCCACGTATACGATATCTCCCAATGCCGCCTGTGCATAATCGGAGATTCCGATGAGCGCGGTATCTCCTTCCACCTTTACCCATTCGTGTTTTTCGGTAAATTTGTATCCTGGTGGTGGGTTGGTGATTGCCATTGAATTATCCTTAAATTAGTTTTTCCGAATGCTTCCCGGGACGAAAGGCTGGGTAAATACTACCGCCTGTTTATTCTGTCCTCGGATTTCGATCAGGATTTTATGTCCGTGCTGGATTTTATCCGAATCGATCCACGCCAGTCCTAATCCTTTTTTCAGCGAAGGCGAGAAGGTTCCCGAAGTGGTGATTCCGATTTCCGTTCCGTCTTCGTCGAATACTTTCATATTTTCCCTCGGAACTCCGGCTTCCTGCAGTTCGAAAGCGGTAATCTTGCGAAGAGCGCCCTTTTTTTTCTCTCCGATGATCGATTCGTATTCCGGAAATCGGATCTCCTTTTCTTTAACAATCCAACCGATTCCGGATTGCACTGGAGAACGCGACTCGTTCAGCTCGTGACCGTACAATGGATACTTCGCTTCTATGCGCAATGTGTCCCTTGCTCCCAGTCCAACCGGGATCAGACCTTCCGCTTTCCCGTATTCGAGCAGCTCCTTCCAAAGTTTTTTACCCAAGGAGATCGAACTGTAAATTTCGAAACCGTCTTCTCCCGTATAACCCGTCCTGGATAAAATGATCTCTTCTCCCTGGAAGGACATTAAGAGAAACTTATAATACCCGATCGCAGAAAGATCCCGTTTTAAATAGGAAGATAAAATCTTGTCCGCTTTCGGGCCTTGAATTGCGATTTGGTGCCATTTTTCGCTTTCGTTTTGCAATTTGATTCCGGGCGTCAACTTGGAGGATAAATAGCCGTACACTGCATCCACATTGGATGCGTTGGCACAGATCATGTATTTGCGTTCGTCGAATTTGTATAAAGTAATGTCGTCGACCAGTCCGCCTTGGTCATTAATAACAGCGTTGTACTGGACTTGTCCGTTTTGTAGGGACGAGACCGAATTGCAGGTAACGGATTCGAGATATTGTAGGAGCTCCTGCGGTTCTCCTTCCAAAAAAATTTCACCCATGTGCGAAACATCGAATAATCCGGCGGCTTCTCTCGTGGCGAGGTGTTCCGCAATGATTCCTGAATATTGGACCGGCATATCCCAGCCTCCGAAAGGAATCATTTTGGCGCCGAGAGCTCGGTGCTCTTCGTGTAGCGGGGTCGTTTTACATTGGGACATAAGCGTTTGATGCCATCATTTCACCTAGTTGCAGATGGGAAAAACTAATTTTGGGAGAAAAATCGCCGCTTTCGAAAATCCGATTCGCGATGAGTGAACGGATTCTTGCCCTTTGCGATCTGACGGAATTTGGGCGGTTGCTGATCCTTCTGCGTTTTTGCCGGAATCGAAATGGAGTATTCTATTTTTTTAATGTATTCTTGACGGAAGCGAACCTTCTATTGGAATTTTTGTGAAAGGGGCAAGATGTCTGTAACTTTTAACCGTTCTATTTTTTGTTTCTTTCCAATCTGCATTCCGTTTTGACGAAAATCAGCCGTTTCTCCGCTTCTGCGACGGCGTTTCGGGTTGTAATCGTGCAGTTCATTTAGCAAGGTTGTGCGCGATTTGTCGAATTGCTTCTTCTTTTGTTTCCATTTTAGGATAAATCTACGGGGATTCATTTTTTTTCTTGATAGGTTATGCGAAATATGGAAAGTGTGTTTTTTCTCGGACCGTATCGGTATCCGTAAATCCGATAGAGTCTTTATATTCAGATCAATTTCGAGTAATGGGAGTTAGGTTCTTTTGATTCCGTCAGCCACTCTTTCGGCCATATTTGCTCAAATTCAGACGGATACTTCCGTTGTAATGGTCCCATTTTACCATAGCGGTTCGGCGTATCCGTACGGAAACTATAGAGTCATCTCGGGGCTGTTAGAAGCTCCGTATCAAAACAGTATTGTTCAAACGGCGACCGCCGGTAACCCCAAGCAGGTTACTCGAACGAGATACGCAAAGTACAGAGGAACGCTTGCCTTGAATTTCTACTCCAATTCGAACATCGACGATGTTTGGCAAGCGGCGGATAAGGTTCTGAATTGGTTTTCAAAATCGGATCATTCGGATTTTTGCAAGTCGAAAGGAGTCGTTCCGAAGTTTTTGAACCTGACCGTGGACGATTTAAGTACATTTCAAAACGGAGCCTGGTCTTATCTGGTTTCGTTCCTGATCCGGTTCGATTATACGAACGAAATCGTGGAGAATTTAGACGCGATTTCTTCGGTCGGCATCCAAGCTCAATTCGGGAATCATAATCGTACAATCACAATAGGAGTGTAAAGAATGGCGTTTATCAACGACATAGTGATCAATATAACTCGGGGAACGCAAGGATTGACCCAAAAATCTTTCCGTCCTTTGATCCTAAGAGCGGCGGACTCGACCGCAACCACCTTACGGAAATACATTATATCCGGTTTAACGGACCTTACTTCGGCCGGCTTCACTTCTTCGGACGACGTTTATAAAATGGCCGCTGCAATGTTCGCGCAGTCGCCGAGCCCTCAAGATATAATGGTCGCGATCTCTCACGACCCGATCGCCACCGCACTAGACGCTCTCCGCGAGCTGGACGATAATTTTTATGCAGTCTGCATCACTTCCCGAGTTAAGGCGGATTTGAACGCGGCCGGAACCTGGGCGAATTCCAATAAGAAATTCTTTTTCGGATGCTCCTCCGACGCTACGTCCCTGGATTCAAGGAACGTAGACAGAGAGTCCTATCTGATCCACGACAATCATCCGGAGGATTATCCTGAATGTGCTTGGGTAGGGCAGAATATTCCGAAGCAACCCGGTTCCACTACGTTCAAATGGAAGCGTTTGAACGGTCAAAATGCCAGTACCTTTACCAAAACCCAATTGACCACGATTCGTACGGAGCACGGACAAGCGCTCCAGGAACTTTCCGGAGCGATTTACGTGAACGAGGGTGTGGCAACTTCAGGCGAATTCGTCGACGTCATCATCGGACAGGACTGGGTGGAAGACCAGTTGAATACGGGACTACTTTCCCTTTTTCTAAATAACAATAAAGTTTCATTAGACGACACCGGAATAGCGCAGGTCGAAAGCGTAGTCCGAGACGTTCTAAAAAGGGCGGGCGATGCAGGCATCGTTGCAAAGGCAGCGTCGGCGGACGATTTGAAACTTTCGGACGACAAAGTGTACATGAGTCAAGTAACGGTCCCTTTGCGAGCGAATCTTTCCGCCACGGATAGGGCGAATCGCGCCTTAAACGGCGTCCAGTTCGTTTATTATCTGGCCGGTGCGATTCATAAGGTTAACGTCAACGGATTGATTACGGTTTAAGGAGACCAACGATGGCTGACAAATTTCTAGGAACGTACGATCCCAACGAAGTGACGCTTTCCATTTCGGGGAGGCTGGTCTCGGGATTTTCCGACGGCACCTTTATTTCCATTAAACGAACTGTTAGTGATAATTATAAGACCCATGTGGGTGCAAAAGGGGAAATTTCCAGGACGAAGAACAATAACACTTCGGGGACCATCACGTTTAAGTTAAAAGGAACTTCTCCGGACAATGCCTTTCTCGATCTGATCAAATACCAACCTTCCGCTTTTCCGGTTTTGGTTAAGAATAATTCCGACGGGAAATTCATGGCTATGTCGAGTCAAGCGTGGATCAACGCGGAACCGGACAAAGAGTTCGCAATGGATGAGACCGAAGTGGAATGGGTGTTGATGTGCGCTGATTTGAACAAGTCCCATCTATAATCCGCTTTCGAAATAAAAATACCAAGGAAATCACATGTCGGCATATCAGGAACAAATTTCGGTAAATGGCAAGCAGTACGTTCTACAGCATCCCGGAACAAAAGAATGGATTAAGTTAAAGTCAAAGATGTTTCGGATTACGGACGGGAATATGGATCTTTCCGTTGTTTTGGAATATTGCTTCGAGCATGTGGTGTTTCCGGAAAATGGAGCTCCTAAGCTTTCCATAGACGGGCCCTTAGGACCCGAGGGAAGGGCTGTTTTATTACAGAGAAACGAGCTGAAACAATGGATACGCGAACTCGAGGAGGTGTGGGAAATCATCCTACCTCGATTTCTTAGAGGGGACTTGGAGCCCGGATTTTCCTGGCCAGAAGCTCGACCAGAAAACGGTACAGCATTTGGCGCAGATCAATCGACTGGAGGAATTCCGACTAAAGCGTGAATTGGATGAAGAAATCGCGCTTTGGAGACCGGTAGTGAACGGCATCTTAACCTATACCGAAGCGTGTATGATGCATCCTCGCGATTTGGCAAAGGCGAATCTTTTAGTCGATCGGATGATTAAAGAGCAAAAACAATCAATGAAGGGAAAATCCGGTAAAGGTTAATGGACGAGGCTTGGTTGAAAGAAATGCGCCAACTTGCTTCTCAGGCGAGGAAGGTCGGTACCGAACTCCTTGCTCTTGCAAAACAGGCAACGGGAGCTTCCCAGAGTTTGCGTGGCCTAGTCACGGCGATAAAACCTCTCTCAACCCAATTCCGTAATGTCGAAAAAAGCATTCGCGAACTTCCTCGCGGGTTTAAGGATCTTCTTGGGAATGTCAAACCTTTGGCGGGCCAATTTAAAAATGCGTTTTCGAACCTAAAATCGACGATACAAAAATTTTCTTCCGCGACCAAAGGCTTGGATAAATCCCGGGAAAGGATTCGGCGTATCGGACCTCCGCCGACGGATGCTGCTGCTGCCGATGGAAAGAATGGTAGCGGAGGTAAGTTAAAGAATTATGCATCGGATGCCGCAGGCTTTTTGTTCGATTTTTTTAAGGAATCGGTAAAAGTTTCGGGCGAGTTGGAAAGGCAGAAGCTTCAGTTAAAAAATCTTACGGGATCTAGTTACCCAGAATTAGAGAAGGCACTGAAAAACGCTGCGGACCAATCCAGAAATCTTTTTTCCCCGAAGGAAATGAATGAGGCCGCTAAAGCGGCTCTGGAATACGGAGCCTCGATCGATTTTATTACGCGTTCTTTCGGGACGTTTGAAAAAGTTGCAGCGACGACTGGAAGAAAAATGTCCGACTTGTATTCTCTTTCCGAGGCAGAAAGGAAAACGCTTTTAGAAAAATATACCCGCGATCAGAAAGCCATGTCTGCTTTGCAGGAAGAATACAATCGAATCATTCTGTCCGGGGCTTATGCCGATCAGCAGTTCAGTAATTCATTGGAAAAATTGCATGGAGCGGTAGGTCACTTATTGGTTAGTGCAGGTCATTTAGCTGATAAATTTGCCTCTGTAGTGAATTATTTTGCAGATTCGAAAGATGGGGCGGAGAGATTGGAAAATGCATTTGTTGCTTTGGTCTCCCTTACGAACGCTTTTACAGGTCCTGTCATTACCACTGCGTTCGCGGTGCGCGATTTGATCCTTTGGCTAAAAGGAGGAGAATCTGCGATCGGAAACTTTTTCGGTCCCTTTGCCGATTTTAAAAACAATGTGATAAATTCTTTCATGGCCGGAATCAATTGGATCAAGAACGCCTTTAACAATTTGGTCAATTTTTTCCGGACGTACGGTCGCTTAATCATTACTCTCCTATTCCCGATTGCAGGTATCTTTTTATACTTCGATCAAATCAAAACGGCTTTTATAAGTCTATTTGCATGGATTTCGAAACAATTTGCCGGTGGAGTATTCTCGAAGCTGGCGTCCATCATTAATATGATAGAATTCGGGGATTCCTCCCGCCCTCCGGGTAAAGCTTCCGGCGGTCCCGTTTCCGCGGGAAAAACGTATTTGGTCGGAGAGCGAGGTCCGGAACTTTTCTCTCCGGGTTCGTCGGGTAAAATCCTTCCGAACGGAACATTTGGCGGTTCAAATTCGATAGTAATCCAGAGCGTAGTCGGAACCTTAACTGTGAACGTGAGTGGACCGGCTGCAGCAGGGCAAGAAATCAAAGATGCGGTTCTGAAAGCCTTGGACGAATTGTCTCAGGATGTTTTGCCTGCCAGACTCGGAATGGCGATCCCGTAATATGCCTTCTTTAGCGAATAGAATTTCGAATGGGTTCGGGCTTTTCGGCGCGGACGGTCAGACCTCCTTAAAGTCTTCCGGTGACAGTATCGTTTTCGATTCCACCACGAGTATCTCTATAGATCGGTCCGCTTCCGTTACGAATCACGCGATCGAAAAGGGTTCGGACGTTACCGATCATGTCAGTTCGGATCCGATCACAGTCAATTTTTCCGCGATCATTTCGGATGCCGATTGGGACCCCCTAGATCCGATGTCGTTTTTCAACAAAAACGTCAAAGAACGTTTGGATCTTCTGAAGCAATGGATGGATAATAAGGAAATCCTGAAATACTTTTATTACGGGGAGAGTATCGAGAACGTCGTCATCGAGTCGTACTCGGAGGAACAAAGCGTCGATTTGGGGCAGGGACGACAGCTCCAATTCAAATTGAAACAAATCAATATAGTCGAATCGAAGACGGTAGATGCAAAATCACCGGTAAAAAAAGGTCTGACCCAGCCTGCCAAAGCTTCGATCTCGGGAAACGCAGGCGCGAACAAGCCCTCATGTTCGGCAGTAAGGGGAGGGTAAGTCGTTTTGGATCTGTTCTACCTGCCCGTAACCGTAGACGAAGTCCCCGTTCAGAAGGATTTTATGATCGGAGAAACATATTCCTTCTTATTCCTTTATAACGATCGGAAGGATTTTTACACCTGCACGATCGCTGATTTGGACGGTAACGTTTTAATCATAACTAAAATATTATACGGTGCGGTTCTGGTAGATTCCGTAGTGGACGGCTTGAACCTGAATCGCCTAATCCTGCCTTTGAATCCGCAAGAGATCGAGCAAGCAAGCGTCTTACAAGGTCAAGTAGTCAACGAAGCGTCCTTCGGTTCGACAATCCTTCTCTTATTGGGGAACGTTATTTCATCATGACCGCTTTATACAATCGTGTGGCGACCGTCAGCGTAGCGGATAGGTCCTTTTCCTTTCCGCCGTTTTCCATAGAGTTCACCCAGGAAATCAAGTTTAAGGGCCCCCAATCGGCTACGTTGAAGTTATACAACCCGGCTCCGGAAACTGTCGGCGTCTTCGATGCAAAACCGAAAGGCGGAGGAAAGGTCTTTCCCACGGTTACGGTTTCCGCCGGATACAAGGAGGACTCCGGCACGGTGATTTTAGGCGAAGCCTTCGCATACACTTTAACCCGCGAAGCACAGGACCGGATTCTGGAAATCAAGATCTCCGACGCAGCTACGAGATGGGGAACCGCGATGATCAATAAGTCGTACAAGAATTCCTCCGCGGAAGCTATTGTGAGGGACATCTGCAAAACCCTGAATCTTACTCCGGGAGAAATCACGTTGGGGGTCGGGAAGTTTTACGAATCGATCGTATTGCGAGGATTCCGTGAGTCGATTGCTAAGATTTCGAGAGATACGAATTCGGATTTTTTCTTTAAGAACGGATTATTAACGATCATTCCTTCCAATCCGAACGTTACGTCCATCGTCAGTTTGGACCCGGCTTCCGGTCTTCTGGAAAGACCGGAAAAAACGTCTTACGGATACAAAATCAAAACTCTTTTCCTATACAATTTGATTCTTGGAAGCGTAGTCCAAATCAAATCCGAAGAAGTGAATGTTCGGGCGAAAATCTGTAAAGTAAACCGCACATTCTCTACGTTCGGGGATGCGTATTGCGAGTTCGAGGTGGAACCTATATGAGCTTTGCCGAACTTCTGGAGACATACGTGGATATGCGGGAGCGCGGAATCCAAGTCGGTATGGTTTGTAAAATTGAATCTTTCGACGGGTCTGCGATGCGTGCAGACGTTCTTCCGCTCGTGCAGGAACGGAATATTTTAAACGAAACCTCCGACTATCCGATTCTTCCCGGGGTTCCGGTTCAGTTCGTTCAAATCGGGGCCGACTGTTATATTAAACCTTTTTATCAACAAGGGGATCTTGTTTGGGTCGGGTTTTCCACCTTCGACATGGCCGGAAGTATGACTGGTCAAAAGCAAACAGTTACTCCCGATTCGAAAATTTTCGGAATGGAGAACGCCTGTGTTCTTGGAAGGATCGCCTCCAATTCCTGGAGCGAGCCGCAGAATTTAATAAAATTCGAAAACGAGAAATTGGTGTTAAAAGTGGGTTCGACGGAAATATCCATCGGCTCCTCCGGCGTAGAGATCACCGGGGATTTGAAAGCGTCCGGAAATCTGGAAGGAGGACACGTAATCGAAAACGGATTGTCCATCGGACAGATCAAAGCCGGATTTAACGCACACACTCACGCGTATTCCGGACCTGCGGGCATGACGAATATACCAGGTACTCCATTATGAAAACGTTAAAGATAGAAAATAACGATTTGGTATACGAAAACGGTAGATTGGTCGTGTTGGAAGGCATAGACGCTTTGCGACAGATTCTCGGAAACCGATTGAAACTTTTTCTCGGAGAGTGGTACTTGTCGCCTTCAGAAGGAATAGATTGGTTCGGGTTAGTGGATCGGTCGGGATTTTCCCGCACCGCTTTTATAAATGAAATCAAAACGGCGTTATTAAAGGAACCCTCCGTTATTTCCATCAATAAGCTGGATGCAAGTTTTGATCGGTCCGATCGATCGGTGTCTATCACTTTTGAAGTGCAAACCAGTCTGGGACTCGTCGACGGTACGGTTTCGGGAGGCAGTTTATGACGTTCGGAGTGACTCCCCAAGGTTTCAGTCGGAAGCTTTATTCGGATATATTACAGTCCTTGGAGGACCGAGCAAGGTTGCCGGAAAATTTCGGACCGGATGTGGATCTCTCTGCGTATGGAGAGGTCGGAATGATTCTCCAGAACGTCGCGAAGGAAATCGATTCTGTCTGGCAGGGGTTAGAGGACACCTATTATTCCAAATACATCAATCTAGCAGAGGGGGTCCAGCTCGATCGGATCGTTGCTCAAGGAGGGATTTCACGTCTTCCGGCTAGGAAATCGGTGGTTCAAGTGACGGTTCAGGGAACGGCCGGTGCCACCGTCGCCCCCGGCTTTATCATTCAGACTTCTCAAGGCATCCAATTCGAAATCGTTACTCCCGGAATATTGACCGGTTCGGCAGGAACGGATTTCACGTTTCGTAGTATCGATACAGGACCGCAAACAAACGTCCCCGCCGCATCGATTACGAACATAGTTACTCCTATGACCGGAATCAGTAGTGTCTCGAACAACCAACCTTCGCTAGGAGGGGGACTCGTGGAAACGGACGCGGAATTAAGGCAACGTTATAAGGATCGAGAGTCTTCCGGCGGTTCGTCCCTTCCGGCAATTCGGGAAGCGATCTTAAATGTTCCTAACGTCACTACCGTTTTCGTTTATGAGAACGCTGCGAATACGGCGGACGCTTCCGGAAGACCTCCGCATTCCATCGAAATCGTAGTCTCCGGAACCGCTTCCGATAGCGATCTGGGCCAGGCAATTTTCAATTCCAAGCCCGCAGGTATCGAAACCGTAGGAACCCATTCTTATACCGTCGCGGATGCAAATGGACAAACTCACGTAATGAACTGGTCCGTTCCGACGGATAGAACGATCAATGTCATCGTGAATATTACGAAAAATGCGAATTGGTCGGATTCGAATATTCCACTTATAAAAACGAAGGTGATTCAGACGATCGGTGGAGCGGATACGATCGGCACACAGGTGATAGAATATCACGGCCTGGATGTGGGTCAAAGCGTCGTGGCTTGGGAAATAGTAGCGGGTTTCGACAAAATCCCGGGGATAGACGATGTTACGGTCTGGATGGCATTCGCTCCGACTGTTCCGACTTCTTCGGCCAAATTGGTTCTCGGCCCTACCGAATTCGCCCAGACTTTTACCGCTAACGTGACGGTCAACGTATCATGAGCGCCATAGACGCATTACAGAAATTTCCCCAGTCTATTTTGAATCGGGACTCCGGTTCCTTTCTCGGTAGATTATGGAGTGTGATTTCCGCAGAGTTGGACGAAGTGGAAGTCCAGCTTCAGGCTTTGAAGGATCTGGAATATATCTACTTTGCGACAGGGGTAAACTTGGACGCATTGGGAAAATTATTGAACCAAGATCGCGTACCTGGGCAAAGCGACGATACGTACAGACTCTTCATTCTGATCGCCATCAGTAAGGGACTTGCGAAAGGTACGCTTCCCGAAATTATAGAGATCGGAAAGAATATCGCGGGTTTGGAGAACGGAACAGTCTTTATTCCCCAGGAATTGTATAACGATCTGGATCCGATCTATTTGGATTCGAGTTATTTGTTGGACGGACTAGAGCCTCTGGATCCGAGTTCCAAAAGTCCTGCCTCCTTCGAATTGGATGTGGAAGGAGATGTGGATCATTTGCAGGTTCCCACTTTGCTTGCTAAAGCCGTGGATTCGATTCGTCCGGCAGGCGTTTATGCGAAGACCAGAATCCGTTTTTTATTTTTGGAAGCGAACGGAAAAACGTATACCACAAGGCGAGCCTTCTTAGATGGGCAGGGATTGTTCGACGGATTGACTTTACGTAATCCGCAGGCAAATTACGCAATCGATCAGGGGGCAGTAGGGGATGGGGGGAGCGTTCTTCCCGGACCTTCCGATACCGGATTGAGCCATGAATTGGCGAGGAAGCCGATCTTGATGCAATTGATGTCGGACGGAACCAGGCAGTATACGATTTCTCTCTCTTATTCGGAATTGAACGGAGATAATTTGAACGAGATAGGCTACTTTTCCGGGGGGAGGTTGGTGTTCAAGGACGTCTTTAGCCCCAAGCCGAAGGATAGTACTCTTGTTTACGATTTTAAACTAAAGGAGATCCCGATTTCATGAGTATTCCAAACCCGAACAAATCCAGAACTTGGGATCGGAACACCCCGAACGACGGCGTCCTGTTGGACCTGGAGTTCAATAACCTCTACGTGAACGATAACGCTTTGCAAACGCAACGAGACGCGGATATCGCGAATCTTCAGGCGCAAATCAATTCTCTCGTTGCGGCGGTGGCTCAATCGAATGTTCCTTTGGGCGCCATAATGGAATATGATTTTCCGGATATTCCTCCCGGTTTTCAGATCGCGAACGGACAGGCAATTTCCAGAACTACATACGCCACTCTATGGGCCAAGATCCATCGAGCCGTTTCGGGGCTCATTTCCAGTACGGGTCGTGTTCAGTCTGCCGCCCACGGATTAGTAGCGGGACAGCTCGTTAAATTCTCTTTTACCGGAGGAGGAATTACCGCGAATATTCCGTATTACGTCGTGAATCCGACTTCGAATGATTTTCAGATTTCCGCTACTGCAGGAGGGGCAACCCTTGTTCTTACCGGGAACCAAGCGGGGGATTTGCTAACCCATATCCAATACGGGTTCGGAGACGGTTCGAGTACGTTTAACATTCCGGATCGAAGAGGAGTGTTTGCCCGAGGAGCTGGGCAACACGGTTTACGTGCAAAGGCGGCAAGTGGGAACTATGACGGTGGATCGATCGGGCAGGAAAATCAGGATATGTTCCAGGGCCACTTCCATGTGCAAGATAATGGAACTGGAGCAACAGGAGGTTCTTTGCCTTTAGGAATTTATGCGGGCTACTATAATTATCCGGCATATCCAGGTACAATTTTGGAGAACGTAAAAAGCCCGATGACGGACGGAACCAATGGAACTCCTCGAACCGGAAACGAAACGGCGCCCGCTTCGACATCCGTTCAGTATATTATCCGAGTGCAATAAGTGAAATCGATTTAGCGAAGATTTTTCCCGAATCTTGTTCAATAGAAACAGAAGTTGTGTTGGTAAAGAGTATTTAATAGGAACCGCATTGAAGTCGTGTTTGTGCTGTCGAAGAAAAATTTCGGCAAAATTTTATTCTATTTCCTAGGAGAATGTTTCCATGTCTACGATTCCAAATCCCAATAAAACTAGAACCTGGGACCGGACCACCCCCAATGATGGATTGCTCTTTGACGGTGAATTTACTTCTCTGTATGCGAACGATAATTCTCTACAATCCCAAATTGCGGGGTTGCAAGCGCAGATCAGTGCTCTTGCGAATTCGATCACTCAAACGAATATTCCGTTAGGCGGGATGATCGAATATGATTTCCCGAACATTCCGCAGAACTTCGCTGTCGCAAACGGACAAGCGATTTCAAGAACCACATATTCCTCTTTGTGGGCACTCGTTTGGCGTTCCATCGGCGGATTGGTTCCGGCAACGGGGCGCGTTCAAAGCGTTGCTCACGGACTTGCCGCAGGGCAAGCGGTGAAATTCTCTTTTACGGGCGGGGGAATTACGACGAATACTTCTTATTTTGTCATTAATCCTACTACGAACGACTTCCAAATTTCCTTAACTCCGGGAGGAATCGCGATCTCTCTTACTTCCAATCAAACGGGGGATTTACTTGCCCATATCCAATACGGGTTTGGAGACGGCTCGACCACATTCAATGTTCCGGACAGAAGAGGGATCTTCGCGAGAGGGGCAGGCCAACACGGTTTACGTGCAAAGGCGGCGGGGGGAAATTACGATGGAGGAGTGATCGGGCAGGAGAAGCAGGATATGTTCCAGGGGCACAGATTTCTTCCAGGAGCTGGAACGCTTTTCCAATATCAGATTCCTACAGGCGGGTCGCTTGCTTTTTTCGGCTCTCCTGGTAGCGTACAACAATTTTTGACTTCAAGTACAACAGGTGACCCTACCACGGATGGAACAAACGGGATTCCAAGAATCGGGAATGAGACATCTCCGGCCTCTACTACGGTTCAGTATATATTGCGGGTTCTCTAATTAATGCAAGCGTGTTGAACATTCATTTTTAAAGTAAGGCCAAAGTCGGGCTGCAAGCAATGAAATTCGTTATATGGCCTTATTCTTTCTTTGCAATTTTTCTTAAATCGACTTATATTAGCGAATTTGCCGATATGGAATGATTCTTTTTAGTTATATATAATTGTTTTATAAGTACCTCCGATATCCTCTTTCCCAGCGAAATTCCTTGCGGAATTTTCTCTATCGGATACGCAAGGCTTTCGATTCCAACTGAAAAATAAGTTTCCCGGAGGGGGAATGAACATCGTTCAAAGCAATAAGAAAAAAATAGGTTTAGCAATCGTCGTTCTGGTCCAGTCGATTTTCTTTCTGACTTCGTGTGGAAGTACGGCGCAATTTAAGATCGCTTACAAAAAACCGGCAGGAAATTCCGCCGCAAAAGGCCTAATCGCAGGCGCTTCTAAAGTGGACTTGACGCCTCCCCCGGGAATGCCTTTGGCAGGATATTCTATGCTTGCCGAAACGGAACAGGGTTTTCGCACTCGGATTTTTGCCAGAGTTTTTTATATTAAAAAAGATGCAAGTAACCCAGTCGTTCTGATCCAAAGCGATCTTTTGTCCGGTTCCTTGTTGATTCATCATCTTTTGGCGGAGAGGCTGGCGGCTAAGACCGATATTTCCTTCGGCGGAATCATGTTTGCGGGGACTCACACTCATTCCGCTCCCGCGAATTTCTACGATAATAATTTTTATAACGAATTTGCCTCCAACAAGCCCGGATTCGATAAGGCTTGGACGGAATTCGTTTTGGATCGTTTGACCACCGCAGTGGAGGAAGCTCACAAAACGGCCAGACAGGCAAAGATCGCTTCAGGGAAAACTTCCGTTTGGGGACTTACGAGGAACCGATCCTTGGATGCGTTTCGGGCGAATAAAAATTCGGGAATTACCGAGCTGAAACCGGAAATCCAATATGAGGCGATCAATCCGGAACTCGTTATGATACGGATCGATGCTTTGGACAAGGATGGCAAATATAAGCCCTTGGGAGCTTTCAGCACTTTCTCCGTTCACGGTACTACCGTTTCCGATTCTACCGAAGTCGTGAACGCGGACGTGTTCGCTTATCCGGAAAGAATATTGGAAAGAAAAATCCGCAAAGAGTTCAAGCCCAGTTGGGAACCGATCCATGCGCTTAACAATTCCACACACGGAGATAATTCCCCTGATTATCGGGAGTCTATGCAGGGCTTTATCGAATCCAAAAGAATCGGTGACGTATTAGGTAGAAAGGCTGTCGAACTTTTCGATTCTCTCGGTTCGTCTTTGCATTCCGATGCTACGATTTCCTATCATTCGAAAGAGGTCGATCTTTACGAATCTCCGAAATTCGGAGACGCGGAAGTCTGCGATCGCCCGTACGTAGGTACCGCTTTGACTGCCGGGGCGGAAGACGGTAAAACCCCTGTTCTGAATTGGGCCCCTTTTTTTGCCGAAGGCTGGCCAAGATGGTTTTTTACCGGAGGCTGTCAAGGGCACAAGCGTATTGTCGGATTCAAATACCTTCAGCCGATCGTATTACCGAAATCTAAATTTCCGCATAAACTTCTTTTCCAATCGATTCGTATAGGGGAAACACTTATCCTTCCCTTACCCTTCGAGGTCACCAAGGAATCGGGAAGGCGTTTCGTAGAAGCTGCGCTTCAGGCCGACAACGGGGCTTCTAAAATCAAACAGGCGTCCATTATTAGTTGCGCCAATGGATATTTCGGATACGTTACTACTCCCGAGGAATATAGCCGCCAGCATTATGAAGGAGGCCATACTCTTTACGGACCGGGGACGCAACCGTTTTTGCAGGCTCATCTAGCGGCTATTACCAAAGACTTACCTATCGCGGGCGGTAAGGAAACTTTCCCGGTTTCCTGGGAGTACGAACTCGATAGGAAGAACTATTATCCGGCGGAAGAATCTTTTTCCGGATCGAGAACGGTTGTTGAAAATCCCGAACTGATAATGGCCGAAGAGAACCAGGAGAAATACTGGAGTTTCAGATACAGGGATGTCGGCCCTTCAAAGATCGCTCTACACGAATCTTTAGTGTCCATCGAATTCAAGGAAGAAACAGGAGAATGGAAATCTCTTAATACTGAAGGTGAAGCGACAGATGATAGAGGAACCGATATGGAGGTTAAGAAAGTCGGGAACGCCGGTGGCGGAATGGCCGTCTATGAAATTAGATGGTATAACCCGGAGCAAGTCGGCCGGAGAAAATACAGGTTCCGGATCGAATCCAGAGCGAAATTGCCTATTTTCGTTTCTCCGGAATTCTAATTTCGGATTTCTTGCAGGAGCTCCAACAAGGTATTTAGACAAAAAAGGTTTCCTTTTTTTGTAAAATTGTGCTATGTGCGTTGGAGTGCCGCTTCGGGGGTACCACCGCACCGGCCCCCACCCAGAGCAGGGTGGGGACCACCTCGCCTTCAAATTTGATTTGACCTTATCCATTCTCTTTCTATAATGAAAAAGCTCGGCGGAGACTTTCGTCTGAGTCCATTTTAGGAAATTCTTCCGCTCGGAGCGAATTTCTTCCCACCTCTCGTTTTTTACCGTTTCCTTTGTCATACGGTAAAGCCCTCAAATCAAAACTGATGACGGTTATCGCCAGCCGGTAATCGAATTCAAATATAGGAGAACACTATGACCAAAAAAGAGAATCTTGTTTCAAAAGCGGTTCAGGCGATTTTATTATCTTCCGGCCTACTTTTCTTCGGAATTACAAGTTCGCTGGAGTCTCAAACGCAACAACCGCTGATGTACGGTTCGCCCATCAATTTGGAACAGGCAAGGAAGGTGATTTCAGCCGCGCAAGCCGAAGCTAAAAAAAATAACTGGCTTATGGCGATCGCGATCGTGGATACGGGCGGTAATTTGGTATTGTTCGAAAGATTGGACGGTACTCAGATCGGTTCCATAGAGATCGCAAGATTGAAGGCGGTCACGGCTAATAACTTTAAACGTCCGAGTAAAAGTCTAGAAGACGCGATCGCGGCGGGCGGAATAGGACTGAGACTGCTTGCGATCCAAGGGATTGCCCCCTTGGAAGGAGGCGAATTGATTCTTTTGGACGGGAAAATCATCGGAGCGATCGGCGTTTCCGGCGCACAATCCGTTCAGGACGGCCAAGTGGCGAGATCGGGAACCGCCGCCTTAAAACAGTAGAAAAACATTTTCGATTGGAAGGTCGGCGGTCGACTTTTTCCTTTTGCTTCTACGGGGGAAAAGGAAAGTTCCCATATGGATTGGGTTTTTTCGAAATGGAAACCGGGAAGGCTTCAGAGATGGGAGTTTCTGCTGCCTCCCGGAAGCGCTAGGGAAACACAAACGGAACTGGAGTCGGCCATTTCCTCTCCGTACTTGCCTAGAACCAATTTTCCGAAAGCGAACGTTTTTCCGGAAAAATTCATATTAGAAAAAGCGAATTTTCGCCAGGCTCTGGAAATTCTCACAAGATTCCCATGGGTGCGTGATTTTCGTATAAATCTAGGCAAGTTTTATATGTCGGAGGATTTCAGTTTTTCCGGATTACAGGAATCCTTGCGCCAGGCCTCTTTACTTCCGAATGGTTGGCAAATTCGATTTCACCCGCAAAGTCGAGGTCGGGCCGTCGCGAGCCGCGAGGAGCTCCAAATTCTTTGGGAGGAAGCTTACGGAAAAATTCCGATCGATTCCACAATCGGAAATTTTACCGAACTAAACGCTCTCTGCGTGGGGGAGGATTTAATTCTTTCCCTAAGTTTAGCGGGCGAACCTCTTTTTAAACATGGCGGTTTCGCGCCTCTTTCTAAATCCGCTCCGATAAGGGAGGATATGGCTCGTTTTCTGTTAAGCGAATTGAAGAAAATTCTTCCGGATCCAGACGCGGTTCTGGTGCCGTTTGCCGGTTCGGGTACTTTCGTCTGGGAGTCGGCTTTTCATATTTTCGGGCTAGGTTTTCCTCATTATGATAGATCCTATGTCTTCGAAGATTTGGGGGAATTTCCGATAGCCACTTGGGAGTTCTTAAAGCGAAAGATTTCGGAAACGGCGATCAATAAGACTGTCATTCTTTGGTGGAATGAAAAAGAAGCGGATGCCGCGTCATATTTGCGGGAAAGAGGGAGCCGGTTTCAGGAATTTTTGGAAAAGCAAAGGTCCGGACTTCAGCCGCCGACCTTGGCCTCGAGCGAAAAGGATTTTTTTTCCCTTTCTCCCCGTGAAATTTGGATCTCTCTAGGAAAGCCTGCAAAGATCTGGATGCCTTTAAATCCTCCGTACGGATTGAGGATCCGGCAAGAAAACGTTTTTGATCCCTACCGGCAGTTGGCGGAAATTCTAAAAGAATGGAGAAAACTCCCTGCCGAAATTGCCGGATTTCTACTTTGTCCGGATGAAGCCTCCTGGTCTTCCTTTGTTCGTATTAGTGGTATGGAGACGAAAACCGTTCATGTGACTCACGGAGGCATCGATCTGCGGGTAATCTATTTTTAAGCTTATACCTACCATCACAGTGATTAGTTAACTTTCTTAAATATTTTTCAGGGACTTCGATTTTTCGCTGACAATTTTTTTTGCAGGATCGTCTATCCTTTATCTGAAATAGGGAGCGATCCCGAGGAAGTCCTCACGTATGAAAAAAGTTCTAACAGGTATTGCGGCGCTGATCCTTTCGGCGTCTTCGATCTCCGCTAAGGTAAAAACCGAAATCGTGGAATACAAACAGGGAGATACCGTTCTGGAAGGCTTCTTGGCGTATCCGGAAGGAAAGGAAAAAAAAGCTCCGGGAATCGTATTGGTTCATGATTGGTTCGGCCTAGGCGAAAACACGAAAGCAAGAGCCAAGCAGCTTGCTTCTTTAGGATATGTTGCCTTTGCAGCCGATATCTACGGTAAAGGAGTCCGGCCTAAATCGAATGAAGAGGCGGCAAAAATCGCCGGAAGTTTCCGGCAGGGTGGAGATCGGAAATTGCTCCGAGACAGGACTCAAGCCGCGCTCGATGCACTGAAAAGTAGACCGCAAGTGGATCCGGAAAACCTTGCTATTCTCGGTTATTGCTTCGGCGGCACGGCCGCTTTGGAACTTGCCAGAAGCGGAGCTCCGCTCAAGGGGACGATCAGTTTTCACGGAGGATTATCCACTCCGAAACCGGAAGAATCCGTTGCGATCCGAGGGAAAGTTTTGGCCTTACACGGCGCGGATGATCCGTTCGTAAAACCCGAAGAGGTGGCGGCTTTCCAAGAGGAGATGAGAAAGGCCAAGGTGGATTGGCAATTCATATCCTACGGCGGAGCGGTGCATTCTTTTACGATCAAGGAAGCGGGAAACGACAATTCGAAAGGTGCCGCTTATAACGAAAAGGCGGACGTACGTTCCTGGATAGAGTTGAAGAATTTTTTGAAGGAAATCTTTCCTTCCGTATAAGGTTTCTTTTTCTAAAAAGGGCGCGAGCCTCGGATCACAGGGATTTGTTCCCTCTTTTCCGGGGCTTTTTCGGTAAAAGAAAGAAATCGATCCGATCCGATTTTTTCCTTTAAGAATATCAAAATGTAAAACAGAATGCCCCCATGATTCGCACCGTTTACAGAGTCGATACGAAAGGCTCATTGGATTCGTTGGAAAGAAAGGAAGAGGAGCTCTCCGAACCTGGAGAATTCGAAGTCACCGTTCAGGTTCAGGCCATCGGTTTAAATTTTGCGGATATTTTCGCTATCCAGGGGCTCTACAGCGCGACGCCGAAAGGTTCTTTCATTCCGGGTTTGGAATATTCGGGAAAGATCGTGGCTTTAGGAAAAAAAGTAAGACACTTTCGTAAAAACGATCGAGTGATGGGTGTCACCCGTTTCGGGGCCTATGCGGATCATCTGAATATCGACCAACGATACGTATACAAACTTCCGCCCAAATGGTCCTACGAGGAAGGGGCCGGTTTTTTGGTCCAGGCTTTGACGGCTTACTACGCTTTGGTTCCTCTAGGAAATCTTCGAAAAGGTCAGACGGTTCTGATCCATAGTGCGGCCGGCGGCGTGGGAATTTACGCGAACCGAATCGCGAAGAGAATGGGCGCTTATACGTTGGGGACGGTCGGAAACCCTTCCAAAATTTCTCTCTTGGAAAAAGAAGGGTACGATGCCTGGATTATCCGCTCCGGAAGGTTTGCGCAGGAACTAAAGACCGCATTGGGGGGAAGGGAACTAAATCTAGTTTTGGAATGTATCGGCGG
The DNA here is from genome assembly GCF_004771275.1 of Leptospira fluminis. GTDB lineage: Bacteria > Spirochaetota > Leptospiria > Leptospirales > Leptospiraceae > Leptospira_B > Leptospira_B fluminis. The sequence continues at coordinate 239,418 of NZ_RQEV01000011.1, read as the reverse complement.
GAAAATCCTCGCGGATAGTTACCGTGCCTTAGCTCCTATGGGAAGATTAGTCGTTTACGGATCCGCTTCCTTTATGGGTCAGGGGGATAGAGTCAATTGGCCGTCGCTGGCATGGCGATATTTGAACAGACCTAAGATAGACCCGATGGAAATGATCTCCGCGAACAAAGGCGTATTAGGGTTTAATCTCATTTGGTTGTATGATCGTGTGGAGGAAATATCTTCCTATATTAAAAATTTATTAAAAATGAATCTCCCTGCGCCGCATATCGGAGCGACATACGCCTTCGTGGATCTGCCGGACGCGGTGAAATATTTTCAAACAGGCAATACTGTCGGCAAGATTGTCGTCGGTTCGGGTTTAAAAAGGTAAGACGATTTGGAAACCGGCGAAAAAGATCCTTCCTTTATCTCCCTGCTTTCCGAAGCGAAGAAGGAATTCGAATCTTATTTGGAATCGGAAGTTTTTCCTCGATTCCAAAAAGAATCGGCGTCCGAACTTGCCGAGGCCATGGAATACAGCTTAAAAGCCGGAGGCAAGCGATTACGTCCGATTCTAGCAATCGCCTCGTTCGGCTCCATGACCAAAGATTCCCTTGCCATCGGTTCTTCTCTGGAATTTTTGCACACCTATAGTCTGATCCATGATGACCTTCCTAGCATGGACGACGATGATTTTCGTCGAGGAAATCCGACTCTACATAAAAAGTATTCCGAAGCTACGGCTATTCTTGCGGGGGACGCGTTGCAAGGGTATGCCTTCGAGTGGTTAACACATGCTAAAGGTCAAGAAACGGATCCTTTTTTACACCGGGATTTGGTTCGCATTCTGCACCAAGGCGGAGGCGGGCCGGGTATGGTCTCGGGGCAAGTATTGGATTTAGCGTTGGAAAGGAAGCCCGATTCTTTACATGGAACCAAGCAGGAATTATTGGCGATGACTCATCGTTTGAAAACGGGCGCCTTGATTCGAGCCTCTCTTCTTCTTGGGAATCGCTTGCGGCCCGATCACCAATCTCGCGCGGCACTTTTTTCGGACTATGGAATTAAGCTGGGCTTATTGTTCCAGATCACCGACGATATTTTGGACGTGGAAGGATCCCGAGAGGACTTAGGAAAAACTCCGGGAAAAGATTCCCGTTCCGGGAAGATCACATATCCTTTTTTATACGGATTAAACGAATGTAAGAAGATGGTATCTTCGCTTGTGAGAGAACTGGAAGAATTGGGAAAAAATTTGGATCTTTCTCTTCCTTCTCCCGAGTCGGGAATCCGTTTTACCGATTTTTTTCGAAAACTACCGGGATCCCTTGGCTCGAGGAAAAACTAGACTGGACCGATTGGTCCTAGAAAAGGGTCTGGCTTCGGATCTGGCCCGTGCTCGGAGCTTAATTCTTTCGGGATCGGTTTTAGTGGACGATCGAGTGGTGGATAAGGTCGGAGTTTCCGTTTCGGATTCGGCCGAAATCAGAATTCGAGAAACCATACCCGAATACGTGAGTAGGGGAGCGTATAAACTCCTGGAGGCTTTTCGGAAATTCGAAGTTTCCACAGAGGGCAAACTTTGTGTGGATTGGGGGGCTTCTACAGGCGGATTTACTCAGGTCCTTTTGGAAAAAGGGGCTTTTGCGGTCTTTTCCTTCGATGTAGGTTACGGACAAATGGCTTCCCGAATCGCGAACGACCCTCGCGTTACCGTACAGGATCGATTTCATATAAGGGATACGGATTGGAATTTATTAACTGAACTTTGGGAGAAACGGTCATCGGACCCTTTTCCCAGAGAAATTCTCTTAACGATGGATTTGAGTTTTATCTCTTTACGTTCCGTGCTTCCTACGGTTCAGAAATTAAAATCGGAAAATCCGGAAGTGATCTGGACCGGCATCAGTCTCTTTAAACCTCAGTTCGAAGTTTCCAAGTCGGAATTATTAAAGGGAGTAGTGAAGGATCCGCGGATCCGTTGGCGGGCAATCCGCTCCTTTGTCCGGTTTTTGCGCTCGGAGCTGAGAGCGAAGGTTCGCGGCCTGGCGGAATCTCCGATTACCGGGAGAGACGGTAATCGGGAGATTCTAGTGTATTGGATGTTGTGATCAACCCAGGGCGGCGTTTAGTGCCATAGATACGCGAGAACCGAGGCCGATCTTTTCTTTTTTTCCATCCATCCGGACGAATTCATAATCGCTCGGTCTCAGGAAGAAGGTTTTCGCCTTGAATTCGAACGTAAAACCGGGCCATAAGGTGGTGTTTCTACCGGAACTGGTATTGTACCAACTCACGCAACCTCCTGTCAGCCAAACGGATCTGCCGAGCCTTTCCTGGATTTCCGAATTGTACTTATCCTGAATCTCTTTACGCACATCCAGATACTTGATATCTTTCTTTAACAGCGATCGAATGCATTGCAGCGTATATTGAGCTTGGGATTCGATCATCAGAATCATGGAGCTGTGGCCCAAACCGGTGTTCGGTCCGACGATCATGAAAAAGTTCGGAAATCCGGCGATAGTGGTTCCCAAATAAGCCTCTGCGGCTTCTTTCCAAGCGTCGCTTAACAACTGACCGTTTTTGCCCCGGATTTCGAAAGGTGAAACCGCCTCGGCGGCCTGAAAGCCGGTCGCGAATACGATCGCATCTACCTTGTGCTCCTTTCCGTCCTTAGTTAGGATCGAATCCTTTTTGATTTCTCGGATTCCTTCCGTTACGAGATGCACATTCTCACGGTTCAAAGCAGGATAATAATCGTTGGACAAAAGGATTCTTTTACAACCGATCGTGTAGTTCGGGGTCAGCTTAGCTTGCAGCGCAGGGTCTTTGACGCTTTTTACGATGAAACCTTTCGCGAATTTTTCGAAAATCTTCATCAGCTTCGGATTGATCGCGAAAGCGATGACTCCCAGTTCGTTTAACCAGTAGATCGCTTTTCTAAATAACCAACGTAGCGGAGGTAGGAAGCGGAAAATACCGCGTACGCTTCCGCCGATAGCCGCGTCCGGTTTGGGAAGGATCCAGGGAGCGGTTCTTTGAAAGAGTTCCAAACGACCGACTTTGGGGGCAATCGCGGGAACGATCTGAATGGCGCTAGCTCCGGTTCCAATAACCGCAACGGTCTTACCGCTCAAGTCGAAGCTGTGATCCCATCTTGCGGAGTGGAATTTAGCTCCTCGGAAGACTTCGATTCCCGGAATATCGGGCAGCACCGGCCGACTGAGGCCGCCGGTTCCACCAACGAGAGCGCGGGCCCGAAATTTTTCTCCGTCGGCGACGGCGATTTCCCAGGTTCCGGTCCTTTCGTCAAAGAACGCTCCGTCGACTTCCTGGTTCAGAAGGATATGAGGGCGAAGGCCGAATTTATCGACGCAGTCGTTCATATAATTCAATATCTCTTTTTGGGGGCCGAATAAACGGGACCAGTCCGATTTAGGAGCGAAAGAATACGAATACAAATGGGACTGAACGTCGCAGGCGGCTCCCGGGTAGTCGTTGTCTCTCCAGGTTCCTCCGATTCCGTTTCCTTTTTCCAAAATCAAGAAGGAATGTATGCCTGCTTGTTTGAGTCGGATCCCCATACAGAGTCCTGCAAATCCGGAACCGATGATGACTACATCCAGTACCTTCGTGGATTGGGAGGTTCGGTTTTGGCTTGGTCTTTCCAAGGTGTGAGCTACCATCTTTTCTTTCTCTCCTATAATCGGATCTTCCGACGGGTTCCGGCGGAGTTGCGGTTTATAGAATAACGGATCGAAAAAAATACATCGTCCGATCTTAGAATTTGCGACCGCCTTTTTTATTCCGATTTCGAAATCGATAGGGATTTTTCGGCGATTTGTCCGGAGTTACTTCCCCTTTTCCAAAAGATTTTTCACATCCTTGCGCTTCATCCAACCTTGCGGGATGCAAGCTCCTAGTTCACTGTCTCCCGTTTTGAAACAGATCTTTCCTCTCGTGCAATTGAGGGTTTGGTTGCAGGTCGTTCCTAAGTAAGGATCCATAGGATCGGGATCCAAATAATCGTCGTTGGAGCGACCGGGACTATCTCCTCCTAAGCAGACTCCGTACTGGGAATTTTGCGGTTTGATGCAGACCGCACCGGCCGTGCAGTCGTAATCCTGGCGGCAGGCCTGTAAATTCTCCGTAAAGGCGGGCAGGAGAGCTAAGAGATAGATCGTTAGGAAAAATTTCGAACTCGGGAGAAATCTTAAGAAGGGCATCCCACTTGGATAAGCGAAGAATCACATAGACGCAATATTTTTTCGGAAATGAAGGACCTTTCGGCCCGATCGGCAGAAATAAAAAAGCCCCGGCTAACGCCGAGGCTTGATTATCCTTTTTATGAAAGAGGAGTTAAGGACGAACCGAAATCACTTCGTCCTTGTTGATCAGAGCGACGATGTGTTTGTATTCCGGAGAATCCTTTCCGTATTTCAGCTCGGTTGCACGGAGAAGGTGAATGTTCTTCTTATGACGGAATTTGAACATTTGGTCCTCGCTGGCGCCGCCGTACTTTTTGATCATGTTTTCTTCGAAGGCGTAGCAGCTAGCAAGATACTTGTGAGCCGGATATTCCTTCTCGTTTTCATCGACCTCGATGTAGAGCTCAAGTATGGGGATACATTGAGGCAGGTTTTGGAGGTCGTATTCCGTAATGATCCAGGAGCGATAAACATCGGATAAGAGACGTTTAAACTCGGCACGCTCGCGCAGGTCCGGGTTCTTGATCTCGTCCAAATGGTTAACCGCTTTGGTAAAATAGTTAAGGGCTAATTGTTTTGCCTCGAGTTTCTGTCTGGAAACGACGCGGTCTTCGCGCGCTTTGCGGTCGACTTTTTGCCAATACCACTTCTCGTCCAAACGCTTCTTCTCGGCTTCTTCCTTACGATACTGCTCGACAGACTCCCGCATCTTTAAGATGGTATTGACTCCGGATTGGTAGCTGGTCAGGGCCAGGCGGAACTTATTGTTCGCGAAAGCCTTAGAGAGCTGATGGAGTTCCTGGAAGTTTTTGTCATAGCCTTTGAAGTCGGGGTTCTTCCAAACAGCTTCCTGCTCTTGGATCACCTTCTTCCGACGCTTCTGCTCTTCCGTAAGGTTCTTGTCGTCGTCCTCGGGAACGAGTTCCCCTTTGAGGAGTTCGTCGATCTTATCGGCCGCCGCTTTGGCCTCTTGTTGGTTCTGTTGTCCTCCGCCTTGCTGCTGGTTCTGTGCGAACAAGGAGAGGTTGAGTCCGACCACGGCCAGAAGAACGAAAATAGTCTTCATCACCTTCATAGTGCTCACACCTGTGCCTTCTCTTTCAAAGATAGGATTCGGGAAAAGAACGGCAAAGTCCTTTTCTCCTGTTTAACTATCGGTTGCTCGGGGTTCCAGATAAACCCGGGAGAAAAAAATTTTCCCTTTTTTGCCGAATTCGCGACATAATCGCCGAATCTTTTCCGGTCCAAAGCGCTCAGTCGATCTCCGATAGACGTTTTCGCGTAAGAATTCCGAGGTTTATTTCCCGTCGGAATCGACCTCCAGAATCGAATATGGAACCGGGAATGCGAGCAGATTTTTCGATCCTAAGACGGTTTTCCGTCTCTATATGCGATTTTCTTTGTTTCTCTTCCTCCGTCCTCCACTAGACTCGGTTTGTCGGCATGAACTTAAAGAATTTAACTCCGATTCGAGCGGGCTCTCCAGGTTGCAGGATTTGTGAAGGTGTGGGTTTTTTACTGGAGGAGAACGTTCAAAACTCGTCCTCCGGCGTTTTGGTGCTTTGCTCCTGCATGAGCGAAGCATGCGGAGCCTGTCCATCCAGAGGCAGAGCGCCTTTCATGATATACGACGAGAGCCAAAACAGGATGATGTCCTGCGTTTGCCATGATGCTAGAGAGGAGATGAATCGCATCGAGTCTCTGGTGAAAAAAGCGGGAATTCCCGCGAAGTACAGGTATAGAACCTTGGATAGCTTGGATATGAATATTCCGACCACCAGCGAACAGGGTTTCTTTATCGCTCATGATTGGGCGAGTCATTTGGTCAGAGAGTGGGATAGATTGGGATCTCTACGGCAGGGGTTGTATCTCTGGGGCAATACGGGCTCGGGAAAAACACTTCTCGCTTGTGCCATATTAAACGAATTGATTCTTCGTTACGGACTGGAATGCAAATACGCCAAAATCAATCGGGATTTTCTTTCCACGATCAGGGATACGTACCAAAAAGACAGCCAGATCCACGGGATGGAACAAACGATCAAAAAACAGTTCATGGAAGTGGAAGTTCTGGTATTGGACGATTTCGGCGCGAACAAGGAATCCGATTGGGCGAATTCGCAACTTTACGATCTGATCGATTCCAGATACGAAGAGGAGAGGGTGACGATATTGACTTCCAATATTTCTCTTGCGGATTGGAAGGATAAAGCGGAAGGACGGATCTTTTCCCGTTTGATGGAGATGACCAAAGAGATCCATCTGGATTGCTCCGATTATAGAGTAAGTCACGCGGTGCATACGAAACCATGACGGAACACCGCGTTTTTCTTTGCCTCGGAGCCAATCTAGGAGACAGGCAGGCTTCTCTCAAGGAAGCCGCCTCCAGGATCTCGGAAAAACCCGGAATACGGTTGGTCCGGAGCGGGACTCCTTTGAACACGGAAGCGTTGGAAGTAACCGACCAGCCGGATTTTCTGAACCAGATTCTGGAAATCGCGACGTCCTTACCCCCTCACGAACTGCTAGACGTTTTATTGCGGATCGAAACGGAAATGGGGCGCGTACGAACCACGGATAAGGGCCCCAGGACGATAGACATAGACATATTGATTTACGATCGTGTCCGCTTGCATGAGAAAGGTTTGCACCTTCCGCATCATAGTCTATTTACGCGTCCTTTTGTCCGGGAGTTATTGGAAGAATTGGGAGAAGGATTTCTTGCGGACGCGTTCGAGATATCTTAGGAACGAAATATGAGGGACGTTAATAAAGTCTTCCCGAAAGGGAAAAAACCTTTGGAAAAGAAAATCGGAGTGCTGACCTGCTACGATTATATGTTCGCGCGTATTCTGGAAGAAGCGGGGGTGGATTCGATTTTAGTGGGGGATACGTTGGGAGTGGTGGTCCAAGGACATCCTAGTACCCTGCCCGTAACATTGGATGAAATGATCTACCACGCGAAGGCCGTGCGCCGAGGGGCGCCGAATACTTTCATCACAGTGGACCTTCCTTTTTTGTCCTACCAAGTTTCTCTCGAAGATGGAATTCGCTCCGCGGGAAAAGTCATGAAAGAATCCGGTTGCGATGCGGTGAAATTCGAAGGGGGCGGGCCGGAAATTCTGGAACTGATTTATAAATTGGAGAGGATCGGTATTCCCGTTATGGGCCATGTCGGGTTGACTCCCCAATCGGTGAACGTGTTCGGAGGACATAAGATTCAGGGAAAAGCGGAAGAAGACCGGATTAGATTGTTAAACGAAGCAAAAGGGATTTCGGACGCCGGCGCCTTTTCCGTCGTATTCGAATTGATTCCTTCCATTTTAGCGGGGGAGATCAGCTCGTCCATTCCGATCCCGACTATAGGAATCGGAGCAGGACCGGCCACCGACGGTCAAGTACTGGTGTTATACGATTTTCTCGGATTGAACAAAGACTTTCATCCTAAGTTCCTAAAGACGTACATGGACGGTCGTTCCGGCGTTTTCGAAGCCGTGAAAACGTACGTCAAGGAAGTGAAGGAAGGAATTTTTCCCGGGCCGGAACATTCTCACTGAGCCATTTCCACGGATTTCTTGACGTTCTGCGGTTTAAGGAAAGCCTGGAACGAGAATGTCTCCCGAAACGGGAGGATGCCCGTACCCGGGCGGAGGCTACGTGGACATAGTCGAACTAGAGAAGGGACACCCGGAAACGGAAGCGAAGATCAAGGCTTTGGCCGGAGAATGCGGCAACCAGACCGAAATCATCCGAGGAGCGGTTGTGTCGGATACCATCCATTTCATCGGAGACACTAGAAATATCTCCGAAAAAGAAGGCTATGTGAAGGAACTCCCAGGGGTCACTCGAATTTGGAACGTGTCATTGCCTTATAAGAATATCGCCCGCACCGCTGCAGGCAAGAACGGAGAAGTCGTTCATCGCGAGAATAGAATCGTGGAAGTTAAAGGTGCGGACGGTCTTGTCCGAAAATTCGGAACCGGAAAACACATCTTCATCGTCGGACCGGATTCTCCCCAGACCTACGAGCAAACCGTTACGATCGCGAAGCAGGCGGTCGAGATCGGAAAAAAATTCGGAATCCTCGATCGCATCGTCTTTCGCGGAGGAGCATTTAAGCCCAGAACAAGACCTACCGATTGGAGGGGAATGGGTTGGGACGGGATCAAACTTCTGGATCGGGTAAAAGAAGAAACGGGTCTTCCCTATGTCACTGAAGTGATGGACCACACCATGGCGGAAGAAGTCTCCAAACATGCCGACATGATTCAGATCGGAACTAGAAACGCCCAGGACTTCGAGCTGCTGGAAGCAGTAGGCCGTACGGGAAGGCCGGTTATTCTGAAGCGGGGATTCGGAAACGAGGCAATCGAATGGTTTTCCGCCGCGGAATATATCGCTAATCAAGGAAATTTGAATATTATCCTTTGCGAAAGAGGTGTAAAGACCCTGTTCATCAAGGAAGGATATTGCAGGAATACTCCGGATCTAAACGTGATCACTCACGCGAAGAATCAAACCATCCTACCTGTGATTTTCGATCCGAGTCACGTCGCTGGGGACGATAAGATCGTGGTTTCCAACCTTTTAGCTTCTTTGCCTTTCAATCCTGACGGGTCCATCACGGAGACTTTGCATGTCGAGGAGTTCCGTAAGGAACAGATGTGCGACGCTGCGCAAGCCTTGCTTATGAGTTTGTACGAAAAAACGGTGGAAGCGATTCTGACCTACGAAGAAAAAATCCGACCGCTGACGAATCAGGTGGATTCTTATTTTTCGGAACGTAAGGGGAAAAAGTAACCCGCTCGGAACTTCGTCGTGTCGGAAGAGAATTCCATCTTCCGGCCCGGATTTAGAAGTTATTCTATTCCGGAAATTTCGTTTCTAGCTCGGTTTTCGTTTTTTCCCAGATAACAGGTAAGTCTTCGCATAACGTCAAACAGGTGGCGAGATCTCCCTGTTTTAATTTCGCTTCGGCCTCGGTGACTTTTGCCTGTAGGGCAGCCAAGCCGAAATTAGCTGCAACCCCTTTGGTTTGGTGCAATTCCGCTCTTAGCTCTTCGGATTTTCGTTGTGCTGCGAAGGATTTTATATTATCCAAACGGACATTCATGTTCTTTCGAAGAGAACGAATCATGTCCTCCAACCAGAGTCTATCTTCCTCTTCGTCACCTTGCTTCAGACCGTTCAAGCGGGACCAATCTAGAATCATACTTCTCCCCCTCAGCCGAAAAATGGATCGAATCGGGCTTCTTTTTTCGGAACGAATCGAACATGGTTCGGATCCTTCGAAGACGAGCCTCCCCCCAATTATTTATAGCTTGAATAAAAAATCCAGGTCGTTTTTCGTATTCTCGGAGATTTAAGAGGCGAAACAGAATGAAAATTCACCCAACAGCCATAGTCGATTCCAAGGCAGAATTGCACGAATCCGTCGAAGTGGGAGCTTATACGATCATAGAAAAAGACGTGGTGATCGGAGAAGGGACGATCATCGAGACCGGAGCCCGTATTTTCTCCGGAACGAAAATGGGAAAGTTCAATCGAGTCGCTCACGGAGCGGTTATCGGAGTCGTACCTCAGGATCTAGGTTTTGACGCCGCCACTCCGACCAAAACGATCATCGGGGATCATAATACGTTTAAGGAATATTCGAATATCCATCGCGGCACGAAAACGGATTCGCCGACGGTTTTAGGAAATCGGAATTATATTATGGGGAACGCCCACGTCGGCCACGATTGTATCGTGGGAGACGATAATATTCTTACCCACGGTTTGGTCCTCGCCGGCCACGTGACCGTCGGAAATAAGGCTTTCATTTCCGGATTAGTCGCAGTCCATCAATTCTGCTTCGTAGGCGATTACGCGATGATCGCAGGTTGTTCCAAAGTCGTTCAGGATGTTCCCCCCTATTCCACGGCGGACGGGAACCCGTGTACGATCATCGGATTGAATACGGTAGGATTGAAGCGTGGAGGTTTTTCCCCCGAGGTTAGGGCCGCCATCAAACAGGCATATAAGGTCATTTATCATTCCGGAATGAATTATCGTCAGGCTTTGGAAGCTTTGGAAAAGCAGGGAAATCATCCTCAGGAAGTCCTGAATATCATCGCGTTCTTTAAGAATAGCGACCGCGGGGTAATGGACCACAGGTGAGAGTTCTCGTTACCGGGGGAGCCGGTTACATCGGCAGTCACGTTGTCGCACTATTGCTGGACAAAGGCTACGAGGTTCTTGTAGTCGATAACATGCAAAAGGGGAACGAGAAGAATCTTTTTCCCAAAGCGGAATTGGTGGTCGGAGATATCCACGATACGTCCATTTTGGAAAAGGCGTTTGCCAGACCTATCGATGCAGTCTTTCATTTTGCCGCATGGAAAGCGGCAGGTGAATCCATGACGGACCCGTCCAAATATGCGCTGAATAATATCGCCGGTTCCATCCAGCTGCTATCGTTTATGGAGGGGAAGGGGACGAAGTATTTCGTTTTCTCTTCTTCCGCAGCGGTCTATGGAACTCCCCAATACCTTCCACTGGATGAAAACCACCCGTTGCATCCTGAGAATTATTACGGTTATACCAAGTTGGCCATAGAAGAAAATTTGCGCTGGTTCGATAAATTGAAGGGAATCAAATTTGCAGCATTACGTTATTTTAATGCAGCGGGATACGACCCTTCAGGCAGAGTCAGAGGGTTGGAGCGGACTCCGGCGAACCTTCTACCGATCGTTATGGAAGCTGCGACAGGTATGAGATCCGGCATGGAGGTATTCGGGACGGATTACGATACTCCCGACGGAAGTTGTGTCAGGGATTATATCCACGTAAGCGATTTGGCCTCCGCTCACGTTCTCGGATTGGAATACGTCATTCGGGAAAAAAAATCCTTGGCCGTAAATTTGGGGACCGGAAAGGGATATTCCGTATTAGAAATTCTTAAATTAGCGGAAAAAGTCGTGGGAAAGCCGATCCCGTATAAATTGTCCGACAGAAGATTCGGGGATCCGGCAAAATTATGGGCCGAAGCGGGCCTTGCCGAAAGGCTTCTGGGCTGGAAATGTCTTTATAGCGATCCTAAAACGATCTTGGAAACGAGTTGGTCCGTTTATAGGGATCGATCATAATTCCGGAATGAATCCGCGGCGCATGGTATTTTCCGTCACCGTTACCGGCTCTACGAATTGTTTCAAATAATCCGGTCCGCCGGCCTTGGCACCTACTCCGGAAAGTTTGAACCCTCCGAAAGGTTGACGATCTACGATAGCGCCCGTGATCCCTCGATTGATGTACAGATTTCCTACCTCGAGGAGTCGTTTGGCCAAGGAGATATTTTTCGGATTTCTAGAATACAGGCCTCCGGTTAAAGCGTAGTCCACTTCGTTTGCTTTCCGGATCGCCTCTTCGAAATTCCGAACCTTAAACAGGGTCACGATCGGTGCGAAGAATTCGGCCTGACCTAGATCGGAGTCGAAATCTTTGCTTTCCAGTAAGATCGCATCCACGTAATTTCCTTTCCCTTTCAGATCGGTAGGAACCTCCAACTTTTGGAGGAGATTCGGAGCGAATTTTTCGGAAAGATTTTCGATTCTTGTCTTAGATTCGGAATCGATCACCGGACCGATTTTAGAGGACGGATCCTCCGGGGGACCGGGTTTTAAGGAAAGAAGAGCTTCCGAAAATCTTTTTTTGAACAACTCATAACAGGACTCTAATACGATCAAGCGGGAAAGGGCGCTGCATTTCTGACCTTGAAATCCGAAGGCGGATTGTATAGAGCCGGCGACCGCCTCGTCCAAATCGGCATCCTCGTCCACGATGATCGCGTTTTTGCCGCCCATTTCGGCCACGACTCGTTTGATGAATTTCAGTTCGAGAGCGGCAGTTTCGCGGATCATTTGTAATCCGACCGCGCGGGATCCGGTGAAATTGATCGTATGAACTTTCGGATGTTTCACCAGATAGGAGCCGATTTCTTCCCCCCTTCCCGGTAGGAATTGCAAGGCTCTGTCGGGAGCTCCGGCTTCCTTTAAAAAACCGTAAAGAACGGAAGCGATCGCAGAGGATTGTTCCGCCGGTTTCATAATAACGGTATTGCCGGTTACTAGCGGTGCTACGGTCATACCGCAGAGGATAGCCAAGGGAAAATTCCAGGGTGCGATTACTACGGTTAATCCTTTCGGTCTGTAGAAAAACGAATTGTCTTCCCCTTCCAAATTCCTTATTCTAGGAGAGGAGAGTTTGTCGGCTTCCTGCGCGTAGAATTCGCAAAAATCGATGGCTTCCGCTATTTCCGCGTCTGCGTCCTTGACTCCTTTTCCGACTTCCAGGATCATCAATGCGGTAAGTTCGTCCTTATTCGTACGCAACAACTGGGCGGTTTTTCTAAGAATGTCGCTCCGTTTGCTTTGGGTTTCGTTTTGCCAAGTTTCCGCAAAGTCAGAGCAGACGGCGACTGCCTGTTCGGCCAATCGAACGTCGGCGTAAGATATCTTTGCCACCGTCTCGCTTAGATTTGCGGGATTGAAAACGGAATGCGATTCCGAAGACGGGAGTGTTTTGCCGGAAAGAATCGGATTTATCTGAATGGGCAATTTCTTTCGAAGAGCTTGGATCGCATTTTTGAGCCTCTCTCTTTCCTCGGGTAAAGTAAAATCGCGGATCGCTTCGTTTTTCAACGCGATCGAATCTATTCCGGAATTCATATAGCCGCCTTCTTTCGAATCTCTAAAAGTTGGATTCTATCCTTTTTCTTCGAGTAGATGTTCTTTAAAAACCCTTCATTCGTGGAATTTTCCAATAGCCGGCGGACCAGGTAAGCCATACCGGGGATCACTTCGCCTATCGGAGAATATTCACGGACGGAAATTCCGAATTTCCGTAGGGCCTTTTTATAAGGATCACCCATTCCGTATAACATTTGGATTTCGTAATCTTTTTTCGGAATATTCAGCTCTTCGGCCAAAGCAAGAGCGTATGCCATGCTTCTTACATTATGCGTGGCAAAAGCGGGAAAAATACGGGGATGCGATCTGAGCAGCAGTTCGGCGCATTTTTCATAATTCAGATCCGTTTCGGGTTTGGTGAGAAAAACGGGTGCTTCCCAACCTTTTTGCTTGGACTGAACCACTTCGAATTCCCAATACGCCCCCTTAACCAAGCGGACGGTAAGAGGAAACTTTCTCTTACCGGAGACTGTTATCACTTTTTCCAGGTCCTGCAAGGAGGTGAGAAGGTAGGCCTGGATCACCAATCCGAAGTGGGGATAATCGGAAAATTCCGGCTCGGAGAAAAGCTCTAATCCCGCGGTCAGAATCAGATTCTTGGTTTCATACTGCTCCAGGTCCAGATTTACGAATATGTTTTTGGCGACGGCGGATTTGAAAATGGGGCGTAATCTCTCTTTTAACACGGAAACGGAATATTCAAAAGCCAAAGGATCCAATTGGGAAAATAACGCCGAGCATTTTACCGAGACGTTTCCGTTGGCGCTCGGATTGGGTAGACCTGGATTCAGTTTTTGCAGGATCGGATCGTTCGCTATCCCTTCCAGTAACGAAAGATATTTTTCGGAATATTCCTCGGCTTCCCGCTCGGAAAGAACGGCTTCTCCCAGAATATCTATCGTATTCGAAATTCCTAATTTGTATCTGGAATATACGGTTTTTTTGGCCTGTTCGTAATTTCGGCCGACTATGAAAAACTTCGCGAAGAAAAGGATCATTTTTCCGGTCACGAAGGAGAGAAGAAACGCTGTGACAGGGTTGGAAAGTGCAATTCTCATCCCGAATTTCAGTACGACCGGGAGTTCCGTTCGGGTCTGTAAAAAATACAGACGGATATGATCCGCAACTTGTTTCCAGTTCCGAAGTGTAGGAAAAACGTCCGCGAACCGGAAGGCTTGGACTTTCAATTCGGGTCTATCATCCAAAAAGGAAAGAGACTTGGAGAAGATGGAATAGGAACTGAAAACCGAAGGTTCGAATTCGTCTCCTGCGGAAAAAATGGAGATCCCTTTTTGGATCGTCTTTTCCTCCAAAGAGGAGATCGTGTTTTCGGATCGTTCTTGTCCCGGATTCATTTTTCTACGAGTACTCCGCTCTCTGCCGATCGTCAAAGCCTAGAGCGGTTTTTCGAAACTTGAATCTTTATGAAACTTATAAAAGTAGAATATTTTTCAGCGGATTATTTTTCTCCCAAAGAAGCATAGAAAATTAAACGGATTGAAATAAACTTTTTTACGTTCGGTAATCGAAGGTTAGGAGCGCAATTCGGGATAGGTTATTATGCTAGTAACTATCTCCGGCCGGAGATCGATTTGCACTCCGGATTTACCGAGCCGACGTATTCCATTGGGAGTTCTCCAAGTGTTTCGGAACCCAAGAATTTTCCCGTTAAGGTAAGATTCCCTTTTTTATATTCCTTTTCCCAATCTTTTTGGAAATCGTTGGCCAACCTCGCGTAGGACCAATGCCATTTTTCCTCGTCGTAGCCTTTATTTCCTCTCTCCGATCTAGGCGAATACGGCTGGCAAAATCCGTATTTAAAGGCGTTCTGACGCAACCATTGGTAGAGCTTCTCCCCGCGACCCCCTTTTTCGAAATAGGAATTTTCCAGGGAATTGATATCGATATCCGTGCCCCAATGGTGCCTAGAAGTACCCGGTGCGCTCGAATATTCCAGAATCAGGTTTATGATTTGCAGAGGATTCTTCCCTTGGATCCCTTCTCTCATTTTGCGCTTACCCGTGAATTTGTCCTCCCAGATCCCTTTCTGATCGTTAAACGAACGAAAGGCGGAAACAAGGAAGGGAATTTGCCTCTCTTCAGGATGGTCTTTTTTATACGCTTCGACCATTTTTAAAAATGCGGATAGAGTTTCCTGCCTGAGATAAAAAATCCGAGAGTCTCCGGGATTTTTATAGGCGACTAAAGTTTTTTCGGGAGAATAAGCCCCCAATAGATAGGAAAGAGGCGATATTCCCGAATAAGGACCGGAATCCGACTCCGCAAATGCGGGTTGGACGAACAGCCATGTCGAAGAAACGGACAAGAGTATAAAGAAACGGAACAGGGAAGGAACTCGCATATTTCTCCACTTTGCTTCGGAGGGCATCTCGGAAAAGGAATTTTAGATCGAGCAAAATTACCGTCGGCTCTTTTGACATGGACGGAAATTCGATTGAAGTCGTCGGAAATATGGAATCTTCTGTAAAAAAACTTCTAGGGAAAACCAGGATGAAACGTATCTTTCCGGCTCTTTTGCCGATTTTCTTTTTCGCCAATTGCTATTTGATAGATAAGATCGGGATTACGATTCCGGAAAAAGTAAAGGGGGACGAGGCTAAGAACCGTATCGTAACTAGCGCCGTGATCGGAGCTTCCGTGAGTCCGAATTCCTCATCCATTATCTCCCTCGTGTCCTACCAATTGGCGAACGTGGACGAAAGCAAATACTACAACAAAGCGGACGTGGACAACTGCGCGAATCGCGCGTTGTTGATCAACTTAAGCGAGCTTAAGATTGGCGGTTTCGATTGCAATTTGGAAGCGGATAAACTGATCGTTCCTTTTATATATTGAATCGTCGTATAAGGCGTCTAGATATACTTTGGCGCCTTTCAAGAAATCAGTTTGAAAATAAAAGAGCTCCCTCCGCGAATCGATGGGAGATTTCATTTTTTTCCATATCTCCGATACTGCCGAATTTTTTCGCGTCGTCCCGGCTGATCTCGATCCAGTCCTTATCTTCCCTCAAATCCGCGATGCGGAAATCCGGAAGGCCGCTTTGTCTGACCCCCAGCAATTCTCCGGGACCTCTCAGCTTCAAATCGATTTCAGAGAGTAAAAAGCCGTCCTCCGAATCCACTAACGCCTGGATTCTTACCTTTGCCTCCTCGGATACCTGCGAGTCCGATAATAAGATGCAGAAACTTTCATGGCTCCCTCTTCCGACCCGCCCGCGTAGCTGATGGAGTTGGGAGATCCCGAATCTATCGGAATGCTCGATCACCATGACGGAGGCGTTAGGAACGTCTACTCCGACCTCAATTACCGTCGTGCTAACAAGGATTTGGATTTCGTTTTTTTGGAAAGAATTCATGACTCTATCTTTTTCTGCGGCGTCCAATCTTCCGTGTAAAAGTCCTACGGAGAATTCCGGGAAAACGTCTTTCTGTAACGTTTCGTATGCTTCTATACAGGATTTCAGGTCCGACTTTTCCGATTCTTCCACTAGCGGATAAACGATATAGCACTGTCTCCCTTGCAGGACGTATTTTCGGATCGAATTATAAACTCCGTTTCTCCGGCTGTCCGTAAACCAACGGGTTTGGATCGGTTTTCTTCCGGCAGGTTTGTGTTTTAAAGTGACCAGCTCCAAATCCCCATACAAAGTAAGGCATAAGGTTCTGGGAATGGGAGTGGCAGTCATAGCGAGAATGTCGGGATTCTTTCCCTTGGCTCTTAACGTCTCCCTTTGTTCCACTCCGAATTTGTGCTGTTCGTCTATAACGACTAAACCCAGGTCCTTGAACTCCACATCTTCCTGGAACAAGCTGTGTGTTCCGATCACGAAATAGGATTCCGCTTTTTTTAGTCTGTATAGCTTTTCTGCCCGGATCTTTTTGGGTTCTTTCCCCACCAGCAATTCTATTCCTAAGAAGGGCATGTTACCCAAAAACCGTAGGACCGTTTGGTAATGTTGTCTGGCTAGGATTTCCGTGGGTGCAACCATGCAAACCTGCACCTGATTGTCCGTATATCGAAGAGCGGTCAAGAGCGCGACCAAGGTTTTTCCCGAGCCCACGTCCCCTTGCAAAAGAATCGCCGCAGGAGTATCCGAGCGGGTCCATTCCCCTATTTTAGAAAGGCTTTCCGTCTGATCTCCGGTCAATTGGAAAGGGAGTTTCGAAACGACTTCCTTGGCGGATTGAGATTCCGGTAAGGGCCATAGAATTCGTGGGACCTTTGCTCTTCGGGATCTCTTGTATTCTATTAATAAATTAAAATAATATAATTCTTCGTATTTGAATCTCGTTCGGGCTTTGGAAAGATTTGCCTCTTCCGAAGGAAAATGAATTTCCCGGAAGGCGCTTTCGCGATCCAAAAAGGTTCTGAGGGATACGACTTCTTTCGGTAATATCTCTGGAATCTTCCCCTTTAAGGTTTCGAGGGAATAAAACACCAGTCTCCGTAGACCTCTAGAATCCAGATGTTCTTCCCGAAGCGCTTCGGTCGTCGGGTACAACGGAATGATTCTACCGACATGAATGGATTCCGGAAGATCGTCCGTGTTCAGTTCGGAATTTCCTCCGTAGGAAAGGATTTCATAGTCCGGATGAACCAACTGAAAACCGCGGAAATATTCCAATCGTCCCGTGGCAGCAACCAGAAGACCGGTATGGAATACGCGACGAAAATACTGAACCCCTTTGAAGAATACGAGGCTGACGGGTTCGTTGTTCTTCGTCTTGGCAGTGACCACTAACCTGGTTTTCCTTCCGTGAGCCAAATAGGAATCCAGGATTTCCAGGATGAGAGTAACCGATTCTCCCTGCTTTAAAAGTATGTTCTCCGTCAGATTTCGATCCAGATATTTTCTAGGAAACCAGAGTAGAAGATCCTGGACCGTCCTGATTCCGACCGAAGCGAGGGCCTCCTCTTTTTTCGCTCCCACACCTTTTAGGGAAGAGACCGAACTGGATAATCCGACAGCGCCGGTTTTTTTTTCAGAGGCCGAGTTCTTCATCCTGGATCGGTTTCGGGGGAGGGTTTTCCTTCGCCGGTTCTTCCGGCGGCGGGCTCGAATCATCCAATCCTAGGTAACAATATCGGCAACCATAAATCCGAGCCTGTCTTTTAGCTCCTGGGGAAGCCGGCTCGAAAACCACCGCGTACAGGTATTCGTGTTTGTCCAAAAATCGTCCGCATACCGGGCAGAGCCTCGGCTTGGGAAGATTCGGATCCCAATCCCCGCCGTAGACTTTTTTCGGATTTCCGTATTCTCTGCTTTCGTTCTTGCCGGATTTGGAATTTTTTCTGTTTAATCGTTTCGTATCCACGGTGTACAACGCGTGGAAAAAAAGCGCCGCAGCCCCTAAGGCGGCGACTAGGGTAAGAAACGTGATCATTGTTTCAGGTAATCCTTGATCTTGGCCGCCATTGAACCGGGCAATTTGATCCCTTTTTCCTCCAGGCGTCCCGCATACTTGTGGAAGGAATAGGTATGCTGTGAGGAAACGATGATCCCGTCGAAGCATTCCTCCACGGACTTGGTGATGCTTTCCCAGAGGGGAAGTCTCTCCGATATCAAGTTTTCGTAACGATGGAGAAGCTTACGATTCACCCCTCTGCAAATGGACCTATAAAAACAGAACCGGATCAGCAGGGCCGACGACTCGTCGTTTTCCCGGATGTCCTTTTCGAGCTGGTTCAGATTAATGCAATCCACGATTTCCAATTTGTAAGCATGAGAATTATGCTCGAAGGTCACGAGATTCAGAAACATGTGCTTGAATAGGGAAATTTTGTAGCAATTTTCCAGCCCACACTCCCCCATTTTTCCGTCTTCACAGCGAGTGTACATGACGATATCCGTGTCGGAATCGGCTGTCGCCTGACCGAAGTTAAGCGAACCCAAAATGTCGAAGGCCACCTCGTCTCCGCCATAATTGATCAGCTTCGAGAATTTCTTGAAATCCTCGATTCTCTCCCTAGAAATACGGGTTTCGTGCGACCTAAAAAATTTCTTTAGGCCGATGAATTTCTGGATCGTAGGGTTGTCGTTAAAACCTGGAAGAGTCATTTCACTAACGGATAAAATCCTCCGCGGAAACTTCCGAATCGGGATTCGCTTTCGTCAGCGAGAGTTTCTCCCCGGTGCAATCGACCTCCAGAAGTCTGCGGATGGAGTGATCCGATAGTCTATTCAATTTCACACTTTTTACAAGATCGTTTTCCAATTCTATTTCGGTAAAGAAACCGCCAGGTTGGAAACCGAAGACGGAATCCACCGGGCCGAAATTGGATGGGTTTAAAAAAAGGGTTTTTCCCTTTTTTATGATTCCTTGGTCTTCGTGAACATGGCCGGAAACCACTAAGGAAGGCGAATTTTCGTCCAAGTATCTGCGTATTCCCTGGGATCCGACGTGCCCGAAACTCGGGATCTTATCCAAATAACCGAATGCGGGGTTATGGATGACGACGATATCGGGCCTTTCCTCGTTGAAAAAATCCTCAGGTTCGCTATAAGATTTTCCGTTTCGATTGTATTCGTGGAATTTTACGGCCAATTTTTCCGGAATTCCGGAAGTGATGATGGGCGCACCACCGTAGCCGGCGAATTTTAAACCGTTCATTTCGAACGTTTTTCTGTGCAGATCCCTCTCATAAAGGGCGGAATATTGCAGGTCTATATCGTAATTTCCCGGTAAAAGACGGACCGGAGCCTTGGCGTATTTTTGGATGATGATTTCGATGAGTTCGTATTTTTCCTTCATCGTTTTGGACGCTTGGTGGAATAAGCGTCTGTATTCGTGGGATTTTTCCACGATCGGGGCCGGGTATTTTTCCGGGAAACGGACCGCTCGGGTCGCATAATCGTAAGGATTAATCTCTTCCTTTTGGTCTTCCGTAATGAGGTACATTTCCTCCTGGAGCGTGACGAACTCTATGATTCTTTCCGGATTGAAAAAAGCTTTGTATATGATGTCCCCGGAAAATAGATAGAGGTCACCCTCCGTTCCAAGTAAGACTTCTTTCAGACCTCTGAGGCCGTCGTGAATGTCCGTGAGGTAAATTATCTTCATTAAGATTCTTTCCTATAGCACGGTAAGACGGAAGAACGAACGCTGTTCAAACCGTAATCGAACTAATTCTCCAGACCGGTCAAAGAATGTCCAATCAGAAACCTGGTTTTTCAACGGCAACTTTTTTGCCCGAGTGTTAGAATAGAGATGAAAATTTTTAAAAAAGTTTCGTCCAAAAAACGTTTAATCCCGCCAAAGCATGAGTAGGCTGTCTTCGTTTTCGGAGATAGGTTCTATTCGTAGATAATCCGGCCCGAAAAAATCGAGTAAAGGTTTCAAGATGGTATTGGATCTCACGAATAAAAATACGTTACCCTTTTCCGGGATCACTTTTTGCACCGAAATCTTCCCCGCCACTTCCGGAATTTCGGCCAGAAAATAATTCAAATCTATCCGAACTTCGTTTCCGATTTCTGTAAGCGATAGGATTTCCGGGATCTCCCGTACGATTTCTTCGAGAATCAATCTCCTGTGGAATTTAAAAACTTTGGAGAAAAAACGGATCGGATCGAAGGATCGCGGGCTATGGTCGTAAAGACGAAACGATTCGATACGGAAGATGACTTTGTTTCCCTCTACGCGCACCGGCCTCAGAGAAAGTTTGAATTTCACATAATCGGTCCGAAGAAGCTTGGACCAAGTCAATCCTTTGATGCAATAATGGCCGGATAGAAGTAGAATGCCGCTTCCGGCATCCAAAATCAGGGACTCCAAATCTTCCCTTCCTTCCACCACTTTTTTGCGGAGGACTTTGTTCAAGGAATGGAGAAGGATAGCGATCCGATAATTGCTTTTCGTCGGGTTTTCGCTGCGGGAAACGTTCCCGGATAAAAAATCCCAGAGATTAAATCCCGGAAGTTTCCGCAAGTCCAGCATGGGAAGGCCAAGGATAGCGTTTCTGATTCCGGCGGTAAACTCATTTCCCGAATTTACGGAATTTCAGATATCGGACGAAATCCGAACCTCCTTTTTTTCTTGTAGGCAACCCGTTTCCGGTCGAGGATCGTCGTTTCTCCGGATCGGCGGAGGGGGAAAAGGAAAGCAGGATGCAAATCGGGGTGATCGGATCGGGAAGTTTTGGAACGTCCTTAGGTGCTTTGCTCGCGGATAAGGGATACGAGGTCACTCTTTGGGCAAGAAACCCGGATCTCATCCGGGAAATGAACGAAAACCACCGCAATGAAAAATACCTACCCGGAATCGAGTTGCCGGAAAACCTGCGGGCAAGCCACAACTTGGAGGACGCGGTTAAGAATAAGGACATGATCGTCTCCGCTCCTCCTTCCCACGTAATCACGGATATTCTACGAGAGATCAAATCGTATCTACCGGTAAAAGCCCCCATCGTTTCCGCGAGCAAAGGGATCGAAAACGGAAGCCTTAGATTGGTTTCCGAAATTTTCGAGGCGGAACTTCCTGGAAAATTTCATAGCCAGCTTTCTTATCTTTCCGGACCGAGTTTCGCAAAGGAGATCGTGAGACGGGTTCCGACTATAGTGAGCATCGCTTCTAAAAACGAAGCGACGGCCCGTAAAGTACAAGAGATCTTTAGTTTCACTTATTTTCGAACCTACTGGACGCCCGACGTGATCGGAGTGGAAGTGGGAGGTTCCCTAAAGAACGTGATCGCCATTGCCGCAGGAGTAAGCGACGGGTTGGGGTTCGGACAGAATACTAGAGCCGCATTGATCACGAGAGGTCTGACGGAAATTTCCAGACTCGGGATAAAGTTGGGGGCGGACCCTCTGACCTTTTTGGGACCTTCCGGAATGGGGGATTTGATTTTGACCTGTTGCGGGGATGCGTCCCGAAACAGAACCGTGGGATTCCGGTTAGGAAAAGGCGAAGGTTTGGATTCGATTTTAGGAGGGATGAACGAGGTCGCGGAAGGAGTGAAAACTTCCAAGAGTGCGTACGAACTGTCCAAAAAACTGGGAATCGAAATGGCGATCACGACCGAAGTGTATAAAATGCTTTACGAACATAAGAATCCGAAGGATGTTGTTAGGGATCTCATGAGTCGAGATCTCAAGAGAGAAGGACTCTGAACGCCGCGAGGCCAAGGAAACGAACTTCTTTGTACCGGCACTCTTTCCATATCTTTCCTTCGAATTTCCCGATTCGTATACGACGAATCGTTTTTTCCTGCCTCATTTCGGTTATCTGTTCCTGCTCCTCTTTGGCCGCGCAGACGAAAGCGACCGACGGTTGGAGCGGAGGACCGGGAAATTTCCAATTGAATCTCGGGGGAAGGGTCGTTTTCAATAAGGAGAGCGATCCGTCCGCCATTCCGGATACTTTAAACCCCGGCCAGAGATCGGAATATGCGCTACTCGTCGGAGAGTATCTCCTATTAAATAAAGATTCCGTAAAATTCGCGAACCTAATGTCTTCGATAAAGCAGGATAGGAGTCTGGGGTTGGCGGAGGCTCTTCTATCGTATTTTCAGGATCTGTATTTCTCCAAAAAAGGAAACGGGGAAAAACTCCTGAAAAACTGGCGTCCCGAAGGAAACGACCCTTATATGGGACAACTTTCCGAATCCGTTAAGAACGTTTTGCTTCTCAAAAAACCTGCGGAAAAGCTGAAATGCTCCCCGAAAAAAAACTATTATTCCCTTTGTCGCTCACTTCGCTTAAACGGATATCTTTCGGATTTTAAACCGGGAGCTGCGGGCTACGATACTGAGTATACGAATTTACATCGGGTACTGGCTCCTTTTGCGGAGGAGTCAGAATTGCGTCATGTTCCTTTTTTGGCGTATTACCTCCCCGGTGTTTCGGATTATCTCTCCGAATTGGGTCTGCCCAGAGACGCGATCCATTTCGGCAAAATAGGAATCGTATCCGAAAATCTGAGCGGCAAAATGGTTTCCCATTCCTACGAAAAATTGGCGTACTACTATCTGATAGACGGCGACTTTCCGTCGGCGGAAAAGGTTCTGAACTATATTTTGGATCGTCAGAGCGAAATGACGCCTTCCTATAAAAATTCCATTTATCTAAAATTAGGAGCGCTTTCTTATCTTATGGGAGAGCATTCGAAGGCTCTGGACTATTATCTCAATCTCGATTTTCTGGAATGGTCTTCCCGCATCCTGCATCCTTTTTTGGGTGAGCCGATATCGATCAATAGCGCCAAAGACCTGGTTTCCGTCGCGGTCTGGAAATCTAAGAATCCTTTTAAAGCGGTGGACGCTTTGAATTCGGTAACCCTTCCGAAAAATCTCACCGAGGACGATCTGTTTCCTCGGCTGCGGATCATCCAGATTCTTTC
The DNA here is from genome assembly GCF_004771275.1 of Leptospira fluminis. Taxonomy (GTDB): domain Bacteria; phylum Spirochaetota; class Leptospiria; order Leptospirales; family Leptospiraceae; genus Leptospira_B; species Leptospira_B fluminis. The sequence continues at coordinate 216,141 of NZ_RQEV01000011.1, read as the reverse complement.
GGAGGACGAACCGGAAGTTGCCTCTAAAATGGCTATGGATCTGAGTTTTTTGGCGCAGAGTAAGGGCTGGAGAAGAGTGGAATATTCCGCCACGCTTCTGCACGGATTTTTACAGTTCAAGACGAACAACTTAAGAAAGGCCATCATAGAGTTTACGAAGGCTTACGGAATTTTAAAGGATTCGGATCCTTCCTATCGCGAGGAATGGATTCGACTCAATGGTCTTTTTCTTTCCCACAGGGAATCCACGAATGTACGCGGAATCAAGGGATTCCTGGATCAGGCGATGAAGATTTCCGCCGCGGGACATACCGACGATAAGATCTACGAAATTAAAAACTACCTTCCCATGCTCTACGGATCCAAAAATTTGGAATCTGCGGCGATCGATTTTTATACCAGGCACGGATATAATACGGAATTACTCTCCTTGTTCATCCATTCGGAAGCGAATAACGAAATCTCGGAAGAGGATTCTCCTTCGGAAATATCTCTGATGCGGACGCATAATAGAATTTTAAAGTATAAAGGATTCTATCCTCCAGGTCGGGAACCTTGGAAATCGACATGGTCGGAAATACGATCCAAAGAGGCCGTTCGGGTCCGGGATGAATTCGATCCCGTCAGAAATGCGAATCTGAAAAAAGTATCCTTTCCCGTACTTGCTTTTTTCGTCAGGGACAAGAAGGCGTATTTGTTCACCAAAAATTCCGATTCGCATTCCGAATCGGAATTTCGGGAATTGGGCACGGATAGCGTTTATAGTTATACCGCACAGGCAGCGCTGCGAACCGCTATGGAGTCCTTTTCCAAAAAGGAGAAAGTACAGATTTATTTGAACCTATCCGGAGTCGAAGCGGCGGAATATCTCAAAAAGGAATACCCGAATTCGGACTTTCAACTTTTTCGGCGGTTCGACAAACGGGAAGGCGACGATTCCGCAAAAAAAATTCTGGGTCCTTCCTGCGGGGAACCTTTTCCTAAGTTCTCTGTCGAGGGAAATCATCACATTCCCTGGCAATCTTTCGGTTCCGAATATTTCGACGGGGTCAAATTATTACCGGGCAAATCCGCTTTACTGGTCTGGAGTTTGGGTACCTCCGGAAAAGGCGGAAATAGGCTCCGAGAATACGAATGGGGGTGCGGCGAAGGTTCGGTTTCCTTTAAAAAAATGAAACGTCGTATGGATTTTCGGAATCTTCCCGATCGCATTCTTTTTACGAAGGATTCCTTAAGTGGAAGCGGTTGGGGAAATAAATCCGAGGATTTTTTGGATTGGACCCGATTCTGGCTCTCTGCGGGAACACATAGGATGTATTACGTGCCATCCTGGAATTCCGGATCCGAATCCGACATAAATCTTACCGAAAGATTCGCTCACGAAAACGGCGAATCTATTCCAGGTACGAGAGTTTTAAAGTTGGTTCGGCACCTGGAATAGGCGGCTTTCTTGTCTTTTTACGGAAGAATTTTTCATTTTTTCCCACTCCAAAACACTCGACAGGGGACGGTTTTTAGAGGATCGTATCCCCAAGAAAGATGGACCCCGACAGTAGTAGCCGGAAATTTCCGGATCGACACGGTCTCGCCTTGACCGACCTTATTGCAGCCCCCCATAGAATCCTTATTCAAGCTTTAATCGGAAATTCGAAACGCTGATGGACGTGGTCGGCTTTTTCGTAATCTTGATCCTTATTTTTGCGAACGGCTTTTTCGTGTCCGCGGAATTTGCTCTCGTTTCCATTCGTCCTTCCCGCTTGGAAGAGATGATCCGAGACAACCGGCCATTGGCTCATTTGACCAAGAAAGCGGCTAGCAAGCTGAATGACATGCTTTCCGTTTGTCAGGTGGGGATCACGATCGCAAGTCTTCTGCTCGGTTGGGTGGGAGAAGGTTATCTTTCCAGATGGACCGAATTGATTTTCCGGTTTGCGGGATATCCGGCGTCCGATCTCACGATCCACGGAATCGCAGTCGCCGTATCTTTCGTGTTAATCACGTTCTTACATATTCTTCTGGGGGAGTTGCTTCCTAAAACGGTTGCGATTCAAAAGACGGAACAGATCGCGCTCATGACCAGTGTGCCAATCTTTTTCTTTTATTATCTATTCTATCCCATTACGTTTTTCTTGAATAGTATGACTTCCCTGATCCTGAAGGTTATCGGTTTTAAAGGGGATACGCATCGAATCATTCATTCGCCGGAAGAATTGATGATTCTCATCCAGGAGCAGAACCGCCAGGGAACGATAGATAAGGAAGAATTCCAGATCATCCAAAATACTTTCCAATTTTCGGAACATCTCGCAAAGGATGTGATGACCCATAGGTTGAGTATCGTGGGAGTTCCTACCGATATGTCCATGGAAGGTGTTCTTTCCGTCATTGCGGAACATCATTTTTCCAGGTATCCCGTTTACGAAGGTACCACGGATAAGATCGTCGGAATCATACACGTACAGGCATTTCTTGCTTGGCTTTCCTCTTCGAAACGGAATAAGAAGTCAAAGGTCACGAACATTATGCAGACTCCCGTTTTCGTCCCGGAGAGTATGTCCATCGAAAAGGTTCTGCAGAAATTACGTAGTAAGAATCAACACATGGCCATCGTGATCGACGAGTACGGCGGCGTTTCGGGACTCTTGACGCTCGAAGATATTATCGAAGAAGTATTCGGAGAGATCCGTGACGAAACCGATGATCACGAGACGGATCCTGTTCCGGTCGATATCCCGGATGCCTTCGATATAGACGGGGAAACCGAGTTGGACGAATTGAAGGAGATCCTGACGGGAATCGAGGAAGAAAGTCTAAGCGATATCAGAACCATCGCAGGCTTCATTCTGGACAAACTGGAAGATATGCCTAAGGAAGGTACCGAGGTCGCGATTCCGGAAGGCAAATTGAGGGTCGAAAAAATGGACGGAAATAAGATCATGACCGTCCGTTTTACCCGTCAATCCGAACCGTCTTCCCAATCTTCCTCCTTCGCTATTTAGATTGTAAGCCGACGTCGGATGGGGAATCTTAGCGGTATGGAAAAAAAGGAGATTCTTATCGCGGTAACCGGAAGCATAGCGGCTTTTCGTACCTGCGAACTGGTCCGCAACCTGACTAAGGAAGGGTATCCCGTCACGGTGATTATGACGGAACATGCCACCAAATTCATAGGCCCGATCACTTTCGAAGCGCTTACGGGCAAGAAGGTCAGAGTGGACGAGTACGAGCAGGGAATGGCTCATATAGACGCCCGGAATTCCGCCGCCGTCCTTGCCGTGGTTCCGGCTACGGCAAACATCATCGCTAAGATGGCCAACGGAATCGCGGACGACCTTGTAACTTCCACTTATCTTGCTGCGAATTGTCCGGTATTGGTCGCGCCCGCTATGAATCCGAATATGTATCTACATCCGAGCACGCAGAGAAATCTGAGGCAACTGGAATCGGACGGTGTAAAGATTCTGGACCCTCAATCAGGAGTCGTGGTTTGCGGGGACGAAGGCTACGGCAAATTAGCGGATATCTCCGTGATCCAATCCAAGATCCTCGAAGAATATTTAAAATTATCCTAATTTACCTGAATTCGGAAAATGGAAGTCGTTAAAATCATCGTGAGTTCGGGACCGACCCGGGAATGGATCGATCCGGTAAGATTCATATCCAATGCCTCTTCCGGAAAGATGGGATTTTGCTTAGCCGAGGCAGCATCCACATGGACCAGCGACGTCGTCTATATCCGCGGATTGACTCAAGAGGAATATTCCCGCCCCGCCGGTTCTAGAGTGGTTTCGGTGGAGACGACCCTGGAAATGCGAAAGGCGGTTTTGGACGAGATCGGCCCCGGCACTCTCTTGATCATGGCGGCGGCCCCCGCAGATTTTCGCCCTGTCCAGAGCAGTGAGGCCAAAATAAAAAAAGAGGAAGGTTCCGAAATCATCACTTTGGAACTCGCAAAGAATCCGGATATACTGTCTTCGGTGTCGGAAAAGATCGGTAAGGAAAATATCTCAGGTGTAGTACTAGTAGGTTTTTCTGCGGAGACCCACAATCTGCAGGAACACGCGCTCGGAAAATTGAAACGTAAAAATCTGGATTATATCGTAGGAAATTACGTGAGCCGGGATGAGAAAGGTTTCGGCGATTTGGATACGAAAGTGGTCGTTTTCGGTAAGGACGGGTCAGAAAAAGGGATCGGACCCGCTTCCAAGGAATTCGTTGCGAGAGAGCTTTTGGCGTATCTAAAAAGCCGTTAAACCGAATCCGCAAGTTTTTCCTGATCCAAAGCCAATCGGATCACGGAATCGAAATAAGTATCCCAGTCGGATCTACCGGAAGCATAATCTTGGTAAACGGATTGTAAAAGTAGATAAAACATTTGCCGTCTCCTAAGAAAAGAGTCGGACCGGCAAGGGGAGAGCATGAGCCATTTTTTTTCACCTCAAGCTTTAAATCGGACCAAGATGGAATTGAAACTATATTCTCCGTCAAAAATCTGAAGAAAGTGTCCCCTTTAGCCCCAGAGAGAATCGCAGAATTGAAAGGACTGCTTTCCGGGAATCTGATTCCTTTTCGGGAAGAAGCGGATCTTTCCGTGCATTGTTCCTTCAAGATCGGAGGAGTTTGCCCGATTTTGGTCGAGCCGGAATCCTCCGAACAAATCCTGGAAGCGCTGGATTTTTTTTCCAAACTGGAGATTCCTTGGAAGATTTTGGGTGGGGGAACGAATCTATTGATTTCGGATCACCCCGATGATTTGGTCGTTTTGAGGTTGGGAGGAATCTTTAAGGAATACCGGGATCTCGGCGGAGGAAGATTCAGGATAGGTGCCGCCACGAATACGACGCCGGTTTTCCGTCAAATCTCCCAGAAGGGTTATACCGGAGCCGAGTTTTTAAGCACGATTCCCGGCTGGACGGGAGGAGCGGTGATCCAGAACGCCGGTTGTTACGGAGGCGAATTTTTCGACCTGATCGAAGAGGTCGAATTTCTCCGGGACGGGAAAATACTAAAGCGTAAACCCGAAGAGATTTCACACGGGTATCGAACCACGGAATTTTTGCAAAGGAAAGATTCGATCATCCTAACGACGGAAATCCGTTTGAAACCGGGAGATTTAAACGAAATCGAAAATTCTTTAAAAGAAAAACGTGATAAACGTAATTCTTCCCAACCTCAAAACAAGAAGAGCGCCGGGTCCATGTTCAAAAACCCCAAGATCTACGAAAACGGAGCGGAGATCAAAGCATGGCAGCTTATCGACAGGGCGGGACTCAGGGGAAAAACGGTCGGAGGGGCGCAGATTTCCCCCGAACATTGCAATTTTATAGTGAATACGGGAAACGCCAAGGCCAGCGAGGTGGATTCCTTGGTCCGAATCGTACGGGAAAAAGTGGATAAAGAGTGCAGGGTCCGGCTGGATCGGGAAGTGGAATATTTTGGAACGGTACCATAGATCAAGGACGGTGGATTAAAATGGCGGTGAGAGACCCCGAGGACAAAAAAGAAAGAATCTTAAGTACCGCGTTACTTCTCTTTACCGAAAGAGGTTTTGCCGCAACTCCCATGCCGGAGCTGGCAAAAGAAGCGGGTATCGGGGCAGGCACGATCTATCGGTATTATAAAAGCAAAGAAGAACTGGTTAACGAATTATATCGTCTCTGGAAGTTAAAATTCAACGAAGCTTTGAGGAACGGCTACCCGTTCCGGGCATCGGCTAAGGAAAAGTTTTTCCATCTCTGGAAATCTCTCGGCGGATTTTATCGGCAATACCCAAAATCTTTCGAATTTTTGGAACTCCATTCCCATTCTCCGTATTTGGACGAAGAGAGTAGGAGAATCACAGCTGAAACGATGGAATATCTGGCGGCGTTTTTAGAGGACGCCAAATCCAAAGGGGATGTTCGGACAGAGTTGGGTTCCATGGAACTCGTTTCCCTATGTTACGGAGCGTTTGTCGGAATGGTAAAACTCTCCAAAAGCGGACTTGTGAAATTCGACGAAGACGTGTTGTTGCACGCCGGAGAGATCCTTTGGAAAGGGATATCGGCGTGAACTTTACCCTTGTTTTGATAAAACCATGAAACCGTCCGAGGAAAGAATCGTATTCGAAAATCCTTATAAACTTCATTCCACAATGACCAGGATCGCAGAGCTATCCCCTTCGGAAACGGAGCAGACGACTTTCTTTCCCAATCCGTATTCTTCCTGGTTCGAAAGAACGGTATTAAAAAGGGAGATCCGTTCGCAAGATCTCGAACAGGGAAGGCTTTTGCTCCCAGAATCCGCAAGTAAATCGATTCTTCTAACATGGAACCCGGATCCGGCGATCGAAAAGAACATCGCCGCCGCCGGTTATACCGTCTATGAATCCCAAGAGGGAATGATTCTCTCGGAGAGAATCGCGCCACCTAAATCGAAATGGAAAGACGACGCGTCGATAGCGGCTTTGCGCATAGAGGCCGAGGAAGAAATTCCTGTCTGGTTAAATCTCGTAAACGCAGCTTTTGGTTCCGTGGACGAAAGCGATCTGTATCGAAGAGCGTTTCGAGAGGATGCGTTGGAATTTTACGCGCTATATTCTAAAAAGGAAATGGTCGCCACCGCTTTAATTTTTGTGGATTCGGACTCCGTCGGACTTTATTCCGTGACGACCTCTCCCGAATGCAGGAATCGTGGATTTGCCGGTTTTCTAGTGAGCGAGATCTTGCGAGAATGCCATCCGGAACTTCCCGTCACTCTGCAGGCGACGCGCGCGGGAAAATCCATTTATGAACGTTTAGGCTTCCGGTCCCTGGGAAAATTTATCCATTGGTCTAAGCGATCCTTTTGAGCCGGAAGTAAGTGGGACGAATCGAATTCTCATTCGTTCGTATTTTTTTCGTCTTCCAATAAGATTTATAATCTTGCAGGAAGTTCTCCCTTTCTAAAAAGAACTTGACCGTTTCTTGAAACGGAATGAATATTCATTCTTTAAAAGCTCGGAGAATTTTGTATGAGGAAACAGGATTGGAAGGAAAGGTTCGGGGGAGCGGCACTGGTGACCGGAGCCTCCGGCGGGTTGGGTGAGACTTTTGCAAGGAAGCTCGCAGAGAAAGGTTTGGATTTGGTTTTAGTCGCCAGAAGAAAAGAGGAGTTGGAGAGAGTCGCCCAAGAAATCCGGGCAACTCACGGTGTAAGAGTGGAAACCATCGGTCAAGATTTGAGCCAAAGTGATGCGGCGGAAAAAGTCGGCGCCGTTACCGATAAGCTAAACATTCGGATCGGATTATTGATCAACAATGCGGGATTCGGTACATACGGATCCTTTGCGGAATTGGATCCGCAAAAGGAATCCATGATGGTAGATTTGAACTGTCGCGCACCGGTGACTTTTACATCCAAGTACCTTCCTGCAATGAAAAAGCGAGGCAAAGGCGCGTTGGTATTTTTGGCAAGTATCGCGGCGTACCAGCCTACTCCCTTTTTTGCGACGTACGGCGCGACAAAAGCATTTAATCTTTTATTCGGAGAGGCCCTCTGGGCGGAACTGAGAGGAACCGGTGTTCAGGTGGTTTCTCTGTCTCCCGGATACACAAAAACAAAATTTCAAGTAAATGCAGGTTATGGTGGAACCGGTCCCTTCGGTATCTGGTCTACTCCAGAGGAAGTTGTGGATCAGTGTTTGAGAAAATTGGGCAAAGTTCCTTCCACGATTCCCGGGTTTTTGAATCGCATCCTAGTCGGCTCGATTCGATTTACTCCAAGAAACGTGGCCGCGTTAGTTAGCTATTGGATCAGCAAACCCAAGCACGCCTGAATCTTTTTTCATCGAGACCAATATATAGCGACTGGGAGGACTCTTATGGAGTCCTTTTTTTTAAGTTAAGAGAAATCTTCTAAATATATAGAGTACAAAAATATAAGATTGGATTTATCTTGTAGAATATCTTCCGAAGTGAAAAAGAATTTTTGTATACTTCTCCTTGATAATTCAGAAAACCTCCCTAAAAAAGTAGAACGGTTTCCATTCATAACAAAGGAAAACTTATTCCGCGAAATTTCTATATTCCATCTTGGGATGAAATAATATTTCTTTCTTTGTCCTTTCATTCTTGACAGAGAAGGCATAAAGATTAGTTATTTGTTCGATCGTTTCCCATAGATAGAAATTCAAAACAACGTTAGTATAAATAGAAACAAAACCGATTAAAAATGAAACCGCGGTGCTACAATGGAAAACAAAAACTTGGCGGAACTTCCCCATTACGATGCGGGAAGGGAGCCGGACTCTAAAAGGAACACGACTGCCTATCCCAAAGAAGAAGGTACCTTCGAAGAAACAAGCAAAGTGTCTAAGAACAAGATCATCGCGGTAGCGGTGCATCTATTCGGAAAGAAAGGTTTTTTTGAAACGCATATTCCGGATATCGCATCGACTGCGAGGGTCGGAGTAGGCACGATTTATCGAACCTTTCGGAATAAGGATCACTTATTCAACGAGGTCTTTCGGGCTTGCATTCTGGAATTTGCCGTCTTCTTGCAGGAAAAAGCGCAACCGGCAGTCTCGAAGAGAGAAATTTTTTTCTCTCTCTGGGAGAATCTACACGAATTTTCCCAAGAAAGAAATTCCGAATTCAGTTTTTTGAACCGGTATTTCGATTCGCCGTATCTAGATGAAGAAAGTCGTGTCGAATTCGAAGCTTTGAAAGCCAAAATTGCCGGGGTTTTCTGTACGATCGAAGGCGACCCGAAGGAAGAGATTTCTACGGTCTGCGTTTCCTTGGTTTTAGGCTCTTTCTTCGGATTGATGAGATTTCGGAACGAAACTCTGACTGACTCGGACCCTTCCTTCGTTTCCCGTTATGCGGAAATGATTTGGGACGGTCTCGCAAAGGCGGAGTAAGTTCTGTTTTCGCCTTTTGCGATTCGTAGTCGTGAGGGGGAGTGAAGTCTTTTCTTAGACTCCGTTGTTCCGGATAAAATCGATCAGCACACCGGCGAGTTCTTCTCCTTTATCCTCTTGTAGGAAATGTCCGGCGTTGGAAATGACGGTGTGTTTTTGGCCTTTTGCTCCTGGGATGGCTCTTCGGAAAAAGATTTCTCCGCCTTTCGTAATAGGGTCCGAATCGCTGAACGCGGTTAAGAACGGTTTTTTCCATTGGCGGAGAACTTCCCAAGCCTTTCGGTTGTCCGCCGAAGCTTCATTATCCGGAGTGATCGGGACCAGGGTCGGAAAGACTCTGGCTCCGGTCTTATACGTTTCATCCGGATAAGGAGCGTCATACGCTGCAAGGACGTCCTTGGGAAGATCGGAAATGCAGCCGTTTTGGATGATTTTTCCGATCGGGAGTGATTTTACTTTTTGGGAAAAATCCCTCCATTTCAGGAAATCCTCTTTCGGGGGAACGTCCCCCGTGGGTAAGAAGGTGTTGGAAGCGCAAATGCGCAGGAATCGTTCTGGTTCTTCTGCGACCGCTCTCAGCCCTAATAGTCCTCCCCAATCTTGGCAGAACAGGGTAACGCCCGTAAGGTGCGTCTTTTGCAAAAAAGATTTCAACCATTGTACATGTCGTTTATACGTGAATGCATTCCTATCGATCGGTTTGTCGGATTTTCCGAATCCGATCAGATCAGGAGCCAGGACACGAAAACCAGCTTCCATTAAGGGAGGCAGCATTTTTCTGTACAAAAAAGACCAGGAAGGTTCTCCGTGCAGTAAAAGGACGGTTTCCTTCGCGTTGGGATCTCCTTCGTCCAGGTAGTGCATTCTGAATCCTTCGATCGTAACGTAGTTCGGCGAGAACGGATAATTCGGTAGGTCGAGAAAACGGTCCTCGGGTGTTCTTAGGAATTCGGTCATCGCTTCTCTCCTTTTTTCCCGATTTGTGTCCGGAATCTTAAGGCTGCCGAATATTCGATCAAGTTTTTTCCCGATACTAAATCGACGATCCGATCGGATTTTTCGGCGATGAAAATCTAAAGTAAGTGGATTCCCACTTTTCCGAGTACGTATGCGAAGAGGAAAAAGAAGAAAACCGTAAATAGGGAAGAGATTCCGAGAGCGATCCAAAAATCGAAGAGTCGCATCAGTTTCGGAAAAAGCAAGAACATGGGAAGAGTAGGAATCACGTACCAAAACGTGTAATACGCGTGATTGCTTATCTTTTCGGCGGAGCTATTTTCCGCTTTCAACCAGATTAGGGTCATTACCGTGACAAGAGGGAGCGCGGCCAATACCGCTCCGAATCGGTCGTTTCTCCTCGCGATTTCCGAAATGAGAACGACGATGAAAGCGGTAACCGCGTATTTCAAGATCAGGTAAATCATCCGGTAAATATCTTATCCGCGCTTTAATAGACTGGGATGGTATCCTTCGGGGGTTTCGTATCCCATGATGTCCAAAAGAGTGGCCGCAACGTTGGCCAGTCCGGCGTCGGGTAGGTCGGATTTCAGCGAAAGTTTTCCTTCAGGGTCGAGAAGGCTGAACGGAACCGGATTTAACGTGTGTGAAGTTTTCGGTATGGGATGGCCCGCCCCGTCCTTCTGTACGGATCCTTTCTTGTCCAATTGGTACATCTCGTCCGCATTGCCGTGATCGGCAGTGACCACCATGACGATTCCGTTTTTCTTACACGCGTTTGCCAATCGTTCCATGCATCCATCCAGGAATTCCATCGCTTTGACCGTCGCGGGGTAATTTCCGGTATGACCTACCATATCGCCGTTGGGGTAATTGACGCGGTAAAAGTCGTGTCTGTTTGCGGAAAGTTCCTTTTCCAATTCGGCAGTGATCGCTTCCGCCTTCATATCCGGGGTCTGATCGAAAGGGATTACGTCGGAAGGGATTTCCTTATAATCCTCCTTTGCGGCGTCGAAATGTCCGGAACGATTTCCGTTCCAGAAGAAAGTAACGTGACCGTATTTTTGTGTTTCGGATAACGCATATTGTAAAACGCCGGAATTCGCCATGTATTCTCCTAAAGTCCGATCGATGGCGGGAGGAGAAACCAGAAACCTCTCGGGCAATTTTAGGTCTCCGTCGTATTGCATCATCCCCGCATAGCAGACGTCCGGTAGCGGTCCTCGATCGAATTTTACGAAATCCTTTTGCGTAAATGCTTGGGAGATTTCTATGGCCCTGTCCCCCCTAAAATTCGTGAACACTACAGAGTCTCCATCCAGGATGGGACCTACCGGTTTTCCTTTTTCGACGATCACGAATGCGGGTAGATACTGGTCGATAACCTTAGGATCCTCTTGTCGGAACGTGCGAATCGCCTCTTCCGCGCTGGAAAATTCTCTTCCTTGCCCTTTTACATGGATTTTCCAACCGCGTTCCACCATGGACCAATCAGCTTCATAGCGATCCATGGTGATGGTCATTCTCCCTCCACCGGAGGCGATTTTTATATCGGCGCTCTGCTTTCGCAGGTCGGTTAGCCAGGTTTCGAAAGGGAGAAGATACTCCAATGCGGACTTTTCCGGAACGTCACGTCCGTCCAGAAGTATGTGCAGCCGGATCTTCGGAACACCTTCTTGAACGGCATTTTTGATCAAAGCCTTGGTATGATCTATATGTGCATGGACATTTCCGTCCGAAAAAAGGCCGATCAGGTGCAAGGTCGATCCTTTGGATTTGCAATTGCCGATGATTTCCTTCCAAGCCTTGCCTTGGAACAATAAGGAATTTGCGATAGATTCGCTTACTAACTTCGCCCCCTGATCGAAAATCCTTCCGCAGCCGAGCACATTGTGACCCACTTCGGAATTTCCCATGTCTTCGTCGGAAGGCATTCCTACTGCCGTTCCGTGGGCTTTTAAATAAACGGTGGGCTCCTCCTTCCATAGTTTTTTTAGGAAGGGAAGTCGGGCTCCTGCTATGGCGTTGCCGAACTCGGCTCCTCTTGGAGAATAACCTACTCCGTCCAGGATCACGAGTAGGGTTTTTTTCGGAATAAATGGGGTTCGTTTCGTGAGTTGCATTCCGGTTTCCAGGAAAGTCCGCCGGATAAGTCCGTCAAGAGGATTAGTCCCAAGTTTCGGATATACGTACTTATATCTAGAACCGAATCGATGAAAATGGCGTTAAAAATAGGTTTTTGGTGGAACAAGTCGATGCTGAAGATATTATGACTGCAAATTCCCCGGCGGCGGATTTGTCGGAGTATTTTCAATGTGCGGCCTTATCGGATCGCGAATTCCGAAAGGACCTAGGATCAGTTTTTCGTTATGAGTGTTAAAGATTCGAGACCGTTGGACCCTGCTACCGGAAATCCGGCCTTACAGAGTTTCCTTCGAGTCAAGAAGTTGAACGAAGTAGTCAGCTATTATATGAACGATAAGGTTACGCATTCGCTGTACAAGGCGATTGCGGCGGCCACTTCGTATAAAAACGCAAAATCCCGTCATCTATTCGAGCCGCACCAAAGAATCTCGGAGATCGGGGAACTCACTCAGCAGGAGATGGATTTCCATCTCAAACGCCTTTTGGAAGATGCTACCGTTTCGCAGCTAGCCTATTTTATGCACGAGGAGCTAGGGCACCAACCTTCCGCCAAGCCGTGTTACGCGGCTTTTCCCGAAGGCGAATCCTTGGATTTAAGTAGGATCTATCTGGAATTGTTGGATATTTCCGTCATCGCAATCCTATCTTATCTAGATCGAAAACCGGAAACTTCCAAAGCGATTCTCTGGGAGAATCTGGATGCGGACTGGCAAATGGGCTCCCAGAAGGAATCCCCCTTTCCTCATCTCTTTCTGTATTTAAAGGAAGCTTTCTGGGACGACGCGTTTTCGATTCCTCCGAATCCGGAATTCATGAAAGATTTTCTATTCGAGCTCGAAGACGATCTTACGAAAAAAGGCAGAGTCGTGAGTATTCCCGGGTACGGTCTTTTTTGTTTAAAGGATGCTAAAGAGTCGGTTCAAATTTTGGAGTATGCCGACGAATTCATTCAGAGTAAGGGATCGAAATCGTTGAAGCATTTCGTATCGGAGGAATTTCACAAAATTGCGATGGAGGAAAAGATCCATTACTCGGATTCCTCCCGGGGCGATACCGTAAAATTCAAGGTGGCCAGGGCGGAAGCCTTTGCCAAAGCCGCAGCTTCGGCGAATCTCGGTCCCGGAAATCCGGGGATGCTCGGGGTTTCCCTCATACGTTCTCTTGCGGATATCGCCGAAAGGGAACTCTCGAGAGACCACGCGGAAAACGAAAGGGGAAGGTTCCAAGAAATTAAGAGAGGTCTATTGGCCGAAGCGGTGAGATGGGATCGTAAAGTTCTCTTTCTCCCCGATAAGGAGTTCCGCCATTTTCCGGAAGACCTGAAGCGAATGCTTCTGGACGATCTTGAACTCGCTTACGCTACATGGGAAATCAAAGGCGGCACCATCCACGCTTTCCTTCATAAGGATGCGAATAGCGTCAAACAGATCATCATGAGTCTGAGCGTAAGCCCGATGGTGGAAGCTTGGAAAGTTTTGTGCATCCGCCAGTTAGTGGATACGCACGAGCCTCAGATCAAGTCCATTTTTAAAGAGCCGGCCTTAGTCAAGGCTTACGGAAGAGTTTTAAGAAAAGGTTATATGGAATATTTCCCTTGGTTTTATCCGATTTTGGATCTCGTCGGAATCGGTAGGATTTTTCAGGATTTCTTCTTTTCCCAGGCTAAGGAGAAAATCAAGGTACAACAGAATTTTTTAAAAGGCAAGAATCTGGAAATCGCCAAGAAAGACGAGCAAGTACGAATCCAGGAAAAACTGAGAGAAGAAGAAAAGATCCGGATGGTGGATCAAAGAACCAAAATCTCAGCCGTGTTGGGGGATTATTATTTTTTGAAAAAGCATCCTCCTGTTGCTTCCGATATCCAGGGATTATTACCGGAATTTACGGCAGACGTTTTTTATCAGGTTCTGGAACGGGAAAAGTTCGTTCTTCTCTCCTGGGAAGGGAGTAAGGAAAAATACGACCAGATTCTTTGTTATCCCAGCGACGAATCGTTTCGGAGTAAGGCCCGGGAGATCCATAAGATCTTTTCCGAAAAAATCGAAATCCTGCAAAATAAGGTCAGAAATTCCGGAGAAGAAGAGGCAAGGACCCGTATCAACAGGGTTTTGAAGTATATAGACACTTGGTTTCATTCGAATCATAGTGGAGATAAATCCGGTCCTATTGTCTCTCAGGCCGATGCGGAGGATTCGGAAGATCCGTACGAATCGTTTCGGAAGGAAATCCAAAAATTGCGTCACAAAACACCGGTCGCCTAATCCGGTACATCCGATCTGTTTTGAGTTTGGAACTGTGATTCCGAATTATTCCTAGAGATCCGTAATTTTCGGTTCAGGAATTCTTTCTTCTTTTTTGAAAAAAGGAAGGCTTTATCATATCTGGCCTCTTGTATAGCGGAAATAAAATCGAACAGTGATTCTACAAAGCAAATTGTATGCGTTTCTATAGCCTGTTCCTCACGTTTTGCTCAGATTTTTGATCTTCGCTATTGATTGTAGAAAAAGAGATCAAACTTTTCTGACTCAGATTGTATTCTTTCTTCGGAGACCGCTCCGATGCGAAGAATTTAAAATGAAACGTGTTCTTTCCTTTTCTTCCCGTTTTTTATCGGGAAGCCTTCTTTTGTTCCTTCTTAGTTGTAATCAGGCCAAACCTTTAAATATAGATGCGAGCAAAAGCGCCTTCGGGGCTTTGCTTCCGAACATCATCGCGCTGTTAAGCGGAAATCCGCTAAATTTTTCTCCAGCCCCGACGATCACAGAAGGCACTTCTTTGTCCGTTTCCATCCAAGCTGCGCATACTTTGGATTCTCCGACTACTTTTACGTTGGGCTTTAGTAGTTCCGTTTTTACCGTTTCTCCGGCGAGTATCACTCTTTCGCCAACTTCTCCTAGCGCTACGGTGACTCTCACGCACGGGATCGATAACGATTGTTTAGACCAAGTTTACGGGTTGATCGCCACTCAAAAAGATACGGGTGCCGTTCAGACCTTAAACGTTGCGACCACGGATGTGGACAAATGCACGTTCGTTGCCACTAATACGGCTCAAGGCGGGATCGGTTATTTCGGAACTTTCGGAGGGGTCAACGGTGCCGATGCGGCTTGCGCTGCGGATAAGCCTTCTTCCCTACCGGGAGCGACTACGGATTATAAGGCATTGATCACCGTTACGACGGGTTCTCCGGCACGTTACGTTACGACTACCGCGAATTGCGGATTGCCCGCGACTCCGAGTTGTAGTCCTACTAACTGGGTGTTGTATACGAATACGCGCTATTACGGGAGCGACGGGCTTACTTATCTTTTTACCACCCATGCACAAGCTCCGATCTTTTATTTCGGCGGCGGAAACCTAACCCACCCCTTAGGTTTTAGCGGCGGAGGGGCTTGGACCGGTTTGAAACTGGATTGGACCGAAGCCGCTAGCTACCAATGTATGACCGTCGGTACGTACCAGGAATGGGCGTCTCCTCCCTATTCCTCCTATATTAATAATGCGCATTTCGGGGATTTGAGCGCGGTCAATTCCACCGCATTGGATACAGGAACGGCGGCTACGGACTGCACTGCGGTTCGAAAAAATCTATTTTGCATCCGGCAATAGCGGCTCGGAGAAATCAAAATTTCGACAACGAAAATCTGATGGAGTTTTTCGTGATCGGGCACGTTTCCTTTTTATCTTTTTTTAAAGGAGAAAGTATGGAATACGTATTTTTCCGTGATCGGAGGCGGAAAGTTCCATTCGGAAATACGGTCCGTCACGCAGCGACTGAAATCCTCCGAGAAGAAGGTAGACATGACTTCTTCGGGTTGTATCACGTTACCTTGCTTGTCGATTTTCCAATCCACTTTTAGATCGCCCGTTTCGATTTTCGGTTTCGAGGCTAAATAGGCTTCGTAGCAGTCTTTGATTTCCTTTCTTCTTTTTAAAATCGTGTTTCGAACTTCATTTCTGAGATAGGAATCTCCCCCACTTAAATGAGAGGATTTTTCCTCCAATCGGGAGAGGCCTTCCTCTAAGATCATTCGATTTTGATTCATTTTATGAATTTGGAATGCGAGCACGATCAAAGCCGATAAGCAGAGTGCTATCATTCCGGTAAAAAGCCAAAGTCGGTTTTTCATCTTCTACATCCCGAATACGTATGCCGCCCCGTTCGAATTTCCGTTTCGGTTCGTAGAACTTAGATCGGTCCCGTTGATGATCCAATTCGTGTTGCTATTTTCCCCCAAGGCTCCTACCAGAATCGTGTTTCCGGAGATGCCCACGGATCCTCCGAAAAAGTGTCCGTTTGCTCCATTGGGCGCTTTAAGATAGTTTTTGTGAATCCAAACGGATCGGGTTCGGGAAAACACGTAGGCTGCTCCTACGAAGAACCCATCCCGATTGTATACGCTTACGTTGCTACCGGACAACACGACTCGGGTTGTACTTTTTTCCCCGGCAGCTCCCACCACGATCCAATCTCCGGAAATGGATACGGATGCTCCGAATCGATCTTCCGGATTTGTATTCGGCGCTTTGAGATAAGCTTGGTGAGTCCATGAGCTTCCACTCCGAACGAACACATAAACGGCTCCGTTATGAGATCCATTCCGATTGGTGGAACTTAAATCGGACCCGGACAAGATAGCGTTCGTATCGCTGCTTTCTCCATCCGCACCTACTACAATCGTATCCCCGCTGATCGCTACGGAGTTTCCGAAAGTATCTAAGTTGGCCGTATTCGGCGCTTTGAGATAGGCTTGGTGACTCCAGTTCCCGCCGTTTTTAACAAAAACGTATACGGCACCGTTCCCATTGCCGGAGTGGTTGGTCGCACTCAGATCCTGTCCGTTGGTAATAGAAGTAGTAGTCCCGCTTTCCGACCTGGAACCAACAGCGATCGTATTTCCGTCGATTGCCACGGAGTTTCCGAAATAACTTTGGTTGTATACATTTGGGGCCTTGAGGTAGGCCTGGTGCGTCCAGCTAGATCCATTGCGTACGTATACATAAGCTGCTCCCGTATCCGTTCCGGAATCATTCGTAGAGGAAAGGTCGGAACCGGAAAGGATGGAACTTGAATTGCTATCTTCGTAAGGTGCTCCCACGACGACCGTATCCCCAGATACAGCTAGAGAAGAACCGAATTGGTCCAGGTTCGTGGTGTTTGGAGCTTTGAGATAGGCTTGTTGTTGCCAGCGTTCCCCGTTCCGAACGAATACGTAGACGGCTCCGTTGTCGTTGCCGGAGTGGTTGCTTGTGCTCAGGTCGGATCCGTTTGCAATAGAAGTCGTATTGCTGTCCTCTCCGGGTGCTCCTATGGCGATCGTATTTTCGGAGATGGCAACACTGCTTCCGAAATGATCTCCGTTAGACGCGTTTGGGGCTTTGAGGTAGGCTTGGTGGAACCACTTTTCTCCATTGCGTACGTATACATAGGCGGCTCCGATATCCGATCCTGCGTCGTTGGCCGAGCTTAGATTGGAATCCTGCAGGATCGTCGTCGTATTGCTGTCTTCGTAGGGAGCTCCTACGACGATGGTATCTCCCGATATGGCCGATGACACTCCGAATTGATCCTGATTGCTCGTATTCGGAGCTTTTAAGTAACTCTGTTGTCGCAATTCGCCATTTCCGGTAAAAGAAGGAGAAACAGAAAGTTCTCCCCAAACCAGGAGAGGCTGGTGTGAATGTTTTTTGCAATTTTCCAGGCAGAAGACTGTCAGAAGTAATAAGAGCGGAATTATCGTTCCGAAAACGGATTTTCTTTTCATACGTGGGAAACCTTTTTAAAAATATTCTAAAATAGAATAATTTGAATTAGCCGAAATCTGTTTTTCTGGCAAGAATTTTTTATTGTGTGGGACCAAGAATCAGATAGTTTTACTGAAAACGCAGCGGTCCCGGGTTCGGGTCGCCAATGCGAAATCTGCGCCAATCCCGTCTCGAATTTGTTATATTCTCGCCCGTAAAACGGTGGCTAAATTTTTCTCGCGCTTCATTTGGGTCTCATGACGGATCTAAGTAGAGCATCGGGGAGACAGGGGTCGCTAGCGGAGGTTTTTCTCGTTTCCCTGAAATTGGGGCTCGTTTCTTTCGGAGGTCCGATCGCCCACCTTGGAACCTTCCATAACGAATACGTAATTCTGAAGAAATGGTTGGATGAGAAGTCCTATACGGATCTGGTGGGGCTTTGCCAGTTTCTTCCCGGTCCGGCGAGTAGCCAATTGGGGATCGCCATCGGTACGATCCGGGCGGGCGTTTGGGGAGGGATCGTCGCCTGGTTCGGCTTTACGGCTCCTTCCGCAGTAGCTCTCGTCGTCTTTGCACTTTTGCTTCGTCGTTTCGATTTTGCCGATGCTTCCTGGATCCACGGTTTGAAGATCGTCGCGGTGGCCGTGGTCGCTCAGGCGATTTTTCTTCTTTGGAAGAAGCTGATTCGTTCCGTTTCTCAAATCGGAATCGCAATCGGTGTAGCTATCGCTTTATCGTTTTGGAATTCCTCCTTTGCACAAATCACTTTGATTTTTGCCGCCGGCGTATTCGGATATTTCCTCTTTAAGAGTCGGTCCGATGCCGAGGTTTTTTCTTTTCCGATCGGGATCTCACGTCGATTTGCCATCATCTGCCTTTGTCTTTTTTTCGGGCTGTTAGCGCTTCTTCCCGCGATGCGGCTTTTTTCTTCAGATACACGACTGTGGATGGCCGATAGTTTTTTCCGATCGGGAGCTTTGGTGTTCGGCGGTGGGCATGTCGTCCTTCCTCTTTTGGAAAAGGAGCTTGTTCCGGTCGGACTCATCAGCGAACAGGATTTTCTTGTAGGTTACGGCGCTGCCCAGGCGGTTCCCGGTCCTTTATTTACGTTTGCGAGCTATCTAGGAGCCGTGATCGACGGGATTCCCGGCGCCATTCTTGCGACCTTTTTCATTTTTCTTCCGGCGTATGTATCGATCATCGGGATTTTACCGTTTTGGAATTCCGTCCGTACCGAGCGGAGAGTACAGGGGATTTTAACCGGTGTCAATTGCGCGGTCGTAGGCATTTTGATCGCGGCTTTTTATCGACCACTCTGGACTGATTCGATCCGATCCTTCGGCGATTTTTGTCTCGCTAGCGTGCTTGTAGCATTACTCGTTTTTTTCAAACTTCCCTCCTGGATCGCAGTGATCGTCGGTTCTTTGGGGAGCGTTTTGATTCGTTATCTTCCCCTTTGATCGGATCATCTTCCTTTCCGGAGGATGAGATAGGATAAATCCTTTCTAGCCAGCAATATGGAGTGGAAAGATTTGTAGGTCTCGTAGTCCAAGACGGCGAGATTTTTTTTCGTATCCGGAGCCAAGGAAAACGGAAGCCAAGGGCGAAAGGACATCGAACCTTTAAGTCCGAAGTCCTCCTGTTTGGAACCGGAAAAAACCGGGATCGGACCGCCCAAGAAATCGGAAAGCCCGCGTAATAACGGAAAAATCGCCGCGGATTCCAAACCGGGAGCCAAGACTACGGGTTCTATGGGCGAATTCAATCCGTTGTCCGCCAGAACGGCGACGTCTAACGCGGATAATTTTCGTAGAACTTCGCCGACTTTTCCGCCCAGAAGGCCCTCCGAAAAGAGAGACCTTGCGGCACCTAATAATAGTAAGTCGGCGTCCTTGCTTTTTGCGATTTCGAGAATTCCCGGAACGACCCAGTCGGAAGGAAAGCCTACCGTCTCGAATTGAAAATCGCAGCCGGCCGCTTCCTCACGCACCGCTTGGAAGATTTCGTCTTCTTCCAAACGAGGAAATCCTTCCGACTCCGTCTCCACGGAAACTACGTGCAGTGCGATAATGGATAAATTTTGTCCCGAACCGGAAAATAAGGCGCGGGCCAAACCGAACAATTTCGCTCCCATTTTCGGATTCGCGAACGAGACCAGTACTTTCATACTTCCTCCTTATCTAGTAAGGATCAAAATGCTAGGTAAGCGTGCAGCCAAGTCCGTCGATTCGATTTCCCTATAAAATTTCCAGCCGAGAAATACCAGGTCGTATTTCGCCCAGTCCTCGTCCTTCAATTCGGATTTCATTACGACTTTTCGCCTTTTCTTTACGCCCTTACCACGAAGATATCCGTCCTTCCCCGGAATCGTATCTTCGAGCTCTAAGATTGTGCTCTCCATTTCCGGAAGATTCGAGAAAAACTCGAAGTACCTTCGTAAAAAAATATCGTCTTTGCCGAAGACCAGGAAGGCGATTTTGCGTAGGTCTACCCAACCCTTGTCGACCAGAATTCCTACTGGAGAAGGCGAATTCTCCATGATAAAGCGGACGCGACCCGCGATTTCCTTAGCGGAAAATAGAGAATGGGACCGCCCCATGAGCAGTAAATCGGGGCGGATTTTTCGGGCTTGATTCAGAATTTCCCGGGCTACTTGCGGAGTGTTTTTGTACACTCGATCGAAGGAACGTCCGAGCTCTTCCCCCTTTTCTTCCAGCGGAAGGAAAATTTCCTTTTCGAGAGATTCCGCCTCTACGGGAGTTAAGTCTCCGCTGGAGGTGACATGGAGCACGGTGATTGCCAGCGCCGGAATTTTTTTCCGGTTTTCGGGAAAGAATTTCGCTGCAAGTTCTAAAAGTCTGACTCCGGAGGCGGGAGAGGCGAAGGACAAAAGGATTTTTCTACCGGAACGGATCACCGGGAGATCCTGGGAAAAGAAGCCGGTTTCTAAAAGGTCCAACACCGGGCCGGTCATAAACGTCGTGAATAGAGCCATCAGCACCATCATCGCGAAAATTTCCTTGGATAGGATTCCGAGATCGTAGCCGATATTCAGAACCACAAGCTCCATCAATCCTCTGGTGTTCATTAGGGCTCCGATGGAAAGACTATCCTTCCAGTTTTGGCCGACGAGCCTAGCGGCCAGCGTGCTTCCTAAAAATTTTCCTAGGATCGCAATTCCGATCACCGAAGCGCAAGTCATCCAAAGGTTTCCGTCGCTTAACAGACCGATCTGAGTCTTCAATCCCGTGGATACGAAGAATAAAGGAAGAAGCAACAAAAGACTGATGTCTTCTATTTTTTCCGAAAGCATCCTTCTGAATTCGATCTGCGGAGGCATGATGACTCCGGCAAAAAAGGCTCCGAATAAAGCGTGGATTCCTATCAATTCCGTCAGATAGGCCGAGGCAATCCAAATCATGAAGACGAAAGCGGTGATCGGTCTTCTTAGGGCTTCCTTACTGGGATATACGGAGGCGATCTTCCGAAGCAGGGGTCGGATCGCGAATAGCATTAAAATTACATAAACAATGGAAAGTCCGACGGTGATAAAGCCTCCGGAGAGACTGCCTGCCTGCGCGATCGCTACCACTCCGGCAAGGATGCACCAGGCTGTGATGTCGTCCGCTGCGGCACAGGTAATGACTAAAGTTCCGAGAGGAGTTTTGGTGAGACCTCTTTCCTGAACGATCCTTGCAAGTACGGGGAAGGCGGTGATGCTCATGGCGATTCCCATGAACAGCCCGAAAACGATAAACGAGATTCCCTTCGGAGCCAAGGATTCGTATAACGTCAGGGAATATGCGGTTCCCAGGAAAAACGGAAACAGGATACTGGCATGACTTACCACGACAGCATCATGCGCTTTTTTCCCTAAAATTCCCAGATTCAGTTCCATTCCGATCAGAAATAAGAAGAGAAGCAATCCTACGTTACTTAACGATTGGATAATTTTTAACGATTCTTTCGGAAAAAGAAAACCGGCGGTTTCGGGCCAAAGCGTTCCTAAAAAGGAAGGACCTAAGAGGATTCCGGCTATGATTTCGCCAATCACGGAAGGTTGTCCGAAAAACGCGAGAAGGGATCCTAACGCTCTCGCCGTTCCGAGAATCACGAGCAATTGCAATAAAAGTAATGCGATCGGTTGTTTGACGTTCTTTCCTATTTCCGCCAGAAAGGTGGAGTTTTCTCCGTTTACGACGGAAGCGGAGGAGCTCCCGGTCGACGGCTCCATGTTTTTACCGTAGTTAAGGACGAAGTAGATCGCTATTCCGAAAATCAGGAGGAAGCATGCATACACGAGTACGCTTCGAATCGGTTTTATTTCCATCCGGGTTTTTCTCCACAAGCTCGATATTATTATGCTCGAAAGCGCCGGGATCAGGATTTTCCTCCGAATACGCGACGACTTCGAATCTATTGAGTAGGGAAGAGTCCGGAGGAGAATCCTCCGATCGTCTTCTCTCTATGCCTGCGAAGTTAGCTGACGGGCTGGGAATGAGAGATTTCCCCCGTAAAGGTTAGCCCCTAAATTTGGTTCCTCCGCTCCGATTTTTCGGATTCGGCAGACTCGGCCTAACCTATAAGCGGGTTTTCCTTTTTGTCAAGAGGAATGCAACCCGCTAGGTTTCGGAAATTTTAAAGAAGCGAATGCTTATGCTGAAAAATAGGAGCAACAGTAGTCGCTGACAGCGGCCACTTTCAATTTGAATTTCGATTTTGCCGGAACCCGAAAGGATCCTCCGGCAGTGATTCGACGCCAATCGTTTTCTCCGGGAAGCAATACTGTCAGGTCTCCGTCCAAGATCTCCATCAGTTCTTCCACATCCGTACCGAATTCGTATTCTCCCGGAAGTAGAATTCCCAAAGTCTTCTTTTCCCCGCCCGGAAATAGTACGGTTCTACTTGTCACTTTTCCGTCGAAATATACGTTCGCTTTTTTAATTACGGTCACGTTCTCAAATTGTTGCATGGATCCTCTTTGCGGTTTTTTGATCGGTTCTGCGATTTTTAGGGGTCAGTTTTCGGAAAGCCCTCTTCCCGCCAATTCCCATTTCCTCGCTCCTTTTGGACTTTTTAGTCTGGATTCGATTTTTCCAGGCAAAATCCGGTTTTTTGCCTGGGTCTGTTGCACATGATTTAAAGCCTGGTCCCTTAAAATCCAAAAATCTTGACTTTTTTTGCCTTCTACCGGAAACTTGAATGAGGTATTGGCACTCTAATCATCAGAGTGCTAAAGATGGCAGGTATGGAACTCTCCCCAAGACATAGGATGATTCTGAAGGCGACCGTAGACGAGTTCATTTTGGAGAACCGTCCGGTCGGTTCGAAAACCTTATTCGATAAGCACGACATAGGTTTGTCTCCTGCCTCGATTCGATCCGTTTTGAAAGAACTGGAGGATCTGGGATTTTTGGCCTCCCGTCATACTTCCGGCGGAAGAATTCCTACGGAAAGCGGATACAGGTTCTATGTGGATTCGTTGGTGGTTCTTTACGAGCTGACGATTAAGGAAAAACAGAGGATCCAAGAGGAATATCTGAAAATGCAGTTCAAGCTGGATCAGATCCTCAAGGCGACTGCCAGCGTTCTTGCGAATCTTTCCAATTCGGCGGGAGTGGTTCTTGGGCCGGCTAAAAGCCTGGATACTCTCAAGCATGTGGAACTCATTCACGTTCACGGGGACGAGGTTCTGATGATTATGGTGATGCGGTCCGGTGCGGTGGTTCATCGGAGCGTTTTTCTGGATCGGAACTATAGTCAGGAAGAGCTCTATCAGATCTCTAAATACCTGAACGATAACGCTAAGGGTTATGATATGTTCGAAATTCAGGAGGCGGTGATTCCGAAACTCCTGAAGCGGAAAGACGGACCGGAACATTTTTCGAAGGTTTCGGAAGTCATCTCCGCGGCGATGACGCCGGACAATTCCGAAGTCAGCGTTTATATAGACGGTTTAAAAAATCTTTATGGAAGATTCCGAGACGAGGAACAGAAGTTGAATCAGGTCCTTTCCCTTTTGGACGACAAGATTTTTTTGCGCGAAATGTTCGGGGAATATTCGGAACAGGATGGAGTGTATGCCGTGATCGGAAAGGACGGAGACGGATTGATGGGAGGGGTCAGTATCATCACCTCCAGTTATCGTATGGGAGAAAAAAGGATAGGATCCATGGGAATTATCGGACCGCAACGAATGGACTATAATCGGGCCCTGCCGTTGGTGGACTTCACGTCCAAGTTGGTTTCCGAGATGGTGACCCGTATCAGTAAATAATTAGGAGTTATGACGTGGAGACCCGGGATCAGAAAATTTCCGACTCAGGATCCGACGACACCTCGAAAGACGCGGAATCGAGGTCCGAAAAAGCGCGGAATGAATTCAATCAAGGACAAACGAAGGAAATGAGTCAGGAAGAAACCGTAACGGACCGGGAAGAAAACGCGAACGAGCACCCTGAATCCGCAAAACCGGAACCGGCCGAAGATCCGATTCGGAAGGAATTGGAGGCGGCAAAGAAGGAGATAGAATCCTTAAAGGATTCATGGGCCAGGGAAAGGGCCGAGTTTCAGAATTACAAAAGAAGATCTTCCCAGGAATTTCTGAACATCAAAAGGGAAGCAGTTAAGTCCATGGTCGCAGGATTCCTGAATCCGATCGACAATTTGGATCGGGTCGGTTCCAACGCGTCTCCGACGGAAGAGGTAAAGCCTTTCATTGACGGCGTAGGAATGATTCTTAAGGAATTTTATTCAGTATTAGAGAAATCGAATGTTTATCGTTTTTATCCGCAAGGAGAACCTTTCGATCCCACTACGATGGAAGCGTTATCCTCCGAGGAAGGCGACGAATACGCCGAAGAAACCGTGATCGAGGTTTATCAGGCGGGTTTCTTTCTGAAAGAGAACGAGGAAAAGTTTTCCCTGAGGCCCGCGCGGGTTCGGATCGGAAAACCTAAAGCTTAGCGAACTTTTTATAGGTACAAGTAAGGAGATACCAACATGTCAAAAGAAAAGATCATCGGAATCGATTTGGGAACCACGAACTCTTGCGTGGCCGTTATGGAAGGCGGAGATCCTGTAGTTATACAAAATTCTGAAGGCTCTCGGACGACTCCGTCCATAGTGGCCTTTACCGCGAAAGGAGAAACCTTAGTCGGACAATTTGCGAAAAACCAGGCCATCACCAATGCGGTGAATACTGTCCGTTCCGCAAAACGGTTTATCGGCCGTAGATTCAACGAAGCCGAGCAGGAGATGAAGCACGTCTCTTACAAGGTCATTCGTAGCGGAAACGACGGCGTGAAATTCGAAACCGCTAGCGGAGAATTCACTCCGCAAGAGATTTCGGCTCGGGTTCTTCAAAAGATGAAGCAGACCGCCGAGGATTATCTAGGTCATAAAGTTACCAAAGCCGTGATCACGGTACCGGCATATTTCAATGACGAGCAACGTCAAGCCACGAAGGACGCGGGAAGAATCGCGGGTCTCGAGGTGGAACGTATCATCAATGAACCGACCGCGGCAGCACTCGCATACGGGTTCGATAAAAAGAAAAGCAATGCCAAGATTGCGGTCTACGACTTGGGCGGAGGAACCTTCGATATTTCCATTCTGGAACTCGGAGACGGGGTCTTCGAAGTCAAGTCCACGAACGGAGATACTCATCTGGGCGGGGACGATTTCGATATGGTCATCATGGAATGGATGATCGACGAATTCAAGAAGCAGTACGGAATCGATATCTCCCAGGATAAGAATACGGTTCAGCGTCTGAAAGAGGCTGCGGAAAAGGCGAAAATCGAGCTTTCCGGTACCATGTCTACTCAGATCAACCTTCCGTTCATCACTGCGGATGCGACCGGCCCGAAACATTTGGATATGAATTTGACTCGAGCCAAATTCGACCAACTTACGAAGGCTCTCGTAGAAAGAACTCGGATTCCTTGTGAAAACGCTCTCCGGGACGCAGGCATGAAGGCTAGCGAAGTGGACGAAGTGATTCTGGTCGGAGGATCGACTCGGATTCCCGCAGTCCAGGAATTGGTAAAGGCGACTTTCGGAAAAGAACCGAATCGGTCCGTGAATCCCGACGAAGTGGTCGCGATAGGTGCGGCGATTCAGGGTGGCGTTTTGGCCGGAGAAGTTTCGGATGTTCTTCTTTTGGACGTAACTCCTCTATCTCTTGGGATCGAAACCCTCGGCGGAGTGATGACCAAGTTGATCGAACGGAACACCACGATTCCGACGAAAAAATCGCAGGTCTTTTCCACCGCTGCGGATAACCAAAACGCGGTTTCCATCCATGTTCTGCAGGGAGAACGCGATATGTCAAAGGACAACCGTACGTTAGGTAGGTTCGATCTGATCGGAATTGCTCCCGCTCCGCGAGGAGTGCCTCAAATCGAAGTGACTTTCGATATAGACGCGAACGGTATCGTTCATGTGTCCGCCAAGGATTTGGGAACCGGCAAAGAGCAGAAGATCCGCATAGAGTCCTCGTCCGGATTGTCGGAAGACGAGATCTCCAAAATGGTAAAAGACGCGGAGGCTCATGCCGCTGCGGATAAGGCCGCAAGGGAACTCGTGGAAGCGAAGAACGAACTCGATACGCTGGCTTATTCTTTGGAGAAAGCGGTGACCGAAGCGGGAGATAAGATCAACGAGAGCGAGAAGCAACTTGCCACCGACGAAGTCAAGAGAGCTAGGGAAGCCATCGAGTCCGGAGATATCGCTCGGATCAACGCGGCAAAAACTTCGGTTTCCAAACTGGCTTCGGAGATAGGCTCCAAGATTTACTCTCAAAGCGGAGCTTCCGAAAACGCAGGCCCAGGTCCGGGACCTGAAAACGGATCTAAGGCGGAAGAGAAAACTAAAGAGAACGGGGAAAAGGTCGTGGACGCGGACTATACCGTGGTAGACGATGATAAAAAGTAAGTAGCCGATGAGTGAAAGAAGTTACTACGAAATCCTAGGAGTGGCCCAGGGCGCGACCGACGACGAAATCAAGGCCGCGTACCGGAAGCTAGCCATAAAATATCACCCGGATAAAAACAAGGGAGATAAGGCATCTGAGGAAAAGTTTAAAGAGGCGACGGAAGCATACGAGGTTCTTCGGGATCCTAAGAAACGCCAGGCCTATGACCAATATGGTAAGGCAGGTGTAGGAGCAGGGGGACCCGGAGGTTTCGGGTCAGGAGCCTATACGGACTTTTCCGATATTTTCGGGGATTTCGGAGATATCTTCGGAGACTTTTTCGGAGGCGCTCGAGGCGGCGGAACAAGGCGTGGCGGCCCTCAGAGGGGATCGGACCTGCGCTACAATCTGGAAGTATCTCTAGAGGACGCCGCTCTCGGTCGCGAATATAAGATCGAAATTCCTCGTCTGGAAACTTGTTCGGATTGCGGCGGGTCGGGAGCAGCCAAGGGCAGCGCCCCGACTACTTGTCCCGATTGCGGCGGCTCCGGACAAATCCGTAGATCCCAAGGCTTCTTTTCCGTTGCCACTACTTGCGGAACTTGTAGAGGTAAAGGGACGATCATATCGAATCCCTGCAAGACTTGCCACGGCCAGGGACTTGTGGAAAAACGGCGCACTATCAATATCAAGATTCCCCCAGGAATCGAATCCGGAAGCCGTCTGAAAGTGTCGGGCGAGGGCGAGGCCGGACCAAACGGCGGACCTCACGGCGACTTATATGTCGTTACGCATATTAAAAAACACGAATTATTCGAGCGACAAGCCAACGATCTGATCTTGAACAAGAAGATCAGTCTGACCCAGGCTATTCTGGGAGGAGACATCGAAGTTCCTACCATAGACGGTAAGAAAGTGAAGATGAAGATTCCGGAAGGAACCGAGTCCGGTCAGGTATTCCGTCTGAAGGGTCACGGGATTCCGTACCTCGGAGGCTATGGAAAGGGGGATCAACACGTTGTGGTAAAGATCGAAATACCAAAGAAACTTTCACGCCGCCAACGCGAATTGATCGAAGAGTTTGCCAGGGAGTCGGGAGAAGGTCTGCCGGGTTCTAAGGGCAAAATATTCACGAATAAATAAAACCTCTAAGTAAAAGGAACATTCATGACTGATAGAGTCAAAATCGGTGTGATCGGCACCGGTCACATGGGTCAGTATCACGTAAACGTAGCAAAAACATTAAGCGACGCCGAGCTGGTCGGAATTTACGACGCAGACGGAGAACGGGCAAAGCAAATGGCCGAAAAACACAAAACTTCGGCCTTTTCCTCCTTAGAAGATCTGATGCAAAAAGTGGAAGCCGTTATCGTTGCGGTTCCCACCTTTCTACACCACGAAATTGCGAAGAAGGCGCTTCTTGCCGGAAAACACGTACTCGTTGAAAAGCCGATCGCGGAGACGTTGGAACAGGCAAAAGAACTCGTCGAATTATCCTTAAAGAACGACCGAGTCCTTTTGGTGGGTCATGTGGAACGTTTTAACGGAGCGGTATTGGAACTGGGAAAAATCGCGGTCCAACCCCTCTTGGTCGAATCTAGAAGACTCGCTCCCTTCAACCCTAGAATCAAGGACGTAGGGGTGGTGCTGGATATGATGATACACGATATCGACATCGTTTTGAATCTGGTTAAGTCTCCCGTGAAACACCTCAATGCCGTGGGCGCCAAGGTAGTTTCCGAGCACGAAGATATAGCTTCCGTGGTTCTGCATTTCGAAAACGGTACGATCGCGAACATTTCCGCGAGCCGTTGCACCCAATCCAAAATCCGTACTTTGAACGTTTCCCAACAGGATGTTTATATCACTTTGGATTTCTCGGACCAGGAAATAGAGCTTCATAGACAAGCCACTTCCGATATCCTGCTTAGGACGGGCGAGATTAAGTATCGTCAGGAATCGATCGTCGAAAAGATCTTCGTACACAAGGACAATCCTCTCAAACAAGAACAGGAACATTTCGTAAAATGTATTCGAAAGGAAACGGATCCGATCGTTTACGGGCAGTCCGACATTCAGACTTTAGAAATCGCGTACCGGATTTTAGAAGAGATTCATAATAATTAAACCAGAGATATGGAAAACAATTTCGGCGGCAAAGTTCTGATTTCCAATTCCTCCATAGTGACGGATTATTTCAATCGTACGGTCATATTATTAGTGGAACAAGACCAGGCAGGCGCTTTCGGGCTGGTTCTGAATAAGAAAATGGAAGTTTCGTTGAGCGACGTCATCCAAGGGATTCCGGAAGGAATGGACGGTTCTTTGCCCCTTTACTCAGGCGGTCCGGTGGATCCTACTTTTGTTTCCATTCTGCACG
Organism: Leptospira fluminis; assembly: GCF_004771275.1. Lineage (GTDB taxonomy): Bacteria > Spirochaetota > Leptospiria > Leptospirales > Leptospiraceae > Leptospira_B > Leptospira_B fluminis. The sequence continues at coordinate 187,116 of NZ_RQEV01000011.1, read as the reverse complement.
ATAATCCCAAGTTGAAGCAACCGGGAGTGGAAGTAATCCCGGGAGTATTTCTTGCCAGAAGTTTCGAAGCGTTGGTCGAGTTATTGGAATCTCCTACGAAGACAAGGTTTAACGTATACCAAGGATACTCAGGTTGGGGAGCCGGTCAGCTCGAGGGAGAGATGGAGAGAAAATCCTGGGTGGTTCACGATCCTAAACCGGAATGGATTTTTACCGCGGATCCGGAAACGACCTGGCAAGAAGCTCTGAAAAGTAAGGGCGGGTTGTACAAATATTTCGTGGAACACACCAAAGATCCGCTGCTGAACTAGGATCGACCTCTGTTTACGTCCGCAGAAAAAGCGGATATTATAATATTCCGATGGACAAGCCCGAATTTGCGTAAGATTCCGGAGGAATGTTCCCTTCTTTACCCGGCTTGGAAATACTCGCAGGCATGATCGCACCTGCAGTTCTGATTTCCGCAAGTGCAAGTCTGATTTTTTCCACCGCAAACCGATTGGGCAGGATTTTCGATCGAGTCAATCTGTTGAAGTCCGAAATAGAAGCTCTTGTTGAGGGAAAAATTTCCTATCCTGAGGAACGGCTTCTTTATCTTAAGAGTCAGTTAACCATACAGCGAAAAAGAGCAGGATTGATCCAAAGATCCATGGCTTCTCTCTATATGGCCACTTCCTTATTCGTTACTTCCAGTTTAAGTTTAGGAATTGTGGTCGCGTTTCGCTCCGATGCTGTTTGGATTCCAACTTTGATGGCATTGCTCGGCGGAATTTTTTTGTTCTTGGCCAGCGTTCTTCTTTTGTACGAAAGCAGATACAATCTTCGTTTCATCAGCGGCCAAATCGATTTTGCGGAGTTCTTGAAAGAAAAGGCGGATGAGAGACGAGGAAAGATTCCGGAACAAGGTTTCTCGTCCAAAACTTGACAAATCGCCGGAATGGAATAGATTTAGTTTTATACTCCCTGTGAGGACATTCCTTTTGAACCTAAGGTTATCGATCACTCTTGCTCTATTCCTTTCAGTTTTTACGAGTTCGGATCTGTTTGCGGACGGTTGCTATTTGTGCGCGATCGGAAGTTCCGATTCTTGTAGGGATTACTGTAGGTTTTCGGGAATGGACTCCTTTGATAGTCGGAAAAGATGCGAAAACAAAGGGTGTAGGGTGACCGGCACGGCTTCATGTCCGACCGCGTCCAATTCGAAAGTATGCTCGGCGTCTATTTTTGGCGGAAAGGAAAGATCAAGGTATGAGGAAGCCCCCACCCTACTCTGGGTGGGGGCCGGTGCGGTGGTACCTGCCGTTTCGACTTTTGCCAAATAGCAGATTTTTCCGATTTTGAAAATCTATTTTTTTTAACGAAACCCTGTAGGACCTCCTACAGGAAAAATCCGCTCTATTTATCTTTATTAGATTTCTTTCAAATACAAAGTCGGACTTCTTTCCCACTCTCCGCTCAGAGTCCAGAAATATATGGCAACTACCGCCAAGTTAGTGAATAGATAAGCGAAAGTCGCTTCTTTCCAAGGAACGCTTCCACTAATTTCGAAGACGAAATCCGTAAGGACATAGGAAGCGATCCACACCAATCCGAACGCGAGTAAAAAAGCTGTCTGCGAAAGTACAAGAGCCTCCCCCAGGAAATATTTACGAAGGAATTCCTTGGTTCCTCCCAGGATTCGCAGTAAGGAAGTTTCCTCCAGGCGTTCTTTTCTGCTCAATTCCAAAGAGGATAAGATCAGCAAAAGAGAGGAGATTACGATTAGGCCGGTCATCCATCTGATGGCGAAAGAGATCTTTTCCAGGATTCCTATAAAGGATCGGACCGCTTTCTCCGTATCTATTACCGTTAAATTCGGAAATTCGTTTAACAATTCTTTTTGTAAGTTATATCTTTCTTCCGGAGATTCCAGTCTGAAAGAACTCAGGTAGAATTTCGGGGCCTTTTCCAAAATTCCTCGGGAAAAGATTACCACGAAATTCGGCCGCATATCGGACCAATTCACGGTCCTGAAATTACGGACCATTCCGGAAACTTCGACTCCTCCTATGGAGAACGTAAGTTTGTCGCCCAATTCGACCTTTAGATTTTTCGAAAATTCCTTTTCGACGGAAATCTGATCCTCTTCTCCTTTCCTCCAGAAATCTCCGTCCGAAACCTTTTCCGTCGGATAGGGCATATCACGGTAAGACAGGAAGTATTCTCTCGTTCGCGCTGTGGACCTCCAATCTCTTCTCAGAGCGGATTCTTCCGTTTCTTCTTTCTTGATCGGTTCCCCGTTGATCCGAACTAATCTTGCTCCGATGACTGGAGCCGTAATCAGTTTTTCAGCCTGACGACTCGTCGCGGATTGCATAAAGAAATCCAATTGTTCGGGCCGGATGTCTAGAACGAACATATTGGGACGTCTTTCCTTATCCTTCGCTCCGCTGTATTCGAGTAGACTATCTCCGATAAACAAACTGAGTAGGAGTACGAATAGGGAGGAACCCAGTCCGACGGCGACCCAAGACAGACCTGTCCGCGGCCTATCTAATTTTCGCAATGCCATCCTTATACTGGGAGTAAAATCGAATTTAGCTAAAACGAAGGATAATAATTTTCTCACGATCAAAGTGCCGAAGTAAATTACGACAGGCAAAAACAAAAGCAGACTACAAAGTAGAATTCCTTTGAGCCAATCTCCCGTTTCCCACCAAGCCAAACCGAAAAAAAGTAGGTAGACTGTCCCGAAAGACAGGATCTGTCTAAGGTCGAACTTGGGTAAAGGCCGAAGCTCCTCCGCAAAATCGGAACGCAACGCATAGAGAGGACTCAAGGAACGGGTTTTGGCAAGAGAATCCCAAGCGGAAGCCAGTGGAACAACCCACGCTAAAAAGAATCCCCAAAGCGCCGTTTTCGGACTCGGAAGCAATTCCGGTTGAAAGGGAAAATCACTGGCCACTATATTAGGAATTTTGTATTGAACGAATATGCCCACTCCGAAGCCTAAGACGGCCCCGATCGTGGAGAGTAAGAGCAATTCGCCGAGCACCAGGGAAACAACAAGATTCGGGGAGGCGCCTAGGCACTTGTAGATGGAGACGGAATTCGCCTTACTTCTGATTCCCGCTCGGCTCGATAGAAGTATGGATATCCCCCCTAAAAAGAAAGCGCAAAGAGCCAATAAGGAGAAGAAATCCAAAGTATTCGCCAGGAATTTTTGGGATCCGGAATTGGCCTCCGTACTTTCGTACAGGAGCAGATCGTTCTTCGCGAATTCCTTGAACTTCTTTTTTTTAAGAGCGGATGCTTCCTCGGATTTGGGCAATAGGATCGGACTTTGGTAGCTGATTCTAGATCCTCTTTGTTCTAATCCTGTTTTCTCCAGGGAATCCCTATGAAGGATGCAACTTGGAGCCATGGAGAGGAAATTTCCGGCGAGACCGGGCTCTTTCAGAACCTTTCCCTTTAGTCGAAAGGAGGCTTCTCCCAACCTGACTTGGTCTCCGATTTTTAATTTGAGATTCTTGATTAAGCTTTCTTCTAAAAGAACCTCACCTAGAGCCAGGCTTCTGTAAGCTCCAGGCGGATCCGTTACTACTTCTCCGAAATACGGATATTCTCCTTTTACCGCCTTTACCAAGGAAAGAGTGGAATCCTGGGTATGCGGATTTCTCAGCATGGAAGGGAATTGGACCAACTCGGAGAATTTTGTCCCTTTAGGCAATTCCTGCCTTAAGAAGGACTTCTGTTGGGGGGAAAAAGGCGAACTGGAAGTGGCTACCAGATCCGCTCCCATGATGTTTTTGGCTTCGTTTAGTATGGTTTTGGAGAGTTGTTCCCTGTAGGAGTGAACGGAAAGTACGGCCCCTGTTCCGATAGCGACGGCTAAAATCACTTGCAGAGAGGAGGACTTTCGCGAGCCGATCTCCCTCAACATAACTCGGAAAAAGAAATTTCGATTCATTTCTTTCTCCTGGGAGGAACTTTCTTGGACTTGGATGACGGAGCCTTTTTTCCGTTATTTAGGATAGAACCGTCTTTCATTTCCAGAACACGGTCGGCCAAAGAAGCGACTTGCGGATCGTGGGTCACCACCAACAGAGTGGATTTCCGTGTTTGATTCAGTTCTTTTAATAAAGACATGATGCGATTCCCGTTAGCCCGGTCCAAATTCGCAGTCGGTTCGTCCGCAAACAGAAGTTTCGGCTCATGAATGAAGGACCTTGCGATCGCGACTCTCTGCTCTTCTCCGCCGGAAAGCTGGCTGGGAAAATTGGAGCTTCTATGTTCCATGCCGACTTTTGCCAGCCAGAGCCTTGCTCTCTCTCTGATTTCCTTTTCCGGAAGGTTTGTTGTCAAAGCAAGTGGAAGGGATACGTTTTCCAGCGCGTTCAGGGTTTTAATCAGTTGGAAATTCTGAAAAACGAAGCCTAATTTCTCTCCTCTCAACTTCGCAAGCTCGTCTTCTTTTTTTTCAAGCAGGGAAATTCCGTCCAAGATCACCTTTCCACTGTCAGCCTTATCCAATCCTGCGGAAATCGCAAGTAACGTGGACTTACCCGAACCGGAAGGACCGACGATAGCGACGAATTCCCCTTCTTTAACTTCGAATTCCACGTCTTTCAAAACGCGAAATTCTTCTCCTGCAACCGTATAAGATTTGTTCAGTTGTGATATCGATAACAAATGCGGCACCTTCCTCAAACTTTGACTGACCTAAACTCGGCACTTGATCGGAAATTTATTTCAGAGCAAAAAAACTTTCACTTGAAAAACCATTCCAGTCTTTGCGTGGCATGGAATTTTTTTTCGAAAAATTTACGGGCATTTTCACGATCGTTCTTCCTAATTTTTTTTGACTCTAGAATCGGCCGAATTTATAAAGTAACTCTCGACCTTCGGAGAGTCGGTTCAGAAACGAGAAGCCGATCTCAGACTTATTGACACTCCGTAAATAAAAAGAACCTCGATGGAAATTTCTGGGAGCAAAATGCAATTATCTACAGTGACGGATTTGAACGAACAGGATGCGGAAGTTAATCGAGCTCATGACAGGAAGCTATCGTGCAAAGGCTGCGGTCGTACAACGGCGCATCTCTTTCAATACGATCTTTGTCGCGACTGCTTGAATCAAACTTTTCGCAGACTGATCAAAGTGATCGATTCAGTACGCAAATAAAACGATTCGCTCGGAACGTTCTCTTTCTTTTTCTCCAGCCTCCTCATGCTGATTTGGAATGATAAAAAGCCGGTTTTTCCCGGCTTTCCTCGTTTTTGACCTGTTTCGATTCTTTCGGTTCCTATTTTCCAAAGAATGAAGGAAAGATCGGCTTCGAATTCCAAGCTTTCCATCGCAATCTCGCACAAGTGATTCTCAAAAAAGAATTGGATTCTGGACCTAGGGAAAAATTCTCTCGGTATGGACTATCCGTTCCGGGAAATCGAATCGAAATGGCAAACGTATTGGGAGAAAAACCGTTCCTTCCAGACAAACCTTCGCTCTTCTAAACCGAAGTTTTACTGTTTAGACATGTTTCCTTATCCCTCTGGTGCAGGTTTGCACGTGGGGCACCCGGAAGGATATACGGCCACAGACATCGTTTCCAGATTCAAAAGAATGAAAGGATTCGAAGTCCTGCATCCTATGGGATGGGATGCCTTTGGGCTTCCCGCCGAAAGGTACGCCATGCAGACGGGAATTCATCCCGCTCAAACTACCCAGCAGAATATAGACAATTTCAGAAGACAGATCAAGTTTATAGGCCTGTCTTACGATTGGGACCGGGAACTTTCCACAACCGATCCTAGATACTACAAGTTTACCCAGTGGATTTTTCTGAAACTTTTCGATTCTTGGTACGATTTTGATGCAAAAAAGGCCCGACCGATTTCCGAATTGGTGCAAAGGCTGGAAACCCAAGGATCCGCAGGATTCGACGATTTGGGCCCGTTTAGTAGCTCCGACTGGAATCAGTATTCTGAGGTGGAAAAAGAGCAGGTTCTTTCCGGATTCCGATTGGTATACCAGGCGGAAATTCCCGTAAATTGGTGTCCGGGACTAGGTACTGTTTTGGCCAATGAAGAAGTCGAGGAATGGGTCGAAAAGGGATACGAAGTGATCCGAAAGCCGATGCGCCAGTACATGATGAGAATCACGGCGTATGCGGATAGACTTTTAGAGGATTTAAGTCTGGTCTCTTGGCCCCAATCCACGCTAGAGATGCAAAAGAACTGGATCGGAAAGAGCGAAGGTTTGGAGATCACTTTCCCTTTCGATCCGGCTACGAACGAACGGGTAAATGTCGCTAAATCGCAGTTAGATTCCGAAACTTTCTCCCAAAAAGATCTGAATTACGGGGGAATCCGGGTATATACGACTAGACCTGATACTATATTCGGAGTTACTTATATGGTTCTGGCTCCGGAACATCCGTTGGTCGACTTGTTGACTTCCTCGGAGCGAAAGGTAAAGGTTCAGGAATATAGGAAGTCCACCGCCTTAAAGAGCGATCTGGACAGAACGGAACTTTCCAAAGAAAAGTCCGGCGTCTTTACCGGAGCCTATGTTCTGAATCCTGCGGATCCTTCCAAAAAAATCCAAATTTGGATCGGGGATTACGTTCTCTACGGTTACGGAACGGGAGCCATCATGGCCGTCCCTGCACACGATTCAAGAGACTACGAATTCGCAAAAGAGTTCGGTTTGGAAATCCTTCCGGTAATCGAAGGCGATTTTTCCCAAGGAGCTTTCGATTCCAAAGAATCGAAATGCATTCATTCCTCTTCCGCTGAATTGGATATCAACGGTCTCTCTTATGGAAAGGCATTCGACAAAACCTCCGAATGGGCGGAGCGGAAAGGAATCGGGAAGAGAAAAACCCAATTCAAATTAAGGGATTGGCTTTTTGCCAGACAACGCTATTGGGGAGAACCCATTCCTCTAGTTCATTATCCTTCCGGAGTGACGAGGGCGATTCCGGATTCCGAACTTCCATTAGAACTTCCGAATTTAGCGGAATTTAAACCGTCCGGAACCGGGGAATCCCCCTTGGCTCTGGCGGGAGATTGGTTACAATATAAGGATCCTAACACAGGTGAGGTGGGAATTCGGGAAACCAACACCATGCCTCAATGGGCCGGTTCTTGCTGGTACTATCTTCGCTACATAGATCCGAATAATCCGGATCATTTCGTGGACTCCGAACTGGAAAAAGCTTGGATGCCAGTGGATCTTTACGTAGGAGGAGCGGAACATGCAGTTCTCCATCTTTTGTATTCCAGATTTTGGCATAAGGTACTCTTCGATCTAGGATACGTGACGACCCCCGAACCGTTTAAGAAATTGGTGCATCAAGGACTGATTCTCGGAGAGGATAAGAGAAAGATGTCCAAATCCTTAGGTAACGTCGTGAATCCGGACGAAGTGGTCCAGAATTACGGCGCCGATAGTTTGAGACTGTTCGAAATGTTTATGGGCCCGTTCGAAATGGTTAAGCCTTGGAGTACCAGAGGGGTCGACGGGGTGTTCAGATTTCTGAATCGGGTCTGGAGACTGTATCATTCGGGCACGGAAGAGTCCTTCCGATTGGACGAGTTCGAACCTAACAATGAAGAGTTACGGATCCTCCATAAGACCATTCGTAAAGTAGACGAGGATATACAGAATTTCTCCTTCAATACGGCCATCTCGCAGTTGATGATTTTCGTAAACGAATTCACTCCTTCGGAAAGACGGCCTCGTAGGATTTTGGAACCGTTTTTGCTTTTGCTTGCCCCTTTTGCTCCCCATATCTCCGAAGAATTATGGGCTCTTTGCGGAAGGAAAGATTCACTTACCTACGAGAATTTTCCCGTTGCGGATCCGGAATTTCTAATCGATGACGAAGTGTTAATCGTAGTTCAGGTAAACGGAAAGTTGAGAGCAGATTTTAAAGCCCCTAAGGAGATTGGTCAAGAGGAAGCACTTGCTTTGGCGAAATCCCTGGATAAGATAAAACCGTTTATGGAAGGAAAGCAAGTTCGTAAGGAAATTTACGTACCTGGAAAACTCGTAAATTTGGTCGTGGCGTAAACTCGGGGGATGCCGGACTAAGCGTATCCTTAACCTCTTCCGGAACTTAAGGGTCATCGCATATTTCCGGACTCTAAGTAGAGAGCGGAAAAGAGGTTCGACTTTGTATTTGAAGGAAATCTAATAAAAGCGAATGGATTTCTTGCAGGAGCTCCTGCGGACTTTTTACCAAAAAAATAGATTTCCAAAATCGAAAAAATCTGGTATTTGGCAAAAGTCGGGACGGCGGGGTACCACCACACCGGCCCCCACCCAGAGTAGGGTGGGGAGTCCTTCGAGACTTTCTAAAATATCCGAAGGTGTTAGCTTACTTCCACGACCTGAGCGATCGGCGCGTTACTTTTTACCGATTCGATGCCATGAAGGCAAGCTTGCTTGGATTCGTAAGCTTCGCTAGCGGCGATAATTTCGCCGTTTCCCGCCTTTAATCGAAAGCGGAATTTACCGCCTTTATCCGTATAAACTTCGAATTTCGCCGCCATATTTTTCTCTCTTTAATCAATAATTTATTTTTGTAAGTTCGGCAAAAAGCTTTGTCAAGGCTAAAAATCGATTTCCGATTTCGGGGTTTTTATTTCAGCAGAATGAAAGCGAGCATCCCTGCTAAAAGAACGACTCCGATTAGAATGAAATAGTTCAGAGTGTTCCCACTTTCCTGCGCTCTTCCACCCGACATTCCGGGAGGTCTCGGATTTGCACCTGCGGTAGCGCTTTTGGGGCGGGCCAAGCGTACAGGGCTTTCCTCGAAAGCTTGCAACAGTACTCCGGCAGGACCCTTTGCAAAAATATGATATTCGTTTTTACCGGATGCGATGGTCAAAAAAGAACCGACGATCGGTTTGGCATTTCCGTTCTGATCGACGGCTCCTAGTGTTTTGGCCAATGCCTTTTCTTCCGGAGAAGAGTTCGGCAATTGAAAAAGAACCTTGTCCCCTTCTATCAGATCGTCGAAGTCGATTCCGTTGACCGGAGAAAGGATAGTCTTTGCCGGAACGATGCGCCCGAATCCTTTGGAAATGGCTTCTATCTGACGTTGGACCGCAGCTTTTTCCGGATCAACCTGTACCGCCGACAGATCTCCCGCTTCTCCTTCTTCCTTCGGTTTGACGATCGGAGAAAGAACTCCCGCAAAAATCGTCTTACCTCGGTTTCGAACGCTGGAAACGAACTCCACATCCGCCTGCACTCGGACCGTGTTGATTTTCAAGCCGGCCTTGATCTGATTTTCCAGCATATTCACCAGAGCTCCGGTATCATTCCGGTCCCACATCGGGTAGTAATTTTCCAAAATCTGTTTATTCAGCTTGGAGTGCATAATTCGACCGACTTGTTCGGACAGGCCCGCATCCGCCGCTTCTTCCCGAGCGGCCTCCGCCATATCGTGTGTGATTTGGCCGAAATCTTCGAAGGTCCTGATTTTTCGGATCAGAGAGGAATTGGAGAATAGGGAATAGAGTTCTATGATCTCGTGCTTGAATCTGGATACCAAGCTGATAACGACTCCGGCTCGATTTTCCACATCGATCCGAAGCTTTAAAAGATAAGCATCTTTTAATTTGCCCTGAATGAGTTCGATCGCCTGTTCCTCCGTGAGGACGGATTCGAAAGCCAGGTTCATTAGGTTTGCCTGTTCCTGGAGTTTACTGGTTTGCGGGTTCTTTTCCATTATTCCTCAGTTCCAAGCGCGATTATCGGAGCTTCTATTCGATGAAGCTCCTTGATTTTTCTTGCAACCATTTTTGATAACGATGTCTTCTCGGTATGTAATCTTCCGCCAAGGGAATCTCCACTCGAGCCACAGTGCGGTTCTCGGATCGGCGGCTGTAGATGGTAAACAGATGCCGGTCATAGCCACTTTGGGCTACCAGAATTTCCACCATGGTGATGCCCATCCCGGCTCCTTCCGTCGTATCTCCGTACTTCATATAGTACTCGAAGAGATTGTCAAATTCTTTAGAGTGTATGAACTTCTCTCTGATCCTTTTTTCCTCGCGGCTCGCAAGATTAAAATTGTTCTGAACTAAGAGGATGATTCTGTCCTTGTTGAAACTTAGAGTTACTTTTACGAAAAGTCCGTTTTCCTTCATTTTACGGCGGTAATACGGAAACTTACGACTTACCAGATTTTCTTTAAACGAAGTCATCCCCTGGTCGTATTGGCTGGAATCGTTTATGTCCAAACCCAATTCTCGGAATAACACCCGCTTAATGGCGGCCTTTGTCGCATTGACGATCAGTTCCTTTGCGGACGTGAAAAGAAGTTCGATTAAATCTTCCCTTCCGTATTTGGCCAGGACGGTATGTATCAGGTGTTTGAGCTTGGATTCGCCGTTACTACTCAGGACATACGTAATTATAGAGACTGGCTCTTCTTTTTTAACGGCTGTTTCTATTTCGAATAGGAATTCCTGGGAAAACTCCTCGATTCCTTCATTCATTCGGATTATCGATTATATTTACCGGTCCACGTTTTCGAGAAAAAAACGAGGCTTTCCTACGAAAAAAATCAGGATAAAAAACCCAAAAATCAGGAAATTTTAGCTCTTTCCCTGTAGGAATTTCGCGATCTCATCCATCACCGGCCCGGTTTCGGGGCGGCAAGAGCGGATTTGGTTCGCTAATTTCGGATCGGTACCGGAGATTTTCCCCTCATGAAATTTGAGTTTAAATTCCGTGAATTTTAACCCATGAGCGGTGGAAACAACGACTACTTTTTCGCCCTTCTGTATCGTCCCTTTCGCCAAGAGTTTGTATAAGACGGCAAGTGCCACTCCCGTGTGAGGATCGTTGTACAGACCGTAAAGATCTGCGCGGGCAGCGGCATCGGATAATTCCTCTTCGCTGGCCTGTTCTACGATTCCGTTAAACGACTTTAAGGTTTTGATCGCTTTTTGAACCGAAACCGGATTTCCGATCTGTATCGCAGAGGCCAAAGTCGGCTTTGCGTCCATTGCCGCAAATTCATGGAAGTTTTTTAAGTAGGAGAGATACAAGGGATTCGCGTTTTCCGCCTGTGCCAAAACGATTCGAGGACGCTTACGGATCAGACCTAATTTTTCGGCCATTTCAAAACCGGCTCCTAATGCGGAGACATTTCCGAGGTTTCCACCCGGGATGATGATCCAATCGGGAACTTCCCACTCCAGTTGCTGTAGGATTTCCGGGGCTATCGTTTTTTGTCCTTCGATCCGCAGGCTGTTCATGGAGTTGGCAAGATAAATTCCGGCCTCCTTCGTGACTTCCTTCACGATCTTCATACAACCGTCAAAGTCGGTTTCCAAGGCAATAACCTTTGCTCCGTTGGAGACGGGTTGTATCAGTTGCGCTTGGGAAACTTTTCCGGCGGGAAGAAAAATGATCGCAGGGATGCCCGCCTTAGCCGCGTAGGACGCGAGCGCTGCGGAAGTGTCTCCGGAACTCGCACATGCTACCGCTCGGATCGGAACTCCTCGGTTCAACATGTGTCGTACTTGAGTCAGAAGGACGGTCATGCCTAGATCCTTGAACGATCCGGTGTGAGAGATTCCGCATTGCTTGATCCAGAGTCCGCCCAGCTCCAGGTCTTTTGCGAATCGATCCGAGGAAAAAAGGTGGGAAAGTCCTTCTCCCGAGCTTACGATTTCCGAGTTCTCCGCATGAGGGAGGACCCATTCCCTTTTATTCCAAATCCCGGAAGTGTTGGGGAATTTGACGGAACGGAATCTGGAATCGAATAGGTCTTTCCACTCCTGGCCGCTTTTTTCGCGTAAGGCATCCAGATCGTGGGAAACTTCGAGCAGACTTCCGCATTTTTTGCATTCGTATACGACTTCGTTCAGGTCGTATACGGAAGCGCAGGACTCGTTAATGCATCGAAATTCGGCCTTATATCGCGTAAGCGTGGAACTCATACTTTAGATAGAGTTTAGAATGTCCTTTTTTTTGGCATCAAATTCTTCCTGGGTAATGAGGCCTTGGTCCAACATGTTCTTCAATTTTGCCAACCTTGTCGTCGCGTCGTTTTGTCCGTTCGCGGCGGCATTGTTCTGGTTCTGTTGTCCCATCATATTGGCCATCATGTTCGCCATATTCATTCCCATACCCAATCCCATTCCGGCGGACATTCCTTCCCCCGCGTTACCTCCGGGATTTCCGGCAGCGGTTTCTCCGATGTCCAGCATCCTTTTTTGTTGGTACATTCCGCCCAGAGTTTCGATCTCGAACTTGTCGGTAAGTACCTTCTGGATTTTTTGGAAATTCGGATCGTTTTGATCGAAATTGATGGACTGTACGAAAAAGTCCACGACCTCGACTCCGTATTTCGCAAAATCGGGTTGGATTTTCGTTTTTCCGGCGGAAGAGGATTCCTCCAAGTGCTGGCTGAGTCTAGTGATCGGTTCTCCGCTTTTCAGAACTACTTCGGCCAAAAAGTCGCTCAAACGGGTGACGATCATCGGTTTGAAAAGGTTATCGACTTGGTCCTGATTGTAGGCTCCTTTGGACCCGACTACGGTGATCGCGAAGGATTTTGAATCCGTTACCTTAATATTATAAGTTCCGAATGCTCTTACTCCCAGCGTGATCATATATTTGGGATCTTCCACCTGGATCGGAGTCGGAGTTCCCCATTTCAACTGAATCAAGGCTTTGTTAACGTACACGACTTCGGCGGTAAAAGGAGTCTGTCCTCCGAAGGGTAGGTTGACGAGTTTCTCCAGAATCGGAACGTTTCCGGTTTTTAAAGTATGAGTTCCGGGACCGAATACGTCCAGGGCCTTTCCTTCCTTGAAAAACACGGCCTCCTGGCTTTCGTTTACGACCAATTGTCCGAAAGTGCTGATGTCGTTTCTGGGAAATTTCCAAACGACTTCTCCGGGATTCCCCTCGTATTTGATGACGTCTATTAATGCCATAATCGCTCCTTATAAAGATGTTACCCGTCCGCGTACTTCAGTGCAAACGAAAAAACTATGAAATTATTTCTTGAGAAACACGTTTCGTCTGGCTCTCAGCGCTTCCGCGAAACGATCTAATTCGCTTCGAAAGTCGCTTACCCAATTCCGGACGGATTCGACGGAATCGGAGGATTTTACACCGTTCGAAATCGCTTTTTCCCCGAGTTCTTCGGAATGCTTCAATAAGGAATAATCCCATTCCGATAGTTGGGTTAATTCGTTTTCTCCCGGTTTGAACCCGGTGCCCAGGCTAGTTAGACCGTATCCGGCGCCGGTAATTTCGTTTTTTAATCTTTCGATCAGGGAAAGCAGAATCTCGGTGGAACCGATAAGATCCATCCTCCGATCATTTACGAAACCTTCTTCGATTCTTCGGATCGGTTCCTTTAAGGAACCGATTTTTCTCGAGAGTTCCTCTCTAACGAGGCGATCCGCGTTATAATATTCCTCGTTTTTTATGATATCGCCGTAAAAAGGAAACTTCGAGAGGAAGGCCTTCATTTTTCCCCTTTCCGTACGATAGCGGTCGATGTAACTTTGAACGACGTTGTTATCTGACATGACGAATATATTGTATCGGAAAAAGGGCTCGGGCAAGTAGAATTCGCTTCGAAACTCCGATTTTGACGTTGTGCGGAAAACGGATTCGAGTCTAATGGAAAAGAAACTCGTCGGGAACGGGTGTGGAAAAGCATGCCATTTTTAACCAGTGTCGGCGCATTTCGATTCACTCTATTGCTTTGGATAAAAAAGGCGCTTCCCGTTCTTTTAGCGATCGCCTCCGTACTGTATCTCAGAATTTTCGTGATCCAATTCTATTTTATCACCGGAAATTCCATGATGCCTAGTTTTCAGGACGGAGACTTGGTGTTGGTAAAAAAATGGGGATTTCCGGCAAGGGTAGGGCCTTGGACTTGGTCCCTTGTGGATTCGAAAATAGACAGATTCGACGTTTTGGTCTTGGATGGAGTCGGCGCGGAGCTAAGTTTGAAGAGGGTGGTCGGATTGCCCGGAGATTTTTTCCGGTTCTCGGAAGGACGGATCCATATCAACGATTCTTCTCTGGAGGAACCCTTTATTAAGCCGGGCTTTAAGACCCAAGCGCCCTCTCTTTCGGTCGTTCCCGTGGTAAGCGTTGCCGGGAATGTCGGAATCGGAGATTCGGGAAGGATTCCTCCGGGATATTTTTTGGTACTGGGGGACAACCGGGAATTTTCCACAGACTCGCGAAACTACGGACTGATTCCGTTTTATAAACTCAGAGGGAAGGTTTTGGCGAGAATCTAAAAGTGTCGTCTTGGGACACAATCGTCTTTGGGATTTTATCGTACCTGCCGATCTTGAAAGGGAAAGTTCCGTTGCGGGTCGCTCGGTCAGGCGGTTCACGATCGAAATCGCGACTCCCGGATAATTTGTAATATCGTTATGCTTCCCGATCGTAAGAGATTCTCCTTTCTTTTTTATTTCCTTTGTTCGCTTTTTGCGATTCTTGCGGGTCGGGTAGGATACCTCGTATTCTTTAACGACAAGGAAATCGCGTTCAAAAACGGGGAAAGGGTTTTGCGCGGCGCAGTTTACGATCGGCGCGGAATCGAATTGGCGCTTTCCGTAGATTCATCCACGATCGGAATCTACCCGGCGAATATCTACGACCCGAATTTCACCGCCATGCAACTTTCCCCTTATTTAGATATTTCTCCGGAAAGGATCGAGGGCCTGATTCGGGAGAAAAGTCGGTATTTTCTTTTAAAGCGGGAGATCGACGACGCCACCGCGAGCCGTATCATGGAGATGGCCTTACCCGGAGTGCGCAGAGAAAGGGAATACAAACGGGTGTACCCTCATGGAAGTCTCGCGGCTAGCTTGGTCGGATTTACCGGAATGGACGACGATAAAGCCCTTTCCGGATTGGAATATTATTACAATCGGGAGTTGATGACTCCGACCGAATCAGATCCGACTCACGGCGCCAACCTCCATCTGACTCTGGACGGATTGATCCAATTCAAATTGGAAAAAGCCCTCGGAAAGAGATTCGAAGAGACGGGTGCAAAACGCGCTGTCGGACTCTTGATGGAGCTGCATACTGGGAGAATTCTGGCGATGGCGAGTTTTCCTTCTTTCGACCCGAACCGTTACGCGGCCTTCGAGGAGATTTCGCATACCAATTGGGCATTGCGTCACGTTTACGAACCCGGTTCCACGATGAAAATCTTTTTGGCGAGCGTTCTTCTTAACGAAAATTTAATTCGTCCTAACGAAAAATTCGATTGTCCGGGATATGTGGAATACGGAAAGACCCGCATTAAGTGCACCCAAGTGCACGGGAAAGTCAACTTAGAGGAGATTCTACAGTATTCCTGCAATGCGGGAATCATAAAAGCGGCCTCTCGGATTCCTAACGAAGTTCTTTACGAATATATGAAACGATTTCGCTTTGCCGAAAAAACCGGACTATTACCGAACGAATCCGTCGGCTATCTTCCTAGCCTGAATAAATGGACCCCCACCACTCCTATGTTTCTGGCGATAGGGCAGGGGATCTCGGTAACTCCGATCCAATTGGTGGCCTCCGCCGCCTCCGTAGTGAACGGCGGAAGATTCGTTACTCCCCGTGTGGTCTCCCATGTTACTGACGTTTACGGAGAGGTGCTCCATGAGTATAAATCCGAAGAGGCTCCGGTAGGGATCAGAGAATATTCCACAGAGAGGCTCTTGAAGGCCATGACTCGGGTGGTAAGAGAGGGAACCGGGAAGAACGCTTACATACAGGAATATTCCATTGCGGGAAAGACCGGAACCGGTCAAAAAGCGGTATCAGGACGGGGGTATCAGGACGGACTTTGGTCCGCTTCATTTTTGGGTTTTTTTCCGGCAGAGAAACCTAGGATTGTCGGATTGATTCTTTTTGATGAACCGAAAGGGTCCAGTCATACGGGAGGCGGGCTGGCCGCTCCCGTATTCAAGGAAGTAGTGGAGAATATCATTCCGATCATCGAACAGGGGGAAAGGACCGTGGACATTCGGCTTCCCAAGTTGGACCGCAAGCCCTCGATTTTGAAATCGGATCGAGTTCCCGATTTGTCCGGAAAAAGCAAACGCGAAGTGATCGAGCTGCTTTCTCCTTCCGGAATTCCCTATAAGCTTCACGGAAGCGGATTTTGTTACGAGCAAGAGCCTGCTCCCGGAAGTCAACTCGGCGGAAAACGGGTGGACGTGTTCTTTCAATGAAGGAGATCGATTCCGATTTACTGGATCGAAACCTGAACGCTCTTAGAGTTCTGGATCCGAGGATTGCGGATCGGATCCTTTCTTCCGAATCTATGGGCGAACCGATTCCGACCGGATCGGGACATCCTAGTCTTCGGATCGACTCGACGATCCTGCATAGCGCCCGAGAACCGTATACCGAAGCAGTACGACAATTGGCTTCCTTGAAGAAGGGGGACGAAGATCGGGTCTTCCTTTTTTTCGGATCCGGTCTCGGATATTCGATCCTGCATGCGTTAGAATTCGAAAAGATCGTATGCGTCTGGATGGAGCCTTTCCCCGGAATTCTAAAACGGGCCTTCTCCTTGCGGGATTTTTCCGAAGCGTTGGCAAATCGTCGCCTCCGTATCCTTTTAACCCCCTTTGACGAGACTTCTTTTTACGACTGCTTTAAAGGAATCTCCGGTCTTCCGATCAGTTTTATTCCGCACAGAGGGAGTCTACAATGGAAGCCGGAGGATTATCAGGAGCCCCGTTTTTTGGCGGAAACGTTCTTTCATAAGAAGGACGTAAACACCGCAACCTTGACTCGGTTCGAAAAGATTTGGACCGGAAATTTTTTACGGAATCTTCCCGAGATTTTGGATTTACATCCGATTCATTCTATTTTTGAAATATGCGATTCCAGGATAGATATAGTTGTATGCGGCGCCGGTCCTACGCTCTCTGAAGCGCTGGATTCCTTAAGAGAGCATAGGAAAAGGTTCGTTTTGATCGCGGTCGATACGGCGTTGGCGGTTCTTCAGAAAGCCGGGATCGATCCTGATCTGGTTTTTAGCGTGGATCCTCAACCGTTGAATTCGAAATACTTGGAGGGATACCAAGGCCAAGCTTCGATCGTATTCGATCCGACGACCACTTATCATTCCCTTAGAATGGGAATCTCGGAGAGAGGAGGTTTTTTTACCTCTTCGCCTTTTCCCTGGATCAAGTTGATCGAAAGCCGTGTCCTCGAAGGAATCGGATCCCTGGATTTCGGCGGATCCGTTTCCACGAACGCCTGTAGTCTCGCCGAGAAAATGGGGGCCAGGTCAATTCTGCTCGTAGGCCAGGATCTTTCCTTTCCTCATACTCTTGCTCATTGTAAGGGGGCCGTTTTGGAGGAAAGGCTGAACTTCTTGGAGAGCAGAAAATTTCGGAGAGAAAAACACAATCATAAGCAGATGACGGCGCTGCCTGCAAGATGGGTGGAATCCGAAACCGGTGAAACTCTTCGTACGAATGCGAAATTACTGATTTTTAAGAAATGGTTCGAAGAAAGAAAAAAAAACATTCCCTGGAGAAACCTTGGGAAAAACGGAGCTCGTTTGGAAGGCATTCCTTTTGTGGAATTTTCGGACTGGTTTTTGCAAAATCCTCCGGAAGAATCTTTCATCGATCGGATCCGGGAAAAAATCAGAGGGATTCGGAAATCAACCCCGATGCAGATCCATACCGAAATCATTTCCGACTTGCGAGGGATTTTAAAGGAATTGATCGAATTTTCCAAGGACGTCCGGTCCGGGGAGAATCTCTCCCGAAAAATTTATACTTTGATTTCCGACGGCGCTAAGGATAGGGAAGGGATCCGAAAAGCGTTACGCGAAATAGACGGAATAGACGAGAGAGTGGCTTCCAAGAAAGGTCTGACGGAATTTTTGGGTGCCAGTCTCCAAAGAACGATTCTTTCCATTACCGAGGGTTATGAAACGGAACTAACCCTCGAGGAAAAAAAGAACGAACAGCTCGCGGTCGCAAAGAAAAGCGTTCTATTGTACGAAGGTCTTCGCACTGCGACCGACATGAACATTCGTTTACTAAAAAGATCGGTCCTTAGGATTCAGAGCGCGCACAAGTGCTGAAGCCGAATAAAGCGTAAGCGGGGCACCATCCGACTAAACCGGTCGTAAGGGGCAGGATCCCGAATGCGCCTAACCAATTTTGGGAATAGATCCCCCAACCGATCGCAACCACTCCTACAAGAACTCTGAGAAAACGATCCAATCTACCTTCATTTATCGCCATCAATTCCGGATTCCTCCTATTTCTAAGATATCCTAACACAATCTCTTGTTTTTAGAACGCTGACAATTATCACGGACTCCTAACTTCCCACCCTATTTCGGGCAAAATCGGTTCCTATTTCCAGGGAAAGCTGCCATAACGACGTCACATTCCGTTTTTGGAGGTCGAACCGTGAGTTTAAAAATTTTCTTTTTTCGGTTGACCGAAATTGTGCGCCGCATTAAAGATGGATTGTGCATTGCACAACAATGTGACCAGGAGAGATAAAAATGGAAAAACAAATTCTAGATATCCTTAACGCAGGTCTCGGTATCGTTAAAACCGGACAAGAAGGACTGGAAAAAGCGAAAGCAGAATTCACCAAAAGTTTCCAAGATTTGGCAGCTAAAGGTGCAGCAGACAATTCCGAGTCTTCCGTTCGTGTTCGCGAGTTCGTCGACAAATTCCTTAATGAAGCTAAGGAATTGACGACAGCAGCTGGAAAAAGCTACGAAGACGTCCGAGTTAAGGTTCTCGAAAGGTACAACCAACTTGTAGAAGAGGCCAAAAAACTCGTTCCCCAAGAACAAGTAGAAGCTATCAAAGCAAAACTTAGCGAAGTAACGGAAACCGTGAAAAACGGAATTCCGGCTAAGAAAACCGCATAAGATATAGCCGTTTGACCCTCCCGGATCGGCGGGAAATTTTTCCCGCCGAGAATTTTTCTCTCCTTATTCTCCGCCTGTCTCCCGACTCGATTTCCGATCCGAGTTTAGAAATTGCCAGGCGCGGAATAATCTTCTTACTCCTTCTTTCGTCTCCTGTTCCGTCGCTCTGGAAAAATTCCATCTGGCTTTTCCCTTGATCGGTTCCGACACATAAAACGATTCCCCCGGAACGATCGCGACCCCCTCGTTTAAACCGCGTCGAAAAAGGGAATTCGAGTCCAAATCCTCGGAAAATTCCAGCCACAGGAATAGTCCTCCTTTGGGCTCCCGAAAACGGACCTCGTCTCCGAACACTTCCGACAACCGGTCGCAGGTATATCGCGCTTTTTGAAAGTATTGTTTTCTGAGATTTTCCATGTGGGATCCGAACTTGCCGGATTCCAAAAAGCGGAACACGATCTCCTGGTTTATCGTCGGAGAGTGTAGGTCCATGGATTGTTTTTGAACGACGAGATCCCTCATACTCCTCTTCGGGACCTTGATCCATCCTACTCTGAGTCCTGGAGAAAGTGTCTTGGAAAAAGTTCCGATGGAGAACGAGTTTTCGGGACAGAAGTCGTGAACGGAAGGCGGGACAGAGTCGGTAAAGTATAGATCCCTGTAAGCGATATCTTCGATGATCGGAATCCGAAGTCGTGCGAAAAAATCCGCCAGGTCTTGTCGGAGGAAGAGAGGATAAGAAAATCCGGAAGGGTTCTGAAAATCGGGAATGCAATAGAAAAACTTAGGGCTTTTCCGTCGGATCGTATTTTCCCATTCGTCGCGATTCGATTCTAAGGACGAGCATTTTATTCCTAAAAATTCGGGTCCGTAGGAAGAGAAGGATTGGATCGCGCCTAGATAACTCGGATTTTCGATCAGGATCCGATCGCCTTCATCGATGAAATACCGGGCCAAAAGATCCAAGGCCTGTTGGGAACCGCTCGTTATCAGGATTTGTTCGGGAGAGACGTTAGTGTAGTATGTCTTTGCGATCCAGGCTCTTAGTTCCGGGTGTCCTTGCGTGTCCGTGTATTGAAATAACTTCGGTCCTTTTTCCTTTGTCGCCCGAGCAAAGCTCTCCGCAAATTCATGGATGGGAAAAAGGGAATCGTCCGGTAATCCTCCGGCGAAAGAAAGTATCTCGGGAGAATCGACGACTTTCAAAATATCCCGGACCACCGACTTCGGAGTTCGGGATACTCGGATCGAAACGCGATCCATCTCAGGCGGAGCGTAGGCGGGTCGGATAAATGTCTTGCCCATAGGATATATCCGATTTATATAATGAAAGGAGGGAACCATACAGATACAGAAATCGATTTTATGACCAATACAGATTCTTGGGAGACTAAATATTCCCGAATCGCTAGATCTTTGATAGAAAGGATAAAATCGGGAGAGTTTCCTCCCGGAACGAAATTGCCTTCTCTTCGTCGGATCTGCCTTTCGGAACAATGCAATTTATCGACAGCCGTCGAAGCCTTCGGAATTCTTCAGGAACAAGGTTATATCCGGGGGCGGGAACGTTCCGGTTACTTTATCCTTCCGCGCGCGGAGAATCCTTCGAAGTTCAAAGTGGATAAGCCCGTCCGGATTTCAAATCCGTCCGTTCCCGAGGAAGTAGGCTCTCTCCTGGCGGAATTGGCCGACCCGGCATTCATTTCCTTCGGCGCCGCCGTTCCGGACGATCGGTTTTTGCCCTTGGCGTCTTTGGAGCGTTGCTATCGAAGCGCAATGCGGGATCCCTTTTTACATAAATACTCCGACGTTCAGGGACACCCGGAACTCAGGCGGAAAATTTCGAACCAAGCGTCCGTTAAGGAAAGGAGGATCTCCCCGGAACAGGTATTTGTCACGGTCGGTTGCTCGGAAGCGGCGTTCGTATGCCTATCCCTTTTGACGAAGGCGGGGGACGAGGTCGCCGTAGAGTCCCCTTTACATTTCGTTTTATATCAAATATTAAGTATCTTAAAATTAAAGGCGGTGGAGATCCCGACCGATCCCGCTTCAGGAATGGATTTGAAATCCTACGAATACGTGTTGAAAACGTCCAAACCGAAATTGCTCATCACGGTTCCCACTTTTTCGAATCCGACCGGAAGCCTTATGTCGGCGGAATCCAAAAAGGAATTGCTTCGTCTTTCCGTTAAATACGGCGTAAGGATACTAGAGGACGATATTTATGGAGAGTTATCGCATTCTCCCGGCCCGAGACCGCCTTCGCTTCTTTCCTTGGATGGAACCCGAGAATTCGTGATTCAGGTTTCTTCCCTTTCCAAGACGGTCAGTCCCGGATTACGGATCGGCTGGTTGATCGGCGATCCGGAACTCATTCACAAAGCGGTGCAAAGGAGGATCGCGGAATCCATCGCCTTACCTAGTTTGCCTCAACTTGCCGCCGCGAATTTTCTGGGGTCCTTAGGGTACGAAAGACATATCCGGAATTTGAAACGCAATATCGGAAATTCCGTAATCTCTTATACGGACGCTCTTTTGGATTGTTTTCCGAAAGGGACGACGCTTTCCGTTCCTAAAGGCGGGTTTTTGCTATGGGTGGAGCTCCCCGAAGGCAAGGATTCTCGGGAACTTCGTACCCGCGCCGTTAAAAAGCGGATCAGTCTGGTTCCCGGAAATCTGTTTTCGCTTTCCGGAAAATACCAAAGGAACTTTAGGATCAATGCCGGAATTCCCTTCGGGCCCAGCGTCTCCTCCGCAATCCGCACCCTAGGTAGGATTGCCGGAGAGATCTGAATGATGCGGATCGGATTTAACGATCGTTATTAAAAAGAATTGAGGCCATTTCACTCCTCGAATTATTGTCTGGGCGGAAGTATGAATCTCGAAACTGAAATCCATCAGCAATCCGTCCTGTGCGAATCCCGAGGGAAGTTGAATCTAAATGCGGTCGGTTGGTCCAAAATTCCTCTACACCGGTGTAATTTGAGCCGACATCTTCTCAGAAAGAAAAAGTGGAATTATTGGTGTTTTTACGATCAGGATTTGCTCGTGTCCTTTACCGTTTCCGATTTGGATTACGCCGGAGTGGTTTTCTGTTATTGGTGGGATAGAAAAACGGGAGAGTTCGAAGAGAATACAGTGATCACTCCTTTCGGTAGCGGTTGTTCTCTCGGACAGACGGTTTCCAACACGGCCTTGTTTCAGGGTGAAAACGGTAAATTCTCTTTTTCCGTCGACGACTACGGTAGTTACAGAATCTTTATCGATTTTCATAAGGAAAATCGAAAGTATATCCGTGCGGAATTGAAAGTGGGTGTTCCTCAAAATTGGGAGACTTTGAACGTGGTCGTCCCATGGAGTAGGAATCGATTCCAATACACGCATAAACTTTTCGGGCTCGGCGTGGAAGGGAGTGTAAAGATCGGCGATAAAAGTTATGAATTCGAAAACGATAACTCTTTTGCCGTCCTCGACTTCGGCCGCGGTGTCTGGCCGTATTCTACGAAATGGAATTGGGCGTCGATGTCTTATCGCCCGAATAAAAAGGAAGTTTACGGAGTCAATCTGGGGGCAGGTTGGACGGATGGAACCGGAACTACGGAAAACGCTCTTTTGATCAACGGTCGTATTTATAAGGTTCCTTCGGATGTCGTTTTCGAATTTGATCGCCAGGATCACCGGTCTCCTTGGCGGATCTATACCAAAGATAGCAAGGCAGTGGAATTGACGCTAAGGCCGTCCTTACATAGAAAAGCTGCCTCAAACTTGGGGCTCATCTCCTCTACTGTACATCAGATGGTCGGGGAATTCGAAGGGGTACTTCGGGTGGGAAAAAACGAATTTTTGATCGAAGGCGGATTAGGTTGGGCGGAAGACCATCGTGCAAGATGGTAATCCGTTTCGGAAGTCGGATTTGACAGCATATTTCGAAAAGGTAGTATAAGCGAATGGTCGATTTAAAACGGATTTCCACCGATCCGCCCGGGGATATAAAAAAGGAAAAAGCGGAAGAAGAAAGACTCGAACACTTGGATAGAATCGCGGAACTGCAAACCCGTTTATTCGCCTCCAAGGAAAAGGCGATCCTAATTATCCTACAGGGTATGGACACTTCCGGAAAGGATGGAACCGTTAAGAACCTCTTTACGGTGTTGAATCCTTTGGGATGCACTTGCGCTGCATGGAAGGTCCCGACGGAAGAAGAGCAAAGCCACGATTTCCTTTGGAGGATTCATAAGGCGGTTCCCGCAAAAGGAATGATCCAGGTTTTCAATCGTTCTCATTACGAAGACATCGTCGTACCTCTCGTGAAAAAGAGCATCGGTGAAAAACGGATTCGAAATCGGTTGGATACGATTTCCGCATTCGAGAGACTGTTGTCGGAAGAGAATAGCACGCTCGTTCTGAAATTCTTTTTGCACATTTCCAAAGAAGAACAATCGACCCGGATTGAGAAACGATTAGAAGATCCCAGAAAAAAATGGAAATTCGATCCTAGCGATTTGATCGCCCACTCCTTGTATGAGGAACATCTAAACGCTTACAGTGAAATATTGGATTATTCCTTCGAAGTCTCTCCTTGGAGAGTCGTTCCTGCGGATAAAAAATGGTACAGAGATTTTCTAATCGCCAAAATTCTCCGGGAAGAGATGGAAAAAATGGACCTAAAGTATCCTCCTTTTCCTGCTTGAGAAGGTTGATTCGAATCAAGGGCTAACGAAAAAAATCGAAATCTTTGATTTTTTTTCATTTCAAGATTGACCGAAATTGTGCGCTGCATTATAAATGGTTTGTGCGATGCACTAAAGTATTCTATCTAAGGAGTTCTAAACATGGAAAAACAATTTTTGGATATCTTAAACGCCGGGATCGGTCTTTTGAAATCGGGACAAGAAGGTCTGGAAAAAGCGAAAGTCGAGCTGGAAAAAACCTATGGAGAACTGGTAGCAAAGGGCGCTGCGGACAATTCCGAAGCATCCGTCAAGATCCGCGAATCCGTGGATAAACTTTTGAACGAAATCAAAGAAGTCTCTACCGTTGCAGGTAAGAACTACGACGAAACCAGAGCGAAGATCGTGGAGAAATACAACCAAATCTCCGAAGAGATCAAAAAACGCGTTCCGGAAGGACAATTGGATGCAGTAAAGGCGAAACTTGCAGAAGTTGCCGAAACGATTAAAAGCACTGCGAAAGCGAAAGGAACTCCTGCAGCTTAATCTTTTTTATCGCAGATCGGGTTTGGACCGAAACCCGTCTGCGAACTCCTTGCTTGACAATTCCGTCCAGTAGGTGTCTCTCAGAAGGATGCCCGAATCTAGCAGGAGCCCCATTCCGATATTCGGATTGTTCTTCTTCTTATTTTTCAGCCTTTTGCCATCGGCTTCTTCCAGAGCGGAAGAAGTAGGAACTCCTGCGACGAGCGTTCCCGTTACCGAAGAAAGTAAAGCGGAGACGGAAAAAAATTCCCACTCCTCCTCCGGCGAAAAACCTAAGACGCCTAATCAGGCGGAATTAAGGGAAAAATTTAAAAACCAGTTGGGGGGATTCGGCTACGACCGGTTCTTTTCCTTTCAATACACCCGGATGCTGGATTCGCAATGGGCGATCGGAATTGCAGGTTATACGAATACTTACGTCAATCGCTTCGATAACGACGTAGCATACCTTCCTTTTTTGTCCCCCAATGCCTTTTACGGAAATTTGAGCGGTCACAATTCCAATTATAAAGGTGGATCCTTTTTCGTTCAGAGATATCTGACGGACACTCCGTTCTTCGCTTCCTTGCATTTGGGTCGTGAACGACACCAATTAGAGGAATCGATTTTGAATTGGGAGACACTCACAGGAACGTATCGCTACGAAAAGGACAGGACGAATTGGGGTCCCCAGAATTATGCAGGCTTCGGTTTAGGACTGCGTTATCAGGGAATAAGCGGTTTCTTTTTGGGATGGGAGGGGATTTGGAATTGGTATCTTCCCTATCGGGCATCCTATTCGGTTTCGGATCTGTACTATTCCGATCATCAGGCGAATATGGGGGATCTTATCTACCGAAACTACGCATTACAAAATCGGTATACTCATCCCGGATCTATGTTTGCGCTGAATCTGGTCGTAGGATGGGCATTTTAATTGGTAGAGCCGTTTTCTGTCCCTTCTCCTTGGGTAATCGCCCACAGAGGATATAGCGGAGAATATCCGGAAAATACGATGCTTGCTTTTAGGAAAGCGATGGAGGCCGGTGCGGATTGGATCGAATTGGACGTTGCTCTCTCCTTGGATCGGCAAATCGTAGTGATCCATGACGACACTTTAGATAGGACAACGGATCTTTCCGGACCGGTAGGTGATTTTACTTTCGATCAGATCCAAACCGCCGATGCCGGTTCCTGGAAGGACCGGAGTTTTGCGAAAGAACCGGTTCCCGATCTTTGGTCCGTTTGGGAGTCCGTCTTAAAATCCGATCTCGGACTGAACGTAGAGATCAAATCCAGTGCCTACGAATCGGAGCCTAAGGGGCTGCCGATCGAACGGAGTTTGGTGGATTTTGCGGACAGTAAGAACGCATTTTCCAGGACGTTATTTTCCTCCTTTTGTTGGGATTCTCTAGCGAGGATCCGTGAATTGTCAGTAGACGCTCGGTTGGGTGTTTTGATCGGCGGAGAGACTCCAGATTGGGAAGAGGCCTTGGAATTGGCTTTTCGACTGAATGCGTTCAGTTTGAATCTTTCTTCTTCCATCGCTTCCCGAGAAGTGGTCGAGAAAATCCAAAGCGAAGGTTTTCAGGTGTTGGTCTATACCTTGAATTCGACCGAAGAATTGAAAACCGGAATATTGACCGGAGCAGACGGAATCTTTACGAATTACCCGCCGAGGATGAGATCCCTTCTTACTTGACCTCCACTCTGGAGAATTGGTCCAATTCGACCTGCCATTTTTCCACGATTTTGAAAAGTATATTCAGAACAGCCGGAGTGGGAGCGTCGTAGCGGTCCGCCGCAAAAGAGTCCGTTTCTTCGAATCCCGGAATGGCCCGCAAGGAATCTCCGTCCGCACGGAACCGAAAGATTTCGAATTCCTCTACGCCCCGCTGCTTGTCCCCGTTCTTAATATAAAAGGGTTTTATCAAACTCATCCGGAATTTGCCGAACGAAATGCCTTTTAAGGATTGCAAAAAGCGATATGTTTGCAATGCGAGTTCCAGTTTCATTCGGGCCGCGTATTGATCCGATTCCAGAAAGGTCAACGTGGATGTTCCGCCAAAACCCAAATACACTTCGTATTTCGTAGGACTCGAACCGGAGACAGGGGTGACTTCGGTTTCCTTCAATCTTTCTCCGAATAATTCCGTCGCGGCCTTCCGGATTTTATCGCTTTCGGAAATCGAATTTTCGGAGAGGATCCTTTTTACTTTTTCTCTAGGGGATTTTTTGCAGGAATTCGCGGAAGTAACGGCAAAGGCCGCCAAGAGTATTAGAAAATGGAATTTTCTATAAAAGGGATTCATATTCGAAAATCCTATCGTCACGGATTCAATTCCCCGACTATATGACTTGTTTTCGTTCTAAAATCCATCCTAAAAGATTCTTTTTTTTCCGATTTCGAATATATTTAGCAGGGGGATGATCGGCGGAAATCGGTTTTGGTCCGTTTGAAATTTGATGCGAAAGAGTATATTCATTTAAAGTTTTTTTCGTATCGAAAGTGTAAACGATTTCGGGATAATGCATTATTTTTTAATTTTATGAAATTTTTTTCTCAAAAGAGAGTTAGTATCAATACGAACGATGTACAACGGGAGTTCATCCGATGCCACTTTCTGCGTTAGCATCTTGCACAAGTCCTCCGTTATATAAACGTGTTATGGAAAAAAATTTCCACAATTAGCGACAATTATGGGAAAATCGTCTTAACGTTGCCTTCTTTCCACTTTGCTAAGATTCCCTTAATCGGGATTCGTTAGTCGACATTGAGCGTGTTTGGCGACGACGGGAGGTCGATTAACATTTCGAGCATTGGAAAAAACTTTATTAAAAAAATAACTCCGCGTTATGCGAAAAATTAAAAACACTTTACTGGTTTTGTAAGAATGCGACTGTTGTTACGTCAGTTAACGTTTATGAAGCCAAAGAAAGTTACCAACGACGATCTTGAAAAAATTGTCGCAGGGGTAAAAACCCAAGCAGTCGAAGCGATCGGAAATTACCTATATAAAGGATTCCGGATTCAGGTTAGTAAATATAACCTTTCGGGAGCGGAGAGGGTCCAACTCCTTTACCAAAGACGGAGGAAAGAAGGGCTTTGCATCGTTTGCGGAACCAAAGTCGCGAAGAAAAATCCTTCTACCGGAAGGCTATATCGCCTCTGCGAATTCCACCGAAAAAAAATAGATAAAAAAAAGTGATTCATAAAATCCGGAAAACGGCTGATAATCATAAAGAGATTTCAGAAGTCTCGGACGGGTTTCCTTGTTTTCCGGATTTTATTTCAAAAATTGCATTCAGACCTTTTTCGTTTCGATTCTCGTTTTCATAACGCTCTCTTTTTCCGTTTTTGCTCAATCCGATAAACCTGGTCCTAACTCGGAAGCGGACCTTCTCTATCGAATCGCGGAAGAATCCTTTAAAGATCGTAAATATTACCAATCGATAGAGCGGCTTCGGAGTTTTTTGGTTTTATATCCGGGTAATGCCAAAAGAACGGGGGCTTTGCTTTTACTTCGAAATTGTTTTTTAAAGCTGGATAGACCGGAAAAAGCCCTGGAAGTGAGTTTGAACCTCTACAAAATGGAGCCCACCGCCGAGTCCGGACTGGAGTCCTACTTGGAGGCGGGTCGCCTGCTTGCTAGGATGGGGGAAACCGACCGGGCAAAGGAAGTTTTTGCCTCGATTTGTAGACAATCGTACTCGAGAACGGTGGCGGAAAAGGCCGCTTTGGAGTTTTCCGGATTGGACGCTCTTTCGGACGAGGAGCCTTCTTCGGATGCGGAGTCTTGCAGGGAAAAATAGCCTTTCGGGCCGGTTTTCGGTCCTAATTCCCCCGTAAAAAGCCGATACTAGTTTATAGTTGAACTCCGGCGGCGGAATTTTTTAATCACTGGTAAGGTATGTCCAACGGCTTCTTTCAAATCGTGAATTTCCCGAAAGGGTCCTATGTCATTGTCGAAGGCAAGAAAGAAGCCCATAACTTCTTCATTATTCGACAAGGGAAGGTCCGAGTCGCCAGGGAAAACCAAGTAGTAGGCGAGGATCCAAACCAGCTTTTAGGTCCCGGAGATTTTTTCGGGGTCGTGGCTGCGATGAGCCAGCATGCCCAAATCGAGTCGGCGATCGCGCTCACCGACGTGTCTTTAATCCAGGTCAGCTACGATCAATTCGGTACTCTGATCCAGAAAAATACTCCGGTGGCCATGAAGATCATCCGGTATTTTTCCATGAAGCTTCGTCAGTTCGACTCGACGATCACTCGTCTTTCGTTTCGTTCGGCCGTGGAGGAGGATCCGAACCAATTATTCTCGATCGGCGAATATTATTTCAGCCAAAAAAACAATCTCCACGCAGCATACGCGTTTCAAAAATATCTGCAATATCTTCCTAGCGGTCAATTCGCGACTCAGGCCAAGCTGAAACTACAAACTATGAATCAGCCGATGGCTTCTCCCCCGATCGATTATAATAAGTTCAATAGATCCTATTCCGATAACGAGATGATCTTTTGCGAGCACGAGCCGGGGCGGGAGTTGTATATCATCCAGCATGGTCGTGTGAAGATCACTAAGATCGTGGATTCGAACGAAGTTCTTTTGGCGGTCCTGCAAAGCGGGGACATTTTCGGGGAGATGGCGCTGCTCGACAATAAACCCAGATCGGCCTCCGCGATTGCGTGGGGAGAGGAGATCCAGCTGCTCGCAATCAATAAGGCGAACTTCGAAGGGATGGTCAAGGCCCAGCCTCAATTGGCTACCAGATTGATCACTCTTTTGTCGGAACGGATCTGGACGGCTTATAAACAATTGGCGAACTTGTTGATCACGGATCCGCAAGGAAGGATTGCGGATACTCTTTTGACTTTGGCGGAAAAAAACAGGGTCAAAGTGATTCCGAAAGCGAATTATAATTTCGAAATCGGAACCAAGGACCTCCTGAAAATGGTGGGCCTATCCTATCCCAAGGATGAAAATCTGGTTTTGGATCTGATCTCGAAGAATAAGTTCATCAAGCTCGACCAAGGAAAACTTTCCTGCACGGATTTGGTGGAGTTGGAAAAACTCGTCCAGGTCTTCCGTAAAAAATCCCAAATGGATATGAAACTCAAAAAAAGAGCCTAACATGGAGCGGGAGATAAAACTCCGCGAGGCGGAAAGATGGCTTTCCCGGCGGGATACGATCCTGCGCAGGTTGATCGGAAAAATCGGACCTTGCGGCTTAAAACCGATGGGTTCTCCTTATCATGTTTTGTTAAAGTCCGTGATCGGACAACAATTGTCCCTGAAAGCCGCCTCCACGATGGAAGCGAGAGTAATCGGATCCTTCGGCTCCGGAAAAAAATTCCCGAAACCGATCGAGTTGGGATCGGTAAGTCTGAAAAAGTTGCGTTCCGCGGGATTATCTCTCGCCAAAGCCGAGACCGTCAAGAGGATCGCCGCTGCTTACGAAGAAGGAAATATTTCCGATCGTAAGTTGAGAAATTTAAAGGACGCCGAAGTGTTGGAAACCCTTTGCAGTTTCAAAGGGGTAGGACCGTGGACCGCGGAGATGGTCCTCATGTTCGCTTTGGATCGCTGGGATCATTTTTCCCTGAACGATCTGATTTTACGAAAATCGATCGAAAAGCATTACGGGATCCATAGGGATTCCAAAAAAGAAATACTTTCGTTTGCGGAGAAATTTTCCCCTTATCGTACGATCTTTTCCTGGTACCTATGGAAGGATGCGGACGGCGGGGAAGGTTGGTGACTTTTTCCGGAACTTCCGCTTTTTAGATTCCTATACCGACTGCTTTGCAATCCGACTTGATCATGATTTCCACGAGTTCTTTGAATTTCACTTTAGGTTGCCAGCCTAGTTTCTTTTTCGCCTTATCGGGATTTCCGATCAACAGCTCGACTTCCGCAGGACGATAGAAATTCGGATCCACCTGAACGAGCAGTTTTCCGTCCTTTTTATCGTAACCCTTTTCCTGGTCTCCGGATCCTTTCCATTCCACTTGGATATTCAAGTGACGGAAGGATTCTTCCACGAATTCACGTACGGTATGCATTTCGTTCGTTGCGACGACGTAATCGTCGGGTTCGGGCTGCTGCAGCATCATCCACATCATTTCCACATAATCCGGAGCATAGCCCCAATCGCGTTTGGCGTCCAGATTTCCCAAGTGGATCGGACCGCTTTTTCCCGAAAGCAGGCCTGCCACACCTAAAGTAATCTTTCTGGTGACGAATCCTTCTCCCCTTCTCGGCGATTCGTGATTGAATAGGATTCCGTTGGAAGCGTGCAGTCCGAAAGCTTCCCTGTAATTTACCACGGCCCAGTAGGCGTATAATTTCGCGACGGCGTAAGGGGAACGGGGATAAAACGGAGTCTTTTCGTCTTGGGGAATGGCCTGGACTTTTCCGTACAACTCGGAGGTAGAAGCCTGGTAAAATCTGGATTTGACTCCGGTTTGCTTGATCGCATCCAGGATTCGTAATGTTCCCACCGCATCCACTTCGGCGGTATATTCCGGAACCTCGAAAGAGACTCCGACATGCGATTGTGCGGCTAGATTATAGATTTCGTCCGGTTGTACTTTTTCCAAAACCCGATTTAAGTTGCTGGAATCCGTCAAATCTCCGTAATGCAAAAAAAGTCTCGGATTTCCCCGCAAATGTTCGATGCGATCCCGGTTCAGCGAGCTGGATCGGCGCACAATTCCATGCACTTCGTAGTCCTTGCCCAGAAGAAGTTCGGTTAAGTAAGATCCGTCTTGTCCGGTGATTCCGGTAATCAGCGCCTTTTTCATCCTGGAACCAAAAAAACCGATTTTGTTTTCCAGGCAAGAACGTTTAAACAGTTCCCCCGACCCATTTTTTCCTCCGGAATTCGATCACAAATGTGGCGGAGAGGGTTGCGATCCAGACGAATATGGCGGTCCAGATCCCCAGAGTCCCTCCCTTCAGATAAATCCCGAATAGATAAGCGCAAGGTAACATAACTAGGTACGTAAGAAGCATATAGATCCGGAAGACCCGAATCTGTAGACCCGCTCCCCGGAGTGCCGCTCCGATGACCATATGATACGCGTCTCCGACCTGAATGACTCCAAGCAGAACGAGAGCTGGATAACATTCGTCTATGAGTTGCTGGTCTTGGGTGTATACTTTTAGGATGTTCTGCCCGAAGACGATGAAAGCGATTCCGACTAAGCCCATCATATGTGCCGAAAAGAAGGCGGATCGAAACGCCACGTGATAAGCCAGCTTGAATTTTTTAGCGCCCATGGCCTGTCCCAACAAAGTGGTCGCGGCCACTCCGAAAGCATATCCGGGAAGAAAAGCCATGCTCAGGGTCGAAAACAGGATGTTCGAAGCGGCGACTGAGAGGATTGAAATCATGCCTTGGAATTTCACGAATATCATGAACGCTATGTTCACGAATCCTTCTTCCAATCCGGGAGGAATTCCCGTCCGAAGAATTTCGAAGAGGTGCGCCCGACTAGGAAGAAAGGAAATGCCGCAAAAATAGGTCTCGGCTCCGTACTTAAAAAGGAAGAACGGGAAAACGGATAGTCCTGCCAAGCCTGCGAGAGAGGACGCGAGCCCGGCCCCGGCGATCCCCATAGCAGGAGCGCCCCAATTTCCGTATATTAGGATCCAATTGAATAGAATGTTGGAGAGAGTCGTTACTGCCATGGAGACGAACCCGGCCACGGTAAATCCGAGTCCGTCCAGAAATCCTCTGAAACAGAAACTGATGAAATAAAATCCGCTTCCTATAAACCTATACGTTAAGTAGCTCTCGCCTAACAGGGCCACTTCCTTGTCTGCGCCCATCAGATCCATGAGAGGTCCGGCGATCACGATTCCTAGAGCCGTGATTGCTCCGCCTAAGACGGAGGAAAAGTAGAGGGTAGTAACGCCGATTTTACCGATTTCCTGCGGGCGTCCTTCTCCGAATCGTCTCGCGACGATGATTTGAATTCCCATGGAGAACCCGATTAGGAAGGCGATCAGAGTATAATACGTCACTCCCCCCATTCCGATCGCCGCTAAGGCTTCCTTGCCTAAGTAACCCACCATGATGGAATCGGTGGACCAGACGACGGTTTGGCTGACCATCGCCAGTACTACGGGAATCGCTAAAGAGATGATGGAGGAATTGAATCTGCTGAATCTATAATTTCTGCGTATCTTTTTTAAAAAGGTGCCCAACGGTCTCCAGCTTTGTCGGATCGGACCGTGCAACCAGCACTTTTTCCGCGAAAAACGGTTTCTTCCCCCGTTGGAACGGTTAATTTGGCCTTATACCTATGACGATCCCGAACAAGGAAACGGAATTCGCGGATTTACACAACCATCTCTACGGAAGTATCCGAGCAGAATTGCTTTGGGAGATGGGACGGACCAATCCGAGCCCTCGTTGGGAGATTTTTCTTCATCCTTACGAGACTCTGTATGGGAAAAGAATCGATTCTTCTTCCTTTTTCGAGACGTACCGAGATCCGGAAGCGTTCCGAAAACTGTATTTATTCAACCACAAAGGTCCGTTTTCCGAATTTCAGGCCAAGTTCAATTTGATCATCGCCCTTTCCAAATTCGATCCGGAGGAGATTCGGTTCATCGCCGAGAGGATTACTGCGGACCAATTCTCGGAAGGGGTAACCTACGGGGAATATAGAATCATGTACGCTCCGAACGAATCGGACGTAAACGTTACGGCAAAGACGGTCGCGGCTTGTGAAGGCTTTGCCCGTGCCGAATCGGAGCTTTCCGGCCGGGCCAGATCCAGACTCGTAGTTTCTTTGCATAGGGACGGCGGTTTTTACCGCGAGTACGAATTTCTAAAGGGTTTAATGGAAAAAGACTCTCTCGTTCGGAAGTATCTGGTAGGTTTAGATTTTTGTTATATAGAAGAGGGCTTTCCTCCCAAGGAAAAGAAGGAGTTCTTCGAAACTGTCGGCAAGGACAACGTCGCGCAGAGATCTTCCGCTCTTACCGTTCTTTATCACGTAGGCGAATCTTTCCGGGATAAGGGCTTGGCCTCGGCCTGTAGATGGGTTTTGGAATCGGCAGAATGGGGCGCGCATCGCCTAGGGCATGCGATCGCATTAGGTCTGGATCCGGAAGCCTACAGAGGGGAAACGATTCGGGAAGACGGTTCGGAACGGAAGGACACTCTCGAATTTCTGTTAGAAAGATGGGAAGAAATTTCCCGTTTCGGCGAAATTCCTGCCAAAGAGAGAATCAGCGCCGAGTTGGATTCGATCCGACATAAAAGTGCGATCGAAATTCCGATGACGGAAACCTCCTTGTCGGAAATTCGCACCCTTCAAAACTATTGTATGGATAGGATTTCCAAGACATCGTCCGTGATCGAATCCTGTCCGAGTTCGAACGAGTATATCGGTATGGTCCGTGATTTGTCCCATCATCCTCTGACACGATTCGCTCAGAATGAACTCAAACTTACCATTTCGACGGACGATCCGGGAATTTTCGGGACGGACATCCGTGCGGAGTATGAAAAGGCAAAAAATCTAGGTCTCTCGGAAGATCTATTGGAGAAAATCCGAAAGGATTCCTTTAGATATACGTCGGAAATATTGTCCGGGAGAGAAATTCCGGATTCCTTAACGGATCAAAAATGATGAATATTCCAAAAAAAGAATGCAATGGAACGTTTTCGCCTTCTTACAGGATTCCGGCGATCTGCGTTCTGCTTCTTTTTTCCTTTCAGACGATATTTCCCCAAGTCCAGAGCGATTTTTCGGATCCTTACGATTATAACCTGCGGAATTTCAGGGATGAAAAATCGCCCGACGGATTCCAGGAATATGCGCTTCCTCCCAAATTCGACAAACCGCAACTCGTTAATCCTAGAAACGCTCAGGTTCCTTTTCAAAGTACTCTTCCCACGACACAAGGAGCGCAAGGGACCCGCAGGACGACGAACCCGAGCCAAGATAGGCAGGACGACGGGCTTTTTAACCCGGTAACGGGAGAAGTAAACGTGGAAGCGTTTCAAAGGCAGCAGTCCCAAGCCCAAGATAATAAGAAAAAATTGAAAAATTTCGGAAAGGAACCCGAACCTTATACCGAGACCAGACTGAGAAGATTTTCCATCATCTTTTTCATGACTTTACCGGTCGCCGCCGGAGCTTCCTACGGTGCGTTAAGTTTTTTTAAACCAGGTTACCAAAAGACTCTTGCGGGCGGTTGGATCGTAGCCTTTTTAGCCGCGGGCTTGGCTTTTGCGAACGCGTGGGATGACCTGAACCAGTACGACAAAATGAAAAAAGAAAACCAGCCCGAAAGCCCCGTTCCGAATCCCACCGTTCCGGACCGTCTTTCCGAATCCATTTTTCCCGGGGCTCCTCCCGGGCTGGGACAGTTTACTAGAAATTCGGAAAGTCGTTTGGAGATGGAAATTTTGAGAGCCAGCTTTTAGGTGTCTTCCGAAACATTTTGTTTAGAAACACATCGTGTTATATAAAAACTTTTGGACCCGGAAGAGCATAGACGTCGGTCTCACTCGTCTAAGAAAGAAGGTCGAACGATGAAATTCTCGGTTGCGGTCCTTGTCATTTTCCATCTGTTTTGCTCCCCTTTATTGGTAAAATCGGGAGTGGAAGTAAACCAATCCCACAGGATGACTTTGTTCGGAAAAACCTTCGCTTTTTTGCCTTTTGCGGGAGAAGCGAGTAAGGTTCAGATCGCAGAGCACGAGGAGCTGATTCGAACGAAATTCATCGAAAAGGGATTTAAGGAGCTGGATCTCAACCGCGCCGATCTTTTGGTTTCCTACGATATATTGACGTTTCCTAGGGGGACCGTCATTCCCAATTCTCTTCCCGTAGGTGCAAGCGGCGGCTGGTTTACGAAACGGGGGATACGGTACCATTCGGACGGAGATACCGTCAACGGGTACTTCGGAATTCCGTTCCTAGGAGGGCTTGCCGGCGGGGTCGGTGGAATCGGAGGGTATTCCGGATACGGGGGCGGATACGGTTATTATATGAACAGCGGGTATGGAGCCTACCGAAGGTCTTTGCCCGGAAGAGCCGGCAACGTTAGCAATTACGATATCATCTTTAAGATGACGATCTACGACGGCCGATCCTACCGGGGAAAACCTTTCAATGTGCTCCTGGAAGCGAGCATAGAGGGAGAGGGGCATTCCGGTTATCTATTCGATGTGGTTCCGTACCTGATCGCAAGTTTCTTTAAATCCTTTCCCGATTTTAACGGCCAGAAAATAGAAACCGTATCCGAATACGAAGTGGGATTCGAAGATTAGCCCATCGGGTACGGTATTTTCTTAGAGACAGTATCAATTTTTTTTAATATTTCCTCCGGCAGAATCAAGTCGGAAGCTTTCAGATTCTCCTCTAATTGTTCGACGGTATTTGCCCCGATAATCGTGGAAGCCACATAATCGTGCTGTTTGGACCAGGCGACCGAAAGAACGGCGACACTTACGCCGAACTCGGCGGCGATTTTGGACAGCTCCTCCACGGAAGCGAGTGTTCCTTCGTTTAAGAATCGATTGGCCATTTTCTTTTGACGTTCGGTCGAGAGTTTCGCGTATCTGGTAAAACGTGCATTCTCCGGGGGATTGGGGGAATTGTATTTTCCCGTCAGGACTCCGCCGGCCAACGGGGAATACGGCAACAGACTAACGTTTTCCCTCTTACATATATCGGACAACGCGTCCTCGAAGCGGCGGTTCAGGATACTGAAGTTATTTTGAATGGACTCGTAACGCGCATATCCGTACTTCTCCGATACGGAAAGATTCTTCATGGTTCCCCAGGCGGTTTCGTTGCTGCTACCTATATATCTGACTTTGCCTTCGTCGATCAAATCCGTAAGCGCAGCCAAAGTTTCCTCGTATCCGAAATCGTGGTCGGGCCAATGTGTTTGGTATAGATCCACATAATCCGTTCCGAGTCTGGTAAGACT
The DNA here is from genome assembly GCF_004771275.1 of Leptospira fluminis. Classification (GTDB taxonomy): domain Bacteria; phylum Spirochaetota; class Leptospiria; order Leptospirales; family Leptospiraceae; genus Leptospira_B; species Leptospira_B fluminis. The sequence continues at coordinate 151,047 of NZ_RQEV01000011.1, read as the reverse complement.
GCCTTCGATCGCGGTTTTAATGCTCCTTCGGTCTAGAGCGGTTTTTCCTTCGCGCACCGGAGGAGAAAACCAGCCGTGGCCGGGTCCGCAGACTTTCGTAGCGATCATTACGGATTCCCTTTTTTTGGTCTTCAGCCATTTCCCGAAAATCTTTTCGGTTTCATGGACGTATTTCGCCTCCGGCGGGACCGGATAAACCTCCGCTGTATCGTAAAAATCTATGTCCGCATCGAAGGCGCGGTCCAAAATTCGCATCGCTTCCTTTTCGTCGCAACTTGATCCGAAGGTCATGGTTCCCATACAGATTTCCGAAACGACCATCCCGCTTTTGCCGAGCCTTCTTTTTTTCAATCTAAGCCTCCTTCGGAATCGATTCCGAAAATTTTCCTCACTGAAAGAATGGAAAGAGCCGGTTCTTTCGCAAGAATTTTTAATGTATGTCCGAAAGTCAGGAACTTCCGGGAAAGGAATTCTAGTTCACCGGGTCGAAAGGGAAAATAGATTGTCACTCCGGAAAATAAGAATTATAGTCAGATTCGCGCCGGATAGGAAACACTTTCGGGAGTTCCGTCTAATTCCGTGTTCGGAGACATCGATTCGGAGAGTATTATAGAATGACGAAGAAAGCTCGGTTCATTTTGTTCTTTTTTCTCGCAAGTTGCTCGGCGACCGTTCCTCTCGGTCACGTCGGACTGAGGTTCGATTCGATCAATAAGGAATTGGATAAGAAATCCTTACCGCCCGGCTTTTATTTTCCTATCGGGTTCTTCGAAAGAATCATAGAATACCCCGTTCAACTCCAATCCCACACGGAAAAGGTGGAAGTCATCACTCGGGACGACCTTCGGATCGAAGTCGTAGCGACCATCATAATCAAGCCCATCGTAGAAGAGATATACGATCTTCAGACGAAGATAGGCAGGGACTTTTATAATATGGTGGTTCAACCGGAATTTCGGACCTGTATCCGAAACGTGATGACGAGCTATCCTATGATCCAGATCTCGAAAAAAACTCCCGATATAGAAAAGGAGATCAAGACCGAAGTGATGCGCCGGATCCAAGGAAAGCATGTGGAAGTCGACGACGTGGTTCTCAGCGACATTAATTACAGCCAGAAGATCTTTCAGGCGATAGAGGAAAAGTTAACTAAGGAACAGCAGTTGGAGGCGATGAAGTTCCAGATCCGCATCACCCAAAAGGACAACGAGATGGAAAGGATGAAAGCGAAGCGCGAGGCCGAAATCCGGATCATCGAAGCCGAAGCGGAGGCCAAATCGAACGTGATTAAGGCCAAAGCCGCTGCGGAAGCCCAGGAAATGATCAACAGTAAACTGACGACCAAATATATCCAATTCAAAGCCTTGGAGAATCCGAACAACAAGATCATCTATTATCCGTTAGGTAAGGATTCCTTACCGGTCATCATCAACCCGCAACTCGGAGGAAGGCCGGAACCCGGAAAACCGGATTAGAAGGAAACGCAGGAAGAAAGGAAGATGAAAATCCCGGTCCGAAGCACTTCTAAGAAAATACTGACGATCTTCCTATTGGTTTTAGGAACGTCCTCTCCGGTCCGTACGCAGGGGAGCGCCGCTTCCGAGGAGACTTTCATTCCGAAGATCGCTCGGTCTTCGGGAGTGTTGAGCATTTCCGTATCCGCGGACGGAAATACGTTCGTCTCCGGTTGCGAGGACAAGACCGCTAGGATATGGAGTCTGAACAATCGCACCTTCGTGACGCTTTCGGAAAACACCAGTCCCGTTACCTCCGTTTCCTTGTCCCCGCAGGGAGATAAGATTCTGACAAAAGGGGACGGGGACACCGCTATTCTTTGGGATAGAAGCGGTAAGAAACTTCTTGCGACTCATAGCAGCGAAGGATGGACGCAGGTCGTTCTGTTCTCACCGGACGGAAAGAGTTTTTATACGGCTTCCGACGACGGAAAGATCTATCAGTGGGATCTTTCCGGCAAATTGATCTATAGGTACGTATTCCATACGGACGCGATCACTTCCATCGACGCTTCCAAAGACGGAAAATTTCTGGTGGCGGGGTCGGACGACGGAAAAATCTCCATCTGGCAGGTAAAAGGGAAATTGTTGAGGGAAATGGAAGGACATAGCGCTTCTGTTTCCACCGTTGCAATTTCGCCTAACGGAGAAACTTTCGTATCGGGCGGTCTGGACAATAAGGCGATTCTTTGGAATTTCAAAGGGGAAAAATTGAGGGATTTCCTGGGACATACGTCCTCGATTTCCGGAATCGCGTTCGCTCCGAACGGCAATTGGATCGCTACAGCCAGCCAGGATAGGACCGCGAGGATTTGGAATCTATCGGGTCATCTTGTTTCCGTATTGGAAGGACATACGGAAGATTTAACGGACGTAAAATTTCTCCATAAAGGCGAGATTCTGATCACCTCGAGTACGGACGGTTCCCATAGTTTCTGGAACTTAAAAGGGAAAAGACTGGGGAACGTGATCCTGACGGAGCGCGGAAAGGTAGTCTTTACCGAGGATGGACGTTTTGAATATGACGATTCGCATTCCGTGGATTCCATCGAATTCGAAGATAAGATTTCCGGCCAGGTGGTCAACATAGACCAGTTTTTCGATAAACTTTATACTCCGAATCTTTATTCCGAATTATTAAGCGAAGTGAATGAGGCAAAGCCGCAAAAGAATATAGTGGAACTGTATAAGGAGTCTCCCGCTCCGAGCGTTTCTCTTGCCATCGCCGATATGCCCAAAACGAAAGAGCAGAAGATCGATTTGGAAATCAAATCCTGCGACACCGGAGGCGGAATCAAGGAAGTTCTGCTGTACCATAACGGAGCCCTGATCGATCCGGAAAAAATGCGAGGCATCCAGATTCGTTCGGAAGGGAAATGCGTCGTTAGAAGAGTCGTCGCACCTCTTATCGGCGGTGCAAACACGTTCCAGGCCGTGGCGAAGAGTCGGCTCGGGATGGCGTCGTTTTCCAGGAACGTAAGTATAGATTCGGATAAGAAATTCGGCGCGGGCGCCAGGCCTGCATTGCATATTGTAACGATCGGAATAGATCGGTACAAAAATCCCGATCTGAATCTGAAATACGCGGTTGCCGACGCTAAGGCGATTCGGGATGCCGTGAGAGAAAGAGCGGGAGATCTCTTTTCGAACACCTATGTCTACGAGGCTTTCGACTCCGATGCCAATCGGGAAGGTATAGAGCGTGCGTTCCATTCCGCGTCCGAAAAGGCAAAGCCGGAAGATGTGGCCTTGATTTATATCGCAGGGCACGGGTTATCGGAGGATCGTACGTATTACTTTTTGCCGCAAGAAAATCCCGGGAACAATATTCAGATCATTCAGTCGGGCTTGTCGCAGCAAGAATTGGTCAAGTTGGTTTCCAGGATAGAAGCCACGAAAAAATTCGTGATCATCGATACCTGCCAATCCGGAGGAGATTGGTTGGTTACCATGAGGGGCGGTTCCGAGGACCAAGCCGCACTGGGAATTTTCGCCAAAACTGCGGGAGTCTGGGTCGTAGCAGCTTCGCTAAAGAAGCAGTATGCATGGGAATCCACTTTGACCGGACATGGACTTTTAACCACTAGCATTTTGGAAGCCTTGGAAGGAAAAGCGGGAAAATCAAAAACGGTTTCGGTCGGAGAATTGATTCCTTACATCAATAGACGTGTTCCCGAAATCGCTAAGGATTATTTCAAACGGGAACAATATCCGTACACCGCGCAGCATGGCCAGGACTTCCCAATCGCCACAATCAAGTGAACCTTTCCGATTGCTCGCATCCGGAAATTTTATATGTTCGGAGCCGCATACATTACGGTTCGTTTCTATGTCCCTTTTGTGGAAATAAATAGTTTATAAAATTCTAAACTAATCCTTTCCGGCTATTCATTTCCCGAAAAACCGTAAAAAAGAAGAACGGAATCGGAATTTTTGCAGCGAATGCGGCAAAAATGGTGTTAAATGAAGATGGGTATACAAGAGGCACCTAATGATGAAAGTCGAGACAGCCGAACCCGTGCTCAAAGAGGATGCGATCGTTTACCACCATCCGCTGCTTCGAACGGAGTTGAAAATCCACTCCGGTCCCAGGTCTTACTTCGATACGGATACGGAAAGTCTTTTGACCTTGTCCAGAATCAATTCCCGCCCGGAAGGTCTTTCGGACGGAAAACTTCCCACGCTGAATGCCGAAGTGGATTGGGATCGAAAGATGTATTCCAGAGTGGAGACTTTGGTTAAAGAAGGATTGATCGTCCTTGTTCCTAGGATCAAGTATCGCAAAGAAAAGAGGGACGGGGAAGTCGTGCTCCATTTGGTTTCCGCCAAGGGAGAAAATACTCGGGATCGGGAAGCCTTTAAGAATCTCATCCTCGAAATTCACAGAAGATCCGCTTGGGCGGTCCGTAATTATACGATCGAAAGTCAGACGAGTAGGGCAAGGAAGTTGGAAATCCTTCTCGACGACGTTATAGAGGGCAAGTGGTCGGATCAGAAACGATCTTCGAAAGAGATTCTGATCGGTTACCTGGAAAGGATCCGAGTACTCGAACTATTGCGCGAAGAGGCCTTGCCCGAAGCCGAGGAACAGATCGACGCTTTTTTGAGGGAAGAAGGGTTCGTACTCCCGACAAAGAACTTCGGATACGTTTACGTTCCCGAAGCGGAAGCGGAGGCGCTTTATAAAAAAGCAAGGAACACGTATCGGTACCAGTTGCTTCCTAAATTAACGAATTCCATTCCCGCTTTGGAAACCGAAATCAGTTCCTTTCGGGAAAATTTCCTGGATACCTTGTACGACGAGTTGATCGAAAATCCGGTTCTCGTCCGGGATCAGATGCTCGTCGGTGAATGGAAGAAATTCTCCCAAAGATTAGGAATTTCTTTGGACGGGGATTTGCTTTCTTTGATCGCCGCAATCGGAGAAAAGGCTCTTTCCGCTAGAAGTTACAGGATAGAGACGGAAAATCGCCGGATCGAAAAAGGTTTAATGGAAACTCTTCCCGAAGCCGAACCGTCCATGGCAAGGTTTTTAAGACTGGAAGGAGAAGCGTTTACCGTTTCCAAACTGGCCAAGAACCTGGAAAGAGACGATAGGTTTTTGAGTATGGTATATTTCGGGGAGAAAGGACCCTGTCTCTGTATATGTCCGAATTCGGAGGCGACCGTCTTAAGTATTCTCGGTCAATTGGAGGATAAATATTCATTCCAATCGGAGACCGCGATTTCTTTTCTTTTAACGATCTATTCTAAACGAAATCGACTGGCCTTGTGGTTTAATAAGGAGAGTTTCCGGGATACGTTTTGCGGAGCTGTGATCGGTTGTCTAGGCGCAAAGGTTTCCTGGCTTTATCGGATGGCTTTCTTTATGGGTTTCAGGGAATCCCTGTTTTCCGAGGCGCTTCATGTGCTTTCCGTTCTGGATTACGAGCAACTGGATCGTAAGTTGGAAGAGGAAAATAAGCTCCGGAGAAAATACGAAATTTTAAGGACCGATTTTTTGAAAGTTCTTTGAATCGTCGGAACCCTTACTCCAAAACTTCCGCTTTACCGGAAAGAGGAGTGATCGCACGGATCCTGTCCTTTTTATAATCCAAAGAATAAAGTGTGTAACTGGAATAAGGTTTGTATTCCGTCTCCTTGGTTCCCTTTACGAATTTCGGATCGCAGAGAAAATAAACGACTCCGTTTTTGATAACCGGAAAGGAGCCCAAAAAAGCGGATTCGAACCTCTGTTTTAAAACCAAGTCGATCACGACGAGATAACCGAATTTTCCTTCGGACCTTTCCGTAAAGACTAGGGTCTTCCCGTCGGAGCTTGCGCTTACGTTGAATTGTTCCTTAGGATCCTCGTTCGTTTTAGAAGGATAAAAGACCTTATCCAATTTTACCAATTCTCCTTGGGAAACCGTTAAATGGTAGAGTCGATTTTCCTTTTCGGTGGCCGCACGTACTACGACTAGATCGTCCGAAAGTCCATAGACGTCCAACAGTTGTAGTTTCTCCTTTCCGGATTCCACCCAAGCTATTGTGACCAAGGAATCCGTCTCCGGTTCGTATCTATGTACGGGAACACGCAGCGAATCTTCCCCGTGTTCGGAGTATTTGACTTCGTTCCCGATCAGAAATACGTACCGGTGGTCAGCGGATAGAAACGGTTGCGTTCCCGGGAGCACTTTCTCCTCTTTTCGTTTTTCGTAATCGTATACGACAGTTTCCCATCTGTTGTTGGATTTACGGGAAAACAAAAGCCAAGGTTTTTCCTTAAAAAAACCAGAATTTCCCGGAAATGCATCCTGGGAGCCGAGAATGGGTTCGCTTTTGCCTAGGCTCAGATTGAACAATGAAAGTTCTTTGGAGGTTTTGAATAGGATGAGATTCTGTTTTCGGAATACGGGGAGTCCTTTTTCCACCGCACCCGTATAAACCAAACGGGTTTTTCCGCTATTGGGAGAAACGGATATCAGTCTTAGGATTCCTTTGTCTTCCTGGACCACATAAATGGACGGGGAATTGTTCTGAGTCAGATTCACTCCCGTAGAGGATGCAAAAGGTAAAAGAGACAGGCATATAAGAGAAGCGATTAAATGTAAGTCAGCTTTTATTCCGTGAAACCGTCCCATCCGTTTTTCAAACATGCTTTCTTTTTATCGGCGATTCTATTCGTTTAACGTTTGATCTCGAACGTTCTAAAATTTCCCTTGGGTTCTTCCCATAGGATCGTAGTCTCCGCAACTTTCGCTTTCGAGGGGCCTCTCTGTACCGCTTTGTATAAATCTTCGATGAAGACCTTGTCGCCTTCCACAACCACTTCCACTTCTCCGCTCGGGAGATTCATCGTGTAACCGGTCAGTCTACATTCTTGGGCTCTTTGCAGGACGAAATAGCGAAACCCCACGCCTTGGACGGATCCCCTGATTCTTATTTTTGCTCTTGTCTGGTTTTTCGTCGCCATTCCGATCCTCGATAAAGGAGAGTTTCACCGATTGCTCTAAGATTTGAAACAAGAAATCACTCCTCCGTTGACCTGTTTACCATCCAAGCGGAAAAGCTTTCCAAAAAATCCCAAAGAATCTCCTTGGTTTCCGGGTCCGCGTCCCAGGTTTGGATCGCTTTTCGATAACAGGAAAGCCAGACTCTTCGCGCCTTTTCGTCTATAGGAAAAGCAAGGTGGCGAGCTCTCATTCTTGGAGACCCGTATCGCTCCACATAATACGGAGGTCCTCCGAGCACCTGGATTAAAAAATCGGCGGATTTGACCGAACTTTCCTCTAACTTTTCCGGAAACATCCAAACGATCGGACTAGAGGCAATGTTCCGATAAAACTCCTCCACTAAGAGGCGTATTTTCTCCTCCCCTAATTTCACGTACAAAGATCTCAGTCTCGGGTCCGCGGGAGGGGGTCCTCCGGGAGGAACATAGATCCGATCGTCGTTCATCATCGTCGTTCAGAATCCAAATAAGATCGTATTATCGGTTCGAATGCTTCCACAAGCCTGCCGTATACGTCTCTTTTAAAGGATACGACGGTCGAAAGGCAGTCTCTTAACGGAATGAACCGAACCTGTTCGAATTCCCTTTCATGAATATCCAATTGGCAATCCTCGGCGGAGCCGTTCCAAAACAGTAGGAACCATTTTTGAGTCTGTCCTTTGAATTTTCGGAGATGCTTATTCAACGGAAGGGTGTCCGGAAAGTCGTACCGGATCCAATCCGGATATTCATACACGATTTTAGCGTTAGAAACCCCTACCTCTTCATACAGTTCCCTAGCGGCCGCCGAATCGGCCTCTTCACCGTCGTCGATTCCACCTTGCGGGAATTGCCACGAACCCCGAAAGTTCGTTCTTTCCCCTACTAACACTTCCCCTCTAGCGTTAAACACTACCATCCCGACGTTCTTTCTATAAGGTTTTTCCATCCTATAGGAATAAAAACTTTACTTTGTTTCTTAGACAAGCGGTTTCCCTGCCGTTAAGAGACGGAGATCATTCGATCGATTCCCGTAAGTCAATAGAGGATGGACAAAGTGAAGCCTTCCTATTCATTGGGACAAAAGCTCTGTTCTTTGGGGGGATCGTATTTCGGAGATGCAGGTACAACGTAAGCGGCTTCGCCGCAGGATATTGAAGGGAGCAGACTTCGAGATTCGGGAATCTCATATCCCCGGAATAGGCATGGGACTTTTTCCGAAAGCCGACGTTCAAAAAGGCGATACGGTAGGTTTTTATACGGGTCGCGTTCTTGATGATAAGTCCGCAAACTCCTCCAAGTACTGCGAATCGAAATATCTACTTTGGATTTGTAAGGACCATTGGATTTACGGGGAAGGAAAAGAGTCCAATTATACCCGTTATATCAACCATAGTACTAAACCGAATATTAAATTAGTGGTATCTACCCGATGGAAGACCGCCCGATTCGAAGCTCTTCGCAAGATCAAAGCCGGCGAAGAACTTTTCTTCGATTACGGTGACGAATACTGGATCAACGTGGACGTTTCTCCCGTCGAAAGGAACTGAATCCGAACCGAACTTTAGGCAGCTACGGATTCAGGATCTCTTTTTTGCGCCGATGAAAACCTGGATCTGCCGATTTGCTTGAAAAAGAAAGCGAATCCATTGATCAGATCGAAAATCTTCGGGATCGTTTTCAAGGAGATCCCCACGTCTCCATGAGAGATCAGAGGCGTTAAGATCAACCTTACCTTGTTCTTTTCGAGACATTCCGCAATTCTGACGGCTTGCTGGGGAGGCACCACCTTATCCCCCAATCCATGGACCACCGAAATCGAACAAGAGAGGGAATTCAGTTTGTCCTCCACATCCAGGTCTTTCAGAAAAGAGGCTTTCTTTCCCGCGTTTTCCACGATTTTCTTCCAGATTTTCTGTCTATATTCCGAATCGTCCCGAAGGTTCTCGAATATTTTGCGGTTCGCGGGTTTTATCGATTCTAGCACCGAAGGTAATTCCAGAGAATCTCTTCCGTAACTACCGTCCATCACGCAGGCTTTTAAAGCGGATTCGATTTCCCGGTTTTCTCCCATTTCGAATTTAATAAAATTATAAAGTAGAATCATGCGACCATACTCGTCTCCTTCCGGAGAGGTCATTACGTAATCCAGAGTACTTTGCACGTTGCAATAGGCTCCGATGGTCAGGATGGATTCCAATCTTCCATTCACTTCCGGTGCGGAAGCGGCGATCAATCCCATGCTTCCCGAAAACGAGGGTGCGATATAGGAGATTTTTCCTTTGGGAGAATATTTTGGATCGGACGATACCGCTAAAATCATCTCCCGGATCGTGTCTATCGTTTCCTTTTCTATCTTAAATTCGGTGACTTCCTGGAGAAGGGGGGAAATCACCGTATAACCTACGGCGCAAGCGGACTTGCAGACCGCGGCGAATCTCGGGTCCTTATTTCCTAGATAGGCCAGTCCGTTTACGGCCAATATGGTACCTTTCGGCGTGTTCTTGGGCGTATATAGTATCGCAGGGATTTTCTTGTTCGGGAGTGAAATTAGAATCTCGTCTTCCTGCGCTCTCGGCGGTTCGGGGCGTTGGCAGTAGAGGGCAAAAAGAGCGGCTTCTATAAAATATTTCATACAAACGTATCGGACTAACAATCGGTTAAGGGTCGATAACATTTTTATGACGTTTTTTGAATTTTCGGACCTTAAGGGCAAAAATCGGATGCACACCGGAGTCCTTTCGTAGCGATTGTCTCTTGTTTGAAATCAAGAGGATTTTGATTAGGACGGCGGAATGTGGATTACAGCCTCCATGGGATGTTCTGAACGGGTAATGTCTTTTCCGCGATGCACTTGGGGATTTGCCCAAAATCTACTTTTCCCGCTCTTTATAAGTGAGAGATTCCACCAAAATGAAATGGTTTAAAGGAAAAAATCAGAAAATGAATTCAGTAGATTCTTTGCAGCCAACAAGACCTCTCGAGGTGGGTTCTCTTCCTACGGAAATGCGCAAGACCTATTTGACCAAACAGGAAATGGGTCGGATCATCAAAGTTGCAAAAGGGAATGAGAGACATTTTCTTTGGATCCAGATGATTTACTCGTTCGGTCTTCATATTTCCGAGTTGGTTTTCCTCCGAGTGCGCGATGTGGATTGGGAGAAAAATCTCGTTCATATCGGTAGTTCCAAAAAGTCGGCGACTCGCGATCTTTCCCTTACTTGTTCTCTTTCCCTCCGAAGGCTCTTATGGTTTGCCTGTGAAAGAAAACCGGGAGACGAGTTTTTATTTTCCGGTCGGAACGGAAACGTCCATCCTCGCACGATCCAGAAAATGTTTTCCAAGCTAGAAAAAGAAACGGGGTTATCAGTCAGTATTACGATTTTACGTCGCTCTTTAGCGACCCATTTGCGGGAAGTCGGTTGGGGGCGGAAAAAAATCCAGCACCAACTAGGTTTGAGTTCCGCTCGCTCCGTGGAGGCGCTCTTAAGCGGGGTTCCTTTGCCGAGTCAGGGAGATTCCTTTCCGCTGGATGAAATCCTTTCTTTGGCAGCTTGAACCAAGAGAGAAACGTTAAAAATTTGTTGTAAAACCTTATTTCCTCCCTATTTTAGTCTGGAAAGAGCGTTTCTTTTCCATTTTGTAACAATGGGAGGGAGACGCTTCCCAAACCGTTTTGCGGGAGCCTCACTTGGAAATTAAGACCAAAAAAATCGGGAAACACACTCTCGTTCAGTTGGACGGAAGATTAGATATTACCCATTCCGATGAAGTTGAGGCGAAATTGTTGGACGATGTCCAATCTGGCGCGGGAGATATCGTAATCAATCTGCAAAATATTTCCTACATTTCCTCTTCCGGTATACGCATCTTCGTAGGGATGGTGCGAGAGTTGGAAAAACAAAGCCGGAAATTGAAGCTTTGTTGTATTACTCCCAACGTCAAAAAAGTATTCGACGTGGTCGAATTATTGGATCTGTTCGAAGTTTACGAAACCGAGCAGGAAGCTGTCGCCACCCTGAAATAGGTTCGTCGATCGGGAGCCTTATGACCCAGTCTCCTGAATCCGACAATTCGAATCGAACGTATTCCGCCGTTTCCTTTTTCGGTTTAATTTTCCTTTCCGTTTTATACGTTTTAGCCTTTCGCTTTTCCGGCTCCGAGTTTCCTCCGGTTTGGCCGGACGAGGTTTTGTTTTATACTCCGTCTTGGGATTTTTCCGTAAACGGGTCCTTCCGTACGCCGGTTTTGGAAGGACTTATCCGAGGAATGGAGACGAAGACGCTTTGGATGCCTCCTTTATTCTTTATCGTGAACGGGACGGTTCTCTCCGTATTCGGAGGAGGACTGGAGACGCTTCGTTCTCTTTCGGCGTCGGTTTCTCTCGGATCCATTTGGCTTTTTTGGTTGTTGTTAAGAGAAGTCGGATATTCCCCGAGAGCCAGACTCGGAGCCTGTCTCTTACTCGGAACGGACCTGTTGTTTTTAAGAGTGGGTTGGACTGCGAGAATGGAATCTCTCTGTCTCTTCTGGGCTCTGGCTTGTTTTTGGGTGCTTTCCAGAAAAGCGGATTGGGGAAGGGGAAGCATCGGCGTTCTTTCCGGATTCGAGGGTTTTATGGCCGGATTCTTTTTGGGTCTTTCCTTTTTGTCCCATCCGTTCGCGGCAGTCTTCGGGATACCGGCTCTATTTCTGATACACAAAGCAAGAGGTTGGAAGGTTTGGTCTTTTTGGTTCGGCGGGGCGATCGTTTTTTTTTCGTGGGCGATTTGGATCCATCCGAATTGGGATTTGTTCGCTTACCAATTCGGAGCGCAGTTCGGTAGGAAGCGGGAACTTTTTCAGACGTTTTCTCCGGTTACGAAACTGAAAGTACTTTTGGGAGGATACGAAAGTCCCGGTTCCCGAATCTGGTTTTATTCGGCTTTGGCCTTAGGCTTGTGGGTAGTTCGCAGGGAGCTTTTGGAAAGAAAAGTTTTGGCCTTTTTCTTTTTTCTATGGTTCTCCGCAGTCCTGTTCTTCCTCGTTTTGTCCACGGAATATTATTATGTGATGTATTTATGCATTCCTTTGTCCGCGTTGGGAGGGTTTTTTTTCGAGAGAATCCGGAGCAGAAGGATTCAGTACGTCGCAGCTTTATTAGTCTTTTGTAATTTATATGTCCTGTTTTACGCGTATCGAAAGATCGGTTTTGCAAATCGGGATTTCGATTTGGGATCCAAGTTTTCCGAGGCTCTGCTGACCGAGCTGAAAGGATCCAAAAAAATCTATCTGCAGGCGATCCCGGATCCCTATTTCCGGATTGTCGAGGGGTTGCCCAATGCTCAACTCTTGGAATTCATTCCCGGAGAATTGCCCATCCCTCCGGAGGATTTTTCCGCCACCTTAGACACCGTGGACGCTTTCGTATTTTCCGAAGGCCAAAAAAGGAACGAGTATGTTCAGAAATTTTTAATCGAGAATTCGCACCGTTTTAAGATGAAAACGGTCTCGGTCGAGCCTTCCACTCCTAGGAAACTAGTGAAGGCCGAAGCGGTGTTGTATTTGAGAAAATAAGAATGTCGCGGCTTAGAGTTTTTCTCGGATGTCACTTGTTCCTTTTTTGTTTCGGATGCTATTCCCAAAAAAAGCAATCGGATCTTTCCGCGCTATTGTCTTTGGCGACTTCGATTCCGGTTTCCATCATCGGAGATTCTCTTTGCGAGAGATCCCAAGCCTTCGATCTAGCGGACGGCCTAGGGCCCGGTTTTCAGGTCCTGAACGTATGTATTACCGGTAGCACCGTTCCGGATTGGTCCCAAAAATTGGACACCGCGTTGACGAACACTCCGAGAATCGTCATCATCGAATTGGGGACCAACGACGTTTCCTCCTATCCCACGAATCAATTTCCGGGAAATTACGATAAATTGATTTCCGATCTTTCTGTCCGGACAAACGCGGTTCTGCTTGTAACCGTGTTGCCTCCTCCTGCTGACCCGGGTTTTCGAACGGGAGTGCTTACGATCAACAAATATCTAAAAGGACTTTCCGCTTCACATTCGATTGCGGATATGGAAACGCCGTTTCTACAACAGGAAAATAGTATTCCTTTGTATCCTCAATCGGATCCGATCCATCCGGATCCTGCCGGAATCGCGATCATGAAATCCGTTTATATCCAGGCGATCGGAAGGATTACGGGTCTTCCCCTTTAGTGTTTCAGGGAATTCCTTTTTCCTTGATCTTTTTGAGAAGCTCGCGGTTGGATTCCTGACGGAGAATCGCGTTCTGGAATCTTCTCTTTTCCATATCCGTTTCCGGAAGCAATTTCGGAATCGGACAGGGCTTCTTATTTTCATCCAAGGCGACGAAGGTCAGGTATGCGGTCGTTGCGCGAACGGTCTTTCCGGTATAAGGATTTTCCTTGGAGACTTGGACTCCTATTTCCATGGAGGAACGTCCCGTATAATTCGCCGAGGCTTTCAGGATGACATGGTCGCCTACGGAGATCGGCTCTAAAAAATTCAATTTGTCCACGCTGGCTGTGACAGCTTCCCTACCACAATGTCTTTGGGCGACCATTACGGCGATCAAGTCTATCCAGGACATTAAGATTCCTCCGAAAAGGGTTCCGTAGTGGTTTGCATGATCCGGCATTACGATATGCCTGGTCTCCACCGCGGAATCCTTGGGAGTTTTAGTGATTTCCATACCTACTATCCTCGATTTGCGGTAAAATTCGGCAAGAAAACAACTGCGCAAATCGGGGAGGTTTTATTTTTCGGAACAGCTCAGAACGAAATCGTTGAAAACTTGCGAAATATATAATTTATCCTTGTGAGAGATCGCAGTGCTTCCTGCCGATATTTCCTCTCCCGGATTCGCGTAGATTTCCTTAAAGGAATCGTCCGGAAAGATCGCGAATACTTCGGTAGGCGAAGGATAGTCCTTGTTTCTTAGGTGTCTTAGGAATTTCCATGTGGAAGTATGTCCGACGACGAGAATTCTTCCATGCTCGTCTAATTCCAAATTGTCCGTTCCGGTATCCAAAAAGATCTTTTTGGGATCTCCGAGCACGATTTTACCGGAAGTCCGGTCCACTCGGAATTTAAAGACCGATCGGTCCATGAATCCGGATCTATAGAGGAACTCCTTCCCGTCGGCTTGTTTTACGAATAATATTCCATTTCCATAATATAGTGGATTTCCTAAGGAAGACCAAGCTTTTCCGTCGAAGAGGGATATCTCCGCTCTTGCGATTCCGAAGAGGTCGTCGATGAAATAGCGGAATTTTCCCCCCTGTCCATGATCGTTGGATACGTAGATTTCGTTTTCGGATACCACGAACAGGTCGTTCGGGCTGGTTAATAAGGGATCTTTCAACGTTTGTACGTGCTTCCAAACACCCGTTTTCGATTTTTGGTTCGGCGGGGATTTTCTTTCGAAGACTTCGATGGCGTGCTCTTGGAAGGGAACGATATGCGAAATCACATACAGCCTATAGATATCTCCCCGGATCAAAAGACTCATTCCGTGAGCTTGAAAGGATTTCGGATAATCCGTATCCAGGGGAATGAGTTGCGGGGTCGGAGACTTCAGATCCAATACGAATAATTTTCCTTCCTGATCGGGAATCCTTCTTTCATGTGATGAGACATAGAGTAGGTCCGCTTTCGAGTCGAGGGCCATGTCTTCGGGGCCGGGCATGCCCGAGATTTTTTGGCAGGAGGAAAGGGGGATGGTTTTTACTTCTGTAGAACAATGGAGTAAAAATGGCAGTATTAGTAGAAATCCGACGAATCTTCGATTTTGCATGGGAAGCAGATTTCCCCCAAAATCCTTCCTGGCAATCCTGATTCCGGTGAAACGGGAGAATTTTCTGCTTGCGTTTATTGTGCGGCGCATAAAAATGGAGGAAAAGGAACGTTCCGGATGGATAACCAAAAGCTAAATGATCTAATCAATGCGGGAATCGGCGCTGTCCAGACCTCTAAGGAAATCTTCGATAAACTTTTGGAAGACCTGAATGAAGGGAAAGAAAAGGTGGAGCAGCGTTTCGACGAGCTGAGAGCTCAGGGAGAAAAAGACCTGAGCGAAAATGCTCTGAAATTTAAGGTACCTTTGGCATGGGGAATCGTTAAATTCGAGGAGATCCGCGACAATTTGCTGAAGCAATTCTTGAATAAATGAATTCGTAGTTTCCTGTAGCGCGGCTTCCTCAAATCCGCAAGGGGAAAAGAGTGCGTCTCCTAGATTTTATCGCTCTTTCCGTAGCTTTTTCTTTTCTGCTTCCTTGCGAAGCGGATCAGACTCCGCAAAATCCCTCCGAATTGATTGTAACCTCCAAGTTCGCATTCGATCAGAATGGAGTTCCGAAAACGGACGTTTCCGGGAACCTTTCCTATTTAAAAAACCGCTTTTCCCCCGCTTCCACTTTCAAAACTTATTGGGCTCTTTCGTTGTTGGAAAATCGTGTCGTCGATCCTAAAAAGAAGATCCGGATTTTCGACGAACATATTCCCGGTTCTCCTCGCGAGGTCGATTTGCGAGAGGCTCTATTCTATTCTTCCAACGATTACTTCGAGACGCTTTGGCCGTCTTTGGGGAGGGTCGCCTTGGAGATTACTCTTCGCAATTTAGGGTACGGTCCGGTTCTCGGAATTGCGCATGCGGGAAAAAAAGGTCGGCTACCGAAGGATTGGTGGAAAGGAGAAAAAGCGTTAAAGCACGGAGGCGGGATCCGGCTTTTGCCCGAAGAAATCCATTCGAACTGGGTTTCGGTTTTTTGGAAGAAGCCCTCTCGGATAGACGAAGGGACGTATCGTCTTTGGCGGGAAGCCTTAAGTTGGTCGGATTGTCCGGAAAAAAAAGGAAAGATCTTCGGTAAGACGGGTTCTTGGGAAGGAAACTATTGGTTCCAGGGAACGTTCGTGCCGGAAGACGGCGGCGATTATGTCGCTATTACTATATTAAATAAATCGAAAGTGGCAAGTAGGGAGAAGACGATTTTACGGTTTTATGAAATCGTAGGATGCGTGATGCCTTCCTTAAACTGATTCCGGTCGGAGGTTCGAAAGAAATCTTCGGAGTGACTGGATTCGAACCAGCGACCCCTTCCCCCCCAGAGAAGTGCGCTACCACTGCGCTACACCCCGATTCTCTTTCTTTAAGGATGATCTTTTCGATCGAGGTCGGGTGTAAACCCAATTTTAAGTCTATGAGGGGATCAACAAAGGAAGTCCGGAGAAACGAACCAGATGATTTGGCCGCCTAGGAATTTCTCCCTCGGTACATTGACCGCTAGAGCGGATCCGGGGGTAAAAAGAAAGGACTTCCCGACTCCGGAAATTCCCAATAGCTTCTCCGAAAAAACGCTGATGTCCGGATTATGCCCGACGATCAAGATCGCGTCGGAATTCGTGTAATCCTTTAAAAGCGAGCAGGCCTGAGAGTATTCCTCTCCGGGAAGTAGGAATTCCAGGGATTCGGTTTCCTGTTCCGGTTTTAAGATATTCCCGTAAATCTGAGCCGTTTGAGAAGTTCGTACGAAAGGACTGTGATAGATTTTTTTGATCTTAAAACCGGTCAGAAAAAAACGGGCCATCTTTTCGACGTCCGCTTTTCCTTTTGGCGTCAGGACTCGGGAGGAATCTCTCCCGTCCGGAGAATCCGGTTCGGCCTCTCCGTGTCTTGCTATAATAATCTTCATCGAATAAATACCGGATTCGAACCCGAGTTCTCCGGAAAAAGATTGCCGGGGTACCCTAGGAAACGTATCGTTCTCGGCACTTGGTCTAAGGATTTTCCGATGTCCCTATTTGCAATTGAAATCGATAGTCTTCGTAAAAATTATCCGGGAGTGCAAGCTCTCCGAAACATTCATTTGAGAGTTTCTAAAGGAGGCATTTTCGGTTTACTCGGTCCCAACGGTGCGGGCAAGACGACTTTAGTTCGAATTCTACTAGGATTTTCTAGACCTAGCAGCGGAAGTTGCAAAGTTTTGGGTGCGGTTCCTTCTCCCGCTGTGCGAACGCGTTTAGGTTATCTTCCTGAGAGGATGGCTGTTTCTCCTTATTTAAGCGGAAGGGAATTTTTAGAAGCGAGTCTTCGTCTCGCTTTTTTGAGATCGAAGGAGGCGCAGGCAAAGTCTAAGGACCTTCTGAAACAAATGGGTTTATCGGACGCGGCGGATCGCAAAGTTTCCACTTATTCCAAAGGGATGTTGCAGAGACTGGGACTGGCTCATGCGCTAGGAGCAGAGCCAGAGCTTCTGCTCTTGGATGAGCCCGGGACCGGTTTGGATCCCGCGGGGTATAAGGAATTCAGGGATAGAATTCAGGAAGAAAACGTAAAACGAGGGGTCACCGTTCTGATCAATTCCCACAGATTACCCGAGGTGGAGCAGATCTGCACCGAAGTGGGAATATTACATAAAGGTCAAATAAAGGCGCAGGGCAGATTGGACGAACTTCGCCAAGGCAAGGATAGGATCCGCCTCAGGTTCGAAGGAAACGAGAGTTTGGATTCCTATTTGCGGAATCTCTCTTTGGAGTTCACAAACGAAGGTAAGGATTGGGAGATCCGTCCGAAGCCGGACGTGGACCTGAAACGTTTGCCGGCGGAATTGGTCGAGAGGGGAGCCGAGCTCTTTTTATTCGAAAGAAAATCGGAATCTCTCGAGGAAGTGTTTTTACGTTTGACCTCCGAAGGTTCGGAAACGAAAAGCGAAGCGGAAGGACAGAAATGAATCGGCAACCGACGCAATCTTTTTCTTTTTTCGTTTCTTCCCTGTTCCGACAACTTCCGATTTTAGTAAGATTGACCTTTCTGCAAGTAGTCCGTAGGAAAGCGTTGTTCTTTCTGTTTTCTTTATTAGGATTTTTCCTATTGGGGGAATGGTTTTGCACCTCGTCCGTCGAGGACAAGATTCTCAAAGGGGTTTCGAACGGAGCGTATTTTACTCTTTCTTCCCTTTGGATCACCGTCTTTTTGGTGATGATGACCTCCGACTTGTTGAGGCAGGATTTGGATTCTCAGATCCATACCCTTTGGTTGAGCAGACCTCTGGATCTTCTGACGTATTTGGCCGGAAAAGGCATTACTTTATTACTTTTGGTCATACTCTTTCTTCTCGGCGCTTTTGCCGTTCATTCCGCATTCGCTCCTGATATTCCCTGGGAATTTTTGACGTACCAGGGTGTGATGTTTCTTGCATACGGATTTTTGGTGGTCTTCGCACTTCTGCTGACTCTGACGGCAAATCAGACGATATCGGTCCTATTTTCTTTCGGATTGCTTCTCGGAACGGCGATCCTTGATTTTATCGTATACAACGGTATCGTGGACGGTTCGCGCGAATTGGCGGAGGCGCAAAAGCTGTTCGTTAAGATCTCCTACTGGATTCTTCCCCAGCTCGGAACGGTGTATTTTCATTCCGGTCGTCTTTTGGAAGGAAACGTAGAGGATCCGCAATCTTACGGGCCGTATTCTTTTTTACAGGTCGGAGCCTGGATTCTCGTTCTGAAACTAGCTCTGATCGGGACTTCCCGGAGGAAGGAAATCTGAGAAAATCGTCGGTTTCAGCGTTAAAGTAATCTGGAGTTGACAAAACGTTCCGAATATTAGGATATAGGGATGGTCTTTCCGAGCGAAAATGAACATACACTGGTACCACTTCGAAAAAGAAGGATACTATCTAAGCGTCCGTAACGTCAACGAGCGGATTGAAAGGCTCAACCCTCTTTACGTCCGTATCACGACTCTCAACCGAAATGTGGACAAATTGTTAAACGTCCTACTGGACCGGTATTTGGTTTATTTGGACGCGATCTCCCTGAAGGAATCCGTATTTTCGATCCTGCGTGAAAGCGTAATGAACGCCATTAAGGCGAATTCCAAACGGATTTTCTTTTCCGACAATAATCTCAATATTTCCGATCCGCTGGACTATGCCAAAGGGATGGAAAATTTCAAAAAGGAAATGATCCGCGATAAGGACCGGTACGCCGAGCTACTTGAAAAACTCAAATTCCATTGCTTGATCACGATGGCGTTCAATCGGACCAGCTTTTTGATGAGAGTTTCGAATAACGTTTCCATCATTCCCGAAGAGTTGAAAAGGGTGGAAAATCGGATTGGCAAGAGCCGAGAATATAACGATTTGGGCGAGGTTTTTGCCGACCATGCGGACGATTCGGAAGGCGCGGGTTTGGGGCTGGCCATGTCCTTATTGATGTTGAAAAACGAAGGTATCGAAGGGGATTGTTATAAACTCAAGGCCGAAGGCGAGATCACTTCGGCCTATATTAAGATCCCTTTGGATTTCAAACATAGAAACGTTTCCTACCAACGCACCGTCGAGATCATCGCCGAGATCGATAAGCTTCCCACTTTTCCGGAGAACCTGAATCAGATCATGAGTCTGATCAACAAGCCCGATTCCTCCATCGGTCAGATCACCGAATCGGTTTCGAGGGACGTTTCCCTTTCCACGAATATCCTTAAGCTAGCGAATTCGGCTTCCTTTGCGCTGGGGAGAAAGGTGGAGACTCTGGAAGAGGCGATCAAACGGATCGGACTTTCGGAACTGAACAATATTCTCTTAAGTCTCGGAACGAAAAAAATTCTGGAGGAACGATACAAAGAGTTCGAGCAGATTTGGGAAAGATCGAGTCTGTCCGCATATATATGCAAAAGGCTAGGGGAGAGAATGGGCTGGAAAAAGACGTTTCTCACGAATCTTGTATGTGCCGCTTTGCTGCACGACATCGGTCTGGTTATATTTCTTTCTCTCGAACCCGAAATCGTCGCGAAATTAACCGAATTGACCGGCAAGAATCTGATGGCTTCCAGCTTAGGCCTGGAAGAGGCGGCCTTGGGGGTGACTCATACGTCGCTCGGAGCGATGATATGCGAAAAATGGAATTTTTCGGATACCATTCGAGTGGCGGCGGAATATCATCATAGACCTTTGATGGCTAAGAAGGAATCCAGAGACGTGGTGTTCGCGGTATACCTTTCCGACTGGATCATCGATTGCAACGAGGGAAAGGCGGACCCCGCGGCGATTCATTGGGAAGTCTTGCAACACTTCGGATTCAAAAAAGACGAAGAATGGAAGGAGTTCGGAGAAAAGGTGATCGGAGAATACAAGGCCTTTCAAAGACAGGCCCGTTAGGATTTCTCACTGATCCATTTTCGGATTTCTTCGATCGAAAAATGGTCCCCTACTAGTTCACTATAAAGCACCCTTCTGATTACCAAATTCTCGTCGATTAGAAATTCGGCGGGTAGTCTATCGAAATTTGAACCTTCTTGTCGCCGTAAAGGGAAACCGGCTTGTTCAGCTTCTCGGATCTTTTCATGCACCGCTTCCGAATTCATGGAATTCTTTATCTTTTCGGGGGATGATTCCAGTTCGTAAAGATCGAAAATCTTCGCTTCCGGATCCGGTATCAATGGAAAAGGAGGGGATTGCTTTCCTACAAAAGGGAGCATATCTTCTTTTCCCGATTCGAATATCGCCAAAATTTGGATCAAATCCTTTAGCTCGGAAAAACTCCGAATCAATTCGTGAATCCTCAAATTACAGAGGGCACAGGCTCCGTTTCTGAAAAAGGAAAGCATAATTTTCTTCCCTTTAAGATCCGATAGCATGAAGGAATTTCCCTTCAAATCCCCAAATCGGAAATCTTTTGCAAGTTCTCCCGTTCGAATCATGTATATACCTCGTATTTGATTATATGCATAATAATTGCTTAGGCAATAAAAATATTTGAAACGATGCGTTTTTATTTACCATAGAATCATTTCGCCGATGAGTTAAAAAGGTCCCAATTTTGAAGGATGTTGGATTCGATCGTTTTGGAAATACGCTTCAGAGACGTCAGATCCTTGGAATTCAGGCCATCGTAGACGATTTTTCTCCCTTCGAGCATAAACGGGGTTATTTTGTCCAAGAGAGTTGTTCCGGCTTTAGTGATGACTATCGCAAATTTTCTCCGATCGTCCGGATCGTCCGTGCGAATGAGAAGGCCCTTCTTTTCTAGACCGTCCAGTAGTCTCGTTACGTTCGGTCTGTCCTTGAACGTCTTATCAACCAAGTCCGTCTGGGATATCGGCTTTTTGTTCGATAGACGATTCAATAGGAACCATTGCTCCACGGTTAAATCTATGTTTCGCTCCGACATGAGTTTGGTAAAATGAAGTCTCAAGAGTCTGTCGGTCCTATTAAAATAATAAGCGAAAGCCGTATCTATCAGACTTTCTTCTTTTTTGGATTCTCGAGCCATATTCCGATTTCCTTCGGTCTTCCGTTTCATTCTATTTTAAAATTCTCCACGATCCGATAAAAATCTTCGGCGGGCATTTCCTCAGGTCTTTTTTCCAACGATAGACCCGTATTCGAGATCGAATCTTTGAGCTTTTGGCGGAGCGTTTCTTCCGGGTAGGAAAGATTTTTAGGATAAAACGAGTTGAGAGGGGCTTCTTTAATCGAAGAGCCGATTTTCTTTCTTTTTCCCCAAAAAACCACGCGGCATAAAAATTCTAAAATAGGATATTTATTTTTGTCCGCGAATCTGGGATTACTCGTATAGGAAAGAATGCTCGAGTCCACGTTCGGCCTGGGGTAAAAGCTTCCTGATTTGACGGTTTTTTTTAGGACGAATTTTCCGTACGCTCCCGCATAGATTCCCAACGAGGAAATTTCGTTCGTCAGGCGCTGTGCGAATTCTTTCTGCACTAAGAAAACGGCGCCTTGCAGACGGTCCAATTTTTCCAAGGATGCAAGGATTAATTCCGAAGTGATATAATAGGGTAGGTTTCCGAAAAGAAAACAATCCGTACCCTCGTCCTTTAGGAGAGTTTCTCTGGCGTCTCCTAGGACCACTTCCGCTTGCGGTAGGAATTTTTTCAGCCAGTCGGAATAGACCGGATCGATTTCGTACAATCTCAATTTTTTTCCAGTGCGCGCCAACAGGTGCGTTAACGCGCCCAAGCCGGGGCCGATTTCCAGCAAAATGTCGGCGCGTTCGAGCGCTTTCCGGTCCGCGGAGTCGAGAAGGGTTTGGACCGCCTTGGGATCGATGAGAAAATTCTGGCCCCATTTTTTTAAGGGGGCCGAGGATTTTTCGTTCAGAAAATTCCGGAGCGCCGAAGTTTTATAAAACGGGTATTCCGGGTAGTTCATTGCCTCCAATAAACTTCCAGCCGTCGGCGATTCCAAGCCGTTTTCGAAACCGATTCCAGTCCTCCGGATCGTCCCGACTCCTATATCGTGGTGCGAGCAAAATAATTCCGGATCCTTGTTTCGTTTTTTGCAATAGGTCGGCCAAGGAATCTTTACCCGCTTCGAAACGGATCATTCTTAAGGAAGTCGAATCCACATAGAATTCCTTTCTCTTTGCCACGACATCCCAGCCTTCCGGAGGTAAGGCTTTCCGCGTTCCAGTGATTCCATACTCGAATCGGAGAGGTCTCTTTTTCCGTACGCAAAGAGAAATCCAAAAGGCGCAGGACTCGTCTTCCGCATAGGCCTTTTCCAACGGAGAGGTTCCGCAGACCAATACTCGGTATTTTCCGAACGCCTCCTTCAACATCTTCTTACTATATTTACATTTTCCTCCTAGGACTAATTCCTTCCCGTTCCTTAGTACGAATGTGAATCTATCTCCGAAGAATACGGAAGGGAATTGCTTCCATTCCGGAATCCCTGCCAAAAGAAAATGAAACGATATGCATATCGGCAGGGAAAATATCCAAATGGGAATTCGAAAAAGAAAGGGTATCTTACTAGGTGCCGGCGGATTTTTTCCGAACGTTTTCCTATCCATCCCGTTCGATTCCAGTTTTCTTTTCCTGAAGCAGCGCAATCCGATCAGGAATAAAAGAAATAAGACCCAGAGTAAGATCGCCTTTTCTTTGGAATCGGCTAGATAAAATCTTTGGATGCTCCATTCCAAGTCCGCCCATGTAACGGTCAACTTCCCTAAAATTTCCAACATATAGTTCACTAAAACCCAAACGGTTTCTTTTAGAAACGGAACATGGAGAAATTCCAGGAATAGAACGGAATAGAGTAGGGGCAGGAGGATTCCGCAAAGAGGAACGACCAATAAATTCAGACCTAAGGAACCGAAACTATAGGCTCCGAAATAGTGGACCAAAACGGGAAAGGTCCCGAAACCTGCGGCAAGAGAAACGGTCAGATTTTCGCGTAAGAAGAGTACGATTTTTCCCGGCCTGTTATCCTCGGCTTGCATTTCCGGGAGGCACAGATCCAGACTCGGTTTTAAAAGAAGAATGGATCCTACCGCTCCGAAAGATAAAAGAAAAGATACTCCGAACGATCGAGAGGGATCCCAAAAATACAAGATTCCGATCGAACCGAGGAGTAAATCCACGGATCTTTGTTTGCGATAAGCCAGGCTTTGGAGGAGAAGAACGGAGGAGAATACCCAGGCTCTCGCTAAAGACATGGGAAAACCCAGTGCGGCCAAGTACATCCAACCTACACAGACGGGAAAGATACGAGGAAACTTAAAGCCCAAGGACGGAATTCTTTTTAGGAAGGCGTAAATGGAGGCCAATAAGATTCCGAGATGGAGTCCGGACGCGGCAAACAGATGAAGGATTCCTCCTTCTTTTGCGTTTTGTTTGAATTCCTTATTTAACGCTCCGGAATCTCCGAGAACCAATCCTAAAGAGATTTCCTTTGCCAATCCCCGGATCCCGCCCCGATCGAGTCGGGATTCCACGAATCTAGAGGATGCTTCCTTCCAAATTTTAGATTCTTCTAATAAGGGAGCGGATCGTTTCGAAGGTCCGAAAGACAGTAGAAGGAAAAAGAATAGGATGCCCAGGCAAAAAGATAGAGTTTTGGCCGTAGATCTCTTATGGGATCGGAGGAAAGGAATGGCCAGTGCGCCGATTGCGGTCCAAGGAAGCAGAAGATCCGGCAAAAAAGATTCTAAGAATAGGCCGGACAAAAGACCTAAGACGGCGTAAGAAAAGCGGGAAGCGGGAATGAAATCCCGGTAATTTTCCTCTAAGAACCGACTCACTCGGATTGCGGTTCGGAAAAATCCGCGATTCGGCGGTGAATTTTAAAAAAAAGATCATAATCCCGAGTCGGCAGTATCTTCGCTTAAGACCACGCGATTCAGCGATATCCATTTTTGAGTGGGAAATTTAAAGATTAGCGAAGCGAAAGAATCCGCCCGCCTTCTATCCTCTTAGAATCCCGACCTTGCTCCGGACCGATTTCAGAACTTCGGAAGCGACGTTTCTTGCTTTGTCCGTTCCCTTACGCATCACCGAGTTTACATACGCGGGATCCGCAGCGATTCTTTCCCTTTCTGCGCGAAAAGGGGAGAAGTAATCCAGAATACGCTCCAAGAGCGCTTTTTTGAGATCGCCGTATCCGGTGCCCGGCACTTCGAATCGATTCCGTAGCTCTGTCTTTTCGGATTCATCCAAGAACAGGGAGTGAATCTGGTAAATTACGTTATTCTTATGATCCTTGGCTTCGTCCACGCCGGCCGAATCGGTAACGATCCCCATCACGGATTTTTTGAGTTTTTTTTCCTCGTCGAAGAAATTGATCGTATTGCCGTAGGATTTAGACATTTTGGCGCCGTCGGTACCGGGTACGATCGCGGTTTCTTCGTCGATTTCCGGCTCGGGTAATTTAAAGGTCTCTCCGTATTGCGCGTTGAATCGTTCCGCTATGTCTCGCGTGTATTCCAAGTGCTGTTTTTGGTCTTTTCCCACCGGGACGCGATCCGTTTCGAAAGCTAATATGTCCGCGGCCATCAAAACCGGATAAAAGAAGAGTCCCGCGCTCGGAGTAATCCCCTTGGCTACTTTATCCTTAAAGGAGTGCGCGAGTTGCAATTGCGGAACCGTGATCGACATGGATAGGTACCAAGCGAGTTCGGTCACTTCGGGGACGGAGGACTGGATCCAAAAGGAACACTTATCGGGATCTATTCCTAACGCCAAAAAGTCGCAGACGGCGTCGTAAGTATTGTCCTTTTGGTTTTTGGCGGAGGAAAACGTAGTGAGGGCGTGTAAGTCCGCTACAAAGCAATATAGATCCGAATCGTTCTGGTATTTTACGAGTTTTCGTATTACGGAAAAGTAATTTCCTAAGTGTAATTTGCCGGAAGGCTGAACTCCGGTTAATATCCTCATTGCGCCTCCGAGGATTCGGTTTGTAAGGATTCGCCGCCGTCAAAAGGTTTGCCGGAAAGGCGTTCGTATTCGGCTCTGAGAGCTTTCAGTTCCGCGTCTATTTTGCGGTGAACCGTAAGTTTATTCACCGTGAATTTGTCCTTATAGATCACCGCATAATTGAACAGCAATTGAGCCATATCCACGAAAACGTATTCCAGGGATTTATTATTCAAACGATTTCCGGAAACAACCGTGGAATCGTAATAAGGAATGAACCTGTGGAGCACTTTGATCTCATCGATCACTTTTTCCTTCGACGCCAATACCCGATCGTTCAATTGGCTTTTGGCCTCGTAATCCTTCGCTAGCAAATGGTTTTCCACGATCGTATTGATCTTTTCGGCGAATTTACCCATAAAAGCGGAGGCTTCGCCCAGCAAACGGAGAAGATTCACAGTAATCTGATCCTCTACCGAACTGCCCGAAGTATTTTGGTTAAAAGTAGCGAACGTATATTGGAAACTAGGGTACTTCTTATTGAATGCATCGAGTTGTCGGAGAAGGTTATTGATCTCCTCTATTTCTCCCTTGAAAAGGCCGGTCTGCATGATGATCACGTCGCGGTTGTGGTTTTTGGTTCCGATCTTTACGGTACCTTCCAAGATGGGAGAGTAGCAGGATTGAAAATCCCTTAAAAGTATATAGATAAGTTTGTGAGGCATTCCCTTAAAGGAGGATTTGAATGCCGAGGAGTTCATGTTTTCCGGCATGTGGTGGGCGAAATAATCGTCGACGACGCCGTTCAGAAAGTCGAAAGAGATTTTACCGTTTTCGTCGATTTTAAAATATCTTTGTCTTAGGTTCTGGAGTTCCTCTTTTTTATTTCCTCTCGTCAGGATATCGTCGGATAATTTGATCAAAGTCGTGTCGACTTCCTTCGTGATATCCGGGGAACCTTGGAATTTGGTCTCGTTGATCGGAGGTACGTTCAGAGAGTCGACGATTTCCTCCCAACTGATTACTTTACGGTTCGAGACGACGTAAAAAGCGCGTATCGCGTCGGTCAGTTTCGGTCTACCCGTTTCCAAATTCAAACCGTAGTTTAGGCCGGAAAGAATGGCGGGGAGTTTGATCGAAAGTTTCTCGTCCTTTTTTACCAATTCAGGGACGTTCGCGAGAATGATTTCCTTCGCGTCATCTCTCGAAAGATGTCTCGCGTAGTACATCTGCATCTTCAAGGATCGATTCAGAAATATCTCCGGAGAGATTTCATCGATGAATAGGGAGTCCAGAGAGATGAAGTTGTTAAAGAATTTATTAAAATTTAATACTATATTGTATACGAGAGGGCGCCAATGTCTCCATCCTTGGCTTTCCGCCAAACGAAGCGCCTGTAACGTGGAGATGATCTGATCCTCTTTGAGCGCTTTAAAAAGACGTTCTACGGACGGGGCGATCCTGGAATTTCTGCCTAAAAAGCCGACTTCCACTGTGCCGGTTTCTTTGGCGAATTTGGTGATCGCGGCATTTCCTCCAAAGAGGTTCGCAAAAAAGCCTATGCCGACATTGGCGCTATCGGCTCTACGAACCGGTTTCGGTGCCGTCTTGGACTGAGATCCGGAGGTTGCCTGTCCCGCATTTTGTTTAGCGGCTTTTTCGTCCTCTTCGGCTCTCCTATTCTCTTCCCTCTTTTTTTGTTCGAATTCTTCGTCGACCTTCTTCATTAGGTCGATACGTATGAATATGTCGTTCGATTTTTGAATGACTTCGTCGATCTTCTGTTGTTGCTCCGGGGAACGAGCTTTACGGTAAAGATCCGCGAATATCTTATGTGCGTCCGTTCTAGAAGTGGCAGACAAGGCCTATTCCCTCTCGTTGAGCGGGTTCTCCACGATTTGCGCGTTTGCAGGAGCTCCGAAATTGAATAAGGAAGCCGCAAGTCCTACGTTCGTTTGCACACCTGAAAACGAGATCGAAGTGTATTCCCCCGAACCTCGGTGTTTCATCCGTAAGGACCTTGGAGTATTATCAGAGCCTAAGGTGACCACGATTTCTTCGTAGGTTTTCGTCGGGGATTTTAAACGCAAAGAACCGCCGACAGGAGTTACCTCTTCGTAACCGGAAAGTAATCCCGCGATTCCGCCGCTCATTCCTTTTAAATCCTGTTTTCCTACGATTCCTCTGGAAGGAGAGTAAAACCATAAAAAGCGACCGTTTGCGGCGATCACCCTTCCATCTGAGAATTTGACGTGTAATTGGTTGGGTTTCTTGTACGAAAGTGTTCCCGAAAGTTCGTTATTAACGGTAATACTGGCCCGAAAACTAGAAATTTCGCTCATTTTTCCGATTAAGGCGTTTAAACGATCCTTACCCGGATCCGGTAAAATAGAAGTGCCGCAGACCAAAAAGACTGCGGCACCGATACAGGATAGATACCCCTTGGATGAAGCCATAATCGTTCTTACTATGGCTTCATTAGACGAATTTATCCAAGTACTTTTTTGAACTCGTCCGTAAGAGCGGGAACGACTTCGAACAGGTCTCCGACCACTCCATACGTGGCCACTTTAAAGATAGGAGCATCCCCGTCTTTATTGATGGCGACGATATATTTGGAGGAGCCCATTCCTGCCAAGTGCTGGATTGCTCCGGAAATCCCACAAGCGATGTAACAATTCGGAGAAACGGTTTTTCCGGTTTGTCCCACTTGGTGGCTGTGAGCAATCCAACCTGCATCCACGGCTGCGCGGGAAGCTCCCAACGCTGCTCCTAGTACATCAGCCAGTCCTTGTAGGATCGGCCAGTTTTCCGGGCCTTTGATTCCGCGTCCGCCGGACACGATGATGGAGGCTTCGGTCAATTGGACTTTGTTTCCGCCACTCAGATCGGAAGATACGATTTTCACTTTCGCATCTCCAGAAGCGGGGGAAGCGGATTCCACTGCTCCGGCTCCGGCCTTTTGGGCGACTTCCTGAGAGTTAGGGCGGACAGTGAACATGGCTATCGGGCTGGTCACCTTAAAGTTTCCGTACGCTTTACCGGAATAGATCGGCTTTTTCGCCACGACTTTGCCTCCGTCAACGGAGAGTCCGACGACATCAGCGATAATCCCAGCGCCTACTTTTACCGCGACTCTAGGGGAATAATCCTTACCTTGAGAAGTGTGCGGGAGAAGAACTACGGAAGGGTTTTTCTCTTTGATTACTGCTGCAATGAGGTTTGCCCAGGTTTCCGCGTTGAAGTCGCCTGCATTTATGGTAACGATGGAATCGGCTCCGACTGCAGCCAAATCTCCGGCAAATTTATCCACGCCGGATCCTAAGAGCACAGCGGTCACTTTGCCACCGAGCGCGTCGGCGATCTTACGACCTGCGGATGTGATTTCTTTGGAGATTTTTTTGAGTTCTCCGTCTTTGAGTTCGCCTACGATTAATACGTTGCTCACGGGTATTCTCCTTAGATAACCTTAGCTTCTTCACGAAGCGCTTTGACGAGCTGTTCGGCGTATCCCTTTGCGTCCGCAGCTTCCAGTTTGCGACCAGGAATGCGTGGGGGCGGGGGTTCTAATCCTACTATCTCGATCTTGCTTGCCGGATTGCCCAGGTCTGCTGGAGACTTGCTTTCTATCGGCTTTTTCTTTGCAGCCATTAAGCCTTTCAGGTTCGGATAACGAGGTTCGTTCAATCCTTTTTGGGCGGTGATGGCGACCGGCAAGGAGGTTTCTACGACTTGGGTTCCGCCTTCCACTTCTTTCGTGGATTTAACGTTGGTTCCGCTGATCTCTAAGCTTACTGCGAAAGCGACGTGAGGAATTCCCAGCGCTTCTGCTACTTGTACGACGACCTGAGAACTGTCGGAATCGATGGACTGACGGCCTCCGATGATTATGTCGGCATTTTCGGATTTTGCGAAGTTTGCGATCAACTCTGCAGCCAGGACGGTATCAAAAGGAACATAATTGTCCACTTTGATTTGAACGGCACGGTCCGCTCCCATTGCGTAGGCTTGGCGAAGGGATTCTTGCACGCGATCCGGACCGAGGGAAACTGCGATAACTTCCCCGCCGTGTTTCTCGCGTAATCTAAGGCCTTCCTCGATTGCGAATTCATCGTAGGGAGAGATAATCCATTTAATTCCGGCTTCGTTGATGGACTTGTCCCCGACTTTGATATTCGTTTCGGTGTCAGGCACCTGCTTCACTAAAACGATGATCTTCATGAACCTAGGTTCTCCAATAAAAATAGGGCTATAAACACGAAATTTCCGAAAAGCTCGGATGCAAACTACTTTTTTAGCTTCTTTCGGGAAATCTACCTCATCGAAACAGAATGAGTGTTCTGCTCCAATAATAATCCCAGATCAAACCCAATATAATCACTAGTGCGTTCAGATCCGTTTTAATCAGAAACGTTAATCCCCAAAAATAGGGAAGCAGCAGCGTACAGATAAAAAAGAGAAACCAAAAAATCGATTTTAGGGCAAAAGGAGAAGAGAGAGATTCGGACAAAGCTTCTCTCAATCCGGTCAGGGATTTTTTCTTTAGGCCTCCGTTTCTGGATCCTAAAAGGAAAGATAGGGCGCAAATTGCGGTTAATACGACAGAATATTTCATTCGGATTTCGTCCTTGTCCGGTATTCGCATTCGGGAAACGTTACTAGCGTTTTGTTTTCCGAGCCGGAAAAAAGAAAATGCGGTTTTATAAACCGCTCTTACAATAGGATACCGGGACATATTGTCCAGTCCCTTTTAAAAACCGGCGATACCGTCGGGTCGGGATTCTGAGAAAATAGTAAAACGATCCATTCGAGTTGGACCGGAAAGAATAGAGAGGTAGGATCATGAAAAATCTTTTAGAGAAGCGGCTCGATCTGTTTAACCCCACGGAAAATCATCTCGCCCTCCGGGAGAATGTGGCGGCGTTTGCAAAGCAAAGTCTGGACGAGCAAGCAAAGGAACATGACGACGGTGAAATATTCAATTCCGCCCTCTTTCGGAGGCTCGGAACAGAATTGGGAATTTTCGGAGTGACGGTTCCAGAAGAGGACGGGGGCATGGGTCTAGATCCCGTCGCGAGCGTGATCATTCATGAGGAATTTTCCGCATACGATCCTGGATTTACTTTATCTTATCTGGCTCACGAAGTTCTGTTCGTGAATAATTTCTATTACAGCTCGAACGACGTTCAAAAGAAAAAATACCTACACAAGGTCATTTCCGGGGAATGGATCGGAGGCATGGGCATGACGGAGCCGGGAGCGGGCACGGACGTACTCGGAATGAATACCGTAGCGGTTCGTCGGGGAGATAAGTATCTTCTCAACGGAACCAAGCAATACATTACGAACGGAAACGTAGGCCAGATCTTTTTGGTATACGCTAAGACGAGCAGGGAAGCGAGAAAGACGACCGCCTTTCTCGTAGAGAGCTCCTTTCCCGGTTTCGGCGTAGGAAAAAAAGAAGAAAAGATGGGGATGAGATCTTCTCCCACTACCCAGCTCGTCTTCGATAATACCGAGGTTCCCGCGGAAAATCTGATCGGTTCGGAGGACGGGGCCTTGGTCCACATGATGAGAAACCTGGAGATAGAGCGGGTTACTCTAGCGGCACAATCCCTGGGAATCGCAAAGCGCTGTGTGGATGTCATGTGCGATTATACGATCCGACACCGGGAGGCTTTCGGTAAAAAGTTGGTGGAATTCGGTCAGATCCAACGTTTGCTCGCCGAATCCTATGCTGACTACCAAGCGGCTAGAGCGCTCGTTTACGACGTTGCCTCTAAAATCCATCCGGAAAACAGGAATTCGTTGGGAGCCGCCTCGGCAAAATTAGTGGCAACCCAAATGGCGGAAAGGGTTTCCAGAAACGCAATCCAAGTGCTGGGCGGATACGGATATTGCAGGGAATACCCGGTAGAGCGTCTCCATAGAGATGCTATCCTTCTTTCCATCGGAGGCGGAACGAATGAAGCCATGCAAAAGAATATCGCGGCAGACCTGAGAGCTATCTATATTACTTCCGGCTAAGAGAACGAGGATAGAGGTTTTCGTAAAAGTTCTTCCCGCGTAAGGGCACCCTAATAAGTTCTGTTTCGTAGCCGGATCATTTTGTCCGGTAGGAATCGATCGAGGAAAATGATGATCATCAGACTATTAGCCGCAAATCGTTCGGAGAGGAAAATTTCCATCGGACTTTGCCTTGCCCTGATTTGGGCAATCCTTTCTCTTCATACAAATTGCAGCTCCATCCCCGTTTCCGAAGGGGGATTTTCCCACTCCAAACTTGATCGGGATCGGTTGACCCTTTCTGACACGGATACTCCTCCTGCGGACAGACATCTGCACGCCGATCATTATCCCGCCTCGAACGAAAGAAGATTGGATCTGTTCCGTTCCCGCATAGAAGGATTGGGTGGCGGCTACATCGGAGTCGGAACAGACCAGAATCTGACTTTAGTGGCATGGGCAAAGAGCGATTACGCTTATCTCGCTGATTTCGATCCGGTTACGGTAGCGATCAATCGAATCCATTTGTATTTTTTGGAATTAGCTCCGAACTATCGCGAATTCGAAAAACTTTGGGACGTGAAAAATAAAAAGGAAACATTAGTTCTCCTCGAAAAGAAGTTCGCGTCCGACCCGGAATACAAGGTGATTCTGAGCGCGTATGAAATCTCTTTGAGAAAAGGGGGAGTCCCGCAGCGTCTGGGAGATTTAAAGAAGATTTCCTCCGTATATCCGTTCAAATCCTTTCACAACGATCCCGCAGATTATGACTTTCTCAGAAATATGGTTATAGAGGGCAGGATTCTCGCGATCGACGGAAATCTGCTTGGGAACAAAACCTTTCGTTCCGTAGGAGAAAAGGCGGTTTCCGTACATATACCGATTCGAATTCTGTATACCTCCAATGCGGAGGAGTATTTCCGGTATCCGGAAGATATGAGGAGGAATTTCTTATCCTTACCTACGGATGATAAAAGCTTGGTCGTTCGTACTTTGACGAAAGGAGCCAAGAGATTCGGTTTTCCGGACGGGGAAATGTTTCCGAAAGATTATCCCTTCCATTACAACATCCAGACGATGGAGAATTTCAAAATCTGGCTAAAACAACCCGGGGCCTTGTCCACAATCGGAATCTTATCCAAACGAAAAGAGATCGTAAAAGGCTTTTCCGTTGTGGAAGCTCTTCCGGACGAAGAACCGAAGAACACGGCGCAAAAATAATCCCGAAAATGCTTGGACTGTTTCGGATAACGCGAAGAATCCTTTTTCTTACCATCCTTTTCGGGATGTTTCTTTTATGTTCGGCTGCTGGCGGACAGGTACGCTCCGATTCCTCTCCGGATGGAATCAGGATCGTTGCGGTGGGAGACATCATGTCTCATCAGACTCAGATCGATTCCGCGTACGAAAAATCCTGCGATTGCTGGGATTTTTCGGAAGTGTTCGAAGAGGTTCGGCAACAAATTTCGGAAGCGGATCTTGCGGTCGCGAATTTTGAAACCACTTTACCCGGGGATCGCAAGCAATATAGCGGTTATCCTCAATTCGGTGCTCCGGATTCCCTTGCGAAAGCGATTAAGGATACCGGTTTCGATCTGGTCTCCACTGCGAACAATCATTCCTGCGATAAGGGCAAGGAAGGGATCGTAAGAACGATCTCCGTTCTGGACGATCTAGGATTAAAGCATCTGGGAACGTATCGAAGCAAAGAAGAGTTCGACAAAAATCGGATTTTAAAACTGAGAGTGGGCGGTATCGAACTTGCGTTCCTGAATTATACCTACGGAACGAACGGTCTAGAGGTTCCGGCGGGAACCGTTGTGAATCTGATCGATACGGCCAGGATTGCCGAAGATATCGCCCTGGCAAAAAAAGAGGAGCCGGACGGAATCGTGGTCATGTACCATTTCGGAACGGAGTATCTTCGCGAACCGGATCCCTTCCAAAAGGAAATCGTGGATTTTACGATGGAAGCCGGTGCGGATATCGTGCTCGGCGGACACCCTCATAGTCTGCAAAGGTTCGGAAAGAAAAAAGTCAAGGATCGATTCGGTCAGGAAAAGGAACGCTTCTTCGTTTATTCGTTGGGGAATTTCGTTTCGGGACAGGATCGCAGGTATGTGGACGGGGGAATGATCCTGAATTTTTCGCTTTCGAAGGACGCAGGAAAATTATCGATCTATGATGTGTATTACGAACCGATTTGGGTTTATATAGATCGCACCGGCGCTAAAGGTCCCAAATTCCGACTTTTACCAGTGCGAAAATATCTGAAAAACGACCAATCCAGGAAACTTCCCGATCAAGCATTTCGGAGAATGTTGCAGTTTTATAAGGATACTTCTGAAATCCTAGGGCCTGCGGGAAGAAGATAGGACGGTTTTTTTCTTTTTACACTTGTTTTTCCCCCCTTTTTAAGTCTTCTTTTCCCGGCGTTACAGGGTGGGTGAAGAATGCGGTTTTCCAGAAAAAAATTTTTGGAGCTGAGTGCGGCGACGGTTGCAGCTTGTCTTTGCGGAAAACACGACCTTCTATATTCCTTGAACGCGGAATCGAAACAGGACGGAGGGGCTCCCCTCATGCTACAACGAAAAATTCCGAACACGGGGGAAACGATTCCCGCTATCGGCTTAGGGACCTGGCAGACATTCGACGTTTCGGGAGATCCGAATTCCTTGGCTCCGTTAAACGAAGTCTTTCGGGAATTTCTTTCCGGAGGGGGGCGACTCGTGGATTCGTCCCCCATGTACGGAAGAGCGGAAGAAACGGTGGGTCTTCTTTCCGAAACGCTATCGACGGCGGAACGAAAAAAGATCTTCTTTGCCACGAAGGTCTGGGTTCGAGGAGAAGCCGCAGGTAAATCCCAAATTCAGGCCTCTTTTAAGAAGATGCGTACGGACAGGGTCGATCTATTCCAAATACATAATCTTCTGGATACGGAGACGCATCTCAAAATCCTTCGTTCGTTAAGAGAAGAAGGAAAAGTAAGATACGTCGGCTTAACTCACTTTACGCCTTCCTCCTTTTCGGAAATGGAAAGAATCGCATCGCGGGAGAAAGTCGATTTCCTACAAATCCCGTATTCCGTCGTGACCCGGGCCGCGGAGAATCGGATCCTGCCTTTTGCACAAGAGAACCGGATCGGGATTCTGATCAATCGACCGTTCGAAGAAGGAGGCTTGTTCCGTAAGACGAAAGGAAAAATTCTCCCGGAATATTTCAAGGAGTGGGGTTGCGAATCCTTTGCCCAAGCGTTTTTAAAGTACATCCTCTCTCATCCCGCAGTGACTTGTGTGATTCCGGCTACGGCAAAGATCTCCCATTTGCAGGATAATCTGAAAGCGGGTTTGGGAAATTTTCCCGACCAGAAAGAACGGAAGAGATTTTTGTCCAATTTGTTGGACTCTTTGGAATCTTGATTCCAGTGCTCATTTCTTCTTTCTAAATTTTCCTCTTTTCATTTTCCGACGGATCCTCTAGAATTATTCCGCCTGGAGAAACGCAATGACCGAGAACTTATGGAAAACACATGCGCTTGCCTGGAAAGCCGCCGGCTCTTTTTTTGAATGGAAGCGAAGGAAAATCTTTTACAGAACGGGTGGAGAAGGGGAAAATCTTTTGCTTCTCCACGGATTTCCCACTTCTTCCTGGGATTGGAAGGATCTATGGACGGATTTGACCTCCCGCTATCGGGTCGTCGCTTTGGATTATTTGGGTTTCGGTTTTTCGGACAAACCTAAGAGCGGGCACTACTCCGTCTTTCAATATGCCGACCAAGCGGAAGATCTGCTACAGGAATTGAAGATCCAAAAAACCCATGTACTTGCACATGATCTCGGGGATACGGTAGCACAAGAGTTGCTTGCTCGTTTCCGGGAAAAGATTTCGGGGCAAAGGATCGGAGGTCCCGATCTTCAATCCGTCTTTTTATTGAACGGAGGGATTTTTCCGGAAACCCATAGGCCCAGGGCCGTGCAGAAATTACTCAACAGCCCTTTCGGTTTTTTCTTTTCGAAATTATTGAACAAGACCTCCTTCGAGCGGAATCTCTCGGAGGTATTCGGGGAAGGAACGAAACCTAGCAAGGAGGAACTGGAAGGCTTTTGGGAGTGCGCAAGTAACGGAGGAGGAAAGGCGATCTATCATAAATTGATCCGTTACATACGGGAACGAAAATTGTTTCGGGAAAGATGGGTGGGTGCGATTCTAGATTGTCCCGTTCCGTTCGCGTTCGCCGACGGGTTGGCGGATCCGGTCAGCGGTGCGCATGTCGTGCAACGATTGAGGCAGTTCAGACCGGACGCAACGGTCTATGAATTTCCACACATTGGACATTATCCTCAGACGGAATCCCCCAATGAGGTTTTGAGCGCGTACGCTAAGTTTCGTTCTTAATATTTCCTTGAAAAAAAGGAAAATCCTGTAAGAATGAAACGAAAGTGAAAGAAACGTCCGATGCCGAAAATCGCCTATAATAATCCGCGCTTTTTCGACTTTCTATACGACGATTTCCTTTGTGCGGCGGTGGATTCCCAGGCGGCGAGTTCGGGAGTTTTATTTCATTCTCTGACTAAGGAAAATGTCTGGGAATTGTTCGAGATCACCGGAGTCCTTTCCGAGCTGAGAAAAAAAGGATATACTTCCCCGAAACTGGAATTGTCCGGTACCGACGATTTGTACCAAAGAGTCGTTCTGGCCGAAGAAGGCGAGATACTGATCCACCTCCGTTTGAGCATCCAGGAATATAGAATCAGAATCAACGATTACTTCTTCAAAGAAAATTACCTGGTCATCAATTGGTTGCAGACACGTCATCCGAAACACAAGGATCGGAAAAATACCAGACTTTATCCCGGGCAAGACACCCCTGGCCTAGGCATCTTCCCCGAGATGGCCGATTTTATCGGCTTTTTGATTATCTCCTTAAGGCTGAACGGTACCGTGGTTCGTCCGGAGTATTTTCACGATGCGGTTCTTTTTTCCCGCAAGTTCCAGTTTCTGGAAGCGGAATCGAAAGCCCTATTCAAGGTCTTGAAGTCCGCGTTTCCTAAGCATTCGATCCGCGCAATCTCCACCCTGCTGTATCATGGAAAAGTAATAGACTCTAAAAAAGGAGTCACGGAGTGGAAACCGACGGAAATGATTTTCTTTTTGGAAAAGACCTTGTCCCATTTCGTTTTTAATCGTAAGTTCGAAAAAAAAGTCTCTAAAATCGCGGAGAATTTCAACCTTACTCTCGCGGAAGGTGCGGAAGAAGAACTAGGCCTAAAGGTATAGGGATATATTCGAACATTTGTTTTGAAATTTTTTTTATTTCGGATAGAATACCGTCCGCTCGTCTTATGAATTTGGCTCGGACCGGGCATTCGTATTTCCGGAGGAACTTGATGGACAAGAGAAAGCACACACGCGTGGTTCCGTTCCCGAACCAGCCGGTTCAAATACAGTTGATGGGAAACGGATTTCTTGACATTTTAATCGCGCAGGACGTGAGTCAAGGCGGTATGGCCATTCTTGTTCCCCATCATTTCGACGGATGCGATATCCACTCCGCTGTGGAACTAGTCGTATCCTTACCCGGTTTTAAACCGTTTAAGGCGATCGGTTTGATCAAACACCTATCTCCCGGCAAGGCGGCGAACGGCCTTTTCGGTCTCAAATTCACGCAAATCGACGCAAAAGGGAAAGATTTTCTGGATGCTTTCGTCAAAAAGCTGGTTTCCCAGCGCAGAATGGCAGGTTAAGGGGGGCCAGTCACCGGAATTTCTCGGGTGCGTAATCCGAATGTAACGAAAAGGACGGATACAGAGAACATCCTACTAAAAGGAAGAAGGACAAAAATGGGATCAGGATCTGTCCAAAATAAGCTAAAAACAGAACGCAAATTAGAAGTAAGAATCGCGGAGAACCAACTTGAAATCGAAAGAACGCTAGCGCTGCGTTATGACGTATTCAATTTGGAATTGGGAGAAGGACTGCCCCAATCCGCAGCGACCCGCAAAGACAGGGACGAATACGATCTTTTTTGCGACCACCTCATCGTAGTGGATAAGAATCGCGACGACATGATTGTGGGAACCTACCGAATCTTGAGAAGAAGCGTAGCGAAAGCGAACCTAGGCTTTTATTCCGACAACGAATTCGACATCACGAAAATCTACGAGTTAGAGCGCGAGCCTGCCGAAATCGGACGTAGTTGCGTTCATCCGGAATACAGAGACGGTTCGGTGATTTCTCTTCTTTGGGCAGGATTGGGCCAATACATGAAGAAGCACCAAATCGGTTATCTTTTCGGATGCGGATCCGTTCATAGTGTGGATGCTCAAACCGCAAACGACGTGTATGCGTTTTTGAAGGATAAAAAAGCGTTGGCGGGCGAGGAGTTCGACGTGAAACCTCTTTCCGGTTTCGAGATGACCGGTTTCGACCCGAATTTCGCTCCAGAAGATATCAAGGTAGTTTCAAAAAGAATTCCCGCGTTGATCAAAGGATATATCCGCGCAGGATCGCTCATCTGCGGAACTCCAGCTTTGGATAGCGTATTCAAAACTACTGACTTCTTTATTCTGTTCGATATAAAAGATATCGAAGCAAGATATAGCAAGCATTACCTGGAATAGGTAAAAGGCCTTTTTTCGGGAAACGTCGGAATTTCTATTTCGAAGGATCCGTTCCGTCGAAACGAGTGACTTCCGAATTCGGTCCGTTTTCCCGTCATCTCGGGGATGATCGCCCTTGACCGGCAATTCATCCCCGATTTCCTTTACATTAAAGTCTAAGACATTCCGGCGTTCGGTCGGAACTTTACGAACTCGATCGTTTTTCGGGTTTCTTACGAACTTATAGCATGAATCAAATCGACTTTCAGCATCCGAGTTTTCGAGATCAGCTCAGATTTTATTCCTTCGTCTTAGTTGCCGCAGTCTTGATGATCTCCGGTTATCTTTCCGGAGTTCCCGCTTATTACCTGGGCTGGTTCGCTTTTTCGATTTCGGCATTTTCCGTCGCAGGAAACGACGCCGTCCAGACTTTGGGAACGTTTATAGAGAGTAAAAAGTCAGTTCATTGGTTCTATAAATTCGCTGCATTATCGGGATTTTTGACTTTGGTTTTCGCGTACGGCTGGCTTACGGATTCGGGTCAGGTCCATTTCGATCGATTGGAGGAATTCCCGCCGGTTTCCAAATTCAATCTACTTCAATTGATTGCTCCTTTCATCTTAGTCGTGATCACCAGAATGAGATCTCCCATCTCCACTACGTTTCTGATTCTCGGACTCTTCGGCGGACAAAACATAGAGAAGATGCTCACGAAATCCTTTATGGGTTATATGATCGCGTTCGGAACGGCCGTATTGGTCTGGGGAATCCTAGTAAAAATCGATCCTAGGGAATATACGGAGGACCATATTCCGGATCCGAATACGGAACGGCGTTGGTCCATACTTCAGTGGTTTTCCACTTTGTTTCTTTGGGGAACTTGGTTGGCCCAGGATGCCGCGAATATAGTCGTATACATTCCGAGGCAGTTGAGTCTTGCGGAATTATCGGCGGCGGTCCTTATTTTATGCACCGCTTTGGGAATCATCCTTTATATCAACGGCGGAACCATCCAGGAGATCGTAACGGAGAAATCCGATATCCAGTGGTCAAAGGCGGCCACCATTATCGATCTAGTTTACGGTTGCATCCTGCTGTTCTTTCAAAGATGGAGCGATATGCCCATGTCGACGACTTGGGTCTTTTTAGGGATGCTTGCGGGTCGGGAAATCATCCTAAATTTTATGACCTATCGGGATTCCCCTTACTTGGAAACGTTTCGAAAGGTGGGTAAGGACGTTTTACTCGCAGCCATCGGAATCGCGATCAGCATTTTCGTATTCATTCTTTCTTCCAAAATCTATCCGGAAGGAAACGGATATCTTCCAAAGTTTCTACGTTAAGCGAAAAGCTTTTCCGATAGGACTTGCCGTTAGGACGGAGAAAGAGGGAAGCCATTCCTTTTTTCGGAGGGCTTCCCTATGTTTTTCCTATTTCTTCTTTTTCGAAGCAGTACTTTTTTTAGGCGGCTCTTCCGTTACGGCTTTTGCCCAGTCGGAGAGATCCGCGGTATGGTGGTGGTTGTTTTCTCCGGTTACAGCCGTATGAGAAACGGTTGCGCCCATATCGGGACGGAATTTGCTCTCTATCCACTCCCGGAATCGATCGATCCCGCCGAATATGGAAGGCACCACGATCAGAGTAACCAAGGTGGAAAGGATCAAGCCTCCGATAATGGCTATCCCCATGGCGGTTCTGGATTTTGCCGCTTCTCCCAATCCTAGAGCGATCGGAACCGTTCCCATAATCATGGCGAGAGAGGTCATCAAAATCGGCCTCAATCGTACTAAGCCCGCTTCGTAAATCGCCTCGTTTCTCGTAATTCCTCTATCCCGGATCGCCTGCATCGCGTAATCCACTAAGAGAATCGAGTTTTTGGCCACGAGACCCATCAACAGGATGAGGCCGATCATGGAGAATAGATTGAGCATTTCTCCCGTTACGAACAATGCGAAGAACGCTCCCGAGATTGCCGGAGGGATCGCGAATAAAATCGTCACCGGTGTGATGAAGGATTCGTACAAAGAGGAAAGAACCAGATAGATGAACACTAACGCTAGTCCGAATGCGACTAAAATGTTCACGATCAATTCTTTAAAGTCCTCGGACTGTCCTTGGAAGTTGAATCGAACTCCAGGAGGAGGTTTTATTTCCGTGGACATGATCTTGGTGGCTTCCTCCGTCGCGCTTTGGATTGCGCCTCCCGGAGCAAGATTCGCGTTAATCACGATGGTCCTGGCCCGATCGATCCGGTTGATCCTTGCGGGACCCACCGTTTCCTTGCCGGAACCGATGGCCGCCAGAGGGATCAGTTTATTTGCGATGTTCGGGACCTTGGTTTGTCCGTACGCCACCCTCAAATTCCGTTGGTCGGGATGAAGTCTCATACGAACATCGTATTCGATCCCTTTGTCGTAGAATTTGCTGACCGTGTCCCCGGCGATTTGGTATCTCAATTCGGATCCGGCCACTCCCGGAAGAACCCCCACCAATTGCATACGCGAGTTATCCAGAGTGATCTGATATTCCGGTTTTCCTGCTCGGTAATCCGTGTCTATATCCGCGAGATCGGGAACCGACTTTAATCGTTCCAGAACTTTCTTGGAATAGGCCTCCATTTCCGCTAGGTTGTCCCCCTTGATGACGAGCTGGAAGGGATACTGAACTCCTCCGCCCACCGCGGAATAATCCGAGACTGCAGGTCTCGCAAACGCGTAATTCTTTAGGACATCCCGGATCGCATCTTTGATCGCGACCGTAGTTTTTTTTCTCTTTTTGGAAGATACCAAGGCTACGGCTAGAGTTGCCGTATTCGGTTCTCCTCCATCCGGTTTTCCGATGGTGATGGCGATTTTGTCCATTTCCGGAAATTTTTGAAGTTCGAGCAGTACCTTGTCGGCGACTTCCTTCGTTCCTTGGAGACTGGTTCCGGGAGGAAGGTCCAGTGTGACTAGGAATTCTCCTTGGTCGTTGGCGGGTAAGAAGGTCTTTTTGACGAAGCGACAACTCACCAAAGAAAGTACGAAGATCAGGAACGTCAAAAGGATGATTTTTCCCGGATGTGCCAACGCGAACTTCATCGCGATTCCGTAAATCTTTTCCAACCAAGTTTGGAATTTGTCGAAGGCTTCCACGGCCTTATTCCGTTTGCTATGATCCAATTTTCCCGCGAAATAAGCGGAAAGCATCGGCGCGACAAAAAGCCCGTCAAAAAGGGAAATGATCATCGCAAAAACGACGGTCAGACCGAATTGTTTGAAAAATTGTCCGACGATTCCTGACAAAAATCCTACGGGAAAGAACACCGCGATCACGGTGAGAGAAGTACCTACGACTGCGAGAGCAACTTCCATCGTTCCTTTTTCGGAAGCTTCTAAAACGTTATGCCCTTCTTCCAATTTTCGGAAGATATTTTCCCGCACTACGATCGCGTCATCGACGAGGAGACCCACCGCTAAAGAAAGAGCCAAGAGGGTCATTACGTTGATCGTAAAACCCATGATCCACATCAGAATGAATGCCCCGAGCATGGAGTTCGGAAGGGCCAAGCCGGTGATGACCGTAGATCTGAAGTTTCCTAGGAAAAAATAGACCGTAATGACCGCCAATAGAACCCCGAGCACGATCGCTTCGGTGACGTCCTCCACGTTGTAACGGATCCAGCGGGATCCGTCCCGGATGAGACGGATCTTGGGGTTTCCCGCGAGAGGCTTGAGATCCGCGTTCAGTTTATCGATCCGCTTCAAAACCTCGTCCGCAACGGCGACCGTGTTCCCGCCCGATTGCTTGTACACATCGATAAAAAGAGCCGGTTTTAATTCCTTTTCTTCTGCTTCGATTTTTTTGGAGGAGAACAAGGCTTTGATCTTCCGGGCGTTTTGACCGATCCAAATGAACGGATGAGCGAAGAATCCCACATCTTCCTCTTCCACGACGTCGCTCTTCGAAGCCCAAAGATAGCCTAAGGTTTCTTCATCTTCCGTTCCGTCGCGGACCGTTCCGAGTTCCTTGATGAGAACGGAATTTCCCACATCACCGCCGAAAGAGACGATGGTATTTTCGATCTGTCTGAGACTTTCATACCGTCCCAAGGTTCTGTAGGAAGTTTCCACGGTGCCCGATTCGAATTTACCCACGGGCACGTTTAAGCCGGCGGATTTCAAACGGTTGGCGATCAATACCATCGGCATCTGGTACGAGATGAGTTTGTTTCGATCCAATTCGATTTGGATTTCTCTTCTCGTTCCTCCCACCAACTTAACGGAACCGACTCCGCTGATCTGCTCCAGCTTCGCTTTTACCGTTTCCTTAGCGAGATCGTAGAGTTGAGCCTGTCCTAAATCGGCGAATACCGCCAAACGAACGATAGGCTGGTCCGCCGGATCGAAGCGAACGACTTTCGGTTCCTTGATTCCGTCCGGCAATTTAGGACGAACCAATCCGACTTTATCCCTGAACTGCTGCTCCGCGTACTTGATATCAGTGGAAAGCGTAAATTCTCCGGAGACGACGGACACTCCTTCCTGGTTTCGGGAGACGATTTTCTTCAAACCTGAGATGGAGGAAAGCTCCTCCTCCAAAGGCTTCGAAATCAATTCCTCGATTTCTTCGGGGCCGGCACCCGGATAGATTGTGGTTACCGAAACTACAGGAATATTCACGTCGGGGAAAAGATCCACCCCCATTCGTGATAGGGAAACCAATCCTGTCAGAAGCATTAGGATCACTAAGCTTGTAATAAAAATCGGACGTTTTATGGAAAGAAGCGCGATGTTCAAGTGGCCTCCTCGGCTGAATGACTTTCCTCGGATTTGGGGAAGAGAGAAGTTCGAGCGACTTTAAGGGTCTATTTCGACGCGTTCTATTTTTTCGGAAAGAATTTATCGCGACGCGAAAAGTAGAAATTTAGAATTCTTTTTCGGGATCCGGCAGATTTTCGGACGAAAAGATTTTCAATCCGAACTAATAAATCCGACGGATCGCCTGTGCGATTCGCTGGATATTATCCTTGGTCAGGTTGGGATAAATCGGAACGCAATGGCCTCTTTGGTACAGTCGTTCTCCGTTCGGAAAATCGGCGTTTCCTAATTCCAGAATGTGATGAATGGGTTCGTCCGCAGTGTGTCTCGTTCCGATTTGCAGAGAGCGGAAGTATCTCTCCGCCTGGTCGTAGTTTCCGGGCGCCAGGATTACGAATCGATTGAACGTATCCGTGGTCGGATCGTTGTAATGCGTGGAAACTTGAGAACCTTGTATGGATTGCAGATACACCTGGGCGATTTTCCTTTTTCGCTCCAGGATGACTCCCAAATTGGATAATTGTTCGATTCCGAGAGCGGCTTGGTAATCGATCATATCGTAATCCAATCTCGGCTGTCCGTCTTTTCTCGGATAGGGATCCTGTCCGTTTTTTCTGGCCCTAATTTTTTTGGCCAGGGAATCGTCTTCGGTGCAGACCAAGGCTCCGTTTCCCGTAGTGATTAGGTATTCCACGGAAAGGCCGCAAATAGAGAGCTTTCCTTGTTTTCCGGGAGTAAAGGTTTCCGTTCTAGCTCCGACCGCTTCGGAAAAATCTTCGATCGTAGGAATTCCGCGGAAATCGTATTGGGAAAAATCCGCTAGAGATCCGAAGGTATGATCCAGTACAATAGCTTTCACGCTCGGGTCTTCCAGGGCGGCGCTCAATCCGGACCGATTGAGGTGGAAGGAGTTCCTGTCCAGGTCTAGGACAAAGGGTTTCGCTTGGAGTAGAAAGATCGCGTCCAGAGCGGCCAAGGGAGCAAAGGTAGATAAGACCACTTTGTCTCCGGGCCGGATCTCCAGGGAGAGTAAGGCTAGGTGGTATGCAGCGGTTAAGCTGTTGGTGGAGATTACGTTTTTCGTACGAAAAGTGGACGAAAAGGCTTTCTCAAAGCGGGAAGTGATGGAACCGGTGGAAAGATGGTCTTCGACGAGAGCCTCTAGTACCGTTTTTAGATCCTCTCTGGAGAGAGTGGGCTTGTTGTACTCGATCTCGGTTTTTTTTCGGCCGGTTTTTTCTATTACTTCAGTTTCCGCGCTCATTGAACGTCTCAGGTTCCAGTCTCTATATTATGTCGCATTGTAACGCATGTACATTGCTCGTAAAGATTTTTTTCGAATCTTACCGAGAGAACGAATCTTTCTCTAATTCCGAAAATCGGAGGTTAGAGAAAGATTGTCTAGACTTTTTTACCTAAGAAATAAAGACGGTGATTTGTCTAGGACTTTTCTCCGAAGAGTTTGTTTCTGATCCCGATCCAGATTTCGGGCAAATATGCACCTACGAGGATGAGTCCTAATCCGGTATAGGTCCATTTGTTAAAGTAGGATTCTCCCGCGAATCGAAGGGTGGCGACGTTGATGATCGTGGTCCACCAACCTAAAAGGATCAGCGCCAGTCCTGCAAGATTCGGGATGATATAACTGAAAATTTTAGCCATGATAGGGTTCCTGGCCCGAGATTTCTTTTGAGGGCATCCGGAGTTTTTCCCGGCTTTCGGGTACTTCAAGCGGTTTTTTCTCCCGCGGCCGAATCTTAAGAATGCGAGATTTCCTGGTTGCGTCCGTCCTATCGATTCCCGATTCTCTGCTTGTGTCCATGGAAAAACAGGAAGAATTCGAGTCCGATCCCGAGCTAGAAATCGAGCCGAGGGAAATGAATCCGACGGAATCCCGCCTTCTCACTCTGCTCTTTAATTTTTTACAATTTCCGGAAGG
Organism: Leptospira fluminis; assembly: GCF_004771275.1. GTDB lineage: Bacteria > Spirochaetota > Leptospiria > Leptospirales > Leptospiraceae > Leptospira_B > Leptospira_B fluminis. The sequence goes on along the minus strand of NZ_RQEV01000011.1, from coordinate 106,561 downwards.
GCTGACTCTTTCCGGATTAAAGGACATTATGGGAGAATTCTACGATAACGAGAACAAGGACTCGGATCGGAGAAAACTTTCCCGTGACATTCAGGAGTTGGAATCCTTAGGTTTTCGGATCCGATATTATCCTCAAAAGCACGACAAGGACTTCGTTTATGTTCTGGAGACGGATCCTTGGGCAAAATCCTTGCGATTCGATCCGAATGAGCTGAGAGAAATCTCCGCAGTTCTATTGGAGGCGTATTCCCAGTCTCCCAGATATGAACTCTATACGGCTGCGCAGAAGATCTTCGCCGGGGAATTGGGTTTTTTTCCGGAATTAAAGGAAGAGCCCCGGGAGATTTCAGACGAATCCGGTCGGATCGCTTTTTCCGTCCTGGAGGCTCTAAAAAACCGGAGTCCTCTTCGTCTGAAATATTTTAAGAGCTTTCCCGAGGATTCGTACTTTATCGAGGTCGATCCTGTTCGTTTGCTCAGAAGAGGCGGAGAGGATTATTATCTTTTGGCCTACGATCGCTCCGAAAAGATCAAGAAAAGGTTGATCCTGGCCAAGATTTTGGAAGCGGAAATCCTGGAGGGTGACTTCATTTATCAAAAGAAGGGAACTAAAGCAGAAACCTGGGAAGACCAGATCGTTCATGCGGCCCTTTTTCCCGTGCACGAACCTAAGGCGGTCGCTTTGGGTTGTAAGACCGAATCCTTAGTAAAAGCCAAACAGTTTTTATCCGGAATTCCTCTGACTCAGGAAGGAAATACGATCCGTTTCGAATGCACCAATCTGGAAGGACTGCTTCCTTTCTTATGGAAAGAAGGTAATTCTCTGGAAAAGATAGAACCGGAAGAATTAAAGAAGAAACTTAAGGATTCCCTTTTGTTTCTCGCGGAAAGTTACGGCTCCGATTTTTCTTAAGAAAGAAACCTTACCACTCTCCGGTATTCTGCATGCTTTTCCAGGGCTCGGCAGGCGCTAGCGACTTCCCTTTTTGCAACAACTCCACCGAGATCGAATCAGGAGAACGAACGAAAGCCATCCTGCCGTCGCGAGGAGGTCTATTGATCGTAACTCCCTTGGACACCAGGCGCTCGCACGTTTCGTAGATGTTTTCCACTTCGAAGGCAAGGTGTCCGAAGTTTCTACCCGATGTGTATCCGTCCTTTTGTTCCCAATTGTAAGTTAGTTCGATCTCTGGTGCGTTAGACGATCCATCGGATAGAAATACCAAGGTAAATTTTCCTTCCGGATGTTCGCTCCGTCTCGTTTCGACCAAGCCGAGTTTGTCGCAAAAGAAATCCAATGCGGAATCTAGATTAAAGACTCGAATCATAGCGTGCAAATATCGCATAATATCCTATTTTAAAACGGTGATTTTGGACTGAGTCTTCCGGCTTTTATCGAATTGGAAAGCGATCCATAGGAAAAAATTCCAATTTGGGAAATTCCTGAAAAAAGGGGGTTTTTGGCCTGTTTTTGCATATATTACGGGCATATTGCTTAATAGTTGTGCCCAAAAAATAAGCATTTTTTGATTTTCGGATTTCTATTTTTCTTGAAAAACTCGAGGATCTAGTCGAAGATTGTATCATAAACGTGCACATCTCGTTTTTGGTATCGGAAATCGCCTGTTTTATTCGCGGATCGTATGATTTGCGGCATGCGTTAAAGTTTTTTTATAAAATTATACAAATCTAATACAGGATAATGTGAAGTGTTGTTCTCTTTAACTTCGCTTAACGACAAGTTTTATTTTTTTTATCTTTTTTTAATTTTTTTATTCCAATTGAAAAGCTGTATAGGTCTTATGGATATAAGCGATAACGAGAATTAAAAATATAAACAAATCATTGAGAGGTTTCAAGTCCATGAAAGTTAACAAAACGATTTCTCTTCTTCTAATCGCTGGATTCTTAGCCGGTTCTTCCGTATTTGCGGTATCGCAAGATACTGAAGATCGTTTGCTGGAGCAAGCCTTAGTTTCTGCAGCAGTCACCAAGGAACAAAAAGTTGCCGTTGGGACCTACTTAAAAGCTCTTGCTCAGCAAAAGACGGAGCGTGCGGAAGAGTTGAGAGCTCTTGCAAGACGTTCTACCGGTGGAAAATTCCTGGCTAGCAATGCTCAATCGGAAAGATTTCTGAAACAAGCTGCCGCTTTGGAAAGAGAAGCTCAGAGAACTCAAGAATTTTTGAACAACCTTTAATCGTTTCAAATTCTTCGAATTTATCTTCGTTGATGAGGGGCGCCCTTCGGGCGCCTTTTTTTATTTATAAAGCAGAGAAGGGTAGGGACTGAAGCCATTTCCGGACGGACTGGTCCGGAAAAGAGTCCGGTCTTCAGAAAAAGTTCCTTCTAAAAAAAGATTGTCTCCTTCTTCTCCGACTTTAGCTTAGCGAAGCGTGTCCCCTTTTTTAGACTCGGGTCGCTTTCGGACTCTCTCCTTCTTTCTTCTGGTTTTGTCTCCCTTGTTGTTTCTATTTTTATTGAAGCCTGTGGAGCAGTTGTATTCGGATCACTTGGCCAAATTCGTTTTGGGGGAATCCATTTCCAGGCACGGTTTCGCTTCCGGCGAACTGGAGCTGCCCTCCTCGAAGCTGGATCCGGAATCGGAATTTTGCCCTACGGAATGCATTCGCATCAGAGGTAAGATCGTAAGTCCTTTTCCGGTCGCTCTCGGTTTCGTATATGCCCTGATTTTACCTTGGGGGGGAATCACGGGGGTTTATGTCGTGAATGCGATTCTCGTTTCCGCTACGATTTTTATCCTGTCCATGCTATGGAGAAGGAATCTTCTTTTTCTATCCATACTGGTCTTCGGCTCCCCGTTCGTAGTGAACGGTTATTTTTTCCCGGATGTGGGACTTGCCGCTTTCTTATTTTTCTCAGGGGTCGTACTGGTTTTAAAAAGCCGCTCTCCAGGAAGTTCCTTACCGTTTTTATTTGCGGGATTTTTGTCGGCTTCTTCCGGATGGTTTCGGATCGAATCCATCGGGTTCTGTCTTTCCTTTACGGCGTTTCTGATTTTCGATGCCGTACGAGGATCCAGAGATCGGATTTCCGTTTTAGGATTCTCTATGGGGATTTTACTCGGTCTTTCGTTTTTGATCGGGATGCAGACTTTCTTCTACGGACTTCCCCTCGGGCCTAGATTTTCGTTCAATCAGCCGACGATGTTTCTTTCCCCTTGGGCAAAGCTGGAGATTTATCGCGGACTCCTATTTTTCAGTTTTAATCGGCTGGGCTTTTTTGCCTATATGCCCTTGTTCTTTTTTTTATTTTGGTTTTCCCTGTATTTTCTCTTTTCCCCCCGGGGTTTTTTGCGCTCTCGGGAGGAGACGAGCGATCCGGCGAAAGGCGGGAATCCTTTGGTCCAATCCGGAATTGCGGGTTTCATCGGTCTTGTCGCGGCCGCTCCGAACGACGGGATCATAGATTTCGGCACGAGGTACTTGCATTTGACGATTCCCTGTTTTGCCGGATTTGCCCTTATCCTGTTGGACGAGTTAAAATCCAAGCCTAGGTGGGAAAGGTCCGGGAAAATTTTCCTTCTTTGTTGTATTCTTTTTTCCTCATATATCACCGTGAAATACACTTCCATACTTGCGAAGTACGGCAAACGAACGACAGTCCTACATAAGATTTACACCGAGCAGAAGCCGGACCTGATTGCTGTTCAGATCCGCACGTATTCCCAGATTTTGGGGGAGAATTTTTTCGAAGTTCCTTGCGTGACTCTTTTTGACGGAACGTCTTTGGATAAGTTTTTCCTGCGGAACGACCCCAAGAAATTCGATAAGATTTTATTCGTTCAGGCTAAGGTATTGATGGACCCTGCGACTCTTTCGGATGTTCCTTTCGTAAAAAATCCCTACTTCGATTCCGTAGTTTCGCTTTTGGGAAAGGATTTCGAGCCGTCTCTAGTTGGGAATCTGCCGGACGTCATCATCTTTTCGATGCAAAGAAAACGGATCCGGCAGTAGGAAAGATCAAGTCATGTTTTGGAACGTATGTTTTAGGCCGGAACGGTAATCCGGGTATTCGGGTTTCCAACCTAGGCTTTTTAATTTGGAATTGGAACTTCGAGCGGATCTGGTAGCGGCACGAACCGGATCCTTCCCTTTTAACAGGTTTGCCAGGAAAATCGGAGCGTGTCCTATTTTACGTTTTCCTAAATAATGTCCCGCTTCGTTAAAAAAATCCTGCATCAAGACCGGAGTGTCGTCCGCGATATGATAGATTTCTCCCGCTTTGCCGGAATGCAGCGCTTTGACAAAGGCCGCCGCGACATCGTCCACATGTACCACGTCCCAATAATTTTTGCCCGATCCGGGGATCCGGAACAATCCGATCTTCATGTCTTTTATCAGATCCGCAAACCATCCTCCGGGGCCGTAGATATGAGAGGGTCTGAGGATCACCACGGGAAAGGATTCCGTTTGGTAGGCCTTTAAGAGCATCGATTCCGAAGCCTGCTTGGTTTTGCCGTATTCCGTTTCGACATTTAAGGGTTTTTCCTCCGAAAGCAATTCTCCTCCCGCTTCCCCCACGACCACCGTGCTCGCAAATAGAAAGCATTTCAACCCGAGATCCTTTGCGGCCTCGTAGAGGTTTTTGGTTCCTTCGTGATTGACCTGCCATAATAATTTCGTGTTTCTCTGTGTCGCGATTTCGGCGGCCAAATGGATGATCGCGTTCGGAGAGAGTTCCTCCAGGGATTTTTTCAGGACTGCCGGTTCTCCCAAATCGCCGTACACGACCTTGATCCCCATCTTCTCGATATTCTTTGCGGATTTTTGATTTCTTGCGAGAGCGTAGATTTCATTTCCACCCTCTTTTTTGAGTAGGTCTACGATCCTTTTTCCTAAAAATCCGGTCGCGCCGGTGATCAGTATTTTCATTTTGCGTTCTCTTGTTTCCTAAATCTTGAAAGACAAGATTCCATTCTATATCCTACGGAACCTTTCCGCTTGAACGAAACTGTCTCAATCAAAAAATTCGACTCGAATTCTCCTTCTTCCCGCATTCCTCGTCGCCGTTTTTCCGATTGAAACGTAGGATTTTTTTGGAGAGTCTGTCCTTCGGATGAATCCTACTACGAGGAAATTGCAGACGAAATTGGCGTTGATCGGCCTTTTGCGGGAAAATCGTCGGATGACTTTGGAGGATCTTTCCAAATATTCCGGTGTAAAGGAGATCTCGGATCTAAAAAAGGAACTGGGAAAACTCTACATGGTGGGTTCCTATCCTTATACCCCGGACCAGCTCGTGGAAATCGATTATGATGGAGAAACCATCGGAATCCGATTGCCGAATCGGATGCAGGAAGGCCTGACCATGAGTGTTCGCGAATGGTCAGGAATCCGCAATCTGTTACTGGAAGAGGAACAGAAAGAAGTAGATCCGGAACGTAGGCAAATTCTACTTTCCTCTTTGCAGAAGATCCATACTGTCCTGCCTTCTTCCGGAGTTTTGGATTCGGGAGAATTGAAATCGCAAGTGACCGAAGCGATCAAAAAACAAAAATCCGTTCAACTGGAGTACCAGGCTCAGGGCGAAACTTCTCCCGTAAAACGGAAGGTGGATCCTTGGGCGTTATTGAGTTACAAGGAAGAATATCTGATCGGATTTTGTCATACTCGCAATGCGCCCAGGTCTTTCCGGTTGGATTCGATTTTGACCTTCGAAAGGACGGAAGAAAAATCGATTCAGGTTCCCGATCAGGAAAGAAAAAACGCGATCTCTATGCTAAAGCAATTTCTGAAATCTTCCGGAAAGGAAGGCGCGGTTGCCGAGATTTTCCATACCGCGGAGGTTTATTTCAACCTTCATCGTCGTTTCGGTTTGGAAAGAACGAAAGAGTCCATCCGTTTTCGGGAAACCGTGTTTTATCTCTCTAAAACGAATATCCGAAACGAGGACTGGTTTTTATCCACGTTAAAAGGGTTCGGAAACAGCGTGATCCTAAAAAGCCCTAGGGGCTTGAAGCAAAGATTGCAGGCGTATTGGACGGAACAGCTCGGCGAAATGGGGACCTGAGGTCGGAGATGAATCGATAATGATTGACATGGGTTTTTATTTCTTCAAACAAGAATTACATTGTTATCCCCCGCAAAGATAAATCTCGGATTAGAAATTCCGTTTAAGAGAATGGACGGTTACCATGAGATTCGGAGCGTCTTTCTTCGGATTGATTGGGGAGACGATATTCGGATCGAGCCGTTGGAGTCCGGTAGATTCGAGTTGGTTTCGGAAAATGAAATCATTTTGGAAAAGCGCCGGCTCTACGACGAGGTCTCCGAAAAAGGAGACCAGACAAAAAACATCCTATTCAAAACCTTTCAGAAAATCCGTTCCAGATACAGAGAACTCCCTGGAGTGCGGATCTATCTGAATAAAAGAATTCCGCCTGCCGCAGGTTTGGGTGGCGGATCCAGTAATGCAGCCTCCCTTTTGTCTTTTTTTTTCGGGCTGACTTCCGAGTTCAGTTCCGACGGATTGAACGACTTAGCGGCCACCGTGGGGGCCGACGTTCCTTTTTTCTTAAGCGAAGGGCATGCTCTGGTCTCGGGAAAAGGGGAGATTCTCCAAGAGGTAGAGATCCATTCCGGGCAGGGGGTTCTCGCTTTAACTCCACAGGTACTATCCACGGCTGAAATGTACGCCGGGCTCAAAAAACCTTTACAAGCTGACCCACCCTCGAAAAACTGGACTTCTCTAGCCAAAGACGTCGGATTTGCTCTAAAAGAGGGAAATTGGGCGGATTTGGAGGGAAAGCTCGTAAACGACTTCGAGCCGTTAGCCTTCCAAACCTTTCCGGAACTCGGGAGATTAAAGGATCGCTTTTTGGCAAACGGAGCCAGCTATTCTTCGTTGACCGGTTCCGGATCTTGCATCTACGGATTGGTTCAAGGACTGGAGATTCGGGACGAACTGCTTGCAAAAATGCGGGCGGAATTTTCCGGTCTTACGTTTGTTAGCTTTAATTATTAAAGATAGAAACTGGGCCGTCGCCAAGTGGTAAGGCAGCGGTTTTTGGTACCGCCATTTCCTAGGTTCGAATCCTAGCGGCCCAGCCACTGTTCTAATTTCACCGGATTACGAATGAATATCTCAAAGGAAGCTGTTGCCGTGGTTCTCGCTGCCGGCAAGGGAACCCGCATGAAAACCGACCAACCCAAGGTCGCGGTTTCCTTGAACGGTAAACCTCTCTTGAATCATGTACTCGACCACTTGCGGGAAGCGGGGGTCGCAGATATCGTCGTAGTGGTCGGTTATAAAAAAGAAGACGTCCAAGCTCTGTGTAGCGGAATCGCGGGCGTCAAATTCGCGGAGCAAAAAGAGCAACTCGGAACCGCCCACGCGGTGTTGAGTGCGGAATCCGCGGTGAACGGACATAGAGGTCCGATCTTGGTCGCTTGCGGAGACGTGCCCATGATTTCGGGAGAAACGTTCCGCGCTTTGGTCCAAACTCACGTCGAAAACGGTTTCGCGGCTACCTTATTGTCTGCAAAAGTGGACCAGCCCAAAGGATACGGTCGTATCGTAAGAAACGGTTCCGGAGAAGTCGTCGCGATCGTGGAAGAGAAGGACGCTACGGATGAGCAGAGAAAAATAGAGGAAATCAATACCGGGACTTACGTTTTCAGTTCCGATTCCCTTTTCGAATCCCTCAAAAAGATCGGAAATAGCAATGCCCAGGGAGAATACTATCTCCCTGATCTAGTGGCTTTATACAAAAAGGAAGGCAAGAAGTTGGGCGCAGTGGTGCTGAAAGATAGCGGCGAAAGTCAGGGGGTCAACTCGCCCCAGGACCTGGAGGCTCTGGCGGAAATCCTAAACGGAGGAGCTCGAGCATAATGAACGAAATAGCGGTCTTTTCCGGCTCTTCTAACCGTTCCATAGCGGAAGAAATTTGTGCCGAACTCAAAATCGCCCCGGGCAAAATCAATCTTCGAAAATTTTCCGACGGCGAAATAGCGGTCAAAATCGAGGAGAACGTACGTGGAAGGGACATATTCCTGATCCAATCCACTTCCGCTCCCGCAAACGACCATTTGATGGAACTTCTTCTCATCATGGACGCTCTAAGAAGAGCCTCTGCAAACAGTATTTCCGTAGTAATGCCTTACTACGGTTACGGCCGCCAGGACAGGAAGGTGGAGCCTAGGGTTCCGATTTCCGCCAGAGTGGTCGCCGATCTGATCGAGGTAATGGGTCCGACTAGAATGATCACCATGGATTTGCACGCGGACCAAATTCAGGGATTTTTCAAAGTTCCCGTGGATAATCTCCATTTCAATCCGGTGTTGGTGGAATATTTTAGGAACAAGAATATCGAGGATCTGGTAATCGTGTCCCCGGATTCCGGCGGAGCAGAACGTGCCAGGTCCTTCGGCAAAAAGGTGAATGCTACGTTAGCGATCATTGATAAGCGAAGACCTAAGGCTAACGTCTCCGAAGTAATGCACGTGATCGGAGAAATCGAGGGCAAAAACTGCATTCTTTTGGATGATATGATCGATACTGCCGGAACGATCTGCAAAGCAGCCGACGCTCTCCTGAAAAACGGAGCCAAGAGCGTATATTGTGCCGCGAGTCACGGAGTTCTTTCGGGGGAAGCGGTGGACAGATTGAATTCCACTCCTTTCGTAGAAGTCGTATTGTCTAATTCCATAGAAATTCCGGAATCGAAAAAGATTTCGAAATTAAAGACTCTTTCGGTCGCTCCGCTTTTTTCGGCGGCGATCCAGAGAATATCGACCAATCAATCGGTCAGCGATCTATTTATTTAGTAAACAAGGGTAGGAACCATGAGCCACAAAATCACCGTTAAAAAAAGAACGGAAACAGGCAAGAACGTCAATAATCGTCTTCGTGCGTCCGGAATGGTGCCCATAAACATCATCGGAAGCGGAAAGGCCTCTTCCGGTTCGGTAAACGAAAAAGAGCTGGATAAGTTGGTGCATTCCGGCATCCGTCAATCCACTCTGATCGATCTTGAGATCGAAGGAGAAGGAACCCACAAGGTCTTCGTCAAGGAGATCCAAAGGTTTCCGGAAGTGGATCGGATCCGTCACGTCGACTTCTATAAGGTCGAGCCGGGCAAGAAGATCGTCACTAAGATCGGAGTCCGTACGGAAGGAACCGCAAAGGGCTCCAAAATGGGCGGACAATTCGATCATTTGATCCACGAGATCCGCATAAAGTCCATCCCCGAAGATCTATTGGAAAGTCTCGTCGTAGACGTATCCGATTTGGATGTAGGCCAATCCATTAAAGTGAGCGAGCTCAAGGTTCCGGCTAGCTGGGAAATCCTGGTGAACGGAGATCCCATCGTGGCCGCAGTTCTGAAGACCAAAGCGCTTTTGGCTCAGGAACGCGCCGATGCTAAGGAAGCTGCCGGAGACGCTAAGGGCAAGGGTGGCGCTAAGAAGGGCGGAAAATAATCAGGAACTTGCTCGGGTCTAAGAATTCGGAAAACGGTAATCTATGAAGCTAATCGTCGGACTGGGAAATCCCGGGGACAAATATAATAATAACCGAGCGAATATCGGCTTCAAGATTCTCGACGTTATTGCGAATAACATCAACGTTGAGATCAAGACGAAGAAAAAAAAGTCCCTGATCGGAAGAGGGGACTTCGAGGGGGAAGAAGTCGTTCTTCTGAAACCTCAGACCTTCAGCGATCTTTCCGGAGAATCCGTTCTTTATATAGCGTCCTTTTTAAAAATCCAAGTCCAGGATATCCTGGTTATCCACGAGGATTGGACCCTACCCTTGGGTAAGATCGTGGTGGATAAGGGCGTGAATGATACGGAGAACGCGGGAGTCAAATCCATCGTGCAATCCTTGCGTTCTCCGAACTTTATCAGGATCCGTATCGGCATCGGCAACGATGTCTTTGACGGTTCCGGGCTGGAGATCTTTTTGAAAGAGGATTTTCAACCTTTGGAAAACCTGAGTCTGATCCAGATCATCAACGACGCCGAAGCTGCGATTCGATCCATTAGTCTCGGAGACATCGAAGACGTCATAGAAAAATACAGATTTTAAAGACGGCGGGAATTTGTTCGGGTTCGTTTTTTTCCGACCTTCCCTGCGGTACGATTCCATTTTTTCTCCCCGTATTCTCCTTTACTTTTCGGGAAAAAACCGGATTCTGAATTGAGGGAACTTTTTCTTCGAAAGCGGTTTCCAAGCTATATCTATCCTAAACGGATTTCCTGACTTTTGACAGATTTTTCGGAGTCTAAGAAGGAACATGGCGACTGAAAGTCGCGGGGGTTAAGAGGAATATGAATAACAATAATAAAGGCCTCAGATTACTGATTCTATTCATCGTGGGGATAGTAATCGTCGCTTATTACGGACCCCAGATCAAAAATTACGTGGATCGGAGTCCCAAGTCGATTCCGTTTTCCCAATTCATGAATATGCTGGAACCGGACGGTTCCAAGCCCATAGGCAAGCTCGTTAAGAACGCTAAGATTCCGGGCTGCGAAAAACTGATCATGGAAAGGGATGTGGTGGAAGGTTGCTATGAACCTTCGGATTCGGCTTCCAAAGAACCCGTCCGTTTCCGTACTACGATCGCTCCCGTAGATAAGGAACTACTCACCTCTCTCCGTCGTTCCAACATGGATTTCGAATTCGTTTCGGCCGAAGACGGTCGAGGTTTCGGAATGCTGAGTTCCTTTTTGTTGCTGGGGATCGTCGCCATATTCGTATTTTATTTTTTCATTATGCGTCAGGTTCAGTCTACGGGCAATAAGGCGTTTTCTTTCGGAAAATCCAAGGCCAAGATGACTGTGGACCCCAAGGTCAAGGTAAGTTTTGCGGACGTGGCGGGCTGCGAAGAAGCAAAAACCGAGCTGGTAGAAATCATCGAATTTTTGAAAGATCCGAAGAAATTCCAAGCCATGGGTGCGAGAATTCCCACCGGCGTATTGCTGATCGGGCCTCCAGGTACGGGAAAGACCTTACTTGCTAGAGCGGTGGCCGGCGAAGCGGGAGTTCCTTTTTTCAGCATTTCCGGTTCCGATTTCGTGGAAATGTTCGTAGGAGTGGGAGCTTCCAGGGTGAGAGATCTCTTTGACCAAGGAAAAAAGAATTCTCCCTGTATCATCTTCATAGACGAGATAGACGCAGTCGGTCGGCTCAGAGGAGCCGGATGGGGCGGCGGTCACGACGAAAGGGAACAGACCCTGAACCAGATGCTCGTGGAAATGGACGGTTTTGAAAAGAACGAAGGCGTGATCGTTATGGCTGCCACGAACCGAGCAGACGTACTGGATCCTGCCTTGCTAAGACCGGGACGCTTTGATCGTCAAGTAATGGTCGATCTTCCGGATCTTAACGGTCGGGAACAGATCCTGAAAGTCCATTCTAGAAAAGTACCTTTGACCAGCGATATTTCCTTGAACTCCATCGCGAGAGGGACCCCCGGATTTACCGGCGCGGATCTTTCCAACCTGATCAATGAGGCCGCTTTGTTGGCTGCCCGGAAGAACAAGAAGAGAGTCACCCAGGACGAGTTGGAAGAAGCACGGGATAAGGTGATGATGGGACCGGAAAGACGTTCCTTCTTTATTTCGGAAAAGGAAAAGGAAGTCATCGCGTACCACGAAGCCGGTCATGCGATTTTAGGGACGTTGCTCGCGTATTCGGAGCCGGTGCATAAAGTTACGATCATTCCGAGAGGAAGAGCATTGGGCCTAACCCAATCGCTTCCGACGGAAGACAAGCATATCCATACCAAGGCGTATTGGCTGGACCAGATCGTGGTTTGTATGGGGGGCTTTATCGCCGAGGAAAACAAGTTTAAGATGACCTCCACAGGTTCCAGCAACGATATTCAGCAGGCGACCAATATCGCACGCCGGATGGTTTGCGATTGGGGAATGTCCGAAAAGCTCGGAACCATCAATTACGGTAGTGGTCACGAAAGTCCGTTTTTGGGCAGAGACATGGGCCAGGGAAATAAGGCTTACAGCGAGGAATTCGCCGCGATGATCGACAAGGAAATTCGGGACATCGTGCAGACCTGCTTGAACAAAGGCAGGGAACTCGTACGCAAGAATTCCACCAAGTTCGAAAACCTGGCTAAGGCGCTTTTGGCGAAAGAAACGGTAACCCACGAGGAATTGATGGCGATCGTTCACCCTGCCAATGAAGAGCCGAAGAAGAAGGCGGAAAAAACGACCAAGAAAGAAAAGACGGCAGGGATTCCCGCAAAACCGGCATATTCTACGGGAGTAGAATGAATTATTGGTTGTTTAAGACGGAACCGGACGCTTTTTCGATAGACGATTTAAAGGGTTCTCCTAAAAAAATCGCTCCTTGGGAAGGGGTCCGGAACTACCAAGCGAGAAATTATCTAAGGGATCAGGTGAAAAAAAAGGACCTGGTCCTGTTTTACCACAGCAGTTGCAAACCGACGGCAGTAGTCGGTCTGGCGGAGATCGTAAAGGACGGTTATCCCGATCATTTCGCTTTTGACCCTAAACACAAATACCATGATCCCAAAAGCAAGCCGGATTCTCCCGCTTGGTACATGGTCGACTTGAAATTTAAAGAAAAATTTTCTCGCCCAATTTCGCTAGAGGAATTAAAATCCCACGGGAAACTGAAGGGCATGGTTCTCCTGCAAAAAGGGGGGCGGCTTTCGATCCAGCCGGTCAGTCCAGAACACTTTTTCTATATATGTAATTTAGCCGGGGCCAAGACAGTCTCCGGTTGAGGGGGATTCTTGGTCGATTTCTTCCGGAAAATCCGGAGTACGGCTTTTATTTGCTTTTTGCTTTTAGGGTTTAGCACTCTGAATGCGGAAGAGGTCCGGGTTACATCCTTTCCCCTTTCCGGCACAATGAAGGGCGTTCCGTTGAATCAATTCATGTCGATCTCCGCCTTTGCACCGGGTTCCTCCCAAGCGGTAGAAAAAGATCCGAACAGGCTTATGTCGGTGGATTCCGTATGGAAACCTATAGAGAAGGATAGCCTCTCTTTGAGTTTTACGGATGAAGTGTTTTGGCTGAAACTCAGGATTTCCTCCGGAGGAGACGAGGATTGGTTTTTGGTTTTGAACAATCCTGGAATGGAAGAGCTTGCGGTATATCGAAAGGAGAGTTCGGGGGAAAAAGAGTCTTGGAAAGAGATAGGTTCGGACAGACGAATCTCCTATGTGCACGCGGCGTATCGGATGCATGCCCGCGCGAATTCTTCGGAAGAATTCCTGATTCGAGCCGCAAGTAGAAGATCGGTCGTTTTTAATTTCCAAGCCTGGTCGCCGAAGGAATTCGCTTCCCGTATCCAGTCGGAAAATCTTTTTCTCGGGGTGTTTTTCGGTGCGATCGGCATCATGCTGATCTACAACGGATTTCTTGCATTCGTGGTGAAGGATTCCAGCTATTTCTTCTACGTCTTTTATCTTTTGTTCTACGCTTTATGGCAGTTTGCGGTCTCGGGAGTCGGAGCTCGGTATTTGGTACAAGCTTCACCGGTCGCTTGGAACGATTATCTGGTCGGATTCGCTTTTCTCTCGGTGGCTTTTTCCCTTTTATTCACCCGCTCTTTTTTGCATATGGAACGGGAAACCGGTTGGAAGGATCGGGCTTTTCTAATTCTTGCCGCGTTCGCAGTTTTGGGATTTTTCGTCTCCTTGATCCCTTCGGCTTACGGACTCATGATGAAAGCCGTTTCCTGGTATCCCTTTCTTGCCGCCGGTTTGGTCGTATATTCCGGTTTTTTAAGATTAAGAAAGGGTTATAAACCCGCGAGGTATTTTTTACTCGCTTGGTCCGTGCTGATCGTTTCCGTTCTCATTACGGCGCTGCGAAATCTTTCCTGGATTCCCGATTCTTTTCTGGCTCATTGGTCGGCACAGTTCGGTTCTGTGATAGAAATGACTCTTCTCTCCTTTGCGCTCGCTCATCGGATCAAAACGCTGGAAAAGGATTCCCTACAGGCAAGGTTGGAAAATTACGAAAGCCAACTGAAATTGACCGAGATCGAGCAGGAACTTAAGATCGCCAGAGAATTACAGGAATCTATTCTTCCGGATCATCTTCCGAAAATGCCGAATCTGCAATTGTCGGTTAGGAACGAATTTGCCAGTTCGGTAGGAGGAGATTTCTACGATTTTCATTACGTAGGTCCGAACAAACTCGGAATCTTTCTTTCGGACGTTTCCGGGCATGGAATTCCGGCCGCGATCATCGCCTCCATGGTCAAGCTGGCGTTTTCCATCGAAGCAAGAAATCACGAGGATCCGGCCGAAGTGTTAAGGAATATCAATCGTTCTTTGAGCGGGAAGTACGGAAAACATTATATCACCGCGGCGTACCTTTTAGTGGACGGGACCTCGGGGAAAGTAACTTACTCCAACGCGGGGCATCCTCCTTTAGTCGCGATTGCGAGAAGTTCCGGAACTGCTAAGGAGATTTTCCTTCCCGGTTGGATCATGGGGATGGATCCTAGCTTGAAGAACTCGGTCGCCGAATTCCAGCTCGAACCGGGAGATCGTTTGATCATCTATACCGACGGAATCACCGAAGCGAGAAACCAAAAGGGGGAAATCTTCGGCTTCCAAAGGTTTTATAAATTATTGGCGGAAAATATCGGGCTCCCGGGAGAGTCCATGGCCGAGGTTCTATTCAAGACCGTGCGCGAATTTACCGGAAACCGGAAGCATTTCGAGGACGATCTCACTTTGATCGTTCTCGATTTTCAACCGACTTCCGAGAAGAAAACTTTGTCGGAAATTACTTCGACCCTTTCAAGAAACTAATCAGTTCGTTCGGAACCTGTATCGGTCTCTTGCGGTAATTCTTTTTGTATTCTTTCTTGAATTCTTTGTGACAGCTTTTGCAGGAACCTTCCAGGTCTCCGCTGGCCAATGCGGAGTCGGTGATTTCTTTCCATTTCCCTTTTTGTTCGTCCAAAGCAAAATTCGGGACCTCTTTCAGAATTCTTTCCAACGCGGCTTTGTCGCCTTTCTTGGCTTTTTTGGAGGCGGGTTTCGTATAATCTTCCATAAAATCATGCAAAGTGGTTTCCGTCGTTCCGCTTTGTGCGGACAAGGAAATAAGGCTCCAGGCAAGAAACACAGTTGCGACGAATAGGCATGTATAGAAACGATTTTGGTTCATTCTGACCTCGGTCTATGCGGTTTTGGTTACCTTGGTTCGTTTCGGAAGTGTTGAAAAGTAATTTCCCGTATCGGAAGGGGAATCACGGACTTAATCCAACAATCGGTTCCATTCCTGGTCGTAGTAACGAACCAATACCTGATTGTCCAGTCGGTTCGGTTCCACGGAGACTCTCGACATATCCACAGGGAATTCGGAGAGAGATTCGAGTTCTATTTCGTTCAGAAATCGAAGTCCAGGCGGCAGATCCTGTCTGTACACTGGGAGTTTTCTCGTTCCGGCTAGGACGAATCCCCACTCGCCGAAGGAGGGGACATACACATGAAGGGGTCTAGTCTCGAAGCCGGATTCCTGTAGAGTTTTTTCCACACACCAAAAGGACATTCTCGCGAATAAAGGGGAAGTGGATTGTATTTCCACGATGGAAAGAGGATTGAGACGACGTTTTAGACTTTTGTAAAATGCTGTCGTGTACAGTTTTCCGATCGAGAAATTACTCGGATCCGGAAAATCGATCAAAACCACGTCGAACGTCGCATCGGATTTTTCCAACCACAGGAAAGCGTCCGCGTTCTCGATCCGAACCTTCGGATTTCTTAGACTGGATCCGTTGATTTGGGTCAGAAGGGATTGCTCCGAAAATAGTCTCGTCATTTCGGGATCCAAATCCACTAAGGTTACGCGCTGGACGGAAGGATATTTTAGAATTTCCCTTACCGCCAAACCGTCCCCTCCGCCGAGGACGAGTACGTTCCTGGGATTCGGATGGGACAGCAAAGCCGGATGTGCTAGGGTTTCGTGATATCTATATTCGTCCCTAGAACTGAATTGCAAATGCCCGTTTAAAAAAAGTCTCAATTCACTTTTGTAACGGGTCACGGTGATTCTTTGGAATTTCGTCTGCTTGGAATATACGATCTCGTCCGTATAAAGATTTTCCTCACTGTAAGCGGTGATGGCGTCCGCAAACGTCAATCCGAGCGCGAGAAGAGTGAGCACAATCGCGGCTTTCATCCGCAGATTCCTCTTCTCTTTTTCCTGCAAAGGCAACATCCAGGTTCCCCAGAGAGCGGTTCCGGCGTTTAGGATTCCGAATAGAAAGGAGGTCCGGACCATTCCTAATTTCGGCGCAAAAAAAATCGGAAAGGTCAGGGATGCCAAAAGGGCCCCGGCATAATCCAAACTGAGAACTTTAGAGACCAGATCCCGGAAACCCAATTTCCTTCTAAGTATTCTCAAGAGTAGCGGGATCTCCATTCCGACCAGAATCCCCACGATTACGACAAGGCTAAACAAAGGAACTTGGAAAATCCTAGTGCGGCCGAAACTGAGAAAGAGTAATGCGGCACTCGACCCGCCTAATAGGCCTAAGGCGAGTTCAACTTCCAGAAATTTCGGAACCAGGTCTTTTAACAAATATCTGGAAAACCAGCTTCCGATTCCCATGGAAAACAGATACACGCCTATCACCAGGGAAAACTGGGTTACCGTTTCCCCCAAGAGATAGCTGGCGACCGTGCCCGCTAGTAATTCGTATACGAGTCCACAGGAAGAAAGAATCAGTACGGAAACTAAAAGTGCCCGCTGCAGATTATTTTCCTCCGGTATATGTGGAGTACCAATTATAATGAGATCGATAGATGCCAGGGTTCTGTCTTACCGTTTTGGGGACCTTGGCGACTTCTTCGAATTCGCTGGTGATTCCTCCCACCCGGTACTGCGAGTAAAAACCGAACGCCATGGCCGTCGCGAAGAAAGGATACATCAATCCTTTTAAAAGATCCCACATAACGCTAAGTTCTCCTACTATCGAAATAATAACTTTTAAAGAAGGTGTAGATTAGAGGAAGCCACAAGAGCATTCCGAAAAGGAAAAACGGAGCAGGACTCATTACGTCCCTGAGGACCTTTACGTTGTATTTCGCCCCCGCGCCCGGACGGAAATCGGATTGAGTTTCCAGTCGGAGATAATAATGTCCCGGAGGTATTTCGGCCATGTCTTTGGAACCGCTTGTGGATCCCTCAGACCAGGATTCTCCGTCGTCAACTCCGTGGTAATAGCTGGTTTCGATGGCGGTATCGTATGCGATATCCGTATCCGCATTTATGAGAGCTACGGAAAAATACATGTACTTATTGTCCAGATTCGGAGCGTCTATCTTGATCTCCACGTTATCAGTCGGTTCGCCTTTGATTTCGAAAATATCGGTCACGAAAGAATTATCGTGAAAATTAAAGGTTCCTATGTCCGTGCCGGCCGGAGAAGTCTGAACGTATGCAAAGTTACCTTGATATACCACCTCTTCCTTGGCCTTTATGCATCCGTACATTTCAACGAAAAAGAATATTGTGGTAAGAACCACTGCGATCCGAAAATTCCGCTTCAGTCGGATCTTATATGGATTCGGTTCGCAAGCACCGATGTCCTCGGGTTTTTGTAATTTCGAGGCGACTTCCAGCGGAAGAGCCTCTTTCATCGTTTGGAACGGGACGAAGGTTCCTTTGGACCAGAAAATTTCCCTTTCGGTTCTTTCGGACGAAAGCATTTTGGGCGGCGAGACGTAGTCTTCGATCTCCGCTTTTTCTCCGGACTTGACTTTCCAGTAGAATTCCCCTAAGGCTAAATCCGTATTCGATTCCGATTTGGCATACCAATCGTATTTTTCTTTTCCGTAGATTCGCTTGAGTCCGGAAGCCCATTTCGGAACGCCCAATAGAGGTTCGAAGTAGGTCCAATTATTTCCGTTTTCGTTGAGCCAAGCATATCCTCCCGGATAGTGTAAAAGATAGTCCGTCCATCGGAAAGTTTCGCCGTCCTCTTCCGAGGATTTTTTCATAATACCGAGCACCTGTGATTCCGGGCGCCCAGGAAGTTTGACCTGAGTTCCGAGCGGGAGATAAATTCCTTCTTTGGATACTTCTTCGAACTTGGCGATCACTTTTAGATCCTGCTGTTCCGTATCCATTACGGTTCCGCAATATTCGCAGGCGATGGACTTGGAAAAATCCGGTCTGAGTTGATTCAAGGAAGCTCCACACCCGACGCATTGTATGGAACGAGCCTGCACAAGTCCGGCTCCGAACGCTATCGCATTCTCTCTCAGATTTCGTAATTGCAGTTCCTGAAACGTGGCGGCGTGGCCTACGAAAAGAAGAGGCGGGTCGTCCGAATAATCTATGGTTCCGAAGTTGTCCTCGCCGTCGGCGATATCCAAGAGAACGGCTCTATAGCCGGTTTCAAAATTGAGGGGTAATTCCCCTTCGCCCCCCACGCATTCCGCAACGCTGATTTCTTTCAGAGTCCAGTCTCGGCCGAGAGTGAATGTGTCTCCCGGAGAGAGTCTGTCTTTTTTTCCATGGCCCGCTTCGTAGATTCTGGGGTATTCGGATGTGGGTTCGGGAACGCGCGGAAATTGATCTGCCGGAAGGCTCGTATCAATACGAGTGTAAAAATAGATTCCTTGCGCTTCCCCTAACCAGGCGGTGCCGCCGTCCTCTTCGGAAACGTACCATTCGTTCCAGTATCCTAGGTCGAATTTTAATTGGATCCTTCCCAATACTTTGAAATTCTTTTTTCGGAACGTTCCTTCGGTTCCGATTCGGATCACGGTATTGTCGTCGGCGAGCTCCCCCGACTGTCCGATCTTTTCGAGCTGGACGTCGTTTTTTAGGGAAAGGGTGCGGCAATTCGGACAGACCGCATATACCGAGGCCTTATTGAGAAAGGGGACGGGGGCTCCGCAATTGGGGCAACTTAGTTCCGACACAAAGGAAGGGAATATCTCCGCGGAGACGCGCTGTCAATCCTGGTTTTAGTTTCGATAAAGAAATTTCTTTCGGAATCAGGGGGTTAGGCTCCGTTTGGCCTGACGGCGTTTTCGGTCGAATCCAGGATCGATGTCTCCGAAGGATTTTTCCAATTCCTCCAACGCCGGGTTTTCCCATGTAGACTCGTATTGGTTTTCCGCGTTAAAAATCATAAAATTATTATCGAAATGAATTCTGGCATACCGATCCGCCTTCGTAAACATAGCCCGGTTGATCTCGTTGTATATCTCTTCGAATTCGAAGGATTGTAGATCCGGCTGGAAGTCGGAAAGAAATTTAAGGGAAAGTAATACCGTGTATTTTCGGGACTGTTTCAGCAATTTCAGGGATTCGTACAGATATTGGGTCTTGATTCCGGGAAGGTACGGACGCGTATTTTCGGCGATGGTTTTTTTCGCGATCGCTGCGCCCAATTCTCTATATCCCATTTCCAGGTGGTGTCTTGCTTCGGCATCCGACGTTCGGAGCGCGTACTTCGATAGGATATCCAATTCCTGGCGCACTTTGAGCCTGAAATTTTCCACTGTTCCGGAGTAGAGTCGTGCGAGGAGTCTCTGCGTCTGTCTCATTTCATCGTAGGAATGGGGCAGGTCGAATTGCAGATACAGAGTGAAGGTCTCTATATGATGTTGTATGCAGCGTTTATAAAAGGCTTTTTCCTCCGGAGTTCCGAAGTTCGAAATCGAACTATTGATCGCTTTCAGGTGAAATTCGTTTTCCTTTAAACCGTGCTCTATCCTAAGCAGTGCGGTGGCTCGGTTGCTGTCTAAATCCGCATGAATTTCCTTTTCCGGTAGTAGAAAGAGAAGCGGAAGTAGCGCCAAGATCGTCTTACATTTTCCTGAAAATATTCCGCACATACATTGATTTTCGGATCGACCCTAGTGCGGAATTGAACCGAGAGAGAGATAAGAATCGGTTCACAAATCCTCTTCTTATGTCGGATCTAGGGAAAGCGGAAGACGCTTTCCGGGATTTTCGGATCATTTTCTCCTCAGACGTAGTGCGTTGGCGACGACGGATACGGAACTGAAGGCCATCGCGGCTCCCGCGATCCAAGGAGCCAAATATCCCGCAGCGGCAATCGGTATTCCGAGTCCGTTATATGCAAGGGCCCAGAATAAGTTTTCTTTTATATTCAAAACGGTCGCCCGACTGATCTTAACGGCATCCGCTAAACGGCGTAGATCTCCTTTAACCAGAACGACTCCCGCCGTTTCCATGGCGATATCCGTTCCGTTTCCCATCGCGAAGCCTACGTCCGCTTTTGCCAAGGCGGGTGCATCGTTGATTCCGTCTCCCGCCATTCCTACTTTTGCTCCGGATGATTGCAATGAGGCGATCTCATTCGACTTATCCTTGGGAAGTAAAGACGCCTTGATTTCTCGGATTCCGATCCGAGAGGCGATGTTTTCCGCCGTACGTTTGTGGTCTCCCGTCAGAAGTACCAGTCGCAGCCCGAGATTTTTCAATTCTTCGACGGCTTCTGAGGTCGTATCCTTTAATTCGTCTTCTAAGGCAAAGATCGCCCATGAGGTCGGGGCTCCGTCCACTCTTCCCCAGACCACGCTCTTTCCTTGGGATTCCCATTCTCCGCTTTTGGCGATCAGGTTAGAGGGTAGGTTTCCGGAATCGGAGGAAAGAAACTCCGCATTTCCCACCGTCACTTTGAACCCGTCACTATTCGCTCGGATTCCACCGCCGGGTTGGGCTTTAAAGTCCTGTGGAGATTCGATCCGGATTCGGTGCTTCTTTCCGAAATCGACGATCGCTTTCGCGAGAGGATGTTCCGAGACGGATTCCGCGGAAGCGATCCTTCGTAAGGTTTCCGATTCGGAATTTCCTTCCGACAAAAAGCCGGTCACGGAGGGTTTTCCCTCCGTCAAAGTTCCGGTTTTGTCGAAGGCTAGGATTCCGAGAGTCGCTGCGGATTCCAATGCCTCCGCATTCCGAAAGAGAATTCCGCGGCTTGCGGCTTTTCCCGTGCCGACCAGTAAGGATACTGGCGTGGCTAATCCTAACGCGCAAGGACAGGCGATCACCAGAACCGCGATGGATTTTTCCAATGCGGAGGAGAGTATGCCCGGTTCCAGAAAAAAATACCAGAGTAGAAAATCGACTGCGGCGATAAGAACGACGGAGGGGACGAAAATCGCGGAGATTCGATCCGCTATTCTTTGGATCGGAGCGCGGGACGCTTGCGCTTCTTCTACGGTTTTTACAATGGAAGAGAGTAACGTTTCGCTGCCGATCTTTTCCGCACGTACGATCAGGGATCCGTTTCCGTTTACCGTTCCACCGATCACTTTGGATCCGACGCTTTTTTCCACGGGTAGACTTTCTCCGGTCAGCATGGACTCGTCTAAGGCGCTGGTTCCTTCCTCCACTTCTCCGTCGGTGGGAATTTTTTCTCCGGGGCGGATCCGGATTTGATCGCCCGGTTTTAGGAATTCGGAAGGGACTTCTATCCAGTCTTCCCCTTTTTTGATCCTTGCCGTTTCGGGTTTTAGGGAAAGAAGAGTACGTATCGCTTGGGAACTTCTCCCTTTCGCCAATGCTTCCATCCATTTTCCTCCCAAAAGAAAAGACAGCAATACCGCGGATGTCTCGTAATAAAGAGGAGGGTAGGCTCCGTGATGCGGTTCCGTTAGAAACAGCAAATCCCCCCGCGCAAATCCTATGCTTAGACTGTTCGCAAGACTATACCCGAATGCGGCAGTGGTGCCTAACGCAACTAGCACGTCCATATTGGCGGTTCCGTTTTTCAAAGCTCGGTAAGCCCCCTTGTAGAACGGAAATCCGATCCAAAATTGAGCCGGTGCCGCAAATAGGAATTGGATCCAAGGGTGCATCAGAAGGGAAGGCATGGGTAAAAAAGAAAGGATTCCGAAATGGGAAACCATAGTATAGAAGAGAGGCGCGGAAAATACCAAGGAGAACCAAAAACGGGTCCGCAACTTTTCGATTTCCCGTTCATGGGCTCTGTTCGTTTCGGCTAGGTTTTTTTCGGAATGTTCCTTAGCGGTGTAGCCTAAGGATTCCACTTTCGATACCAAGTCGGAAGGCTCGGTTCCGTTTCCGAATCTGACGAAGGCGGTCTCTCTCGCAAAATTCACTCTGGCTTCTGAAACACCGGGAACCTTGGATAATCCTTTCTCTATTCGGAGCGCGCAGTTCGCGCAGGTCATACCGAATAGATCCAGGGTCATCTCTTTCGATTTTTCGGTTTCTTGTACGTTCATCTTCTCTTTCCTTTTTTCCGTGCGAGACCTCGGTCGTTCAAACTTCCCGAACGGAGGTCAAAACGTATCCTTCCTGCTTTATTGCGTCTGCTAAGGATATGTCGTCTATCCCGCTTTCCAATTTTGCCGACCCGGTTTTTAGATCGATCTCGATCTTTGCATTCCGATCCAGAGATTGCACCGCCGATTTGATCGCCGATACGCAGTGACCGCACGTCATTCCTTCTATTTTCAGTTCCCGCATTGGATGTTCCTCCTAGTCCGTATTTTAAGTGTAAAGGTTCCCATAATGGGAAGGTCAATACCTAGTTCCCGAAAAAAAGCGGATAAAAATCAAAAAGTTCGCATCCGATATATCCTCCGGTCGCGAGAATGTCCGCGGATCTTATATCCGAGAGGTCGAAGGAAGATGAATATCGGAGAATTGTCCAAACGAAGCGGCGTGAGTCCTAAACTCGTACGGCATTATGAATCCTTGGGATTGGTATCAAAGGCTTTACGGAATCGGTCCGGATACAGGATCTACGGCGAAAACGACGTCCATACTTTGAAGTTCATCAAGAGAGCCAGAAGTTTGGGTTTTTCTCTACCCGAGATCAAACAACTCCTGGGTTTGTGGAAGAATAAATCCAGGGCGAGTTCCCAAGTAAAAGCGCTGGCTTTAACTCATGTCCAAGAAATGGAGGAAAAGATCCTGGAACTGGAAAAGATGTGTTCCACGTTGAAGCATTTAGCGAAGCATTGTCACGGAGACCAGAGACCGGATTGTCCGATTTTGGATGAGCTGGAAGGAGAGCGAAAATAAGTCTCCGGTCCCGAGGGGATTTTAGGAGAGAGGTTTTTTGTCCTTATCGAAAAATTTCTTATGGATCAGGTCTTGGATCAAATCCTTGTCTTCGTCCGGAAGATTTACGAAGATGATATTCGCTTTTTTTCCGGAAACTCGAATCACTTCCGATTCCAATTCCATATTCTTTCCGTTAATCGCCGCGAATAAAACGATTCTGTCCCCTTCGAAAACGGAAGTCCTAGTCTCCATTCCGGCTCCGCCGGTACCAATATCCACGACATGGACGGGAAATTTTTGGGTTTTGCCTTTGACGCAAAACTCCCCTTCGATGGTGATTTTAACGCGGGCATTCTTTCTCTTTTGCTGAGAAGGATCCCGGTATTCGTATTTATCATCAAAAAGGGAATGAGTGCCCGCCATAGGACAATCATACGAACGTTCGAAAATCAGTCAAAGTGAAATTGAATTCTTCCTCAGGGCCTTCTTCGCAAGGTTGGCTGGGCTTATAAAACAAATCGACTTTTCCGTTTTCGACAACAAAAATCGTACGGGAAACGGAAGTTGCATCCCGGCGATGCATGCACGGAGATAAGGCTCCTTTTTCAGGAAGATGAGAGACTAAAAAGTTCTTAGTAAGAAGGACGAAATCTTTCGCGTTCGGATTCGTTTTCGGTCGGAACTCTTTTTCGAAGACCTCTCGCCTGGACACCTGTGCCTTCGGTCCTTGCGTAAAAGAACTTCCGTATACGGTAAAACTTTCGGTGTTTTCTTCGGTGGAAAAAACCTTTCCGTCCCAAATGTGGATTCTGGTTTTTTCCTTATCGATACAGAAAAGCTTGAACGGATAATAATTTTCCAGTTCGGAAACTTGCCAGGATTCCGGAGCACGTTCCTTTAACAGCACCGAGCGAACCAAAAGTCCCCGACTCACCGGATTTCTCAGAAGTTTTAAGGCCGCTTCGTAGTAGTTCAAAAGACAGACGATTTCCCCGTCCTGCGAGATTCCGATCCAGGTCCCCCCAGCATCTCCGTCTATGGGCGCGATCGCCTTCCCCGTCGGTGATTCCATGAGGCGGGGAGAAAGGGACGGTTTTCTTTTTACGGATTCGTCCCGATTGAAGCCCAAGCCGTAAAGATGATCGGTTCGATTTCTATATATTAAAGCTGTGCACATTCTATTTTCCTACACTTAGAAAGAAATCGATCCGTTGGTTCCGATCCGTTTCATAAGCTCCGTTTCCGTGAATGAGAGGTTCGGTTTCGCCGTAACCGCGAAATCTGTATCTTCCGAACTCGTAGTCTTTTCCGAAAAAAGACTGAAAGGTTTTCCTGGCTTTTTCCTCCGAAAGTTTGAGATTGTACTCGTCGTCCCCGAGATGAGAAGTGTGGTATTGGAGTTCCACTTTATAGCCGGGGAGTTTTCCCAAAAGGGATTTTAAAGCCGAGGGAACGGTCCACCAACGTGTCTCGTACAATCTTTCAGGAACGGAGATCCTGTATCCGTCCTTTTCCTTTACGACAAGGATTCCGGAGCTTACATTTCCTATTATTTCCTCTCCCTCCCGACCGAACATATCCTTATAACTCAGCACGACTTTGATCGGTGCTAGAGAACCGATTCTTCTTCCCTGTTCGTCTTTTCCCGACCAAACCAATCTAGGAGGAGGACTTCCCGTCCCCGTCCAGGTCCTTGCGACTCTTTCGGAGTCCCCGAAGGATTCCAAAATCGTAATTTTCCAACCGGAAAGAGGGAGTTCTTTGGACCGGATTCGGACTTCGAGAAAATCCTTACGCCAGTTACCGTCCGGAGTGAATCCGTTCGGGAAAACGTCCGAGGAAAATTTCGCACGATCTTCGGTTAATACGAATTTTTTGGGGAAACTGGAATATCTATCGTACCTACTAAATATCGTTATGCGAACGAAATATGTTCCGGAACTTAAGGGCCGACTTTCCTTATCCTTAGGTTCCCACGTCCATTCCGCCGGAGGTTCTCCCAAACCCTTTCCGACGTATATCTGTGATTCCGTTTCTCCTTTCCGTTTGAAGATTTCCCACTCGTAAGAGTCGGACTTGAGTTTGGAAGAAAGAAAGGAGGAAAATCTGATCCTACTTAGCGCGACCGACGAGTCCGTGGAATAGGATTCGGTATCGGCGTTTATATCGGCTCCGACGGATTCGGTTTGAAGGGAAATGTTTTCCTGCTTGGATACGCTTTCATTACCCGCAGGATCCCGCGCGATCAACCGATAACTGTACAATCCCGGAGCGAGATTCTTTCCGTTGGAGTCCGTTCCGTCCCAGCTTAACACGGACGGCAGATCCTTGGTTCTCCAAGTATAGGATTTGACCAACTTGCCGTGATAGTCCAAGAATTCTCCCGTAAACAGATCCGCCGAGTCTCCGCTTCCTTTTTGCTGGATTTGGATGCGGGCATGATTTCTGTCTTCGAAAAGTAAAAGGCGATTCCTGATTCCGGTTTCCGCCTTGGGGGGATGGGAATCCAGATAGATCGTCGCTTCCTCGGAGAGGATTTTTTCCTGGTTTGCGGTTAATAACAGTAATTGATAAGTGTAATACCCGTCAGGTACGATATTCCCGTTTTCGTCCTCTCCGTTCCATTCCAGAACTTCCGGGATGGAGACTTCTTCCGGTGCGAATTCGTTTTCATCCCAAAACAGGGAGAAGTCCTTTTTCTTAAGTCTATTGGCCTCGTATTTTTTCACGGTTTCGCCCGAGGCGTTCCGTATGGTCAGTTCCCAGTCCTGTAGTTTGGGAAGAGTCGAGGAGCGGATCTTAAATTTCAAAAAATCTACGGAACCGTCCCAATTCGGAGAGAAAGTAGTCGTCTCGGTGCCGATCAAAGAATTGGCTTTCAGACCGGAAAAAGTCAAAACGAAACTTAAAACTAGAAAGATTCGGATCATTCCGACGGACATGCTCCAAAAAAAAACTAGTCCCGAAAAATTGCACCGGTTTTTCGGAACGCTCTCTTCGGGGTCGCATTATGAAAGAGGGTGCGAGAGGTTCTTAGTCTTCGTTTTTCTTTTTTCTTTCTCCGGAGAGGGACCCTAAGTGAACGCCGCTTTCCGGGATTTCGTTCTCTTCCGTATATTTTTTCAGCGCATATGTGACCGAAGCGAAAGCGAGTTCCTCCCAGGGAATTTCGTTCGGGAAAAACAACCGAACTTCTTCGGATTCGGGACTGACGTCGAATTTACCGTCCGTCAATTCCGCGAGAAAAAACATATAGACTTGGCTAATGTGGGGAATGCTATAAACCGTATGAAGCCTTAGGATACGGATCTGTGCGTTTGCTTCCTCCAAGGTTTCCCTTGAGGCACCTTCTTCCACCGTTTCACGATTTTCCAAAAAGCCCGCGGGTAAGGTCCAATATCCTTTTCGAGGTTCGATGGCCCGTTTGCACAAAAGGATTTTTCCTTCCCATATCGGTATGCTTCCGACGATCACCTTGGGATTTTGATAATGTATGGTTCCGCAGTTTTCGCAAACGTAACGGTGCAGGCTATCGCCTTCGGGGATGCGATAGGAAACCTGGGAACCGCACGTACTGCAGAATTTCATGTTCTCGAAAACCTTCTCCAAGCTAGGACCGCTTCGACCAGCAACCATACCGCCAAGAGGATCAGAGTTCCTCCTACTCCGGCCAATAGGTAGCTCGGGGATTTGTCAAAGAGGAACTCGCGGAAATTCACGATCATTGCCCAAAGAGTAGCGGAGAGCACGAACACCATCGGGAGAAAGGAAATCCAGGTCTTTCGTTTGGAATAAAGTAGATAAATCGTAACCACTAACAACGCTAATCCTGCCAGAAGTTGGTTCGTGGTCCCGAACAGTTTCCAAAGGGCCAATCCGGCCGCCTTCTTTTTTCCGCCTTGCTCGATTTCCAGAAACGCGAAAAACGCGATCGCTAAACAGGCGATGGTGCTAGAAACATAACGGTTTCCTAATATTCTCTTCACCGAATCGATTCCTATGCTGTCCGCGATTTCCTCCACGTTGTATCTGAGGAGTCGTGTAGCGGAATCGAGGGAAGTCAGTGCGAAGCTGACCACGATGAGAGCGATGAATCCTTGGGCAAAGCCGCTATCGAATCCCAATTGGGAGATGAATCTTCCCGTTCCATAGATATAAGCTCCGACTTGAGGAGCCAAACCTTGGATCCCCGCCCAGGATTTGTAAAACGAAGTCCATTCCGTGGCGGAAGAGAATCCGATCGTACAGGCGACTACGGACGTGAGTCCCAATAGGGATTCTCCGATCATTCCGCCGTAACCGATGGGTCTCGCGTCCACTTCCCTGTTCAATTGTTTGGCGGTAGTTCCGGAACTGACCAGCGCGTGAAAACCGGAAACGGCTCCGCAAGCGATCGTGATGAAAACGAAAGGAACCATATCGAGTCCGATGGGTTCCGAACGGACCGCTTCCGCGTTGAAATTCGAAAATTCGCCGAAGATACTTCCCTTAAAGAAGCCGAGATAAATCGCGGCGATTCCGATGTACAAAAGAAAGG
This sequence comes from Leptospira fluminis, assembly GCF_004771275.1. GTDB lineage: Bacteria > Spirochaetota > Leptospiria > Leptospirales > Leptospiraceae > Leptospira_B > Leptospira_B fluminis. The sequence goes on along the minus strand of NZ_RQEV01000011.1, from coordinate 79,025 downwards.
AATTGATGTAGTCCCTGCTTTGCAAGAGCAACCAGATCGGAGTGACGGATGCAAGAAACGCATAGAGTAAGAGAAGAATTTTCCAGGTAGGAATCCCGGGAGAACGGTCCGGATCGCTGAGTCCCGTCCAAGACAGAACCGATTCGTTCATTCCCAGAACCATGATCCCCAGCGTTAAGATCACGGAAAGAACGGTCAATGGGGCCAGCTTAGCCCCTTTTTTAAAATGCAACCAACCTACGATAAGGGCTAAAACCATCAAGCCGACCGTTGGAATCACCGCTTCGGGAAAATTACTCCTGAGTTGGATGGACGATGAGGAAGGAGTTTCTATCTTCACTTCGCTAGGATGGGAATGAAGTTCCGGTTTCGTTTTCTCCTCAACGGAGATTTGAGGAGTTGGTGGAACAGTGGGCTGGATTTTTTTTCCGGCAGAAAACATTTCGGCGAGAACGATCACGAAAACTCCCATCGCGAGCGCGACTAAAAAGAAAATGATCGCGTGAAACAGGCTTCTTGCTCTCGGACCTAAAAGGTCTTGAGCGACCTGTCCGATGGATTTTCCCTGGTTTCTCACAGAAACGACCAGCGCGCCAAAGTCGTGAACACATCCGATAAAAATCGCTCCGAAAACAACCCAGAGCATGGCAGGGAGCCATCCCCAAATCACCGCGACGGCCGGTCCTAGAATCGGAGCGAGTCCTGCGATGGACGCATAATGGTGTCCGAATAGAATCGCAGGTTTCGTGGGCAAATAATCCACGCCGTCGTTGAATTTGTGGGCGGGGGTATCGCCTTCCGTGTCTTTGAGCTGAAAAACGGACCTAGAAAGATAACCGGAGTAGATTTTATATCCTAAAAAATATACAAGGAAGCATCCGAAGACGGTCAAAAGGGGGAGCATGGGGGAAAGTTCTTCGTTTCCCCGGCCCCGATCAAACCTTTTTTGGCGGGAAAAGGGTTGGACATTCGGACCGTAAAAGGCAAGGTCTAATTTAGGGATCCAAGGTGACCACGAAAAGTTTCGATCAAGTAAAGTCCTCCATAGAGGATATCCTATTTGAAATCCAATCCGCCAGTACGGATTGCGAATGGTATATTTCCGCGGACAAATTGATCGAAATTTTGGGAATCCGAAGGGAAGACTATTACAAAATCCTATATAGTCTGAGGGGCGACTCCGCGTATTCCACCAAGGGCGCTCAAGGTTTTCGGGAATCTAGGGCGGATGTTTTGGTTCTTCTCTTGGGAAAGATTCTGAAGATAGAAGGATTGGAACACGAGTTTGCCCGGGCCGGGGTTTATTTCGACGATACGTACCTGGACGAACTGCGGAGCCATTTGAAGGAAATCGTGCTGAGCAAACTTGAAAAGCACGAATTGGACAAGGAACTGCTTCTGCTACTGATCTCTTCCACAAAACGTTTCGAAGACGCGTTCGACTCCTATTTTGACGACAAATTCGATTTGAGTCGTTTGGTGGATAACGGGATCGCGGAATTTCTGGAAAGAAAGTCCATTCCCTCCGATTACGGCGCCGATACCTTTCTGAGGAAATACTTCTACCAGGTTTTGAACACCAAAGTCTTTCCTCTTCGGGAAATCACTTCCGAGTACAGAGACAGAGCCTATTATGAAATCTTCGGGCGTTTCCGTAAGGACGAACAGAAAAAGAAGAAAGCAAAATCCCAGTTCCGAAGACAGAGAACTAACATTTTCGGCGAGGACGAAGAAACCCGTCAGCATCGGGAGTTTCTAGGCTTACCCGAGGATTACGACGACGGGGATCTGCGGAAGAAATATAAGGAATTGATCAAGAAATACCATCCCGACGTAAACAAAAACGGTCTGGAGATGACGCAGAAGATCGTAGCTTCCTATAATTATCTCGTAATGAAAGGACGGGCCTAGAAATTCACCGTACTTTTTCTTTTGTCCCGCGCGAAGTCAAGGCGCCTGACTCTTTTTGGGCAATTTGGACCATTGCTCGTCCGCTTTTTTGATATTCCCCGGGATGTCGCGGCTCCAGAATCCGTTCACTTTTTCGTTATAATTCAGATAGAGTTTTCCGTTTACGATCTTCCACGCATTCGGATCGATCTCGTAGGTTTCTCCGTCGCGCATCGCATACGCACAGTATCCTCCGTACTGGGGAGCATAGTTCTCCGGATTTTTTCGGAAAGCGTCCAGATTCTTACGGGAAGAAAATTTCCATTGTGCTCCGTTCCAGGAAGTTTGGAACTTCTCTTCTCCGGCCACGGGCTTGTTTTCCGTAAAATACGATACCGGATCGTATCCCTTGATTGCGGTTCGACCGTCCGCTTTGTAGACCGGATCGGCCACCTGCACGGAACCGCAGCAGGATAGGAGGAGAAGAAAAGGAAAAAGAAAATACGACTTGTTCATGTAACCGATTTCGTCCGAAATCGAAAAAGGTTACAGCCGGAGAAAAGTTTCCCCTTCTTCGACGAATGGAAGAGAGAATGCAAGGTCGTTTGGAAAAATCGGGATCCCGACAAACAAAGAAACCGGACATAGGCGTGGGTTTGCGTTCGGAGCATTATCCGTATTTGAGGCAAAATAAACCGGAAAAGATCTCCTGGTTCGAGGCCATTACGGAGAATTATATGGACTCCGAAGGAAAACCGTTGGCGATGCTGGAAAATCTGAGAAAGGATTTTCCGGTGGCCTTGCATGGAGTCTCCTTATCCTTGTTAGGTGAAGAATTTCCAAACGAAAGATATATGGAACGATGGAAGTCTTTGGTCCGTAGGATCGATCCGATGATCGTGTCCGACCATCTTTGCTGGACGGACCAGGGCGGCAGGTATCTGCACGATCTGCTTCCGTTTCCGTTTACGGAAGAATTTCAGAAACTCGCGATAGAACGGATCGGAAAGGTGCAGGATTTTCTAGGAAGAAAGATCCTGATCGAAAACGTATCCACCTATCTTCGATTTCGATCCGACAGGATGAGCGAGTGGGAATTTCTTTCCGGGGTGCTCCAGTCGTCCGGTTGCGGTTTACTTTTGGACTTGAATAACGTTTACGTAAATTCGTTTAATCACGGTTTTTCCGCCTCGGAATTCCTAAACGGAATCCGTTGGGAGAGCGTGGAGCAGATCCATATCGCCGGATTTACGGATGCGGACGGATTCCTGTTCGATACTCATTCCAATCCGGTCGCGGCTCCCGTTTGGGATCTGTTCCGATTCGCTCTTCCTAGGATTTCGAACGTACCGATTCTTCTGGAATGGGATGCGGACATTCCTCCTTTTCAGACGGTCGAGGAGGAAGCGATGAAAGCGGCATCCATTTTCGCGGAGGCGAAAGAATGAACTGGACCTTCGATTTTAGACGGAACTTCGCCTTATCCCTGCTGTCCGGAAGATGGACTAAAGAGTCGGATTCGGAGATTCTCCCGGCCGGAACCCTGGACTCCTTTTCCGCCTTGAACGTCTACTCGATAGGATACGACGCCAGATTGACCGAGGCATTAGGGGAGACCTATGAAACCGTTTGGAGAGTTTTGGGCGACGAAACTTTCTTCGAGGCTTGCCGGGAATTTATAAAGAGGAACGACTCCAAGTCGTATAATCTTTCCGATTATGGGAAGGAATTTCCCTCGTTTTTGGACGCGTCCTTTTCCGAAATTCCCTTTTTACGCGAACTCGCCGAGTTTGAACGTATCGTTGCTTTTCTATTCCATCTTCCTCCCGTTTTTGCCGTGGACCTTACGGAAAAAATACTCGGAAAAAGGCCCGAGGATCTGCGATTCGTATTTTCGGAATCCTGCATTTTTTTACGGAACGAGTTCTCCGTCAGCGAACTTTGGAAAAATAGAAACCGGGAATTCCAGGACTTGTCGAACGTGAAGGAAAAGGAATACCTTCTCCTGGGTAAGAAAGGGGAGGAGCTTAAGATCGAAAGCTTGAAGGAATCGGAATGGATATTAGGAAGGAAATTGAAGGAGGGAAAAACCCTCCTGGAAGCGTTGAACGAATCGGAATTTCTTCCGTCGGATCCGGGCTTCGTGTCCGTATTCGTTTCCAAACTCGTCCAAGGAGGATTTATTCAAGATATTAGGATTTTTTAAAGGTTCCTTTTTGGGCATTGCATTCCTTCTGGGAAACGGAAAGCCAGCCTTTTCCCTTACAGGAATTCTTGCCGGCACAAGAGTGACCTTTTCCGCCACAGTCGCCTTTTCCTTTGCACGAATTGACTCCGTGGCATTCTCCCGTCGGTTCCGTACCGGCTTTATTTTTTTCTTCCGCGATGGCTCCGCTGCTGAGTAGTCCGGTAAGAGCGGCTCCGATCAATAACTGTTTCGTAATTTCGTTCATTTTCAGTCTCCGTGTGGATGCGTTGGACCGGACGGTTTATGGCACTTCCGATCAACCTTCAGTTCGTAGGTTCGAAGAAATGGTTACAAAGAGCGGATTTATTTCAGCAAGAAAAAGGAGAAGTGGGTAAAAAGGAGAAAAAAATCCGACGAAACGCCCTCAAGGTCGTTTCGTCGGATTCGGGATTCGTTTCCGATTATTCCGGAATCGCTTCCCCTTCGATACGGATGGAAACTTCCTCTCCGACCAGCACTCCGCCGGTTTCGAGGGTTTTATTCCAAGTCAGACCAAAATCTTTGCGGTTGATTTTGGTTTCCGCTTCGAAAGCAAGGTGAGTGTTTCCCCAAGGGTCTTTTGCGGATCCGCCGTATTTCACTTCCAAAACGACCGGTTTCGTGACTCCTTTGATGGTCAATTCTCCGGAGACTTTCGCGACTCCTCCTTTCTTAACGGTAGCTTTCGCCGCTTTGAAAGTAATGGTTCCGAATTCGCCGGCGTCGAAAAAGTCTTTGCCTTTCAGGTGCTTGTCGCGGTCGGCATCATTCGTAGAAATGGATCCGGTTTGGATCGTAACATCCAATGCGGAAAGTGCGTTGGTTTTTTCGTCGAACGCGAATTTGCCGGAGAACTCCTTAAAGGTTCCCGGTACATTGGAGATCGCGAGGTGTTTTACCTTAAAGCCAACGGAAGTGTGGGCTGAGTCCAATTTATAATTCGCAGCTTGTAAGCTCCCTATGGCCAAAACGGCTAGGAGCAGGGAGAGGGTGGTATATTTTTTGCTCATTCGATTCACCTGAGTCATAGTGTTGATTTGGATAGTTCAACTTGTAATAGTTTAAACTACAAGTATTTTTCCAAAAATTCTCCCGGAGAAACGAATTTATTTTTTTCCTTTTCGGGAAGATAGGCCGGTTCGGAATCCTTGATTCCGGTTTTTGGTGGATGAGGAAAGATCCAAGCCGCATATTGTTTCCGGGTTCTTTCGTTTTCCGCACATTACCGAAAGAACGGAGGTTTTAGTGGATCAGGACTCGGACCGCAAACGCGAACTTCTTTCTTTTTTTCTGTTCTCCGTTTGTTATGCGACTTTACTTTCCTTCCTGAAACCGTGGGAAGGTTTCTTTTCCGATCCTTTACTGAAGATTCACGAGGCGGTCTCTTTGGTTTCCTCCGGATTCCGCTCGGAGACTCTCACGTATCCGGGGCGTTCGTTGGACGAGGACTTAGACTTTTTCCTGTGGAAGGAAAAATTCGTATATCGGACTCGAGACGGTGTGGGAGGGGTTTTTCCCGTCTTCCTTTCGGTACTATATTCCCCTTTTGCGATTCTGAAGGCGTATTTCCTTCTTCCTTTTTTCGGAATGATTTTCCATCTGGGGTCCGCTTGGATTTTGAGAAGGTCCTGGAATTTAAGTTGGTTTTGGATCGTATTCGCCTTTTTCGGAACTTTCGTTTTCCTAATGGGTCCGGAGGCTTCCGAACATCCCATCCTCCTTTTTCTTTCCCTCCTAGGTTTTACCGGACTTTTTCGGGAAGGAAATGCGGAACGGATTTTGGGAGGCGTCGCCGTAGGCTTGGCGGTATGGCTGCGCCTGGAAGCTCTCCCGTTTTTCGGGTCCATATGGTTAGCGGGAGCTTTGATCCATCGCAAGGACTGGATTCGCCGGTCTTTCTCCTTTTCATTCTCCTTTTCGATTATTTCCATAATATTGCTTATTTTTAATGTTATGGATTATGGACATATTTTCGGCCCTCGGTTCTCGGAAAATTTCGGAGGGGTAGCGGAGGACACGATAGGTTCGCGGGTTTGGGACATTCTCGTAGGTTCCTATCGGATGCCGGGTTATTTTTTGTATTTGCCGATTTCCGTCGTACTCTTTTGGAAAGCGTTCCGTCTATCGAAAGGCTGGGACGATTCCCTCCGAATCCTGCTTTTTGCCGTGCCTATCTTTCTGCCGTTAGTCGCCTTTTCCTCTCCGAATAACGGAATTTCGAATTGGGGTCCGAGATATTTGGGCCTTTCTCTCTTTCCCTTAACGATCCTTTTGCAAAGGGTTTGGGAACAATGCGGATGGAAGATCGTGAAGGTGAAGGGATTTGCGAACGGGTTCGCTTCGTTGCTGTTACTCTATTCCTTCGGGATCACGCTTGCGGGAGCTCTAGTATATAAGACTAGTTTGATACAAATCCGAGAAACAAGATCCGTTTGGTTCGGGCAGAGGGCGGAAGTGCTGATTTTTTCCGATCCGGTTCTTTGCAATTCCATCGGTACGGAGTATTTTCGAAAGACGGTTTTTTGCGCCTCAAATCAGATTTCGGAGGATCGGATCGAATCCCTTTTAAAAGGCATATCAGCAAAGTTTGCCGGAAAGAGGCTGGGTTTTGTAGGTTATGGAGACGACGCCTACGTTATGGTTTCGAAAAAAAAAGAAGAGGTCGCCGCCTCGGATACGAAACTCAAGAAATATCTGAATTCAGTTTTATCCGGAAGAGAAAAGAGGGATTTTTGGATCCGGTCTTTTCGTTCCAGATTCAAAGACGAAATCGTGAAGACCAAAAAGGCTTGGGAATACCGCGAATATGAAATTCAGTGATCCGGGCCGCGTCCCGATTTCGCTTATCCGAAAAGATTGTATCGAATGATGCAATAGATGGCTCGGAATCCGTCTTTCCAGCCGATCTTTTTTCCTTCGGCGTAGGTTCGGCCGTAATAGGAAATCCCGACTTCATAGATACGGATGCCGGGGATCTTCGCGATTTTAGCCGTGATTTCCGGCTCGAAGCCGAAACGGTCCTCTTTGATTCGGATTCCTTGGATGATTTCCCTACGGAATGCCTTGTAACAGGTTTCCATATCCGTGAGATTGATGTTCGTAAACATATTGGAAAGAGTGGTCAACAATAGATTTCCCAGTCTGTGCCAGTAATATACGACGCGATGGGGGTGGTTTCCCATGAATCTGCTTCCGAATACCACGTCCGCCTTGCCTTTATAAATCGGATCCACTACCGTCGGAATTTCGAAGGGATCGTACTCCAGATCGGCGTCCTGCACGATCACGATATCTCCGGTGGCGGCCTGGAATCCCGTCCTAAGCGCGGCCCCTTTTCCTTGGTTTTTTTCGTGGAGAACCAAACGGTCGTATAGCTTTTTGAACGCCGGGGTCCGGAGCAATTCGCGGGTACCGTCCGTGGAAAAGTCGTCGACAACGATGATTTCCTTGGCCTTGAACGGGACCTTCCGGACCGTCTCCAGAATGTTTTTTATGGTCTGTTTTTCGTTATAACAGGGAATGACGATGGATAGTTTCATTTTGAATCCAAGCCGACCAGTTCATTCATTCGAAAATCCCGAATGATGTTTTCGACCCGGACTATTATTTTTTCCAATGCGATACCGAAAAGTACATTCTTGTAGGTCTCGGCCGCTTTCGGAAATTCCCGGTCCGAGATCTGAACGGTCATCCTATCGCTTACCCGATTCTTTTCGATGCATTCCTGGATGTTCCGAATCAGTTTTGCGAGGGAAAGACAGACTTCTTTCAGAATATTCTGCGAGTCCCTTTCCATGACGGACTGGTTCCCGTTCGCATCCAACAAGGCTTTGATATGCTCGGCGATTCTGAGAGAGGGCATTCCTCTTCTAGAGATTCCGATTCTTTCGATGACTGAAAGAGAATCCTGAAAGGAGGAATACTCTGGAGTTCCACGGAAGATGTAGACCAAGACGGGATATTCGGTCTCGGTAAAACTAATCATTGCTCCGTAGAAATAACGCATCTCCGTTCTGGCCAGAGGATGAAAATCGGCTCTAGGGTATTTGGATAATTTCTCTTCTTGCTCGTCCAAAATCCGATTCAAGGTCTCCCCTTTGGCGGCGTTCTTTCTTTCCACGAGTTCCCGGTGTTTTGCCTTGACCTTCTCCAAAAAAGACACTTCGTCTTGCAGGAATTTTTCCAGATTTCCCTTGTGCTTTAAGGTTTGAATGTACCTATCTTCGAAACCTTTGTTGTCGAAAAGTTTCGGACTTTGCTGGGCCCCCTCCCGGTATTCGGAGCGGATCTTTTCCACGATTTTTTTAAGTTCTTCGTCTGTCAGAGGCATGTTGGAAGGTTCTACCCTTCATGATCGACCCATTTTTGCAAGGATATAAGCGTCGCGCCTATATCCTCCGAACAATATAATAAAGCACTGCGAGCGTCTTTGAACATCTGTTGTTGATTGTAGGCGATTTGCTTCAGGTGGTTCTCGTTTTTGGTATTCAGTACGTTTAAGGTGTCCAGAACCATTTTCTTCAATTTTTTGGAGAGAGAAAGCAGCATTTCCTGCATTTCCCATCGGATGACCAGTTGTAGCTTGTCGAAGTCGTTCGTTTTTGACTGCAATATCTGTTTTTTAGAGGACTCGTATTTTGCGGTATAGTACGTGATCGATCTGGGAAAAGAAGTCAATTCCTTGTGATAGTTCAGTATCTTGTCCAATTTTTGGAAAAATTCCAGGTCGTACTCTCTGTTCAGATTTCCTACGATATTCTTATTCTCGGACGGATCTCCTGTCGCTTCGAAGATTTTGGAACTCCGAATATTGTTCAGAACGGATTCGATTCTTTCTTTGATCCGCTGGAATTCGGACAATTTCCCCTCTATGAAACCTGCTTCCCTGTTGTAATTTCTATCATCCGGATCTATAAAAGAAGGGGTTTCATCCGGCTTGTTTTCGATCTGACTTTCCGTAATATTTAAATCGACTTTCGAGAGATCGAATCGGTCCAGATTTGCCGGAGTTATTTTAGGGGCCGGTTCGGGAGAATCGGTTTTAGTGGGAACGGGGCCGGATCCGGGTTCGGAGATAGCCTTTTCGGAGTTTGCGGCGGGAATTTGTTCTTCCTTAGCGCCTTTTTCCGCAAGTGACTCCACCCATTCCGGACTTTTGTCTTTGGTGTTCTTTAATAGAGCGGAGAGTTTTCCTAAATCTAAAGGAGTTCCTTTACCCGGCTGCTTTGCGCGGGGTTTCTGGTAAGGGAGGGCATCCGAGGCTTTTTGGAGAGCGATCCTTACGAGCTCGGCCTTACGACTTTCCTTATTAAAACGGACGGCATATCTGTTTCCGAAACGATCTATGTATTTGATCCCGAGCTGGGACACGGAGAGCTTGTTCGGATCGATTTCTCCGATGGAATTGACAACTATGTACTGAGACTCTTGCCTGGAAATCATTGTCGTTTCGCTCTCTTTTACAATTGAGTGTATCTGACGAAAGGAAGAGAAATAAAAAAACGGAACCTTTTCATTTGATTCCTTTTTTGAATTTTTTGATCCGCCTTTTACTGGGAATCGTCGGGAAAAAATTTTTTTCCGAAACTGTATTTCTGGGAAGGTCTACCGAAAATTCCTGCCTGGAAAAGATCCGACTATGTCTCTTATCCGGTGGGAAAAGAATCTTAAAAAAACCGAATTGACACATAGGGGAGGTACGAAAATCTGGACAGCATCCCTTGATAGGAAGGTTCCATCCTTGGCGAATATAAAATCTTCAGAAAAAGATATCCGTAGGACGAAGCGCAGAAATGCCGCGAATTCCCAAAATCGGAACCGCCTTAGGACCCAAGCCAAAAAGATCCTGAAGGCGATCCATGACGGTGAAAAAGAGTCGCTGAAAGGTCTTTACAGCGAATATGCTTCCCTTCTGGATAAAGCAGCCAATACCAACCTCATCCACTCTAAAAACGCGGATCGTAAAAAGAGTAGGATGGCACTGCGCATTCATCGCCAAGCAGCAGGCGCATAAAAACCGTTTTCATAACGGGCGATTAGCTCAGCTGGGAGAGCGCCTCCCTTACAAGGAGGATGTCGGCAGTTCGATCCTGTCATCGCCCATGTCATTTTTCTATTTCAAGAGATTCATCCCGGAACCATGGCTTTAGATCCACGATCCCCGGTTTTCCAACACCCCGATCTCATGGTTTCCGTCTCCGGAATCCGGGGAATTATCCCCACGGGGTTCAGTTCCGACGTCATTTATGATGCTTTGCGCGCCTTCGGTTCCTGGCTACGCGGAAATACGGTAGTCATTGGCCGGGATTCCCGCCCGAGCGGTCAGTTTCTGGAAAACATAGCCATCGGGGTTATGCAGGGACTGGGCAAAAACGTGATCCTATTGGGTGTAGTCCCGACCCCTTCCGTGAAAGCGGTCGTAAACCAGACCGGCGCAGCAGGCGGGATCATGATTTCCGCTTCCCACAATCCTATCATATGGAATGCGTTTAAATTCATAGGCCCGCGGGGGTTTTTTACCGGAGCCAAGGATCTGGAAGAGATCTTGGAGATCGTAAAGAACCAGAGCTATAAACCCTTTCAGTTCAAACCCGGTTCGAAATTGGAATCGGGAAGCGATAAGATCCAAGCTCATATCGATGCGGTTCTTTCCAGGGTAAATGTCTCCGCGATCAAAAAAAGGAAATTCTCCGTATTTTTAGATGCCGTCAACGGGGGAGGGAGCTTCGTTTTACCTGAATTGTTAAAACAATTGGGTTGTAAAGTGATCCCGCTGCATTGTTCTCCCGACGGAACGTTTCCACGTCCTCCGGAACCGACGCCGGATGCTTTGCGTCAATCTTCTCGAATGATGAAACAATCGGGAGCGTCTGTAGGGTTTGCTTTGGATCCGGATGCGGATCGTTTGGTTCTGCTCACTCCGAAAAAGGGCGCGATTTCCGAGGAATATACCCTTCCTTTGAGTTTTCTTTCGTATCTTCAAACGAATCGACCGCCCAAAAAAGCTTCTCTGACCGTGAACCTGTCGACCAGCTTTATCAACGAATGGGTGGCGTCCTCTGCCGGAATTCCGACTTACCGTTCCAAGGTGGGGGAAGCGAACGTTGTGTCCGAAATGATACAGCGTAAATCCGTTTTCGGAGGAGAAGGGAACGGAGGTGTCATTGATCCGACGATTCCTTCCTTCGGTCGGGATTCACTTTCCGGGGTGGCACACGTATTGAATCTGCTTGCCCTAAAGGGAGAAGGCATTGATTCTGTACTGAACGGTCTTCCCGCCATATTTATGCGCAAAATCGCATATAAAATCGGCGGTAAAAAAACGGAGGAGATCTATTCGCAATTCCGGAGCGCGTTCCCCGAACATGGGGAGGATGTCCGTGACGGTCTGCGTCTGGCTAACGAGGACTCTTGGATCCATATTCGTCCCTCGAATACGGAACCGATTCTAAGAGTTATCGCCGAAGCAAGGACTAAAAAAGATCTTTCCGCTTTGATCGATATTGCGGGAAAGATCATGGAGAATTCATAGATATGTGTGGAATCGTAGGATACGCCGGTGATAAAAACGTGGAGTCCGTGTTAATCGTAGGGCTCATCAGCTTGGAATACCGGGGGTACGATTCCGCAGGAATAGCGGTACTGGATAAGGGCGAAATCCAGGTCCGGAAGCAAAAGGGCAAAATCAAGGATTTGGAAGGTTTCCTAAAGGAGCATCCGGTCCGCGGTAATGTCGGGATAGGTCATACCCGATGGGCCACTCACGGTGAACCAAGTCAAATCAACGCTCATCCTCACACCGATTCCAAAGGAACCGTCGCGGTCGTGCACAACGGAATTATAGAAAACTATGCGGAACTGAAGCAGGAACTGAAACAACAGGGACATGTCTTCCATAGCATGACGGATACGGAAGTGATTCCCAATCTTTTAGCCGAAAGTCGCAAACAGGGAAAATCCAACCGGGAAGCGTTTTTAAGTCTTTTCAAGAAAGTGCACGGGAAATGGGCTATTTCCGCGGTTTTCGATAACGAGCCGGATCGGGTCTATTTTGCGCAAGACGGAGCGCCTTTGTTGCTGGGTCGGGGAAAGGACGAATTTTACCTGGCTTCGGACGTTTCACCGCTGACCCGAAACTGTCAGGAAGTGTATTATATCAATTCGGAAGAATGGGGATACTTTACAAGAAATGAATGTAAGGTATTCGGTTTCGACGGATCCGAAAAACAGATCGAGTTCAAAAAGCAGGAAGTCAAATTCGAGGACGTGGACAAAGGCGGATATTCTCATTTCATGATCAAGGAGATCCATGAACAACCCGGAATTTTCCGTAGAATCATCCAATCCAGAATGACGGAATCGGGAGATATCCAATTTCCCGAAACCGGAATTTCTAGGGACGTGCTTTCCAGGGTGAATCGGATCATCATCCAGGCCGCGGGCACGAGTTATTATGCCGGGATGCTCGGAAAGCATTACCTCGAAAATTTCGCCAAGATCCAGACGGATACCGAGACCTCCTCCGAATTCCGATATAGGAATCCCGTCGTCGAGGGAGATACCTTGATCATAGGAATCTCGCAATCCGGAGAAACCGCGGATACTTTAGCTTCCATTTTGGAGGCGAAGGCAAAGTTCATCAAAGTGGTTTCTTTGGTGAACAACGTGAATTCCACCATCGCAAGGGAATCGGATTCCTATATCCGAACGGACGCCGGGCCCGAGATCGGCGTGGCGAGCACCAAGGCATTTACCGCTCAGGTGATCAATTTGCTTCTATTTTCATTGTATGTAGCCAGGCTGAAATGGATCATTTCCGACGAAGAACTGCGTATCTTGTTGGACGAGATCCGCATGCTTCCCGCAAAGATGGAACGTATTCTGGCGCAAGCTCCTCTTTTGGAAACGTGGGCAGCGGATTTTACGAAAACGAAGGATTTCGTATTCTTAGGAAGGACGTACAACCATCCCGTCGCTTTAGAAGGCGCGTTGAAATTGAAAGAGGTTTCTTACATTCACGCCTCCGGATATGCGGGAGGGGAGTTCAAGCACGGGCCGATCGCACTGATTACGAACGAGGTTCCCGTGGTTTGCCTTGCGACTAAGTCCGAAATCTATTCCAAGATGCTTTCCAATATTCAGGAAATCAAGGCTCGGAACGGGATCATCATTTCGATCGTAACGGAAGGGGACAAGGAAGCGAAGGAGCTCTCCGATTATTGTTTCGAGGTTCCGGACTGCCCCGAGGTTTTAAGTCCTATTTTGAACGTTCTCCCTCTCCAGTTGTTGGCCTATTATTCCGCCGTAGCGAGAGGTTGTCCTCCTGACCAACCGCGAAACCTTGCCAAATCCGTCACAGTGGAGTAGTCGGTGTCAAGGGTCCAAAGAATTCTAATCGACGAAAGGGAGATCCTTCCCGGTTTAAAGGCGCTCACTAGAGTCAGGTCGTTTAGCGAAATTCGTGACGGAATTCTAACCCCGTTGGAACGTCTGCGGGCCCAATACCCGGATGGCAAGATCTTTTACAAGCATTCGATTCCCGAATTCGAACGATCCTTTTTGGAGAGGAATCCCAAGATTCTGATCCATGAAGGACAGGATGTGGACTTGATCCTTTCTCCCGAGGAATTCCTGCCCTGGAAGTTGATCGAAGGTACCGGTCGTTCTATCGAACAGGATATCGATCTGAACAAGGAACTCCGGAAGTGGATCAAGAAGTTAAAGGTGAAGTCCGGAGATTTTCAGATCGTCGGTAAATCCAAGCACTTGCATGTACATCCGTCCGCAAGCATCTTTCCGGGAGTGGTCATCGACGTGACCTCGGGGCCCGTGATCGTGGACAAGGACGTAAAGATCACTTCGTTCACTTTTTTGGAAGGTCCCTTATACATCGGCCCGGGCACCAGGATAGATAACGCCAGAATCACCGGCGGAACCACGATCGGGCAGGCCTGCCGGATAGGCGGAGAAGTAGGGGAGAGTATAATATTAGATTATTCTAATAAACATCACGAAGGATTTCTCGGACATTCTCTTATCGGTAGCTGGGTCAATATAGGCGCGTTGGCCACCACTTCGGATTTGAAGAACAATTACGGGGTGGTAAAGATTCTAGAAGAAGGTATCGAATGCAATACCGGTTCGATCAAGTTCGGTTCCATCATCGGAGATTTTTCTAAGATCGGAATCGGAGTGATGTTGAACACGGGTGCAGTGATCGATTTCGGATGCAATGTCGTTTCCTCCAGAATCGGGGGCTATATTCCTCCTTTTTCCTGGGTCAACGGTGAGCCTTATATTCTGGACCATTTCCTCCGCGATTCCAGAAAGATTATGGCAAGACGTAACCGTGAACTTTCCTCTTCCGAGGCCGAATTGATTCGTGTGCTTTACGAAACGAAAGTGCGTAAATGAGTTCTTCCTAGGAGGGAACGATGGAAGTAATAGAATCCCAGATCCGTACGTCTTCGTCCGAATATAAGGAAAATTACGAGGATTTGTCCGCTCGCGTGGACGCCACCCGCCGTCTTTTGGAAAAGGCGAGAAAAGGCGGGGGAGACAAAGCGATCCAGCGCCACAAAAGCAGGGGAAAATTGACTGCCCGGGAAAGGGTGGAAGGTTTGTTGGATTCCGGTACTCCTTTTTTGGAATTTTCTCCTCTTGCCGCAGAGCAGGTTTATGCGGACGAGGTTCCCGCCGCGGGTATACTTACCGGGATCGGAAGAATCGCCGGAGCTCCCTGCGTGATCGTCGCGAATGACGCCACTGTAAAAGGTGGAACCTATTATCCTCTTACCGTAAAAAAGCACATTCGAGCTCAGGAAATCGCGAGAGAAAACCGACTTCCTTGCATTTATCTTGTGGATTCCGGTGGAGCATTTTTGCCCATGCAGGACGAGGTGTTTCCAGATAAGGAACATTTCGGAAGAATCTTTTTCAATCAGGCTAATCTTTCCCGTGCGGGAATTCCCCAGATTTCGATCGTGATGGGAAGTTGCACCGCAGGCGGTGCGTACATCCCGGCCATGTCGGATGAGTCGGTGATCGTCCGTGGAAACGGTACGATCTTTCTAGGTGGTCCTCCTCTCGTAAAGGCGGCTACGGGAGAAATCGTGACTCCGGAGGAGTTGGGCGGTGCGGACGTTCATTGCAGGATTTCCGGAGTGACCGACCATTTGGCGGAAAACGACGAGCACGCCCTGGAAATCGCAAGGCATATCGTGTCCACTCTGGGAGGGTCCGGGAGAACGCAGTCCGTTTCCTATGAAGAACCGCTGTATCCCGCAGAGGAGATCTACGGAATCATACAGAAGGACATCCGTAAGCCCTACGATGTTCGGGAAGTCATCGCGCGTATTGTGGACGGTTCGCGTTTTCAGGAGTTTAAAAAGAATTACGGTACCACTCTCGTGACCGGTTTTGCGAATATTTACGGAAAATTGACCGGAATCGTAGCGAATAACGGCGTATTGTTTTCCGAAAGTTCCTTAAAGGCGGCCCATTTTATAGAGCTGTGCAATCAGAGAGAAGTTCCGCTGGTTTTTCTGCAGAACATCACCGGTTTTATGGTCGGAAAAAAATACGAGAACTCCGGTATCGCAAAGGACGGGGCAAAGATGGTCAATGCGGTCTCCACTTCCGTCGTTCCGAAATATACCGTAGTGATCGGAGGCTCTTATGGAGCCGGAAACTACGGAATGTGCGGAAGGGCTTTCGATCCTAGGTTTTTATGGATGTGGCCGAATGCTCGGATTTCCGTAATGGGAGGCGAACAGGCTTCGAACGTACTTCTTACGGTAAAACTAGACCAGCTCGAAAAAGAAGGGAAGACCATGTCCGAAGAGGAGAGGGCGATTTTTCGAAAACCGATTTTGGAAGATTATGAAAACCGCTCCTCATACCTTTACTCGACGGCGAGGCTCTGGGATGACGGAGTTTTAGACCCGGCTCGCACTCGGGAAACCTTGGGCTTGGCGCTCTATTCGGATTTTTCGCCTAAAGGGCAAAAACCTTCTTACGCAATTTTCAGAATGTAACCCCCTAACCGGTCCCATTTTTCTTTTGGGAAATTTTGCCGAATTTTTCTGCAAGGAAAAGCGACCAAAATTTTAACATATTCGAAAAATGTGCTTATTATTTAAGCAAACTGTCGACCCCAGCATTGGGGGAAAAAAGGAATCTTTCTTTTTTCTCTCCTGGCACTGCTATTTCCAGTGAAAAAACCGATCCTAGATCAGTTTTCTGCTCTATCCTAAGCGGTATCGATAAATTTTACATTTTTTCCATCCTATTCGGGTATCAGGTACCATTTTTGCAATAGGGGAGTAAACAAAACGCGCGAGATGAGATTTGAGAAAATGAAATTGGTAAAGAAAATTCTTCCGTTCCTGATCCTTGCGATCCCCGTATTCGTATGGGGCCAGGAAGCAACCACCCCCGCACCGGCTCCTGCGCCCACCTTGGATAAAGGCGATACCGCATGGATGATTGTCGCGTCCGCCTTCGTGTTCTTTATGATTCCCGGTCTGGCCCTTTTTTACGGCGGCTTGGTAAGATCTAAGAACGTGCTTTCTACGATGATGCACAGCTTTATCGCCATCCTCGTATTGACTTTGCAATGGACCATCTTCGGATATAGCTTCGCTTTTTCCGGCGAGAACCCATACTACGGAGACTTCGCATTAGCATTCCTGAACGGTATCAACGAAAACACGTTGGAACTTACGGTTCCGAAATACGTTCACTTCCTCTTCCAAGGAATGTTCGCGTTGATCACCCCCGCTCTGATTTCCGGAGCGATCGCCGAACGGGTAAAACTTTCCGGATATATCGCTTTTATCCTGCTTTGGGCAACTCTGGTTTACGATCCGGTCGCTCATTGGGTTTGGGCAGGAACCGGTTGGTTATTTAAAATGAGCGCTCTCGATTTTGCGGGAGGAACGGTAGTCCACCTGATTTCCGGTATCGCCGGTTTGGCAGCCGCAATCGTCATCGGAAAACGTAAAGGGGAAGGAATCTCCTTGGTTCAACCGAATAACCTGACGTATACGCTGATCGGAGCCGGATTACTCTGGTTCGGATGGTTCGGATTCAACGCAGGTTCCGGACTGGCTACGAACGGTATTGCGGCTCGTGCATTCGTCGTAACTTTGGTTGCCCCCGCAGCGGCAGGAGTTGCATGGCTTGTGATCGAGTATCTTCACACTAAAAAGGCTACCGCGTTAGGTGCAGCTTCAGGAATCGTCGCTGGTCTTGTGGTAATCACTCCAGCTTCCGGTTTTGTCGGTCCGGTAGAGTCCATTTATATGGGATTCATCGTTGCACCGATCTGTTACGGAGCGATTCTCCTGAAAAGTAAACTGGGTTACGATGATTCTCTTGACGCTTTCGGAATTCACGGCGTAGGGGGAGCGATCGGAGCAATTCTGACCGGTGTCTTTACCCTTACTTTGGGTGCAGGCGTCGCGAGCAAAGGGGACCAAATCGTTGTTCAATTGATCAGCGTAGCCGCAACCGGTATTTATTCGTTCGTGGTTTCCCTCGTGCTGGCTTTCGTGATAGAAAAAACGATCGGATTCCGAATCTCCGAAGAGAAGGAAATCGCCGGTCTCGATTCCGAAATTCACGGAGAGAAGGGTTATATTTTATAATCCCTGAAAATTCGATTTAATAATTAAAGGAGAGCATATGAAATTAATCGTAGCAATTATCCAGCCTCATAAACTGGAAGAAGTAAAAGCCGAGCTGACAAAAAACGAAATCTACAGGCTTACCGTCAGCGACGTGCAAGGCTACGGGCAGCAGAAAGGTAAGACGGAAGTCTTCCGCGGTCATGAATACCAAGTGAACCTGCTCCGCAAGGTAAGATTGGAAATCGCGGTCAATGACGAGTTCGTTAAACCTACCGTTGATGCGATTCTGAAAGCCGCAAAAACCGGGGACGGAAAGATAGGAGACGGAAAGATTCTAATCCTCCCGCTCGAGGATGTGATTCGTATCCGTACCGGTGAAAGAGGAAGCTCCGCTATCTAACGGATTCATTCTTCCCCAAAACGAGTCGAACCATCTTAGGGGTCGGGATTCCGGCCCCTTTTTTGTAGCCTCACTTCGTTAAGCGGAGGAATCTTTCCTTGGAAGAAAGGTCTTTACGCAGGACGGCGTCCGAATAACCGACCTTAAGCGCCGCTTCCCTTAGCCAGCCCGAATATTCCGGATGCGTTTCAAGATACAAGCGTCCTCCCTCCTTCAGAAAGGGAAAGCCTTGGCCCAACAGTTTAACGTGGAATTCCTCGAAATCGGAAAGAAAAAGCGCGAGATGAGGTTCGTAATTCAATACGTCCGGCATGATTTCCCCTTTTTCCTTTTCGGGAATGTAAGGAGGGTTCGAGACGATGCAATCGAAGGATTTGTCCTTAGGAATGGAGGAAAAAAGATCGCTTTCGAAAAATTCGATCTTACGGTCTCCGCCCAGGATTTCCGAACTATTGCGTTTGGTGATATTCATCGCTTCCGGAGAAACGTCGGAGAAATGAACGATCCAATTCGCTTTCGGCTTGGCCAAACTGATTCCTATGCAACCGCTTCCGGAACAAAGATCCAGGATTTCCAGGGAGCCTTGTCCTTTCGAAAAATCCTCGAGCACCCATGCGACCAGTTCTTCGGTTTCGGGTCTCGGGATCAGAACGTTCTGATCCACGTAAAATTCGGAATCGAAAAAGGATTTTTTTCCGATGATGTAAGCCGTGGGACGGGATTTGGATCGTTCGAGAATCCGTTCCCTGTAGGCGTCCTTTTCTATAAGGGATAAGGGGCGTTCAAAATCCACATAGAGTTTTACTCTCGGTATTTTAAGAAGATCCGCTAAGAGAAGTTCCGCGTCCAGGCGGGGGGAAGGTATATTCTTTCTTTTAAGGAATTCTTCCGATTTCTTTAAAAGGCTTAGGACGCTGTCCTCGGAATTCTGCATAATAATATGACTGGTGGCCCCGAGAGGATTCGAACCTCCGACCAAAAGTTTAGGAAACTTCTGCTCTGTCCACCTGAGCTACGGGACCGACGATTTTTTCCCCGATCGGGGAATCTTGCGCGCCGGATCTAACCCGGTTTGCGCTTCTGGGAGACTATTCTCTGGAAGTCGTTGATATTGTGAATTACGATTTTGTCGGTGTAGATCTCTATTTTACCGCTTTTGGCGAACTGATTGACTACTTTTTGGACTTCGCCCACAGGTTGAGCACACCAATCCGCTACGTCCTCCACCGAGACGTTGAGGACCACTTCCTTAAAATCCGTATGAGTATGCATTTTCTCGTATAGCATCAGGAATACGTCGGCCACTTTGCCGGTGATGTCGTCCAGAAGAAGTATGAGAAGGCGACGCTTGGCGTCATAGATTCGGACGGAGAAGATCGTAAGGATCTTCAAAGCCAGAGTAGGGTTTTTGGTCAGCAAAAGTTCGAAATTGGCCCGGTTAAAGTTCAAAACCTTGACTTCCGAAATCGCGATGGCGGTCGCACTCCTCGGCTGCTCCTCCAGGATCGCCATTTCGCCGAAGATGTCTCCTTGCTCCAATATATCCAGGGTCTTAATGGAATTGCCGACGGTTTTGGTGATCTTAACCTTTCCCGTTTGAATCAGATAAAAATCGTTTCCAGGTTCGTTTTCGCAGAAAATGATTTGGTTCGGTTCGTACGTCTTACCGAACTTGGAAAACATCGACTCAAGCATTAGGTCCATTAAGCGCTGAGCTCCTTGGCTTTTTGTCTCGCCTTTTGTGAGAGGCTATCGCGTTCCGGAGGAAGTAGAGCGACTTTTCCGAATAGCATACCGGCTCTTTGTCGATCCCCTTGCATTTCCGCGATTTCGGCCAAATGAAACAGAGATTCTTTGACGGATTCCCCGGAAGGATGCTTTTTGATATATGCGGAAAACGTGTTGCTCGCGGTGTCCAAATTATTGAGTTTGAGCAGGCAAACGCCCATCTGAAACAAAGCGTTGTCCACAAGTTTCTTTTCGCTATCGTATTTGAAGTCGCTCCTTCCTGTGAGTTCCTTGAATATGCCGATCGCATCCTCGAATTTGCCCACATTCAAAAAAGTATGCGCGCGATTATACAAGGAAGTGATCGAGTTGTCGACCCCGGAACCCATGCTCGGCTTTTCGGACGCGAGTTTCATGATGTTTTGCAGACCTTCCTGGGTCATCCGGGGACTAGCGCTCGCTTCGTATACCAGCGGCGGCATATTGATAGGATAAGGATTCCCCTTTTTGGCCAAATCCAAGAGTTCCGCCGCCCTCCCGGCATACGGACCGGAGGAATAATGCTCCAGGTATTTGCCGAACGCATAAGCGGCGTGCTCGAAATTGTTGTTTTTGTAAAATACTTCCGCTACGTTCATCAGTTCGAACGCCGGGTTTCTCGCTTCGGCTTGTCCCAGGATTTCGCGCAGCTTCTTATGAACTTGTCTGAGTTGGCTTGAAAAAACCTTCATCATTTTCAGGATGAGATGGGTTTTTTCGGACACGAAGATCTCGAATTCGTGCAATTTGAATACGAGTACAGTCGCTCCTCCGACGACTTGGGCGGTTTCTTCCCGCGGGTATTTTCCCAGGGCCGATTTTACGCCGAAGAATTCGCCTAACCTTACGTCTTCCTTTACTTCGTAACCCGTATCGATCGCGGTGTACGTGAGAACGACGCGACCGTTCCTGAGGACGTAAATATCCTCAGATCGATCTTTCTCGAAGTAAATAATGGAGCCGCCTTTATAATTTCGGATTATGGGCCCAGCCAAGACCGTTACCTTCCACTCTAAATCTTACCCGACAGGAAAAAATGCCAAATCCTTTTTGTAACCAAGGGCCCGGGTGACCGATTCTACCAACCCTAGGGGATCTCCTGCAAGGTATTTATCGGTCTCCGAGATCCTTATTTCGCGTCCGATAACTCCGGTTTCGTCGAAAAATTCTTTCAAAGCCAGGTCCCCGTACTGAGGAACGCCTTCTTTGACGACCAATCGGACCGATCCGAGATCCGCGGAACACAGTGCCTCGTATGCGTCCGTCTTGTCGGAAGATAAAACCGTTAGATCGGCGATTTTTCCTTCCTCCAAACTTCCTAAATTCTCGGAAACTCGCAGCGCTTTTGCGGGATGAGAAGTCACCATTTGAAAGATCGTTTTTGGATCCAGATCTTCGCCGTATTCGTCTCGGAAAAAAGATCTCGCGTTTTTGATTTCCTGTAAAAGATTCAACGATCCGGAAAACGGAGAGTCTGTTCCGAGGCTCACGTTGATTCCGGATTCCAGTATGGCTCTGATTTCCGCCGTCTTGCCGAACGTAAATAAGTTGGATTCGGGGCACCATACGAAATGAGCCTTTGCCTTGGCGACGGATCGGATATCTTCTTCGTCGAAGGCAAGTCCGTGCACTAAAACGGTATGTTCTCCCAAGGCTCCCAAAGATTGCAGAGTGCGGACGGCGTTTTCCGACTCTTCGTCGAATCCTTCCGCGATATGGGTCACATACGGTAGATTTTCCCGTTTCGCTTTTTCGTATTCCTGGGTAGGGCCTTCTCCCCAACCTAAGGAATAGGAACAGATGCTGTGGGAAAGCGAGTATCGGTTCAAAATACGGACAGGCACCCTATCCAGGAAAGGTTCCTGCACGAAATGAGGAACATGGTCCAACACGGACGTAACTCCGCTGATCAGGTTCTTATAGGATCCTAAAAAATACAGTTGTTCCGGTTCCAGTTGTTGTCTTTCCGCGAAAATTACGGAGGACTTTAAGTCGTTATCCCAAGGCAACCAGTTCGTGTACGGCCGGTTGGTTCCTACTTTCGGCAAATAGGAACCCAAGAGGTGGTCATGTGCGTTGATCAATCCGGGATAAACGAAAAGTCCTCCCAGGTTGATTCTGATAGGAATCGAATCCGTGGATTTTCCTTTACGGATAGACTGGATTCGACCGCCCTTTATGCGAATCGAGGCGTCTTGAACGACTCCCGAAGGGGTCACGGCGTTTGCGTTTATTATCTCCCATTCCATCGGATCGAAACCTTATCTTTGCATCGGAATTTTACGTAAAATTCTTTTCATCGAACGATTACGGACATCGGATCCAAGGCCTTGGAACCTTGGTTGATCTGTAAGTACAATCCCCTTCCGGATTCGAGTTCGCCCATGGAGGAATTCCTGCCTACGACGTCTCCTTCCTTTACGGCTACGGATCGAAGGTTGGCGTAAACGGAGGAAAATCCCCCCCTATGCTCCAAAATAATATATTTCCTATATCCTTCCATACGGTCCACCATAACTACTTTTCCTTCCGTCACCGGACGAACCTCTTTGTGTCTACCGACCTTGAACAGAATCCCTTTATTGGGATAATGACTCGTCGTGGAAAAAGGAAGAGCGATCGGAGGAAGTTTTCCCAACGGTTTTCCGAATCTCGGCTGGGATTGTTTCGCCGTGGATTCGGTTCCCGCCGACGACCGTCCTAAACGTTTGGACGGATCGGGAGGCAATCTTAATACTTCGCCGGTATGTAATCCGTCGGATTCTTTTTTGCCGTTCCATTCCAAAAGAAGTCTCCAATCCAATCCGTGTTTTTTTGCGATGGAAAAAGCGGTTTCCTTGTTTTGGACCTTGTGAATTCGGGTAGGGACGGTTCCGGCTAGGGAAGTACGGGCGTCGAAGGCGAAAGCCCAAATACAAAGCAACAGAATCGACCCTTGCCGAAAACGGATCCTCATATATTTGGTATCGGCCAAATCCGAGGTGTAGAAAAAGAAAAGGGAGCCATCGGCTCCCTTTCTCAGGAAAAATCCAGTTTCGGAATCGGAGGTCAATCCTCGTCTTTCGAATTGGGTTTGTATTTTTTCATCAATTCTTCCGCGACGTTCCGTGGTACCGGGGCGTAGCGGGAGAATTCCATGGAAAACTCCGCTTTTCCTTGGGTGGAGGAACGGATTACGGTGGAATATCCGAACATGTCCGCTAAGGGCACTTCCGCTTCCACTTTGCAGTATCCGTCCTGCTCCGTCGTATTCAGGATCATCCCCCGTCTTTGGTTCAAAGAGGCGAGAATCGCACCCTGGAATTCCGCCGGGCCGTCCACTTCCACTCTCATAATCGGTTCCAGAATCTGTGGGCTGGCTTTGGAGAAGCCTTGGCGGAACGCATAGCGTCCGGCGATTTGGAAAGCCATATCGGAAGAGTCCACGTCGTGGTAAGAACCGTCGTTGATGGTCAATTTTACTCCGATAATCGGGAAGCCGATCATGCTACCCCGATCCAGACAACTTTTGAATCCTTTGTCCACGGAGGAAATGTATTCCCTCGGAATCGATCCTCCGACGATGGAGTTCACGAATTCGTAATCTTTTCCCTCTTCCAAAGGAATCGGTTCGATGAAGCCGGCTACGCGACCGAATTGTCCCTGACCGCCGGTTTGCTTTTTGTGGGTATAATCGAAATCCGCACGTTGGGTAATGGTTTCGCGATAAGCCACTTGGGGCGCTCCCGTGATTAGCTCGACGCCGTATTCCCTCTTCATCCTTTCGATATAAACTTCCAAGTGGAGTTCTCCCATCCCTTTGATGATGGTCTGTCCGGATTCCTGGTCGACGTGGGTCTGGAACGTAGGGTCCTCCTTGGTAAAGCGGTTCAACGCTTTCGCAAGGTTGTTTAGGTGTTTGGATTCCTTCGCTTCGATAGTGAGAGAAATCACCGGTGCCGGAACGAACATGGATTCCATGGAAACTTTCATTTTTCCGTCGGTAAACGTATCTCCGGAGGCGCAATCGATCCCGAAGAGCGCGATGATGTCTCCCGCTTCCGCAGAATCGATATCTTCCATTTCGTCGGAGTGCATCCGGCAGAGTCGACCCACATTATGCTTTTTGTTATTCGACATATTGTAGATCGTCATACCTTTTTGGATTTTTCCTTGGTAGACGCGGACATAGGTGAGCTGTCCGTAACGTCCGTCTTCCAGTTTGAACGCTAAGCAAACTAAAGGACGGCTCGGATCCGAAGGAAGAACGACTTGCTCTTCGTTGTTATTCACGTCCAAAGCCCGGTTCGTTACGTCAACAGGAGAAGCGAGGTAATCCAAGACTCCGTCGAGGAGTTTTTGTACTCCCTTGTTTTTGAACGCGGAGCCCATGAATACGGGAGTTAATTTCAGTGCGATCGTACCGTTGCGAATGGCGGTTTTGATTTGCTCCACGGTAGGCTCGCCTTCCAGCATTGCCTCCGTCAGCTCGTCCGAGAACATGGAGGCCGCATCCAAGAGTTCTTCTCGTTTCTTTTGGGCGAGTTCCTGCATTTCGGCAGGAATTTCCTTTTCTACGATTTGCATTCCGTCCTTTCCTTCGAAATAGACGGCCTTCATCGTAACCAGATCCACGATTCCCAATAGATCGTTTTCCAAACCGATCGGGATTTGTACGGCAACGGCATTGTGTTTTAATTTCTCGCGGAGCTGGTCGATCACGCGGAAAGGGTTTGCCCCGGTCCGGTCCAGCTTATTGATGAACGCTACACGGGGAACGTTATAACGGCGCATCTGACGATCCACGGTAATGGATTGGGATTGCACTCCGGCAACTCCACAAAGTACGAGAATCGCGGAATCCAGTACCCGAAGAGATCTCTCTACTTCTACGGTAAAGTCCACGTGACCCGGAGTGTCGATAATGTTGATCGTGTGATTTTTCCACTGGCAGTAGGTGGCAGCGGATTGGATCGTGATCCCCCGTTCTCTTTCCAGTTCCATACTGTCCATTTTCGCGCCGACTCCGTCCTTACCGCGAACTTCGTGGATGGCGTGGATACGGTTCGTATAGAAAAGAATCCTTTCCGTCAGGGTGGTCTTTCCGGAGTCGATGTGGGCGGAAATCCCTATGTTCCTAGTTTTTAGGAGTTTTTCACTCGCTTTAAAATCCGCAACGGCAGTGCTCATAAGATCCTCGTAGATAAAGTTGGAGTTATAATAACGCCGGGGTCCCCTAGAATATAGGTGCCCCCATTCTTACCAGATTTCTGGAACCCCCTCATTTGTAAAGATATTCTTATTAGAATCCTCGCTTCTGAGACGGTCCCACCGGTTTTTCATTGCCGCGGTTCTTTCTTTTAAAAAAATATCCCTTCGAAAGCGGGTTTCCCTTTCCTCATGCAGCCGATCAAATTTTTGAAGAGAAACATCAATCGGATAGCCCGGGCATTTTTATTGCTTTCGGTTGCGAGAATCCTTTGCCTGGGGTTCGCGGCGGCAATTCTTGTCGGTTCTTTTATGATTTACGCCTCCGAGTCGGGGCGGCTGGGTTATCCGGATTCTTTTTATCTAGCCGCTTCCGCGATCTGCGTTACCGGATTGACGACGGTTTCCATTAGCGAGCTCGCTTTTTCCACCCAAGTCATCATGATGTTTCTGATCCAGATCGGAGGGTTGGGGATAATCACGTTTACCGTATTGGTGGGTATCCTAGTCGTAAGGGGTTTGTCAAGGAGCACGCGGATTGCCGCATTCGTTTTCGAGGCTATCGATTCGCATGAAACTGCGGATGGAGAAGAAGAAGGATCCGAAAAGTCCTCCCGGAAGGCTCACTATGTCCGTCGGATCCTGTTTGCCATCGCGAATATTTCCGTGTCTTTGGAATTACTAGGCGCCTTGCTGCTGTATCTTACCATGCCCTCCGATCTGAGCGGTTTGCCCGGAAATCCCAACAGGTTTTTCTTAAGTCTGTTTACGGCCGTTTCTGCATTTAACAATGCGGGCTTTTCCATAGTTGATGATGTGACTTTTTTGGCTCAGGAACCGATCTGTCTTTTGGTTATCGAGGGCTTGATCGTCATGGGAGGGATCGGATTTCCGGTTATCATCTTTTTTGAAAAGATGCTTTTGGAAGCCTTTCGGAAAATCATGAACCGTGTAGAAGTGGCGACCGAGACCTATCTCATGTCGCGAGCGCTGGAAGAAGGAAAGGAACCTTCTTGGTTGTACTTAGTTTTGATCCGACTTTCGTTTTGGGCGGAAGATCGTTTGAATCTTTATCGACAGGCATTGCACGGTGAATCGAACAGGATTCAAATGAAGGTAATTCTTTATGGATCCTTAATATTAGTCCATGTCGGAGGTTTGGGCATTCTGTTTTCGGAATGGGACAACCCGGATACCTTGGGTCCTTTCGGATTTTGGGACAAAATATTCAACTCTTTCTTTCTTTCCGTTTCCTCCAGGACGGCGGGATTCAACACATTCGATCTTTCCGAGATTCGGAGTCCTACCTATGTCCTTCTTTGTTCTCTGATGTTTGTCGGTGGTGGGCCGCAGGGCGCGACGGGCGGTATCAAAATCACCACTTTCATGATTCTTTTGATGTATCTAAGAAACGTAATCAATCCGCAAGCAAGAGTAACGGTGATGGGAGAAGAAGTTTCCAAAAACTCCGTAGCCATCTCTACTCGGATTTATTTCCTGGCTACGATAGCCATCGTATTTTTTATGCTGGTCATCACGATCACTAATGGACACAGACACGGCATAGAGGATATCTTCTTCGAAGTGATGTCCGCATTCGGTACCGTGGGGCTCACGAAGGGGTTGACTCCTTATATCACCGGTCTCGAAAAATTCTTTTATCCCTGTATCATGTACGTCGGAAGGGTGGGGGTGTTTACTCTGCTGATCGCGTTTACGGGTCATTCCGGTTTGGGTAGCTTGGGTTCCAAGGATGATGGAATCAAGATTCAGGTCGGTTAGCACTGAGACTAGGAATGTACTAGGGAGTTTTTGCGGGGGCCCCCACCCAGGTTCGGGTGGAGGCGGTGGGCTCGTGGGCGAATGTCGCCAACGCTATATCATAAAAACATCATTTATACAAGACTTTTTTGCAATTTTCCGTGCAGGAGCTCCTACAACGAATTTTGTAAAAAAAGCTTTGCTTCCGAATGATTGTATGCTATGCGCGTTGGGGTTACGCTTCGGGGGTAACACCGCACCGGCCCCCGCCCAAAGAGGGCGGGGAGACCTCTCCCCCCGCACCTAATTTTAATTGAAACATCCACGATTGGCGGCATTTTGTCCTTCACGGACGATATTCGTCCCTGGAGAAAGAATGATAGTCCCTTACGTGAAACTTCTGCGTCCTCACCAATGGGTTAAAAACATTATCCTATTTGCCGGGATTATTTTCGGGAAAAAACTGGGAGAAGTAGAATCCGTCGAGAGAGCGATCGCTGCGTTTTTTCTTTTTTCACTGACCGCAAGTTGCCAATATGTGATCAACGATTTTCTGGATCGCAAAGAAGACGCACTGCATCCCGAAAAAAAACATCGTCCTCTCGCATCAGGGGCTATCTCACCCACGGTCGCTCTCCTTCTCACCGCAATCTTACTTTCCGGTACTCTTTTGCTTTCTTTTCAGCTTTTACCGGAATTTTTCTACCTAGTCACTTTCTATCTTGTTTTTAACGTCGTTTATAGCCGATTTCTCAAGCACATGGTGATCCTGGACGTCATGAGTATTTCGATCGGCTTCGTCGTGAGGGCCATCGCCGGTTCCGTCGTCGTTGGGGTCAGTTTTTCCTCCTGGCTTCTTCTCTGTACGTTTATGTTGGCCTTATATTGGGGCTTCGGAAAACGAAGGGGAGAGCTGATCATCCTAGAAGAGGGGGCGGTCGGACATAGAAAGATTCTAGAGGAATACTCGGTCAACTTTCTGGATCTTATGATGGGAATCGTTGCGACGATGACTCTCGTGACCTACGTAATGTACGTTACCAGTCCGACCACGATCGAAAATCTAGGTACCGATAAGATGGTTTACACGATTCCGATCGTAGTGTACGCGATTTTCCGATCTCTCTACATCATTTATATTAAGAATATGGGTCACAATCCTACCAAGGCCATTTTGACGGATGCAGGGGTTCTTGCTGCGGGATTTTTCTGGCTCTTGCTAGTGGTTTGGATCATGTATTCCGGACCGGGACAAAGTTTGCCCATTCATCTTTAGATTCGAGTCTAATAGAAAGATGAATGCCAAAGCAAAGACCGCCTTTCAATACGGGGGAGCACTCGTCTTGCTCTTGGCGGCCACCTTTTTCCTCGCTTGGTTTAGAGCCGTGGATACCAAGCCGGTTCTTTCTCTCGACGGGATGGAATTCCGGAACCTTAGCGGTAAGAAAGCGGAGCTGCAGGGAAAAACGACGGTCGTTTATTTTTGGGCGACTTGGTGCGAGGTCTGCACGGTCAATCTTCCCGTCGTAAAATGGTATGCCTCCATACTAAAGGATAGGACGGGCTTCTCTTTTTTGAGCGTGGAAGAGGGAGAAAACCAAGCAGCGTTAAACGATTATATCCGAACAAAAGGGGTGGATTTTCCCGTCATACAAGGGAATCCCATGTTGCTACGGGATTGGAGAATCGGAGGATATCCCAGTTTTTATATACTGGACGGAGGAGGCAACGTCCGTTTTGCGGAGTCGGGAATCATGAGCCCGTTCGGAATGTTCCTCAGATTGGTTTGGGCGAAAATCTTCTGGCCCTGACCGGTCGGACCAACACGGAAATCGAAGGGACAACTGGATTCGGAAGCTTTCCGATCCGATAGGATTCTAAGATGGATTCGCACAAACCGAAACCTTTATTGAATAAAAGCGAACTCCGTCAAATCAAGCGTTCCCGGACGAGGGTTGGCGGTAAGAAGGTAATCACCGACGACGTTAAGAAGTTGAAGTCGCTTAGCGTCACTCCCGATTTACCTGCTGAAGAGTTGGTGCATTATTATAAGGAACCGATCTGGATCGAATACTATATTCCGAGGGAATCCAGATTCGCATACGAAATCAAATATCTTTTCGTAAAGTTGATAGATGTGGAAGCTCGGCCGGCGCCGCAGGATTCGATTCTGAGAGAGGCGCTAGACAAAGATCGTTTCATAGATCTAATGGAGATCATTCGGTTGCATCCGGAACGGGAAAAGTTGATCAACTCTTCCTACGTGAATACTTTGCAGTTTTTCGAGTCGATATCCTCCGGATACCAACAATACATCCAGACAAACGACCCGCATTATTTAAGAATTCCCTTATATCATACGGAAACATTGATGAAGAGGGAGCCTTCTCTCGCTTCTCTGGAATTTTTGGGTTCCTTTACGCTTCATAATCTGAATTGGCTGATCCGAAGATTGAATCGAGGGGCCAAGGAATTCTCTCTGGAAGACGAGACGATTTCCGTGCTGATCAAGAGAAGAAACGAGTATTGGGAAAAAGCGAATCTGCCGGAGGACGAGGACTTCAATCTATTTTCGGCCTTATTTTACGAACAAGCATTTCCTCATAGAGGGTTGGAGGAGTTGGATTCCGACGAAATTTCGGACGAAGATTAGTCCGTACCGGAAAAATCTCTGCTATCCGTTTCTTTATTTTGCCAACTCGGATTAAAAAGGTTGGAATTTTAAGAGGTCTTGTAAGTCTAAGAATTACAGGAGAGCTCTTTTTGAAAACCGCAATTTCCATTTACTCTGACGTAGTCTGCCCCTGGTGCTACATCGGAAAAAGAAGACTTGAATCCGCGATCGAGAAGTGGAAAGAATCCCATCCTGCGGACGAGATCCAGGTAGAATGGAAACCGTTCCAATTGAATCCGGATCTACCTCCGGAAGGGACGGACCGTGACGCTCATATGGTCTCCAAATTCGGTTCCTTGGAAAGGGTAAAATCCATGACGGAACGAGTAGCCGAAATTGCGAAACAAGACGGATTAGAATTTCATAATTTGGAAAAAGGCCACCAGCCCAACACATTCCTGCTCCATGCACTGATCCGAAAGGCCAAAAAATACGGCAAAGAATCGGAATTGGCGGAGGTATTTTTCAGGAACTTCTTTTCTGAGGGAAAAAACCTGTCGGAAGATTCCGCGATTCTTGCAAGTCTGAAAGAGGCCGGCGTTCCTGAATCGGAATTGGTCGCCGTGAAATCGGACGATGCCCTTCTCGCGGAAATCGAATCGGAAGAAACCGAAGGAAAACAGATGGGAGTAACCGGAGTCCCCTTTTATATTTTTAACGAAAAATACGCAGTTTCCGGCGCACAACCCGTGGATTTGTTTTTGCAGGTATTCGATCGTTTGAAGACGGAATCGAACTGAAATCGTTTCCGCTGCCGGTCAAAAAGAAGAATCTCCTCGTTGGGCTCCTTCTCCAAGCCAAAGAAATAATCTGCGTATTCTTCGGTTTTCGACGAGTTCCGGGTTGCTTTCAGGAAATTTAGGGATAGGGACGAATTCGTATTCCCGAATGTTATGGGGAGATCCTCCCCAAACGATCGCCTGGTATCCGGAGGTTTCCGTTTCCGAAGATAAGGCCAACCGATCGCGTAAAAAGAGGAGAAGGTCTTCGGGCGAAAAGAACGCTTTGGATAAATCCTTTAGTCCTCTTGCCAGATCCGTATAAACGTTTTCCCTTCCGAAGTTGATCAGGCAGAAGCTGAGAGGAAAAAAAGGAACTCCCAAAAGAGGTTTCAATTTTTCCACCAATTCCCTAGTGGAAAAAGATTCCGCATCCAGTACCAGAAGTCCTGGTCTGGTTTCCTTCAGAAGGTTCGGTAGACCGAATTCGTCCCGGCACCAGTAGGCGTTGGACCCTCCTGCTCTAAGCAGCGATCTGTATTTATAGTATAGAGTTTCGTCCCGAGTGAAAAATAATATTTCCGGATGCAAAGGTCTCTTGGGGCGGAAGAAAGGAATTTCCTCCAAAGGAAAAAGATTGAGGTCGTAGATTCGACTTGCTCCCGCTCTTAAAAATGCGTTCTTTTCCTCCGGGTCGAACCTTCCGATCAGACAGGGTTCCCTGGACCAATCTTTAACTATGGATAAATCTTCCGGCTGAGAGTCCGATTTCCATACGAGGGTTTCCTTGGAAACGGAGGGAAATCCCGAAGACTTCACCCATTCCGAAACGGAAATTCCTTTCCACTTCAGTAAGGCCAATAGAAATTCTTTTTCTTCGGAAGTCAGTCGTCGTAGAAGGTAAACGTCGGAAAGTAGATTCATGCCGAATTCTAAAGTAGGGTTTTTTCCTTGACCTCGGGGATTTTAACCCGATCCTAGAATTAGTGCGTTGCGAAAAACCCGCAACTAGAAAGGTGTTCCGATTCAAAAAACGATCTTCCCTTGATTCGGTCTCGGTTCTTTTCACATCGGTCTCGGATTTTTCCAAAGAATAGGCGAACGCCAAAATGAAAGTACTCAAACGATACGCAAACCGCAGGTTGTACGACCCCGAGACGAGCAAAACTATCACCCTCGAAGACGTTGCGGAGATGATCATCGCCGGAAGTGAAATCAAGGTCGTGGACAATATGACCGGCCAAGACATCACTCCTAAAATCCTAGGCCAAACCTTTTTAAAAGTCAGTCTAGGCCAGAGAAACGAGGAATTTTCCAACTACATGCTTTCCGCGCTAATTCGGGAAACGGGAAAAAACATCAGCGCCTTATTCGGACGTTTGGTTCTGGGCGGAATCGGCCTGGCCTACCTGACCCGGGAAAAGATGGATAAGATTTTGCAGAGCATGGTGGCGCTCGGGGAATTGAAACTAGAAGAGGTAAAGAGTTACCGGGAAGATCTACTCACCCATTTGGCTCACAGAGCCAGTGAAAATCGGGAACAAATCCAAGAAGAGCTCAAAAAAGTCGGTCGGGAACTGGAAGACGGGGGCGAAAATGGATTGGCGGTAGAGGACTTTTCCGAGAAAATTCGGAAGATCGCCGAGCAGGTTCGGGACAAAGATTCCATCTGAAGCCCCTTTCTTACCTCGGATCTATCAAGATAGACTTTCCGATCTCCGATACTCTATGGGAAAGGGGGGACCATGTCCGCTTTTAGATTTTCCAGCCTATTCTTTTGCGTTATCCTTCTCATATCCAATTCCGTTTCCGCAAAGGAGCCTATTCACGAAAAACTGGATCGATTGTTCTTCGAGCAAGTCCGCAACCTGGAAAGCGGCACGTTGGAGGAAAAAATCCAGGCCGCCGAATATCTGAAATTCGTAAAAAGCAAATTGGCGGTCCGTCCCCTTTTGGACGCTTTGAAGGGAAATCCGAAGGTCCCTAAATCGGAAGAGAATTCTCCTTCCCTAAAATTCGCCATTGCTCAGGCACTTGGTGCAATGGAATTGGATATGGCAGCTCCCGGACTGGTGGAAGAGTTCAAGCGCATGTCTCCTCTCGTGCAGGAGTCGGACCTTCCGAACTTCAGCTCTGCGGAAGGTTATAACCTAACGATTTCCGTGGGGGAAGTCGTTAGGAATCTGGGCCTTTTGCCGTATTCCAAAGAGAATGAAGATACCATCATAACGGGCTTAAGCCATCCCAATTTCTATATCCGTGCCGCGGCTGCGGACGGTCTCAAAAACCAGAAACGGAAGGAATCCTTGGCTCAATTGAATTCGGCTCTGGAAAAGGAAAAAAATTCCTTCGTGAAAGTCGCGATCCTGAACGCCATCGTTTCCAACAACCGAATCGCGAATCAGAAGTTTTACGATCTTTGCGCGTTTTTGAAGGACGAATCTCCTATGGTTCGGTACAGGACTTCAGTAGCAGTAGGAGAAGTGGATCTAAAAGCGGGTGAATTTTCTTTGCGAGAAGCTCTTTTGATCGAACATGAGCCGATCGTACGGGAGCAGATTAAAAAGGACCTCGCTAGCGTGATCGGATTTAAAATGCCAGCGACCAGTTTTATGTTCCAAGACCAAAACGGGAAATAAGTCCCGTTTTTCTTTTTTATTTCCGAGATACGTTGTGAAGGGAGTTTTTCCGGTGGTGGGAGATACTGGGATCGAACCAGTGACCTCTACCATGTCAAGGTAGCGCTCTAACCAGCTGAGCTAATCCCCCCGGTAGCGACCAGTATTTTGATCCGATTCCTATCGTAAAGCCTTTTCGATTCGGCCTTTCTTCACTCACCTTTTCCCGACCCAAAACGTACCCGAATCAATCCCGAGAAATTCTTGGAGAAAACCGGACGATTTTCCGTCGGTGTACCCTGTTTTTGAGGTTAAAAATCAGAATTAAACTAGGTCGATTTCGGAATCGGCTAGGATTTTCCGGGATCGGCATGCAATCCAAACGTCTTAGGGTTATAGTAAGCGCTACAAAAGCCGACGTGGGAACTGGAGGAGGTACCAATGACCGTCCAAACATCTGCTAAAAAGCGAAATATCAAACCTATCGACGCGAAGTCTCCAAGCGTACGTAAAATGGATTTCGAAGGGTTAGACCGGCTTTCCGATTATTACATCGCCGGGAATTCCTTCGTCACGCATACGGTAAACGCCTATCATATTATTTTTCCGGAAGGGGAGCGCTTCTTTATCAAGAGCGTAAAAGCTTTTTCCGACCAAGTCACCGATCGGGGACTACAGAACCGTGTGAAGGCTTTTATCGGCCAGGAAGTCCAGCACGGAAAGGAGCATGAAAAAGCCCTAGAAATGTTGGAAAAGAAAGGTTACCCGGTCTCTCGGATCCTGAAATTCTACGTGAAAACCGCCTATTCCTTCTTTTGGCCGATCCTGGAATTCCTATTCGGAAAGAAACTCAAACTGTCCGTAACCGCCGGGTTGGAACATTATACCGCAACCATGGGAGAAATTTCCCTTCGTCACAATCTTCACGACCAAGCTGAAGGAGAGATGAGAAACTTATTGCTTTGGCATGCTTGCGAAGAAATCGAGCACAAGTCCGTCGCTTACGACGTTCTCCAGACGGTATCCAAAAGTTATCTATTGAGGGTTTTCGGTTTTATCATCGCTTCCTTTATGTTTTGGGGATATGCGGTAATCATCCAACATCTGTTTATCCTATCCGATAAGAACATTGGTTTGAAACGGTATTTTGCGGATATGAAGAACGCGGGTCCGTACGTTTCCCTACTTTGGACCGACATATCCAAGTCTTTCGGAATTTATTTCAAACGGGATTTCCATCCCGATCAAACCGGCGGCTACGAATTGGCGAACGCCGCTCTCGCAACTATATAAACGAATCGAACGGGTACATTCAATGAGCTTAGAAACGAAAGTTAAAGGTAAAAATTTAAAACCGATAGACGCGCAATCGCCTACGGTCCGTAAGATGGACTTTTCCGGTTTGGACAAGATCTCCGATCATTATGTGGCGAACAATTCCTTCGTCACACATAATGTGAATGCATATCACGTACTATTTCCGGAAGGGGAGCGTTTCTTTATCAGAAGCGTAAAGGCTTTTTCCGACCAAGTCACCGATCCTGGATTGCAGAACCGTGTGAAGGCTTTTATCGGCCAGGAAGTCCAGCACGGAAAGGAGCATGAAAAAGCTCTGGAGATTTTGGAAGCCCAAGGTCGCCCGATCCGAGCCATGTTGAAGTTCTACGTATGGACCGCTTTCGATTTTTTGGTCCCGGTATTGGAATTCCTATTCGGAAAGAAACTCAAACTGTCCGTAACCGCCGGGCTGGAACACTATACGGCCAGTATGGGAGAAGTAGTGCTTAGGTATAGGTTGTACGACAATGCGGAAGGAGAGATGAGAAACTTATTGCTCTGGCATGCCTGCGAAGAGATCGAGCACAAATCCGTAGCTTACGACGTTCTCCAGACAATATCAAAAAGTTATGTTTTACGTATTTTCGGCTTTTTGATCGCTTCCTTGATCTTCTGGGGATATTCGATTTTTCTACAGCACTGGTTCCTTTTGGCGGACAAGAAAGTGGGGATCCGAAAATATTTTCAGGACCTCAACGGTTCCCGACCGATAGGAAGAGTTCTGTATCCGTCGTTGGCTTCCATGGCGCTCCTATATTTTAAACCGGGTTTTCACCCGGATCAAACCGGCGGGTACGATTTAGCGAACGCCGCATTGGCCACCATTTAAGTAGCACCCATCCAATCCAATTGCTTCCCGCTTCCCGCTCCGAAAGGAGTCGGGAGGTCGGTTTTTTTTCCGGAATGTAAGACGAGATTTTCCGATCTTTTTCGGTTACGGAGTCGAGATCCAATCCTCCAAAAATTTCTGGTATTTGACCGGGTGGAATTCCGTAAAAGATACTTCCGCTAATCCTTGTTTTTGGAACGGATCTTCCCGGAGAAGATTTTGGAGTTCCTCTTTAGAGTTCGCTTTTCCTAAAATCATTCCTCCGATCCTAGGTTCCTTCGGGCCGGAAAGCAAGAGGATCCCTCTATCGTAGAGGGTTTGCAAAAACGCACGGTGCTCCACGACCGCAGCTTCGATCTTTTCCAAAGAGGAAGTATAGCGCAGTTCTATCAGAAAAAATTTCATTATCTTCTCCTAAATACAGGATCGTAAGGAGACTTGAAACTGCAAAGTACAAGACGTCTATCGGGGCGGTTTCTTCCAAAGGGGAAGAGAGTCGAAATAAGAAAAAAAGAGATCCTCCGCAGTTTCCCGCGTGTGTGCTGTCCGAGATCCCACTATCGCAAGGTTGTCTTCTGCGCGGGATAGGGCCACGTAAAGGATCCTGCGTTCCTCTTCCAGGATTTCTTGGGGAGAAGTCCGTTTTACGTTCCATCCGTCCGCCAAATCCACGAAGACCGTATGGAATTCCAGTCCTTTGGCACTGTGAATGGTCAGTAGGAAGTCTTCCGGAATTCCCGCGCGGAGGTATTCCCGGATCCGATGGTTGGACCTACAGAGTATCTTCCAATTTTTTCCGCAGATGAGGTATGCGTTTTCCAAAAACGGGAAAAGGTCCGAGATTCCGTTGATCAGAATCCTACCGACGAATGCCTTTCCTCTTCTATGGGCGCGGACTTCTTTCGGGATTTTGCCGCGGTTTTTCCGGATCGGAATGTCGGATACTTCCACGATCTTAGGTAGAGATCTGTAATTTGTGACAAGTAAGTGCCGGCTTGTTCCCCGGAAGAGTCGAGGAAAATCCAAAAACAATTTCACATCCGCTCCTCGGAATCCGTAGATACTCTGAGCGTCGTCTCCTACAACGACGATGGACGAGCTTTCACTTAGGTTGCTTAGAAAAACGAGCTGCTCCGAGTTCGTATCTTGGAATTCATCCACCAGGATTTTTTTCAGGAGAGTTCTGGGGATTTCCGTCCAGGGTTCTTGTTTCTCCAAAGATCGGAGAAATAACTGTACTAGATCGTCGAAATCCAACTTTCCCACACTCGTCTTGTAGGCACGGTAGTCTCTCTGCAGTTCCTCGTGCCAATCCTTGGGAAAGTCCTCAGGCAAGTTCCGTAGATCCGCCAGTAATTCGTACGGGATCCCTCCGACCAAGAGCGGATCTTTTCGGAACCATTCCCTGAAAAACGCGTTTTTTTCCCTGGGAAGCATGATGCTCGGAATGCGCTTTCGGAAATCGGGATGCCATCGGGCCAAGGCTTGGAAGCAAAAGGAATGAAAGGTGTGGACCCGGACGTTTGCATGTCCGACGCGGCGTAGGATTCTATTTCTAATTTCCCCGGCCGCCTTTCTCGTAAAGCTGAGCACGAGTATCTCCTCGGGCTTGATTCCTTGTTCTAGGCTTCTTTCCACTACTCCTACCATGGTCTTGGTTTTTCCGGAGCCGGCCGAAGCGATCACTTGAAGGAAACGGGAAGGATCCATTAAGACTGCTTCCTGTTCGCGATCGTATTTTATTTCCATTCACACCGACGGGTGGGATTTCCACTCCGTCGGTTCCGTTTTTTGTGCGTAAAAGAAGATCTAGACGGAGTTCGTCTAGGATTCCACCTACTCCGTTTTTAGCTGCTGCCGGATTTCGACCCCTTTTTTCCCCGCTTCCGCCAATTTCTTGACGGCGGTGCTTAGGACCAAAACGGATAATGCGAGGCTTAGGAAGAAGATTCCGAGGCCTACGGGAGAGGCCCAGCCGTGCCATTTTCCGAATAGTTCCTGGTATTTGAGCTCATCTTGATTTTCCATAATTTTTCTCCTTTTGTCCGACCGGCTTAGGAACGGATCGGTCGGAATCAGTGTTTTGAATTTTAAATAGTAATAAAATCTAACTATATGAAAAATGAAATACCTGGAAAAGGTCAATCTCTTTTTAAAGAAAAAGCTGGATTTCAGAGAAGGGTCCAAAAAAAAAGAATACGGGGGTTTGTGGAAAAATGGAAGGTCTTGACTATTTGCTGATTCGACGGGATTTTACTCAGGAACGGAGCCTAGGTCGGCAACGAGTCGGAAATCTATGAAGAACGAAATCATTCAGACGATAGGTCAGGCCGTTATGCTATTCCAGGATGCTTCCGAAGCCTTCGATGATACGGCAGCGGAAGTGATGGGGCTGAACCGTACCGATCTGAAATGTTTGGGTATTATCTTCAGGAACGGATCCATTTCCCCCAGTGAGATCGCGAGAGTCACCGGACTTACTAGGGGGGCCATGACGACCGCTCTGGATAGGATCGAAAAGGCCGGTTACGCCAAACGGATTCCGGATCCTTTGGATCGCAGAGGAATCCTTTTGGAACTTACAAAAAAAGGGGAGTCCAGTATCGGTTCGATCTGGGGGCCGTTTATAGAAGTCGGGAAACGGAATTTATCCAAGTACACCTTGGACGAATTGAAGGCGATCCGACAATTCCTGGAAGACGCAAAGAACGCCCAATTCGAGCATATCGAAAGGGTTCGAAAATTAAAGCTGCCCAAAAGGTCCTAGGTCAGATCCGCTTCCAATCTCAAAAGTTCTCTTTCCAATTTTTGAAGATATTTCTGATCTCCGGTCATTCCGTATACCTGCATGGTTCCCTGGTAATATAGTAAAATCGACTCCGTCGTCCTGATTATTTTGTCCGGGTTTGCGTCGGGAAACGTTTTCAGTAGGTATGTCTCGAATACTTCCGTCCAGCGTCGGATAAACTCTCCTGTTAATTCCTGTAGCTCAGGCTCGTCGTGGGTCTGGTTCGCAAAGTTCGCGACCGGGCATCCGAATCGGAAGGTGGATTCGGTTCCGCGTTTTACCACACGCATCCAAGAGCGGATGAAGTCCGGGTAAGAAGATTTTCTATCCATTAGTTTTTGGAATAAGGCGAGGATGATTCTTTCCTGGGTCGCCAAGTAAGTCTTGCCTAGGTCCTTTTTGGAAGGGAAATGACGGTACAGACTTTTCTTAAAGGCTCCGGCCTGTTCCAGGATTTCATTGATTCCGGTATTCGGATATCCCTTCTCGTAAAAAAGATCCAAAGCCGCGGTTAGGATTCTGTCCTTGGCGGAGGGATCTTCCCTGACGGAAGGGTTTCCGTGAGAATTACGGTCCATATCGATCCTTCAGAGTATAAAAGAAGTAGACAGATTTGTCCACTGTTTTTATCCTGAGCATCGACGGGTGGACCGATCGGTCTCCCGGGAGGATCGGATGGAAACCTTAGGACTTCAATCTCAAACCTTCGGTTTGCAGTCGTTTACCTTCGATTTGCCCGTTCGCAGGGCGGATTTGGATGTGAACGGTCATGTGAATAACGGCACGTACCAAAGTTATTTCGAGGAAGCAAGAGAGGCGGCTTTTGCGGAAGCGGGGCTTTTTCCTACTCGAGCAAAGAATCTTCCCTCTGCCTTCGGCTCGGTTTTTTTAGAATATAAGGCGGAATTAAAGCATCCCGATTCCGTTCGGATTTTGACGTTCTTTCCGGAGGATCCGAAAGGGAATTGGGAGATCCGCCAAGAGATGTACCGGTTTTCGGACGGGGTATTTGCGGCTTTTGCAAAGTTTTCCGTCTTTTCTCCCGGGCAGGAACCGCAGCCTCCCGAGCTGAAAAAAGAAGGAAGATTCTTCGAGCATTCCGTTCCGCTTCGTTGGACGGACATCAGTCCGGAAAACCATCCGTATCTTTCCTCCTTGCAATACTATCTGGATGACGCCAGGATCAAGTCGTTTATCAACGCGGGTTTCGATCTGAAAGAGTTGAATCGTAAAGGCGTCGGGCCCGTGATTTATAAGGCCACTTTGGACTATTTCGATTCCGTTATTTTTCCAGAAACGGTTTCCGTTCGCACCCGTGTGGAAAAGGGAGAGAAGAATAGGCTTCTGTTCGTCCAGGATCTTTTCCGTACGGAAGGAGAGGTAGAGATCCACGTTTGTAGAGGCAAGTTTTATGGGATCTTCATGGA
Organism: Leptospira fluminis; assembly: GCF_004771275.1. GTDB lineage: Bacteria > Spirochaetota > Leptospiria > Leptospirales > Leptospiraceae > Leptospira_B > Leptospira_B fluminis. The sequence goes on along the minus strand of NZ_RQEV01000011.1, from coordinate 39,769 downwards.
CCTTCATTCCAAACGTCCGTTCCGTTTTTCCGAGGAAGAGAAAAAACGTTTTATGACCGACGAGAGTTGAGCGAAAGAGAGACGGCCAAAACGAGGATGGGCTTGCGATCCTGCGGACGTATGGGAATCGACAGTTCGATTGTTTAGGTCTTCGCTTTCGGAGTCGCTATTCCGAGATTACGAAAACCACGCGTCGGTTTTTTTGGCGATTTTCGGGCGTATCGTTCGGTGCGATCGGGGTGGAATCTCCATAGCCGACGGTTTGAAGTCGCGTCGGATCTATTTCGTGGCGGGATTGTAGGTATTCCGCTACGGCTTTGGCCCGATTTTCGGATAGGACTTGGTTGTCTTTTTCCTTTCCGACGTTGTCGGTATGACCTTCGATCCGGATCTTGAGATTCGGATCCGCCTTTAGAATTGCGGCAAGTCGATCCAGTTCCGGCTCGGAATCTTTAGTGAGTTCGAACCGGTTCGTTTCGAAGAAGATATTATCGAGTTGGACCTGTCTTCCTGCAGCTATAGTAGGGAGAACGAGTTCCGTCAGTACCTTGTCCTTTTTTTCCGAAGTAGTGAGGTCCAAGTTTCGGGAAACGGTAAGGTATCCCTTCTTTTCCACGTACATTCCGTATTTCTGTCCGTAAGGGAGTACTATGCTGAAACTGCCGTCCTTAGGATCGCTTTTGGCGCTACCCAACTTGGAAAGATTTGTTAGAGATTCGTAATGTATTTCGGCGGAGAGAGGGTTTCCGTTTTCGTCCTTGACCCTTCCCTCCACTACGACCACCGCTCCGGGACGGAACTCTTCCGGCAGATAGGCCATGTACAGTTTTCCTTCCTTGCTTAGGTAGGCCCATTGACTATTTGCAGGTATGGAAAAGAAATTCGCTCCTTTGAGGTTTTCGGAAACTTCCGTCGGTTTGGTCCACCTGTCCCATCCTTCTCCGATTCTTCTCGTGACATATACGGAAATTCCCTTATGTCCGTCGCTGGAAAAGTACAGGGTTCGGTCGTCGCTAGCCAAGAACGGAGCCATCTCTTCTTTTTCCGTGTTGATCCCGTTGCCGAGGTTTTGCCCGAAGACATAGGTTCCGTCTTCCTGCCGAAAGCCGACGTAGAGATCCAGTTTTCCCACCGAATCCTCGCGTTGGACGGAAAAGATCAGGACCTTTCCGTTGCTGGAAAGAGTGGAGCCTCCGAAGACTTCCTGGGACGGATTGGTCTTTTTTCTATATTGATTGTAAAACCCGGGGAATTGTATGATTTTAGGTACGGACCAGCTTCGATTCTCTTTATAGCTCCGATAGAGGGGGACTCTTCGGGCGAGGGCTTCCTTTTTTTTACGGTATTCCTCTTCTATAGATTCGATTTTGGAATGGACTTCCGGATCTCTGTCTATATTCCGATACGCTTCCCTTTTCCGTTCCTGCAGTTCGTCCTCCAATTTTCTTTTCTGTTCTTCGTCGTCGTAACTTCCGAACAGGAAGAGTTCATTGCCGCCGGATAGCGCTGCGAGAACCGACGTCGGTAGTTCGTTGTTTAGTGGAGGAGGCATTTCCTTTCCGTCCTTCCAAATTCCGAATTCGTCTTTTTCCGCTACCCAGATTCTTTGGGTTCCGTGCCTCCCTTGAGGCCGAAAAACGGTCCAGAACAGGGATTTTCCATCCGGAGATACGATCGGGTTGATAGAGTAGAGGCCGCGACCGACATAGTCCGGAATTTTTTTCAGGGTCCAAGGAGCCAATCCTGTCTGTTCCGCAAACGGAGAAAGATCGAAGCGGAGAGGTTCGCAGTTCTTTCCCTTCATCTCGCAAAGGATTCGGATGGTCTCCTTTTCGTGCCTGGATAATTCCGGGCCGAGGTCGTTGGAGATGAGGGTTACGAATTCTTCTCCGGAATGAAGGAGTCTTCCGAATTGGAGTAATTTTCCTTCGAGAACTTTTTCTTCGGCATTCAGTCCGGAAAAGATGGAAAAGAAGAGGAGTAGGAGCCGGATCCATCTGCGGAATCTCATAGGAAGGTCTTTCGGGAACGTTATTTTTTCAGGGAATCGTTGGAAACGAATTTCTTTTCCGTAAAGACGTATCTGTCCCTTGGGTGATAATCCGTTTCCATTTTGCAGAGTCTTCTTACATTTTAATTCTTTTAGCTTTGCCGAAGTAAGTATTCTTATGTAGCATATCGCCAATTCTGTCGGTTTTCCTTTTTTTCAGCCGTCTTCTTGTAAAATTGATTAGAATCTTTCAAAATGCCGATTTTCTGCAATTTTTGTTGCACAAAAAAAGCAAGTACCGACTATCCTATTATTTGGTATTAAATATTAAATAAATATATGTTTCAGGAAATCAGCATAAAAGAAACATCTCCGAATCTTTCGGTTCCCATTGTCTTTTGGCGATTTCTGAATTTTGTTTTTGCGATTTTTGTGCGATTTTTCCTGGGTCTTCTCTTTTGTATTTTGACGTTCGGTTGTAAGGCGAACGATAATTCGACCGCCAGCGCTATTTTGTCGGCTTTAAGTCAACTGTTGCACGGAAGCGGAAGTTCGAATTCCCTATCCATTGGACAATCCTTAAACTTGAACGGTAATTCTAGTCCTGCCGCGTGGGGAACGGTGGTGGACCCTAGCAATGCGGGCACAGCCATCGGAATCGCATTGCAAAGCTCTAATATTCCAGTAATGCTCTTCATGTACAATAATAACGGGGTTCCGCTCGGAGTGGATGTTAATGGGGACGGAATCCAGGATTACTATTTCTGTTTTTCGCAGAGTACGGTCACTTTACGAACAGGCATCAATTGTTCCGGAAATCAGGTACTCGTTTTTCCCGGGCAGGGATATGACACGAATGGCGACGGGGCTCCGGATAATCTCATTCTTTCTTCCATCGTTTCCGATACGGTCGCTCCAAGTAGCGTGATTTCTCCGAATTCAGGCACTTACGGCGGACAAAGAACCGTCACGGTCGTTTGCTCGGATAATGTCGCTCCGGGAGATATAGCGTATACTACCGACGGTACGAATCCTAGTTTTAGTCCTTTGGTAGGTAGAGTGTACGATGCTCCTTCGACGAGTTTTACCGTCGGTACGGCAGGAGACGGAACTTACACGGTAAAATATTTTTGTAGGGATATGGCCGGGAATTCGGAAGTATTACATATTGCCGCATACCAGATCAATCATAATGTTCCGAATATCACTTTTGTTAGCGGCTTAAGCTCTCCTTATGTCAGCGTGAATTCGGGAGCGGTTCCTTCCTCAAGTTTTTCCTGGCAATCGAACCAATCCGGAAGTTATACGATCAGGCAAAATGCGACGGGCTGCTCCGATGGAACTATCATCGGAAGCGGAACGGTCACCGCAAATACGACTGTTCCGAGTTCGATTTCCGCTAGCCAGTTGTCCGCCGGTTTGAATTCCATCTATATTTGTGTCGCGGCGGGTTTGACGGGCTCTCTTTCCTTCAATATCAGTCGGGACGATATCGCTCCGTCCGCTAGCACCAGTCCGGGGGCAGGAGTTTTCGGTACTTCGCCTCAGAATATTTCCTTGAGTTGCATAGACACGAGTAGCTGCACTGTGGCGTACACTACAGATGGTACAGTGCCTGCCATCAATTCTCTTTCCGGAACGGTTACGAACGGGTTGACTTATTCTGGAACTCCGATTGCGCTTTCAGGTGGAACTACTGCGATTCAATTCATCGCTCGGGACGGAGCAGGAAACCTATCCGGCGTGAATAGCGCTACGTATACGATTAATACCTCCGTAGCCACGATTACGGTAAATTCCGTGACTCCGCAATCTATTAGCGCTTCAGTTAGTTCAAACGTAACCGTAGTTTGGCAATCCAGTTCGGCAGGCACGTACCAAGTTCTCGTCGGAGGGACGGATTGCACTAGCGGTTCTTTGGCCGGGGGAACGAACGTAGGCGGAAATGCCGCGGCGGCGACTCCGATCACATCCGTTTTAAATAACTCTAATTTTGCGAACGGCTCCAATACCGTTCGGATCTGCGTGGCGAATGCGAGTATCGCTCCCCAGTATGGAAGCTCCAGCTTTATCGTTACTAAAGACAGCGTGGCTCCGACGATCCAGTCTTCCACGCCTGCCAACGGAAGTTTCGGAGTAAGCCCGAGTTCGGCAAGCGCGACGATCGTATTTAGCGAACCTATGAACACGAGCTTGTCCCAACTCCCAGCTTCCTATGTCAATGCGTGTCCCGCTTCTTCTTCCGGAACGGTCTATTTCGAAGCAGATTTATTCGACGGGTCTTCCTTTAACTGCACTGATGTTACCGCCGTTTTTACCTGGCTGAACGGAGGTACAAATCTGCAGATCAATCTATCATGGCTGGCTTTTCCGGAGAATACGAAGATTCAATTTACGATTCCCGCTGCAAGTTTGACGGATGCAGCAGGAAATCCTCTTGCTGCCGCGTCCCAAATCGTGTTTACCACGGCTCCGAATCAGAAGAAATTTCCGATCCTGCAATCCGGTCAAACGGCTTGTTGGGACGCTAACGGGAATCCTGTCCCTTGTTCCGGGACGGGGCAAGACGGGAATATCCAATTCGGTTCGGTTCGGAATTACCTGGTCACGGCTACCGCGAGTACGTCTATTATCCAAGACTCCGTTACGGGTCTAGTTTGGAAAACTTGTGCAACGCCGGCGGATTGGGAAATCAAAACAGGTGCTTGTACCAAAAACAGCACTACCATAGTGGGTCCTTGGACCTATTCCGTGGATAACAGCGGTACTCCTTCGAAATTTTCCGGCTTAAACGCCTGCTCCGTGCTAAATGCTTCTTCTTATGGGGGCATCAGCACTTGGAGACTTCCCACATTGGCAGAATTGGCCACCATTTCCAAATACGGTTCCGGTGCCAGCCCGGCAATCGACACGTCCGCTTTCACGAATCCTACAAGCGGGCAGTCTTCCAACTATTGGGTGAATTTTTGGTCCGCAACCGGGAATGCGGGGAACGGGTTTTATGCTTGGGCTCTTAGTTTAAGCGACGGTTCTGTTTCTCCGATCACGAAGCCGAATGCGAACCAAGTATTCTGCGTTTCCGGTTTGAATTCTACTGCAGTTGCCCAAGGTTTTTCCGTCAATAATGCGAACGGTACGGTTACGGATAATGCGACGGGATTGATTTGGGAATCCTGTACCGCAGGGCTTTCCGGTTCGTCATGCTCGACAGGTACTGCAATCACCTATACTTGGCAAAACGCATTATCTAGATGTAATGCACTTACAACCGCCGGTAAATCCTGGAGATTGCCGAACGTAAATGAGCTTAGATCTCTAGTGGATTATTCCAAAAGTAGCCCTGCGATTGATACGACTTCCTTTCCGGGAACGGTCTCTTCCTATTATTGGACTTCGACTTCGTACGCTCAATCGCCGTTGAACGCATGGTACGTATATTTTGCAAACGGCCAAATGAATCCTTATACAGCAAAGAGTTCCGCTTACTATGTTCGATGTGTCACAAATTAATTTTACGATCGCCTTTCAATTCCCCATTATTCCGTGCGGAATAAGACTCGGTGTACTTTTTTATTCCGAGATAGGTGATCCTTTTTGAAACGTTTTTGCCAACATTTATGTATCAAAACAAAATAAGTGCAAAGGAGAAGGAAATTGGTTTGCGCATTTAGGCTTCAATTTTGAAGTCTTCGTTAAGAGGGTTTAATTCTCCCATAAATTCGTTTAAGTAAGTCCAAAAAATTCTTTTTGTTTCAAACTTTGACGATCGTTCGTTTCCAGATTCAAATATGCTTTTTGTACTCATTTATACAATTTCCATCTTAAGCACATCGAGCATTGGATAGCCATGATGGAAAAACGGATCATAAGCGCGTTAGATAAGGTTCTTCTGGATCGCAGATTCTCTCCAGCACGATTACTCTTGTCGAGAGTCGTTCTGATACGGCGAATTTCATTCGGACTTTACTATGTTTCCCTTTTCGGACTTTTTTTTCTCCAATCTGTTCCGATCAGAAGCGAATCTCTTAAAACCAGCGGTTCACGACCCAGAATTCCTTTGAATATGGATCGAGCCATTTTGATCGGGACGACGAATAACATTTTATTACGCACGCTGGAATCCAAGAAAGACATCACCAAATTGGTGATCACGGAAAAGTGGCGGGAGTTTTTACCTAAGGTGGGAGTCCAGTATATGGGTCTTCGGAATGTCAACGTCGGTTCTTTGGACAACCTTTACAACGACGTGCGACTTACCGTCCAGCAGCTGGTCTTTGATGGAGGGGAGACAAGCTTGCAAGTGGAGATCGCAAGATTAAACGAAGCATTAAACGAACAGGATTTTAAAATCAACGCAGCAAAGATCAAATTAGACATTCAGAAGGCGTATTTGAAATGTCTCTCGGCCAAAGGTAAGGTCTTTTTAGGCAAAAAAGCCGTAGAGAAGATGGAGGAATCCTTAAGGAAAGCTAAGGTCGAATACAGCCAAGGATTGATTTCCCGTATTCAATTCACGGAAACCTCCAATAGGATCCGGCAAGCACAATATACGTATTTAAAATACAAAAACGAGTACAATCAAAGTTTACTGGATCTGAAACAGGCCTTGTCCCTTGACTTTCATGTGGAACTAGATCTGGAAGAGAACCTATTTACAGATTTTGTCCTGAATTCCCCCGATTTCGATGTGGAGGAAGCGGTGATCCGTGCAATTAATACGCGCGAAGATTTGAAAAAATCCCAACTGATCGTGAAACGTCTCAAAAACGAGAAGAAGATCGCGGACAATTATTGGATCCCGAAAGTTTATCTGGGCGGTTATGCCGGTAAGAACGGTAATGATTTTCCTTTGAAGCACGATATCTACGGGGTCAATTTTAATCTCGTCCTGCCGCTCGGTAGCAACGTAGTGCAATCGAACGGAAACTTGGGGGTTCAGAAAGACGGCACCGGTATCCAAACGTATCCCGGTTTCGGTAATCAAACCGTCGGACCCGGGATCAACGGTTACGAATCCAGTAAGATCCAGTTCTTCGATAATCTCTCCTATTCCAGAAAGATTATGGAGGGAGAAGTCCAATTGACGGAAGCTCTGATGAACAATAAGAACCTGGAAAATCAGGTCGGTTTGGAAGTGCAGAAGAGCATAGATCGCGTAACAGAGGCCTGGGAGATGATGAAAATTTCGAATTCCAGCGTGATTCTGAATTGGGAAACTTTGAAAATCAGCAACGTAAAAATGGGAACAGGACAATTCCGAAAGGAAGAAGTTTTGAGCTCCGAATTGGAATTTCTGAAATCGCAACAGGAACTGACCGATTCTTTGGCCGGTTATATGATCGGTTGCTACGAGGTCGCGTTTGCCGCTAATCTCGATTTGAATCATAAGAAAATCATCCAGTACGAAAAAGGAAAGGGGAATTCCGTGATTGCGGCCCTGCTCTTCAACCGAGATCCTAGAAAGGCGGCGGGGGTAGTTCCGATAAGCGAGTAAGGCCCCGGCAAATCCGGAGTAAGCAACATTTTTTACGGTAATTTAACGTTATGAATATTCAGTTTTTTAAATATAATATCTCTTTGTTCTCAGTTCTCTGCATTGTCGTTTCTTTGGGGCATTGTCAAAAATTGTCGAATAAATTGCTGAAATTGGATCCGTTTATCGGGGAAAGTCTTCCTCCGAAGGTTTTGTTCAGCAATCCCACCTCCGGTGCCCAAAATCTTCCCACGAATCAACAATTTTCCGTCGGTTTCAGTAGGGCGATGAATACGAACAGTTGTCAGACGGCGTTTACCATGTCTCCAAGCACCTCCGGTTTTTTCAGCAATACGAGCGGGATCATTCTTACGTTTTCCCCTTCCGCAGCTTTGAACAACGGTACCTATACATTTACGTTGACGAAAGCTTGCGAGGACACGAACGGCCTGGATATAGAAAATCCGTTCAGCGCCTCCGTCGCGATAGGTGGCTCTGCTTCCTCAGGCACTTTGGGATCGAATCCCGGAGTGACAAATATGTACGTGTATGCAGGCACATCAGCTGCTTGTAATGTAGCAGGCGCGACGTTATCCGATTTTTTGAACGGCTCCGTCCTCAACGCCTGCATGGGGAATCCGAACCAAAACCAAATCGTCATTAACTTTTCCCGTGCGATGGACCCGAATTCCACTACGGCGGCCATTTCGATCAGCCCTAGCGTTTCCGGCAGCTATGTTTGGGCTTCGAGCTCGGTTCTTACTTTTACCCCCGATAATCCTCTCGCCTACAATCAGAGATATACTTTCACGGTAGGCGGAAGCGCCGCCGATTCAGGCGGAACTCTGATGAAGCAAAGCGTTCAAGGGAGTTTTCTTGTAGGTTCCGGTAACGCCGCACCTAGTCTTTCTTCCGCTACCGTTTTGGCCGGCTCGCTGGCAGGGTGCCAGGCGGGGATTGGTTCCGCTTCAAATATCATAACGGGAAACGTTACCAGCGCTTGCTTGGGGAATCCCACTTCGAATACGATCGTCTTTAATTTCTCTCTTCCGATGGATCCCCAAAGCGCTCAAAATGCGATCACTTTCTCTCCCGCGATTTCGGGTAGTTTTACTTGGTCAGGTGGGAACCAGACTTTGACCTTTGTCTCCGATACGACTTTGGGTTTCGGTACCCGCTATACTGTGGCATTGGCCACCTCGGCATTAAGTTCGAGCCTGGTCCCTTTACCACAAGCGGTGAGCGCTTCCTTTGTTGCGGGAGGTATCAATCCTTCTCCGTCCGTTCAGGCGATCGGCGTTGTGAGCCAACCAGGTTGCGCGCAATCCTTTCCGGGATCGGGTAGTTCCACCGGTGGAAATTGGTCATTGGGTTTCTGTTGGTGGGATTATTCCCAGCAGGTATTGTCTCCCAGCGCTTATCAATTTAGGGGGGGGGACGATGGTAAGAACGATGCAGCTTCCTGCTCGGACCAGACCACCGACGATTTTAGGATCATTTTCAATAATTATATGAACACGGGGGCGACGATCAGTGCGATCAGCTTAAGTCGGATCACCGGTACTTCGACAGTGATCCGTCTTTCCACCTGGACTTGGAAGGACTGCCAAGCGTCGTATCCTTACGGTTGTAGGGTTGTGGACCTGGTGTTCTCGGAGATCGAGTCGAGTTGCGGGGGAAGTAGCGCGTTCGGTTCTTCCGGAGACTACAATATGACGAATGCAGGGTTGGATTTCACTTCCGCGATTCCATACACCACGATCACGGTCGATCCGAACGGCCCGGTCTACAGTCTTCAGGTCGCCAACTCGGCTACGGACATTTACGGTCGGGCTTTGGCCGCACCCTTTTCCTTTTCATTCGTAAGTCAATGAAGGAAAAATCGTCTAACACATTTTACGAGGTAATCTATCCATGAAACGGATACTGAGCACAATCTGCTTTACGGTTTTTGTAGCTAATTGCAATTATTTTAATACCGGCACAGTCCGGTTGGCCACTAAAAAACAGACCGTGAAGTCAGTTTATCTCCTGGGTTTTATCGAAAATCGGGACAATCATTTCGATCCTTTTATTACAAAAAATTTAATTAGTATGCTGAAATTCGAGCTCCTGGACGCCGGTTACGGAATCCTTTCGATCGAGGATTTCGTAAAAGTAGGCGAGGAAAACAGCCTAAAGCGCGAGCCAGCGGCAGGCGCGGGGGATCCGAATAAAGCTTTGCTAGGCGGGGATTCGGGAGGGCACTTGCATTCCGATCTGGGTTCACGTTTGCTCAAGGAATCCGAAATCAAGTCCGTCCAGAATGTCGCGCAGTTCGATTTTTTGATCCAAGGCGCGGTGGTTATGGGAGACAATCGTAAACTCCTGGACAAGACGGAAAGCGGAATCGTATTTCTGGAAGTCTTCGATAAATCCGGGAAAATCGTGAGTAGTATCAATTACACGATCGAGGGAAGAGTGATTACGGAACCGGAGTTGTTGAAGGCAATCTGTACCCGAATCATCGATAAAATAGACAATCGACAGGAAAAAAAACCTTGGTGGAAAATCATCTAATGCTTCGGAAGGATTCGATCAAGAAAAGAGTTTGGATTTCGGTAGTCGTTCCGATTTTCTGTTTCGCTACCCTCGGCAATTGCGGTCCGGACGAGAAAAAGTTGGATGAAAAATACGGCAGAGCGCAGGCTCTGTTTGGGGCGAATAAAAGGGCGGAGGCGACAAAACTTCTGAAAGAGATTTATGAAGCGAAATCCGATTTTAAGGATATCGCTTTCGTATTAGGGAAGGCTTACTATTATGATCTCAAATTTCAGGACGCGATCCGTTGTTTTCAGGATGCTTCTAGCAAGGATCGGGAGAATCTAGTGCCGTTATTGTGGGTGATTAAGTCCCAATTCGCCGCCGGGATCCGGGACAAATCGATTTTCGAAAACATCCAATCCTACGTAAAACGGGACGCGGGAAATATCGAGCTATTGTTCATGAACGGGAGATTGTTAGAGGAGGCGGGTAAAACGGATCAAGCAATTCAAAGTTACAATCAGATCGTAATGCAAACCTTGCCGCTTGCTCTTGCCCACAAAAGACTGGCCGAAATATATAAAAAAGCGAATATCCCTGCTAAGGCGGATTTCCATCGGAGGAAATTCGAAAACCTTAGGGGCAACGATTGATTTTTTTCCGAGTATATTAAGTAGTATTTTATGTCATTGATCCGGTCCATTTTATTCGGCAAGCTAGGCAGAATCGTCCTCTCCGCGACGGCGATCTATTTGGTCCTCTATTTTCTCTATTCCAGGTTCGCAAAAAACAATCCGGATTCCTTTCTTTCTAAATCCGGTTCAGCCATTTTTAAACCGTTCGGATCCGGAAAGAAAGATGCGGGAGAAATTCCGGAAGCAGGAGATCAAAGGGGAATGCCCGTCTCCGCCAGACAGGTGGAATCGAAGATGCTTTCACCTAATATAGACGTTTCCGGTCTGATCGACTTTACTGATAAGGTGGATCTGTTTTCAAAAATTGGCGGGCGTCTGGATAAGATCTTCGTCAAGGAAGGAGAGGACGTTACACTTGGTCAGAAACTGTTTCAGGTGGAAAGTCTTCAGATGGAACTGGAGTTGATGAAACAGCAAGCAACTCTGGAATCATCCAAATCGCAGGTCCGCCTGGCTCGGGAAAAATACGAAAAAGCCAAGATGGGTATTTTTGCCAAAATCCAGGAAATGGAAAAGAGCAAAGTAATCTTTGAAAAATCCAAAGAAGAATTGGAAAAGGCGAAGAATACTTTTTTCAGTATAGAAGAAGTTTATAAAGTCGGCGGTTTAAGCCGGGAAGAATTCGAAAACGCCAAATTGAACCTTACTGCAAAGGAGTCCGGTTTCAGTATCGCAAAGCGGGATCTGGAGATCCATAGCATCGGTTTGACCGATGAGGACATTCTCCGGAACGGTTTTGCTGTTCCTAAATCCAAGGAAGAAAGGATCAATCTTTTGAAGGAGATCAATACGGAAATCGAAAAGGCGGAGCTGGAAGTTGCCCAAGGAGTCATGCATTCTCACGAAGCACAGGTCAATTCCACTAAAACCATGCTCAAAGAAGCGGTAATTTATTCCCCCATTAAGGGCGTGGTAGCAAAGAGGTATAAGAACGAAGGAGAATTGCTTTCCGGTTCCGGAGGAAGTCAGCCGGCATTGACGGTGATCAATATCGATAAGGTTTATGCGGTCTTTAATATTACGGAAACGGAATCCACGGTCCTGAAAAAAGGGATGCGGGTGGACTTTACCGCAGACGTTTTCCGAGATTCTAAATTTTCGGGGAAAGTGACGCTGATCAGCCCTCTTGTGGATCAGAAGGCACATACCGTGGAAGTGCGGGCGATCGTAGAGAATACCGGAAAGAAACTCAAACCGGGTATGTTTATCCGCGCAAACATCGTACTCGGAGATCCTACACCGACGATTTTAGTCCCTTTGACTTCCCTGGTTTCGACCGAAGCAGGTCAGACTTCGGTGTTCGTCCTAAGGGACGGCCGTTGCTATTCCGTAAACGTGCAAACGGGTAAGAAACACGGTGAGGACGTAGAGATCGCTTCGGGCATTCAAAACGGGGATATGATCCTGTTGGACAAGTTGTCTCAACTTAGAGACGGGATGCCGGTCAATCCTACGATCCTGCGTTGATGGAATTCATCCTAAAATTCTGCGTCCGTAAGCCGATCACCATCTCCATGATTTGGTCGGCTTTGGTCCTTTTCGGGCTTATCGCGCTGCATAACCTAAAAATCAATCTGATGCCCGAATTGGAATTTCCCAAAGTCACCATCATGACGTACTATCCCAATTCTTCCGCAGAGGAAGTGGAAAATCTGGTCACCAAACCGATTTCGGATTCGGTCGGCACGATAGGAGGGGTGGAGTCGGTGAATTCGGAATCCATGGAAGGAATGTCTTCGGTCACGGTTCAGTTTTCCAACCGGACCTCCATGGATTATGCAATTCTGGACGTCCGGGAAAAAATCGACCTTGTTCGTGACAGCCTTCCTCAGGATGCGAGTAAGCCTGTCGTCACCAGATTCGATCCTTCCCGATCCGCTTTCGAAGAGATCGTGATTTTTCCAAAGGAAGGAGTCCGGGAAAAGGATTTGCGCTCCTTCTTGTCCGACAACGTGAAGGTCTATTTCGAAAGGATAGAAGGTCTGGCGGCAGTGCAATTTTCCGGGGGATATAAAAAGGAAGTCTCGATCGAAATCGATTCGGAGAAGATGAATTCCTACGGTATTTCCCTCTTCGATATCAGACGGTCGCTTTCCTTGGCGAACGTGAGCTATCCGGCGGGTACCTTGCCGGTCGGCGATAAGGACTATTTGGTTCGAGCCGTCGGCGAATTCAAATCGGTGGAAAGCATAGGGGAGGCGATCGTCGGGAACAACTCGCAGGGAGTTCCGATCCGTCTTTCCTCGTTTAGCGGTATCCGGGAAGGATACCGAGATCGCACCGGGATCGCGAGATATAACGGCAAAGATTGCGTCATCGCGTATCTCTATAAGGAATCCGGCAAGAACTCCGTAGAGATCTCGCAGAAAGTCCGGACAGAGTTGGAAGAGATCAACAAAAAATTCAGCCGTGAGATCTCCGCGCAGATCGTGTACGACGAGGCCAAATTCATCAGCGAATCCATTTCCGGAGTGACGAGCTCGCTGATTTCCGGGATGATTCTCGCGTTTTTGGTATTGGTATTCCTGCTTCGGAATTTAAAGAGTCCGATCATTCTTTTGACCGTCATCCCTGCCAGTTTATTTTCCACATTACTTCTTTTCTATATTTTCGGCATCTCCCTGAATATGATGTCCCTAGGCGGTATGGCTCTCGGAGTAGGTATGCTCTTCGATACGAGTAACGTGGTTTTTTCCGCTATCGAAAGGAATTTGACCCGCGGAGCTTCCGTTCAGGACGCGTCGGTACGAGGTACCTTGGAAGTCACAGGTTCGGTGGTCTCCGCGACTTTGACCACGGTGATCGTCTTTTTACCCATCATTTTCTTTAAGAGTATCATCGGAATCGTATTCGGGGAAATGGCTCTGGCGATCACTCTGGCGCTTTTTATGAGTCTTTTCGCCTCCCTTACCCTGATCCCGATGTTGACTTCCGTTCTCTACGGGATCCGGATGGAACCGAAATTCCTTACGGATTTCGTTTTTCAGCGTTCCGAAGAATTTCATAGAAACATTCTTTCGAAATACGAATCCAAATTATCCGGCTATCTGGATCGACCCAGGCCTTTGTTTTTACGGATCGCGGTGTTGTTCGCGATTTCCTGTCTTTTCGTTTTCGTTTTACCGATGGAGTTTATTCCAAGGGTAGATACAGGGGAGTTTTCCATCCTAGTAAAGACAAAGAACGGCTCCTCGCTGGAGACTACCTCGGAGGCGATCCGCTTCATCGAAAGTAATCTTTTGAAAGAACCGGATGTTCAAAGCGTCGTTTCCAGAATCGGCTTCGAAGAGGATCAGATCGGCTCCCGAAAAACGGGTAGCTGGGGGGCGAATCGGGCTTCAGTTCGAGTGGTTTTGAAGGACGACGCGAGCGTCTCTTCGGCCAGATTCATTTCGCGGATCCGTAAGAAATTGAAATTTACCGAGGATATGGAGATTCATTTCGAGAACAGCGGGGACGTACTGTCATCTGTGGTCTCTCCCGATTCGAACGGTTTAAGTTTGGAGATTCAGGGAGAGGATTTGAAAACGCTACGTTCTCTTGGAGCAGATTTGAAATCCAAATTGCCCAAGATCTCGGGAATCCGCGACGTGCGGGTGAGTATGGAGGACTCCGCCACCGAATATGCGCTCAGCTTCGATTCGGTAAAATCGAGTCTTTTTAACCTATCCAACGATTATCTCTCCAATTATCTTAGAATGGCGAATTACGGTTCTGTAGTTACGAAGGTGAAACTAGCGAATAAAAGCAGCGACGTGAGGCTTTTCTTCCAGAAGCAGGACGTCGATTCGCTGGATAAAATCCTATCGATGAGCGTGCAATCACCGCAAGGAAATCTGATTCAATTGTCCCAGATCGGAAAAGTCGATCGATTGGATTCTCCACTTTCGATCCTTAGGTCCGGCAATTCCCGAGTGAATCTAATCACCGCCGATGTGGACTTCGGCGAATCGAACGATCCTTACGGTTCCGTAAAGAATCTGATCTCCAAGATGCAGTTGCCGGAAGGATATCGAATCAAATTTTCGGGAGAACAGGAGAACATCGACAAGTCCTTCCAGGACCTGACATTTTCCTTCGTACTTGCGATCGTTCTGATCTATATGCTTTTAGCGAGTCAATTCGAATCGCTGTCCTATTCCTTCGTCATGATCTGCGTGATTCCTCTGATGTTCATCGGAATCTTTCCCGCTTTGTTCCTGTTCGGTAAGAGCCTGAACGTCAGTTCCTTTATGGGATTAGTATTGCTGCTCGGGGTGGTGGTGGATAACGCGGCTTTGTATTACGAATATGTCCATCTTTTGAGAAAAGAAAATATCCCCCTAAAAAAAGTGATCACTGACAGCGGTAAGATCGTATTAAGGCCGATCCTGATGAACAACGCCACTACTATTCTGGGATTGTTGCCGATCATGCTGGAGCTACAGAAAGGCACGGAATTCCAGTCGCCAATGGCAATCGTCGTGATCGTAGGTCTTTTTACCTCCTTTTTCTTCAGTCTTTATCTGATTCCCATCCTGTTCTTTTATCTGTTGAGAAAAGAGGAAAGGGGAGTCGTATGAGCGGAGGAACTCCTTTTTTCCGAGAGAGGCCACTTACCGTAGCCATGTTTCTCGGAGGGGCAACTCTATTTGGAATATTATCTTTTTTTAAAGTTCCAATAAATCTTTTCCCTTCCACCGAATATCCCGGACTTTCCATTTCGGTGGACTTTCCGGGGGCGGACGTTCCATTGGTCGAGGAATTACTCACCATTCCGATCGAGGAGGCCGTGTCCAGCATCGGAGGCATCGAAGAAATGCGTTCCTTTGCGGAGAGAGGGAAAACGGAGATCCATCTGGAGTTTCAGAAAGGGAGTTCGATGGATCTCAAGAGTTTGGAGGTGAGAGAAAGAGTCGATGCGATCGCAGGTAATTTTCCTAGAGAAGTCCATAAGCCGGCGATCTTTCATTATGACCCGGACCAGAAACCGATATTGATCGTCTCCATCGAAAGCGAAGCGTTCGATTTTACCACTCTGAGAAGTATCGCAGACCATGAGGTAAAGAGCTTTCTGGAAAACATAGAAGGTGTCAGTAAGATCGTGGCATCCGGAGGAAAAGTCAGAGAGGTTCTGGTCGCCTGCGACCTGCAGAAATTAAGGGCTTACGGGATCGATTTGCAGGAAGTGCAAAGGGTGATTCAGGCCAACAACAAATCGGCTTCGATCGGATCCGTACGAAAAGACGGTTTGAAATATAACCTGCTTTTGGCCGGAAAATACAAATCCATCCGAGAGATTCAAAAGCAACCTTTGTATTCTCGCGAACAGGGAAGGATCTTCTTTTTGGAGGATGTAGCAGACGTTTCTTTTTCCTTTCGGGATGAGGAAAGCGCATCCAGATTCAGCGGGAAGGAGATCGTCAGCGTTTTTATCTATAAGTCTTCGACAGGAAACATATTACAGATCACTAAGGAAGTCGGGGAAAAACTGGAAGACCTGAAGATCCCGAACGTAAAGTTCCGGATCGTTTACGATCAAGCGGATTCGATCCGAAAGACTTATTCGAACGTTTCGATCTGTTTTCTGATCGGAATGGCGTTGTCGGCGGTCGCTTTAAGAAGATTCGGCAAGAACACCTTGTCGGATGCGACGATCACTCTTCTGCTCCAGTTTCCACTCAATTTCTTCTTCATCCAGTTCGTGTTGTTCGCTCTGAAGGTCGAGTTCGATCTGATCGTCGCGGCGGCGGAGATAGCGGGTTGTGGTCTGTGGTTGTTCGTTTATAAGTTCCTATGTGAGCGCAGGGATTCTGATTCGGGGGTTTTCAAATTCAGGAATACGGTCGGAGAATCGACGAGTCTTGTCGTAGTGATTCTTGCTCTTTGTCTTCCTCTGTACTATTTGGATCGGGATACCGGTCAGTCCACCCTTAGGTTGGGAGCGTTTTTGTCCCTGTATCTCGTTTTATCTTACGTTTCCTTTCCGCCTCTGAGTGCATCCGTAAGAATGGTACGGGAAAAGTATCTAAAATCTTTTCATTCGGTCCCTTTGCCAAGCGCAACTCGGCACGCGAAGCCCGATCCGTCGATATCGGAGAAGGCGAGTTCCTTTCCTTCGAACCGGCTGTTCGCACTCTTATATTCGGCGGTTCTGATCTTGGGAATTTTTCGCTTATTGCAAGCGAATAAGGAATTGTTCTATTCCACGGAGAGCAAGAGGGTCGTCGGGTACGTGGAATTGCCCGCCGGCTATAATTTCTCCCAGACGAATTCGATCACTAAATCCGTAGAGGAGAAGATCCTGAAGGCCGGCGGAGCCAAGGATGTCACCTCTAAGGTGGAACCGGGACACTCGTTTTTGGTCGTCTCTCTGGATTCTGGCACCTATGCGGACGATTTTATCGAGAAGATCCGAAAAGGGATCGGGAACGTAAGTCCGGCTTTCCTTTATTTTTCCCGCGAGTCGGAGAGCTCGAAATATAAGGAAATTCGCATAGACGTTTTGGGCGACGACATGGACAAATTGGATTCTTTGTCCAAGGATCTGGCTGCAAAAGCCGCGGATCTAACCGGCGCGGAAGACACGATCCTGAATTATAAATCCCCACGCGACGAATTGGAGCTTTCCTTGAATAGCCCCAAAACTTCCGGAGCATCTTTGACCAATTCGGAGGTGGCGAGTTTTTTAAAGACGGCCATCCAAGGTTCCGTGATTTCGAAGTTCGTTACGGATAACCGGGAGTTGGACATTAAGATTCGTGCAAAGCAGGAATTCCGGAATTCGGTAGATAGTATAGAACGATTCGTAGTCAAGAATCAGGCAGGTAAGTACGTTCCGATCCCCGAAGTTTCATCCAAAAAAGAAGCGCGCTCCCCGGTCCGGATTTCCCGCAAAAATAAAAAACGCACGCTCTCATTTTCACTTCGGAGCTCCCGTAGCGGAATTCGTTCCTTACAGTCGAGGATCCCGGAGCAACTTTCACAGGGCTTACCGGAACATTACAGGATAGAATTGGGGCGTAATGTGGAAAAGGCGTCCGAAACGGAAAACAGATTGTACGCGGTAATTGCATTCTCCTTTTTTCTGATTTATATGGTATTCGCCTCATACTTCGAATCCTTTTTGCGTCCGCTCGCGGTGATCACTACGCTGTTGTTCGCGTTTTTTGCGAATCTTACGATCTGTAGTTTTCTTTTCGGAAAAATTTCCTTGCCGGTATATTTGGGTTCGTTGCTTACGATTGCAGCCTCAGCGTTTCACATCCTCTGCTTGAGTAAGGTTTCCCGAGATACGGAATCGGAACCGAAGCGAGAAATTTTTTTGCTGCTCCTAACGCTTTTTTTACCCCAGATCATTTTTGCCCGGGAAGGCGGAGCTTTTTTGATGGAATTGGAGACGACCTTTTTATGCGGGATCGGGTTGTCGCTCTTGCTGACTCCGAGGATCTTTTTCCGCATAGAAAGTCCGTTTCGAAAGGAAGGGATTTTTGCCGGCATCTCCGACAAGTTTGTTCAGCCGGTTTCGATCCGAAAAAAACAGGGTAAGACGTTTTGATTTTCCCTTTGAGGTATTTTATGGCAATGCTCGATCGATTTAAAAGCAGATTCAAGCTTCCGAGCAGAGAGAAAGCGATCACCGGGATCTGTTCCTTGTTTTACCCCTTCCATTGGAAACATTATGCGTTCCTTACGGTCGGGATCGTAACGGTTCTGGTTCTTGTGCTACGGATGTTGAATGCACCGAATTGCATTTCCGGTAATTGTAAGGAAGGTTTGTCCACGATCCAATTCAAAAACGGGGATGTGTACGATGGGATGGTGGAAAATTCCAAACCAAACGGTAAGGGAGTTTTTCGAAGCGTTTCGGGAGAATATTACGAGGGGGAGTGGGTGCGAGGCTTGCGCCAAGGTCGCGGTCTTTTACGTTCCTCTAACGGGAATTCTTACGAAGGAGATTTTCTTCTGAACCGGAAAGAAGGTTTCGGGACGTTTCAATGGTCGGATGGAACAGCCTTAGAAGGAGTATGGAAGAACGACCTGCCGGAAGGGGAAGGCATTTTGCATTTGCCGGAAGGTCCGGCTCTGAAGGGGAAATATGCAGGAGGTCGGATTTTCGACGGGAACGGGATCTTTATTTTCGGAGACGGTAGCAGGTACGTCGGTCATTGGAAAAACGGTCAGCGGGAAGGAAAGGGCGTTCTGTACGGTCCATTCGGGAATCTTGTTTTCGAAGGGATTTGGGCGGACGACCGGCCGGTCCGCAAACAGTCCGTAGAGGAAGCGAAACCGACGGCTTCCGGAAAAGTGCAGTCAGGAAAACATCCTAAAAGGGGTAAGAAGAAATGAACGTTCTTGAAAAATTGAAACTGCGTTTGAAGGATAATTTATTTACCAGGGCGTTTCTGGAAAACCTAGAATTCAATCTCCGTCCGAAGGAGACGCTTTCCTTACGTCCTAAGGACTTTCTGATCGCGACGGCTAGAATCTATCTTCTTTTTTTAGGCGCGTACGTTCTGTCTAACGTGTTTGTTTCGCTTTTTAATCTGGGTTATCTGAATGAGTTCGGAGATAGGATGAGGGAATATTACGAGCAAGGTCGGATCGGTTGGGCGATGTACGCGATGAATTCGTTCCCGTTCAATATCTTTTTGATGGCGGCTTTCAGCATTCTTTTCCAGTTGTATTCCGCTACGACGAGTTATGCAGCGTTGTGGATCTTGGGGGAGCCCGATCGGTCCTTTGCCAGAATGCTTGGGATCGCGTTTTCCACAGGTACGTATTTTCTTTTGGCGTTCTTTCCGATTTTGATTTCGTATAACCTTGTTCCGCAATCGGTTCAGAAGGACACGTTCAAGATGTCGTTCTTTTTAGGATTGAACGCGGCGTTTCTGATTTTAGCGATTACGGCGCAGTGCATTTTTTATGTACGGATGTGCCGATCCATCTTTCAACAAAATTTTGGCCGGGCGATTTTGACCTGGCTCGGACCGTTCTTATTTTTCGTAATTGTATTAACTACGAATCTTTAATCCGTTCCGTGCAACTATCCACCCACTTTGGTTATTTTTCGAATTCACGAAGGATCGTTTCCGTCGGGATTCTTTCGATTTTCCATTCGATCGGGGGCGTTTCGATCGTTTTGTGGGCGATACACCGGATGGAGCCGGAAGTGCTGCCGGCAAACATGGCGCATTCCGTATATTTTACGGTTTTAGGGAGTCCTGCGAGCGCTTCGGTTATGGTGGGTTCGTACTTTCCCGTATAGAGTATGGGTTTGCCAGGCAACAGGTTTTTGAGATAATCCCAGGTTTCCGTCCGAAATTCCGGTATGAATTCATAACTTGTTTCATGGGAGTACGTTTGGTAGAGGCAACTACTTATGACGGACGGAACCTTGTGTGCTCCTGCTTTCCAGAGGATGTCGTTCAGTTTGTAGGATTCGTACTCTCCACTTGTGCGTGCGGCGAAGCGTTCGGTGCAGATTTTGGTTCTTCCAGAAAGGATGATTCTTACTAGGAACTCGGCAGCTGCGGAGTTCCCGTCGATGATCCAGGTTCCTAGGGGAATGAGTTCCACGGTAGTTGTGTCCGGTCCGGAAGCGTCTCGCCTTTTTGTACGTACACCCGCGGCTTCGAGGTTTTGCTGCAATTCCGCTTCGAGAGCCTCTTGGCGGTTCGAGGAGACAACCATTTCTTGGGCCCAGTAGTTGCGTTTTTCGGCGTTGTTGCCGTTGTAGATAACAGGGTAGAAGGTGCTGCGGATATAGGTTTTCGGTATTTTAACGAGCGGAAGGATTTCAGTTGTGAGATTCTTCGGATCGAAGGTCGAAGGAAGAGGTTTGTCCGGAGTGGAGCAGGAGATTAATAGAGAAATCCCGAAATGGAATAAGAAAATTAGAATAAAGGATCGATATTTCATGACAGGAGTCTCCCAGTTTTTTGGCGGTTCGAACAGGATTCGCCGATTTCGGGTCGCGCCCCAAAAGTTTCGCGCAATTTCAATTTCAAGTAGGTTCTCGAGCAGATCAACCGTAAACTGTGGGATTTTAAACTCCTGCAACTTTCCCATGTCAACATTCTTTTTCGGCTCCCAAAAAACGGGATTTCAAATCGGATACTTCAAGAGAGAGATTATGATTTATTGCTTAGATACGAATACTTGTATTTATTTTCTTAAAGGCCAAAGCGATAAAATCCAAAAAAACATCTCAAAATTCCATCCAGGCGAAATAAAAATCCCTTCCCTTGTTAAGGGGGAACTTTTGCTTGGAGCGTATAAAAGTAACAATAGAAAAAGAAATAAGGACATCGTTCTTAACTTTTTGGATCCGTTCGAAATTCTCGGTTTCGGGAACACTGAATCAGAAATATGCGCCGAACTCAGAAGAGAGTTGGAATCGAAAGGAAAATCGATCGGGCCGAGCGATTTGTTGATTGCTTCCATCGTTCTGGCTTATAATGGTACATTAGTCACAAATAATGAAAAAGAATTCAAACGAGTCGCTAGTTTGAAGGTAGAGAATTGGCTTTAGGATAGGCGATTCCTACGCTCTAATTTTAAAATCACGTCCCCGTTCAAAAATTTAAAATTCTGGGGAATCGCGCCTCGGATACCTAATCGAGCAGGGGTGATAGGAACTTTCAATCTACTTACGCTTTTGAATCGGATCCCGATTCCCGTTTCCTTCCCATTAAAATAAGAAGAAAAACGATCCTTGTCGATCCCTCCCTTTACGGAAAATCGATTCCAAAGAGATTCGGGAGTATCGATTACGATAGTGTCAATGGTCGCATAACCGATAATTCTCTGTTCGGGGCTGGATGAGTAAATGACGATCGTCTCGACATTTTGAGAGGAGAATTTCTTTCTAAACTCTATATTCTTTTCCCCATTAACGATTTTATGAGCGAATTCCGGTTTGATAGGAAGGAGCACTACTCGACGATTCTTTGTTTTAGCCAAAGCAGGGAATCCTCCTTCACTTTTTGGATGGATTGGATCGGTCCTTTTACGGCGCCCATTCGAGAGAGCTCGTCGAAACCGATCTGTTTTTCTAAAATGCGAGATTCACGAAAAAGTACAACTAAAACTTCCTTCTCCGTCAGATTTTCTATTTCAGAGAGGGAATAAACGGTTCTTTGGCTGATTTTTCGCACGATCTCCTTCGGATCCTGTGAACGGAACGTACATTCGCAAACCCCGACAGCTACGACGGCTCGAATATCTTCGGACCTGTAAAAGAGTAATATATCTCCGGGAGTAAGATGTTTGGCGCTCGAATGGCAAAGATAGGCTTTGCGTATCGTATTTTCCACCGGCAGAAGTCCCGGAAAAAGTTCTCCTTGCTTTTCAGTTTCTCGGAATAAAAGGCGAGAATATTGCGGTTGGATCAGGCAGTATCGTATCAGGTTAATGATCAATAGCGGATTTGCCTCAAATGGAAAGACGGCAATGACTTTGATGTTGAAATCATTCACGGGAAAAAGGGGGCCTATCCGCCGACACGGCTTTAAGGCTTTCGAAGTTTTTCGGTAATTCCGTCGAATTCCGGATGGGGGATTCAGGATATGAATCTGAGATTCGGGAGGAAATAGAACGAATTTCGGGCGAATTGAAAGAGATCAGAAACTATAAAAAGTTTATTAGCGCCTGAGTTCATGATCCCTTCCAAAGATTCGTTTTAGGTTTCCTTCGTAATTTCGTCGCAAGTCGTTTCCAGTCAGAAAACTTCCCATCAGGTCTCGGTTGTGCCAATGTCGCAAAGGGATCGTGCGAATCGTTTTTTCCCGCCTTTGACGGCAGCAAATCTCCGGTTCTTCCGCGGAAATTCGCCTTTTTCTTCGGAGAAATGTCTTTTTTCCCGTTATTTTGTCCTTTTTTTCTCTTGCCAAATTTTCTTTTTGGTGGGAGGTTCAGTCTCGAGCTTTATCTATTCATTTAATATTTAAAGCGGCATCACTGATGTTTGGAATCATTCTTAAAAATCGATTTTCTGGGCGTTTTTTTTCCGTTTTTCTTTGTTTTTCGTACTTTTTAGTCGCTTCTTGTTCCCCGAATCGCCCTGACACCAGCCTCTTATCCATCTTGGAACAGATGGTAGTCAACACCGCCGGAGTTTTGTCCGGAAACTCATCGGGTGGAATCTTTTCCTCCGGTTCCGGTTTTAGCACTTTGTCACCTGGAAGGTCGGTGAATTTGAACGGATCCAACGCGCCCATGGTAAACGGCGTGGTGGTCGATGCGAGTGGCACGGGGCATGCGATCGGTATTTCCACTCAAGGCAATGGTGTGCCGAATCTGATTTTTCTGTATTCAGGCAACTCGAATACTCCGTATGCAGTCGATGTGAACGGGGACGGCATTCCGGATTATTACCTTTGTTACCATTCGGACGGTACCATTACTCTTTCCATGGGACCGAATTGTTCGGGGAGTCCGGTTACGATTTATGCGGGTCAGGGCTTTGATACGAACGGCGACGGTGTGGTGGACAATCCGATCATCGCTCGTTTGGCTACAGATACAATTCCGCCGAGCAGTTCCGTGAATCTGACTCCTGGGACATACGGCGGTGTGCAGACGGTGACGATCACCTGTGCGGATAACGTGGCACCGGGCAATATCGCTTATACATTGGACGGCAGTACTCCGACCTATTCCCCTCAAAACGGTACCATCACCAATCCTCCTAAGACGAGCACCACCATCGGTGGTTCCGGGGACGGGACCTATATTCTGAAATACCGCTGTAGGGATCTGGCAGGGAACGTGGAAAACGTGAATACGGCGACGTACATCGTGAATCATAACGTTCCGAACATCACCTTGGTGAGTCCTCCTGTTTCGTTTTATCTGAGTTCCCTTTCGGGTGCGATCCAATCCACGAGCTATGTTTGGAAATCGAGTCAGACGGGTACGTATAGCGTGCGACAAAACGCCACAGGTTGTACGGACGGAACCGTTTTGGAGAGCGGTACCGTTTCCGCGAACCAAAACAACACTTCCTTTTTGTCGGCCAGTCAACTGAGCTTAGGGCCGAACACGATCTTTATCTGCGTGAGTGGCGGTTTGACGGGGCAGAATTCTTTCTCCGTGACTCGGGATGATACGCCTCCGACGGTGACAGCGAATCCGGGGGCCGGAGGTTACGGTTACGATGGAACGACCCCTATTATAGTGCAGTTAACGTACCAAGATAATATTACGGTGAGCAGCGGTTATCAGGTGGCTTATACGACGGACGGTTCCGCCCCGGCCATCAATTCCCTGACGGGAGCGATTTCCAACGGTAACTCGTATCCTCCAAGCACCGGGAACGGGATTTCTTTGACGTCCAATACAACGATTCGTTTTCTCGCGAGAGATTTGGCGGGGAATCTGTCCACTGTCGGCTCTGCGGTGTATGTGATCGACTCTTCTCGTCCTACGATCCAGGTGAACAGCACCAGTCCCAGCAATAAGGTTGTGAACGCCTCAAACGCATTCGGAATCAATTGGCAGTTTTCCGGTAACGGCGCTTCGTATAAGGTTTTGTTAGGCGGAAGTAATTGTACTTCAGCTACGACCACCACGACTACGAACGGGACTACTACGAGTAAGACTACGTATTCCGGTCCTAGCGGTGTGAAATACAGCAATGCCACGGATTGTGAATGCAATAACGGCGCAACTCCTACAGGGGTCAGTTCCTTTACGAGCGGGAATGTGGTGTCCGGAACCCCGACCAATTCGGATATCAATGTGGGAACGGCAGTTTCCACTTCTCTCGCGAATCTGAATTTCACCGTAGGCAAAAATTCCGTAATTTTGTGCGTCGGGAATCAGGCGAACCAGCCGGAGTACGGTATGCAAACTCTGAATGTGTGGAAGGATACGCAGGCTCCTAAATTGGTTTCCGCGACTCCTTCCGGCGGCGCGACCGGAGTGAATCCGAATCCTTCGCAATTGACCCTGGTGTTCAGCGAGCCTTTGGATCCGACCTCTACGCCCGTTTTGACGGTTCAGGTCTTCCAGTATTCCTCTTGGAAAACTTTGAATACGAGTAACGCGAAATTCCAATTTTTGTGGAGCAGCAACCAACCGGATACGCTTTTGATCCAGCTGCCTTGGATCTTCTTTCCGGAAAACGCTTTGGTCCAGTGGTCGATCGGCGCCGGTTCTCTGAAGGATGCCGCAGGCTTGGCCCTAGCGAGCACAGTCACCCAGAGCTTTTTGACTACCACCTTCGGCGTAGCGACCGGGATGACCGCTCCTTTGTTTGTAACGGGGGAAGGGGATGAGCCCTCTGTCGGTTCCCTTTCCATCGCGCAAAGTTTGAAGACGGGAGCCAGCATCCCGAGCGGGCTCTGGTCCAATTCGTATAGCGGGGATGCCGTAGTTTGGGATGCGAATACGAATCTGATCTGGAAGCAATCGGACGAGGGGGTTTCAACGGACTTTTTTACCGCCTTGAATACCTGCAGTGCGCTGAACTTGGCACATTCCGGTTCGGGCTATGCGTCGATCACGAACTGGAGGCTCCCGACCGTTCAGGATCTGGAAACTTTATCGATTTATAATGCAAGTCCTTCGATCGCAGTCGCTTCGGCATTCAGCGGGACCCTAGCGGCTCCGTATTGGTCGTCCACGTTGTTTGCGCCCACGGTTACGAACGGTTGGTACGTGGACTTTCAGTATCCGGACATCTATTTCGATGCAGTGACGGCAAGTTACACGGTGCGGTGTGTGTCTGGAACGATGGGTCAGGGGACACCGAAGGTGACGCCATGAAAAAAGGACGATTCGGGTTTTGTGCTGTTGCATTGCGGGTGTCGGCGGTCGTTTTGTTTTCGGGATTCAGTTCGGGGCTCCTGGGTCAGACGGCAAGGTTTGCGGTGAATTCCAATAACGCGAGCGTGATCAACGATAGCGCCACCAAGTTGTATTGGCAGAGATGCATTTATCCATATTCGTATTCCACGACGGCGACTCCGGCGGGTTGTCAAAAGAACAGCACGTTTCCGGGAGGGGTAAGTATGGCTTGGTCCTCTGCGGCTTCCTATTGCACCCAGTACAACAAAAACGGGATTACCTGGAGGGTGCCTACGATCCAGGAATTGAAGTCTATCGTGGATCGGTCCCAGTTTGCCCCCGCGATGAACACTCTTTTTGATCCGGGGCAGGCTTCCTCCGGGACAGGGATTCCTGACTTTTTTTGGTCCACGACTTCCTATGCACAGAATACGAATAACGCCTGGACCGTGAACTTTTATTACGGGTACAGTTATTATACTTCTTCGAAGTCGAACCCGGCTTATTTGAGATGCGTGTCCTCCAATTCCCAGTGATTGGGGAGGGGGCGCGAAGCGAAATTGTGAAAAAATATTCTTCGTTTTTCCGGACGGTTCATTATGTTGGTTGGTCTTTTTTTTAGAATTCGAGCGTTTTTGAATCCTAGACCAGGTCGTTCGTTTTTTTTCCGAGTCTTTCTGTATTCGGTCTTAGCTTCCTTGTTTGTTTTGGACGGGAAGCTTACTTCCCAACCTGTGAACGTTCCGCAGTTGAATCCTCAGACGTATAACTGGCAGCAGTGGCAGAACCAATTGCAGGCCACCTACTCCGTGGCCGGGAATTCTCACAATATCAACAGTTGGGATGCGATCGTATTGCAGAGTTACGGTGTGTTGCAATCGCAGTGGGAGGCTCAGGTCCAGGCGCAGATCAGCAACGTCGTGAGCGGGGTGAATACCCAAGACAGTTTTCAGAGCGTACAGGATTATAAGAATTATGTGTACGACTCTCTGGAAAGCCAGGCGTCGAGCCTATTGACCCAGTGGCAGAGAGACGCGGAATTCGCGATCCAGACCCAGAGGGACCAGTTTATAGACGCGTATTACGGCGGGAATGTGGCCACCGTCACGAATCTGAAGAATCAGTTCGATGCGGAATTCCAGTCATTGCTCAACGGAGGGAAGCCTACGTTGAACGGCGGACAAAGCGCGGACACGAGTCTTTTGACCAATAACCAGCAGTCCTTGAACGCTTTAGAGCAGCAGTGGTACAGCCAGTTTAACTCGAATCTCCAAAACGGTCTTTGGAACTACGAGCAGGCATTGCAGAGTCTGAATACGAATTATCAGAATTTGTTGGCGCAGATCAACCAGACGCAGGCTCAGTACCAGGCCTATTTGCAACAGATCCAGTCCTACGAGTCGAGTGTGAAGGATCAGGTGAACCAGACGGTCATGGGGTACCAGCAATTTCTGAACGGGAACGATCTGTTTTGGAATACCGCGACGGCGTTGAAGGACACCGCGTCCGGAGCCGCGATCTCCGCAGTCTGTACGTCCGGAAACTGTACGAATTATACCTACGATACGACCGCAAACCAGTTTGTGAGCAGTTGTCCTAGCGGGGATACTTGCGTGCAATTATTGTACGATCTTACGAACGCAACCTACGTGAATCCGAGCTGTCCGGCCACTGCGACGAGCGGGTGTACGACTTTGGCGACCATCCATACGTCTTTGAACGCGGACGGAAAGGCCTTCCAGAATCTGATCAACAATATCGAAACCGCGATTACGCAGGGAAAGACTGGCCTGGCCATCTTTGACCAAACCACGTCTCAGATGCTATCGTATCCCCAGAGCTGTCTGAACACGGGAGAGGTGTGCGGTCAGGGTTGGTATGATAGCACCCAACAGAAGTTTTTGACCAGTGCGACTTGTCCGACGGGGGATACCTGTTATCAAGCGATCGTGGACTCCACGAACCCAGCCGCATTGACGGGTCAGTATTTTGCGAACAGTTGCCCTGCCAGTGATCCGAATTGCGTGTCTTGTCCGAGCGGAAGTTCGGGACAGGATACCTGCCAGATCCAGACGATGGAAGTCTCCTTGGTGTATGCGGCGACTACCCTGTCCAACTTTTTGCAGCAAGAGATCGCGAATGCGCAGGGTCAGGTGGCATTGTACCAGGCGGGAGGGTCCGCAAGCGTGTCCGTACCGAACGGATACAGCGACTTGCCCACCGTAGCGAATCCGTTTGCCACAGTGTCGAACGTATTTTCCGTTACTAGACAAGACTTCTTAAATGGAAATGCGAATAGTTCGGGGGCCGTGGGGTTGGCTTGGAATATCGTGAAGTATGTTTTGGGGCAGGAGACCCAGGCGCAGTTTGCGAATTATCTGGAAAATGCATATTCCGCTAGCTTGTCTGCAGGGGGAAGTGCTTCTTGCAATCCGGACACTTCGTCTTACTATTATAATGATTCATATCGCGTGAATGATTATAATCCGGCCTGTCTAGCGAGTTGGTTCGGGAGTTTGGGTCCCGGATCTTTGATTACGGGGATTAATGCGGCAGATCTGACTGCGTTCCAGGATACCAGATACCAAGGGAATATGGCTGGAGGATCTAACAACTGGGGGGTGGATCCCGCGTACTGCCATGACTGGCTGGGGTGTTATGGGAATATTTTCACAGGGGCTCCTGCGATTGCAGGGGCGAACCAGACGTTTTCGAGTAATCGTACGATAGGTCAGACTCCAGGGACGAATTTTTACGACTATTGGGAAGACGAGAGCGGTTGTTACGGCTGGCCTCTGATTTGCGGGGTTGGGATGGTTCAGTGGCAGGAGGATGGGATCGCCATCAATCTGAACTATCAGGTGTCCAACTTCAATTCCGGGGCCAATGCCACTACTTGGCAGAATTTGGCCACGCAGTTGCAGAGCTTTGCCTACAATTGGGACCAAAACGTATTGCCGAGCATTACGAATTGGACCGGGCAGGTGAGTACCTTCCAGGCGCAGTATGCGAGCTGGCAGTTGAAAGAGCAGACTTTGCTTTCTCAGGCGCAAGCGGATTACGCCACAGGCTTACAGAATCTGCAGAATAGTGAGACGAATTGGTTGTCCCAGATGAACCAGCTCCAGTCCAAAGCGACTGCGGATTTTGCCTCAGTGAATCGGAAGTTACAGGATAGTCGGAACCAGGCAGACGCGAATCTCTTGGCTCAGGAGTTGTTCGGTGTTTTGAATCCGAATTCCATCTCCTCCGGGACGGATTTGTCCCAGACTCCGAGTAGCGGGATCATCACGAGTTCCTTGTTTGCGAATGTGAGTTCCGGGTTGCAGTCCACGAATGCTCAGGGGCAGTACGGAAACTTGAATTTTAATCTCCTCGCGAATTTTGCAGGGAGTTTGAACCAGGCGATGTCCGGGATTTCCAATCTTACGCTCCTTTCCTCTACCAACAATGCTCTGTTAAACGACAGAATGAGCTATATGCAACAAATGGCGAATAGCCTGGCTCAGGAACGGACCTTTACGCAGAACGGGCAGGACCAACTGCTGAGGGACAACGGACATCTGGCCACCAAACGGGGAGACGACGGCAAGACGTATCTGACGGATCAGGACGGGAATTATATCCAGTATTGCGATCCTACGAGCGGGGTCTGCGGACACGAGACGATCGATCAGTTCATCACTTCCAAGTGCGGGAACGATCTGATGAGTTCCGTTTGTTCCGGGTATACGACTTTGAAGTACGCGAACGTGCATGTGGATTCCAACGGAAATATCCTGATGGACCAAGCGACTTATACCGGGGCAGCGGACGGCCAAGGGGACAATGTCGCCAATTATCGGTTCGGTCAGTATAACCAGCATATCAGCGTGGGACCGCCTCCGGCATTCCTTTTGGGTCATGGGGGAGGGGTCGGGAATCTTTTCGATACGAGCAATAGCTATAACGAGGCGGGAAGGATTTCCGAGGTCATCAGCGCGAGTTTTAACGGGGTGAACAATTTCTTTGCCAATAGCAATTATTCCAACGCCATCCTTTCCAAACTGGCGGGTTACGACGCTTTGAATAGCGCGAACGAAACCAAGGCGTCTATGAGCGCGAGTGACCAAGCCCAAAAGGCCGGGATGGTGGCCGATTTTATAGAGAGCGTGTTTTTGGGAGGGATGAGCACGAAGCAATGGATCGCTCATGAGACCCATAATATGGTGCAGAGTTTGTATGCAACGGCGCTTGTGAACACCTTCCATCTGTCTCCGGAGGCGGCTTCGTTTTTGGCGGGGGCGTATTTGGATCACGAAGCATACAAGTCTGCGGAGCATCATTTGCAGGGATTGACAGGCGTCCGGAACGTACTACAGGCTCTGGGACCCTTGGATCCTCTGATGTATATGGAGGGAGATCTGCTGTATAAGCTGGGGGGAGGAATTTTCCGTCCGGACGATATGGCGGCGATCAGCCAGTGGAGGAACGATAAGACGGCGGTGTACGGTCTCCTCATGACGGAATACGGGAAGTCACAGGGTTGGTCTCCGGATGTCATTCAATTGGCATCCCAGTTGGCGACGGATTTTGCACGCCAAAACGACGCTAAGACGGAATTGGGAATGAGGGGGCAGGCGCTGTCCCTGGGAAGGTTGGAACGCTCCGTGGCGGCGATGGAAGCCTCGATCGAGGGGCCAATTTCTGAAGCCATAGGATTTGCAGCGGAAGCAGCCGCGAGGACGCTGAGTAACGCTCACCTGATCTCGCAACGGGAAGAGAAGGATTTTGATAAGAACTTAAGAAGCGCCATCAACTCCGTAAAGCTAACGGACGAGAAGAATGCGATCACTCAGTGGCATAACGACCAAATCCAAGCCGCGGAGTTTGCAACGGCGCAGATCGGAAAGCAGAACGGTTGGTCCGCAGACGAGATTGCCAAGATGCAACAGATCGTAGGGTCCTATATGAAGCATAAGGAGGCTCAAAGAGAGTTCGGGGAGACTTCCGCGATGTTCTCTCTCGGACGGATCGAGGGGCAACTGAGGCTTGCTGCGAGCAATGTGGAAGGGCCGCTGGCAGAGATCGAGAACGCACTCCTGAAACCGGGACTGGAAGTGTTCCGGGATCTCCATTTGATTTCCAACGGAGACTATAAGAAGATCGAAGGGAACCTTCGGAAGGACGTGGATGCGACGAAGTTGAGGGAATACAAGGACGACGAGAAGGCTTGGCAACAGGAGAAGATCGAGCTAGCGAAAACCTCCATCGAGATCTACGGGAACCAAGCGGGCTGGGATCCAGCGTATACGAAACAGATGGAGCAGATCGTAGGGGACTATCTTACGAGAGAACAGGCAAAGGCGGAGCTGAGGAAATTAGACGCAGCGAAAATCGTCTTAACCGGCGGGACGAGCCTTCTTGACAAAGCGTTGTTTAAGGGAGGCCTAGGCGTACTGGAAGCGAAGGTTTATAGAGGCGCCTTAACAACGTTTGCAGACGTGGGAAAGGCCTTCGGATTGTTCAGCAAATCGGATGTGAAGAGTATCTATCGGCAATCGAAGGATTGGTCGGATACGGTAACGGGCGCGGCCTTGCAGGCACAGTCCGAAGTCGGGATGGTCAATAAGTCCTTTCTCAAACAAAAGGCGAGAGAACTATTTTTTGATGCGATTGCGCGGAGTATGGATCCGAACGGATCGGAGCAGGAAGTGGAGAACTTTGCGAGCCTCCTCCGTGGATATATGGACCATAGAGAGGCGAAGAAGCAGGCGAGACAGGAGAGGGTGAACGAGGCGGCCCAGGCAGTGGAGCTTGCGGCCTCGATCCTGATTACAGTGGCTAGTTCTGGAACTGCCTCCGAGACGTTGCTAGAAACGATTGCCTCCATCACAAACGACATTAAAAACGTAGCGACCTTGGCAACAGACGGAATGAGCGCTATGCGGATTGCGCGAGCGGTGGCGGTGGTTGCGAATATTGCAACCCAGACCATCGTAGGAGAAGAGCAGGGCGGAACGAACGGAGCCATCGCCGGGTTTTTGAACGGAATGATCTCGTCGGTAACGATGGCGGGTAAGATCCCGTATACCGGGTTTGTGACTTGGACCTCGCATAGAAACGCGGATCTCTTGATGGGAGAGGACGAACAGAAGGGAGGCTGGGGAGGAGGAGCCGGCTTTTCCGTAGGAGATGTGACGGTGGGTGCCAGCTTTGCGCCCGGGAGCGGTGTGGACGTGAACGTGAACTATGCCGGAGGTCTTTTGCCAAAAGGTAGCTTTGTGGGGATAGACTACAATGCAGGAAGCGGTAACTACACGTTGAACGGAGGTTATGATGTATATTCGAAGGGGGGGAACCATTATGGGCTGGCAATGTCCGCAAGTAAAGACGGCCAAGCGAGCGTAGGGGCCTTTTATAACTACGAATCAGGCAATCGTAAGATCGGCACGAACGGGGCGACGATCAACTTTTCAAACAGCGGAAACTTTGACGTCAGCGGACAGTTCCGGGGAACGAATGTTGCCACGATGGACTTCGACACGAATACACATCGTTATAAGGTCCAGGGGAACGATAATTTCATCAACGAATTGAGTACGAACCTGATCCAGGAGCATGCCGGGGAGAACAGACAAGAGTCAATCAAACCTACAGCAGAAGCAATCGGCCACGTATTGTCCGAGCGTGGTGTGATCCAGGAATCGACGGTCCAGAAGATGGTCGCAGAGGGTCATGGAGAAGAAGTGCTTGCGATGTATGACAAATACAAATCGGACATGATCGAGAAGGTTGGTCAGAAGGGTTGGGAGAATATATTAGGAGAGTCCGCAAAGTCGATCCAAGAGAAATATGGAGTTGATATTTCAGTTAATAAAGGAGCTTCCGCAGAAGGTACCTTAGAATCTCTTTGGAGTAGAGTGAAATCGGATGCACTTTTAGCACTTGGGGTATCCGACGTGGGCGGAGCGAGAAGCACGGGAAGTAAGTCCTTCGAGTTCGATACATGCTTTGTAGCCGGGACACTCGTATACACAAAAGAAGGTTATAAAGGAATAGAGAAGATCCAAGTAGGGGACTGGGTCTTGTCTCACAACGAAAAGACGGGACAGTTATCTTTCCAAAGGGTAACAGAGACGTATATCCATGACGTACCGCTCGTTCATAAGATCACATATCACAACGGAATAGTCGTAGAGACTACCTGGAACCACCCATTTTATGTGAAGGGTTCCGGTTGGACGCAAGTAAAGGATCTAAGTCCGGAGGACCGTTCCGTGACGTTGGCGAGTATCCAGAACAGTGTGATTTTAGAAGGGAGAAATCAGGGAGTTGCAATTGGTGCTTCTTTGGCTTCCCTTGGCGGGCAAGCGAGCAACACCGTGGCTCCGTCTTGGTCTGAGACGTATGCGGGCACCATTGGTATACGCAAGGTGGAGGAGATCCGTAGACCGGAGAAGGTGTACAACATAGAGGTTGAGGGGAACCACAGCTATTTTGTAACGAAGTCGAGAGTGTTGGTGCATAACTATACCCAACAGATTCAAGATATTTTGGATGGAAAAGGGATCCTGACGGAAGACAATTCCAAGCTGATGGGAGGAATTGCCGGTTACGATAAATCGGGTAGTCCTATCTATGAGAAATCAAAAGCTACCATTGCGGACAAGCTTAGAGCACTTGGTAAAATAGAAGAATTTAATTACGGCGGTTCGAAGTGGGAG
Source organism: Leptospira fluminis (assembly GCF_004771275.1). Lineage (GTDB taxonomy): Bacteria > Spirochaetota > Leptospiria > Leptospirales > Leptospiraceae > Leptospira_B > Leptospira_B fluminis. The sequence continues at coordinate 6,610 of NZ_RQEV01000011.1, read as the reverse complement.
AAAACTTCAGGTAACTCCAAGGACTACGTAAGTTTTAGTACAAAGTCGAACCCGTATGGAAAGCCTGAAGAATTGATATTCCATAAAGAGAACGGCGAACTGAAAATCCTGCAGAGACAGTATCATGAAGGTAAATGGTATGAGGCATCGAGCACGAACCTGGATGTATTGAAACAGTCAGTAGCAGGGTTTAAGACGGATGATGCGTCGGCCATGACGTATGCTACGAACGTATTAGGAGAGAGGGGAGCTAAGGGTGGTAAATACGATGACGGAAAACCTAAAGTAGCGATCGTAAGAGATCCTGTAACCGGGGAAGCAAAGTTTTCCGAAACAGCTACGGGGCGCAAATCAGTCGAGATTCAAATTCCTACTGGAAATCCAAAGGAACCACTTATAGGTAAACTATTGATGGGGGACGTTGCGAGGACGCAGAGGGAGACTCGGGGAGATTATTCGGAGAAAGGAAAACCGAAGATGATCATAGAGTATGATTTACGTGATCCGAAGCAGCGGGAGGCTTATAAGAGAGATGCGAATGCTGCAATAGGTAAGGACGGAGGCCATCTACTGGACGAGAGTATCTGTTACGTAGCTTCATATTCGACAAATGAACGATTTGCGGACATTCCGACTGGGGAGCTTGCGAGAAAGATAGGTTATAAGGCAGCGGAGCAAGGAAAGAGAACTTCAAATTTAACAGCTAAGGATGCAAAGGTAATGCTGAAGGAATTCGGCTTAACTGTTAAAGAAAACGATATTTATGAATATAAGGAGAATAAAGAGGGAACTAATCAAAGTCAACTGTACGATTGGGTAAAGAACCAGATTGAGAATGGAAAGACGGTAAATGTTCCTGGAGATTTAGACGCAAGCTACCGCAAATCACAAGGAAAAAAGGCGATGGGTCACTGGATAGAGATCGTGGGATTTGTGGACGGTCCGCCTGGCAAACGCGGATATATGGTCAATGATTCTTGGGGGGATTTAACAAAGCATTACTCAAAAGAGAAAGGCGGCCAAGATGGTCGGTTGGTTTTCTACCCAGCGGATGATCCTACAATAGCCGATTTGGCTCCAAGTGGAGGCGCATATTCTATTACTAAGGATGACGGCCAGCCAGATGGTCTACCAGATAAATCTCAAACACCTTCAAAAGGATTTAGAAAGCGAAACAGTAATTGGTTCGGAGACATTGGTGGAGGAGCTTCTAAAATATGGCATTGGTTTACGGGTGGTAATCAATAATATGAAAAATTTTAAATATATTTTATTGCTCATTATTTTTATGTCCTTCTTGCAGTTGGAAGGTCAAGAGGAACTTCGTTTTGGTTCCGATTGTATTACTGCAAAAGATAATGAGAGCTTGTACAGGCTTTCGAAAATGAAGGACGAAGATACTCTTCAGGGAGATTTTATATTTCAGTCATTGAGAGGGAAATTAAAGTATGGTCGCTGGTCGGATGGTCTGGGTTTGGCGACGTCTCATTTACGTCCAAAAGGAAAGGCGGCAGCAGATTTGCTGAAGTCTAAGCCTTCCGAAAAAAATATAGATAAGTATAATGAGTGGCTTTGGAAAACTTGTGAAAACGCGCTTTATGATGGTCTATATGAACAACATGACAGGGCTTATTGTACAGATAAAAACAAGGGTGTCGGCGAGATAATTTTATCATACATTGCAATCAAGAGCGGAGACGATAAATTTAATTATTTTTATATTTTGCCTGGCAAACAGAACTCGGCAGCGAATTACTTAAAGTATAATAGGCCTAAAGATATTACAATTTATTATTTAGTAACGGCTCAATATGGTGCATCTCAGGTATCAGATAAACAATTTACCGATCCGGCATTGTATCAGAGACAAAAGGTTACCTTGTCAGATCGCGTTGGTTACCAAAGAATCGACATTAAAAATTTTGAAGAAATGTATGAAGATATCTATGAGACGAAAAGTGGAAAGAGCGTAGTACTCATTCTTGCTGGAATTGAGGTCAATAGCGTTTACGAAGGCTCCATATATAAGGATATTACCTGCATAGGTGACATAGGTAATTTCAATACTCCGGATAAATTCCAATATGTTCCGAAATAAAAGTAATCTCCTAAGAACTGCAAGCCTTTCAATCTTCATCCCCCCAGAACATTGTGAGGATGAAGATTCGGTTACTATGTTACTGAATCCCGACTGTAATCGCAGGGTTTGTAATTGGGGCACCACTGAAGTAAACCGTGTATGTCCCAGCAACTGCTGTGGTATAAGTGGCGGTAGCCGTTCCATTTAAGCCCCCTCCAGTACCGCCTGTGAATTGCGTCGATGTGGTAATTGTTCCGTTATTCGTATTTATTGGGCAAGCGCCTAAATATCCAGTATAAGTCATTGTGCTGCTCCCTGCAGGTATTGTAACAGTAACTTGATCACTTACAGACACCACAATCGTAACCGCACTAATGTATACCGAAGCGGTTGCTGCAATAAAGGACGCGGTACCAGTCTGCCCCTTTTTTAGAGTTTGAGGGGGAACGTATTTAGTTGAACCCCCGAGGGTAACAGCACACTGCCCTGAAATATAGAGCAGGTAGTCCGTAGTGAGATCATTGCTATTGCTGCTGCTTTTCTTGCAGGATCCGAGACTCAACATAGCGATCGTGGCCAATAGGATTAGAGTGGGGGCCGCTTTCCAATTTTTCATCGTAGTAAGAATACTCCTTTCTGTATAAGTCCAAGGGAACATCGTTTGGACACAGTGTCGAGGAAAATCGACGAGAATCCCGGTTTTTGAGGGAATTTTGGATGCTTTTTATCAATTTTTGATCCATCTTTGCCGTTTATTGAAATGCCACTATGCAGGTAAAAACGAGGATAACGTGACCATCGCGAATGTACTGTTTATTTACAGATCTCTGTCACACCGGCGTTGTGAAGGATGCTGGATTGGGATATCGCACTTTGATAACTACGCTCTGATGTAGAAGGGTGATCGATTCAGAAAGGATAAAGTTCTTGTGGCTCGAGCCCGCGAAGGATCGACGCGGGGTCAAGTTATTGAGTGGGGAGTATGCAATTGGCGACAAAGATTGAATGTTGCAATAACTTGACCGAAGCGGAGAGCCTGACCCGAAGCTATTGATATAAGGGTGCTCTAGTAGAAGAAAACATGAGGGGCGCGGCCAAAAGGAATACAGGGGATTACAGAGTGAAATCGGATGCACTTTTAGCACTTGGGGTATCCGACGTGGGAGGAGCGAGGAGCACGGGAAGTAAGTCGTTCGAGTTCGATACTTGCTTTGTAGCCGGAACACTGGTATACACGAAAGAAGGTTATAAAGGGATCGAGGAGATCAACGTAGGTGATTTAGTACTATCACACAATGAGAAAACAGGACAATTGTCCTTCCAAAGAGTAACAGAGACGTATGTCCATGACGTACCGCTCGTTCATAAAATTACATATCACAACGGAACAGTAGTAGAGACGACTTGGAACCACCCCTTTTATGTGAAAGGCTCCGGTTGGACCCAAGTGAAGGATCTAAGTTCGGAGGACCGTTCTGTGACGTTGGCGAGTATCCAAAACAGTGTGATTTTGGAGGAGAGAGGCAGAAGAGTTGTCGTAGGTGCTTCTTTGGCTTCCCTTGGCGGGCAAGCAAGTGTTGCGACTCCCTCTTGGTCCGAGACGTATGCGGGTACGATTGGGATCCGCAAGGTGGAGGAGATCCGTAGACCGGAGAAGGTGTACAATATAGAGGTGGAAGGGAATCACAGCTATTTTGTAACGAAGTCGAAAGTGCTGGTACATAACTATGATAAGACGATTCGGGAAATACTTACGAATAATGATTTGAGCGCTAAAGAAAAGATGAACAAACTTTTCGAAAGAGATTCGTTTACATACGAAGGTAAAGTATGGCAAAGACAGGAAATCTCTCCCGAAGTTAAGAATAAAAGCGGTAAGGTAATACAAGAAAAGCAATTCGGTTTCTTTTCGAAAGAGAACCAATATGGCAAACCTGATACACTAACCTTCCGTGAAGGTAGTGGAGGCAAACTGGAAGCGGTTCAGGTTCAGAAAGAAGGGGAATATTATAAAAATACAAAGGTTTATGATCAGAACTTCAATTGGAAAGGAAACGTAGACTTTGCCGGAAATCTCCCTGTATTTGATAAGAACAACTCTGAATCAATAAAATTCCATACAGATTATACGAATCAATTTGCAAAGGAGAGGGGATACGATTTAGTGAAAGACGGTTCAGGTAAAACAAAGCTGAGCTATACGGAATCAGGGAAGCCCTAGCCTAGTGACGTAAACCCGGACACCTTTTTTGCTGAAAAAGAGGTAAAGGTAAAACGATGAGCAGACAAGGCAAATACTCTTCGGAGTTTAAAGAACAGGCAGTAAAAAGGGCCTTAACGGGATCCTTCACGATAAAAGAAGTAGCGAAGTCGTTGGGGATCAGCTATTTTGTATTGCGACAATGGAAGGCGGCTTACGTGAAGAAATCAGAAGAAGAACAAAACCCTCCGACAGATAAGCAGATCAAAGAAAGCGAAGAGCTGCGGAAACTTAGAAAAGAGATTCACCGGCTCAAAGAGGAGAATGCGATTTTAAAAAAGTATTCAGCCATGCTTTCGAAGGAACAAAATCTCGATTAGAGTTTATGGAGACGTACCGAGGTTTGTTTTCCGTAAAAAGCATGGCCAGATTATTTAATGTATCTCGATCCAGATTCTATGAATATCTGAAGAGGAGAAAGAATGAATTAGATAAGTACGATCCGGAGTTTGTAAAATTCCTCTATGAGACTTGGAAGAGGCATTGCGAGAATTATGGTTTTCTCAGATTGTTTCGAGAGTCAAAGAAATTGTATCCATGTTATGGAGCCCGATCTGTTCGTAAAGTGATGAAACTTTGCAAAATCAAAGGAAAACAAGAGAAAAGATTTAGGCCATTCACAACAGATTCAAGACACACCGGTCGTATTGCCCCGGATTTAGTTGGGAGAGGATTTAAACGATCCTCGAAGAATGAAGTTTGGGTTTCGGATGTAACGTATCTTCCATCATCTCTTGGTTGGCTTTATCTTTGTGTGGTTTTGGACCTCTACTCTCGGAAAGTAGTGGGCTGGTCCTTGGGACTTCGCAATGATTCTCAGTTAGTTAAGTCTGCCCTCATGAAAGGGATTGAGCTTCGGAACCCACCAAAGGGACTCATCTTTCATTCGGATAGAGGATCCAATTATTGTTCGGAAGAAACTCGGAAGTTCCTTATTGCAAATAAAATCAGGAGGAGTAATAGTCGGAAGGCCAACTGTTGGGATAATGCAGTCTCTGAATCGTTTTTTAGTACCCTAAAGAGAGAGATTCAGTATAATTACTTTTACAAATTAGAGGATGCTAAAGTAACTCTTTTTGATTATATAGAAGTTTATTATAATCGACAGAGGCTACATTCCTTCATAGGCTATGTAAGTCCCGTGGAATTTGAAGAACAAGTGGCTTAAAATGTGTCCGCTAAAACGTCACTAGGCTATAAGTTGGTTCGTTATAAATATGGAGAGTATTTACTTGGTATGGGAAATTATAACACGGTGGTTCGAAAGAAATGAAACGTACGCTTTTGCTAAATTTCTTAATTTTGACTCTTTTTCAGAATTCAATATTTGCCATTGACATTGACAAGGAGGTGAAAACCCATTTTAGCAGTTTATTTACACCAGGCGACAATGGGCATGGTATTTATGCTGCCTCAAAGTCTGATGAAAAGCTAATTTTTAATGCGAAAGCTAAAGTTATCAAAGGAATGGATCCAAAAACTTTAGACTACATATATGGGCCTCCTTCAAATACTAAATGGTCAATTGGAAATAGCGGAGGTCTTGGCGAATATATTCTCTTGGTGAATAAGTTTGATTTTCTTGATATGAAAGAATCAAAGTCAGATGATAAATACATCATAAAGTTTCAGAATTCTTGTAAGAATGAAAAAGGAGATAAATTTAAAGCTGCGAATGTTACTAAGGCTAAGATAACTCTTTTTGAAGGCTCATTTAATTTAATAAATGCAATGGTACCGAAAGTTACGAGCAAGGTGAAAGAGAAGAAATCCTTCGAAGTCACTTTAGATTCTGATTCGGATGTGACCATTGACTTAAACTACAAACCAACGGAAGGTTTTTATTATGTTGCGAAGCTTGAAATATTGGCCGTAAACGATCTTTCGTTGAAGAAATTCTGTACAGATAAGTTTTCCATTGGAAAATCTGAATAAATCGAAAATTCGCCTTGGGGCGATAGCGGGGATTTGCTCTGCGATCGTATTGGTCGGTCTTTCGACCTATTTTTATATGAATCGTAAAAGTGGTTATGAGAAGTTATTAGAAAAGTATCCTGATGCTTTTGTTCCATTTGATGATCTGGATAGAGATGATCGAGAGTATACTGACGAGGAAGAAAGTGGATACTATTTGACGATTGGTGAAAGAAATATAAACCAACTATTGGATTTTTTGTACAGTGATAGTATTCGCTTGACATTTCTTCAGAAAGAAATTTCCTAATTTTCTAAAATTGGTTCGTCGTTTTCCTCGGTTTTGATTCCTTCGA
>NZ_RQEV01000012.1 GCF_004771275.1 Leptospira fluminis | reverse complement strand
ATTCTCGGTTGTCACGCTACTCTAAACGTTTTCAAACACGCAAAAAAAATCTCTCCCTCGAATCTCTTTTCCCTTCCCCCCAACAAACAGTCGACTAAAGACAAATATCCCTTCTTATTTCGACACTACGGCGAGAGTCTTGATTGCTCACATGAGTTTTCCGACCAGCAAACGCTGCGAGGGTGGAACTTAGAATTTATTATATCCGCAGTTGCGGCATGGGGTGTCCGCCAGCCCTTATTTCTTAAGCTGGAATTTCGTACCGCCTTTCGGCCAATCCGGATCCAGAACTTCTACTTTATAATTGAATTCGCTCGAATTCCCGAGAATATCGTAGGCTCGTATCGTAACGGCGGATTTGCCGATCGGAAGGGGGAAGGGTTCCTTATTCTGAAATTCAGTCACGCCTTCCTCGGTCGATATCGAAATCCGAACTTCCTTCACTCCGCTCGTTTCATCGGTGCAAAACACGTGAACCTTCGACTTGTCGTTTAACAAATAAACGTCACCTTCTTTTCGAGCCCCCGGTAGGACGATTTCGCAGGAAGGTCCTTTGGAGTCTATCGCGATCGGAAATTCGCCAGTATTGCGGTTTCCCGCCTTATCTTCCGACTTCCATTGCAAAACCCAAATTCCTTCCTGTAATGATTCCGGGAGTTTGTACTCCGATCGGAGGGAAGGTCGATTTCCCGAAAATTCCTGCTTTCTTTGTTTTCCGGCTTTTCGAGCCCCGGGCGTTTCCGATTTCAACTCCGCTTCCAAAAACCTGATTCCGGATCCTTCTTCAAAAATTCCGTACGGCAAAACGTCTCCGGGGCGGTATTCCGGTAAATTCGAACGCCCGGGTTTTCTCCTTTCCCAAGCCACCGTAGGTGCAGTCGTATCCTTTAATATCCGGATGTTCTTTACTTCTTCCCGATTGCCGACGATATCTTCGGAATAGAATTCTACGTCGGCCCATCCTTCTTTTAAAAGAGGAATGGTTCCCTTGTATTCCTGCCAATCTCCCTTATCGATTCTAAAATAGGTTTTTGTAGGCAAACGAACTTTTCCTTTAGAGTCCGTTTTGGGTGAGTTTTCTTCCTTTGGTTCCTCCAAAAATATTTCCAATTTTTCGGAGGGGTTGACGAAATCGTCCGTCTCGTACCGAACCTCTTTGTATCGATCCGCGTATTCTCTTAGGGAAACGGACATGGAGGAAAGACCTCTCATTCCGGAACTTCCGATCGCAGTGATTCTGACGTAGAAAGGAAGGAGTTCCTGCCCGTAGGTAAAGGAAGATTCATACACGGTCTGCGTGGAACGTACGCTTACGAAATCGGAATTTTCCGATAGCTCCACGAGATACGCCGTAGCTCCCCGGACCGATCCCCACTTCAAAATTACTGCTTGGGAAGGCGGTGTTTCGGTTGCCGTCTTTTTAGGTTGAGATTGGGAACGTAAAACTTGGACTTGCAAAGGACTGAAAATACAAATGCAAATACATACGGTCCTGAAGATTTCGAAAATTTTCATCGCTTCTATCTGAAAGGGAAAAAACTCATTTCGTCGGAATTTACTGGATCTCGACCCGGTCCGGGAGAGGGGTAGGGGTTGTGGGCTTTTTCCCCTTTTCCACAGTCGTACCGAATCCGGCAGGCACCTTTACGATGGATCCTTGGGCGCCTACTTCCAATTCCCCCTCGTAGCATCCGATCAAACTCTTTTCAGGAACACTGGAATCCACATAAAATTCGGTTCCACGAACTCCCACCATGGCTACGGGCGTGACCACGAAGAGCTTATACTTTTTTCCTTTGTCTTTTTCCGAAACTGCGGACTGCACAGATCCGGAATTCACTTGGACTGCCTTTGCATTTTCGGCGGTATCCTGTTTGTATTCCGCAAGAGATTGTGCGCCGCTAGAAATGATTCTCAAAAGCGAGTTTTGTCGGACATCGAACGAAATCCGAGTCTTTAGAAACGCGAATCTGAGAGCAGACTTTTCCTTCGTGCGAATCCATTCGTTGGTAAAAAGAGTGGCGTTTTTACCGATCTTCGTCCAGCTTCCCGCGTTCGTAGTCGGATTGAAATCTTTCGAACTTTCGACGACTCCTACGGCCAATTCCACGATTCCTTCGGGGCTCGCAGCGACCGCAGTAGCGACTGCCGGAATGGAATCCTTCCTAAGATAGCCCGGGATCTTCAACGTAATTCCTTCCCGAATCAAAGACGGGTTCGGAATTTCGTTGTATTTCAGCAATTCCTTCCACTTTCCGGGATCTTCCAGAAATTGCTTGGAAATCTTGGACAATGTATCGTTCTTTTTCACTTTGTATTCAAAAACATCGTCCTGAGCGCCCTTATTGTCTTGGGTTTGGGCCGAAAGTCTAAAAACAGAACCGGGAAACTCTAGACCCGGATGGATCTCCGGAATCAAATGGATGAATAGAATCCCCAAAAAAACGGGAATTACTTTTGCCGGAAAAGTCCGGAGCGATTCAAAATGCATTCATTCCTCTCAAAGCAAATGCAGCAAGTATTAGATTTTCTAGCGAAAGCGACGAACCCTAAAGTTTTTTCCTTCCGAGAAAATTTTCACCAATTTCGATCGGATAGAATCCATGGATTCGCCAAAGAATTTACAACGTAATGAGACGGATAATTCCGTACAAAAAGCACAATTCGCCTGGAAAAATCCGTCTTATCCGAAATTTCGTTTGAAATTTTTTCTTTCCAAAAGATTCTTCACATTTAATCTTTCCGATCTTCGAGACGTTCTCATGAAAAAAATTCGAATCATACTGCTCGCTTTTTTTGCAAGTATCGCATTGCTGCTGCTCCCAGAACAAGTGAAAGCTCAAAATGGGGATATAGAGGCGGCGATCCAGCAGGCCTGCAATCGACTGGTAGAGGGAGGTTTGTATAAAAGTTGCAAACCGGCTCCGGGTTTTTCGGCTTCCCAAGGGTATTACAGCCAGTCCGCTCAAGTGAAGTGTGAATGCCTGAATAAGTCGGATAATAATAAAACGATTGTTACAATTTCCCTTTGGCAGGGGTATTGACACATTCAACATGGGGTTTGACTGCGTCCGCCGGACAACGTCAAAAGTAGGGTAGGGACGAAAAGTACCTATTTTGGTATGTTTTCTTCCCTTTTTTCCTCGATTCTCTGAATGTTTTTCCCGAGCCAGAGGTTATAATTAAAGAATAGATTTCTTTCGATGTGCCTACGGCGGATTTTTCATATCATTTTGCGACTGGGAGTCTCCTTTCTATTCCTGGATTGTTACCAAGGACCGAAATCCGGCATTGATGACTTTCTTGCTTTCTCCCAATTGACTACAAGCGTTAGCACTCCGATCCCTCTGCAGGTTCAGGTTTCGGGACTTCCCGCGGCGGCGACCGTTTCCGTCTCGGATTCTCTGGGAGAAATTTTAACCTTCTCCGGCAACACCACCCAATCCTTTCCCACAAAACAAGTACCGGGAACGAACTATTCCTTAACCATTACGGCCCAACCGACGGTTACCCCTAAAATTATCTGCCAAATCACAAATCCAACGGGACAAATCATGTTCCCATCCACCATCATCCAAGTACAATGTGGAACCGCGTTTTATCCGATCAATGTGACTGTAGTCGGCATATCGGCTACAAATACGGATTCATTAGTATTTTCGAATAATGGAATAGACTTCCTTACGGTGACGACCAACGGGACTTATTCCTTTCCGACTACGATTGCGGACCAGCAGGCATTCGCGGTCGGCGTCTTCCAGGGATTGCCGAGCCAAACCTGCATTTTTAAGGCCTTACCGTCCAATACGGGGATCGTCAACGGAGGTTCTCCTCCCGCACCCATCTTGAATTGCTTCAGCGACATATCCGTTTTACCTGCGGACAATACCTCCATTTTGGTAACGGATACGATCAATATTACGTTATCAGAAACTCCCACTGCGGGTAGTTGCGTATTGGATGCCACCGTCGCGGCAAGTCCGACGAATTTAGGCCCGTACGCGACCCTTTCCCTTGCGGGAAACGTTCTGTCCATTATCCCGAATTCGGGGACGTACAGTCCGACTTTAGCCGCTCCGCTGAACGTATATGCGAAAATCACCGGATGTACGGATAGCGGAGGCAATATCCTGTTGGAAGGCTCTCCGCTCGTGATTAATTTTTCTCTCGTATCAAATAAATATTACGTTTCCCCCACAGGAACCGATGCGGCAGCTCCGGCTTGTGCAACCCCAGCATCCCCTTGCGCGACGATCCAGCAAGGAGTCACGAACTGTGGAACCAACTCCTGTCACGTATTCGTTTCGCAAGGAACGTATACGGTCACGGCACCTATTCTTTTAACCAAAAAGACTTCGATCATCGGAGGGTTTGCTCCGGGATTCGGTACAAAATCTCCGAGTAAGTACCAAACCCTAATCAACGATTCGACGGCGGGTTGTGGGACTTCTTACGCACTTCCTTGTGCTCCGATCATCGTAACTCTAGCGGCTTTAACCGCCAACGAGGTCATCAAAATCTCCGGCTTCGGAATTTTCGCCACTTCAGATCCCACTAAGGCGTATACCACGGGTATTTTTCTAAGCGCTTCGATTCCGAGTCCCGGCGGATTGTTCATTTTCGACAATACCATCCTCGGGGGACAACCTAGCTCGGCGGGAGGACTTTTGTCCGGAGTACAAATGGTAGGTAGCAATAACACGGTTTTAGAATATAATACGATCTACGGCGGTTCCGGTGGAGCAGCTTCCTCCGGAGTGGTCGTCGACGCTTCTTCCGCAGTGCTTTCTTGGAATCGGATCAGCGGTTTAGGATCCGTAGGGTCCGCGTTTCCTGCGAACTATTCATCGGGAGTCGAAGTGCGTAATATGATTGCCACGAACTCTTTGGCGATCAATTCCAATTCCATCAACCCGTTGGCTTATATAGATGCTGCCGTCAGCGCTTCGAATTTCTTCGGTATCCTTTTTCAATCCACCAATCTTTCCACCAGCAACGTCGCCGTACTCGGAAATAGTATCTACTCAGGAAACGGATCCCTGCCGACTACGAACGCCGTCCGTTACGGCGCCGCTTTGGCCCTGGACATGAAAATGATGAACAACCAGATGATCACTCCGAGCAGTTCCTATGTATGTCTGTACAACGCTCTAACTTCCGGTGTCGGTTCCTCAATCCAAGGGAATAATTTTTACAGCTGTTCCACCATGGCTTATGAAGCGGGAACGTCCACATCTTACACTTCCATCTGTCCGGGAGCGGCGGCGATCGGAGGCTTAAGTTCCACGGGCTGTGTCGTACCGACATATTTAATCGGAGCCGGAGCGACTTCGCAAAACTACGCTCAAAATCCCAAGTTTGTGGCCGCGACGGATATCTATCATGCCTTCGATCTTTCCTCCAGTTCGTCCTGCTATGCGGTGTACGGCGGAATCAACGACAACATACTCGCTCCTTATACGGCGAGCGATATAGAAACCAGGCCTAGGACTCAAAACACCGCTGTCACGGCTCCTTCGTTTATTCCAGCAGGCGCCTACGGTTATTCCATCGGAGCATTTGAATTCAACGGGGCTTGCAAATAAGAAATCGAACCGTTTTCGGTTCCGTTCCGAATTTCCGAGAAGTGTTACCTATGTGGTTGTTCATTTATCGCTCCGTTCTTCATAATGCGACATAATATCTATTATCGGAAGTAAGCTCTTATGTCCTGCAAATCGTTCATATCCCACTATAATATCGTAAATCCCTACTTTAGAATTGGAATTTTTTTATTCTTTGCAACCTTCTTACAAATAAATAGATGAATTATGTCTAATAACTAAGGTGGTACTCTTCATGGACATTTTTGGAATTGCTTATAGCTTAATCCCATCATTTCAAACTTTACTGATAGCCTTAATTCCATACTTTTTCGTGACGAGAAATGCTCGATCTAAAGAAAATACAAAGAACCGGATTGAGAAATTGAGTGAGTTGAGTGCAAATCTTGGCCCGATAGAAGATCAACTTAATCACTTTATAGGAATGGCAGGCGGAGTTGATATTGAATATTTCGACCAAAGAATCTTAGATCTATATAATCCCGTTCGAAAGGCCTATCATAAAGCTAGACCCTTCCTTTCTAAGACATTTAGAGATACATTTGGTTCTTTTTCAAAGAAAATTATGATGATCGGTTCAGAATATAAAAATGCGCAAATGGCCATAATGCGAGCCCCGTCTGAATATCAGAAACACTGGGATAACGCAACAAAGTTCCTTCCTCAAAAGTCGCTCGAAGAACTGCAAAGCTTATTCAAAGAAATTTCGAAAATTTTAAAATAACGATTTTTATTTTAAAATTTAAACTGATTGTCTTATTAGATTTCGGAAATTCATAATAAACTGCTTACAAAAATTTCCTCGGGATTTTTTCTTTATGAATTTCACTTAGAGCATCCAAAAGAGAGATCTCTTTCACCACCCTCATTAAAGTAACACTTTTAGATGAGTAAAGAAGAAACTATTGCATAGGAGAAACCTTTCTCCTATGCGAAGAACGAGGGAAAACTTACGTCAGGAACGTATTTTCTTTCGAATTGCATCCAGTGAATAGTTTCCGGGCCCGTTGAAAAATAAGAACAAGGATCCGAGCGCCTGCGAGTATTCGGATCGAATTTCATGTAAAAAGGCCCAAATTCCGGTCACAGGAGGATTTTGAGGCAAGGCCAAAGGAGAACTTCCGAACAATAACGGAATCTTGGTCATCGTCATGGCTACGATCATTTCCAAGATAAAAACGAGGCTGAACTCTTTCGTAAACAAGCCCATCGCCAGAGATAGCCCGCCCAAAATTTCCAGGCACCCGATCGCTCCGCTTACGAGAGACGGCTCGGGAAAGCCCAGTTTAGTGAAGCGCCCCACACCCTGGTTTGCAAAGAGAAATTTAATGATTCCCTCCCAGAGAAACACGCTTCCAACCAAAACTCGGAGGATTACCGAATATGAATTTTTCGTATCTTCGATTCGAAAGAAATATCTGATCATTTTTATCCTGTATCGTTGTTTTATTAATTTTGGATTCGTTCCGTTAAGAGTTCCTTCCCAGCGAGTAGACTCTTCTGAAAACCGTCCATGCCCATTTGGACTCGCCGCATTCTTCAACAGGTGGGAATCCGGATCGATTCGAAATGAACGATACTCTTTCCTCCACAAACAGCCTAATTTGATCAGGTAAAAAGAAGACGGGCGTATTATATATATCGAACGTTATAATTAAAAATAATTGTTTTGTAAGTTGTTTAGCGTTCGCTATACAGATGATATATAAGTAAGCTGTCGTTTACTATACGGATAAGAACAACGAAAAGGCATTGCCATGCCGGCCGATCGCCTTTGGAGAGAATTGAAATGTCGATACAGAAAACCAAAATTCCGGGGGTCCTCGCGACGATCCTGATTCTGTTACCTGCCCTTGCTTGCCAAAAAGGAAATTCGCAATCCAGCGGTGCGGAAACGCTTTCTTCCCTGGTCGCAAACTTGCAAAGCTGGACCCAGCAAATTCCGCAGCGTGGCGAACAGCTTTATTCTTCCACCGGAGTTCCCTTGCCTGCCGTGCCTCTAAGTACGAACGGCAGATACATCGTCGACTCGAATAATAACCGTTTTAAGCTGAAGGCGGTAAACTGGTACGGGGCAAGCGACACGCACCAAGTCGTAGCCGGTTTGGACAAACAACCGATCACCAATATCGTAGCTCTGATTCAAAACTGGGGTTTTAACGCGGTCCGACTTCCGTTTTCGAACGTCATGTTGCACAATAATTCCCCGGTCGCCGACGCGGACGTTAGCGCCAATCCTCAATTCAGCGGAATGACTCCTTTGCAGGTGTACGATCAGACGGTAAAAGCCCTGACCGATGCGGGAATAGCAGTCGTTTTAAACAATCACACGACGTTAGCGGAATGGTGTTGCGGCTTCGATTATAACGGACTTTGGTACCACACCGGCTCTAGCTTGGCCTATAATTCTTCCACGGACATGTGGCAGGGAGATTGGCTGATGATGGTGAACCGTTACAAAAATAACAAGATGGTCATTGCAGCGGACCTCAGAAACGAAGTCAGGAGCCAGAGAAAGGGAGACACCTACATTCCGGACAGTCCGAATTGGGGATCGGGGGACGTCAACGATTGGCATAAGGCAGCCCAGGATCTAGGAGTTTTAATCACCCAGAACAACCCGGACCTGCTCGTTATCGTAGAAGGAATCAACTGGTGGGGCCTCATCCCTATACTCGGTTCGGGCGAAAGACCCCACCTGAAACCCGTGAAAGACCTGCCGGTTCACCTTCCTGTAGCGAACAAATTGGTTTATTCCGCGCACAATTACGGATACATAGGACCGAAGAACAACGGAGATCCGAATACTTCCGGCGGGAATATCATGTACCGGGAAATGGACACGAATACATTTAACAATACGGTTTATTCGGAATGGGGCTACGTAGTGGATCCCGAGATGTATTATACGACTCCGGTGTGGGTCAGTGAATTCGGAGCATCTCCTTCCACCACGAACCCTCAAGACAAGCAATGGCTTCAAAATCTCGTAAACTATTTGATCGCTCGGGATCTGGATTTCGCCTTTTGGCCGTTGAACGGAAACGATGAATGGGGTCTGGTATCCAGCGATTGGTCCCGAACTTTAAAGGACGATTGGAGATTCGCCCCCTTGAATCAACTCCTAACGTATTCTGGAAATCAGGGTCAGTCCGTCTTCGCGTACCATTTTTCCAATCTTTCGATAGGAAACGGAAACGATAATTCTTCCACATTATATGATGATTGGGACAACGGCGCCAACAAGGGCACCTGCTCGGACGGATACAGATTGAACGGACTCAGCCAGGACCAGAGAGCCTTATGCACCGACGTGAATTACGGGAATCTCTGGGCCCAAAACCGTTCGTATAACGTTCAATCCGTAAACGAAACTTCGACGAGATACCATGGCACGGGAGATTGGGCGGGTGGATTTACAAAATACGAATGCCCGCAAAATTACTACGTATCCGGATTTTCAAAACGCTGGTGGGGAACGAGCGGAATTCTCTGCGCCCAAAGTAACCGTAGTTTAGGAAACAGTTGCCGGACTCTTTGGTACAACCAAGGAGATAACCGCACTTCTACTCGCGGAGGCGATTGGGCTTCCGGTTCCTATAAAGGCCAATGCGACGACAACGAATACGTGGCGGGAATCGCGCAAAGAAACGGTTCAGCAAGCGCCCTTCTTTGTTGCAGATAACGCATCCGTATAAATAACCGCTTTTCCTTTCACCGCAGAAGTAGCAAATTTTCCGGCTACTTCTGCGGTTTTTCTTTTTATCCCTCGACCGAAGTTCAGAATCCGGGAGAATTTTCGAATTTATTTTTAGTATGTAATTAATTAATTACTTAATAGTATTTGCTGCAGAGTCTAAGAAAATAAATCCTGGTCATTGAAGTATGAAACCGATCGTTTCCATCATTCTGCCGACATATAACGAAAGCGAAAACCTACCCATCGCTGCGGAAAGGATTTCACAATCCCTTTCCGACTTTAAACACGAAATCATCGTCGTCGACGACGACAGTCCGGATCATACATGGCAAGTGGCGGAAAACCTCAAACGAAGAATTCCCCAATTAAAGGTCGTTCGGAGACTTTCCGGAAAAGGACTTTCTTCGGCCGTTTTGACCGGAATGGGCATTGCGGAAGGAGATCTTTTCGTAGTAATGGATTCGGATCTCCAGCACGACGAGCAAATCCTGCCGGAAATGATCCGCTCGCTCAACGATAGAGGAAACGATTTGTGCTTGGGTACCAGATATACTAAGGGAGGCTCCACAGGCAAATGGTCCCTCGTTCGGGTTCTTGTAAGCCGATTCGGGAACACTCTTGCAAGGTGGATCCTAAGACAGGACGTATCCGATCCGATGAGCGGATATTTCGGGATTAAAAAAGACCTCTATTCCGAAGTAAAAAACAACATCAATCCTAGAGGCTTTAAAATCCTGCTGGAATTCCTGGCGAGAGGCAGCAAGGACTTAAAAGTCGAGGAAATTCCGTACACTTTTAGAACGAGAATCCACGGAGAGACGAAATTAGACAATTCGGTTCTCCGGAATTTCCTAGTAGCTCTTCTGGACATTCGCTACGGAAAATGGATCTCCCCTACTTTTTTACTCTACGCTCTCGTGGGCGCTACGGGAATCATCGTAAACTTGGGAGGATTCTTAGTGGGGGAATTTCTCGGATTCCCCGATCTGAATACCGGAATTTCTTACGCGGGAACGATTTCCGGTTCCGTGCTTCTAGGAATCGAACTTTCTGTGCTTTCCAACTTTCTTTTCAACAATTACTTTACGTTTTATGAAAGGAGATTCCAAAGTTGGAATGCCGCCAAGGGATTCCTGATTTTTCATAGCGTAAGTCTTTTTAGCCTCGTCTTACAGTTGGGATGCTACCAATTTCTCACAAAAGTCGTCTTTTCGAACGATAGTCATTCCTTGTCCATCTCGGTTAAATTGCTCTGCGATTTTCTGTCCATCGGCGCAAGCCTGATTTCGAATTATTTCCTAAATTCGAACCTGACTTGGACGAAAGCGACGAGGAAATGATTTGATTCCGAAACGGAAAGTGGCATAGTTACCCTACTCTAAGATCCGCTTTTCTAAAGGGGGAAATTATGCCGAAGGTGCTTGTCCCGTTCGCGGCGGGGATGGAAGAAATGGAAGCCGTCATCATCGTGGACGTCCTCCGGAGAGCGGGCATACACGTCACCACCGCGGGGCTCGTTCCCGGCCCGATCGAAGCGTCTCGCGGTACAAAACATCTTCCTGACACCACATTGTCGGAAATACTGGAAGATGAATTCGACATGATCGTACTTCCGGGAGGAAACAAGGGCACGCAAAACTTGGACCAAGATCCGAATCTTCTTTCCCTATTGAAGAGGTTCAAAGCGGAAAAACGCAAAATCTCCGCGATCTGCGCCGCCCCTAGAGTATTGAAGAACCACGGCATCTTGGAACCCGGTCAGAAATTTACCGCTTTTCCGGGTTCCGTTTCGGAATCGCCGGAATATACCGGATCACGTTTGGAAGAATCCGGCGACGTGTTGACAAGCATAGGTCCGGGCTCCGCTTTCGAATTTGCATTAAGAATCGTCGAACTTCTTTCGGGTCGGGAAAAGAAAAATGAAGTCGAATCCGGATTGCAACTCCGTTAACGAACGGCGGACTTTTATTCCCGAACTTCGGAAAGCTTTTTAAAGATAAAATCTCCGTAAGCCGGATAGCAGCTCGGAGACATGTGGCCGGGATCGGAAAAGTCATCGCAGGAATATTCCGGATCGTCGTTCATGTTCCAAAGTGTAGTTTGGGTTTCTTCGTTGAATTTCCGGATTTCTTGATTCCAAATCTCTAATGGAATCCTTTGGCCCTCCGGAGTTTCCGTTTTTCTCGTTCCGTACAATTTATAATACGGTCTAGCAATGCGAACCCATATCGTGGCGTAGGGAATTTTTGCGTTTTTCAAAAGTCTAACCGAATCCCTTTGCATGTCCAACATGTCGGTATGAAACGTATACGGATTCAGATAGGATTGAAAATCGGATTCGGACCTCTTGATCAGTTGGTCTTCCGCCAATGCCACTACGCTCGCATCCCTGGCCGTGCTGCCTTTCTGGTCTTGGAGAGTGTTCAAGGTTTGCACGACCGCTTCCGCATAATTATTCGCCCAGTAGGAATTATTCTTGAGACGCTCTTTAATTCTCCAAAGTTTCGGTCTATCCCGATACATATGGAACATTCGTTTAGACAGAAAGACCGACCATTCCTCTTTAGAGTAACGGTTCCAATGTCGGAATAAAAATCCCGGCGAAAGCCCGTAAACCAGAACCTCATCCAAGGCCAATACCGGTGTTTTATTATAGATTTCCATGGATTGGTCAAGAAGCACGAAATCCGGCCGCAAACCCTCTCCGGTCAATCTCTCCACCCAATACAGAAAATAATCCGGAGATCCTCCGGGAACGGAAAAGTTGTAAATGATCCAATCCGGATACTTCTTGCGCAGTTCATGATAAGGAAACAGAAGGGACCTGGAGTTTCCGAAAAAAACGAGTACCTTTTTTCTTTCGGGTAGAGGTTGCTTCAGATATTCGCGCAAGTCCTCGTAGAGATCGTGCTTACTCGAAAAATTCAAATACGCCAAAGTATTCGAATAATATCGCATGAAATACGAATTGGTCAGAAAACGGTCCAGCAGCAGAATAGAGGCGAGAATCAGGAATGGAATCAAAAGGATTTTTTTTTCTTTCATAGGAGTTTCCGGTTCTTCGCTAAAACTGGCAATAGATACAGGCGCCGGCGTCCTCGGAATACAAGGCGATCGCAAATGCGGTCATTACCGCCGAAAGGAAAAGAAGCAGGACCTTATTGCCTCGGATTTTGTCCGTCCATTCCGGTTTGTATTGAACGAAGTGGAAGAAAAGGAAACCGACATAGGAATATGCGAGCTTTTCCATATTCTCCATACGCTCCAAACGAAACGGCTCCGGTCCGGAGACCAATCCCGCCGCCTGTTCCAGCCAACCCGAACCGTTGCTTAACAAAAGCGAAGACAGTCTATTCGGAATATTCGTAACCAAGCCTAGGACGTGCTGGAGCATTTTCCCGGCGGAGTTCGAACGAAACAGAATCGCGCTGAATGAGAAAAGTACGAAAACGATCTGAACACGGACGAGTGTGAGGAATCGATTCGAGGATTCCCCGTCTTCCCATCCGAAACGTTTCACAAAAAAGCGCTCCGTTGCAAGGATGACTCCCCAATAAAATCCCCATGCAACGAAGGTATAATCGGCGCCGTGCCAAATTCCCCCGACCGTCATCGTGATGATCAGGTTCAGATACGTTCTCCATTCCCCGTTCTTACTTCCGCCTAACGAGAAATAAACGTAATCCCGGAGCCAAAAGGAAAGAGTCATATGCCATCTCTGCCAGAGTTCCCTGCCGGACGGAGAAAACAAAGGTGCGCGAAAATTCTCCGGCAATTCGAACCCGAACATCAACCCCACGGACCGAGCCATATCCGTTAATCCGGAAAAATCGCAATATACCTGAACGGTATATCCGAAACCGGCCAATGCGAGAGAAAGATTGTCGTATTGTCCTGGATTCCCAAAAACGGGAGCGATCACGTTCGCGACGGGATCCGCAATCAGAATCTTTTTAATCAAACCGGAAATCATCAGAAATCCGGCCCGTACCAATCTTTCCCGGTTCAAGGTAAGATTGTTCAGATTCGAGAAAAAATCCTTGGTTCTAAGAATGGGTCCCACGATTAAAATAGGAAAAAATAGAACGAAGGAAAGAAACTGCTTAAAGGTTAAGGTATCGCCTTCCGGTTTTCGGTAAGCATCCACCGCGGAAGCGATCATTTGAAAGCTGTAGAAACTCACCGCAAGCGGAAGGGATATTTTTAAAATCCGCGGAACGTCCTCGAAAAACGGATATCCGGTAACGTCCGCCAAGATCCGGTTGATAAAATAGAAATATTTGAAGAACCCCAGATTGATCACGTTCAATAGAACGGCAACGAACATCCAAGTTTTCTTATGCGATTCCGAAGTCCTAATTTTATAATAAGCGTAATAATTTGCGCTTACGATTGCGAGAAAATGCGTGAAAAAGCCCAACCCGCCGAAAAGTGTCCCCGCACTCAGAACATAAAAAACCGCGCTGGAAACAAGAAGTACATCCTGTCTCCTCCGTTCGGGAGAAAGCCAATATATAAGATAAACCGCGGAAAAGAAAATTAGGAACAGGACGGAATTAAAGAGCACGTCTTATTTACCCTTCTTAAAGAATTCTTTCCAATAGAGGATTTCCGTCGGAGAAAGCTTTCGATCCGGAGCTTTTTCTTCCCCGGACGGCTTCTCAAGAAATGATTCCACAACCTTTGCCGCGAAATCCTCGGATGAGATAGTTTTTGAACCTAATCGTTTTGCAAAAAGTACAATTTCTTGGTCCGAGCTTACCACGAACAAGTCCGCCGGACGCGGGGAATATTTGATATAATCCTTGATCAGGTCATCGGCCTTCAATTCCTGGCTGAAAGATACATTAATCTTTCCGTAGGCGTCTTTCCGAACTTCGCTTCCTTTTTCCTTACGTCCGTCAAAAAAAACGTGAATATTTGGATTTTTAATCTTATCCGAATACGCTTCTAGGATCCGTAGCAGACCTACCCTTGCCTCCCGAAGCCTATCGGAATACATAAACGCTTCCAGCTCGGGAAATTTGTAGATTAAATTGAAACCGTCGACGACCAGATGCATTCTGTGAAATCTAGTGACCAGATTGAGCGTTTCGGAAAAACTTGTAAACACCTTACCGAAAGACGGGCCGAAAGCAATGACGGAGAATACAGCCAAGCCCCAGCGGACTTCCCGCATCGGTACTTTCATCCGCACGATTCGTTATTGGAAAAGCATCCTCCCCGGGACTACGAGAGATTATTTTCTACTTACCATAGCCGCAATAGACGTTTTTCTTTTACTCTTCATCAATACCTACAAAGAATTCCTGCACAGGGATATTTCCACCTATGTTCTTATTTTCGATCTTCTGGTTCTAGTCCTTTGGGGTTTCGAACTGTTCGTCAAATTGCGACAAAAAGGGGATCCGAAAAAGTATCTAAAAACGAATTGGTACGAAGCGGTCGGAATTATTCCGTTTTTTTTCCTACGCCCCTTCCTATTATTGCGGGGAGTAAAGCTGGCGATCGCATTCTACCGTTTCGGAACTTCAGGTCAAAACGTCAGCGAAGCGCTGACTCGCGAAATCACCTTTCGTTTCCGGGATGTGATCGTGGACACCATCGCGGACGCGGTGTTTCTCCATTCTTTGGAACGAGTAGAGGAAGTGATGCTTCGATTGGACTACAGCCAATTGGCAAAACAGGCTTTTGCAAAACACAATCTAAGATTCCATGAAAAGGTGAATGAATCCTTGCAATCCAAGTTCCTTTTGGAAGAAGTTTCCAAACTTCCTTTTATGTCGGAAATTTCACGGAGGCTAGGAGAAAACATCGGTCAGATGGTGGCCGAAATTCTGGAAACCGAGGTTATGGGCGACATTATGAAAGATATCACCGCGAATATTCTTCATGAAATGACCGACCACGTGCGTAAACTTCCGTTGGAAAGAATTACCCGTACAGCTTCTCTCGATTCCGAGATCTGAAGGTAGAAAAGAAGAATTTACGTTTCTCTTAACTCTGCTCTCCGGGAAATTTCAGTATGAGCACCTGCGTAGTCGATTTAGCGACTAATTTTTCCTCTTCGTCGAAGGCTTCGGCTTCCAGATAAATATGCTGGTTTCCCCTCGCTACCACCCGCGCGGTCACTCGGATTCTTTGGTTTTCCTTGATCATACGGATATAACTTACGCTCAGCTCTAACGTAGTCGTAGGTTTGCCGGCGGCCAGATAGCACAGAGGCCCGAAAGTATTGTCGAAGGCGGCCGCGAGAAAGCCTCCTTGAAAAACTCCCATCGGATTGGAAAATCTAGGTTCTATGTAAAAACTGCAGGTAAGTTCCTTTTTTCTCCGGTAAGAAATAAATTCTCCCGAGAGTTCCACAAACGCAGGAGGCGGTAATTTAAAAGAAGGGGCGAATTTGGAAAATTTTTCCAATTCTTTCTGCATCTCAGTCAAATATTTCTCTTCTTCGGACACGCAATTCTCCTCGACCACAGTCTGTAAAAACGGATTCCTCTGATTTTTTGTTACGCTTTCATAACGTAAATCACTTCCTGGGATATTAGGAACCGGTATGGACCCAAATTCTTCTTGCACGCGAACGGTGTTCGTTGTCTAAAGAAGAAAAAGCCATGCCTTCCGAAACGAGCACTCCTCCACCCAAGAGCCAACAGCATTCTTTTTTGGAATCGATTTGGAGAGAATTCGGA
Organism: Leptospira fluminis; assembly: GCF_004771275.1. GTDB lineage: Bacteria > Spirochaetota > Leptospiria > Leptospirales > Leptospiraceae > Leptospira_B > Leptospira_B fluminis. The sequence goes on along the minus strand of NZ_RQEV01000012.1, from coordinate 477,430 downwards.
ACGAAAAAAGAAATTGCTTTAGCCATTGCAGGCGGAGGAATCAAAGCGTTTTACGGACTAGGCTTTGCCTTCGCACTGCGTACTTGGGGAATCAAAGTTCGGGAAGTATCCGGAGTCAGCGCCGGAGCGGCGATGGCAGTCAGCACTTTGTCGGAAACCGAATTGGAAAGTTCTGTCTATTTCGAAGAGCTGACCCGCAGAAATCCTAAAAATTTCTATTGGAATCGTCTTTTACGAATTTTGCCTCCTTTTCCTCACGACGGAATGGCTCGTAGAACCGTCAGCTATTGTTTAAAACTTCCGAAACTCTTATCCAAGGCCGCGAAAATTCGGATCCACGCCGTGGAAATTCCGGGCGAGAAGGTGGAGAAAAATAAAAACGGAGAGCCGAATCAGAGACTTCTCTTAGCCAAAGCGGCGAGAATTATCCGAGCCTATTTTCAGGACGAGGAACTCAGAAGAAAAGGAAAGGCTCCGTTCTATGTCATGGAAAAAATGCAGGAATGGGGATGGAGAGAACGGACATTCTCTGAAAAGGAATTTTCCGATCATGAGACCGTTACTCAGATCGTCATGAATTCGTGCTCGGCGTTTCCGGTATTACCTCTGCAAAGTTTAGGAGGGAATTATTATCTGGACGGAGGGTTGACCAACAATCTACTCCTGGAAGACTTCAGTTCCGACCTACCTAAAATCGGAGTCTTTTATGAACCTACCACCCTAGTCGGAAAATCTCCCGAGGTGATGGAAAATACCTTATTAATTTCCCCGGAATCCCCTTTTATCGAGCAGGGATTCGATTACACAAAACCGAATTTAATTCGTTATGCATTCGAGAAAGGCCAAGAGGATGCGGAAAGAAATAAAGGACGAATCCTAGGACATCTTTATCCGGATTGGAAAAAAAACTTGCTTTCTTTTTTCGAACAAATAAAATAATTACTTTGGTTGGAGGGAAGCTGAAATCTTGCTGGACCTGGGTTCGATTCTGTGCAAATCCAGCTCACGATCGCCTCAGTAAGGGTTTCAATCGCAAGAACGGATCTCAATCGATTGAAATTTCACCTATAGTCGGTCTTTCACCCACCCTGATCTAAGGCAGCATTCAAGGATTTGTGGGATGGACCAATCAACCCTTCGAAAGATTTTAGAGTATCAGATTCAGGAAAGTCGGAATGCCGAAAATCGTAAATCACGAAAAATATAAAGCGGAAATATTATCCAAGTGCGTAGACATACTTGCACGGCGAGGTTATTCCGCGGTTTCCATGCGGGAAATCGCAACCGAATTGGAAGTGTCTACCGGCACCTTATACCATTATTTCTCCACGAAAGAGGATATATTTAAGGAATTAGTCAAGTTCGTACTCAGTAAGGACATCGAGGAACTCCAGGTATATTCGAAAGGGGAAGAAAACCAGTCCATCGAAAAACGAGTGGACGCATTGTTCAACATGGTCAAGGCGAGAGAGAGCTACTTTCAAAATCTCTTATACATCATATGCGACGTTTCCCGACTGAAAAACCATGAGGAAGAAAAACAACTGATCGCGGAAGCGATGAAAGAATACGTTACGATCATTACGAAACATCTGGGAATCACCAACCCGAATCTCAACCGACTGTTAATCAGCATTATCTTGGGCACGGTAGGCCAAAGAATCGTAGACCGGGAGGCGATCAAACTGGAGGAAGTGACGGAAGTGGTGAAGGACTTTATGGGAGTCGTTCTCGCAAATACCTTTACTTTCTAACGATCGGGCATAAACGACATTCCCGATCGCTTCAAGAGGACCTCAATCGAACTTGTATCTCGCGATCACTTTCGTTTTTTCGGAGTTCTTTCTTGCCTGGTTCCAACCCAAGGATTTGCCCAAATGGTCCAGAATAAAGGATAGGTTTTCAGGCGAAGGGAGTCCGGGCACTCCCGCCCCGGATCTTCTGAAAAAGAAATCCGTGGCAGAATAAATCTCCTCTCCTGCGGCGATCGTTCGTATTTCCGCGGAATATAATTTTTCTCCGTTATTCAAAACTGCAAACGTTTCGTCAGGTTTTGCGTGCGGCAGAATTTCGTAGGATTGGCTTCCGTATCTTTCCGCCAGAGTTTCCAGAATTTCTCCTCCGAATTTGGGGAACTTATTCGCCAATCCTCGTAATAAAGAGGAAAAATCCGAGAACTCTCCGGAAATTAACGGAACGAAATTCGTTTCGCAAGGTAAAAAGGATCCGGGCAAGGTATCGCAAAGCTTATCCGCGATTTTCTCCGCTAAGGCCCGACTCGTGGTGTACTTGCCTCCTAGAGCCGTAAAAAATCCTGGAAGGCCGTTTTCCTTATGATCGATGATTTCGGTTTTCCGAGATGCGTTATACGTATCGGAAGTCTCGCCGGAATCTTCCACCAAAGGACGCATTCCTCCGTAAAAAAATTCCACGTCGCTTTCCTTCAGTTCCGTATTTCCGTACGCGTGGTTGATCTCATCCAACAACTCCCGGATATCCCTCCGAGTTACCCGGAATTTATCAGGAGATTCCTGATAAACCGTATCCGTGGTACCGATGATGGTCTTTCCTCTCCAGGGAAGGACGAACATATGAGTCTTATCTCTTTTCTTTAAAACCAAGGCCTTGCTACCTTGGATGGCCCTCGTAACGATATGGATTCCCTTGGACCGCACTAGTATTTTATCCATGCCCACTCCCGCCAGAGATTCCACGAAATCCGCCCAGGGTCCCGCTGCGTTTACAACAGTCTTGGCAAAGACGGGCATTTTCTTTCCCGTTCTCTTATCCAGGAGGATGGCTTGGTAGATCTCTTCTTTCTGTCTTGTAAGCGCGACGAGTTCCGTATAATTGCGGGCTTCTCCTCCGTTTCTTTGCGCGGAAAAGATGAATTCGCATGTATGACGTTCGGGATTTAAATTTTGGTAATCGTAATAAAGAAAGGCGCCTTTCAATCCTTCCCGAGAAAGGGCCGGCGCCTCTAACACCGCCTCCTCTTTGCTCAGAAAACGGAACCGTGGAATCCACCGGTCGGAGGAAATCTCCCGATTCCGATCGTAGGAAAACATGTCGTACATGAGAAGGCCCGCTTCCAACATCGCCTTTTCCGCAAAGGAGTAAACGGGCATCAGGAAGCCGAGCGTTTTGACCGCATGAGGAGTGATCTTTGCAAGAAGACGTCTTTCTCGAAGCGACTCTCTCACCAACCCGAACTCAGCATTTTTCAGATAACGAAGTCCGCCATGAATCAGCTTGGAAGTCGCCTGGCTGGTCCCGGAAGCGAAATCGTTCTTTTCCACTAACAAAGCTTTGATCCCTCTTAGAGTAACGTCCCAAAGCAAGGTTGCTCCGGTGATTCCTCCTCCGATAATCAGAGTGTCATAGACCTGGGATGAGATTGTTGTTTTAGAGGCGGGAATTTTCGATTTGCGTGAGGAAGGCATAAGGTTCCCAAACTGTCTTTTTCCTCCGTTACGGTCAACGATTTACGCGAGTCGTCGCAGTTTCCCCTCCCCTAACCCCAATTAAAATGTTGAATCGTCTTCTCAAATTTGCAACTAGGTAGACGTGGACCGGGAAAGTAACGAACAGAGTTCTCCAAAAACGGAGAAAGATTCCGCATCCGAAACCCGAAACACGCAAAGAACCTGATCAATTGAGCGGATATCTACCGACTTCTAGGAAACAAATCCTGGAACGGAGATAGGTCGCGAACTAGATTCGTTTTCGATCGATGATTTCGATTTTTCCTTTGCGCTTCCGCATTTGCCGGATTTTCTGGATCGGAATTCCTTTCTACCGGGAGCACAGCAACCTATGTTTTACCACGAACTCGATGCGGACATTGATTATTCCAGAAACAATCTGAGATGGAATGCGTGGGGAGCGATCGACCGGGATTTTTTCCGCAAAGCGCAAATGCCTGAGATTTTAGAACTGCTCAAACGGGAATTTAAGCTGGAGAAGATCAACAACACTCCTGCTGCGGCGCTGGAAGAGATCAAACTTCCTCCGTCCAAACTCGGAGCCTCGGATCTAAAACAGCTTTCTTCGATCGTGGGAAAAAACCATCTCAAAACGGATCGCTACGAAAGAATTTTTCACTCCGCCGGAAAAAGCTACTACGACGTACTGAGATTGCACCGGAATACGTTATCCTCCTTTGTGGACGGGGTCGTTTATCCGAGCAAGGAAAGCGAAATCGTTAAAATCCTGGAATACTGCGGCAAAAATAAAATCACTCTCATTCCTTTCGGAGGCGGATCTTCCGTGGTCGGAGGATTGGAAGTGATCAAGGGAAAAGGACACAAGGCGGTGGTTTCCTTGGATACGACCAGGATGAACGAATTCCTTTCCTTGGACGAGGAAAGTCATACTGCCACCTTCCAAGCCGGAATTTACGGCCCGAAGTTAGAATCGGTCCTGAACAAAAAAGGTTATACTTTGGGACATTTTCCCCAGTCCTTCGAATACTCCACTCTCGGAGGTTGGATCGCCGCAAGAAGCGCGGGACAACAATCGAATCGTTACGGTAAGATCGAAGAAATACTAACGAGCACCAAACTGATCTCCCCTTCCGGAACTGTGGAAACTCTTCGCGCACCCGCCTCCTCCACCGGACCGGATTGGAACCATATCATCGCAGGAAGCGAAGGTTTACTCGGAGTGATTGCGGAAGCCACTGTCAAAATCCATAAAATTCCGGAAACGAGGAAGTACTTCGGCCTAGTATTTCCGAATTTGAACGCCTCTCTTGGTTTCATTCGGACCGCCAACCATGAGGAAATCAAAACCTCTATGTTACGTCTTTCCGATGCCAACGAGACGAGATTGTACGAAATCTTGGGCGAATTGGGGAAAAAGAAAAATCCGATCCGCGCTTTAAAGAAATGGATCCAGGCTCGAGTCCTAGATGCAAAAGGGATAGGATCGGAAAAATGCGTCGTTTTAGTCGGACTGGACGGTTCCGCGAAAGAAGTGGCCCATTCTCTTGAAAACCTGAAACGGATCTGGAGAAAATACGGCGCTCTGTACGCCGGAGAAAAACTGGGCCAAAATTGGATTCACGGCAGATACAATATGCCCTACTTAAGAAATCATATTATGGAATTCGGGTTGGGAGTCGATACGATGGAAACTTCCACTACCTATGAAAGGCTGGAATCTCTTCACACGGCGGGTTTGGAAGCTTTACAAACCTCCATTCCCGGATCCATAGCGATGTGCCATCTTTCTCATAGCTATTCGGAAGGGGCTTGTCTGTATTACACCATCCTATTTCCGATCGAAGAGAAAAAACCCGAAGAGCAGTGGAAGAAAATGAAACGAAAAGTTTCGGACGCTTTCGCCGCTCATAAAGCTCCGATCAGCCACCATCATGGAGTAGGATTGGATCACAAACCTTGGTACGAAAAAACGCTGGGAACCGCGGGAGTTTCCGGTTTGAATGCGTTGAAAAAATCCCTGGACCAAAAGGAAATCCTGAACCCGGGTAAAGTCTTCCATTCCTGATCCCGCCGAAAGGATGCTTAGCGAAAGGAAACGGACTCGTTTTTTCCGATTTTATCGGAAAACGGGTCTTCGTTTTTCCAAGATCGATCTCATTCCTTCCTGTCCGTTGGCGGAATGAATGGCTGCAGCCAACAAATCGATATCCCTTGTCTCCAATTGGTTCGCAATTAGCCGTTGGGAATCCCGTAATGATACTTTGATTCCGATGACGGACTCTAACGCCATATTCGCGAATCCGTCGCACCATTTTCTGGCCTTTGCGATCAGATCCTCTGGAGTTGCAGAATCGTCTACCAGACCTAAAGAAACCGCTTCTTCCGCCTTCAATCCCTTTCCGGAATAAAGCAGTTCTCTTGCCGATTTGATTCCGACCAATTCTTTCAATACGAACCCCGCAGTGGACGGGAAATTCAATCCGATCAAAGATTCCGGAAATCCGATCCTCCCTTTTTTTTCCACGAGGATCCGATAATCGGAAAAAATCGCCAAGACGGCTCCTACCCCCATAGAATGTCCGTTCATCGCACAAACCACGGGACGATTCGCAAGGAGCACTTTTCCGCAAGCGCTTAATGCCTCTCCTAACACGCTCTTGATTTCCGCCAGATCTTTCCCGACAAAAATTTCAGGATTGAATCCGTTGGAAAAAAACTTATCGTTCCGCCCCGAAAGTAGGATCGCCTTGACTCCTTCGTCTTTTTCGGCGTCGTCCATCGCCTTCCGCAATGCACGAAAGAATTCCACATTCAAAGAATTGAATTCGTTCGTTTTAATATATAATTCTAATATATGTCCGTTTTTTTCTATTTCGATCATCTGGATGATTTTTCCTTTTTAAAACCCGAAGACGGAAGGAGAGACACTCTCGATACGATTCGTCTTCTTCATTTTGATTTCGATGCGATTTTGATCCGAGGAATCCTCTCTGGATACGATCCGAGTCAGGGTCACCTTTGGCGGAAATTCCACTTCGCCTTGCACGCTAGTCACCGCTTTTACGTTTTTGCGGCTGGAATTCCATTCCACCGTAGACACGCCTTTTTCCGTCACGTAATAGGTCCATTCTTCCCCGCCTTTCCGAACCAGAATGATCCTTTCCTTGGGTTGGACAAGAGTGGAATTCGGCTGAAACAATCGGATGTTCTGGCTGGATAGCAAATGATAAATGACGGGAAAAGGTACGATGGTGCTCTTTCCCCCGTTGGGATCCGAAAGCAGAATATCGTCCATAGGCTGCTCGTGGATTTTTTCTTGCGCCGCCGTTTTGATCCGAATCTGCTCTCCGTCTGTGTAAACCTTGGAAACGCTGATGCCGAAAAGTCGATCCGTCAGTTCGATCTGCATCTTACCCGTGGGCTTGTCGTAGTAGATCTTACCGTTCAGGGAAAAGACGTCCTTTTTCGGAACGAAGTTCTGGATGCGAATTTCGAATTCCCCCGAATAGGACGTGCCTTTGTCTTCGATCCTTCGAACCTCCTCTAAAAACTTGGAACCTTCCTTGGATTTGGCGCTGGTAAAAACCAATTTTCCTTTGGAAGGAAAACTGATTTCTTCAATTTCGGCAGTCGCGCAACCGGCAAGCAATAATAGAGGTAACAGGATTCCCGAACCCAAGGACCGGAAATGCATTTGATTCGGTTCCAAATTTTCTCCCTCCCGGTTTCGTTCAAGGTTTGGAAAAAACCGGTTTCAATTTCAGCTTCTCCAATTTCTGCCGGATTCGGGCCTTGTCTTCCTTCTTTTGAAACAGCTTTTCCGATTTTTCCCAATAAGATCTGGAGTCGCCCAACTCCCCCCGATCGAAATGAAGATCTCCCAAATGTTCGTATATCGTAGGATCTTTTTCGTTCTTCTCCTGCATGATTTGGTTTGCCAAATTCAAATGCAACAAAGCGTCCTCCAAACGACCCCGCTTATAATAAATCCATCCGAGACTATCCTGATAGGCCTCGTTGTCCGGCGCGAGCTCCACCGCCTTCCGAACTAGCGAGTAGGCTTCCTCCAATCGATTTCCGTTTTCCGAAAGATAATATCCCAAATAATTGTAAGCGATCGGATTTTCCGGATCCAACTCCATCGATTTGCGCAAGTCCGTTTCCATATCGACGATCTTTCCCAACTTTTCCAAAGTGATGGCTCTATAAAAATAGTAGATCGCGGTCTTGGGCTCCAAAGAAATCGCTTCCTCGAAAGCGTGTCTGCTTCCTTCGAAATTCTCCGCTTGGGAAAGCAGCACTCCTAAAAGATAATGGGCGTAGGAATTTTTCGGATCATCAGCGATCACCTTTCTCGTAATCTGCTCTGCTTCCGTAAACTTGCCGGGAGGTTGACTCCTGAGCAGAAAAGCCAAATGCAGATCGTATTTTCGCGCAGCTTCGGAATTTTCCGACAACTCTATCGCCTTCCGAATCGCTACGATCGCACGATAGACGGAACCGGATTGTTCGTAAACGGTCGCCAGAAAATTATATCGTTCCGCAAGATCCGATTTGGATGCGTTGCTCTTTACGGCTAATTCGATGGATTCGTTGACCAAGGTTTCCGCGAGATTCCAAAGCTGGGATTGCACGGCGATCCCGGCCGTCTCCATAAGTTCGCGGGAAAAAACCTCGCTCTTAAAATCCGGTTCGTGCTTTAGAATCTCCATCATTGCCAACCGAACCCAAAGACGATTCGGATATTTCTCCCGGACCGGTAGAATGATTTTTTTCGCTTCCGAGTACTTGGAATTCAATACGCAATAAAGACCGTAAAGTAGGGAGCCTTTGTTCAGCTTCCCTCGACTTTTCAAATCCTCGAAATAGTTCGCCGCCATGGATCGACTTTCCACGAAATACATCTCTCCGAGCATCATCTCCACCGAGGAATTCCCCTTAATTTGTCCGAGGATCCGCTCCAATTCCTTCTTAGCCTGGGCGAACTTACCGAGCTGGTTCAAAACTCCCGCTAACAAGAAACGAGTCTCCCAAGCATCCGGCCTTTGCTGCAAATAATTCGAAAGATAAAAAAAGGCTTTGGCGTTCTGTCCTTGGGATAAATAGATCTTTCCTAAAGAAAGATTTACAAATTCCTTATATTTGGGATTTCCCTCCTTTCTTTCGATCGAATCGTTCAGGGAAGTCAGATACAGAATGGATTTGGCGTTGTTTTGAACAGCGATGCTCGAGGAGCTAAGTAAATAATACACGTAGGAATCCGCTTGAAAACGGCTCAGATTCTCCTCCAGAAAATCCACGGTCTTTTGGTATTCCGCCTGTTCGTAAAAGATGCTGGCCTTAAGAAGATACGATTCCCGGTAATTCGGATCCGCTTTTTCCGCTTCCTCAGCCTCCTTTAAGGCTTCCTTGAATTGCCCGATCGAATAATGGGCCATTCCCTTGTTCCAGCGGGAAATCGCGGACACACCCGCACCGACCGCTTCGGAACACCGGAAATACTTTTCGAATTCGTGTATGGCCTTTAGGGTTTTTTCCCCTCTCTCACGACCGTCCAGTCTCCTGGCCTCGTTCATCGTTTCGTAAGCGAGGGAAAGAAAAAAAGAAGGCCAAACGCTACGGCGTCTTCCCTCTTGGTCCGAATCCGAGCAAAGAACTTTTTTTTCGGAATCCGAAGGGGAAGCGCCAAGACCGGCCAAGAGGCTAGTCGATAGAACTAGAATAGGAATAGTGCTTGCTAGTTTCATAATCCCCGGACGTGTATTAGCTTGGGAAGAAAGATCGGAGGAATCCTCCCCGCTCAGTCTACGCGGAGGACCGGATCCGTCGAACGAATTTTCCCTAACCTGAAGGAAAGAAATTGTTCAACATCCTGCGAGAAAAGAAAAAACTTTTCCTAACCCTTCTGTTCATTTGGACGGTCGCCGCATTTTGGATTTTTCCGCGGCGGTTCGAAATTCTTCGGGATGTCGCCCTTTGGCTCGATCCCCCCGTTCTCAATCCCTCTCTTTCTTTGGAATTACAGGAGAAAGGGGATAAATTTCTGAACGAAAAGGTGGAATTCCGTCAGGTCGAGCATTATCTTCAGTTGAATAAGATGTCGGAAGCATGCTCGAGATCCAGGGACCTCGGAAAATCCGGAATGGACGATATCTTTCGGATCCCCTCATGGATGGAAGCCGAGCGGAAAGGTTGGACTCTGGAAAAACTCGAAGGCAGGGATTCCCCGGTTGCCAAAAAAGGTAGAATCGATCCGAGCGACTATTGGAAAGAATTCTCTCCCCTCGTCCTAAAATCCTTGGATTTTTATAAGCGGTCCCTGAGCTACAATCCCTTCGACGGATACAACGTGATCCCGAACCAGGCGGGTTTTGGAACGACCCGCCCCCAGATTTTCGGCAAGAGCTTACTGGAAAAGATCCGGCTTACCGCCTTTGCCGCTTGTAGACCTGAGGAAGCGATCGTCTCTCATTTCCAATCTCTGCTCAGCATAGAGGATCTCGTTTTCGAAAAGATCAAAGTGCGGAAAAAGGATCCTGCCTCCTGGTGGCAAAGAATCTTAAACTTCTTCCGATTTAGTTGCTCCGCCGACGAATCTAACGTAACGGAGCCGGAACTTCCCAGAGAAATCCGAATTTGGCAAGCGATCCAAGAAGCAGATTCCTCCCCGATCGTATTTTCCGAAAGAAATCCGGAACGAACCACTTTGAAAGCGAATCAATACAAAAAGCTACTGTTAAGGACTCTGGAACTCTTACGGGGAGAAGCCGGAACTGCAGGCTCCTCCTTTTCTCCCCAGGAATCCGTTTCCTTACATACTAGAATGCTGTATTTCTCCTGCTCCCAAAGGGACATACCGCCCGAAGCAAAATATTGGGGAGCTTCCGCGATCGCAGCGTTGCCTTGCAGGAGTTCCGACGAAGAAGGGTTGAGACAATTCTATTCCAATATGTTCCGCGCGGCAGAGTTCTATTATAGATTAGGAGACAGGGAATCTTCCTACAGAAAAAAAGCGTCGGATTATTTTGAAGCGGTATATCGATCTGGAAAGACGAATCTGGAAACCAAATTTCAGTCTAAACTAATGAGAGTCCGCTGCCTACTATACCAACAAGCTTGGGACCAGGCATTGAAAGAATTGGACAGCCTCCAAAGCGACTTGCACTCTGTGGATCCGGAATATAGATCGGATCGGTCCGGATTCGAGGACCTGATCGAAGACAGGAAAAAACTTTTACAATACGTGCTCCGCAGAAAAGGAAGATACGAAGAAGCGGACGACCTTTTCGATGAAAAAAATTAGATATTTCGACTACAACGCCACTCATCCTCCTTTGCCGGGATTACTTTCCTCCGTAGTGGAGGAATATGAAAACGATTTCTACAATCCTTCCGGTCCGACTCGTTTTTCGCTGAAACGGCAGGGACGGATAGAAGAAGCTCGCAAGGTTCTAGGCAGCCTTACGGGAAAGGATCCGAAAGGCTTCGTATTTTGTTCCACGGGAACGGAAGCGAATTATCTTATGGCGACTTGGGCAAAGAGATTCGTAAAGACGACGGCATACGTTTCCCCCTACGAACATTCTTCCTTTTACCAAGCTCTGGAAAACGCCAACGTTCCGTACGGAGTATTGGAAGGACATAGCTCCGGACTCGTTTCCTTGAGTGAAATCGAAAAGAATCTCAAGGAGAATCCGGGCCCGGTTTTTATCGTTCACGCAGCAAACGAAAGCGGAGTCGTGCAGCCATTACGGGAAATCGGGGAAATCTGTCACAAAGCGGGTCAAAAACTTTTTTCCGACGTTATGCAGTCTTTTGGAAAACTGGACATCCCTTTTTCGCATCTTGCAGGATTCACGTTTTCCGGTCATAAAATAGGCGCCGGCTTGGGAACTGCAGTGACTTGGTTCGAGCCGGAAGGAACCGGAACGGTGGGGATTTTTCGGGGAGGAAACCAAGAAAACGGATTTCGGGCCGGCACGGAAAATTCACCTTCGATTCTAGCCTTGGCAAAAGCTGCGGAAATCCAATTTTCGCAAATGCGATCCAAAAACGAGAAACTCCTTCGTTTTCGAAATAGGATCGAAACCTTCCTGGAATCGATAGGAATCCAAATCGTAGCCAAGTCCTCCCCTAGATTGCCTTCCACCACGTTTTGCCTGCTGCCTACGGAAGACTTGGATTTTTTTATGATGGGGATGGAGGAAAAAGGGTTTGCACTTTCAACCGGTTCCTCTTGCAAATCCAGGTCCAGAGAACCTGCACCCTCTCTTCTTTCCATGGGATTTTCCAAAGAGGAAGCCCTACGCGCCGTACGGATTTCTACCGGGACCTTCACTACCGAGGAGGAAGTGGAAGAACTTCTCGCAACGATCCGAATCGTATTGGATTCGATCAGGAACTGCTAAAATTCTAATATTCTAAGATAGAATTTCCCCAAATTCCTTATCCGTTCAGTTTGTTAAAGACGGTTTCCGCATAACGGTCCGTCATTCCGGCCACGAAATCGCAGACGATTCTTTCCAATCCTTCCGTTTCGATTCTTTCCTTGTAAGACTCCGGAATTTCTTTCGGGTGCTTTCGGAAATAGCGGAATAAAACCGCGATCATATCCCGTCCTAGGTCGCTCATACGCACTACGGAAGGATGGCGGTACAGAGCCCTGTGCAAAAAGGATTTCAGTTCCCTTACCGTTTCTCCGAAATCCTCGTCGAAACCCAGGATTTTTCGTCCTTCGACATAGGCCCGATTCAGATCGGAACGTTGGGAAATCCCGTATTCTTCGATACGGATCCGCATCATCCCGACGATATGAGAGACCATCCCGTTCGTTAACTCACGGATGGTGGTTCGGATCCGGACTTTTTCGTTCGTATTCGGATATCTTTCCCTGACACGAAGACTGAATTCGTGCCAGAGAGGGATTTCCTCCAGTTCCGACAAATTCAAATACCCCATTTCCAATCCGTCTTCTATATCGTGATTGGTATAGGCGATCTCATCGGCAAGATCCGCGCATTGGGCCTCCAGACTCGGGCCCTCCTGTTTTCTTTCCAAACCCAGGGTGGAAGTCGAATATTCCGCCCCGTGCTTCATCAATCCTTTCAAAGTTTCTAATGTAAGATTCAAACCCGGAAACCGAGGATATCTACTCTCCAGAAGACGGACGATTCGTAGGGATTGTTTATTGTGTTCGAAACCTCCGAACTCGGACATGAGTTCGGATAACATATCCTGCCCTGCGTGTCCGAAAGGAGTATGCCCTAGATCGTGTGCAAGTGCGACTGTCTCCGCCAATAGCGAATTCAATCCGGAAGCCGTCGCTATGGTCCTCGAGATTCCGGAGACTTCTAGAGTATGGGTCAGCCTGTTTCGATAGTTTTCCCCCACCGAATAGACGAATACCTGTGTCTTGTACTGCAATCTCTTGAATGCGCTGGAATGAATCACCCGGTCCCTATCCCTTTGAAAAGGGAGTCGGTACTCGTGTTCCGATTCGGGATATTCCCTTCCGCCCGTACGATCGTGGGGAACCGCAAAAGCGGCCAGTAGGGAATTTTCCAATCTAGAAAGAGAATCTCTATCCCGAAGCACGAAAACCACGGTCCTCAAAGGAAAGTGCCCAGGCAAGCGAAACTGAGCTCATCTTTTGAGGGAATGGGACGGGGTGCCTTTCGTTTTTTTCTGTCCTCTTTTTCCCCTAGGGAAATACAATGGTAGGAATTCCCTCGGAACGAAAGGCGTATTTTTCTTCATGGATTTTCTTACCGTATTAGTGGATTTCTTTTCCGGCTTCGGGCAAAACTTCGCCTACCTAGCCGTTTTTCTCACCTTGCTTCTTTGCGGCTTCGGGCTCCCGGTTCCGGAAGATGTGTCCTTGGTTTCGGGAGGAGTCATAGCCGGCTTGGGTTATGCGAACGAACACGTAATGTTCGCCGTTGGGATGGCGGGCGTGCTCGTGGGTGACGGAACCGTGTTCCTACTCGGGAGGATTTACGGAGTTCGAGTATTACAAATTCCGTTCATCGCTAGGTTCATCACTCCCGAACGCTTCCTTTCGGTTCAGGAAAAATTTTCCAAGTATGGCAACTGGGTCGTGTTTGTGGGAAGATTCATGCCTGGGTTGCGTATGCCCATCTATTTGACTGCAGGTACTTCGGATCGAATCTCTTTTTTAAGATTTTTATCTCTGGATTTCCTTGCAGCCGCGATCTCCGTTCCGATCTGGGTCTACTTGGGACATTATGGCGCTCAAAACCTGGATCATTTGAGAGAGCTGGTTCACCAAGGACAACTGACTCTCTTCTCCATCTTGGGAGCGTTTTTAGGAGTGGCCATCGTAGTTTTTTACGTTAAGAAGAAACTATTTTCCCAGACATAGTTTTACTCGACATTCTTTCCCGTTTTTTTAATGTCTGGTAAGATATGGACGTTCTCGCTCAGCCTGTATTGGTGCTGAACGCAACCTACGTTCCCGTTGCCATTCGGACGGTAAGGGACGCGATCGTTCTTCTTCTTCTGAACAAGGCGGAACTCGTTAAAGACGAAAAGAGCCTTTGGATCCGTTCCGAAAAACTGAAATTCACAGCCCCGCGAATTATTCTCTTAACGGATTATTATAAGGTCCCCAGAAAAAGGCATAAACTCTCGCGGGAGAATATTTTCCTTAGAGACAATTATGAATGCGTGTACTGCAAAAGGAAACTTCCGACCTCCCGTTTGACTCTAGACCACGTGATTCCCAAGAGTAGATGGGGAGAAGTGGCAAAGGAAAAAAAACCGGCGGAATACCATACTTGGGAAAACCTAGTCACTGCCTGCCGGGATTGCAATACGAAGAAAGGAAACAAACTGCTCCAAGAACTGAAGTGGGAGCTACCGGAAAATCGGTCGACAAACAGAAGGCGTATTCCACTGTTTTCCGTATCCGACCAATTGGCCGAAAAATTCGGTTGGGCGGAATATATCCGCGCATAATGAACAAAAATACCCCCGTTCGGGTCATCCCGTTCTTCTTTCTTGCAGTCCTAGTTTCACTTTCCGGCTGCGCAAAAACTTATTCCACTACCCCTATCGTCACCGCTACCCCTACCATCATCGGAATCACTACCATTGCCACGGGGTATGAGATTCGACTACGCGCCGGGAATGCGGAGTTTCTGTTTAACGGTTATACCTTGTATACCGGTTCCACCTCCTTTGCCTCTCGGAACCCTTCCGATTTTTCCACGGGCGCCGCTTGCCAACTGCCTTTAAACCTGATTCCGAACCAACCGATAGAATATTCCATCGAAGTCAGTCCTACGGCCGGTCCCCTAGCGGTGGTTCCCGCAAATTCCTCCCAAAATCCGAACCGGGTCTGTAAAATCGTGGCCACTCTGACGAGTGGGCAATACATCACTCTTAGGTCCGCGGTCCTTGCCTTGAATTACGTAGGCGGCGCGGCCAAGGACGTTTACGTTCTTTCGTTACCTTCGAACACGATACAGGTGCCTTAAAGGAAGGCCTAACCTCGGAACCAGACTCCGATTTTTTTCAACGTATCTTCGGCGTCGGATTTCCAGAGACTGTCGGGGTAACTTAGGATAAATCTCTCGAGAGCCGATTTTGCCTCGGAGAGTTTGGTGCGTAGAATGCGAAGTTCCGGATTCTCTTCCGCTTGTAAAAAGACCGGATTGCCTTCCGTTCTCTTGAAATAAATTTCCAATGCGTCGGCAGCGGATTGTTTTGCGGATTTGTAATCCGCAAAACCGTTTCTATCCTCTTCCTTAGAATCGCCGGACGGGGATTTTTTCGCGGCTTCCTCCAAGGATTGCAAGAGAACGTCCCGAAGGCGCACAAGTTCCTTGAACAGAATGTCGCTTTCGTACTCGCCGGAATCCGGGTGGTATTTTCGAGAAAGTTCCCGGAACCGGGATCTCACTAAATTTTCGTCGTATTTCTTAGGTAGCCCGTAGAAATCTAGAGCCCGACTTAGCAGGTCCCCGTCTTCCAACCGCTTTTCCTTTGGGCTAAGTATTTTCTCAGCTGGAGATCGGCTTGGACGAGATTCAGTTCTTTTTGGTATTCCGAAAGAATCTCTTCCATCAAAGAACCTACTTTCCGGTTCAATTCTCGGGATTCTTCCAGCTTGTTGAAAAGTTCGTCCGTCAATTGAATGAGGGGTAAGGATTGGGGTGCAGATTCTTCTAAGCGCTCGATTTTACGATCCAATGAAAACATTTTCTCCACGAGAGAAACGTTCTCCGCTTCGATTTTTGCCGCGGTCTCTCCGTCCCTGTGAGATAGGATTTCCATCTGACGCTTTTGCAAGGAAATCATCTCTTCTAAGAGGGATATTTTCAGGGAATACAGGCCTTCTAGATCGCCTTTGTCCTGCTCGGATACGGATCGTTTCGGCTCTTTGTCTTTAGGCACTGCGATGTTTTCCTCTTTCGATCGAGTCGGAACTCTAAAATTAACCTTGGAGAGAAAGCCCGGAACTCCGGACTCCGGGAGAAGGCAGAGGAACTACGGAGCCTTTTTCTTTCTTTTCCACCTCTTCCCAGGCGTTTTTCAGATCCTCTAGATATTTGATGATTTCCTTCATGATCTCGGTATCTTTCCGCATATTCGCTTCCAGAAGACGTTTCTTGACGTAAACATAAATGCCGAGAAGATTATTGGCGACTTCCCCGCCGTCTTCCATATTGAGCGCGAGCATCAATTCGGTGACGATGTCTTGTGCCTTGAGAATATGATTGTTTACCACGTCGTACTTGCGGGGCGTATTGTTCTCGATCGCTACGTGCAGGAAGCGGATCGCCCCTTCATAAAGCATTACGATAAGCCGTCCCTGACTCACAGTAGAAATTTCGTTGGATTTGTACTGCTCGACAGAGGCCGTCGATTTTCTAGCAAGTGACATGTGTCTCTCCTGAAATACTCTTCGACAAAATCCGGGACCGCCTTAACGTGGGTGGATAATTCTTAAGCGTATCTGGGCGAAAATTCTTGGCAAGCCTGTTTCCAAAACCTAGAAAAAAGCTTGTCTTTTTAGCGTCAGGTCGCGGTTCCAACTTGGAGGCCGTTCTCCAAGCCGTTCAAAAAGGCAGAATCCGCGGAATTCCGGAGCTTTTGATTACCGACAACCCCGAAGCGTCCGCAATCGGTGTCGGATCCAAGTACGGAGTACCCTCTAAAATTTTGAATTTTTCCTCCTATGCGCAAAAGGAAAAATACCATTCCGATCTACTGGAAATCCTGGAAGCTCAATCACCCGATCTGATCGTGACCTGCGGTTATATGAGAATCCTGAAAAAAGATGTCATCCGCTCCTTTCCGAATCGGATCATCAACATACATCCTTCCCTTCTTCCGGCTTTTCCGGGATTGAATGCGCAAAAACAGGCCTTCGAATACGGAGTGAAAATCTCCGGCTGCACCGCCCATTTTATAGACGAAGGGGTGGATTCCGGCCCCGTTATTCTACAAGGAACCGTGAAAATCGACCCGGAGATGACGGAAAGAGAATTGACTCTGGCAATTCTGAAAGAGGAACATAAAATCCTGCCTCTCGCGGTGAAGTTATTCTGCGAAAATAGGCTTTCGATTAAAAATAGGAAGGTCTCCATCCTCTAGCATGATCCAAATCAAACGTGCTCTCATTTCGGTCAGCGACAAAACCGGGCTCATCGGTTTTGCGAAATACCTGGACTCCAAAGGCGTGGAGATCATCTCCACAGGCGGCACATTAAAGACTCTCCGTGACAGCGGAATCCAAGCCGTAGCCATCGACGATTATACCGGCTTTCCGGAAATTCTGGACGGCAGGGTCAAAACCCTGCACCCCAAAGTCCACGGAGGATTATTGGGGGTACTGTCCAATCCCGAACACAAGAAAAAAATGGAAGAGCTCGGAATCCCGAAAATTGATCTCGTCGTCGTGAATCTCTATCCGTTCCTGAAAACCGTTTCCAAACCGGGAGTACAGTTGGACGAGGCGATCGAGAACATAGACATAGGCGGTCCGTCCATGATACGTTCCGCCGCCAAAAATTACAGGTTCACCGTCGTGGTCACCGACCCGAACGATTACAGAACCGTCGAAGAAGCAATGCAATCGAACGGCGGAGCCGTGGATGCCGATACTTCCTTTTTACTGATGCGAAAGGCGTTTTCCCATACCAGCATGTACGACACCGCGATTTCTTCGTGGTTCAATAAGTTAGCAGGGGAAAAATTTCCGGAAATCCTCAATCTTTCCTTCACCAAGAAACAGAAGTTACGGTACGGGGAAAATCCCCACCAGGGAGCCGCTTTTTACGAACCCCTCTTTACCAAGAGCGAGTTTTCTCCGCTGCAAGGTAAGGAGCTATCCTTCAACAATATGTTGGATTTCGATGCTGCTTTCCATATCTCCGCGCTTCTTCCGGACAATACCGTCTGTATTATCAAACATTTGAATCCTTGCGGAATCGCCTACGCCGACGATCCCTTAGAGGCCTTTCGCCTTGCGCGCAGGACGGATCCCATTTCCGCATTCGGAGGAATCATCGGAATCAAGGGCAGGGTGTCCGGAGAATTGGCGCAATTGATCGGAGAAACTTTTGTGGAAGGAGTCATCGCGCAGAAGTTCGAAAAGGAAGCCTTGGACTATTTCTCCAAAAAGCCGAATGTTCGATTGATCGAGATCGAAAATTTCCAGGAAGCTCTGGATGAAATGGATCTAAGACCGATCCATCACGGAATGCTGTTACAGGATAGGGATTACGCCACCATTTCGGAAAAAGATCTGAAAGTGGTTTCCAAAAAGCAACCGACGGAAGAGGATATCCGAGGTCTGATGTTCGCTTGGTCGGCGGCCAAATTCATCAAGTCCAATGCCATCGTGTATACCGAAGAAAACGCGACTCTCGGAATCGGTGCAGGACAAATGTCTCGCGTGGATTCGGTCCAACTCGGCGCGACCAAAGCGTTGAACGTAGGTTTATCAGTGGTAGGTTCTTACGTCGCCAGCGACGCGTTTTTTCCGTTTAGAGACGGGATTGATGCGATCGCAAAAGTAGGAGCCAAAGCGATCATACAGCCTGGAGGATCCATCCGGGACGAAGAGGTGATTCGTGCCGCGGACGAGCACGGATTAATTATGGTATTTACAGGCATGAGGCATTTCCGGCACTAGGATGGAATTCTTTCTCTATCTGATCTTTTTCGCTTTTTCTTCCGCCTTTCTGGCCTTGGTAGATTATTACTTTGCCCTACTTTTCTTAAGCGGCAAAGATACCTTTCACAAAAGCGAATTGACCGATTGGTTTAGAATCCTTCCCACCAAACTGCTTGCGATCTTCGAATCCAACGGAAGCCTCCAACACGGAATGATCGCGTTCGGAGTTTCTTCCTTTTTCGCCTATGTTTGGACCCTTACCGGAGGCCTGATCGGATCGCCTCATTATGCGGACTCGTTCGGAAATTATTTCTTCCTGTCCTTTCTGATGCCCGTACTCGTGTTGGTATTTTATCCCAGAATATCTTCCGAGCTTTTAGTCTCCGGTTCCCAGTTCCGACAAGGTTCCTTTTTGGCGAGGTTGTTGGAACAGGAAGTGCCTTTGGTTTCCGGAATCTTCCTTTCCGTCATCGCCTCGAACTTGGCGGTCTACGGATTGTACCATGAGATTGCGTTTTTGTTCGTTCTTCCGAATATTTCGGTTTTAGGGGTTCTACTTGTGCTACGATGGAACGGAAAAGTACGTTTCGGAGGAATCCACCTGGATAGGAAGTCCACGGAGGAAGAGGATTTCGAGGAAGAAATCTAATCGGAGACGGTTTTTCTGCCGATAGGGTTATTATGAAAGGGATCACTTTACCCGCGATTTTCGTCTCCATGCTCCTTCCGGCGATCGGCCTCCAAGCCCAATTTCCCGGGGACGGAACGAGAAGCAGACAAGAGAACACAAATCGCCCTACTCTGGAAGGTTTTGCGGAAGTTCCCTGGGAAGCCACCTACGCGCAGGTCCGGGAAAAATTCCTTTCTTTGGCTACCAACCCGGACAGCGGGGAAAAAGTGGAAATCGTCAACGAGGATAAAGAGCGATCTCTTCTGATCCGCAGGAACGGCATCTTTTACGTATATCGCTTTTATTCCACTCCCAAATTGGTGCTGGATTCCCGTCCTAAGCAAAAACAACCCCAGACCAATCCCCCACCCGCAAATGAAGAAGAAGATCATACGGATCCGGGAAAACTCTTCTCCGTCGGAATTTCCTTCCGTTACCTTCCGGGAAAAGACGTCCAAGACAAGCTCGAGAATAAGTACGGAAAACCCAAAAAAGAAACCTTGGATGAAAAGAAAATCGGAGGGGCCGTCCTCTGGGAATTGACCAACGAAAAGGAAGTGCCTCCCAAAGGAGGCTTCGTGGTGCAATGGAAGGAAGCCTTTAAAAAGCAGCCTTTCACCCGCCGTGTGGATTATTTCAGTTCGAAATTAAAATTCCAGATCGAAAAGGAATACAAGGAATTCTTCTCTGCGGAAGAGATCAAAACGTTACGAGACCTGATTCCTTAAGTCCTTTCCGTTTTTCTTCCGCGGATCGGAGAAGCAGTTTCCTAAAATCGGATTGACCCGCACCCCGTGCGGAAGCGATTATCCAGTTAGATCATTCCTGGAAAATCGGAGCTTACTGTGGAATTATATTTAGACACGGCAAACGTGGACGAAATCAAAGAGATTGCCTCTTACGGACTCTTGGACGGAGTTACCACGAACCCTTCCCTCATCGCGAAATCCGGACGCAACTTTAAGGACGTCATCAAAGAGATCTGTTCCATCGTTTCCGGTCCCGTCAGCGCGGAAGTCCTCGCTACGAAACACGAGGATATGCTGAAGGAGGCGGACGAGCTCGTCGCGATCGCGAAAAACGTCGTGATCAAAGTCCCCTTGATTCCGGAAGGTCTAAAAGCGGTCGTAAAACTTACGGAAAAAGGGATCTCCACTAACGTGACCCTTTGCTTTTCCGCTCCGCAAGCGCTTCTTGCAGCCAAGGCGGGAGCCACTTATATTTCTCCTTTTATCGGACGTGTGGACGATACGTCTTGGGACGGTATGGAACTGATTTCGGAAATACGCGAAATCTACGACAACTACGGCTTTGAGACGAAAATTCTGGCAGCTTCCATCCGAGGCCCCATGCATTTAAAGGAATCTGCGCTGAGAGGAGCCGACTGCGCCACCATGCCTATCTCCGCTTACCAACAACTATTCAGACATCCGTTAACCGATATCGGATTGGAGAAATTTCTGGAAGACGCTAAGAAATTAAAATGGTAAAATTTCTTTTCCTGTTCTAGGAAAAAACAAAAAGCCCGCGATCTTGCGGGCTTTTTTATTTCTACGCTGATCGATAGCGGAACCGCAAAAACGTTTTTTTTCAAGGAAGAAGTTTCGTTCCGTAATAGTCGTCCATCAAGATACGGATCTGGTCCACGATACAGAATATATCCTGGTGCGAAGCGTCGTAATACTTATCACAGGAATTGGAAACGTTCATATCCACTGTACGAGCCTTGTATTTTTTTCCGAGTTCCCGGATTCTAGGCCACCAAACACGATCCAATCCGAGTTCATAATATCCCTTACGATATCCGTCAAAGACTCTCGGCCAAATTACGTAAGCGACGATTCCGTTCTCTTCGCATAACTTCAGAAATTCCTCGACAAAATAGAACTGGGAATCGGTGACCTTGAATCCGGACAAATAAATGCTCTTCAATCGGATCGCGTCTTTGGCGAGTTTGTCCGGTCGATTCGTCGCAGTGGCATAGGCCATCTGTTCCCCGTTCGTCATGTCCAAAAGTACTTTCTCGTCGTTAAAGGCAGGGTCGTATTTGTCCAACTCTCCCGCCAATAGACGATTCCAAAAAAGTTTGAAGCTAGGTTTTACTTTCCGGTATACGAAAAATTTTTCCTTGATCAGATCCATTTTATCGCCGGAAGAAAAACGACTCCAGTATGTCCGTATGAAATCCTCGTCCGCGCCCAATCTCAGGAAAGGTTCGTACATCAGACCTTTGGAATCGTCGAAGGCTTCGGGACTCACCACGTAAAAAACCGCTTTCGGTCGAACCCCGGATTCCAGGGTTTTCTTAAGCCAATAAAAACCGTAAGCAGGGACGGCTTGCGGACCGGCAAAATTATAGAGAACCCATTCTTTCCGGATTTTTTCGTCAAATGCCTTTTCGGAATAGGCGTAAGCACGCGAATCTCCGAAGGCCATGGCGAGCTTTCTCTCCTTGATCTTCGGATCGGAAAGCATTCTCTGAAATAGGGACCGGCGTTGCGCGTAATATACCGGATTGCCTTCCTGGTAAAAGGAATCCCTAAAATAATCCAACGTGAATATCTTGTCCGCAAAAAACAGAATGATCAGAAAAAGGAAAGGGAAATAGATATAAAAACGTTTCATCCTCGTACCTTAAAATTGTCCGTAAAAGAAGTCCGCATTCCCGTTAGGCAGAGCGGCCAAGACGAGAACCCAAGCAATCGGAAGCAGAACCGATTTAGTCCTCTCCGAAAAACGGAATTTCTCCGGCCATTCTTCCGAACAATGGAAAAGCATCGCGATCAATAGCGCGAAGACGCAAGGTTCCGCGTTCGGAAAATCCTGACCGGACGCCCAGGTAAAAATACGTGCGACCGCATCAAAGGCCGTCTTTACGTCCGGAGTGAAAAATAGAATCCAGGAAATGCAGTAAACGTGAAGTACGAACAGATACGTAACGACTCTTTTGAGATAAGGAATCTCCGGAAACAGCTTGATTCCGAAATCCTTAAGCACTCTCTCCGCCGAAAGATAGGCGCCGGTGAACAAACCCCAAAGAAGATAATTCGTATTCGCTCCGTGCCACAAGCCCCCGATTCCGAACGCGACCAGATAATTTAGACAGGTACGGATCGTTCCTTGCCGAGATCCTCCTAACGGAATATAAAGGTAGTCTCGGATCCAAAAGGAAAAAGTGAGATGCCAACGCCTCCAGAAATCGCCGAATCCGTTCATGAAAAACGGAGCCTTGAAATTCTGGGGAAGTCGTAATCCCAATAACTTTCCTAACCCTCTGGCGATGTCCGTAAGACCGGAGAAGTCCAAATACAGATAGATCGCGAAAAAGTAGATCGTCCGTAACAAAGCCCAGCCGGAAAAGACAGCAGGTTCACCGAACACCGGAAAAATGGACCCTGTCATAAGCACGGAGAGCACCGACTTTTTTAAAACTCCGAATAAGACCAACCAAAGACCGTCGGTCATGTCTTCTCGGGACATTTTAGGAAAGGAAAATTGCGAGGATACGTCGTTGAATCTGAGTATGGGGCCCGCGATCATTACCGGAAAGAGCAGGACGAAGGATAGCAAAGAGGAGAACGTCACTTCCGAGTCTATGGTTCCTTTCTTTCGATCCACAGCCAGAGAAATCAATTGGAAGGTATAATAACTGATCGTAAGCGGAAGAATCACTTCGAACCCCGCCCATCCTAGCGCCTTGGACAAAAGAGCATCCAAACCGGATTTATTCTGAAATTCGGAAATTCCGAATGCGATGCCGATCAGGTCCGTTAAAAAATAGAAATATTTAAAGAAGGCAAGATTGAGTACGTTGAATCCGATGGAGACAGGTAAATACCATCTTTTTTGTAGAAAGAAACGCAGCAGGAGCCAATTGATCGTGATAACGATCCAAATGTGGATTAAGAAAGGCCAAGAGGAAAACCCGTAAAAAACGGAGGAGGCAAAAATCAGAAAATGACGTTTCCAAGTATCGGGAAGATTCCAATAAATTAAAAAAACCGCCCCGAAAAAGAATAAAAATTCTAAACTAGTAAAATTCATGGTCTCCAATGATCGGGATCCAATTCTGCATATTGCCCTTCTTGGAGCCCGAGGTCTTTTAGTCTTAGATTTCCGATACGAACTCTCTTGAGATCCTGCACCCTAGTTCCGAGAGCCGCGAACATCCGACGAATCTGTCTTTTCCTTCCCTGTTTCAATACGATCCTGAATTGAAAAACCTCCGATCCCTTGGTCGCAGGTACGACAGACTCCGCTTTTAGGATTTCCCCTTCGTCGTGGATTCCTTCTTGGAATGTTCGGATCGTTTCCGATACGGAAACGGGTTCACGGACGACGACTTCGTATTCTTTTTCCATGGAACGGGAAGGATGGCTGATCCGTTGAACGAATTCTCCATCGTCGGAAAGAAGCAACAGACCCCGTGAATCCAAATCTAATCTGCCGGCGATCGCCAAATTCCCGAATTTAGCGGGCAATAGTTCGAAAACCGTATGATTGTGGAATCGATCTCCGTGCGAGCAAAGGTAACCGGGCGGCTTGTTCAGCGCAAGAAAAACAGATCCGTGCTTGCGGATCGCCCTTTTTCCTTCGACGAAAACTTCGTCCGTTTCGGGAAGGATCCGGGTACTTAAATCCCGTACCGTCTTGCCGTTCAAGGAAACTTTGCCGGACTGGACCAGCTCTTCCACCTTGCGACGGGATCCTAAGCCGCAATCCGCCAGGAAACGGTTGATCCGAATCCCTTCCGAAGGCGGAGAAAAATCCTTCTCCCCTCTTCCCTGCTTTCCCCTCAAAACTTCCCTTCCTACTTTCCCGGAGGAAAAATATCCGAATTCATTCCAGAGTAGGAAACCTGTGTTTTACGGCTACCCAAAACACTTGACCGCGTAAAGGACGGGATCAGTCTAGAAGCAGTGAATCCTCTCAAGAAAAAACCCAGAACTTCGTCCAATCTCCAGGCGCCCGAAAAACCGGATTGGTTGAAGGTGAGACTCCCTTTCCGGGAAAAGAACAATCCTGTAGGCTTCGTTCGAGAGTCCCTGGATGCCAAAGGGCTTCATACCGTCTGTGAAAGCGCTTCCTGCCCGAACCTAAATCATTGTTGGTCCAGGAAGACCGCTACATATATGCTCGGAGGAGATATTTGCACGAGAAGGTGTTCCTATTGCGACGTCGCTTTCGGAAAGCCCTTCGCTTTAGATCCGGAGGAACCTTTGCATGTGGCGGAATCCGCGGCGGCTTTAGGTTTACGGCATGTGGTCATCACTTCGGTAAACCGGGACGACTTGCCCGACGGAGGAGCGAACCATTACAAGAGAACCGTGGAACTGATCCGGGAGAGGCTTCCGGAATGTAAGATAGAATTGTTGGTTCCGGACTTCAAAGCAAAGGTAGAAAATCTAGAAATCATATATTCCTCCAAACCGGACATTTTGAACCATAATATAGAAACCGTAAAAAAATTATTTCCTGAAATCGCTCCCGCAAAACGATATGATCGTTCCCTGGAAGTATTGAAACACGCCTCCGATCGAGGTTTTTTGACGAAGAGCGGTTTGATCTTGGGACTGGGGGAATCCACGGAAGAAATTCGGGAAGCGCTTGCGGATTTGCGGAATGCCGGCGTTCAGATGGTGACCTTGGGTCAATACTTGCAACCGACCCCTTCCCACCACCCTGTAAAAGAATATGTTTCTCCGGAAACCTTTCGGGAACTGAAAGAATACGGGCTTGGCCTTGGATTTCGGAACGTCTTTTCGGGACCTCTGGTTCGAAGCTCCTACCACGCCGACGAACAGATCTCATGGAACGGGAACTAAGAGAATCTAAAAATCGATCCGATCGAGGAGATTCCTGCGATCCGGAGGAAATCTCAAAAATCCTATTTCATTCTCTCCTTTCCTTTCTCTCTAAAAAAGAAGGTCCAGTCTCGAAGACGGAGATAAAATCCTTACTCGTGGAATCTTTAAATCTAGTCCGGGGATTCCGTGTGGAATGGGCCGAAATCCGAAAATTCGGAAAAG
Organism: Leptospira fluminis; assembly: GCF_004771275.1. Classification (GTDB taxonomy): domain Bacteria; phylum Spirochaetota; class Leptospiria; order Leptospirales; family Leptospiraceae; genus Leptospira_B; species Leptospira_B fluminis. Next base: position 452,140 of record NZ_RQEV01000012.1, on the reverse strand, counting down.
GAAAACTCTTAGTCGCCCATCGCAACAAAGTCCTGGTTCTGGATGCGGAAGAAACTGTAAATACGATCCTTCGTCTCTGGAATGAAACCTTGGAATCTAGAAAGTAAAGGTCGGACCCCGAATTCCGTCGAGATCCGATCCTATTTTGAATTATTTTCCTGCCGGCTTAGCGCTGGAAGGAGAAGTCGCATCCGATTTGATCTCTACTTGTCGGATCTTAGTTTCGGGAGGAGTGAGATCCAGCGTGAAGGTCAATTTTTGCGGATCACTTTCGTTTCCTACGTTGTCCACGGATTTGGCCTCTATCGTATGCTGGCCCGGAGCAGTTACCGAAATCGGATCCTTATAAACGGACCATTCCGTAGCTCCATCCACCTTCACCATCAGTTGTTTGATTCCGGAAAATTGGTCGTTTCCTTTCAGAAAAAAAGAATTTCCTTTTTTCGTGTACAATTTGGAATCCACGGAAACCAAAGGAATGGTTTGCTGGATTGAAACGACGGGTTTTTCAAAGTCCGTCGTAACGACGAATATCCCTTCCTGGGACGTATTATTGGATTTATCCGTCGCAAAATACTTTAAGGTATTCACACCCAATTTGTCCAACCGGATCGGCTGGCTATCGTAAGTCCTGAACTCTCCGCCGTTTACGGAGAACTTCACTTCCTTAATACCGGCCAGATTGTCGGTGGCTAAAATCGTATAGGTAACGTCTTTCGAGGAGTAACTTTGGTCCCGAGAGGAAAAAACGGGATGACTCGGGTTGATCTTGATATTCGGAGGAGTATTGTCCACTAGGACGGTTAGAGTTTTGGGGTTCTCCTTGTTTCCTACCTTATCCACCGCCCGGTAACTGACTTTTACGATTCCTTCGTTTGCGATGAAAATAGGCGAAGTATATGTTATGAATTCCTCATCACCGATTTTATACTCCATAAAATCCACTTTGGAAGCTTCGTCGGAGGAAGTAAGTTCGAAGGCCACTTTAGAATTTACGTATAGGTCCGGCGTCGTTCCCGTTTTTTCTTCGGAATCCGTTTTTTTGCCCGTAGGATTGGCGGATGGATTTTTTCCGGAGCCTGTGCTCTGCCTCGTAGGTTGCGTCTGCGATTTCGGCGTAGGTTTCGTCTCTGAATCCGAGTCCTGCGCAAAAAGTGCCGAAGACCACAGGATTAGACAAGCCGTAACGAGTCGGATCTGGGAAGGTCCCTTCATTCGAATCTCCTTAAAAGATCGTTGAATATCGATTTAAAAAACGGAACGCACGAATGCATACCAACACCTCCTGCTTCCGCAGGTTCGGTTTCGTTTTTCAATTTTGACGATAAAGTTGGAGAATTTCCGACAAATTTCCGGAAAACAAGGCGTTTTACGATCGTCCTACGGAAATTCTTCCGGGAACTTCAGTCGGCAGGAAACGAGGCAAAGGGCATGAAAAGAAAAAACCCGGTGCCTCTTCCTGAGGACAACCGGGATTTTTCCACCAATTCTTTAGGCTTACGGATTAGAGATTGGTCTTAGTTTGGAAGTCGTAAATAACCTCTTGCACATCCGCTTGGTTGATCCGTTTGATACCTTGCTCGGTATGAACGATCATCGTGCTTCCTTGCTGGTCGACGATTGCTCCGATAAAGGAGGTACCATCTGCCATTACGATTTTTTCCAACTTCTCATAATAGTTTACGAGGTCTTGCTTGGTTTTGAGGTCTTTCGGAGCGGAAACCAATACGTTTTTAAAGCGTTTGAGTTCCTCTTCTTGGCGTTTCGTCAGTTCTTCCTCTACCTTCTTGCGTTCCGCTTCGTTGACTGCGGCGCTCTTCTCGTCCAGTTTTCCAGAAGCGTTTTCCTCGTTCAATTTTACGATCTTATCCGCGGTTCCTTTGTCCACGGTGACGATCGTATTGATCTCTTGTTCTTCGGATTTGGAAATTCCTGCCCCGTTCAATTTGGTGACCGCTTTCGGAATGTCTTTGTCCAGAGCCGCTACTTTAGCGGTATCGTTGGTACCGAATGCTCTATCGGATGCTTTAACAAGGGAAGATTCGTTCTTTTCGAGAACGATTTCGGCTTTCTCCAAAGATTCTTTCACTTTCTTCAAGCCGGCATTCGCGTCGATTTCTTCGTCGCTCAGGCCTTCCAAAGCTTTTACGCGAGGAGAAACCGCTACAGATCCTTCCAATACTTTGATTACGGATTTATCCGGTTTGGTACGATCCACCAAGAAAGAAGTTCCACGCACACCTGCGATCGCGGTCGGAGTGATTACGGAGAACTGATCGTCTTTGCTGGCCTTATTGACTTTTGCAAATACTTTTCCAGAAACAAGGGCCAAGCGGGTATCCGTATTGCCTTTCGCATTTAAAGCTAGAGTCGCAAACTCGAGTTGCGAATTTTCGGAAATCCGAATCGCGGATCCGTCTGCGAACTGGATGTCCACTTTAGCCTTTGCTTTGGTAACAAGTTTGTCTCCTGATTTCAGAGAAGCTCCTAATCCTGCTTTCTCTTCCGTCAGGTCAGCGTGCTGGATTTTGGATTCTCCAATGCTGAAAACGATGACTGCCGTGGGCTCGCTCTGTTTTGCGCTCGCGGTTTCTGCTTTTTCTGCAGGCTTTTTGCAAGCTCCGGATGCTAACAGACCGATCACCAGGACGGCCGATGCAACGGAAATATACTTCTTCATACCCCTATCCTATCCTTCTTGATCGAGATTAACCGGACCTGCGGTGGAGCGGCCCGACCTATATGGTTTAACATTCAAAAGATTCTGTTTTTCAATTTATTTCAATTTTTTTTTACCAATTGATAAATATTTCCGCCGCTAAAATCGGCAAAATAAATCTCACCGGAGGCGTCTTGGCCGAAAGTGCTGATCGACATTCCGAGATTTGCGATTTCTCGAACGTTCGTTTTTCCTTGGGGATTCTTTTGCAGAGCCCAAATTTTACCGGAAACGAAATCCGCAAAAATATATTTCCCTTCTAAAATGGGAAGTTGTTCTCCTCTATACACATAACCGCCTGTGATGGACTGACCGGTTTTGTGATCGTATTCATAAATCGGATCCATGATTCCGGGTTTTCGGCAGTCCCGGTTGTTCCGAAAACAATGAAAGCCCTCTTTGATGCTCCATCCGTAATTGCCTCCCTTTACGATCAGATCGATTTCTTCGAATTCGTTTTGCCCGACATCCGCGAGATACAATTCTCCCGTTTTTCGATCGAAAGAGAACCTCCAGGGATTTCGCAGTCCATAGGCCCAAACCTCGGGAAGAAAACCCGGTTTATTTAAAAAAGGATTGTCTTTCGGAATTCTATAAGGCGGTCCCGAGCTTTCCGGATTCGGTTCGATCCGAATGAGACTTCCCAAATACGTAGACGGATTTTGCCCTTGCAATAACGGATCGTTCGCCGCTCCTCCGTCTCCGAAACCTATGTACAATTTTCCGTCGGGCCCGAATGCGAGCTGTCCCGCATTATGGTTGGAATAGGGTTGATCGACTCTGAGTAAAACCCGCTTCCGATCCTTCCAAGCGAGAACTCTTTCGCTTTTCCATTCGAATTCTATAATCCAGGTTTGGTCCGTTCCCGCTTCCTTGGAGACCGCATTGACATAAAAGGACCGACTTCGAGCGAAATCGGGAGAAAAGGCAAGTCCGAGCAAACCCTCTTCGGATCTAGTTTCCACACTGCCCACGAAGTCCGCGACCAAAGTCTTTTCCTTCGTTTTTATATCGAAGAGCCAGATCCTTCCTTTTTTTTCCAGCACGACCAACTTGGAGTCCGCACCCGGAAGAAATTGCAAATCCGTGGGTTCCTTGAATCCGGAAGCGACTTGGATCCAGGCAATGTCCGACCAGCCCGCCGCGGGGATTTTCCTTTTTTCTGCGCCGATTTCCGAAACGGAAGCGTAGATCGCTCCAAGCAGAAGCAAACGGAGGGCCAAAGTACCGGTATTCCGGAAAATCATTCGGAAATATTGGCTCGAAAAGGGTCTGGGTCAACGCGAAAAAACGTAAAAACGAGATGCCAAAACCTAACGAAAAAACAGTCTGTCGTTAAGATGAATGCCAGCAGTACCTCGCGCCCGAAGTCTTCCGTAGCTCTATTAGAGGAAATGGAGAGGAAATACCGCGATATCCCCTTGGAAGCGATCGTTAAACAGGACATACTCAGACAGGGGATCCATTTTTTGCCGGAATCCTTTTTGGTGGAAGAAGAGTACAAGACGAAGGATTATTTCATCTTTTCTTTCGATCATATTCCTCTAGCCGATCTCAAGGAAGGCGCCGATTCCAAAGCTCCCGAAGAGATCAAGATCACCGGGGGTTATTTTCATCTTTTGCCCACGGTGGTTTCTACTCGAAACAATCCTAACTCGCCGTATCAGGTCCGACGTATTCCTCCGGGAGAAACGGGAGAAGGCGGACCGGGACTCTATTTAAACGATACTTTTTTGGGACAATTGGAGTATCCTCCCAAGCCCGCCTGGTACAGACACAGAACGAAATCGGGAAAGTTTCCGGGTGAAATCGCTCCGGTGATAGAATGGGGGTATCTGATCTATCTGACGGTATTTCGAAATTGCCAGTACTTCGGAAAAGAAGAAGAGTGCGCTTACTGCGATATCAATCACAATTACAGACAGCAGAAAAATGCGGGCCGTCCCTACACCGGAGTCAAGGATGTGGAAGATCTTTTGGAGGTATTGTCCTGGATCGATGCGGAAGATCGGATCGCTAAGGTGTATACGATTACCGGCGGTTCCGTCATCACATCTTTAAAGAAAAAGAACGAAATCGATTTCTATCTGGAATACGCAAAAGCCATCGAGGACAAGTTTCCCGGTAGATGGATGGGAAAAATCGTATCGCAAGCCTGGGAAAAGGAAGACTGTAAAAAATTCAAAGACGCGGGAATCCAAGTCTATCACCCGAATTACGAGGTCTGGGACAAAGAACTTTTCAAAAAGATCTGTCCCGGCAAGGAATCGTATATCGGAAGAGATACATGGATCCGCAGAATCGTGGACTCTGCGGAAATCTTCGGACCTTCTTATGTGATTCCGAATTTCGTAGGCGGGGTGGAACTCTCCCAGCCCTGGGGTTTTTCCACGGTCAAAGAAGCGGTGCAATCCACCGGCGAAGGCCTGGACTTTTTCATGTCCAAAGGAATCATGCCTCGTTTTACGGCCTGGTGTCCCGAACCGTACACCACGTTGGGCACACAGCCAGGACCTCCACTGGAATATTTTTGCGAACTACTGACCGTTTGGAAATCCACATTCGAAAAATATAACCTACCCGTACCTCCCGGCTACGGGGACCCGGGTCCAGGCAAGGCGGTTTTTTCGGTATCCGCCTTCATGGATGTTATAGGATATCCCGGGAGAGGTTGATTTTAATCCCCGCCGGAGGACGAGGATTTTTCCACTCGTCTCCATCCGTCGGCCCAGGCCGCAAAGGAATTTTGGTTTCGGGATTGCACATAAAGTTTCCCTTTACCGGAAAACTTGGCGACCAACCCTTCTCCGGACAGAAACAGGGATTTCAACCCTCCGATCCTGTCTATATGGTAATCCAAAGTGGTCTCGAAACCCACGATATGGCCGGTATCCACGATATACGTCCCGTCCACATCGACGGTATGAATCGCCCCAAAGCTGGAAAAAAATAGGTCTCCGGTTCCGCCCACTTTTAAGAAAAACAGACCTTCTCCGGAAAAAAATCCTTTGAATCCTCCCCACTTGCTGTCTATCACCAAGCCGGTCGAACCTGCTACGTACGCGCCTCTACTCAATATCAATTCTTCGTTGTTTAGGGAACGATGTTCCAAATCGCCTTGGGTTTCGGAGGTAAGGTACAGATCTCCGCCGTTTCCTTCCGCGGAAAAGGTGTTTTGAAAAAACGATTCTCCGCTGAGCAGAGCCCTTTTTGCCGAAGCAAAAATTCCGCCCTCCGCTTTCGTTTCCATTTTAACGTTAGGTGCCATTGCTACCATGGCGCCCGATTCCGCGCGTATGGATTCTCCGTTTTCCAGAGAAACCTTCAGCACGGGAAAATCCGGTTTTGCAAGTATTTCGTATTTCATCCGAGAGTCCGTCCTTATCTTTTCTTAGGGGGAAGTTCCGACCGGAACCAAGCCCCGAGTGTGGGCACATTTCTGGTTTGGATCCAGAGTCTTCCCTTTCCGCTGAATTTCGCCACAAGTCCTTCCCCGCCGAAAAAGAAGGATTTCCAACCGCCGAATTTCGTAATTTTGTAATCTAGACCTTCCTGGAAAGCGACTATATGCCCCGTGTCTACGATAAACTCCCCGTCCACATCAAGGGCCTCGATTCCTCCGTAACTGCCGATCAGCAAGGTTCCGACGCCGGAAAGTTTCAGGAAAAACAGGGATTCTCCGCTAAAGAACCCTTTCATTCCCTGGAACTTCGTATCCATTTCGATGGCAGGAGAAGAAGCCAAAAAGGAACTGGACTGCACGTATATGGTCCCGTTCAAATCCAATTTTTCAATATCACCCGGAAGAGTAGGCGCCAACAGTAATTCTCCCGGTTGGGCCGCCGAAAAAGTGTTCATCCAAAAGGATTCTCCCCCTAAAAAGGCCGCCTTTAAGGATTTCAGAAATCCTCCTTTCTGGGCCTTGTGGGTCTCTATTCCCAAATGGGAACTCATGCTCATCATTGCGCCGGCTTCCGCCTTGATGGATTCTCCGGAATCCAAATTGATTTTTGCCACGCTATAGGACGGTTTGTATAAGATATCGATTTTCATAATGCTACCTAGTCAATGGATTCGGATCATACGGGAAGTAGGCGGGTCAACCAACTGATGAAACCCGAAGGAACTCTGCTCTGGATCCAAATCGTTCCCGTTCCCGAAAAATTTGCGACCAGACCTTCTCCGCTAAAGAACGTGGACTTCCAACTTCCACCCGCCTTTCCTACGGTAAATTGCAAAGAGTTATCGAAAGCTACGATATGCCCCGTATCCACCGTATAAGCCCCGTTCACGGAGATCGGAAAAATGGAACCGTAAGCGCTTAAAAACGCCTTGCCGCTTCCGGACAATTCCAGCAGGAAAAGTCCTTCCCCGCCGAAAAGAGAGCGCAGTCCTCCGAATTTCGATACGACCTGGATTCCTTCATCGGAAGCGAGATAAGCTCCGGCTTCCACGAAAATGTTTTTTCCGCTCAGATCTATCTCTACGATATCTCCGGGTAACTCGGGAGCCAGTCCGATTTCTCCGCCGCTTGCAGGAGCCGTATACGTATTAAAAAAGAAGGATTCTCCACCTAGGAATTTTCTGGATAGAGCGGACAGGAATCCGCTCCCCATTTTGGTTTCGATTCCCATGCCGGAGCTCATATAAACCATGGCGCCCGCTTCCGATTTAATGGATTGACCCGGCCCAAGTCTCAATTTCAATAGGGAGAAGGACGGTTTGTGGCTAATCTGGTACTGCATATCGCGGTAATTAGAAATTAATTTCCTTACTCGTCAACCGGATTCCGACCTTCCAGCCTATTGACCGATTCGATTCAGCCTAAAAAAACGGATTTTCTTTGTATGAAATACGTCTTAATCACCGGAGCCAACCGAGGAATCGGATTCGAGCTCGCTAGAATTTATTCCGAGAACGGCTATGAAGTTCTCGCAGCCTGTAGAAAAGCCTCGGAACCCCTACGTCGATTAAAGGTTAGAATTTTCGAGGGGTTGGATCTGGGGGATTGGAGGAGTTTCGACTCCTTAGCGAACGAAATCTCCGGCTCTTCTCTGGACCTTCTGATCAATAACGCCGGTATCTTAATCCCGGACAATCTGGAAAGCATCGATTTTCAGGAACTGGAAACCCAATTCTTAATCAATTCCCTGGCCCCGATCCGACTCACTCATACCCTTTTAAGCAAGATCAAGGACGGCGGAAAGATCGCTTTTATCACGAGCAGAATGGGTTCGATTGGAGACAATTCTTCCGGCGGATATTACGGTTATAGGATGTCCAAAGCGGCACTGAACGCGGGAGCGGTCTCCTTGGCGAGGGACCTGAAAGCCAGAAACATCCCCATAGCCATTCTTCACCCCGGAATGGTAGCGACAGGAATGACCGGAAATCAGGGAATCCCTCCTAGGGAAGCCGCAGAAGGTCTATTCCGCCAGATCGAGAATTGCACCCTTTTTACCAGCGGTAAGTTCTTACACCAAACGGGAGAAGAAATCCCCTGGTAAAGGCCGGAGAAGCTCGAATTTCCGAAGCGGGTTTCGCCCGACCAAGTATCAAAAACAGGATTCCAGAAAGCATAGGCTTCGAAAAATAGGCTTAGAAACCGTTCAACGAAGGGAAACTTCCGAATCCTGAATTCTGTCTCTCTAAAACAACACTGTTGCAGAAAAGAGACAGAGCGGCGGAAATTTCTTGCGAATTATGTCTCCTTTATACTTAAACCCAGGTTATAGTCTCTTTCAGGAAGCCGTTTTTAAACCTCATTGGCATGGAAGTTGCTTTAATAGTACGAAAGGGCTATTTTCCCACCTTGGGGAACGGCTCGGAAAACAATCTGCGTGCAAGGAAGCGAAGTGACTCTCTTGGATAGGAACCGATGAATTTCACGGAACATAGAAAAACTCTCAAAGAAACAGTTAGAATTAAAGGGATCGGGCTGCACTCCGGAAAAGAAGTGAATCTTATCGCTCACCCTGCCCCGGTCGGAACGGGAATTATTTTCGAATATAGAAAAGGGGAAGATAAGGCGTCGATTCCCGTAGAACTCAGCAACGTGGTCGACACAAGTAATGCCACCACCCTAGGGGACGGGCAGTACAGGGTCCAAACGGTGGAACACCTGATGGCGGCAGTCTTTTCCCTAGGAATCACGGACATGATTCTGGAAATCGACTCCGTGGAAGTACCGATCATGGACGGTTCTTCCCTTCCGTTTTTGGAGGCTTTCGAAGCAGCCGGGTATACGGAATTCGAAGAAATGCAAGAACCGATTTATGTGAAAAACCCCATGTGGGTCGTGGACGGTGACAAATACCTGGTCATTCTTCCCAGCGACGAATGGAAAGTAACCTACACGATAGATTTCCCCCACCCTCTTCTCAAAGGACAGAATATAACGATTCGGCTGGACCGCGAGATACTCAAGAAGGAAATCCTGCCGGCTCGCACCTTCGGTTTTTTGAAGGATGTGGAGGCTTTGCAGGCCAAAGGATTGGCAATGGGCGGCTCTCTGGACAACGCGATCGTCCTGACCCAAGACGGATATCTCAATGAATCTCTCAGATACGAGAACGAGTGCGTTCGGCATAAGATTCTAGATTTGGTCGGAGATCTGTCTATAGCCGGAAGACCGATTATCGGACATTATTTAGCCTCCAAGGCAGGCCATGCCCTGGATGTTTCCATGGCAAAACTGGTCATGAGCTCCGAAACAGGAAACGAATTGGGCAAATACAAAAGCCGTCGTATTCCCCTCTTCAAGAGAAAGGCCGCAGCGGTTTAATCTCTCCTTTTCGATCAGGCGCCGATCGCAGGATCCTTTCTCGGAATTGAAAGAGGTCCGTCCGCGGTCGGTTTGTCTCCGTTAAAAAAGCTTGTCGGATCCGGAAACCGCAGGTATTCCTAACCTTCGCGGAAATTATCCTCCATGAACGGCAGCAGACGAACGACTTTTCCAGGGATCATCGCTTTTCCGGGGCGCTTTTACGGTCGCTGCGTAAAGATCGGAACGAAAAAAAGACATCTCGCACACGGCGCGTACGTTCACGAATCCGAGGTAGAAAAGGAACTATCCCGTCTGGAAAGAGCGGTTTCGGCGTCCCGCAAAGAACTTAAGGAAATCGTAAATAAACTTCGGGAAAAATCGGAAGATAAGGAACTTAAGGAGATCCTCGAAACTCAGGTGGTCCTGATGGACGACCCTACTCTATCGAATTCCTTTCGGGACCGAATTCAAAATCACAGTGAGAACGCCTTTCTTGCAGTGGAAAATTCCCTGCGCGAATGGTCCGAAAAATTCAGCAGGATGGAGAATCCCTTTTTTCGGGAAAGAGTCGATCATTTAAAGGATATTTCGAACCGCATTCTGGAAAACCTACTGGATAAAAAAGAGGAGGTTTCCTTCCTCGCAGAACTTTCGGAAGACGTGATCCTTGTGGCGAGAGAACTCACACCTTCCCAAATGATTCTTATGAATAAGGCCAGGATACGCGGGATCGCAACGGATCTCGGCGGAAAAACGGGACACATGGCCATCCTGGCACGCAACTACGGGATTCCCACCATTGTCGGGCTGAAACAATTTTACGGAAACGTAAAGGATAACGAGTACGTCTTTCTGGACGGAGAGAACGGGCTTATGGTCCGCTCTCCGACGATAGAGGAAGTGAAGTATTACGGAGCCTCCTCCCCCATCCAATTGGAGGACAAATCCCAAAAGAAAAGAAAATCGATCACCAAGGACGGAGTCAGGATTCGCCTAAAATGCAATCTGGAATCCGACGCGGATTGGGAACAGGCCAGAAAAATGGAAGTGGACGGAGTGGGACTGTTCCGGTCGGAGTCCCTATTCCTGAAATACCAGGACAGCAACGTATCCGGAGAAGAACAGTTCCAAGCCTACAAACGAATTACCGAAGGCTTGGATCCGAACCCCGTATACATCCGTACCTTCGATATCGGCGCGGATAAATTCTCGACGGGAGAAATCGAAGAGAACCCTTTTTTAGGAAACCGGGGAATCCGATACAGTCTGCAGAACCCGGATTGGTTTAAGGAACAACTCACCGCGATTTTAAGGGCGTCCTCTTTCGGGAACCTAAGCATTCTACTTCCCATGGTCACCAACCTTTCGGAAATCAAAAAAACAAAGGAATTGTTGGAAGAATGCAAAAGGGAATTGAACGCTAAAAGGGAGAAGTTCAATCGGAAAATCAAGATCGGAATCATGGTGGAAACCCCTTCCGCTGTGGCCTCTATGGACGTTCTAGCCAAGGAAGTCGATTTTTTTTCGGTCGGAACGAACGATCTACTCCAGTATCTGATGGCCGTGGATAGGAATAACGTGAACGTATCCGGCCTTTACAATCCGTTTCATATCTCCTTCTTACGAGCCTTACACCAAATCGTAAGCACGGCTTGGAAATATGAAAAACCCCTGAGCATCTGCGGCGAAATCGCCTCGGATACTAATTTTACGATTCTATTAATCGGATTGGGATTTCGGGAGATGTCCGTCTCTCTTCCCTTCGTCGGAGCCATCCGGAATATTCTGGCTTCCGTTAGCCTCAAGCAAGCGGACTTTTTGCTTAGAAAAGTGATGGAACTATCCGAATTAGAGGACTACGAAGCGATCGAGGCCTTCTTATTTAGCAAGCATCTCGAATAGGATCGTACCTTATTTTTCCGTTCTAGTTCGTCTTTTCCTCCGTTTCCTGAACGTATTCCATAGCAAGGAACAAAAAGGGGAAATGGCTTCTTTCCTTTTCCTGCAAGAAAATGGCGCAAGTCTCTTCCTTTCCCTTTAAGAACTGGAGATAGGATTGTTTTTCCGTGCGGCAATAAAAGCTACCCCGTAGGTCGGAAGCGGACGAGATTTCATTGACCCACTCGAGCAATCCCGGCAAGTCCCTTTCCAGCTCCTCTCCGGTAAGAAACAGAATTCTATAATTTCGTTCTTTCCAGTTACCGACCAACTGAAAACCTTTTCCCGCCATACCCGGAAATACCGAAACGGAATCCGCAGGGCCTTCGATCCTCGAGAAGACGAGAGAAGGAGTTCCTCCCAAAATCGTCGGAAGAAAAATATCGAAATCGATTCCGGCAAGTTCCTCTTTCCCTTCGATTCTGCAAAACCCCTTTTTAAATCCGGAGGTAAGCCCTTGGACTCGGATCTCTTTGCCTAATGAGGCTGCGAGTGCGCCCCGAGCCGCCAAAAATGCCAAATTCAAAACGGAGAGTTCCCGTATACGGGAGAAATCCCAGACCTCCGGATGTTTGAAAGCGGAGAAATACAGGTTATCTAGAGCATAAACGTCGGAATGACCGTAGGGCTCGAATACCGCAGAACGCGTAAGTGCCTGACTCATACCAAACCTATCGGTACGTTTTCATGAGTTGACGGTAAAAAAAAGCCCGCGAATGAACGCGGGCTTTCGATCTTTTCAAAAATGTAAAGTAGGGAGGACTATTTGTCCGTGTATACCTTTTTGATCTTATCGGCGTATTTTTCCGCGATCACGTGTCGCTTCATTTTCAACATGTTGTTCAACTCATCGCCTACTTCAAACGGTTTTGTGATCAAAAAGAAGGGGGTAACCTGCTCGAAGGATTTAAAACCGTTCTTTGCGTTATTCAGGTTTTTGATCTCCTTACGGAAGAAATCCGTTACCTTCGGATTTTCGATGAATTTCTCCTTATCCGAAAACTCTACCCCGTTCTCTTTGGCCCACTCCTGCAATTTTTCGAAGTCGGGGACGATAATGGCCCCCAGATTTTTCTGGTCCTGACCGATCACCATACACTGACTGATATACGGAGACTCCTGGAGCTTATTTTCGATAGGAACCGGCTCCACATTTTCTCCGCCCATAAGAACGACGGTGTCCTTCGCACGGCCCGTCAAGGTCAGGGTCTTTTTAAAATTGATCATGCCCATATCGCCGGTATTCATCCAGCCGTCGACCAATGCCTTAGCCGTCGCTTCCTCGTTCTTGAAATACCCTTTCATGACCTGGGGTCCTTTTACGAAAACGACTCCCTTACGACCCAACATTCCTTTGGTGATATGTCCGTTCTCGTCCACCTCGGTCAGTATTTCGTTGTTGTCGTTCCGGATCTGCAGATTCGTCTTCGGCACGATGGATCCGACGGAACCGATGATCAGTTTTTGGAAGGTCCGAACCGACAACACCGGCGAGGTTTCCGTCATACCGTATCCTTCCAGAACCTTAATCCCGATATTATTGAAGAACTCGTCCACATGTCTCGGAAGTGCTCCTCCTCCGGAAATGGATGCCTTGAGCTTTCCGCCGGTAGCGGTTCGAATCTTGGATAGAACTACCTTATCCAAGGTGGCGCTGTTCAGGAACAAAGCCAACGCGGAAACCGCATATAACGGCAAACTTAGGAAAGACAGTTCTGTAGGCGCCAACGAGTATGCCGCGATCGCGGTCAGGACGGTCAGAGTATACGGTCCGGTCAAAAGGAACTGTATAACCATTAGTATTCCGTAAAATACGGATTTGATCGAACTCCGCCCGTGATAATCCACTTCGTTGCCGGAAAGAAAACGCGCTGCCGCATTCTTTTTGTCGGAAAAGAAATATGCGATTTTGAACAACCCTCTACGCAATGCGGGAGTCTGACCGGGATCGTTGATCCGAGTATAAATTCCGTTGTAAATGTTTTCCCAGAGACGAGGAGCCGATCCCATGAACGTAGGTTTTACCGTAGCCAAATCCTGTCTCAGGTCCCGCACGTTCGTATAATAGGTGGCCGCCCCTATGCTGATGCAAACGTATTCGACTACTCTTTCGAATACGTGCCATACCGGTAGTATCGATAGAAGTTTCGCTTCCGCATTGATCTTCAACATCGGAGTCACGTTCAACACCTGATGCATCATATTCGAATGCATGAGCTGAACCCCTTTCGGTAATCCGGTGGTTCCGGACGTATAAATCAGGGTGAACAGATCGTTCGGTTGAATGCCGGCTACCCGCTCTTCCGCCTTCCGAGAACCGCCGGCACGCAGCTGTTTTCCTTTTTCGATCAGGTCGTACAATTTCAGGATTCCGGGAGCGGTGGATTCCCGATCCATCATAATGATCGTCTTCACTTTCGAAAGCTGGGATTTGTTCCGATTGAACTTTTCCAACATCTTGTCGTTTTCGATAAAGACTACTTCCGACTCGGAATGGCTGATGATATAAACGATTTCAGAATCCGTAATATCTGTCCCGCGAGGTACGTCCGCAGCACCGGACATAATGATCCCGTAGTCGGCGATAATCCACTCCAAGCGATTATCGGCCAAAAGGCCCACATGCTCCCTTGATTTGATCCCTAAATCGATAAGTGCTTCCGCCAAATTTAAACCATAATCGTACAACTGACCGTAGGTGACCGGATGATAGTTTTTCTGGGCGTCCTTGGAGTAAAAAGCGGGTTGGTCTTTGTATTTTTCCGCAGCCTCACGGAACAATTGGGCGAGATTCTCAGCCATGAATCATAAATCTCCTGATTTACTAAGGGGTTATTCTATGCGTCCCGGAGAACCCGGCATGCCCCCCCAGGTTAAAAGTAGAACCTGAGAGATAAATCCTTTTTTGGGCTTCCGGAACCTGAAACGGAAGTTATTTCATCGGCCCGTTAGCCACAATCAACTGTTTTACGGCGCTTCCAGCCAATTTCTGATCCTTCCTTGCAGAACGGGTAAATCCTTCTCGGAAATTCCATACTGGGAATGGAGACGTTTTCCGGAGGCGCTAAAAACGAATAGAGCGGGTTGTCCTTCGATTTTTAGAAGTTGTACCAACTTCCATTCCGGATCCAAAAAGCTAGGATACTCCATTCCGAAATCCTTTGCAGCCTGTTTGATCTCGGGCACGGTAAGATCGTTTTCCGTATTGATTCCGAACACTTTCGCATTCTTTCCGGTAAGGTCTTTTCTTAAGGCTTCCACCACCGGAACGGCCTTTTTGCAAGGCTCACACCAGCTCGCCCAGAAATCCAGTATTAGAACCTGCCCGCGGTATTCCGAAAAACTATGGGAATTCCCTTCCCAGTCGTTTAAGTGAATCTGATACAGGGGTGCCTCGTTCGGACGGGAACAGGAAACCGTCTGGAGGAAGGAAAACAGAAGAAAACCGATCGCGAACTTGCGGCGAAACATCATTTCCGTTCCAAAATACCGGGAGAAAAGTCCCGAGCAAGCCAAATCCGCTCTTCCGAGATACTCGAGGCGATCCTCCTTGCCAGCTCTGAGCCCACTTCTAGAATGGGACGACAAGATCGGAAAACGAAGTGTCCTCTTCCATTTATAATTATTTTCTCGACTTTTCCGAATTCGAGAGTTATCTAAAAGGGCGCCCCTTTTTCGGATCCGGTATTTCCGCCATCCCCGCATTCGATTCCAAAACCTCGGATTCCGCGGAAGCGACAATGGAGTGGTCGACCAAACGGGGCTTCCGCCTGGAATTGAAACACACCGAAAAAGTCCATCTCAGAAAAGAATGGAAGGAAACCGAATGGGAAAGGAAGGAAGATCTATTCCGATTTTTTCCGAATCCTTCCGAGGAAATTTTCTTCCAAGCTCTGGACAAAAATAGGTTTCATGTTCTCTGGAAATCGGAGAGAGGTATCGTTTTCTCCGGAACCCTATCCCGAAAGAACGCATCCCTCTTACATCGAATTTTCGCTTTTTTCACCTTGAAACGGTAGGTTTCGTTTTTCCTTTTTTTCCAAAAAATCCAAGAAGACCTTTCGGGTCAATTTTGCGGAAGCATTCATTTCAAACTTTCTGAGATCCGCTTCGGGAAGTTTCCAGGGTTTAGAAGAATACAGAGACATTTCTTCCGCCCAATCCTGCGGATTCGACAAGCCTTTGTATCGAACGGAGCGTCCGCCGATCTCGTGGAATACGTTCAAATCGGAAACTAGGCACTGCTTTCCATGAGCCAGCGCCTCCACTAAAGGAATTCCGAATCCTTCATATAAGGAAGGAAACAGAAATAAACCGGCCTTGGAATAAAGATAATGAAGCTCGGCATCGGTGGGAGATTCTATCCAGAGCATGGAACCGGCGGAAGTTTCCGATCTCATGTTTTCCACTAGGGCTTCCGTCCCCCATCCCGCCTTCCCCGCGTGAACCCAAAGGAGAGCCTTTTTCCCCGCCTTTTGTCTGTATTTCAAATAAGCTTCCCGCAAGAATCCGTAATTCTTTCTAGGTTCGACCGTGGAAACGGAAAGAAAAAATCCCGAGGAAATTCCGGCGACCCGTTCCGTCGGCGGCTTCCGGACCGAGATTCGGATTTCCTTGGCATCGTATCCGGGATATACGACCGAAATCTTTTCTTCGGGAATATGATAATACGACTTCGCCTCTTCGGCTACCGCGCGGGAAATCGGCAAAATCTTGTCTGCTCTTTCGGCGCTCCAGCGCATGTAAACGGATTGTTGGAATCTCGCGATCGGACGCATGGTCTCCGGAAATTTCCGAAGCACAAAGTCCACGCAAGTGATGACCGCCGGAACTTCTTTCGGGAAAAAAGGCGGAAGAAGTTGTTGGGTGCCCCAGAACAAATCAATATTCTTTTTTCGTAATTCTCGGGGAAGAGCGAGACTAAAATAAAGTCCCCCTTTGGAGGCGAGGAAACCTGTTCCGATCTCCTCCTGTACGTTCGGTAATTCCTTGAGATGCGCGTGACTCGGATGTATCGGACGATGCGAAAATAGAAGAAACCGAAAGCGCGGATCTCCTTCGAACCCTTTCAAAGTAGAGGCGATCAATCTTCCTACGCCCGAGACAGGCGTGGACAGAGGACGGGCGTCCACTCCTATAACGAAGTGTCGGCCGGGGAAAGAGGAAATAATTTTTTTCTTAGGAACCAAAAAGGTGGGATCTCCGTAATACGATTACCAACTTTCCCGGACGGAATTTCTAAGTCTTTCGCTATTCTTTTCCCAAAATTCCAGTACGTAATTCTCCCGACCTGCAAGAAGGCCTACGCTGAGTTCGGAATCCAGAAAACGAAAGGAGTTGCCCGTTTTGATCTCCAAATCGAAACCTTTCGAGGCTCTTAAGATCGCGATTCCTCCCGCAATATCCCAATCGTTCTTGGGTCGAAGAGAAAGAGTCATCTCGGCCTTTCCTACGGCAACCAAAGCGAGCTTGTACGCGATGGAACCCGTAGCTTTCCGTACGTATCGGGGACCGAAATCAAAATCTTGGAACATTCCATCACGAGTTTCGGATACGGAAACTAGGACCTCACGGACAGCACCGGGATCTCGCGACTCATCCTTCTCTTCCAAAAAAAAGCGGGGGGAATCCCAATCGATTTCCAGATTCGAATACGGAGGTTTTAGAATCTGGAGATCCGAACCGATCCCGTCCCTTCCCCAGAAAAATTCCCCGGTTGCAGGATTCATAATGATGCCGAAAACCGGAGTTCCGTCCTCTACTAAACCGAGACTTAATGCGAATTCCGGATTTTTTGCGACGAACTCTCTCGTACCGTCTATAGGATCCAGAATCCAAACCCTTCCGTTTCGGTGGGATTTCTGATCGAAAGGTAGGGTGTCTTCTTCGGAAAACACGGGGTCTCCGAAACGTTCCCGGATTCCCCGGACCAAAATACGATTCGCGGCGAGATCCGCTTCCGTAACGGGGTCCCCTTTCTTTTTTTCGCGGACCGCGAATTCGCTTCGATAGATCCTCAGGATTTCGTCCGCAGCCTCCAAAACGAATTTGGAAACTATACGGGCTTCTTCTGGAAAAAACATTCGTCTAGAATTATTTTCCTTGGGTCTGGGGTTGTTGTTTATCTTCCTTATGCGATTCTTCGTCCAGATTATCCGGTCTGATATAGAAAACCTCGTTCGAGGGGGTTTGAAGATACAGTTCAGGATCCATTAGATAACTATAAAATACGATGTACGTCTTGTATTTGACGTATACGGAATAGGTCCCTTTTTGCTGTTCGTACTGGATAGAATCCGCGGTAAGGCCCTTCGTATATTCCTTATATTCCAAATATTTCCTGTGGAGGCTGTATTTTAATGCGGAGAGGAGGTTCTTTTCCAGGGTAGCCTTTTTAGTGGCTTCGGATACCTTCCTGTTTTTGTTGAATTCTTCCACCTTATTGAATTCTTCCACAAGACCGGTGACTTTTCCCGCCAGGAGCGGAGTCGCCAGACTCAAGGCCAGAGCTGCTACTAAAATCCGTTTCATTGGTTTTCCTGTGTTCCTTGGAATTATTATCGGTTTTTCGCAGTAGGAACTTCTCCTTCCGTTATATTTTCTCTAAGGGGGTATAGGCAAGGAAAAAGTTCTTTTCCAAAGAACCGAAACGGATTTTCACCTTCCGATTCTTGCCGTGCCCTGAAACTGCGAGGACCGTTCCCGGGCCGAACTGAGAATGGCGAATCCTGTCTCCTTCCCGGATTTCCGCTTCCTCCCCGAGAGGTTCCGCCGAAGGTTCGAACTCGGAAAAAGAGAGGTTCGAGACCGTTCCCGCGTAGGCTCTAGGGGGTCCTTCCGGCTTTCGAACCCCCTTTTGGGAAACCGTCGATTCTCCTCCGAAACATTCCGTCGGAATTTCGGATAGGAACCGCGAGGGAATCATCGGTTCCACACGGCCGAATTTACGGGTATATTTACAATAACTTAGGTTCAACTTTTTTCCGGCCCGAGTCAAAGCAACGTAGAAGAGACGCCTCTCCTCCTGCTCTCCCTTGGGTTCCTCCAAGCTCATGGCGTGCGGAAAAATCCCCTCTTCCAAACCCGTCAAAAAAACGACCGGAAATTCCAGACCTTTTGCGTTATGAACTGTCATCAGATGCACGTAATCCGTAAGCTGAGCCGAATCCTCTTCGGAAGTAAGCAGGCTGATTTGATTCAAATATTCTTCCAAGCTGGGAGAATCTTCCCGCTCCTCGTATTCTACGATGGAATTCACGAACTCTCGTATGTTTTCCAATCTGGAAACGGATTCCTCGTCCTGTGAATTCCGTTCCAGGTGTTCCGCCCAACCGGATCGCGCCAATACTTCCAAGGCGATTTTGGAAGGGGGCTCTCCTTTTTCCTTCATTTCGATCAGGTCCGAAAAAAGGTGATATAACTCTTTTGCCTTGGCGAAAGCGGCTTTTTTTAGCGGTAAGTCGTGGTGCCCCAACGCTTCCAAAAAGGAAATTCCACGATCCAGCGAAAATTCCCGCATCTTTTCCAGACTGGCCTCGCCTATACCTCGGGGAGGGTTGTTGACGATCCGTAAAAGGGAAACCGAGTCCATAGGGTTGGCTATCACGCTTAAATAAGCCACCATATCCTTGATTTCCGCTCTATCGAAAAACCGAAAACCTCCGAATATTTTGTACGGAATTCCCGATGACCGTAAGCCTTCTTCGAAATATCTGGACTGGGCGTTCGTCCTATAGAATATCGCAAATTCCTTATATTCCGATCCTCTTGCGGACTCTGCCCGGATTTTTCTCACCGCGTCGTAAGCTTCTTCGGTTTCGTTTTCGAATTCGGAAAGTCGGATAGGTTCTCCTTCGGAATTGTTCGTGAATAGTTCCTTTTCCTTTCTATCCGGATTATGCGCGATCACTTTAGAAGCCGCTCGGATGATCCTACCCGTCGACCTATAATTTTCCTCCAGCTTTACCACGAACGCGTCGGGAAAATCCTTTTCGAAGTTCAATATATTCGTAATATCAGCCCCTCTCCAGGAATAAATGGACTGATCGTCGTCCCCGACCACGCAAAGGTTTCCTCTTTCTCCGGCAAGCAGACGAACCAGACGATACTGAACCTTATTCGTATCCTGGTACTCGTCCACCATTACGAATCTCCAACGCTCCTGGTATTTGGTCAGAACCGTCGGGTTTTCCTCGAAAAGTCGGACCACTCGCAGGATCAGATCCCCGAAATCGAAGGCTTGGTTTTTTCTTTTCCTAGACTCGTATTCCGAATAGATTTTTGCGATCACTTGCGAGCGGTGGGAAAAATCCTCTTTGCGCACATATTCATCCGCACCCGTCATGGAATCCTTCATCGAAGAAAAAATTCCGACAAGAGTCGACGGTTTGTATTGTTTCGGATCCTCGTGTAAGTCTTTGACAACCTGCTTCAACAAGGATTCCTGTAACGTCGTATCGTAAACGGTAAATCCGGAGTCGATTCCTAAGGTCGCCGCCTCTCTACGAAGGATAAATAGACAAAGGGAATGGAAGGTCTTGACTTGCACATTCGGAGAGATGTTCTGCACCAGATTGCGGACCCTCTCCAACATTTCGGCGGCGGCTTTATTCGTAAACGTAAGGGCACAAATGGAATCCGTCCTACGGTTCAGAATCAGATTCGCGATCCGATGAGTGATGACTCTCGTTTTGCCGGAACCGGCTCCCGCAAGAATCAGGACCGGACCGTCCAACTTTTCCACCGCCGACCTCTGCGGTTCGTTTAACCCATCCAGATCCATCAAGAAAACCTGTCCTTAAAAACGATAATCTCCAATCCCGAATACGAACTGAAATGCACGGTCCGATTCGTATCTTTCGAACGGGGCCCAGAAATTCCCGGTAGGCCGAATCTTTTGCGCGAAATACAGTCGCAACGGGAGGACCGGAATTTGGATCCTGAGACCGACGCCCCACGAGAATCTCATCCGCTCTATCGCGAGATTGTCCGCGGAAAGCACCTGATAAGCTGGGTTATTCAACGCGTCGTAGGATACGTCCGCTTTTTGCCCGTTGGACAGATTGAAATTATTCAACAAATACCAGCCTATCGGATTGGAAATCTCCTGTTGCTGGATGTTCTTATCATAATTATGCGCGTAGTCTTTTTTTACTCCGGTATAACGGTTGACCTGTTCGTACATGGCTCCTCCGTCCAGGAATATAACCAACCACAACAGACTGGGTTCGATCGGGATACGGATTTCCGAATCGAACAGTACGCGGTGCTGTGCACCGCTTCTCCATTCCACGGGGTATTTGGCATCGTTATAATACCATCCTCTTAAGGATTCGTATCCGCCTATGATCAACAAATCCTGAGGACGGATGTACGGATTCTGAACAGGATCTTGGTGGCCGTATTTCGGAGACCGTTGGAACGTGAACATATTCGAAGTACGGAATTCCTGCACCACTCTCCAGCGGCGTAGGGAGTTGTTGCGGATCAGGCCTCCGAACGTGAAGTCGAACCAAGTATGGTAGTATTCCGCGGTAATCCTGTACTGGTCGAAGTGGGAAGAACCGCCCAAATACTGACCCACATTATCCACTTGGAGAAGGATATCATATCCTCTGGTGGGAGCGAATACGTTATCCCGAATATCGAACGAAATACCGTTCGAAATCTGGGAACGGAATTGCCATCCTTGTCTTACGTTAGCAAGAACCGCGTCCGAAACGAGCGCGGTCGGATTCGAATACGAGTAAAAGGCGGGCGTATACCTGTGAAAGTGGGTCCAGTTCGTAAAGACTCGGTGCGCCAAACCTACTGTGACTCCCAAACCGTTGTTGTCGTACGTCGCATTTTCGGTGGTCGGAGCGGTCGTGCTATTCGATACGTTAATGGTCGAAGTAGAGCCCAAGAAAATAGTACGAGAAAAATAAAATAGGGAGAGAGACAGGGACCAAGGAGTATCGTTCAACCAAGGTTCCGTCCAGGAAATCTGAAAAGACCTTCTGTACGGACCGAACTCGATACGGCCGGAAATCTTTTGTCCGGTTCCGTTCAGGTTATTCTCACCGACTTCGGTAAAGATGGTAAATCCCGTGATCGTTCCGTAACCGCCTCCCATGGAAACGGTTCCCGTGGGTTGCTCCACAACCTCGACCACCAGATTCATCTTGGTGTCGTCCGAACCCGGCCTCATATTCAGGTTCACTTCCTTGAAATATCCAAGGTTGTGGATTCTCTCGCGGGACCGGTTCACTTTGGCCGAATCGAAAAGGTCTCCCGGTTTTACCAGCATCTCCCGGCGAATTACCTTATCCTGGGTCTTCTTATTTCCCTTAATGATGATGTTTTCAATCTTAGCTAGATTGTTTTCTCGAATCGTAAAATCCACATGCACGAATTTACGACCTCGGAGATTGGAATTCCTGGCGTAAAGTTCCCGCAACCGTCGAACGTTCAACTGCTTGTATTCGTCCTCGCAGATTTTACGTTCCAGTTCCGATCTTCTAGAATAACAATTCTCGTAATATTGCAGGCTCTCCTCGTCCAGAGAAACGATTTTCCTTCTGGGAATCACCTGAGCAAAAATATGTCCTTTGGAACCGTAGAGTTCGTTCACAGAGGAACGGTCCCGCATGAAGATGGATTCGTCGAAAATTTGCCCGACTTCCCGTACGCTATAGTCCAAGACCTTTTCCACTTCGTCCAAAGTGAAGAGCGGAACCAGCTTGTCCTTAGGCGTGTCCGGCGGGTTCTTTTCCTTGTTCAAAAATACGGGTCTTCCTTCGTTATCCAAGGTCATGTCGTGGGAAAGGGTGTATCCGTTAAAGTAGTACACCTGACCTTCGTACAGCTTTATGTTGACTATGATGACCCTTCTGTCCTTCTTTTCCGGGTTTTCCCAGTGGATTTCCCAGTTCGTGCCTTCGCGCAAAAGTTCCGAATCCAGGTATCCTTTGCTTCGCATATATGCCTGGATCGTTTCCTTATCTTTTTCGAATGCGCTTTCCTTAAACGATCCCCCTTCGAAGACCCCCTCTTCCTTGAGGTCCATTAGGCCCAAAATTTCGGACGTTTCGATCGTTTCGTTTCCGTAGACATTGATCTTAGCGACGGGGATCTCCTCCCCTTCGTCTATGACGAATCGCACCTTTACTAGGTTCGTCTTAGGATCCGGCTTTCCGAGCTCGGCCTTTACGTAAGCCAGAAAAAAACCCTCGTCCCTATACTTTTGCAGAATGAGGTCTCTCGACTTGGAGACTTTTTGCGGCGTGATGACCTCGTTGTCTTTCAGAGGCATCTTATCCCGAAGGTCGGCGGGAAAAACTTCGTCCGCTCCTACGAACTCGATTTCTTTGACCCGGGGTCTTTCCTTTAGTTCTATGATGATTCGTACGCCGCCCTCGACGTCTTCGGCCTGGATATCGATGAAGTAGAAAAAACCGGACGCGAATAGGGTCTTTAGATCGCGATCCACCATACCTTTCGTCAAGGCTCTACCGCGCTTCAATTCGAGCATCGAGTCGATATCGGAGTCGGACGTATTTCGATTTCCTTTAAACGTGACTTCTTTGATCGTTTTACCGAAATAGTCGCTCCTCTTCGACAGCAATTCGGAGATGTTGCCGGAATAGAAAAGGGAGCCCGTCAAAAAGAAGACGGCTAAAAGTTTATTTACGGGAGGTTTACGTTTCAAGTCGCTTAATCAACCTTTACAGTTAGGTTCCAAATTCCTCCAAAATAAAGGAAACACCCCCTATGCCGGGAGTTGAGTCGCTCCGATTTCCAGTTCTCTTATTTTCCTCCGGGTTGACGTACCATAGCGAGATTGAATCTGGTCACTCCAGCTTCATTCACCTTGTCGATTACCTTGACGACCGTCTGGTAATTCGCGCCGCCGTCACCGCGGATGATCACTCTATTTTTATTTTGTTCCTTTTTGTCCTTATCCTCGGGACCCATAAAAACTTTGATCTTGTCGGTCAATTTTTCAAGAGGAACCGGTTCCGTGTCCTTATCTAGAAAAATTTTGCCGTCCTTATTGATCGTAATCACTAATTCGTCTTTTTTCTTTTCCTGAGCGGTACTGGAGGATCTAGGTAATTCGATTTTGATCACGGTAGATTTTTCCAGGGTGGCGTTCATAAGAAAATAAATAACGATAAAGCAGATAACGTCGATCATCGGGGCAAGCTCGATCTGCCCCGGTCTATAGGCGCCGTTTTGACTTCTCCACTTTTTGAATCGCATCGTTACTTCAGGTACCTAAGCGCCTGCTCGGAAAGAGTCTCCATTTCGGAGATTGCGTCATCTTTTCTTTTCTGGAAGAAGTTATTGAAAATATAAGCGGGAATAGCCACGGCCAATCCCATTGCGGTAGTAATCAACGCCTCGCTGATCCCTACCTCGGCACCTTTGGTTCCGGATCCTTCCGCAAAGGAACGAATGATTCCGACTACGGTACCTAGAACCCCCAGCAAAGGAGCGATGGTTGCAATGGTTGCCAAGGCGGAGAGAAATTTATCCATACGCTGGATCTGGCTCAATCCCTGGCTTAGAATTTCATCCTCTACGGAGGAAGTTTTCCGCTTAAACTGGGCAATAGCCGCCTGGATGACTTGAGAAGAAGGACCTTGGCTTAGACTGCGAAGCAAATCGGATGCGGAATCGTAATTCTTTTCTGTCAGTAGATCTTTTACTCTTCTCCATTCATCAGGAGAAAGGGCCTTCCAACGTGAAAAAAAGATCAATCTTTCTATAATAATAGTGAACCCGATGATAGACACAAGTAAAATCAAAATTGGGATCGTTTCTGGTGGAATAATGGATACCAGAGAATCGGTTTTGGCAAGAATCATTGTCGGTCAAGCTTCTCCAGGGAGTAGGGTTTCTGACTCGGCTGTTGCTGCCAAACGATTTTTAGAAGGAATGCTTCCTTTTTACCAGAGAACCCCCCGGTATCCAATCATTAGGAAACGGTTCAATTAAACCGCTTTCTTTTTGAGCAACTCTTTTGCATGGTCAAGGGCTCCCCGCGAAACATTCTGACCCGAAATCATCCGAGCAAGTTCCAAGGTTCTTTCCTCCATCCCCAAAAATTCCGCTTCCGACAAAGTCCTGCCATCCGTGATCCTCTTGCTTACCTTTAAGTGGTGATCGGCGGCAGCGGCGATTTGTTGCAAATGAGTAACGAGAAGGATCTGATGAGTCTTTGACAAAGTGCGCAATTTTTTCGCCACATCCATAGCGATTTCTCCGCCCAAACCGGAATCCACCTCGTCGAAAACCAAAACTTTTCCATCATAATTAGATCCTAATACGCTTTTGATCGCCAGCATAACCCGAGACATCTCTCCCCCGGAGGCGATTTTGCGTAAAGGCCGAGGCTTCTCTCCCGGATTCGGACTAAAGTAGAATTCGGCCTGGTCCAGTCCACTCTCGTTGACTAAATAGGATTTTCCCTGGGATTCCACTTCTCCTTCCACACTCGATTCCCATCGAAGCACGACCTGGATTCCGGCTCCGGGCATTCCCAATGCTTCCAATTCGGATTTTAACCTAGGCTCGAACCTACCTAAAGATTCCCTTCTTGCTTTAGAAAGCTGCATACACAATTGGGCTAATTTTTCCGTGGCTTTTTTCTTTTCTCTCTCTAGGGACTCTTTGGATTCCATGTTCTGAGCGAGGGCCTCCAACTCATTTTCCGCGTTTCGTTTGGAAAGCAAAACCTCCTGGACGCTTCCTCCATATTTCTTCTTCAATTTTTGGATCAGATCCAAACGACCTTGTACATGTGCCAATCTGTCCGGAGAAAAATAAATCTCATCCTTTTGGTCCTGCACGTTCGTATTGATCTCCCTCAAAGTGACGTACACCTCTCTCAACGCACCTTCCAGCTCCGCATAATCGGAATGGATTCCCTTCATCTTTTCCGCAGCGATCAAAATCCTCGAAAAGGAACTCAAAACGGAATCTTCCGTTTCCGAAAGTAATCCGGTAATGATTTCCAGATTTTCCGATAATCTCTCTCCGTGAGACAAGAGACTCTCCTCTTTGCTCAATTCTTCCTCTTCTCCCTCCTTCAAATTCGCGGACTGGATTTCCTCGATTTGGTATTGTAGGATTTCTTTTTTCCGATTTCTATCCCCGTGGCTAGCTTCCAATTCTTCTAATCGCTTTCGAAGACTCCGGTACGTCAGAAACGATTCCCGGACCTCCGAGCGAATGGAATATAAATTCCCGAAGGAATCCAGAATGTCCAACTGCTGACTCTTATCTAAAAGAAGGATCTGATCGTTTTGGTTATGTACTTCCGCAAGTAATTCCCCCAATCCTCGCAAAACTTGAGCCGCCGCCAAGGAATGGTTGATTAGAATCTTGGATTTTCCGTCCCGAGAAAACTCCTTCCTCAAAACCAATTCCGTACCGGATACTAGGATCCCTTTTTCCGCCAACCATTGCCGAGCGGAAAGATTTCCGCCGAGATCCCAAACGGCTTCCAGCACGTATTTTTCGGCACCGGTACGAATGTCCATGGCGCTACTTTTGCCGCCTAACAGAGAAGAAATCGCATCCAGCAAAAGAGACTTACCGGAACCCGTTTCTCCCGTGATCGCGGTAAAACCGTTCCGAAAATCGATATATGCGGATTCTATTAAAGCGAAATCCCGGATCGAAAGCATCTGTAACATAGAGAATACCTACTCAATTAATAAGTAATCATAGGTATATGCTTATCGATTTTTTCAACTATTTTTTTGTATAGTATAAAATTTTTCCCTAATCCACGCGACTCGGGAATGGAATCCTTCTATTTGAAAAACCGTAAGATGCCAAAAACGGATTCCGGAGAGATCGACTCCCTTTACCCCCTACTTTAGAAAAAGAAATTTTCTAAGAGAATTTTCTAGAATGGCGAAAGCAGGATTTTTGATTGCATGAATCCGGGAAACCGGAAGACTGGGCCCTGATCCTCCCCGCCCTGAAGGACGAGCATGGCCAAAAGCTTCAAACATTTAGACGCCCAGCTCAGTGATTATATCCTAAATAGATCCCGAATTTCCGTTCAATCCTCCCGGATGAACGCAAAATTAGAAAAATACGTTCTCAGAATATTAACGGAAGTTTTGGAAAAAGTCGGCCAATCCCGTTACATAGAGATGCTCTATACGATCACGAAGGAAATGGCAATCAACGGAGTCAAAGCCAACCAGAAAAGGATTTTTTTCGAAGATTTGGGACTGGACATACGGAATCCGAACCATTACAACCAGGCCTTGTCGCAATTTAAGGAGAATTTCTCCGAAAAAATGGCGGACGAATACGGGAAACGCTGCCTTGCCCGGGGAGTGTTCGTAAAAATCAACGTGGTTTACGGCGAAGACGGCCTTGTAGTGGAAGTGATCAATAATACTCCCGTGATCGACGCAGAAGAGGCCCGGATGCGGGAAAAGATGAAAAAGGCCATGGGGTACAACGACATCGCCGAGTTCTACATGGACAATATGGACAATACCGAAGGGGCCGGACTCGGAATCGCTCTTATTATGATTCTGTTAAAGAGCGAAAATATCGATCCGAATCTATTTCGGATCCAGACTCAGGCTGCCGAAACCGTAGCAAGGGTGGAAATCCCGTTTAACGACAAATATATCTCAATTAGAAGTAAGGAAATCAATCAAGTTGGAAATCACAGGTAAGACGGCCGTCATCACCGGCTCGGCCGGAGGCTTAGGCAAAGCCATGGCCGAACATTTTGCGAAATTGGGAGCCAATATCGTCCTATCCGACATCTCGGAGGAGAAATTGGCGGAAGCCCTAAAAGACATCGTTTCCCTCGGAGCCAAGGCAATTGCCGTCAAGACTGACGTATCTAAAGAGGCGGATGCCGAGGCTTTGATGCAAAAAGCTGTCTCCACGTTCGGTAGTCTGGACATAGCCGTTTTGAACGCGGGAATCCTACGTGACGGTCTCTTAGTAAAAGTGGACAAGCAAACCGGCAAGGTCGCTTCTAAACTTTCCCTTGCCAACTGGCAATCCGTTATCGATGTGAATCTAACGGGCGTCTTTTTGACTGGAAGAGAGGCAGCAGCTCAGATGATTGACTCCGGATCCAAAGGAGTGATCATTCCGATCTCTTCCGTAGCAATGCACGGAAATCCGGGCCAAACGAATTATTCCGCCGCAAAAGCGGGAGTGGCTGCCATGACGAAATTATGGGCCCGCGAATTAAGCCGCTTCGGAATCAGAGTGGCGGGTATCGCACCGGGCTTCATAGCCACCGAAATGGTAATGAAGGACATGAATCCGGAAGCGTTAAAAAAATGGGAAGCTCAGATTCCGATCGGAAGATTGGGCAAACCCGAGGAAATCGCCGAAACGGCCGCCTTTATCGCCAGGAACGAACTTGTGGACGGAGTCGTCCTAGAAATTTCCGGCGGCGTTAAAATCTAAACCCACCTAACGGAGGACGGCCGGAAATGAAAGCCGGCCCGTCCCCCTCTCCAAACTTACTTATCTCTTCAGAATATACTAATTTTATACGGAGGAACGGCTACGATATCCGAAACATGAGCTTCGGACTTCTGAAAATCATTCATAAGGTATATATAATTCCATAATATTCGAATTTTTTCGAGGAGTACATTCGAATAGAATATTAATGTAAAATTTTAACCACGTAATTCCATAAAAATATCATAATTTTCACAATTGGACATAAGGACAAAAAAAGCCTCCTAAGACCGGAAATCCTTGAAAAAATGCGAGTATCGATTATGATGGATCAAACGTAATAGAAGGAAAAAAAATGGCAGCCCAAAAGTTAGAAATCAAGAAAGCCCACCTGGACTCGACCATCCGCGGTTTGAAAGCCGTAGCCCATCCCGATAGATTGAAAATTCTATTGTATTTATCGAAAAAAGAACATAGCGTAGGAGAGCTAGTCGACGCGCTGGGAATCAGCCAGTCGGCAGCTTCTCAACACTTAAGCAAAATGAAAGAAGCGGGATACTTAGGAAGCAAGAAGGTATCAAACCAAGTCTTCTATTCCATTAAGGATCAAAAATTCAAGAGCTTCGCGAAGTCTTTACTCCAGATTTTCTCCAAGTAATCTCTTCGAGCCGAGAGGGGGCTGGCGGCGGTCCCCTCTTATTCTCCTTCCGATCTTAACAACTGCACATAATCATAGATAGCCGTCTTTAAATCCGTAAAACCTTCCGCATAACCTGTTTCCATCAGTTTAGAAGATTCCGATTTCGTAAAATACTGATACTTTGCCTTTAAGCTTTCCGGCATGTCTATGAATTCGATTTTCGGGGTCCGATCCAAAGCCGCAAACAGGGAATTGGCCAGATCCACCCAAGTTTCCGCGATTCCTCTCCCTACGTTGTACAGACCGAAATGGTCTCCAAAAATCAGATGAATCGTTATTTTGGCCGCATCCTTTACGTAAAGAAAATCCCGTTTTTGTTCCCCGTCGGCATAGTCAGGCCTATAGGATTTGAAAAGTCGAATCTTTCCCTCTGAAAGGATCTGCTCGTATCCCTTCAGGACCACGGATCTCATATCTCCCTTATGTCCTTCACCGAAACCGAATACGTTGAAATACTTTACACCGGTGATTTTCGACAGAAATTTCTTCTTTTGCGCGTATAAATCGAACATATGCTTCGAGTAACCGTACATATTCAGCGGTCTCAATTCCTCGATCGAAGCCCGGTCGTTATAACCGTATTTTCCATCTCCGTAGGTAGCGGCCGAGGATGCGTATAAAAACCGGACGCTATGTGCGAGACAGGCTTCCGCCAAAACTTTGGTATATTCGAAATTATTTCGGATCAGATAAGACGCGTCGGATTCCGTAGTCGATGAGCAGGCCCCGAGATGGAACACATGAGTAAAGCCTTTCGGAAATTGGCCGGCTTCCACTTTCTTCAGAAAAACGTCTTTTTCCAAATAATCCTCGTAGGAAAGGTCTCGAAGGTTTTTCCATTTTACGGAATCTCCGAGATGATCCACGACCAGTATATTGTCCACTCCTCTCTCGTTCAATAATCGGACCAGGTTACTTCCGATCAATCCCGCTCCGCCGGTGACAATGACTCGAATCTTAGACATAGGTTCCATTGGATTCTAACGAACGTAGAAGTCTACCAAATCTATTCTCCACTCGCTTGGCGATACCGAGATCGGGTTGTAAGACTTCGGGATACCAATCCTTCATTCGCGCATCGACGACGATGGGACCGGAAAAAGAAAGATGGTTGCGAACGACTTCCCGCTTTCCGTAGATATCTCCGGCGGGTTCGAATCGAGTGAAGACGTTCCAAATAAAATCGTGATCCGAAGCCACAGCCTCCTCGGAGCTGTCCACAAGAAACACGAAAGCGAATCCGCGGATCGCCTCCTCTTTCAATAATAACTCCGGCAACTTGTCCCCTCTCTTGTACGCGGCCCCCGAAACCACCAATGCCCCAGGACAGTACACTTTCGGATTTTTAAATTTGGAACTTTTAAAACCGACACCGATCTTGGACTTCAACACCTTTTGATTTCGGCCTACTCCCAACAAAACCGCTTTGCTTCCGCGATTCACTTCCGGTCCTGTGTAGTCCAAGGTGTCCTGCGATATGTTGGAGAAGATATGCAGATCCGTTTCCGGACGGAATCCTTCCAACACTGTGGAAAAGACTTTTTTAAAATCCTTCAGCGGTACGTCCTTGTCCGTCACCAGAAGTACTTTCGTGAGGGAAAGCTGACCTTCCCCTAAAATCCGTAAGGCGCCCATAAAGGCTTCCTTTTCGTACCTTTCCTGAACGATTGCCGCAGCGAGAGAATGCACTCCGGATTCTTCGTATGCCCAAACCCCTTTTACCTGGGGCATAACGATCGGAAAAAGCGGAGAAAGTAAATCCTGTAAATATTCAGCGATCCAATGGTCTTCCTGAGGAGGCCGGCCTACGACAGTTGCCGGCCAAACCGCATTTTTTCTCCGAAAGATCCGCTCCACTTCAAAAACGGGATAGTCGTGTTTCAACGCGTAATATCCGTAATGATCCCCGAAAGGACCTTCCGGCTTTCGGACCTTCGGAGGAATCTTTCCGATCAAAGCAAAATCAGCGTCGGAAACGATGGGCAAAGGGCTGATCTCCCTTTTTCTGGAAATTCTTAACCGTTCTCCCAATAATAAGGAAGCCAGCAAAAATTCGCTGATCTCCTCGGGCAAGGGCGCCACGGCCGCGATCGTCAGAGCCGGCGGACCTCCGACATAAATATGAGCCGACAATGCCTGTCCTCTCTGCTCCGCTTCGAAATAATGAAATCCTCCTCCCCGGTGGATTTGGATATGCATGCCTGTCAGCTTGGGGCCGTGAAATTGGATGCGATACATCCCCAAATTCCCTTTTCCCGTATTCGGACTTTCCGTATAGACCAGCGGTAAGGTAATGAAGCGTCCCGCGTCTTTCGGCCAGGACTGGATTGCGGGAAGGCTTTCCAGAGAGGTCTCCTCGGCTTCGAGTACCGGCGGATCGGAGACCCTACGCAGACCGATTTTTAAGGCGGCCCAAGCCAGAGATCTCGCCTCCCAAACCTTTCCGAAAGTGGGTGGCATTAAGTGCTTGGCGGTATGGGCGATTCTCGCTACGAATTTTTCGGGGTTTTCGCCGAATGCGATACGAATCCTCTTGGAGGATCCGTACAAATTCGTGGCGACTGGAATTTTAGAACCGATTACATTACGGAATAATAATGCAGGTCCTCTTCGAGCGACCACCCTTCTCTGTATTTCCGCGATTTCCAGGATAGGATCCACCGGATCCGTGATTTCCAGCAACTCTCCTTGTCGTGACAGCTCACGCAAAAAATCGGAGGTAGACCTCAGGCTCATTCCGCTCTCCTATTTTCGGATGGATTTTTTCCTCGCAAGATTCCGGGAAGTTCCCTTTCTGAAACGGACAACTCCCTTCGAATTTTTTTCGCAATGGAGGAAGGAAATCCGTTTTCCAAATCCGCCCAGCTACACCATTTCCATTCCAAGCCGAATTCCTTTTTTTCGCGCAATCGATCCTCTACCCGTCGCGCCTCTTCGGAATCGATCACGGATTCCCAGATCGAACCGAGAATCTTATGATGAGTGATCGAATGTTTAAAGACGGAACCGGTATTCGAAAATTCGATTCCCAGATCGACGATCGGATCGGAATCGTACGGAGAATCTCCTTCCCAATCGAAAGGTAGGGAAAAGATCGTCTTGAAAAACCTCCGTTTAAGATAGCGTAAGAGTAAAATCCCTTCCGGAGACCGTACGATTAAAAATCGTATTCCTAGGGGAATTTCCCGAATTTTCTTTTCCAGAACGGGTATTTCGTTTTGGACTCCCTCTCGGACGGCAAGACAATCCCGCGATAGAGGACATTGGGCGCATAAAGGTCGGGCAGGAAGACAGATTCTCGCTCCCAACTCCATTACGGCTTCATTATGTTCTCCTGCATGCCTCTCGTCTAAAAACCGGTCCGCAATCTCCTGAAGTACGGAATCCGATTTGGAAATATTTCCCCGAAAGAGGAAGAATCTGGAAAGGACCCTCTTGGCGTTCCCGTCCAAAACGGCGAAGGGAAGATCGTAGGAGATGGATAAGACAGCTCTAGCGGTGTACGGCCCGATTCCCGGAAGAGAAAGAGCGGAATCCAAAGAGCGCGGAAAAACTCCATCGAATTCCTGGACCAGCTTCCGCATTCCTTTTTGTAGATTCTTTGCGCGAGAATAATACCCTAGCCCTTTCCAATATTGCAGGACTTCCTCTTCCTCCGCGTGAGCCAAATCGGAAGGAGTCGGAAAACGTTGTAAGAACGTTTCATAGATCGGAATCATGGCCGCCACCCTGGTTTGCTGCAACATGACTTCGCTGACCCAAGTAGAATACGGAGTGCGGTTCCTACGAAAGGGTAGATCCCTTTTTTCCCGCAAAAACCAATCCCTTAGTTTTTTCCCGGACCGTCGGATCGAATCTAGGTCGCCGATTTCTCCACGGGTAGGATCGAAGGTGGAAGTCTCCATGATTTCCTCCCATTGGAAGTTTCAGGGAACCCAGGAAAAGGAGTTTTTTAAGGAATTTCCCGGATTCGAATCAACCGGAATCGCCACGAAATGATTCGAACCGAATGGTCTTCCAATTTCTCCGGAACTGGGAGTAGGAAATCCTATTTACGGAACTATCCCGAAACAGGGAATCGAATTCCTGTTCCGAGATCGTTTCCAAGGATTCGATTTTGTTCCGGAAAAAATCACGAACCTTGAATTCCGGCAACTCGGTTTCCACTCCTTTCTTTCTAGCCTTTACCTTATTCCAAGGACAGACCTCTTGGCAAATATCGCAACCGTAGACCCAACCGTGTAATCCTCCGACCGACGGGGACCTATCCTCTATGGTTTTATAAGAGATGCATTTGCGCGCGTCTATTTTGTAAGACTCCAAGGCTCCGGTAGGACAGGCCCTGAGGCAAGCGTCGCAGGTACCGCAACGGTCCTTGGCTGGAAGAGAGGCGATTCGTAACGGAAGATCGGTCAATACCACAGTTAGAAAAAAGAAAGAGCCGATCTCCTCGTTGATCAGATTCGTATTCTTTCCGATCCACCCTATCCCGGCCTCTCGGGCTAGGACTTTTTCCGGAACCGGGAGGGAATCCACCCCCTGTCGAAAAGAACGGTTGGGAAAGGACCGTCGCAGAAAGTCCAAGATCTCCTTTGCGTTTCGTCTCAAGACGGTATGATAATCTTCGCCGACAGCATAGCGAGAGAATCGGAACGGGGAGTCTCCTAAAATCGATTCATATTCGGAATCGGAATACAAGGAAGCAAAGACCAGCACGGATTCCGGACGGAACCCGAGTCCGGAAAATTCCAAGCGAAGTTGCATATTCCTAGGATACCAATCCATGCTTCCATGCAGGCCGGAATTCACCCATTCCAGGATATTTTCGCGATCGGAATCCGGAACTTTCGCCTTGGCCGCCCCGCAGAGCTGGAAACCGTTTTTACGGGAGAGGGATTCCAATTCGGATAGAAGTTCTTTACTTTCCAGAAGCACAGGGGTTCCATCCAATTATGGCTTCGGAAAAAGAAGAACCGGATTCTTCCCTGACCGTTTTCGGCGGTCGTATTCCGATTAAAGACCTTCTTCTTGCCGCGAAGGAAGCGGGTCTGGAGATTCCGAAAGGAGAAAAGGCGCTACTGAACCGGTGCCTTCTCGCCGGGCTTGTAGGCGCCCTAAAGGGATTTTCGGAAAGAGGATTGTCCCCCTTCCTGCCCAAGCACAAAACGATTTTCCCGGAAATCAAAAAGGAACTCACGGAGGCCTTCTCCCAGCGTGCCGTGCAGGAATCCGAAGCTAGCGAATGGTTACGCGAGTCCTTCGAATACGGCACAAAAAAAGTATACCACTTGGAATGGAAATTATACTCCTCCCAAGAACTTTTTTAAAACCTAGACGGCAAAAAATATGATCGCCGAAAAGGAAACTAGGACCACCGCTTCCAAAAGTCCCGCTCCGAAATTCTGATCGTCCGAAATTTCATGCTTCAAGGTGGAGCCCGGAAGAATCACCCGGCCCGCTAAGAAATGAAGTACTGGAATGATGATGAACGCGAATGCAAGGTCCAGCAAAAGTAAAATTCCCGTATGAAAAAAGGAATCGAATTCCCGAAATAGAGCCCGAGTCAGCAGGATTCCTATGGCAAGAAGGGCGCCCGCCATGGAAACTCCGGCCGCCACATTTTGTTTCGACTCCAGCTCTTCCTTGATCCTGTACGGAATCCAAATTTTATAATAAAGCGAAAAAAGGATCATTCCAATCTGCCCGATCAGAAAGAAAGCGAGGGATAAAATCGCTCCGATCAGTGTTTTTTCCCACAAAGGAGAAAGAGCTAATCCCAAACCGTTCGGAAAGACCTTACTCCCGATATCCCCGTTCAATGCCGCCGAAATAAAGAAGGAACTCGCGATCGTTCCGCCGAATAACACCGTACCGACGGCCAAGTTTTTGTTTTCGTAAATCTCTTCCTGGGCATCGATTCCGGTCAGGATGAACGTGTCGTTCACCCACTGGGAAATCAACAAAAGGACCAATCCCAAAAGGGAATACACGGTGACTTGGATGACGTCGCCGACAAGTCCCGTGCCGTCTCCCGGGTGGGATACGATCGTGACGAACAAAAGGATGATTCCTAAATAGTATCCGGAAAGGCTGAGAGCCAAAGCCCCGTTATCGGAACGGACCAACTCTTCGTCCAGTTCTCTAGGTTCCAGCCAGTCTTTTACTTTTTTGCCGATGTAAAATACAAGGAATCCCAGAACGAAAAAAACGAGATCCTTTCCGATTAAGGAAAGATATTTCCAGATAAAATCCATGCCCTCCAAGATACTATGGAAGGGTCAAAATTTCATAGCCTTTTTCGGTGACTAAAACCGTATGCTCGAACTGGGCGGACCATTTTCCGTCTTTCGTGGTCACCGTCCAACCGTCTTTTCTGGAGAAATTCACTTCCCAGGTTCCTAAATTGACCATCGGCTCGATGGTGAAAGTCATTCCGGGTTCCAGCTTGGTCAATTTACGATTCGAGCGAAAGTGAGGAACCTGAGGTTCTTCGTGGAACCCGCGTCCAATACCATGACCCATCAAATCCCGGACGATTCCGTACCCTTTCGGAGTCAGATAATCGTCGATCGCATTCGCGATATCACTCACCCGATTTCCCGGCTTGACCTGCTCGATTCCGATCCACATAGACCGTTCCGCGTCTTGGACCAAACGTTCCACTTCGGCTGAACTTTTACCGCCGACAATAAAGGTACGGGAGGAATCTCCGTGATATCCTTCCACAATGGGAGTCACATCCACATTTACGATATCTCCTTCCTTCAGGATATCCGTTGCCTTCGGGATACCGTGACAGACGACTTCGTTTATGGAGGTACAGACTGATTTCGGAAAACCCTTATAACCGAGAGGAGCCGATTTCGCTCCGTGTTTCTTCGTGAATTCCTCACAAAGATCGTTGATTTCCAAAGTACTAATTCCGGGACGAATGTACCCGGAAATGTACTCCAAAAGTCTGGCGGCTAGTTTTCCTGCCGCCCTCATTTTCTCGATTTCAGTCTTATTCTTGATGTAGATCAAGAATGCTTAGAAGTCGGTGGGTCGAACCGTAGTACGTTTATTCGCCTCGGTCCGTTTCAGGGCATCGTCAATCAGAGCGTAAAGCTTCTCATTCAAACCGTCGACAGCGTCTCCCGAGGTCATAAAACCTTTGGATTTAATATAGGCTTTTACCTTGCTTGCGACGATGAGGGTATCCTTTTCAGCGCTTTGAGCCATGGAATTCTTCCTCTTAACAGTAGTTTTCTTTTTTTGTACCATATCGAAATGCTACGGGAGCTTTCTCCTTTTCTTTCCGAATTTTTCGGAACGTATCTCGGTTATACGGAGATACGTTTCCAAATGCCTCGAAAAAAGGAATCATTTTCGTTAAAAGTTACGCGATTATTTAAATATCGCACTCAATGAAAAAGCGATCCCCCCTTTAATCGTAAACATATAATATGATACAAGTAGGAACGAGACATATTAGGCAAACTGACTAGGGTCAAGAACAAAATCATCCCCTTTTTGCCGCCTCGCTCTGGATAATCGTCTGTACTAAGGAAGTTTCCAACCCGAGTTTCTCCGCGATGGTTTCGGAGTCCCAATGAAAGTTATGAAATAAATTTAAGACAGTGGCCTTTTTCCGGTTTACCAAAGGGTCCCGTTCGGAGGATTTTCCTCCTCCTTTTCCGCTCGTCGGTTTTTGGCCGGTCGTTTGAACAGCATCCAGGAAAGTGGACAGTTTTTCGAAGGTATCGTCCGCCTCCGCAAGAAGACCTTCTAGTTCCTCTTTGACGGAACCCGCGCCTTCTTTCAAGTCCTCCACCCTTTGCAAAAGAGTGCTCGTCTGCTTGTGCCGTTCGGAAAGCTCCGACATCAGATCCTCTATTTTGTCGAACTTGGCTTCCACGGAAACGATCTCCTCTTTCCGTCCTGCCAACAGTTCGAGCCTTTCGTCCGCGGAGCGTATGGAGGAAGCGACTTCCTTTTCTCTCGTTTCGAGGATGGAAATTTCCTTTTCCAGATCTCGGATTTTCTGGAACATTTTTCCCGAAGAATCCTTTTGTTCCTTCGTTTCTTCGGAAAGGCTTAGGATTTCCTCTCTGATCTCGCCTAAATGACCTAGTCGATTTTCCAGGTCCACGAATCTAGTCTCCATTTCGGCGGCTCTTTCGCTGGCCTCGTCCAATTTACGGGCCGATTCCTCCCAACGGGAAGATTCCTCTAGCATATTCAGGAATTCTAACTTTAGACTTTCCGCTTTGCCGGAAATTTCCTGAATATCTTTTTCCCGCTCCTCCGCGTTTTCCAAGCGGGACTCCAATTCCGCCTGTGCCGCTTTCAAAAGGTGCAGATTTCGATCCAATTCCACGGACAGTGCTTCCGAATGGTTCGCCTCTTCCACCGCCGACTTCATTCTTTCCACGAATTCTTCGGAACGATCTATGATTTCTTTGACATCCAATAGGAGAAGGGATTTGGATTCCGCTTCCTGCATTTTTTCGGAGATTTCTCCGACGGAACTCCGCAGGTTCTCCGCTTCCGATTCCAATTCTTCGAATAGATTCGTTTTTGCTTTTTGGATTTCTTCCAGGTCCTTCCTAAGTTCGCTCTGGAGAGATCTGTATTCTTCCTGGGCGGAACGGAACTCCTCTTTTCCGAATCTTAGGAATTCCTCCGAAGAAGCCTCCGTTTCCCGTAGCAGATTTCGCACCTGGTTTTGGAAGGATTTCATCTGGTCTTCGCTTTCTTTTTTACCGGACTTGAGAGCTTCTTCCAGGTTTCGCTTCACCTCTTGGAGGTGCTTAGCGATGCGTTCTTCCAGTTGTCCGAGCTGGACATTCCCTTTATCCAAAAGGGAAGACAATTGCTTATTGATTTTTGAGTCGATGGTTCCGTTCAAGCGGCCGATTTTCTCTTCTTGTCTTTCGAAGAATTCTTCCGCGGATTCCCTAAGTCTATCCAGCACGGAACCTGCTTGTTCGGACGCGTGTTCCAGTTCCGCTTCCGCAGAAGTCCGAATCCTTTCCGCCTGAGCTTCCATCAACTTTTCGTTTTTCTTAACCAGGTTTTCGAATCTTTCTTCGATCCCGGAGTAATCCTCTTTCAACGAGGAAACCAGATTTTGGCCTTCGGTTTTGGCTTCCCGGAACCTTTGGGCCAATTCTTCCCGAACCTCTTCCCCTTCCCTACGGAAATTGGTCTTGTATTTGGAAACGAACTCTTCGATGCGATCTTTTTGGGAAGCATAGACTTTTCCGAATTCTTCCAAAAGCTCCGTTCCTCGGAGATGGATTTGACCCAACCTCTCCTCCAATCCGTCTATCGCTTCGCGGGTATGGTTTTTTATGGAAACGACTTCTTCTTCCCAAGAGCGACTGAAATGCTCCAGTCTTCGGTCCATTTTTTGGAACTCTTCGTCTATCATCCCGTTCAACGGAACGATCTTTTCTTCCATCTCTCCCAGTACGTCTCCGGCGCTGCTTTCAAGTGCGGAACGAATGTCTCGGACATAGGAATCCATTTCCCTCATCCTTGCAGTCACCTGTACGTCGAAGGACTTCACGTTTTCTTCGATCTGGTTCCAGTCGGAACGGAATCTTTCGGAATGGGACGCATGCAACGCGCGTATCTCTTCCTCTAAACTCCTCCGGATCTCCTCTATTTTCGTCCGGGATTTCCGTTCTTCCTCTTCTCTAAGCAGATCCAAAGACGAACCGAATTCCTGGGAAGAGGAAGAAATTTTCTTACGAAGGTCGTCGGACTCCTCGCGCAAGGAGCCTAATTCCTCTTCCAAGGACTCGCGGAGTTGGTCCACGCGGGAACGAGTTTTTCTTTCCTCTTCGCTTTTTGCGGTTTCCAAGGAAGAATGGAAATCCTTCAACGCGAATAGAATTTCCTTACGCACATCCTCAGCTTCGCTACGAAGAGTGGAGCTGATACGATTGAACTCCTCTTCGAAGGAATCGATCTGCCTCATCAATTCGGATTTACGGGAATCCGCTTGCTTTAGTAATTTATTTTCCGCTTCCAGGTATTTTTCCTGGAAGATATTGATGGAATCGTTGATTCCTTCCGCTTGGCGCCGAGTTTCATTCAGGATTTCATCTCGGCGAGTCAAAGTCTCCAGACTCATTCCTTCTATTTCTCTACGGATCGCATCGATTTCAATCTTGAGACCGTTCAGATACGCCTCTTTGGAATGTACCACTTGTTCCAAAATCTGATCGTACTTTTGCCGTAAAACGGATTCGGAACGGGAAAACAGTTCGTCCAATTTGCGATCCGCGAAATCCGCTTTCTCGTCTACCCGCCCGTCCATTCGATCGATCTTTTCGGATACGGAAAGGAAGGCCGTCTGGATCCGATCCGTTTGTGCATCCAGATCGTCCTCTTTGGCCTTCATCGTATCCAACAATTGAGCCACTTCCTCTCGGGCTAATTCCACTTTTCCGACCGTGTCCGACATCAGGGTCTTGGTCTGGGCTTCCAGTTTTTGACGATAGGCTTCCCCTAAAGTCTCCATTCCGGCCTCTACTTGGTCCGCTTTGGTTTCCAGTAACCCTTCCAACTCCACGATCTTGGCCGCCAAGGATTGTAGAATATCGTCCGACCTAAAGTTGATCTTTTCCTGAAAGGCTCCCAATAAAGTCTCCGCCTCGGAACGGAGTTCCTGGATTCGGATCGCGACTCCATTCAGATCTTTTTTGCCCAGCTCCAGCCGACCTAAGCCTTCTTGGACGGACTCGGATTCTTTCCGGATGTCTCCGGACAAATGCACTACCTCTTTCAGATCTAAGGTGACTGCGTTTAAAAACTCCCGGTTGGAACGGATGGTTTCCAGAAGCTGGCGGGACTCTTCGTTTAACGTCCGGACTTCCTCCGCCAATTTTCTAGTTTGTTTGAGGGAGATGTCTAATTCGATTCCGGAATCTTTGACGGCTTGGATCTTTTCCAGAGCGATTTCCTGCAATTCTTCCTGCAACTTTCCCGTATAACGTTTGATCTGGCTTAATTTATAATTCGACTTGTCCATCCTTCGGAGAAGGATAGTTATGCCAACGCTGGCCAAAAAAGGAAATAGCAGTTCTAAGCCCATAGTTTAGAGATTCGAGGAAATGCCCAGTACCAGGCGGTCCTTAGGATTATGTCGCATCAAATGGATAGAAATACAGGCCCCCAAGGGAAAAGATCAAGAATTATTTCTCCGATTGCCCAAAAAAAGCCATATACGTCCTTTTCTGCGGTGTACGACAGGGCCATGCGGGGAGCAGCCTATTCTCTTTGGGCCAAAATGGCCTTAGAAGGGTACAAAGAAGCCACTGGACTCGGGATTCCAAATAAAATTCTGGATTTAGGGTGTGGAACTTGCAAGTTTTGGCGGCATTTGCCTTCTCAGTCGGGCATTTGGGGGGTGGATCTTTCCGAGGAGATGCTCTCGGAGGCAGAAAGAGCCGGAATCCGCGGAACCAGAATCCTGTCGGACCTGCTTTCTCTCCCGGTTTTGCCTTTCCCTTTCGATCTCATCCTCTCCGTCCATGATACCTTGAATTATTTTTTGGAAGAATCCCAGCTCCGGAAGATCTTCACGGAAATCGCGACAATTTTGGAAGTCTCGGGTGTTTTCTTTTTTGATGTCAGCACCGAGCGGAATTTTGAAAAGCATTTCGACGGGAAAATTTTGGAGGAAAATTACGGGGGAACCCGATTGCTTTGGGAGAATGAATATTCCAAAAGCGAAGGAATTCTGACCACACGCCTTCGGTTCCGGAACGAATCGGAGGAAACCGAAGAAATTCATTACCACAAGGCATACCCGTTGGAAGTCTGGAAATTTTTGCTGGAATCTTCCGGGATACAAATTTTGAAGATCGGATCGGATTATAGATCCTGGAAAGTTTCTCCTCGAGCGGATTATCTCAACTTCCTTTGCAGAAAGGCGTAATCGATCGAATTCTTGTAGGAATCGGTTCGATTTTCCTGTCTCTTAGTAATAAAGATCGCATATTTATATGGCAAAGCTGGAACTCCAAGGAAGGAAAGGAACGGTTCGATTCAAGAATCATTTACTGGACGGATACGAAAAGGTATTCGATGAAATTTCGGACCGCGCGTCCAGGGCTCAATTCGAAGAACTGGTTTTGGACCTAGGCCAAACGAAAAAAATCACCTCGAGCGGGGTGGCCAAATTGCTCACGTTAAAGAATCTCTTGGACCATTTCGGTATCCGGCTGGAAGTAGTGAATTTACAATCTTCCCTCATGGACGTACTGAAAAAATTCAAAGTGGACATGATGCTCAAGATTCGCAGCTAAAATCGGCCGAAAAACGATTGCGGTTCCTTGCTCCGTCCGGACCGTACCCTTATGAGCGCCTTACAGGCAGTCGGTCTGTCAAAATCCTTTTCCGATAAACAGGCGCTTCTCAATCTAAGCTTTTCCATTCCTAAAGGAAGGATTACCGCACTTTTAGGGCCGAACGGAGCCGGAAAAACTACTACAATGCGCATCCTGACCGGATTCCTAGAACCGGATTCCGGATCCATATCCTTCGGTCCTCTCTCTCTTTCGGAAAATCCGATAGAGGTAAAACGGAATCTTGGGTATCTTCCCGAATCCGCTCCCCTGTACGGAGATCTGACTGCGGAGGAAACTCTGGAGTTTATCGGCCAAGCCAGAGGATTGAAAGGAGAAGTCCTCCGACGCAGGATCCGGGAAATGCGGGAAGTATGCGATTTAGGAGATCATTTCTTTGCGACGATCCAGTCCCTTTCCAAAGGCTTTCGGCAAAGAGTGGCATTGGCGGGTACTCTCTTGCACGATCCGGAGTACGTCATTCTAGACGAACCTAGCTCCGGTCTGGACCCGAATCAGATCGGACAGATCCGGAGTATCATCCGTTCCTTAGGAAAGGACAAGGTGGTTGTTCTTTCCACTCATATCCTTCAGGAGGCGCAAGAAATCTGCGACCACGTACTGATCCTGAATCGAGGCAGGATGATCGCGGACACGAGCGTCTCCGAAATGAATCGGCAAGATTCCGTTTTAGTCATCGCCAAAACGGATTTGCAGGCGGTCCGAAATTGTTTTTTAGGAACCGACGTGGACATACGGGAAGAGTCCAGGTTAGCCGACACAGGAACCTTCCGTCTGAAATCCTCCAACTGGAGCCCGGAGTCGCTATTCGATAAGATCCGAAATGCCGATTTTCCTGTTTTGGAATTCCGTCCCGTACGCAAATCTCTGGAAACCGTTTTCCGGGAATTGACCGCCCCTTTATGAATTCCGTTTTTACCGTCTCCGAATTCCTGCAAGGAATCCGTACGATTTTCTCTAAAGAATGGAGAACGTATCGGAACACGCAAATCGGATATATTTTCGCGGTATTGTTCCTTTCCCTATCCGCCTTCCTATTCTTTTTCGGTTTGGGAGAAGACTCCTTCTGGGACAGAAAAGCCGCGAACATGGAACAGTTCTTTCTTTGGACTCCTTTGCTGTACGCCGTTTTTGTCCCCGCAGTTACCATGAGATTGTGGTCGGAAGAAGAAAGAGCGGGGACCGTCGAACTACTATTCACTCTCCCGTTTCGAGAATACGAAATCGTTGTCGGCAAATTCCTAGCTGCCTGGGCCTTTTTAGGTTCGGTCCTGGTACTGACGAGTACCGTTCCTTTTTCCATCTACGCGGTCGGAGATCTGGACCTAGGAGCGACCTTTGCGGGATACTTGGGTTGCTTTTTATTAGGAGGATCTTATATAGCGATAGGCTTGGTATTTTCCGCTTCCACTAAGGACCAAATCAGCGCTTATCTTTTAACTCTACTCTTTTGCCTTTTCCTTTTTCTATTGGGTACCCAGCCTGTCTTGAAATTTCTAGGCGGTCCCGCTGGTTCTTTGGCCTCTTTTCTCTCGCTTTCCAGGCATTTCGAATCGTTTCGCCTAGGAATCTTGGACGGAAGGGACGTTTTTTACTTCTTAAGTTCCATCCTATTTTCTCTTCTTGCAAACGTCCTAGTGCTTCACTGGAGAAGAGAATGAAGGAACTATGGAATCCTCTTTTCGAAATCTCAAAGTCGAGGTCTTTCCTCGCTTTGAATGCGTTTTTATG
The DNA here is from genome assembly GCF_004771275.1 of Leptospira fluminis. GTDB lineage: Bacteria > Spirochaetota > Leptospiria > Leptospirales > Leptospiraceae > Leptospira_B > Leptospira_B fluminis. The sequence goes on along the minus strand of NZ_RQEV01000012.1, from coordinate 409,478 downwards.
TTTCCTTTTGGTGAACGCGATCGTTTCCGAAGCGAACTGTAAAAAAGACCTCTCCCGATCCAAGCGCTTCGAACTGACCTCCAGCACCCGAAAGTTAGCATCGGCGCTCGATTCCACCTTATACATCGACGCGTTTTATTCTTCCAAGGTCCCGGGTGAATACAAGGCGAGACTCGAATTGACACAGCAGATCTTAAAAGAGATCGAATCCGCCGGAAACGGTAAAATCCTATTACGATTTTATGATCCGGACACTTCTTTAGAAGACGCAAGAAAGGCCGCTGATTCCGGAATAGAGCCCCAGATCCTGCAAAAGGCGGAACGAGGCTCCGCCTCGGTCAAACAAGCCTATCTCGGAGTTTCCTTACGACTCGGATCGAAGACAGAAGTGATCCCGGTTGCTTTCTTTGCGGAACAGATCGAATACCAAATCCTGTCCGGAATCCGAAAAATGTCTAGATCCGGATCTGATAGCGGGATCGGGGTTTTAAAAACGGATTCCAGTCTCGGAACCCAAGCGCCCGGACCGGGCACCGGAAAAGACACGATCGGAATCTTTTTGCACCAAGTCTTGGAAACGACAGTCGGAGAAGTTCCGGAAATCGATCCCGAAAAGGGGGATTTTCCGGACGGTCTGGAGACCCTCCTTTGGGTAGGCTCCGGATCGCTCTCCGAAGCCGCCAAATACCGTCTGGATCAATTTCTGGTCAAAGGCGGGAATCTGATCCTCTTAGGAAAGGCCATGGAGTTCCGGATGGAGGGCGCCGGAAACCGAATGGGAATCCTGACGGGAGGTACGGAAGCGGGTGCCGCGTACCGTCATCCTCGTCTCGGCGATTTGAATTCTTTTTTAGAACATTATGGAATTCGAATCCATTCGAACCTGGTTTTGGATCCCGATCATTCCCTCCCTATGGGCCCGCTCGTAGAAGTGGAGCCCGGCATTCTAGGTAGAGCCCCCTACCCTCTCTGGATCGTCTCGGGAAAAAAAGACCGGACACTGGCCGTCGATTCCGATTACACGAAGGAACAGGAAAACTTACTCCTCCCATGGTGCTCCAGTTTGGAGCTAATCCCGGATCGACAGCCGAATGCGAAACTCACCCCCCTTGTGTTCAGCGGGGAAGAAGCGGAAATTCGATCCGATCAAGTCATGCTCGGAGAAAAGCAACTCTCCCGGATTCCGATCCGTCCGAACGGAGGTCCCTTCGTTTTGGGGGCGATCTTAGAGGGCCCTCTACTTTCTTATTTCCACGAAAAGGCTCTTCCGAAAGGTACAAGACGGGAATCTTTTCTGACACGCTCTCCGAAAGATAAGATTCCGAAAATTTTGGCGTTCGGAACCCCTTATTTGGTCTCCGACATACTCGCATTTCCAGAATACGGAGATATATTCAGGGACACGAATATTCCGTTTTTATTGAATTCTATAGATTTCATGGAGGGAGACTCGGACCTATCCGCCGTTAGAAGCAAACAATCCCTCATACTAAAAATGGATCCTATCTCCGTCGGAACCGAAAATCTGATCAGCATCCTGAATATTTTCGGGGTCCCTGTGATTTTGTCCCTGTATGCGACGCTCAGAATTGCCCGTAGAAGGCGGATGCAGCCGAAATGAACGTTTCCCGATCCGCAAAAACGGTTCTTTTAGGATTAAAAACGAATCGGGGCCTAGCCTTATTTGCCTTCAATCTTCTTTTAGCTTTTTTACTGGTTTTAGCGAAAGATCCCTGGGGATGTTTTAAGGATACATATTCTAATTCGGATCCGTTCTTTCCTTTGAAGGAATCCGATATTTCCGGGATCAAAGTAGGCAGGAAAGGAGAAATCGTCTCCTTATCCAGGACCTTGGATTCCTGGGAGGCAACTCTGCCGGACGGGACGACCGGTCCGGCAGATTCGGAAAGGGTCGTCGAGCTGCTCAAGGCGGTGGTCTCTCTCAGAAAATTCACGTTACTCGCCCGGAACTCAGTTTTCCCCTCTCCGGAATTCGGTTTGTCCGAAGACGAACCTAGTTTAGAAATTTATGATATTTCGGGAAAATCCCGGGGAATACTGTTTATCGGTTCCTCGGCTCCTAGAAATTCCGGTGTGTACGTATCGGAACCCGAAGGAAAAAACGTCTGGCTGGTAAAGGAGAATTTAAAGACTCTGATCGGCAAGGGAAGAAAGGATTATTTCCTCTCCCACAGCCTCTTTCCGGACAGATTTTCCTACGGCAAAATCCGTTCTCTGAAAATCGAATTTCCGTCGGATCCGAAAAAGGGATTCTTTCTGACGAATACGGACAACGGTTGGATTCTAAGTACGAATCTTATCTCCAAATCGGCGGAACAGAATACGGTAAACGATTTTCTGGAAAGATTGCTCGGATTAAAGGCGGACGAAATTTCCCTAGCCGCCGGAGAGAGCCTTCCTCTAGGACCGCAGGAGAAGTTTCGAATCCTTTTGGATACCGATTCAGGAACCAGAATCCTATCTCCTTTCGGAAAGGACCGACAAGGAAGTTGGATCTTCAGACTCTCCGGAATGAAATACGAACTGGTCGTGGACCCTTGGACGATGGAAACGATCTTGGACAAGGATTTGACTGACTTTACGTCGTCTCCGCAGGTAAGAAGCCCCGTGCCCTAAGGTCCCTGAATCATTGATTGACAATAGACCAGGATCGAAGTTTCCTTCCAAAAACGTCCGGAAATAAGGAACTTGCATGGCTCTGATCGAAGAACTAGACAAACAAGGGAATTTTCTTTTTCGCTGGAGATCCTACGTACCGGGGTTCATCCTTCTCCTTTGTCTGTATGCTCTGAAAGATTACCAATTTCTCAACGGTTCCTACGAGGATAATCTGTATTACGCGGCTGCCTGCTTTCTAGTCAGCCTTATCGGCCTTGCGGTACGATGCTTCGTGATCGGTTATGCCCCTGCCAGGACTTCGGGAAGGAATACGAAAGAGCAGGTGGCCGACCTGGTGAACATGGAAGGGATCTATTCATTGGTACGACATCCTCTATATCTGGGAAACTTCCTTTTGTATCTCGGACCTGTGTTGTATTTCAGAAATCTTCCGCTTACGTTGGTATTCGTATTATTTTTCGGGTTCTATTACGAAAGAATCATGTTTACCGAGGAAAAATTCCTTAGGGAAAAATTCGGAAAGGAATACTTGGATTGGGCGGATAGGATTCCCGCTTTTTTTCCGAAATGGACTGGATTCGTGAAACCGAAACTTTCCTTTTCGTTCAGGAACGTGCTGAAGCGCGAATACCCGAGTCTATTCGGAGTGACCGTGATCTTCGTACTTTTCGATTTCCTTGCCAACTTCCTGAACAGCTTCGCCTCCTGGACTGCGCCTTGGGAAGCGATCACGGAACCGCAAATTTGGGTCTTCGGCATCGGAACCGTCTTTTATATTTTGGTCAGACTAGTCGTAAAGACCACCCGCCTGTTGCACGTAGAAGGAAGATAATCCGGAGGCCGGACGGACAAAAGACTTCGTTTAACGGGAAACGTTTTCCAAATAGGATTTGAATTTTTCCGTATCCGAAGTCAAAAAGATGGGGACGGGATATTCCCTCTTGGAGGGAAGAAGAGCGAACCCCTCGTCGTAAAAAACGACCTTTTCCACTTCGTCGAATCTGTATTTGAATTCGGAGTTCAAGGCGTGAAAGCAGAAGCCGCCTTGGATTTCCTGTACTCTTCCCTCGCCGATCCGGCGGAAACCTTTCAATTGTTCGGGGCGAATCCGCTCTTTCAGATTTTCGTACGGTAATTTTCCCGAGAGATCGAGGAACAATACGCCTTCCATAGACCACCATTCTTGCGTGGACGGTTCCGGGTCAGAATGCGCAGGAGTTTCCGCTCGCACCGTTTCCGTTCGAATCGTTTGCTCCTCTTGCCGGATAGGTTCCGATCTGATTTCTTCCATCCAAGTCCGATCTTCCTCTTGCATTCTCTCCTCCTCTCTGACTTCCTGAAAATGGGACGAAGGAAAGGAAGGCGGAATTTTACGATTTTCCGCAAACATTCTATCGTATTCGGACACTGATTCCGCTTGGGGGTTCTTCTTTGTTCCCACCAAGGCTTCCTTTAGAATTTTACGGTCACTCGGATGAGAATAGCTCGCGCGTACCGGGGACGGCGTCGGATTTCCCTGTTTGCCGCTCGGCAGAAAGGACACATATATGAAGCACAAAAGGCCGACCAGAATGAGTGCAAGAGCTATATAAAGCATTATTATATGTATCTATCATACCGGCGTCTTTCTGAAGCGTTTTTCGTCGGTTTTTCTCCTTTACAGATTCCCCCGGCCCGTCACCCTTCCTTTACATACGGATTTTTATGACGAATACCGAAGGAACTTCCCTGAAGAACATTTTTTTTAAGGTCGGATCCGCCCTATTTTTAGGCGTTCTGGTACTGATGTTGATCTTTACCCTACTGCGCTCCGACGTGGAGCAAGCCGGAATGGATATGTTGACCGGTAAGGCCAATATCAAAGCCGGAAAAATCGGCGGAAAAGACGTGCCCATGGATTCCTTCAATGCGGGCCGTAGATATTGTTATCAAATGTACCAAGGACAGATTCCCGACAACCAATTGGGGGAATGCTCTTTTATGATTCTAAAGGGGATGTTCGTGGCAAATACGATCGCGAACGCCTTGGGATACACGGTCTCGGAAGACATGATCCGCCAAAGTCTCTGGGAAGAAGCCCAAAAAAGGGTAAAACTTTCTTACCGCGGAGCCGGATATTCCGACGAAGAAATGGAGAAACCTGACCAGGTTTATCGTCAATTTCTTAAGGAAGCGCCGATGCGCTTTCGAGTCGAGGCAGCAGTGCAAGGTTCCGTTCAGGCAAATCTACTCCATTCCGACGTAAGAAAAACCGACGACGAATTGTCCGTCCAGTCCGAAGCGTCTACCGCAAAAGTGGATCTAAATGCGGTCGTTTACACGGACGAAGATCTAACTAGAATCGCGAACCAGAATGTGGAACCGACGGATCTCCAATTGCGGGAACTTTACCAAAAGGAAATCACGGATCCGAATTTCCCCAAGGGAAAGGACGGAAAGATCGCCGCTTTCGAGGAAAGAAAATCCATTCTTCGGGGGAAATTCCTGATAGAAGCTCGGAAAAATTCTATCGAAAACTTGAAGGGAAAAATCAAATCCCTCCAAAATGAACCGGACGGTCTCTCCAAGGTCGCGGCGCTTTTCGGCACGGGAACCGTTTCCGTCCGGGATAAAGGTTTTTCCGATCTGAAATCCCTAGCCTCCCAGAAAGGCAATTTTTCCCTGATCGCGGATAAAAGATTTTTTCAGGACCTTACCTCCTCGACTTTCGGTCAAAGGAAAAGCGCCGGTCCGTACAAGGACGGGGATAAATACGCACTCGTTGAGTTTGTAGCCCTACGTTTCGGAAATCCCGGAACTTCTACCGTACTTAGAATTAGAGAAGCGTCGACAATCTTGAACGGTTTTCTGGCCGAAATCCCTCAGAGCATTGCGGATGAAATTACCGTAGAAAGACTGGCCCGATCAGCGGAGGAATGATGCAAATCCGTGCCGAACTCGTAAACCCGTTTTTAGAAGCAGCAACAATCGTTTTCCGCGACGTACTTCAAACGGATCTAATCCGGGGAAAGATCGGAATCAAGGATACTCCTGAAACCTCCTTGGAACTCGCGATCATCATCGGAGTATTAGGAACCTTTAATGGAGAAGTCGTTTACGGACTGAATTACGATGCGGCTTATAAGATCGCTCAAAAATTGATGCCCGGAATGAGTCAGGAAGACATCAAGAACGAATACAAGGATATATTAGGCGAAATCGCGAATATGACCACTGGAAACGCGATGAATATTTTTGCGACGGCGGGACAGTCCATCGAGATCACCGCCCCGAATATCGTAGACGCAAAGAATGAAACCATCAAAATTCCTAAGAAACAGGCTTTGGCGATCAATCTATTTTCGAAATTCGGCAAATTGGAAGTGAACGTCTCCCTTTCTTAAGAGAAAAACCGATCATTCTCGTCGGGCGAAATTTTCCAATTCGGAACGCATGGGAGAAAACTTGCTCTCTACGTCCTTCGAGGATTTTTCCAGATACTTGGAGAGGAATTTTTTCGCCCATTCCGTCTCCCCGGATTTGTAACTCGCCTTGAACAAGAGATAAGCGCCTAGATCCCTCTCTTCTCTCTGTCTTTTAAATTCCGCGGAACGTACATCGTCTCCGATCGGATATTTTTTCCCGAATCGGTTCCAAAAATCGATCAGATAAGAACGAGCCTCCTTGTATTTCCCCTGGCGAAAAAGAGAGTCTCCCAATTGTAAATACGCTTGAGCCCGAAACTCATCGGGAGCCTCGGTTGCCACCTGTAAAAGAGCCGATTCGGCCTCCGGATATTTGGATTGAGATCGGAGCGTTCTTGCGGATTCCAGTAAGGATTTCCACTTGATCTCCTCGTCCTGTCCCTCGGAAGTCTGCGGCTGTTCCCCGGATCCGGAAAATTTGGACAATTCCAATTTGGCCTTTCCCGACATTTCCCCGCCCCCTGCGGCGGCTTTGGAAAATTCCTCTTGAGCGGCCTCTTTTTGTCCATTACGAAGTCTGAATAAACCTCTTTCATAGGCCGCCTTGCCGGAGTCTCCTCCTTCCCTTTTACCGCCTTTCTTTCCTTTTTTCTCCGTAAGATTCGGGGGAAGAGTACGCTTCGGTTTTTCCGGTTCGGGGTGCTTTTCTTTTACGGTCCGGTCTTCCCTGTCCTCAGGCAGCTTCTCCGCGATCTTGGATTCGTCTTCTTTGATTTCTTTCGGGGGAAGATCTGACTCGATTTCCGAATCGGAAGAGGGAATCACCTCGCTTGCAGCGGATATTTCCCGGAGATCTTCCGGAAACGGCAAGGGCATTTGCGCGAAAAGTCGATCCGTTAGGAAGAGACAGAGGATAATAAGGAACGGAAAAAATTTCGGAACTTTCGGAGTCATTCTCTCAACTGGCTGGGTTTTCTGGGAGGCTTTTCCAATCTGGATTCGTTCTTAGGAATCGAGGAAGGAGTCGACTCTCCCTTCGGTTCCAAACGAGGGGAATCGTTGGAGGAAGTTCCGGGAGGAGCCAAATCCTCTCTGGGAGGGCGTTCCGATTCGTTCGGAAAAAATACTCTGGAATCCCCTTCCTTCCTACGCGAATTCGAAAGTGTATTTCCTTCTTCCAAGGAACCGTTGGGAGCGCTAGGACCGTCTTTGGGCTTCTCTTGGGAATACCTTTCTATCTCAAAGGAAGAAGTCGAAGAATCCCGCAAACTAGGATCGCTCCAATGAACGTCCCTTCTTTTCCGGTTGTATTCCCTTTCTATATCTTCCAAAAAAAGAGCCTTTCGATCCAAAACCTTTGCTCGATCCTCTTCTCCCGCCATTTCCAATCCTTTTTGAAAGCTGAACCAGCCCAAGGCTAAGGCGACTAGGGCGGCGAGAGCAAGAGCCGCCTTTCCGATCATCTTGACGGTTTGCGGAGGAAGCCCTCCCAGAATTCCGTCTACGGACTGTCGGATACCTGTCAAAACTGCGAAAGGATTAAAAGCCATCTCGATTCCTATCTATTAGGATCGGTGGTTTTTCATTTTTTTTCAAGGGGATAATTTCGGCCTAAGTCTCAATTTTCCCGCGGATTTTCTGCACTTAAAGCAGCGTTTCGGACCTTCTTCACAATCCCTCGCCTGTCTTTATCGTTTTCTCGCGCAGCTTTTACGAAGTGAAAATCCTCGTATCGTCGTATGCTCGGCTCAATACTTACCCAAATCACTCAGCAAAGAACCGTTCAAAATCTATACTAAGAAAGATTCTCAAAACCAAAAACATTCCTTCGTTTTTGCGAAATGATTTTAAGAATAAATACAAATATTCATTAAATTGAATGTTCCAGTACGGTTGACAATTGTCAGCGCGTCGGGAAACGAGCGAACGACTTCCTTGCTTGGCTTTTTATTCGAGTTTCGAATCCTTGGTATTAATCCCTGTCCACGGGAACGGAGAAATGATGAATTCCCAAAAATACAACGATAGAATCGTAAAAGGATTTCTAATCTCCGCGTTGGTATGGGGCGTGGCTTCGATGTTAATCGGAACTTGGATCGCCTTCCAGATGGTATTTCCGGAGCTGAATTTCGGCCCGTATTTTACCTTCGGAAGACTCCGCCCGCTCCACACAAACGCGGCAATATTCGGCTTTGCGCTCAGCATCATATTTGCGACCGCTTATCATACCGTCCAAAGACTCTGCAGAGTGAGAATATGGAGCGATCGACTGGCGAACATTCATTTTGTATTATACAATCTGACTATCGTTCTCGCTGCGATCACCCTGCCTCTAGGTCTGAACCAGTCTAAGGAATACGCCGAGCTGGAATGGCCTTTGGATCTCCTAATCGTGGTTTGGTTCGTGATCTTCCTGGTAAATTACTTCGGAACGATTTTTACCAGAGAAGAGAAGCAGCTCTACGCCGCGATCTGGTTCTATATAGCCTCATTCGTTACGATTCCGATTCTGTTCATCGTGAACAATCTTGCTGTTCCCGTAGGCTTGACCAAATCGTATTCCCTATTCGCGGGAGTGTATGATGCCAACATCCAATGGTGGTACGGACACAACGCGGTGGCCTTCGTTCTAACGACCCCGTTTTTGGGATTGATGTATTACTACCTCCCGAAACATATCAAGCAACCGATCTACAGTCATAGACTATCGATCATCCATTTCTGGTCGCTGATTTTCATCTATATATGGGCCGGCCCTCACCACTTGCTGTATTCTCCGCTCCCCGATTGGTTACAAACTACGGGTATGGTATTCAGCATCATGCTCTGGATGCCTTCCTGGGGAGGAATGTTAAACGGCTTCCTAACCCTAACTCAGGCAAAGGAAAAAATCAAAACGGATGCCACCTTAAAGATGCTCCTGGTCGGGATCACCTTTTACGGTATGTCCACTTTCGAAGGTCCGTTACTATCCATTCGATCGGTGAGCGCCTTGGGTCACAATACGGATTGGATCATCGGGCACGTTCATGGAGGAACGCTGGGCTGGGTAGGAATGATGTCTTTTGCGGTCATTTACTATCTCGTTCCAAGAGTCTGGAATACTAACCTGTATTCGGAAAGACTTGCCAATTTCCATTTCTGGGTAGCGACCTTAGGCATCCTGCTCTACATCGTTTCGATGTGGGTTTCGGGAGTTACGGAAGGTTCCATGTGGAGAGCGGTGGACGAAACGGGAGCTCTGAAATATCCCAATTGGGTGCAGATTACGGAAGTGCTCAAACCGTTCCGTCTATTCAGAGGAATCGCCGGAGTACTCTACGTTACCGGTCTCTTCGTCATGATTTATAACGTAATCAAGACGATCGCCACTGCAGGAAGCGGTTGGAAAGAAATCGACCTTCGTGTCGGCCTCAAGGAGGTAAAAGCATGAGTTGGTTCGATAAATTATTGGATTGGTTTTCCGGTTATACGGATAAGTGGGAAACCAACGGAGTCAAATTCACGATCTATACGACGATCGCCGTCCTCTGCGGCGGAATCTTCGAATTGATTCCCCCTTTCTTTCTTTCCAAAACTGCGGAACCGATAGCGAACGTAAAACCTTACACCGCTCTCGAAATCGCGGGTCGAGACGTTTACCAAAGGGAAGGCTGCAATAACTGCCATACCCAAGTCATCCGTCCGTTCAAGTGGGAAGTGGATCGTTTCGATCCTCAAAAATCCTTCGGTCGGGACGGTTATTCCAAGGCGGGAGAATTCGTCTATGACCACCCGTTCCTTTGGGGCTCCAAAAGAACGGGTCCGGACTTGGCTCACGAATCCCAAATCCAGGCTTCCGCGGAATGGCACAAAACCCATTTGATCAACCCGAGGGATACCGCCCAAGGTTCCGTGATGCCTGCTTATCCTTGGCTCTTCGAGGAAAGTGCCAAATTGGATCCGAGCAAGATCGCTGCCCACATGAGAGGCCTCAGAAGCGTAGGAGTTCCCTACACCGATGCGGAAATCGAAGCGGGTACGGCGGAGTTGGCGGGAAAAACGGAAGGAGACGCATTGATCGCCTATCTATTGAAATTGGGTAGAGACAGCGCGGAACTTGCCAAGAGTCTGAAATAGGGAAGAATGATGGATTTAGATACATTACAGATATATAAAGCGCTCAGGCTTCCTGTCCTCGTGATAGCGATAGCTCTGATCTTTGCCTACGTTTACGGTCGTAAACGTAGGGACCGCATGGAAAAGCCGAAATACCGCATGTTAGAGGAGGATTGATCGAATGAGCGATCCGAACAAAGAATTCGACGGCATAAAACAATCCGATAATCCTCTACCCGCTTGGTGGGTTTGGGTTTGGCTGGGCTCTATCCTATTCGCAGTCGTATACGCGATCTACTTTCACGGATTTTCCTCGTGGGGAACCGGAGAGCAGTACGCGGAACAGATTCAGGAATACGAAAAAGACTTCCCGCAAAAAACGAACGTGGTAGCGTCTAAGGACGGGGTAAATCCCTTCCGAGGGGACGAGAAAGCGATCTCTGCGGGGCAAGTCACCTTCCAGACGTACTGCGTGGCTTGCCACGGCCCGACGGGAGAAGGCTTGGTGGGACCGAACTTGATGGATAAGGAATGGCTGCACGGGAATACCGACGCGGAAATTTACCAAGAGATCATGAAGGGAATCGGTCCTGACAAGGCCAAATTGGGAAGAGGCCCTATGCCTCCCCATGAAAACACTTTAGGCTCGGAGAAAGTCTATCAGGTAATGGCCTGGTTAGCTTCAAAGAATCCGAATTTAAAACCCTCCAAGTGAAATGAAATTTAACCCGCCCATTCTGAATATGGGCGGGTCCGATCCGGAGGAAACCAAATGGTAATTTCCCGCCCCATGTCGGGCAAAATACGAAACGCACGCACGATCGTACAAGTCTTCTTAGTCATTCTATTCGCCGGTACCCCTTGGCTACGCTGGGGGAACCTCCCGCTCATCCGGTTGGATATCCCGGAAAGAAAATTCTTTTTACTCGGAAATATATTCACTCCCCAGGAAGGTTATTTCCTTCATCTCTTCCTACTGGGAATGGGACTCTCCCTCTTCCTATTCACTTCCCTGATCGGAAGAGTTTGGTGCGGCTGGGCTTGCCCTCAAACGATCTATACCGATATTTTCGATAAGATAGGCCGCCTCATTTTAGGAAGTAAATACGGAAAAAAAGACGCTTCGATTTTAGGCAGGATCGGAACCCACCTGATTTGGATCCTAGTCAGCCTCTTAGCTTCCTTGGCCTGGATTTCATATTTTTCCGATCCCTATCTGATGGTAGCCGACGTTCGGGACTATTCCGCGAACTCCACGATTCCGAGCTGGGCGTATTTCACCGCTTTCTTTACCGGTTCCATGTATGTGGACATGGCATTTATACGGGAACAATTCTGCAAGTACGCCTGCCCATACGCCAGATTCCAGACAGTGATGATGGATGGAGATTCCATCAATATCACCTACGATTATCGAAGAGGCGAACCGAGACGAAAGGGCACGACAAAAATCGGCGATTGCACCGCATGCAATATGTGCCTCGTCGTTTGCCCCACCGGAATCGATATCCGAGAAGGAACTAACGTGGGGTGTATCGCTTGTGGAAAATGCTCCGACGCTTGCACTCACCAAATGGCAAAGGAAGGAAAGAAAACCCTCATCGGTTATTGGTCGGAAAAGCAAGTCGAGAATCGAAACTCCAAAGTACGCCTACTCCGCCCAAGAACGATTGTTTACGGGGGTCTGCTCCTGCTGGTACTATCCGTTTCCAGTATCCTTCTCTGGAATCGTGTTCCTATGTATTTGTCCGTACTTCCGGATAGAAACATCCAACCGATGGCGCTCCCGGGAGGGATTGTCAGAAATTTCTACGAAGTCCAGATCCAGAACCTTACGTTCGAAGGGAGAAAGCTCAAATTTCAAGTGGACCGCTCGGATTTGGAGGGAGAATTGCATATTCTGGTGGGAGGAACGGAAGAGGCTTCCGTGGAACTCCTACCGAACTCGAACATGCATTATCGATTGATTCTGGAATTGAAAAACGCTTCACCGAAGGATGCGTCCAAAAGAAGTCACGAAATCTTTTTAAAAGTCACCGATCTTCACCAACCCGCATTCGCAAAATCCGACCGGATCCCTTTCCTATTACCTCTAGGAATCGCATTCGGTCCTACCGGAGGAAACACACTTGCATCCAAGCCTTAAAAGAGCCTTTGTTCTCGTTGCGATCTGTTTTGTCGGATTGATTTCCGCCACAATCTGGACGGTCCGAGTCGCGACGTCCAGCCACACCCCTCCCGTCGAAAAGGATTACTACGAAAAAGGGTTGAGATACGAAGCCGCAATCGCGGAACAAAAAAAGATGATCGCCTTAGGGTACGATTTCCAGGCGGATTGGTTCTCCGGGACCGCTCCCTTAAAAACGGGAAAACAAACGTTAAGATTGCTTCTTTACCGAAACGGATCCTCAGTCACAGACGCAAACGTGAGGATCCGAGTCGAGAAAAGCGCCACGGATGCCTACAATCGGCAGGCTTCATTCCGTTCGATTTCGCCTGGAGTTTATGAGGCGGATCTGGAAGTTCCCTTTTCCGGAGACTGGACCGCCACCATTTTCGCGGAAACGAAGGACGGCAAATTCGAACGAAGTCGACTACTGAGAGCGATACGGTGAGTCAAGTCTGCTTCCATTGCAACTCTACGCTGGATGAAACTCCCGTTTTCCGACAAGTTTCGGGAATCGAAAGGACGTATTGTTGCAACGGATGTGCGGAGCTTTCTTCCTTATTGCTTACCAGCGGACTCGGACATTTTTACGAGATCCGCGGCGGGCAAAAGTTGGATCCTGCGGAAATTCCCACAAAGCAAACTCCGGATTCCAGATTGGAAACGGAATCGGTATATTCAGAGTATGTGGAGAAGACGGCGGAAGGGAATTCCCTAGTACGACTGAGTATAGGCGGCATCCATTGTAGCGCCTGCGTATGGTTAAACGAAACCGCGCTTTCCCGGGTGCCTGGTGTTGTCACCGCGAGAATGAATTTTGCGACTTCCCGATTGAATGTGGAATTCGACCGGAACAAAACGAACCTGAGCGGAATCTTCGAGTGTGTCCGAAAATTAGGATACACCCCCAATCTATATTCCCCTTACAAATCCGAAGCGAAGGTGGAAAAACCGTTCAAAGACCTGACCTTACGAATGGTCGTTGCCGGTTTTTGCTGGGGAAACATCATGCTTTTCTCCGCAGGTTTGTACGCGGGATATTTCGAAGGTATGGATCTCGGAATTAAAAAACTCTTCCATTACGTTTCCTGGATTCTCGCCACACCGGTCTATGTCTTTTCGGGATATCCTTTCTGGAAAGGAGCCCTGGAATCCTGGAAGAGAAGATTCCTTTCCATGGACACTCTGCTATTTTTAGGAGTAAGCCTAGCGTATTTTTATAGCGCTTATGTGACTCTCACCGACAGGGGGGAAGTCTATTTCGATTCGGTTTGCACGATCTATTTTTTCATTTTGCTCGGTAAATACTTGGAAGCTTATATGAGGTACAAGGCAGGTTCCAAAGTGGGGGAACTTTTATCCCTTCTACCGGAGGAATACGAAGCGGAACGGGACGGAATCTGGAAGAAGGTTTCCACATCCGTACTCGCCGAGGGAGACAGAATCAAATTGGTTTCCGGTAGCAAGGTTCCCGTCGACGGAATTCTGGAATCGGAAAACGGTTACTTTGACGAATCCGTTCTTACGGGAGAAAGCGAACCGGTTCACAAAGTCCGGGGTGATTTTCTGCGCGCGGGATCCATACATCTTTCCGGCGCGATTTTTTTCCGTGCGTTAGGAACTTCTTCTCAAAGCACATTGGCTCAGATAGGCCGACTTTTGGAGGAATCTCTGCTCACGAAACCGAAACTACAGAGAACCACCGACAAACTCGCGTCCGTTTTCGTCAAAATCGTTCTACTCGTGGCTCTCGGAACCTTCCTGTATTGGTGGGGAAATTCCGGAACGGAAACCGCGGTCTTGAATACCATCAGCGTTCTCATCGTCGCCTGCCCTTGCGCCTTAGGACTCAGCGTACCTGCCGCGTTGGTAGTCAGTCATTTGCTTCAATCCCAAGCGGGAATTCTGGTGAAAAATCCGGAATCGACGGAAACCCTAGCAAAGGCGGATCGGATCTTTTTCGACAAAACCGGGACCTTGACCACGGGAAAATTGGAATTGCAGGAGGAAAAAATCTTCGGAGAGGATCGTCCTGTCTATTACAGAAATCTAGCCTACTCTCTGGAAACGAATTCCTCGCATCCGTTAGCGAAGTCCTTGGTCCGGGCTTTAGGGGAAAAATCGAACGATCACTCTTCTCCCGAGACGTTCTGGAAGGAAATCCGGGAAATTCCCGGCTTCGGAATCGAGGCAAAACGTCCGGGAGAAAACGGAAACCTGTACAGGATCGGAAACAGAAAATTCGCCTTCGAATCGGAAAGTAAAAACGACGGATGGATTTATTTCACTCGGAATTTACATCCTATGGTAGCCTGGAAGTTCGGAGATTCGCCCAGGTCGGACGCGAAAAAAAGCATTACTCTTTTGAAAAGTTCCATCCCTCATCTGCAGCTTCTTTCCGGAGATTCTTCCGAAAAGGTGGAACGCTTGGCTGGAGAAATCGGAATCCAAGAATTCGAAGGCGATCTCTCGCCGGAACAAAAAAGGGATAGAATCAGGGAAGCCCAAAAGAAAGGAGAAACCGTCGTAATGGTGGGAGACGGCATCAACGATTCTGCCTGTATCGCGCAAGCGAACCTCGGAATCTCCATGGGGATGGGTTCCGACTTAAGTCTGGACCGTTCCGATTTGATCCTAGTGCAAAACCGCTTGGATTCCCTCCCGAAAGCGGTTTCCATAGCGAAAACTACGAGACGGATCATTTTGCAGAATATCGCCCTATCCTTAACTTACAATTCCATAATGATTCCGATCGCCGCCCTGGGTTATATGCTCCCAGTGATCTGCGCGGGGTTTATGACTTTAAGTTCGATCACCGTCGTACTGAATTCCGTTTCATTAAAAAGGAGGATTCGATTTTGAACGCATTGTACATGACTGTCCCAATCGCCTTATTCATAGCCTTCGGTTCGTTTTTCATTTTTCTCTGGAGCTACCGCTCCGGACAGTACGAAGATATAGAAGGTCCCAAGTATAGGATGCTCTTCGACGACGAGGAAGAGAAACCGAACGAAGAGGGAAAGGAGAAATGATCCTACCGATTTTCGGCGCCGCGTTCCTGCAAGGGCTCGCAAGTTCCCTCCACTGTGTCGGGATGTGCGGCCCTTTCGCCGGAACACTTTCTGTTTCGTCCGGAGAAAGCGGCTGGCGGTCCAACGCATTCCTGCAGGTTTCTTATAATTTAGGCCGTCTGGGTTCGTATTCCCTTTTGGGAATCCTATTCGGCGCAGCCGGTCAAGGGGCGAATTTCGTTTCCGTGGAGCTGGGTTGGGTCCGTGAAATCGCGGCTTGGATCTCGGGATTCTTTCTGCTTTTCTTCGGGCTTTCTCTCTTTTTCGGAGGCAGTCGTGTTTCCTTCCGCTTATCCGCAAAGATTCTGGAAAAGATCGCTAAACCCATCCTGCAATCTCTCCGTTCGGGACACGAAAAACCGTTTCTCCCTCCTCTGTTAGGATTCGCTTTCGGATTAGTAACCGGATTGCTTCCTTGCGGAGTCCTCTATCCCGCGTTCGCACTCGCCTTCGCCACAGGATCTCCTTGGCTCGGAGGAGGGATCATGATTTCCTTCTTTTTAGGAACCTTTCCCCTACTCTTCCTTTTCGGATTCGGCTTTCGTACGTTGGCTTCGAAACTCGTAGGAAATCGGGCAAGATTTGCGGGAATCATAGTGATCCTGATCGGAATCGGTTGGATTTTTTTCCGAATCGGGCACGACCATTCGGGACATTCCGCACACATACAAAATGCGCACGAATCCCATTCCTCTCACTCGAACTGAAAGGACTCTCCTTCCCTTCGATAAGATCGAAAAAAAAGGCACTCGCCCGATTTTCGAGATCGATTCCGTAAAAAGTTTTCGGATCTGCGCCGCGTTTTTCCTTCTTATCCCTAAAGTCTTGGCCTAAGATTTCGATTGTAAAAAATAGGATGGGCGTTACTCTCCAATATCGGAACCGAAGAATGACCGATTCGATCCGCAATTACACCGATTCCCTGCTCCGTGATCTGGAGGAAAACGAAGTCGGCTTTTTTAAGATCGAGAATACGGACGGTCTAGCGTATTTGACCGTCTTTCCTTCCGGAAAAAAAGGGAAGAACGTAGAAATCAAGGAAGTACGAAAACGGCTGGAAGTGTTCCGAATTTCCGGCATCTCGGAAGAGGAGATCAAACGCATCGTCTCCGAAAAGGACGGCGGGCCTCATTACGTAGGCAAATGGCCCGGAAAGCCGGAAACTAGCGTTCTGGATTTGAAAATGTCGGAAGATAAAATGACGGTCCACGGAATCCTCCAACCTCCCAAATACGGAGGCAAATTATTGAACGAAGAGGAACTCCTCGAGACGCTTCTGAAAAACAATATCCGTTTCGGAATCAAAAACGAGGAAATCCTTCGTCTGGCCAAAGCGGAGGAATTCGGAAAAAGAACTCTCTTGGCGGAGGGCGAGCATCCCGTTCCCGGTTCCGACGGGGATCTGAAAATTCTGTTCCAATATCCGGAGTCCCCCGTTTTGGAGGAGGACGAATTCGGACGCGTCGATTTTAAAAACATTCATATCATTCAAAGCGTTAAGAAGAACCAAAAGCTGGCGGAAAAAGGTTCCCCTCGGCCGGGAAAGATCGGGCATAACGTATTGGGCGAAGTCCTTCCTTTCGAAGAGGGAAAAACCGCGGAATGGAAGTTGGGACCCAACGTAAAGATTTCGGAAGACGGAAACCAACTCTTCGCTCTTATCGACGGTCGTCCTATCCTGGATAGACACGGATTGATCCGGGTAGACGAGGTCTGTCATTTGGATCATGTCGATTTTTCCACCGGAAACGTAAGCTTTCCCGGCACGATCATAGTGGAAGAATCCATTGCCGACGGATTCGTCCTGGAAACGGAAGGTTCCATCATTATCAAAAAATCCGTAGGCAAGGTCTTTCTAAAGGCCGCCGGCGATATCGTCCTGTCCGGAGGATTTATGGGGCGTAACGGCGGTCTAATCCAATCCGGAAACGATATCTATGCGAAATTCGTAGAACAAGGAAAGATGATCGCAAAGAACTCCATCTTCATAGAGGAAGCCTCCATGCATTCGGAATTGATCGCGGGAGAATCCGTATTGGTCCGGGGAGGACGGGGAGAACTCATCGGCGGAGAATGCGTTGCCGGCAAGAGCATCGTCTGTTCCAAGTTGGGAGCGGTGGTAGAAACCAAGACGGTACTTAGCTGCGGATTGCCTCCGGAATTGCTGACGGAACTCGAGGACCTGAAGGCCGAGATCCGTAAGAATCAGGAAGTCCTGAAGAAAGTGGAGACGAGCATCGTCAAGCTGAATGAGGAAGCCCAAAGACGGTCCCTTACCGCAGAAGAGAAGGAAAGCCTTCCGAAACTACAAGCGATCAAACAAAAATACCAATCCATTCTGCAAAACCTCCAGGCGCAGGAACAGTCCGTGATACTTTCCTTCGAACCCGATCGGAATTCGTACATAGAAGTCGAACGCGAGATTTTTCCGGGAGTGGATGCCAATCTGGGAAGAAACCGCAGTTTTAAGGTGAAATTAAAGGAAATCCCCGGACCTTCCTTTTTATACCTGGGTTCGGACGGACAAGTTGCTCATTCCAAAGTGCGCCCGAAACGTCTCGGATTGCTCCAAGAAGAGACGCGTTCCGGTGATCTTCTCGCCGAGCCTTAACCGAGCCTTAACGGATTATTCAACCGTACGAAACAGTTCCCTGCAGGAAGGGATTCCGCCCGATTCCTCCATGGCGGAACAAGGGGTCTTGAGTAAATCGTCCATACAATGCCTTACTTTTGCGATCTGCTCGTCCGTCACTTTTTCATAATCGTCAGGAAGGATGCTCTGATCCTTCTGTCCTTCCATGCATTGTTCCAGCGAATAAAATTCGGACTTGGCGGCTTCCTTTTCCGAAGCGGGCAAAGACTCGAGATAAAGCGCGGAACATTCCAGATTTTTACGACACAATTCCAGAATATAAGAAGAGCTTAATTTTTTCACCTCTTCCCGGGAAAGAGACGGGCCTTTTCTACACTGAAAAAGGGGGCAAAAAAGGAGGAGAAGCAATGCCGGAAGTTTCGATTTCATCGACGGAGATACCGTATAAGACCCTGGGGATTTTAGGAAACAAGATTTTTCCTGGATTCCCGGATTCCGAACCCTTCAAAAAGGCGTCGAAACCGGCGGAGCAAAAACTCCGATTCCGCAAAAGGCGATTTTCCTATTTCATCTTGGTCAGGATGAGACGATTTCCCTTTCCGGATTGGTCGATGTAAAAATGATCCGTGAGCTTCCTCACAAGAAATAACCCCAATCCTTCCTCGCGGTAATCGCCCAAATCATAACCTCTCATTTCGGAGAGTTTTCTCTGAACTCCGAAATCCCGTATTCGGATCTCCATTCTGTTCTCGAAAAGAGAAATCTCCAAAAAAATCGGATATTCGTTCTTTCCAAGATAAGCGTGTTTGATGACGTTTAAAAGGCATTCCCCCACGGCTAACTTCAAATCCGCGGAATCGTAAAGTGTAAATCCCGACTCATGGGCCAGATTGTATACGAAATTCCTGGCCGCCGATACGTACCTCGGATGGGACGGAATTTGGATCCGAAACTGGTTGGAGTAATTCGCCTTTTTCGGATCCGTCATCGAAACCCTCGATGGTGTACGATCATTCTGAAGAGGATTATCCTCTAGGATGGAACTTCTTATGGACTTCCTTCAGGGTCTTGTTGGCCATGTGCGTGTATATCTGGGTGGTAGAGATATCGATATGGCCCAAAAGTTCCTGAACGGATTTAAGATCCGCGTGGTTCTCTAAAAGATGGGTCGCGAACGAATGGCGTAATGTGTGAGGAGTGACCTTCTTCTTGATTCCGGTCCTTTTGATATAATGATTCAAAAGTCTCCACACGGATTTACGGTTGATGAAGGATCCTTTTTTCGAAACGAAAAGATAATCGCAGTTCCGGTTCTTAAGGATATAGGGTCTACTTTGTTTGAGATAACGGTTCAGAATATCCAAGGATTTTTCGCCGAACGGTACCAGTCGTTGGCGTCCACCCTTCCCTTCCACAGTTAGGGTCATTCCCGCCATATCGATGTCCGTTAAGCGAAGATTGCAGGCTTCCGAAATCCGAAGACCGGAGGAATAAAGCAATTCGAATATGCACTTGTCCCTCAGTTCGTACAAATGGTCCTCACGAATCGCGCTGAAAAGCTCCTCTATCTCTTCCTGAGTGAGATAATCCGGTATGGACCGCATAACTTCCGGAGTTTCGATTTTCTCCGTCGGATTGGAATCCAGCTTCTTTTCGTCTTTCAGAAATTTATAAAATTGCCTTATGGCGACCACTTCTCGTGCGATGGTCTTCGCGGAAATCTTCCGATTTCTCTCTTCGTTCAGGAACCTCACTATATCGTTGGCCTGGACTTCCAGAAAATCGATATGTTCCTTTTCCAGGAAGTTCTTGAATTTGTTCAGGTCGTATCCGTACGAATAGATCGAATTGTCGCTTAGACCCTTCTCTACCGAGAGGTATTCCTGGAAATTTTGGAGTAAATTCTTATGAGAAGATGTCACTTTCTTAGTCCCGCTTCCACGTATTACAGTACTAAATCCTTCGGACAAATTCTCCCGCTAGATTGAAACTTTTTTAAGATTGCGGTATGGGAAGGCCCGTAAATTGTACAAATTCGACTGGAAAAATTCTCTTTTTTTAGCCGATTTTGCGATCAAAAATAGAAAAAAACTACGGAAATGAGACAGAAGTTCCGATATATTCCCGCCATACTTATGTCACTAATCGGCTTCCATTGTGATTCCTCGCAGGAATGGGTGAACATCGCCAGGCAGAAGCACTCTCAAGGGAACATCGCAGAAGCATTATATTATTATGATTTAGCTTTGAGAAAAAATCCGGACAATGCGACTGCGAACCGGAACATGGGTATTCTGCTCGCGGAAAGCGGACAAGCTCCCGGATCCTCCTCGCTCTATCTGGAAAAGGCGCTAACCAAGGATCCTCAAAATCCCGACATCCTGTTGTATCTCTTGGAAATCTATCTGAACGCCGGATCCAAGACGGAGGCCGACAGAGTCCTTACCGCCTTTTCCAAAGGATGGGATAAGGACAGGGAAAGCCTGGCCAAATTCCTGAGGGAATGTCTGCTGGAAGGCAAAAAAAATCCTACCGAAAGGAAACGGTTCCAAGAGAACCGAATCCCGGATGCGAATCCCGCTTCCAGACGCATGTTCCGGGCATGCGAAGACAGGATGTATTCGGATCCTTCCGCAAAATGATCCTTCGCAACTTCCGCACCTCGCTAAAATTCCTCCTGATCCTCTTCGCTCTAATCGGCGTTTCTGAGATTTTTCTGAGGCTTCCCCTCTTTCCTGCGATCTCTTTCCGCCTGGAAGACAAGAGGCTTCATTGTCTTTCGAAAGGAAGGATTCCTTGGATCCGGCTTTGTCCGAACTCGGACAAGAATTTGTATCTTCCCCAAAAAGAGCGCGGATACAGGATACGCACGAACGAATACGGAGAAAGAATCAGCTACGAACCGGGAAAGGAACCGAAGCTCCCGCAAAGGGAACTTTGGATTGTAGGGGATTCCGTTGCCATGGGATATCTCGTGCAGGACGAGGAGACGATTTCCTGGAGACTGGCGGAGCGAAAGCCCAACCTCCGCGTGAGAAATCTAGGCGTGGATTCGGTCGGAACATTAGGAATTCTAAATATATTACGGGAGAATACTTCCACATTCGGATTGCCTAAATCCTCTTATTGGATCTACCATATTTCCGATCTGGAGGATTCCTTTCGGGAAGAGAGGATGTTACATTCCGGGAAAAATCGCTTTTCCATCCGGCTTTCCTATTACCTATCCAAATACAGCGCCCTATTCGACGCGCTCAAGATTCTATCGGAAAACTTTAAACCGGAATTGGCCGAAAATCGGATCGAATCGGTTCCGGAATCCCTGTCGCCCATTCTGACGGCAAACCATCCGCATAGGACCGCACTTCTTTCCTTATTTTCCTTTTGCAAAGAAAACGGTTTTCCTCTCGTACTTGTGCTCGTTCCGGAGCCGAATCTGGAATATCTTCCCGTATTCCGCTCCCAGTTACTGGAAGAATTGAAATCGCTGGCCGGCCAAAACGGAATTCCCGTACTAGACCTTCGCGACGGCCTATCTTCCTTTTGGAAATCGACTTCTACCCCGCTCTTTTTACCGCGAGACGGACATCCGAATCCTACGATGCACGCTAGGATCGCGGAGGCCATAGAACAAGACGTATCGAAACGCTAAAATTGAAAGTATAGGAAGGGCTGGCTTACCGTAACGCTATAAAGTATGAAGCAGATGGAAACCAAGATTGCGGAAACGGAATATACCCACACGGGACGATTCGAAATTTTTTCCACGAAAGGAATCTTTCGATCCACGAGATAATCTCCTAACAGCAAAGCAAACACCGCAGCCAAAATCGAAAAGGGAACATGGATCACGGAAGACCCTCCGGAAATCGCGAAAGTTCGGGTAACCATGGTCCAGGCCACATCCAAACTTCCTTCGTAACCGGGAACCGCCCTCGCTCTGAAGAAAAACATGGAAAATGAGAAACATAGAAAGGTGTACGAGACCTTGAAGATTTGAGGAATCCTATCCCAAACGGCGACGATTCTAGGCCAGGAAAATAAAAACCTTTCCACCACCATGACGAGCGCATGAAACCCTCCCCAAATGATGAAATTCCAGTCCGCCCCGTGCCAGATTCCGCTGACGAAGGTAGTGAGGAATAGATTCAAGTACATCCGAGGTATAGCGACCTTATTTCCCCCCAATGGAATATAAACGTATTCCCGCAACCAGGAACTGAAAGAGATATGCCATCTTCTCCACAATTCGGAAACGGATTGGGATAAAAACGGCTCGCGGAAATTGATCGGGATATGATAGCCCATGATTCTTCCCGTTCCGATCGCAACGTCCGAATAACCGGAAAAATCGCAGTAGACTTCCAGGGAAAATAGAACCGCCGCCAAAACCAAGGACTCCCATCCGTAGACCGCAGGGTTGCCGTAAATCGGATCGATTATCGTCGCGATAGGATCCGCAACGAAGGTTTTTTTAAAAAGTCCCCAAGCGACCTGGCGGATTCCGGGAAGAAGATTGTCTTTTTGGAATCTGTATTCTTCCAAAAATTGGTGGAGCATGTCTTGCGCCCGAATGATCGGACCGGCAACCAATTGCGGAAAGAAACTTAAGAACAGGCCGAACTGGAATAGATTCTTTGCCCTTTCCACATGTCCGCGATAAACGTCCACGGCATACGCGATAGCTTGTAACGTAAAAAAGGAAATCCCCATCGGAAGCAGGACTCCGGACGGATGTGCATATAGGGAATCGCAGGGTTGCAATCCTAGAATCGTATTCCAAGCCGAGAAGGAAAAATCCAGGTATTTAAAGAAATACAAAAGTACTAGATTTCCCCAAACCGCTAGATTCAAAAAAAATAATTTTCCGAATTTGCCTTTCATCCTATCCATCCAAACCACGCAAAAATACGTGAACACGATGGAGTAGATGAGAAGCGCGACGAACGGTATCTTGAAGACCGCGTAAAAATACAGGCTGACCGCGAATAGCCACCACTTCTGAAATCTCGCCGGGAGTACGAAATAAACGAAAATAACGAGGGGAGCGAATATCAGGTATTGGACGGAATTAAAGAGCAAAGGGCCGCTCCTCTAGACGTTTTGCAAGCGAGTCCGCCAACCACTTGTTCCCGATTTTCGTGAAGTGGCCGTCCTCGGGAATATAATAATCCAAGATTCCGATTCTGCGCCCGCCCGGCTCGATTCTGCACATTCGTTTCGTATCGTTTTTTAACCGGAGTACGGGAACCCCTTTCCCTTCAAAATAGGCCGAGGCACGGAGAGCATAGTTTTCCAGTTTGTGGTATTTTCCGTTCGTATGACAAAAGATCTCTTCCACCTGGATCGGAACGATGACCGGTACAAGACGGAATCCCTTTTCTTTCGCAAGCCGGATCATTCCGTCGTAACTCCTTCGCGTCAGCTCGGGCAAAGGTTGCAGCTCGGATACGGAAGGAGGATGATCTTCGCACCGAATGTCTGTAGGAACCGGTTCGGGACAGACGGGCGAAAGCGTCGCAACCGGAGCCTTTGAGTATTCAATGGAACAATCCGGACGAGGAGGCGGACGATAAAAGGAATTTTTCAAATAGGATCCCACGGTTTCGTCTCGACCGGATGAGGAGGAAAATCCCGCCGATCGGATCTCCTTCTCTATGCTCAACTTCGTAACGGAAGCGGTAACGTTCAATTGTTCCCAGGCAAGTTTTAGAGCCTGCAAAGCGTAGGAGTGTTTGGTCAACTCGAACTGGATTCTGAAATTTCTTCTGTAATTCTGGTCCGTTTCGCGTATCGCGTCCGTTTGATCGTCCGGAAGGATTCCCTTCGCGGCTAAAGCCTCGGGCATGTCGAAATCGTTAGGAGAAATAAAAAATAGTACTTCCGAAACGGAATCTAGTCGGGAAACGATTTCCTTTAAACGAAGATGGGAACCCGATGATCCGTAGGCATCCACGCCTAAATTCAAGGTTTGGTATTCGATCCCTTTCAATCGGATTCCGTCCAAAAGGGAACAAAAAGTATCCTCGTCCGTGACTCCGAATCCCATGACCAAGCTGTCTCCAAGGCAGAGCAATTTCGGCTTTCCGGGTACTGGGTCTTTGGTTCCCCGGAGTCCTAGGGAATTCGTGGAGATCCTTCCTTCCCATTTTCCGGCAAAATGGCGTACGAACACGGACTGGTTCGGTTCCAAGTCCACGTAGTATTCCGGGTGATATTTGTGCAGTATTTTAAGGTCTCTATAATACTGAAGGGAGGGAGCTTTTAGAAACCGAAGTCCGATCTCCGTCCCGAGGAAGGCAATTCCCCCTAAAAAGAGGGCCCATCCCGCCTTTTTCGCAAAATTCATGAATACGGGAAAGCATCGAGGACAGGGCTAGACTGGCAAGCCATTTCGGTAGATGAGAACCTAAGCTCCAGGAATCCATCCGGAAAAAAAGATCTACTTTACAAGAAACCGGTCTAAACAGTACAGTTAATTTAGAATCATTCTAAACATATAGAGGTCTGTTCCTATGTCTCACAAAGTCGTCATCATCGGTTCCGGTCCGGCAGGCCACACTGCCGCAATTTATGCGGCTCGAGCCAATTTAAAGCCTGTCCTCTACGAAGGATTTATGGCAGGAGGAATCGCAGCCGGAGGACAGTTGACTACGACTACCGAAGTGGAGAACTTTCCCGGATTTCCGGAAGGGATAGACGGAACCCAATTAACACAACTGTTCCGCTCTCAATCGGAAAAGTACGGAACTACGATCCATACGCAAAACATCACTAAGGTGGATTTTTCTTCTCGTCCGTTCAAACTTTGGTCGGACGAGGAACTCATCCAGGCGGATGCAATCATTATCGCGACTGGCGCGACCGCCAAAAGGATGTTTATCCCGGGAGAAGATTCCTATTGGCAAAAAGGGATTTCCGCCTGCGCCGTTTGCGACGGAGCCCTCCCCATTTATAGAAATAAGGAATTGGCGGTAATCGGCGGAGGAGATTCCGCGGTGGAAGAAGCTTCTCACCTCACGAAATTCGCCTCGAAAGTGTATCTAGTGCATAGAAGGGATTCTCTTCGGGCGTCCAAGATCATGCAGAAACGCGCGACTACCCATCCTAAAATCGAAATATTATGGAATACGACTGTAGAAGGTGCCACCGGAAACGGTAACCAACTCACTTCCCTAAAAGTCAAGGATGTCGTTTCGGGAAACACGAGAGATCTGTCCGTAGGCGGACTCTTCTATGCCATCGGACACAAACCGAATACGGAAATTTTCCAAGGCCAATTGGATCTGGACGAAACAGGCTATATCAAAACCGTTCCCGGAACGACCAAAACCAGCGTGGAAGGAGTCTTTGCGGCGGGAGACGTACAGGACAAAACATATAGACAAGCGATTACCGCAGCGGGATCCGGTTGTATGGCGGCTCTCGAAGCGGAACGTTGGCTCGAAGCAAGAGAGGAATAATATCCTAGCCGCGAAACTCTTTCAGGGTCTTGCGACTAAAGTCCCTTTTTGGGAAGAGGTATCGTAGATGAATACCGTGGGCAAAGAAGGTTTTTTCTTTTCTTTCGCCCCGGTTTCCTCCTCTTTTCGAACAATCATCACGATGCGATCCTTGGGAGAATCCTGGAGGAATTTTTCCAGATAATACTTTTTGGGAAGGACCTGGATGAGATCCTCGGAAATCGGGTCGTAAACGAAAACTTTCTTGAGATCCTTTTGGTTGAGATACCCGTCCTTGTTCGTGTCGTCCGGCATTCCTACAACGATGAATTTTCTCCCCGTCTTTAATCCTGGAAAAACGTCCGGATTCGCTTCCGTAATTTCGGATGAACCCGACTTACTCTCCTGTTCCGTTCCGTAAAAATAGTCCCAGATATAGATGCTTTTCCCGAACACTTTGCGGATCTTTCCGTTTAACAGATCCACTACGACCAGATTTTGAGCGTGGTTGAGAGTTTTTCTAGGTCCGAAATTTTCCCTATCCCGGTTCAGATTCAGAGGATAGTACAAAAACCGATCCCAGGCCACAGAGGAGTGTTCCAGTAAATCGTCGTCGGGCTCCACATAAACGGTTTCGCTCTTTTTAGAGGAGGATTTGGAGATCTCTATCCCCCGGTCGTAGACGAACCAGCTCTTTAACAAAGCGTACGCCAGAATCACGACGATGATCCCGATGATTAAATATACTGATACGCGGAGCTTTTCCATAACCGGATGCAAAGGTGCCGGGCAACTAGCGTACCGGTCAATCCACTTTTATGGATCCGATTCCGCGTCCTATTTTCGTTCCAGTACACCGGATCTCTCCGGCACGTTTAACGCGGAGGAGATTTCACCTGTATCTTCCCGAAGTAGAGTCAAGGGATTGTAGGTGTCCGGGATCACTTTCCCATCCACAACGAAATTATAAAGGTATTCTCCCGGTTTCAGTTTTTTTACGATTCTGAAAATCCCGTTCCTCTCCCTCTCCATGAAATCCGCTTCGGGATCCCAGTGATTAAAATCCCCCACTAACGTCACTGCCTCCGCCTGGGGCTGATAAATCCTGAATTCAACCGTCCTGAACTCCTTTTCTTCCAGGGGGGAGTCTTCCAAAACTCTGGTACTGACTTGCTTGTTCGGGCCGCCGTGTCTGTAAGCGATCCTGGATACGAGGGAACCGCTTCCGTCCTCGAAGGTATCTGGGTTTCCCGGATCGTGGGTAAAGAGACCGTCCACTCGGAATTTGTACTCGTATGCGGGCTTAGGATCATATGCGGTATCTCCCACAAGATCCAGAATCCCGTAAAATACTCCCTTATCATTCTTGGTTAAAGGAACGCACTGCCAATGGTTGAATTCACCGCAAACGCTCACTTCGTCGTTCTGCAGGCCTTCGTACGTGAATAAAACTCCGCGGTTCAGCAATTTTCCCGTCCTAAGGGAGGTCGCCGTATCGACGTATCTGATAAAACGGGGAGGAACGGCTTTTTTTAGATTTTCCATCTGCCAGAAATAATAGATCTTTTCTTCTGCAAGGGCTTCTTCCCCTTCCTCGAAATCCACGGAGCGAAAGGAACCGATCCAGTCCTCCGCCTCGTCCGCCGCCAGGGCAAATGTAAGAATCAACGTGAGAAATAGAATTACCTTGGTTTTATTGGCTGGAATCATTCTGTTGGGATTGTCGAAACAATTCCGGGAAACCCTAAGCGGATTTCCGGAGCCCGCCGGATCGATCCGACATAAGGAAAAATTCTTTGATCTTTTTTTAGGAAGCCGATAGTATCCTTAAGGACTTTATGGCTGAGCCTTCATCTCCAGAATATTCACCCCAAGATTTGGAGCAGATCAATTCCATTCTGGATCCTCTGAACCGAAATCCGGACGCCTCGGACGACCTGAATCCGATGCAGCCCGTATTCCGGGACAAGATGGGTTTTTCCATGCCCATCTCGATCGGGGACGAACCGGAAAACGGTGAGGAAGGTTCTTCCGAGGAACCGTCCGATGAATTCGGAGAAGCAGAAGAGGAAG
Organism: Leptospira fluminis; assembly: GCF_004771275.1. GTDB lineage: Bacteria > Spirochaetota > Leptospiria > Leptospirales > Leptospiraceae > Leptospira_B > Leptospira_B fluminis. Next base: position 381,990 of record NZ_RQEV01000012.1, on the reverse strand, counting down.
AAGAGAGCCCTCGTCCCTCTGCGGGAAGGCCGAAACCTCTTTCGTTTTCGGATGAAGACGACATCGATTTAGACGAACTATTAAACCAGCCGGCATCGGAGACTCCTCCCGCCGAAGAAGATCCGTTTGCGGACATGGATTCTTCCCCCTCCGAAACGAGCGACGAGGAAGGAGATTTCGATTTTCCTTCTCCGGAAACCGAACCGGAAGAAGCGCCCGATTTCGGCGAAACGCCCGCGGCCACGGACGATTTTGGAATGGGAGAAGGAGATCCATTTTCCGGTTTAGACTCCAATCAAGAATTGGATGCGCCTTTCGATTCCGCGCCTAGCGAGGATTTTCAATCCGCGGAATCCGATCCTTTCGGCGGAACGGACACCGGCCTCGAGGACTTCGAAGCGGTTCCATCCTCCCCCTCCCTTGAAGAAGAAGATCCGTTTGCGGGACTGGGGGAAGGAACGACTCCCGTTTCGGACTTCGGAGGAACGGACACGGAAGATCCGTTTGCCGACTTCGATGCCGGCGCTATGGAATCCGCTCCCGGAGACGAGTTCGGATTGGAAGAGGGAGATCCGTTTGCCGCGGCGCCGGTCTCCGAAAAGGAAACCGATTTCGGAGACCTAGGTTTCGATTCTTCTCCGGAACCTTCTTCCTTCGATAGTGAACCTCATCCGCAAGAATCGGATCCTTTTTCGGACTTTGCACCCGTTTCAGGCACAGGGAGCCAGGATCCTTTCTCCGACTTGTCGGGAGCGACTTCCTTACCCGAAGCGGATCCTTTTGCGGACTTTGCGTCCGAACCGGTATCCGAAATGGATTTGGGTGGAGGTCCCGAAGGTTCCGACTTTACCAGCTTTTCCCCCGATTTGGATGCGGAAGGGGAAAGCGATACGGAGGCCCCCTCCTTCGAGGACGACCTCCGATCTTTGGGAGGAGACGAAAGAGAGGAACTGGACAAGTCTCTTTCCGACGAAGAATTAGCGATCATACAGAAAGAGATCCTGCGTTATCCTCCTTTGCTCCGAAGGACGGTTATCGAATCCATCGTCCAGGACAAACTCTCTAAAAAATCCCAGAGAGATTTATTAGAACTCATCAAGGTGGAAAGCAACCCGGAAGACGTTGCGTCTTTCCTTTCCTCGGCGCTCGGAACTTCCGTCAGCGTGGTGGATAAAAGCGGCGCCTATTCCGCCGACGGTGTTCCTATTATTTCCTCCGATCCGATCTTTACGAAAGAAGGCTTGGTCGAAAGACGCAAACGGATCCGCAGAACCGTCTATACGTTAGCCGCTGCCTTATTGTTCGCGTTCGGAGCTTATTTTACCTATTTCGGGATCATCCGCCCCAAACAAGCCTCGCAACATTACGAAAGTGGATTGGAACAGATCCGCGAAATGGGTTCCAAAAAGATTTTGGGACAACTCGGCGAAGAGGACCGAAAAAGGTATCTGATTCAGATCGAAAACCATTTCGACAAGGGCGCGGAAATCCTGCCGAACAATCTGAAATATCTGAATCTGTACGGAATCGAATATAGCCGCGCCGGAGAGTACGAACTCGCCTACGAAAAACTCTTCGGCCGAATCGAACCGGACCTAGGATTCGGTCCTTCCACGAATTCCTGGAGCCGTCGTGAAAACGCTCCCCTCGTACGTTTGGCCTCGGGAGAGACTTGGAACGATAAGAAGTTGAAACGTCCTTTAGGAATCAACCAAGGAAAGGAAGGCATACGTTTTCTTTTGGATCAGGAAAAGACCCCTCGTAAAGTCATGACGGCGGGGGCTTTTCTTGTAATGCGTTTAAAGGAAAAGATCCACGACAACGATACGTACAGAAACCTAGGATGGTTCCATTCCCAAATCACTCCGGATTTTGCGGAGCCCGAAGGCAAACGGGGAAAATTCAAAAACGATTCTTTGGCGGTCGACTACTACCGACGGGTGTTCACGGATGGGGAAAGTCCTTACGACGAAAAAGCCACCGCGGGAATCGGTAAAATCTATTACAATCGTCGCGAATTCGGAAAAGCGGCTTCGTTTTACAATCGAATCGTAGAAGCTAATCCCAAAAGCGTAACGGGCCAATCCGGTTTGATTTCCACTTATATCGAAATGTGGAAGGAGAGCGGAGATCCTCAGTTCGTCCTGAACCACCACCGACTCCTGAGGGGAAATTTGGATATGGAGTCGGATTTACCGTTCTTTACGATGGCAAAACTCGCCTCGTTCTATACGTCCTTGGATCCCGAAGAATTAAGGATCAAATACAATATCAATCCCGTGGACCAAGTCTCCGGAATCGAAATCGAAGAGAGCGCGCTCAGACTCTTGGACACCATTTATCGCAAATCCGAAGAGGATGAGAGAACCAAGGTGGAAATCGAAGGCAAGGATTATGCCGAAGGTTATTACCAGCGTGGCCTTTATTATCTTGCGTTAAAGGAAAACGTTCAGGCAAGAAGGTTCTTCGAAAAAGCGGCTAGTCTGGACGGCAAACATTGGTTGGCGGTCCTGGAATTAGCGGAACATTCGATTCGAGTCGGGAATTTCGACGAGGCGCGGGCTCTGTTAAAAGAAGCGGAAGAGAGATACGACAGAAGCGCGAACTGGTTCGGCACGAGGGACGAAGACGAAACTCTTTACGAGGGAAATCCGAACAGAATCCATTTCGATCAGGGAAAGATCCGTTATCTTTCCTCAGCAGGTCTGTCCAACCGGGAATCCATTAAGGAGTTTCCCGGAAGAAAAATTTATCCTTTTCGTGCAAGAACGGAAGATGACGGAAAAAGCCTCTCCGTCCTGAAGGAAGAGGAAGAACGGAAGAACCGACGTAACGAATTAAGAGCTTCGCTTATCGAATTTTCCAGAGTGGATTCTGACGAGCCAAAATACGAATTGATCCGCAAGTGGAGAAGGGAACTCTCCCCTCACCTTTTAAGGGAAATGAAATTTTTCCGCGGTTGGGTCGAATACATGGATTCGGATTTCGATAAGGCCCTGGTCGATTGGACCGGATTCGAAGACAAGGATGAATATTACAATGCTACCCTAATGATGGGTAAAGGGAACGCGCTGCTGTACACTAAACAGACCAAGACCGCCTTAGGTTATTTCCTCAGAGTCAAAGAGGATATGGAGGAGAGAATTCCGGGAATGGGAACTCCGAAATCGGACGATCCTTACCACCAGGAAGTGTACCAAACGCTGACCGCCGCCTATAATAACATAGGCGCATGTTATGAAATTCTGGCCAGAAACGCAGGCTCCCAGCAGTCGGAATCCTACACTGCGGAAGCTCTGCAGAATTACTGGAAAGCTGTGGAAACGGCCAGAAAAATCGGAGATTCGAGCGAAATCGCTCTATCCAACAAGGATCTACTCTTCAAGCGGGAGGCTTTACACAGAAACCCTCTGTTGGAAGACTGGGTGGCTCCGACTTTGGAATCGATCCGGGACCTGGTTCGGAAATAACGGCCGATTACTTCCTTTTTTGGAAGAGGGATTTCACCCAGACGAAAAGGAAGAAACCGATCATCCTACTGAGTCGGATCAACCTCCAGGGCCGGACAAGGATCCTCCAAAACCAAGTGAGTCCTTTCAATTTAAAGAAATTCGGGGCCTTCCGGACTTTCCCGGAGAGGATATCCATGGCACCTGCCACTCCGATCACCACCGCATGACCGAAGAACGCGGTGTTATTCTCGATCCAAATCTCCTGGTCGGGAAAATCCATTGCAAGAAATATAATATTCGGACTGGTCTTTCGAATGGATTCCTTCACTAAAAGTTCCCTCTGAGTGTTCATGTATCCGGCGTGACGACCCACGATACGGACCCCGGGAAAATGTCTGGAAAGATTAAAATATACTTTTTCTATAATATCTTCTTTTCCGCCCAACAGGAAAATGGAGTAATTACGCAACTCGCACAACCGGACCAAATCCATCATCAAAGCTATGGTCGGGATCCTTTCCTTGAGTTCGCCTCCCAGGCGTCTAGCGGCCCATTGCAATCCGGCTCCCTCCGCCAAAATCAGGCTCGCTTTCTGCGCGATTCTATGGAGTTTCTTTCCCTTGCGCAAGGCCATGGTCTTGACCGGGTCCAACAGAAGAACGTGATGGTAGTGGTCCTTCTCCTCCATCAAATGATAGATTTTGGCCACCGCCTCGTCCAGGCTGGCATTCTCGAAAGGAACGCCTAAAATGTCCGTCTTTTCCAGATTGTCTATATCTAGAGATTGATAATCTAGAAGATAATCTCGGTCGTCTTTCGCAGAGAGGTGACGGATTTCCCCAGGTTGCTTCATACGGAGCATCCTGCTGGACATAATCTCTAAGTCAATTGAAAGTTCGCTCACATTTTCGGATCTATTCGTTTCTCACTTTCTCCAAGAGTCGAATAGAACGCAGAAAATCCGCGGGTTCGGACGCCCCCGAGATCATGGCGACTATAAAGTTCCCTTTTTCCAAAACGGCAGGGAGAGTCGAGGAATCGATTCCTCCGATAGGAGTCACGGGAATCCGGCTGATTTTCAAGGTTTCTCCCAGAATTTCGGATCCTAGCGTCGGACGAGCTCCCTCTTTGGAGGAAGTCGCAAACACCGGACCGAAGCCTGTATAATCCCAAAATTCCTCCCCCAGGTTGGCGAGTTCTTCCAGAGTATGTGAGGAAGTCCCCAAAAATAAACCGCTTTCGGACAGACGTTTGCGTAGGAACCGATCCGAATTTTCGTAGTCCTCCTTGCCGAGATGCAAGCCGAAACAATTCAACTCCAAGGCAAGGTCGGCATAATCATTCAAGATCAAGGGGAATTCCGGAAATTGCAGACGTAACTTTCTATAGAGTTGGATGATATTCGGGATCGTTTCCTTTTTGGCACGGAGCTGGTAAAAAGGAACGTAAGAACGATGCCGATTCCAAAGTGCCGCCAATTCGGAGGGATCCTTTCCGAATTTTGCACAATATTCCAAATCGAGAATGGGGTATATTCCCGGATCTCTCCAGAAAGAATTTCTCGGCCTTTTGTGCATGGAAAGAATTTTCACAAGGATTTTAACCGCCCCCGACGAATTTCAGAATTTCGATTCGATCTCCTTCTTGTAATTCCACTCCCGACCAACTCTCCCGTTTTACGATTTCCCCGTTTCGTTGGATTGCGACCATTTCAGGCTTCAGTCTAAGAGATTCCAATAAGGCGACTATATCCGGGGAGGAAAGATCCCCGACCAAGATCCGCTTTCCGTTTACGAACATATCATGCACCTCGGTCTAATTCTGCTTCTATTCCGATCGAGAACGGAAACCCGTCGAATGTTTTTTAGTTTACCGTACCTTCCCGAGCGAAAACCTATTACATATATGGCCCTGCTTTTACGGATTCTTTTGATTACATCGGCGATTTTTTTAACTGCCTGCGAACACAAAGAAAGAGATATAAAAGGAACCGCAATGAATACGTATCTAGCGGGGTGCGTAGGCGGCGGCTATACCGCATGCAAATTGAATTGCGAAAACTTGTACGGCGCTTCCGTTACTCCGGACAACGCTCTGCAAATGAACACCTGTCTTTCCAACTGCAACACCGCTTGCAATATTTCCACTCTATGCCTCCAGCTCCAGCAAGCATGCAAACGTGATTGCGGAAACAATTATACGAACTGCTTGTTGATCCTCGGCTCGAACGGAGTGGGCAAATAGGTTCAGCTCCGCGTTAGGAACGCCCTAAAAAGAGAAGCCGCATAGATTCCTGCGGTTTCGATTCTAAGAATGGAATCCCCGGCGCTGTAGTTCCGGACTTTCTCTCTTTCAAAAAGCTCTTTCTCCTCCGCCCGAAAGCCGCCTTCCGGTCCGATTACCGGGATTTTACCTTGAACGGTTTCCGGACCTAAAAATTCCTTTCCCGTCGGATCCAAAACGATCAATTCGGATCCCTCTTTCCGACTTTCTTCCAAAAATGCAGAGAGTTCCAACGGGCCGCGGATCGAAGGTAAAAAGTCCCGACCGGATTGAGCGCAAGCTTCGGCAGCCACCTTACCCATTCTTTCGGGATTCAAATCCCTGCGATCCGAATGTGCAAAATTCAAAAAGATGAATTTCGTAATTCCGAGTTCCGTTCCTTTCTGAATCAACCATTCCAATCGATTCCCTTTCGGAATCGCGGTGGCGATCACGGCGGGTCGAGAAAGGTCCTCTCGAGTTTCGCTCTTCAGGAATTGTCCTTTAGAAGAGGAGGTCGGAACCCGGAAAAAACAACTGAGTCCCTTGCCGTCCTTCAGGATTACGATCTTATCCTCCTGGAAGATTCGCAAGGCTTTGAGATGGGAAATTTCTTCCGGCAAAAGCTTTAGATCCGCTTCCGGCAAAAAACCCGGCCTAAAAAAAACCGCTTCCGTCGACGACATCTTAAAGTCGGTTCAGGTTTTCCAGTTCGAAGAGTGAAGGATCCGGTTTTACGTCCCGATCCACTTCCGTATATTCTAAAACACTAATAGAACCGGTATTCAAATCCAGCATTTCCAACCTGCTCGCAAGGTCTTCTTTCGTCACTTTCTGTTTGGCTTTTACCTTGATCGGACCGTATTTGATGTTCAGCGTCTTATACAAAACCCCGTCCTTATCATGAAAATCCAATCGAATCGGCTTTAAACTTTCGGGCTCCAACAATAGCACCAACTTGGAATAAAAATAGGGAACGATGGGCCTCATCGCTACCCGTTTCATTTTTTTTCCGCCCACTTCCAGATCGCTTTGGACTACCGGATTGTAGTTCGCCTGGTAGGAATTCCCGGAAAGGTCTACGAAACTGAATCCAGTGCTCAGATGACTTTCGTATTTTTCTTCGTCGGTTTTCCGGAAGATCTTCCGCGAAAGTGCGTTGAACGCGTAGATCAATTCCCCGTCTTCCTTGAAGAGGATTTTGTATTCTAATCCCCGTCCCTTGCTTTCGAAGAGGGAGAGAGAATCCTCTCCTTTCCGGAAGACGCTCATGTCCCAAGTCCAACTGTCTCCGGACCGCTTTATCAAAATCAGATTTGCCTTGACCAACCCTTCCGTCTTCAGCAATGCCTGGTCCAGCCGAGCCACTAATTCCTGCGCCACCCTATTTTTTTCCTGGGAGGTCTGGGCATGGCTTACCACGGAAGCCAAGAGAACCAAAGCGGCTAAAACGGCCAGTTTAGGACGGAATCTTTGCAATTCTACAGACCTCTTTCGGATCGGAGAAGGACCCTGTCGGAATCTATTCGGCCCTCAGACTGGGAGCGCTGTAGGAATACAGGCTATGAACCGAACCCTGGGCCTGAGCGGATTCGCTTCTCCTTTCGAATCTCAGTTTTCCTTCCCTCAGTCCTTTGTGAAGTTCCTGGATGCTTTTATAGCCCATATCCTGGAAGGAAAGCCGAATTCCTTGGCTTAAATAAGGAATAAAATTCAGAATGGAGCCCCTGTCTACCACGGAACCGCTCACCCCTTGGGCGACTTTGACCTTTTGTCCTTCGTTGAAATATCGTTTGTCTCCGCCCGCTTTCATGGCTTCAATACTGGCCATTCCTCTATACTTCTTGAGACGGATTCCGTTTTCGTAAAAGTATTCTCCGGGAGCCTCGTTCGTTCCGGCAAACATAAAACCCATCATACAGGCGGAAGCTCCGATCGCTAGAGCGTTGGCGATATCGCCTATATTCGAAATTCCACCGTCCGCGATCACGGGAACGTCATGTTTCGCCGCATGGAAAGCGGTTTGGTAGACAGCAGTTGCCTGAGCTCTACCGACCGCCATCGTATCCTGCGTGATGCAGATGGAGCCTGGTCCCATACCGATCCTGAGTCCGTCCGCTCCGGCCTGAATGAGATTTTCCGCCTGCCCTCTAGTGACTACGTTTCCTCCCACCACTTCCAGATTCCGAAAATTCGCTTTGATGAACTTCAGCATCTCGATCTGATAGATGGAATTTCCTTGGGCGGAATCGATGAAAATCACGTCGACCCCCGCTTCGTACAGAGCCGCGACCCTATCTCTGGACTCGGGCAACGTGGAGACGGCGGCTCCGCAACGGAGTCGCTTGTTTTCGTCCTTGGACGAATCCGGAAAATCCTTGTTCTTCTTTAAGTCGGATCGACTTACCAAGGAAACCAACCTGCCGTCCTTATCGATGATCGGGAGCTTTCCGATTTTTTCCTTTTTGATAATGTCGTTCGCTTCTTTTAAAGTGATTCCGGCTTTTCCCGTAATGACTTCGGTGGTCATCACCTTGTCCACAGTGATGTTCCTTTCCCGTTCGAAATCGATGTCCCGGTTGGTAACGATCCCGATCAGCTTCGAGTTTCTGGTCCCGTCTTCCGTGATAGGAATGCCGGTAAATCCGTGTTTCTCTTTGATTCTGTCCAGATCGTGGATGGAATGTTTCGGACCTAAAACGACCGGATCGGTGATAAAACCGTTTTCGAACCGTTTCACTTTCGTGACTTCCGACACCTGTTGGTCGATCGTATTATTGTAATGAATGATTCCGATTCCCCCCATCAACGCCTGAGCGATGGCCATAGAGGATTCGGTAACCGTGTCCATAGGGGAACTTACGAAGGGACGTTTTAACCGGATTTTTTTTGTAAGCCTGGTTTCCAGTTCGACTTCGGACGGATGAAAATCGATAAAGCCGGGCAGGACCAAAAAGTCCCTGTACGTAAGCCCGATCTGTATGTTGAAAAGCTCTTCGCCCGAAAGGCCGTCTAAAAATTGGGAGTCGCGGTAAGATTGGTTTGACATTAGTGTACCTTACCTATTACATCAAAACGAAGCGAAAGGCTGGAATCAAGAGAATTTCCGCCCCTTACACCTGAGAATTGAATGGAAAAGGTCGAACGTAAGCAAAGGGACCGCGAAATCATTGCAGAGCCTGAAAAAAAGCTCCATATCATCGGAAAATTCCTGTTAAAGTCCGAACTTCTGGTTCGGGACACGGACTCTAACGATTCCGTCCAGCTCCTCTCCGTCAGTAAAGACGCCAAAAAAATCCTAGTCCAAGGAAAAGCGCCGGAACAATTCAAATTGAATTCCCATGTGGTTTTGTACAAACTCCTGGCCCGGTATTTGGAATTGGAATGCGAGGTCGTAGACGAGCGTCCGAACAACCAGTATGTAATGGAAGTGGAATCCGTGTCGATTGCGAGTCGGGAACGCCAATTTATGAGGATCAAACCTCCCGACGGAACCGTCTGGATCACGAATTTGCGAACCAGTAAGACCACGATCGACGCGAACCTATTCAATATCCCGACCTCGGTGAAAGTGAATTTTGCGGATTATGAACGGATCCTAAAACCGAAATTCGACATTCTGAAAATCGACGTTTTCCGGTCCATAGGGGATAAGTTCGATCTGGTTAAAAAAACCGGAAAGATTCTCTACATACCGAATACGCAAAAACCGGAGAGTTATACGACCTCCGACCCGAACGGATACGTGGACTACGAGCACGAATTAGGGGACGAAGAGGACGTCCGCCGGAAAATCATCGAATACGCGAACCAAAAGATCAAATCGGAACTGATCGTCCCCGTCATTTATATCAACCACGACGAGCAAGCCATCCCTATCGGATACGTTTTGGTCCAGAATCGGAATAAGGAAATCGACATGGCCGAGGTGATGGAGATCAAAACTCTCACTTTCGAGATGGTGGATCGGATCCGGGAATCGAATACCATTCTAGTCAAAGAGCGTTTTCCGGTCCTGGATCTCTCCACCGGAGGCCTTCGGGTCAAAATCAATCATCCGGATCTGAACGACGACCTCCCCCGCCGAATCGGATTCACCTTCGACATCTTTTTTAAAATGCAGGCACCCTTGACGGCTTACGGAGTGGTTCGTTCCGTCGCCCGAGATGCGGAAAATAACATGTATGTGGGAATATCTCTGGAAGGGAATTCTGCCCGCCCCGGGGAGAAAAAAAGATACATAGACAACGTCAATCGCCTTCTGGTGGATTCCGGCGCGAAAGTAAATCCGAGTTAGGAAGATTGGCTTCCCGTCAAAACCCCTGACCGAGTCCGCAGGTCGCATCTTTCGGAATTTCCTGCCATTCCCGCTCGTCCGTGTACCGGGCAAGAAGTTGTCGATTTCCTCCCAAATTTTCCCTAAGAATCTCTTCGAGGCGATTTTTAGAGAAGAGATCAGGCGACTCCGTCAATAATTTAAGTTTTTCATAATATTCTTTCAGATTGGAATCCGCGATCCGATTTTCCCCGCTATCGATGGATTCCAAATAGCCCTCGGGTAAATTCCGCCCGAAATGGCCGATACGCCAAGGACGGGCAGATTTCAGCTTGCTTAATAAGGGATCGGTCAACGCGTAAACATCCACGATTTTCCTTTCCGGCCCGGAATAGTACCCGAAATATCCTACGTTCAAGGTAGCGCAGACGGAAAACCGGGAGGGAGAAGCGCTTTTCTCCTTTTTGTACTTCCTACCCTGCTCCGCCCAACCGTGATCCGGATATTCAGAAACGAAAAAGGACCGGAAAAAATTCGCGTTCGGAAAATACATACTTTTCTCATCCGCGATTTTACCGTCCATCCTGGCCCGGGAATAAGTCGCGGTGGTATATAGATACGAACGAGGATTCAGGATCATAAAAAAAATAAAACACAAGAACCCGAATACCGCAACGGATCGATGACGGATTTTAGTTAAAACGAAGACCGCAGCAACGAACGGAAGAGAAACAAATCTTCCGGCCATAAAATCCCCGCCGATCTTTAGGATATAAATCAGATAAAAAAGAATTCCTAAAATCGGAAAAAGAAATTCCGGATCGAATCTTTTTTTCCGATCCATAGCGAAATACACGATCGGAAAAGCCAAGGCTAGGATGGAGACGGGATCCCAGAGGACGGAATTTCTCAAATACAGAAATCCCGAAAACCAAAGCTCTCCGGAGGGAACCCCGGTATTCAATTTCGCATACGCGGTGTTCGGAAACGGATAACCGTAATAGAGTAAAGAAAAAACGATCCAGGCCAAGGCGGGCAGGAGTCCGAGACTTCCCCATCCCATCCAACGAATCGTTTGTCCGTTCCTAAAAGAAGTAAGAAATAGCCGGACGAGATAAGGGACTCCGAAAAGAACCGTATCCTGCCGATTTAAGTACGCCAAAGAAAGAATCAATGCGAAACCGAAAACGTCCTTTCCGTTCGGATTCGAAAGCAGCGTTTCCCCTTGCTTGAAAAGCAGGATTAAAAGTAGAAAAGAGGCGGGGTTTTCCAAACCCGAGGTGGAATAGTCCACAAAGGCCCGGCAGGAAACCAAAAGCAGAAGAATCCACGCAAACGTTTCCTTCTTTTCCGATCTAGACCGGACCAGCAAAAAAGAGCTCCCGAAAATGCAGATCCAGGAAAGCAGAAGAACGGCATAAAAAAGAGGAATTTTCAGCGCTCCGAAGAAAGCGATGCCGAACATCCACAGCGGATGAGTATAGACCTGCACCCTTTCGTATACGTTCCATCTCAGTCCGAAGCCGTTCAGAAAATTTTCCACGGTCCGAAAAGTGATATAGGAATCCTCTCCCACCCAGGAATTCATTAAGACTACGTAACCGAATAAGATTACTGAAACGGAATCGAGAGATTTTGCGCAGGATTGCGAGAAGATCCTATCCGAGATTCTATTGAAAAAAGACGGTTTCATTTTATCTATTTTATCTATTCCTAAAATACTCTAAAATTTCGGCCGCTCATTTCCAGGTTCCGATCTGCCCCTTCAATCGGTCCGACTTGATTTCCCGCAAATTTCGGAAAAATCTTCCCAAAATCGGATCCAACTCTTCCTCTCGCCAAATCGTTCTTCTGACACTTTCCGCCAACGCAGGATTGGAAGCGAGCACGGTTTTCATTCTAGGATCGATCTTATCGATGTCCGTCTGAAAAAAAGCCACCCTGCTTTCCGGCCATCTCTCTCTTAATTTCGGAAGCAGATCTTCAAGATCCGACGGGGTCGCCACTCTAAGTACGATCTTAGAGAAGAAATCGACGCCCGCCATATAGGCGATGGAATCATCCGGAAAGATCCAAACATCCGCGGAGGAGGAACGATAGAAAGCATCCGACTTTTCCTGCTGTTTTCTCCCTTCGCCTATATATCTTATACCGGCGAGTCCCATCAGGAAAGAAAAAGACAATCCCGCCAACAGGACGTACCTGAATACGGCGGCCTTCCTTCTTCTTTTTAGAAAATAGAAATATTTGGAAAAAAGAATCACGAACGGAAACACAACCGGACCGAAGAAACGAGGTCCCCAATTCGTAAATCCGTCGTTCGGGACGATGACCAGTACCAGAAGTATGTATGTCAAAGAGGAACCGAGGATCAACTTGTTCGTTCGCGAGAGTTTCTTCCAAGAATACAACAAAACCGGAAAAAGCAGGAGAGTCGTCGGCATATATCCGAAATATCCCAACTTAAACTCCCCGAAAAAGAGAAGACTTTTGGCCCATCCTAAGCGGACGAGAAACGGTACCCCCAATCCTTCCCGATTGATCATGTATCTCGGGCCCAAAGGATGTCCGTAATCTATAAAATTAAAAATACTGAATGTAGCAACAACTAGGCCCGCACCTAGAATGAAAAGCGTCGATCTCCTGATCGTTCTTTTCAAGTTCGCCTCTTTCCGGCTCCCGATCCGGGAAAGAAAAATCCACAAGGCCAAACTCGCACAATAAACCAATCCTTCGTGCCTGAACCATACGGTGAGTCCGCACATCAGTCCGGACAAAAGGAAACCTAGATCCGAACCTGGTTTCTTAACGGCTAAGGATAAGGAAAGTAAGCAAAAAAGAATGAAAACGCTGTGTTCCGAATACTCCACGGAAAGAATCCATAGGAACGTACACAAAACGCTGACAGTTAGTATAAACGGCGTCGGTCGCCAATATCTTGCGTAAGCGACTAGGCAAAGAAAAAGACCGAATGCGCTCGCATACGGCAGAGATTCGAATCCGAAGATCCAAATCCAAGGCGCCGAAATCACCGCGAATGCGACCGGAAACGCGCTTAGATTCCGTTGATCTATCTGGAGGAATACGTTTCCTTGTTGGGGAAAGAATTTGAACGCTGGGTCCACCGCTTTTCCGGGATAATACAATTCCTCCGATTGAAAACCGTTTTGGACTAGAGAATACGCTTGGACGGCTTTGTTATGTATGTCCCAATTAAAGGAATATCTAGGCTTTAAATACGAGACGGAACCGAGTAGCACGGCCGCCAATACGAGTAAAGTCAGAAGTCTAGAGCTACGAAGTACTCGATTCATGAATCGCAAGTATCCTGTTGTACGGGAAGGAATATGTAAAGGAAAATCCGAAACTTCGGGAGTCAGAATCGGAGACCCGCAGTTTCGGGAGAATTTACTTGACCGGTATCGAAAACTACATTTCCTAGTTTTCATGTTTCGAGCCGCACTGCGACGTTTAATTTCCTTAACCGATTCGAAAAAAGGATTCGTTCTTTTCGGCGCTTCTTTTCTCGCCCTTTTTTTAACCTGGCAGTACCAAACCGGAATCCGAGTCGGAGACGGGGCCATCAAGCAGCAGCAGGTGGCGGACTTGTTGGTCCAAGGATTTCCGGATTTTTCCTGTAGATACTTCGGAAAGGATTTCGATCCTACGTTTCGCTTTCTCCCGATGACCATCGAAAAGGGAGATACGATGGCTCATTCTTACCGGGGAAAATGTTATTACGTTTTTCCTTTCTATTACGCCGCCGTCCAAGCGCCGCTCGCTCTCCTTTTCGGAAGAGTAGGCAGTTTCATTTTATCGCTGATCTCTAGCTTGGTATGTCTAGCCTTCCTGTACGAGATCTCGAAAGAATTGGATTTCAGGAACGGCACCAGATTTTTTTTCATATTATTTCTGTTAGTCGGTTCCACCTTCAGTCTTTTTTCCACGGATATGTCCGAATACATCCTTTCCATGGCGGGAGTCACCGCCGGCCTGTATTATCTATTACGAACCGAAAAAGAGAAAGGCCGCGAAACCAAAGATGCGATCTTAGCCGGAATCTCATTCGGACTTGCGGCTCTTTTCCGACAGGAAGTGGTATTGTTGGCGGCTTCCCTGACTTTTTCCCAAGTCCTTTTCATGCCGAAACGATTCCGATTGCTATGGTTTCCCGCCGTGTTCGGAGTTTTATTTCTTTTGCAGGCGGCGATCAACGACACGGTAGTGGGACATCCCTTCGGGTCCCGCGGTTATTTGCAGTCTTTTTCTCCGAAGGAATTCGATCCTTGGGCGCAACTTTCTTTCTTTTGGGAGCTGATCGCTTTCGGCCACGGATCCATCGGGTTATTCGGAGCGTATCCCATCCTTCTCTTCACTTGGAAATCGACCCTTAAAGATTCGAAGATTCGGACCGTTTTCGTGGGAATTCTATTTTTTATTCTCTTATCTGCGGCTCTCACTTCTCCTAAATTCTGGCAGGGGGTTCTTTTCGGGCCAAGGTTCCTATTGACGGTCACACCGATCCTACTTCTGTTCGCTTTTCATTCGTTGGAAAGCGTCGACATCGCCGGTTCTAAACTCTTGAAAGTAATGGCGGCTGTAGCGATCGGATTTTCCGTTCTTGGAGTCTGTACTTACGACGTAATGTACCATAAATTCACGAAATCCATCGTTTTGGAAAACTCCGAATTGGATTCTTTTGCGGAAAAGGCCGTCGTTTACAGAAGAGGGAGCGCCATGTTTCCTCCGAATTCGTTTCGGACGGAAAGAATGATCTTCGAACTTCCCGATGAAGCGGAATTCGACGTACTTTTGACTGGACTCTATGGATCCGGTATCCGAAGGTTTACCGTAGTCGGCGCTAAGGATGCCTATCCCAAGGAAAAATTAGTGCCGAAATCGAACCGGTTCGAAATCTCTGAGATCTCCTTTCATAAAAGTCCTTCTATCCATTTAGAAACCGTGGAAATCCGACCGATACCGAACCGCGCTGATCTGGAAACGTTGCATGAAAGCCGTTAGGCATTATTTTTTCGGAATATTTAAATTCGACCCTCGTGAAATCGCCCCGCTAAACGGATTACGAAGCTTAGGTTTCTTTTTAGTCGTCGCGGGTCACATGTACCGCCCTTTCGAATCGAAGATCCAGGATCCGAATGAATTCGCCCGGAACTTCTTCAGCTCCGGAAGTTTTGCGATGGATATCTTTTTCGTACTGAGCGGTTTCCTGATTTCAGGCCCGCTTTTCCGGGAATTGGACCGCTCCGGAACGATCCGGCTCGGGGTGTTTTTTTCCAAACGGACGATTCGGATTTTTCCCCCGTATTTCATTTTTCTGTCCTTACAGACTTTCTTGCTGTTTCCTCTGTTGATCAAACTCCAGCCCGACTCCGCAAACGAATTGATCCAGTATAAGAGCAGGGCCATATTCGATTTTCTGTATATATCCAATTATTTTCCGGGAACGGTTCCACACGGATGGTCCTTATCCTTGGAAGAGCAGTTCTATCTACTCTTCCCGCCCTTTCTACTCGTCTTTTTCAGAAGAATCCCGGAAAAATACAGGATTTATACGTTATTATCCTGCATTCTATTCCCTACGATGTATCGGTTTATAATATTCAAATTAAGGATAGAAGGAATTACGGATCCGGTAGTTTCCAAAGCGTTATATCACGAGCTGATCTATTACCCTCTCCATACCCGATTGGATTCCCTTTTTACGGGAATTTTGCTCTCCTATGTCTTAAACAGATATCCGGATCGCATCTTCGAATTCCTAAAAGACGCTAAAAAAAGGAGAACTCTTCTACTTGTCTCCGCTGTCGCCGTTTTCTATATTATTTTCTTTCTCTACGAATTCAGCCCGGATCCGATTTCCATGGTCTTTCGTTTCAATCTGAACGCTTTCGCCTGCGCCGCGGTGATGCTTCTGTCGCTGAGGCCGGAGTCCTTGTCTTCCAAATTACTTTCGTTCCGGATATTCTCCCCCATCGCGAAATTATCCTACTGTGCGTATCTGATCCACTTTTTCCTGGCGGGCATTTTAACCCCGCTATTCGTGGATGTGAATCATCCTAGATATTTGGATTTTGCGCTGGCTTTCGTGCCCGCAGGGTTTATCGTTCTATTCTTCGGATATCTATTCCACTTGGTCGCGGAAAGACCTTTCATGGTCTGGAAGGAATCCAGGTACGGAAAAGAGGTGATCCTATCTAAAAAGGAGAACGCTTTTCCAGCGGCAGGAGAAACGGGTTGAACTTCTTCATGCTTTTTTTGTAATTCTCGGAATTGTCGACCGGCTTCAATCTTTCCAAATTATAGAAACAGAACCAAGGATTGGAAGAATAGGAGGTGCAGGCTTCGAATCTTCCGATCGAGACGTTCAGAAAACGATCCTCTCGGGTTTTGCTGTACAAGACTCTCGCTAATTCGGCGCTTTCTTCCAGGAAGATGGGGTCCTTCGGAAAGATCCGGACTAATCTTTCCGAAATGGCGAAGGCTTCCCGTAACTTTACGATTTTATAATCATCGACGAAATTCTCGTCCAGTACCAGATCGTTCAGAAGATTCCTGGAACGGAATCCTTTGGTTAATGAGATCTGCTCCGAATGCAGATATTCGATGTGAAGCAAAAAACACGCGGAGCATAGGAAAAGAAAAGCGACTCCGACGGAAAGATACCGCCCTATCCCTTTCTTAAAAACCGGGATCCCGTTTTTAATGGGTGCGGAAAACTCCGGAGGCAGGGAAGCGAACAGCAGGAGAGAAAAGGCCGTGTGCAACCCTGCAATGTTAAACGAATAGTTCGCCATGGAATAGACACCGAAGCAAAAAAGGGAGATACGAAAACCGAAAGCGCTGCTTCGGAATTGGATCCTATCCGCTTTCAGAAACGGAAATAATGCGAAGAAAAAACACCCGAGTAAGCCGAGTGCGGGGAAAATCCCCCAGTTCAAACCGACCTGAAGGAATAGATTATGTACGTGAATCCTTCCCAAATCCTCCTGCATAAAAACGCCGGGGGGGAGATCCAACGGATTTCCCCAGACCAATAAACCTTTGTATTGGAATGCTCCGATTCCGAAGATCCAATTATCCACCAAAGCCCGAAGAGCCAATCTCCAGAGCAAAGTTCTTGCCCACAAGGAATGAAAATTGTCAAAGAGAGGAAACTTGAAATTCTGAAAGAAAATCCAGGCGAAGAGGCCGAGAAGGACGACCAAGATCCCGACGAACATTAAACGTAGTTTTTCGGAGACGAATTTCAGGAAAAAGAAAACGAATACGGTCGCAAAGAAAGCGATGTAAAGACCGCGAACATGAATGACGAACGTGCCCGCGGCCAACAAACAGAAACAAACCAGAAAAAAGGTCCTGGCCTTCCATTTCTGAGAGCAAAAAAAACCGTGAAGAACCCAAGGCATGGAAAGCGAAAGCAAGGTCGCTATATCGTTGGTATTCGTTCCGGCGAGTATGGTCTTCTTTACAAAGATCAAGGATGCGAGTCCATTCTGGAAGGAAAAGAAAGAAAGGGCCGCGAACAAAAAGAAACCGCTTACGATGAATAGTGTTCCGACGGATCTTTGGACGATGGAACTCCATGCGGAAGGTGCGATATTTACGAATAATAGAAAGAGGCAGATCGGAATTCCTTGTAGAAAAAACCCGTCGGCAAAATCGAGCACGGGAGTCTTTAACCCCGCATAAAGCCAAGGGAGCAAAGCGTATAGAAGTAAAAAAAGGACGAAGGACTTAGGAACGCGGTACCTAAGCACATTGATCGTTCGGAAACCCAGAATCCGATCCGCGAGGATGCCGAGTAAAAAGAAGAACGTTAAGGCCCCTTTGTACGGAGTTTGGAGTTGCAACGCCAAAAAAGGAAGGCTCCCGTAAAAACAAGCCAGGATCAGATTCGTCCCGACTCTGGATGCGCCTCGAACATAACGAACGATGAGAAAGACGATCACGCCCATATAGGCGAATCTTCCGAACATCTTCAACCTAGGAATTTCGGTGTTGATAAGATAGGAAGTGAATAAGGCGGTGGAAACGGAGGCGTATGCCAATCCGAATAGCAGGCCGAAATCCAGGATTCTTTTCCGTCGCGCGTCTTTCCTGAGCCAAAGATAAGCGTAGCCCAAACTTACGATAAAGAACCCGCCCAAGATCAATTCATAAAGGGAGTTTCTGGAGACTGCCGGATCGAAGCCCATCCGCATAAAAAGGACGGAAAAGAAGATTATATTCGCAGCTCTTTTTAGCGACTTGAAGTTTTCGCCGAAAAAGCCGATCGTCCCTTTAGACATTATATTCGAATCCTTTCATATTGCGGGATCATTCTGGGAAGTCATCCCACTTATTTCCAAATCCTCCTGTACAGATCGGATTCCAGCAAATTAACCGGATCCAGTTTCTTTTTCAAGGATCTAAATTTATCCAGGCTCTTTTTCGGGAAGGCCCGATTCAAAATCTCGGGACGAAGAGTACTGTCTTTAGCAAAATAAAATTTCCCGCCGTATTTTAAAACGATTTCGTCCATTTCCTTTGCCAGTTCCCACAGCTTTTCCTTATTCCCTTTCGTCATCGGAAAATCCATCGCCATGGAATATCCGTCCAAAGCGTGCGTGAGAAGGAATTTATCCGGGCGGTGTTTCTTAAATACGGCCAACCAAGTTACGATTCCTTTTTTTTGTCCCGCTTTGAGAAGCTCCTCGAATCCGCGAACGGCATTCTCCTTCGGAAGGAAACTCTGGTATTGTATCATCGCGCCCGGTTTGTACATAAATTTCCAATTCGGAACGTAATCCAGGAGAAACGCGTATTCCGCATGTCCCTGCATATAGGGCTTATTATTGTTCAGAAATCCCGAAATCCACTTTCCGAAATTCACAAAACGCATTCCGAATTTGTTGCTGAACGGGTACATGAAAATCCACATCCACGATTTAGGAATCAAACCGAGGAAGGTAGAAGGAAGAATCTGGTTTTCGATCTTGCAGTTTTCCGGGAAGTCGGGATCTTCCCCCGCTTTCAAGTGAACCGCCTTGTGGATCTGTCCTCTTCCGAGCTGTTTGCCCGAAGCGAACGCATCCACCCATCCCACCAAATAATCCGAGTGCTTGTACTCTTTTTCGAAATAATCGAACATCTCCTGGAGATTGAACGTATTGACGGGCCAAACCCTCATCTTTCCGGCATGGATTTTCTTCATCCGAATCGTAACGGTGAGAAATGCTCCTAACATTCCGAAGCCTGAAATTGCGGAGTAAAACAGATCCGGATTCTTTTTAGGATTAGCGACGTGCTCTTTTCCGTCCACGGTCAAAAACGTGAACTCTTGGATATGATCTCCGATGGGACCCACCGCGAAATTATTCTTTCCGTGAATATTCATGGAAAGTGCGCCGCCCAAGGTCGGAAACATAGTCCCGCTCACTACCGGCGGCCAAAAACCTTTTTCCACGCCGAATTCCCAGAGCTGCTTGATGGTCGCTCCGGACTCAGCTTTTAACACTCCAGTCTTTTGGTCGAAGGAGAGAATCCGGTTAAAATCCTTGATATCTATGATGATGCCTTTCTCGTTCGTCGCCGCGTCGCCGTAACTGCAACCGCCCCCTCGGAACGAAAGCTTGGCTCCGGTGGCGCGGGCATAGGCAAAAACATCCCGAAAATCCTCTTCCGATTTCGGATAGAAAACCGGACTCAAGGAAAAATGATTCATTCCCCAGGCTTCCACTTTTTTAGGAGTCCCTAGTTTGGCCTCGAAGGCCGCCCTATCGAAAGAGACTCCTTTCTTTTGAATCTTAGTTGTTTGTACGGATTTTTTTTTGCGTGCAGTAGCCATATCGTCTGCCTTAAAAGGTCGCGTTCACGTCTAGATGGAAAGCCTTCTGAAAATAAAGGAAGGAATAGAACGGATGATCAACGAAACCAGAGCCCAGCGAGCCGGAACGTAAAAATCTTCCTTACCGGAATTCACTTTTTGAAGGATCGTACTCGCCGCTTCCTTAGCAGTGATGACCCAAAAAAGTCCGGACAGCCCCTCGGTCATAGGAGTCTCTATCATTCCCGGGCGCACCGTTACGACTTGGATTCCTTTTACCGCCAATCGATTTCGCAAAGCTTCTAGATACGTGGTCATCCCCGCTTTGGAAGCGTTGTACACGGGATTCGATCGGCGTCCTCTATCTCCTGCAATCGAGGAAATCCCGACGATTTTTCCGGATTTCTGGTCCTGAAAAAATTTAGCCGCCAAATCCAGCCAAGCTACGCATCCTAGCAGATTGACCTCCAGCATTTCCAGATCCTTTTCGATCGAAAATTCGTTCGGTTCTATCCTGTGCATCACTCCGGAAGAGTAATAAATTTCGTCCAGTCCGCCAAGGGATTTGATCGCCTTTGCAAAAACGGAAGGGACCTGAGAATATTGCGTTACATCGTGTTTGAAAGTGAACACCTGGCCGGTCTTTGCGCTCGATACGGACCCGAGGAGATTCTTGAGCTCCTTTTCCCTTCTCGCAAACAAAGCGACTTTGTGGCCTTCTGCGATAAGCTGGGTCGCGATTTCTTTCCCAATACCGCTGGATGCCCCTACAACGATGATCTTTTTAGCCATACCTGCCTTTTTAAGGAAGGGAGTTCCCGTGACAAGTCTTTCTAGCTCCTCTGTCTTTCCCCTCTTACGTATCATACGGCGATTTCGGTTCCGATCGACTCCCGTCCTGTCCTGCCTTTTCCAGATAATCCGCAAGAAATTTCCTAGACTCGATCCAATTTCCCGTTCTTTGGTCCAGTATTTCCGCCGGTTTCCAGAATCCCTTATAATCCATTTTCGGGTGACCGGGTAAAAAAAGGCCGAGATGGTATTCTAGAAACCCTTTTTCCTTGGCCCAAAGAAGAGATGCTAGGATCAGAAATTTTCCCAGACTCCTAGTGTGGAACTCGGAATCGAAGACGGAATAAACCGCGGAAACCGCCACCTCTCCGCAGTCCAATAGGATCCAACCGAGCAAACGTCCTTCCTTACGTATTTGTAATTCGACCGAATTTTCGGAACCTAAGTACATCTGCCCGAACATCGTTTCCTGCAATTCAGAGTCCGTATTGCCGTAGCTTCCCGGGTGTCTTGCGTTCTGGTATTTCACATACAATTCCGCTTTTTCTGGTGTCATCTCCGGAGAATGCACCGAGGGAATCAGATCTACGTTCCGCTTCCCTAACCTTTTCAGACTTTTCGAAATCGTAAATTGATGTAAGGGGATACGATAACTCAGGCAATGTATACAAGAGTCGCAGGCCGTCCGGTAAAAGAGTTCTCCAGACCTACGAAAACCGGACGCCAAAAGGAAATCCAGCGCGGAAAGATTGGGAGGTTTCTTGGAAAGAAAACCCTTCACCTTCGAAATTCGATCCGGATAATAGGAACATTCACCGGGAGGGGAAGAAGGAATCGATTCCAAAAACCGAAGGTATCCTGCGTTCATCTTTTTCAGATCCGAACCGAAACAGGAAACCCTTTCCGGCCGGAATAAACAACACTTAAATCAGGAGATTTTTTCCGTTGCCAAAGAAAAGCACCGGGAGGATAGGACAATCGATGGTACTCCGTCTTTTCATGGAAAATTTCAATCGTATCTCTGCCTATCGACTCGCCTTCGGATGGACTGGTCTCAGTTTTCTCTTTTATTTCCTAAGCCGACCGAACTTTCTTTTTCTTTGCCTTGGACTGGGTTTTTTCTGCCTTCTGGCCGGAATTTTTTTCCCCCATTCTTTCCAGGAAGTCTACAATCGTTTCCGGTCCGCAGTGCTCGGAATCGCTTCCTTCCTGGTCTCCCTTTTCCTACTCATCGGATACCTTCTTTTTTGGAGACCCTTTCTACTACTAAAGGGAAACCGGGAAGAATAACATTGCGAAAATTCCGGATGCATTGTGACGGAGCTTCCAAAGGAAATCCTGGGCCTTCGTCCATCGGAATCGCGATCTACGAAGGAGAAGAGGAAATCCATTCCATTTCCGAAAGAATAGCGGACGGCACGAACAATACGGCGGAATGGGCCGCCTTGGAAGCTGGCCTAAAATGGTGCCTGGAAAACGGAGCCTCGGAAGTGGAAGCTTTTCTGGATTCCGAACTCGTGGTAAAACAATTCAAAGGGGAATACAAAGTAAAATCCCCCCATCTCTCCGAAGCGAAGAAAAGAGTTCAGGCATTGAGCTCCCGGTTGTCGGGTTTTAAAATTTTTCACGTCCTGCGCGAAAAAAACAAGAGAGCGGACAAACTTGCGAACCAAGCGTTCAAGACCCGAGAAGAATCGGATTAAAAAAAGAACTTTCCTTCTCCCGCAAATCGGAGAACTCTCTTCACAAGATGATTCGCTTTTTCTCGACCTGGATTCCGATTTTGGCGCTCCTCTCCTACGGTTGCGGTAAGGATATCGCAAGCAAGATGCAGGAATTGAAAGACCGGGGAAACTATCTGGAGCTCTCCCTACTCTGTACGGAGCACCGGGAAAGGGAGTACAAAAGCTTCTGCGATGCTGCCTGGACGGAAACCTCCGCCAAGATCGACGGCATCCTTTCCCAAAAAGCGGAACTGCCTTTCTTACGGATCTCCGTGGACGAAGGTACCCGCAAACAGGTAGAAGAAATTCTGTCCAAGAACCCGGAGTTTCGGGAGAAATACCTTCCCCTCTGGAAAAAGTTCGTGCAGGAATGAGTTCCGCCTTAGCGCAAAATCTCATTCGGGCAATTCCTTCTCCTTATTTGGAAGATCTATTGGAAATTTCCCGTACCGTCCGATCGGACGGGGGAGAAGCGTACTTGGTCGGAGGGTCCGTCCGCGATCTGGTATTGGGAAAGCTCCCACACGAGTTCGATTTAGCCGTATCGAGCCATCCCGACCGAGTCCAGAAATTGTTCCGGCGAGTGGTTCCTACGGGGATCAAGCACGGGACAGTTACAGTGCTCCTCCGGGATCGCTCCTACGAATTGACCACGTTTCGTAAGGAGGAGGAATATAAGGACGGAAGGCGGCCGGAACAAGTTTCCTTCGGAGTCGGGTTAAGCGAAGACCTGAAAAGAAGGGACTTCACCATGAACGCTCTCGCGTTGGACCTTCTTGACGAAAAATTAATAGATGAACACGACGGCCTACGGGATATCTCCGAAAAAAGGATCCGAACGATCGGAATCCCCCAAGAACGTTTCCGAGAAGACGGTTTACGTCCGGTACGAGCGATTCGATTCGTATCCGCCCTAGGATTTCGGATCGATCCGGAAACGGAAAAAGCGATAGAGGATTGCCGCCCGATCACCGCAAAGGTCTCGGCCGAACGGATCCATGACGAATTTCTAAAGATCCTGAAGACGGAAGACCCGAGTCCTTCCCTAAAACTTCTAAAACAATACCGGATATTCGAGCTGTTCCAGGGAGAAAACCTGTATAAAAACGCCGTACCGGACTGGGAGGAAAAGATACACTCCCTCTCAAAACTCGCAGCGGATCCGGATCGATTACGAATTTCTTATTTTCTAAAACTCACGTTCGGGGATTTCGGCTTTTCTGAAGAGGGAAAAAACTTCTGCAAAACCCTGCGTTTTTCGAACCAGAAGACCAAAGATTCCCTTTTTCTTTACGAAACTCTGGATTCCCTCCTGAAAGAGAAGGAACACTTATTTTCCCCCGACCGGATCAGAAAAAAAATTTTGCATCCTTGCGCGCAATATTCCGGACGAGATTCTCTCCGACAACTTTGTTCCGAGCTAGCTTCTCTTTGGACGGTGTCAGAAAATTCTTCTCCCGCTTGGTCGAGCTCAGCGGAGGAAATTCTTCGACAAAACCCTCCCCTTCTTCTCGGAGAATTGAAGATCAATGGAACCAGTTTGAGGAATGCACTTCCGAAACTACCTCCGCAAAAAACCGGAGAGGTTCTGAGATTCTGCCTGGAAGCTGTTTTGCAGGAACCGGAAAAGAATTCTGCGGAAGAATTGTCCGAATTGGTACATAAGAACTTTCCGGAATTCTTATAAACCTTCCGGGCTAGAAGACATGCTACTTTGAATCTATTGATCTGCAAAAGTCCGGAAAAAGCCCCCTCCTGCTCAAAATATAAGCAAATCCATCTTGCCTAAATATTAGGCACACTGTAAGAATAACGTAATCTCTTAAAAATAAGACCATTCTTACTACAGATAATTTCCCTTCTATTCTTGTTTTTGAGACATTTTTTGTCGCATTGCCCATTTTTTTTACTCTGGCACGCTAGTTGCATAGAAGGCAGCATAGGAGATTTAGGAGAATGATGAGAACAAAAACAATTAGCCTCATTGCCTCCCTGGCCCTGATGAGCGTTTCTTCGGTTTTTGCCCAACCCGCCAAGAAACCCACAGAAGCCGCGGTGGAAGCTCCGGCCGCTAAAGAGCCTGAGCCGGTCGAACAAAAATGGTACGATAAGGTAGAGTATTCCGGATTCGTAGACGTGTACTACATGTACAACAACAACCCCTTGCAAGGAAACTCGGTCGATACGACCCGCGCTTTCGAAACGAACAACAAAAACTTCGCGATCAACGCGGTATCTTTGGTAGTTCAAAAAGTCGCTGAAAAATCCACTCCTTGGGGATTCCGCGTAGACTTCCAAAACGGACAGAACAACGCCTTCCAAGAAACTCCGTACACCACTTCCAACCAGATCTACAACATGAACATGTTGAAGCAAGCGTACGTGACGTTCTTCTTTCCCGTTCTGAAAGGGATGACATTGGACGTAGGTAAGATGGCCACGCACATCGGTTACGAGGTTCTCGAATCGATGAACAACCCCAACTACTCGATAGGGGCCATCTTCCAGAATACGATCCCTTTCATTCACACCGGTGCCCGCTTAACCACCCAGTTTTCGGATAAATGGTCAGGAACCTTTTATCTCTACAACAGTGGACAAGGTACCGGTTATCTCGCTCCCACCACTGCGGCTCTGACGGATACGACTCATAGCCCGTACGTGGAAGCATACACCCAGCACAAATCCGTAGGTACTCAGCTGAAAGGACAATTGATCGAAAACAAATTGGCCATCACCTGGAACACCATATATTCTTCGGACTTGGCTAACGGACGTACGGACGTAAACAAAGCCCTGATGGCGAACTACCTGCAAAACGGGGATTTCAACGTCGTAGCGACTCCGCAAAGCAGTGGAGGACTTCTTCCTACCGCTTCTCGGAACCATTACAACAAGGACTACTGGTTCATGAACCACGCGATCCTTTCCATCACTCCTACCGATCGCATCCAGATCGATTTGGATTATACTTGGAGCCAAAAAGCAGGTTCCCTCTCCAACGGAGGATTGGCCCAGCAAGGTTACAACGCGAACAACAACGTGACCCTTTCCGGGCTTGCCATGGGACAGGTCACCTCCGAAAACAACAAGAGCATCTACAAGGCGTACGGAGTCTTCTCCAAATTCAAAATCAACGAATCCTGGGGAGTGAACATCCGCTACGAATACTTGGATGACAAACACAATAACGGTGCACTAAACACGTTCGCTCCCGGCGCCTTCGGTTCTACGGGAATCAACACGTCTCTTAGCACCTATCACGTAGCTACCGATACGGCGTTTGCGAACGCGATTTTGGCGGCCAACCCCCGTCTCAACAACACTCTGAATGCGGGGATTGCTGCCCTAAACGCCCAAGGATACAACACGCCTACGGACTGGGTTTTGGCTCACCTGAGCGACAACTACAAACACTATAACGGCGCCAACAACTACGGTCAGTATAGAACGTTTACTGTAACTCCTGTCTGGAACTTTACGGAAAACTTATTGATCAAGTTGGACATGAGACGCGACTGGTCTCTCGGAAAACAATTTGTGGATGCATCAGGACATAGAAGAAGCGACCAAATCGGGTTTACTCTCGGCGTAGTCGCGAAGTTCTAAACCAAACCTTTCCCCTTGTTATGGAAAAGGCGCCCTTTAAAAAGGCGCCTTTTTTAATTTCCGTCTGTGTACGTGGGGGCTCCCTTCCTTTGCTTCGCTCGGGTCGCTCTGGCCACGCAATCGCGAGGTTGCAAGTCCTGAACGCGGGTTCGATCTTACTGGAAAGTTAGATATCTGAAACGAGAAAACCGAGTTAGACGATACTAAAAAATCTTATCTCGTATCGAAGAAATAACCCATCTGCAAAAGGAGTTGAGGATTGGAAAAGTTTCCCTTGCCGACACCCACACCGACTTGCAAAAAGAAATTTCCGAGCAGAATATCGTATGTCAGACCGATATATCTTTGGCTCAAGAAAACCTTCTGGTTTTCTCTGCTTTTGTATTCGAGGAAAGATTCCAAAGTAGGATTCAAGTTGGAAACGTAGGAACGAATGATCAGATCGTCGAAGGTAGGATTCCAGTGGTTATAACCGGGAACATTCAAGGCGCTAGGATATCTGTTCTGACCGCCGTGACCCACTTGAGGAGCGTACGGATCCACCGCATAGCTTCCGGCTACGATCGAAACGCTATGAGTGATTACGGGAGTCTTCCAAAAACTATAACCTAAATCCACCTGGCCGCCCCACCAATGGGGTCTCCAGTGGCCTCCGGAAGCCCGAAACACTACGTCTTTATAATAATATCCTAAATTTAGGTTCATACTCCCGGGAGATCCGATCGTAGCGCCGTAAACCAGAAAGTTCGTGATTTTCGGACCGGCCTTCTTGGTTTCCACGATCGTAGGTTCTTCTTGGCCGAACCTGGTCTTTCGATCGGGATCCGGCGACCATTCCGGCTGCTCGGATCCTTTCTCGACTTTATCGTACGTTTGGGCAAAAAGCGAGAACCGGACGTCGGTCGCCAAAATGAGAGCGATCGATATCGAGAATAAAAAATTCCGCATAGAGTTAAAACCCAAAACTTAATCCCTTCAACAAAATGGCTCCCTCTACTACGACTCTGTCGCCTTTCGTCAGACCTTCCAGCACGTTCACTCTTTCCCGGCTAGAAATCCCCAAGGTCACTTCCCTTCTGTAAAAATCCCCGGGAGCTTCCTCGACGAACACGTAATTCCGTCCCTCGACCGTAACGATCGAATTGAAAGGCAAAACCACCGTATCTCCCTTGGTTTCTTCCGGAAACTTGACGACCGCGTACATTCCCGGTTTCAACTTATATCCGTTGTTCATGATCTCGATCCGCACTTTGACGGTTCTAGTGATCGGATCCACGTTGTCTCCCAGAGACTGAGCCACGCCGCCCCATTCCTCGTTCGGAAAAGAGGAGAATTTGACTTTCACCTTCTTTCCTTTATTCAAATTCTGTAATTGAGATTCCGGAACGTCGCACATGATCCAAGCCGTTTTAGCTCCGGCGCGATTCAAGGAAGCGGGATTCAATCCTACCGCGCGCAACTTTCCTTCGAATTCCGCTAATTCCGCCGCGTCGTTATCCGCGTTGGTTTCGGCCTCCACCAGATCTTTCTCGGTGGCGACCCTGTGTTTGAACATGTCTTGGATCCTGGCCAAAGCCTTCCGAGAGCGACTCAAGCTGTTTTTGGAATGAATGTATCCCACATATAGATCGTTCAATTCCGCCGACTCGAAGAGGATGATGGGCTCTCCTTCTCCGGAAACGGAAGGCGAGGTCGTCGCGATCAGCCTCGCAGGCGCCTCTACGTTGACGAAGTCTCCTTCCTTACCGATCGTAACGCTTCGGATGATCTGTAGACCCGGGCTTCCTTCTTTAAATTCGACCCTCTCCCCTTTTTCGGATACGATGGGTCTCCCCGGAGGACGAGCCATCTTTTTGGGACCCTTGTGCAGGAAAGCAGCCGCAACGGAACCGATTCCCGCCAAAACGATCAACGTCAGCCAAAATTTGTTCTTACTGGAAAGACGAATATTCATACGCAACACCCTATTCCCGACCTGATTCCGTCGAAGGTTTGTAGTTCGGCACTAACACACCGGAACCCACGGAGTAATTCACTCCTTCTATCGCATCCATTCTATCCGTCTGGAGACGGAGCATCTCAACGATACTGGACCGATACGTTTCGAAGAAATCGGCAAATTCTAAAATTGAAATATAACGCTTTTCGTAACTCAGGATCATATCTTGGGCAAGATCCGAGTAATCTTTCGTATAAGTGTTTCTAAAACGACGATACAGCATATCCTTCGCCTTAGCGGTGGCTAGGGCCACATTGACGTCGTTTTCCACTTCCAGGATCGTATTTTTTAATTCCTGTTTCCGAACCAGAACGGACTTTTCCGCCGCCTTAATATTCCCTTGGTTCCTGTCGAACAGAGGGATGTTCAACTGGGCCGTAACCCCCCAATAGTTTTGGAAGGCCGTTCCTCCTCGGTTGTACATAGGACCGAAAGCCAAATCCGGAATCGCGTTCGCGTGCTGTAATTCCAGATTTGCTTCTTCGTATCTCAAGGCCTGGACCGCCTTTTTCAAGTCGGGTCTGAATTGTCTCGCAGTCTGTAAAATATCAGAAATCTTTAATTTGCCCGGCTCTATGTTCTCCACGAATTCCTGATTTAACACCGGTTCGAAGGCGATGTCCAGACTCATGAACTTATCTTCGTTTAACAGCACCCGTAAATCGGCCTCTTTTTCCAGCACCCGGATGCGCAGGTCTTCCCTTTCCTTACGGAGGAAAAAGAGCAGAGCTTTCAAACGAAGTAACTCCGCCTGCAAAATCGCCCTTCTTTTGTAGGCAAGTTCGGCGGAACTGACCGTTTTTTCCAGGGCTTCCAAGCTACCGTCATAAAACGAAATCGCTTCCCGGTAATAATGGATAAAGTATAAGGTCCGTCTCAATTTGGACACGAGAGCTCGAGCGAGGTCGTAGAATTCCTGCTCGCCCATTTTGGCGCTTAATTCCGCGACGCGGATCCGTTTGTCTATCTTCCCGCCGAGCAGGAACAATTGCTGGATCTGGTAAACCGTCTGACCGGCTCGGGTAAAATCGAAAAACCTACGGGTCGGTTCGGCAAAAATACTCTGATCGATGAAGATACTGGGATTCGCATACAATCCGGCCTGCTCGATTCCGGCTTTTTTGGCGTCGATATTGTACTTCGCAGCCAAAAGTAGAAGGTTGTTCTTCCAGAGGAGCTCTTCCGCTTTTGCCATCTCTAACCGCATTTTGATCTGCAGGTCTTTATTGTCATCAGGTGAGCTTCCGATCTTAGGATCCGTTGTCGGGAGCACTCCTTCCTCGATCGCAAGAACCTCCTTCGGCGAAACGAATTTCTGTGATTCTTTCGTCTCGGAACTGTCGACATTCGTCGAGGCAATCAGAAGTAGTGCGAATACTTTAGTTTTCATCGTATGTATGGGTTTTCCATGTCCTATAAAATCGAAGAGAATCGACTAGCGGACCTTTAGATCGATATCCGGGCGGCGAAATTACACTTACCCGAAGAGACTAGAATCCCAGGTGCGCTAGGGTAAAATTTAAGAGAGGGCCGGAGGAGGTAGGCTCGTTAAAAGAAAAGAAACTATGTTCTTTGCCCAGGTTTTTTCGTGCGAAAAGAAATGCCCGGAGAGGAACACAGGAGGAATCCACGGGAAGAAAGAAGGTCCTTCGGACAATAACTCGACAGGTCTACTGTCTCTTTCCCGAGCGGGTGCAAAAAAAAGAGGATCTGAACCCGTTAAGTCCGATTCCAGAAAGACTACCGGACTTCCTTTCTTTAGGGCTACGCTGGAAATACGGGATGCTTCTCCTTGGTCGATCAGATCGATGGAGGAAGAAAAAAGTACTAGTGCAACTTGGACAAGGACTAGTAAAATGTACAACGCGCGCCGCACTATAAGGCCAGGGAATAATGTGCGTTCCTTTTGTCAAGGAGAACAGTTTAAAAAATTATGATCTCTTATCCGTTTCCCTGCCCGAGTCGGAGGAAGAGAAAACTTAGATCTTTTGGATCAGCGCAAAGGATCCGGAGGTGTATGTAAAACCTTAACCACGGCACCTCTTTGGAAACGGATCCGAATTTCCTTATCCGGCCGGGAACCTTCTGCGTATTTGCAAATGGGACGGAAATAGACCCATTCCTCCATTCCGGGAGCCCAATTGTTGATTGTCATTTTTTCATCAGGTTCTCCGATCTGATTCTTCACGTACAATTGGTTCTGGTACAAAAGGGAATGGACCAGTTCGGAACGGATTCTTAGCTTCGCTTTGGCCTCGTCCGCAAGTTCGGGTTGTTTTCCCAGAAGGTCGATATCCGCATCCGGAATGGACTTCAGAACGAAATTCTTACATTTCGCTTCGTCCGAAAACGTACTCATGCATTCTTCGAAGAGTTGCTTCGGGGTTTTGGCCTCCCTTCCCGTGCCCGGTACCAAAGAGCAACGGAAAAGTAAGGTCGAAAGCAGGATCGCCAGTGACAAGAATCTCATTTTCGTTTCCTCCTACTCGTTTTCCGCTCGGAACTTCCTCCGCCGGAAGCTACAGGCAGGGGCGGGGCCGAAGAAGAAGAACTTCTATCGGTTTTTTTGGCTCCCTGCAATTCCTGGAATCCTCCGGTCAGTTCCTCACCGACCTTCTTGTATTCCTTCTTCTCTTCCGGGATCTGGGTTTTTTCGGTCACTTCTACCCGGATCAAAAAGCCTACGATCTCGTATTTCATATTCTCGATCGCCTGATCGAAAAGTCTGAATCCTTGCAGTTTATATTCTACGAGGGGATTTTTTTCTCCGTAACCTACGGTCCAAATTCCTTCCCTCAAATGGTCCATCGCGTAAAGATGTTCCTTCCAACGATGGTCTAGAATGTCCAAAAAGATATTTCTCTCCAGAACCTTCCAGACATCCGGACCGATGCGATCGGCTTTCTCCTGGTAAAAACTCTGCGCGGATTCGTTTAACGAATTAAATAGGAACAACTGCGGATTTTTTGACTTAGACACCGTGGCAGGGTCTATCTCCCAACGAAGACCGAGTCCGATAAACCATTCCTGGAGCGTCCCCCATTCCCAACCGTTCGGATTTCCGCCTTCACAAGTGGCGACCACTTGGGATTCGATGATTTCGTCCAGAAAACCTTTAACGAGTCCGGTGACGTCTCCGCCTTCCAGCACTTCGTTTCTCATCTTGTAGATGACGATCCGCTGACGGTTCATCACGTCGTCGTATTCCAGTAAGTGCTTGCGTATATCGAAGTTGTGGCCCTCTACCCGCTTTTGCGCCCTCGCGATGGCGTTGGAAACCATGGTATGTTCGATTTCCTGGCCCTCCGGCATTTTGAGCCTTTCCATAATACCCGAAATCCGATCCGATCCGAAAATACGCATCAGGTCGTCCTGTAGGGAAAGGTAGAAACGACTGGAACCGGGATCCCCCTGCCGACCGGAACGACCCCTTAACTGGTTGTCGATCCTCCTGGCCTCGTGCCTTTCCGTTCCGAGAATATGTAGTCCTCCGGCTTCCAAGACTTCGTCGTGATTCTTTTTCCAAATCTTAGCGGACGTGAGGATTTCCTTGGCCTTGTTCTTTTTACCTTGGGAATCCAATTTGTCCACCAGGGATTCCGCCTTTTCGAAATTGGAGCGTAGAGTCCCCTCTTTAAATTCGATCACCGTGGAATCGGTTTCGTCCCAGGACTCGAGGCTTTCCTTGAAGAGTTGGGCCCCTCCCAAGACGATGTCCGTTCCCCTTCCGGCCATGTTCGTGGCGATCGTAACCGCGCCCGGTTTACCGGCATTCGCGACGATCTCCGCTTCCTTTTCGTGGAACTTGGCGTTCAATACGTTATGCGAAATTCCCGACTGGGTCAAAAGCCTCGAAAGCGCTTCCGATTTTTCGATCGAAATCGTACCCACCAATACCGGCTGCTTCTTGGATTGGCATTCCTTGATTTCATTCAGAATTGCGTTGAATTTTTCTTTCTCGGTCCTATATACGCGATCGGCAAAATCCTTCCTCTGAACGGTCACATTCGGCGGAATAACGATCACGTCCAAGTTGTAGATCTTATGGAATTCCTCCGCTTCCGTATCCGCGGTTCCCGTCATTCCGGATAATTTTTCGTACAGACGGAAATAATTCTGGAACGTGATACTAGCTAACGTTTGGGATTCTCTCGCGATGGGAACTCCCTCTTTCGCTTCCAACGCTTGGTGAAGCCCGTCGGAATACCTGCGTCCCGACATCAATCTTCCCGTGAACTCGTCCACGATGATCACTTCTCCGCCTTGGACCACGTAATCCACGTCTTTTTGGAAGATCTTATGAGCTTTCAAAGCCTGGTGAACATGGTGGACCAGGTCCACGTTTTGAGGAGCGTACAGATTTTCGATTCCTAGGATTTGTTCCACGTGGGCCACACCCTTTTCAGTGAGAAGGGTATTTTTGGCCTTTTCGTCCTTTTCGTAATCTTCCCCTTCCGACAATTTCGGAATGATCCGATCGATACGTACGTATTTGTCCGTGGATTCGTCGGAAGGTCCGGAGATGATCAGAGGAGTCCTGGCCTCGTCGATCAAGATCGAGTCCACCTCGTCCACGATCGCAAAGAAGTGACCTCTTTGGACCTTATGATCGATGTGGGAAACCATATTGTCCCGCAGATAATCGAATCCGTATTCGTTATTGGTTCCGTAAGTGATGTCCGCGGAATACGACTTTTGCCTGTCGTCGTGATCCATGTCGTGCTGGATAATTCCGACTCTCAAATCCAGAAAATCGTAAATTGGTTTCATCCATAGGGCGTCCCGTCTGGCCAAGTAATCGTTTACGGTGACTACGTGAACGCCTTTTCCCGCCAAAGCGTTGAGATAGACCGCGAGAGTGGAGGTCAGAGTTTTTCCTTCTCCCGTCTTCATCTCGGCGATATTTCCCCAATGCAGCGCGATACCGCCCATCATCTGAACGTCGAAGTGACGCATCCCCAACTTTCTCAAGGAAGCCTCGCGGACCGTCGCAAACGCTTCGGGAAGGATATCGTCCAAGGTCTGACCTTGGGAAAGACGCTCTCTAAACTTGCGCGTCTGGTCCGAAAGTTCCGAATCGCTCAACTTGCGGATGGATTCCTCCCATTCGTTGATCTTTTGGACGATCGGAATTAGACGTTTTAGGTCCCTTTCATATTTGCTTCCGAAGATGACTTTCAGAACTTTCTGTATCATGTACGCACCGTTTTTTTTTGTTTCGAAATCATAGCAGAATATTGCGATATAGAGCTTAGGAAAGTCCCGTCCTACTCCAGGATTCCTTCGAAGAGGATCCTACCGGCCTCTTCCATTTGAGACCTCTGAAGTCCGACTTCCGGTCCAGGTTTCCAACCTGCCTTTCGGATGAATTCGGAATGCACGTTTTTCCAAACTTCGAACATGGGAGCCGTGACTTCCAAATGGCATTGGATCCCGAAAACCCGATCTTTCCAAGAAAACATCTGGTTCGGATATTCCTTCCCTTCCAAGACTAGCTCCGCACCGGGAGGAAGATCGAAGACATCCTCGTGCAAATGAAAAGCGGGAAAGGACGTTTTTCCGTTCAATTTGGAAAAACGGGAATGCGATCCGTTTACGAGGCGGACATCGGAAAAACCTACTTCGGGTCCCTTGGCTCCGGTATAGACTTTCGCTCCTAACACCTTAGCGAGAATCTGAGAACCCAAACAAATCCCGATGACTTTCCGATTTTCCATACGGACCAGATGGGAAGCGAGCTCCAACCAGGGAGAAAAAAAAGACTCTTGCGCCGGATCGTGTACCGTTTGTGGACCGCCGAGAAACACCACCAAATCGAAGACTTGGTGGGCGTCCGGCAAAAGATGCACGTGCGGATCGTACGCATTGTGATAGGTGATTCGATAATTTCTATCTCGGAGGCAATCGAGGAGGGTTCCCGGACCTTCGCAATCCTTAAAACGAACGACCAAGCATCTCATGAGGATCCCACCATCCTTTTAAAGAACATCACTTTCCGATCCTTTTGGATCGCGGAAGAATCGGATTCCTCGCTAATCGGCCCGATAAAATTATAATACAAGACCAAAGGTTTGGTTTTGAAGAGCAGAGTTTCCGGAGTCCCGGTCACCAGTCCTTGGTTTCTGGAAATACGAAACGGTTTCTTCATGATCAAAACCGGAAGTTTGATTCCGTATTTCCGAATTTCAGAACCCATTTGGACTTTGGCCTCCCGGATGATTTCTTCTTCCGTCATCTGCTCCGGATTGTCCACGAACACGGTCGGGTCGACGACCATATAAAACTTGATCCTAGGATTCCCTTCCAATTCCGAATAGAGGTGATTGAGAACGGGAACTTCCTTGATGCAAGGTACACAATTCGGTCCATATACGTTCAGCGCGATCCGGTCCGCAGAAACTTCGGAGAGTCTCACCGGTTTGTCGTCCAAAGTTAGACCCTCGAACGCCTGAACCCCAAGATTGGATTGTTCTGAGGGCGCACAAGACGCAAGGCCGACGAAAAAAGATAAAAATAGACCAAAACAAAACCGGGAAAGAAATCCGGGGGAGTTTGGCCTGGAATCGGGGTTTGCCGGGGAATCCATGGGCGTTTACCAAAATCGGAGGTTCACCGGGAAATTCAAGGAATAAACGAAGACATAAGGTGTTGACAAGCAGAGGAAACAGAAGAAGATGGTAAAATCTTCGCCTGCTATCCCTTCTCAGGAACAAAAAATGACCCAGCATCCGAATTCTGAATTCGACATTGTGACTCTCATCGAACTGGCTAAGAAAAACAAGTATGAAAGAGCCGTAGCCGGATTCCAAATTCTGGACAGGCTCGATCGACTGGAACTGCCTAAGAAAATCAAAGGCAGAAAATTAGCGGTTCAGGCAATGTTCGCTCTAGCCAGCGAGGACGTCCAATACAAATACGTCACCAAGGAAGAAAGGGCTGCCATCGAGCAGGAAACCAGAATTTCCGACCCGGCATATTCTAAATTCAACGGACTTTTCGAAGCCCCCCAAGCCCCGATCTCGGAAGAAGATACCGAGGAAGATTTCATTCCGGAAGAGACTCCAAAACCGTTTATGGACATGGAAGATGGAGAGGAAGGAGACGATTCCTTCGATGACGACGAGGATGAGGACGAAGAAGATAACGATTCTGACGATGAGGAAGAAGAAGAGGACGAAGAGGAAGAAACCGAAGACGAGGAAGAGTAACCTATTTTTCTCGTTGTCCGAAATCCAGACGGCGAACTGAATCTAAAGGAGGAGCATTCCTCCTTTCACCTCCACTCCCAACAAAATCCCAGAAAAGAAGGCGAACGCATTGCCCATTCTTTTCCTCCCCCGTCCCACAACCAAGAACTTGTTCTATTTATTGGAATCGGCTGCGGTTACCATGTCCGCCCGTACCTACAATCCATCTCCTTTACTGTTCCCGTATTTTGCTTAGAACCTTTATCCGAGTTGGAACCCCTCCTAGAGGAGCATCTCCAGGAAGAAATCGGCGAAATTCCGATCTGCTACGGTTGGAAGAATTTCCTGAGCCTTCCAAAATCCGACTGGCTACCGCCGGGGACCAAATCGATAAAATTATGTCTCCATCCTACCTATGCGCGCAAATTTCCCGAGCTTTCCCGGGAGATTTTGGAAACTTTCAGAAACTTCTCTCCCCAGGACGAAAACCGAAAAGCAAAAACGGAATTCGGCAGACTCTGGGTGCACAACTATTTTCGGCATACTAGAATGTACAAGGATCGTCCGGATTCGTACCGCTGGATTTCTCGGAAATTGCCGGTTCGGCCAAAGGAAGTGGGTTGCTTTGCAGGAGCCTCCCCGAATCTGGAAGCGGAAGAAGATTGGCTAATAGAAAACCGGTCCAAAGTCTTTCTGCTCTCTTCGGACGCGAGTCTAGGCTTTCTGCTTTCCCGGAAAATCTTCCCCGATGCCGTGCTTTCCTTGGATAGTGGAAGAGGAACCGGATTTCATTTTCCTTCGGATTTTCCTCCTGAAATCCCAGTGATCACCTGGCTCGGAGGGTCCGCCAGGATTTTCGACCTACCGAATCCGAAGTGGTTGTATTTTTCCACTCATCCCTTGGACCAATTTTCCCGCTCGGCATTCTTTTCTTCCAGCCCTCTTCTGGAAAACCCCACTTTGAATCTTGCCGGAATGGCGGTTTCGGTTTTCGAAGCCTTCGGTTTCGGATCTTGCATTGCAAAAGGTTTCGACTTTCGGAGAGAATCGGGAAAAACCCATTGCAGAGGAACGGGTTACGAAAGATACGACCGCTTCTTTTTGGAAAGAAAGGAAAGTATGTTTCGAAGAAGATACGTTTCGGAAAAAAAATGGGAACGTAGAAAAGCGGTACTCGGACTCTGGGAAGAATGGAGTCCCCTTCCCTTTCTCCAAAGCGTACCGAAAGAGACGGAAGTTTCTTCGGACTGGAAGCTCGCTCTTTCCGGAGCCCCTCCGAAATTTCCGGGGACGGGAAATTTCTGGAGAAAAGCGGACGAAATCCTGGCGGAATTTCCTTCCGAAGTCCGTTCCATTTTAGAGAGACAAAGTCGGATTCTAGACGGAACGGTTTAGAGATTCCCGACTCGGAACTCTTTTACGAATTCTTCTTATTGACATTCTTGGAATAGTCTCCAAAATTCTATAGTTCCGGGAAATCGACTCGTCCCCCAGGTCTTAGGAATATGAATAAAGGTTATATTATTTGTGTCGATGATGAAGTATCGGTTCTGGAAACACTCCAAGAGCAGCTACACAACGAATTCGGAAAGACCCATGAAATCGAAACCGCGAGGAGCGCGGAGGAAGCCTTAGCTCTTTTGGAGGAAATCCAGAATTCGGGTTTCGTGATAGAAGTCATTATCACGGACCAAGTCATGCCCGGGATGAAAGGCGCCGATTTTCTGGAGGCTGTCCACAAAAAGTCTCCCGATTCGATCAAGATCCTACTGACCGGACAAGCCGGTCTGGATTCGGCCATCCATGCCATAAATTTCGGAGGGCTAAGTAGGTACGTGGAAAAGCCCTGGAATATCGAGGACCTCAGCAGGGACATTCGGTCCTTGATCGAGAAGTTCCGTCAAAATCTGGAGAACCAACATCTTGTCAATGAACTCAACCGCAGAATCAAGGAACTCGAAGAAGAGAATCGAAAACTCCAACAGACCGACTGAAGGAAAAGGACGCAGA
The DNA here is from genome assembly GCF_004771275.1 of Leptospira fluminis. Classification (GTDB taxonomy): domain Bacteria; phylum Spirochaetota; class Leptospiria; order Leptospirales; family Leptospiraceae; genus Leptospira_B; species Leptospira_B fluminis. The sequence goes on along the minus strand of NZ_RQEV01000012.1, from coordinate 344,853 downwards.
GGTACCGACACTTCCGTTTTCTTCCGGAATTTCTTCCTTGCACTCGTCGCATCCCTGGCTTTACTCTTCGTCTCCCAAGCAGAAGCGGGCGCCAAAGAACCTCCCAAGCCGAAATACACCGCGGAACAAATCAAAAAGAAGAAGGAAGTACTTCTTCAAATCTTAAAATACGGAACTACGAAAGAACGGGCCGGCGCTCTCCGGGAACTAGAGGATTTTCCTAAGGAAGAAGCGGGGGAACTCTACGACCTCGTAGGCGTCATTCTTTCCAAGGATCCGGATTGGTCCATGCGCATCTATGCGCTACGCATCTGCGGAACCCTGGAACTTACCAATTTCGAGGACAAGATCGTCGGTCTCTTAAAAAACGACCAGCAAGAGATATCCAAAGAGGCGGTCTACGTAACCAAAAAACTCAAGTTCAAGTCCGCGATCCCTACTTTGACCGAACTCTTAAAAGCACAGGACTTTACCAAAAATTCGAATTATACGATCGCCCTCATAGATACGTTAGCGGAATTCCCCGAAGCGACCGACGCTTTTCAGGTATTGGAGTCCAGATTCCAGGAAAAATTCAACGACCCCGAACTCCGCGCCCAGACCGCTCTGTATTTCGGAAAAATAAAAAACGGATCCGTGGAAAGCCTGCTAATCTCGACGTTTAAGGACGACAAGGAGCCGATCACGATCCGGGCTTACAGCGTCAATGCCCTCGGAAAAATGAAGTCGAAAGACGCGATCCAACCTATGACGGAGTTATTGACCAAGATTCGGAATCTAAAGTCCAAAACGGACGTCCAGGATTACCAGGCCTTAAAAATCCATATCATCACCGCCCTAGTTTCGTTAGGAGACAAGGACATTATAGAAGAATTATATTCCTTGGCTAGAGACGACGACGCCGTGGTTCGCTTACGGGCAATCAAACATTTGGCGGAAACGGAAGACCCGGCCGTCCTAGAAATTCTGGAATACAAGGCGCAAAGGGATCCTAGTGAAAAAGTAAAACGGGCGGCGCAGAACGCCTTGAACCAACTTAAGAAAAAGATTTCTCCCGACTTCGTCCCGCCCGCCGCCGAGAAATCTCGCGAGCCTTCCGGCATCAAACGCTACAATACTCGCCGACCTTCTTCCTCCAAGGAAGAATCTCCCGCGAGAACGGACGCAGGTTCCCAGTCCCAGTCGCCCTCTTCCTCTGATAAAAAACCGGATGCCGCTCCCCAAGGCGGTAGCGGCGAGTCCGAGGACTTAGAGGACCAATAGAATGTTCGGGTTCCGGCGGAAACTCGCGGGGGCGTTGTATTTCGCCGCCTTAACGATTTTCTCCGCCGAACTGGTCGGCGAGCCCGCAGCGAATACATATCGGGGAACGATTCCTCTAGAGTCCCCCCGGTCTTCCGATTTAAAATCGGCTTTGAGCGAAGGGAATCCGAATTTCCCCGAAAACATCCGACTGTTTTTCCAAGGCACTGAGGGAAATTACGCGGTGTTTTACGACTGGAACGGACATACGTTCTATTACCAATATAGGGAAAACAAATTCGATCGAAGGTTACGAAAGTACGTATCCAGACTCTCGAACGGGGCCGCATACGAGGTTTCGGGAGAATACGTTGGCGTTTTCGTTTTTGAAAATAAGGTGGTCCGAAGATTCAAAAAGAAGGGAGAGGATTCTCTTGCCGACAAAAAGGAAAAACAGTCCATTCCCGTATTTAGGTTGAAGTCCTACAAGGAACTCATCGTCGAGGAGATCCTATTTTGAATGGAACCGCGACTATATCCGCAGTTTTTATAATATTCTTTCTTCTTCCGCTCGGGTTATTTTCCGTACCCCTTGATCCGGACCAAAAAGTATACGAGCAGGACGAGATTTTCAGGGAGAATTTTCTCACGATATCTTTTCCGGAAAAAGCTCTGGTACGCACGGAATCCAGAAAGAGATGGAGAGCGGTTCCGTTAAAGGATCGACCTTGGATTCTGATCTGGAGAAAATTGGACAGGGTCGCAGAATTCGAAAAAGTCAAAGAGTCCGTATTAAGCGTTTTTCCGGAAAAACCGGCGGAAACGTTTTCCGTCGGCGGCGCGGAGATCCTACGTTGGACAAAAGAGGATGTGTCGGGTGGGAATCCGCTCAGAATCTATTTCTTTTTGATCCGACGAGGAGATTCGGCTTATACCGTATATGTGGCCATGTACCGGGAACGGCAGGATTTAAGCGAACGATTCGGATCTCCGGAAAGATACATATCCTCTCCCAAATAAACTCCGAAATGACTTGAAAGGCTTTGCCTTCCGAAAAAACTGGATCGGTCGGGCCTATAGCTCAGTTGGTTAGAGCGGCAGACTCATAATCTGCGGGTCGAAGGTTCAAGTCCTTCTGGGCCCAGATTTTTTTATATTAGTTTGGTTTTTAGCTGCAACTCAAATCCCCGGGTTACAGGTTCAAGTCCTTCTCAAGCCCAGATTTTTTTATCTTAGTTTGGTTTTTAGCTGCAACTCAAATCCCCGGGTTACAGCTTCAAGTCCTTCTCAAGCCCAAGCAATTATAAAGACGCCGTGGAGCTAAGTCGACCATGACGGGCGACTGCGTAGCGGCAAGTCACCTTCTTTCTCCCACCGTGTTCTCGAGTCTAAAACGATAAAAATCTTTTTTCCTAAAAAACTCTATCTCTCCCCCAAAAGGATTAGTTTCGAATACGAATCCAGATTGCGCAGAAAGGACCTGAATTAAAAAATTAGTCGTATGGAACAGACCGTAGTGAAAAAGGTCAGCCCCAAAACCCGCAGGAAAGGCGGCGGTTACACCGTCAATCCTGACGATATTTACGTTTTTCCGTTAACGGATGCAACGAGCGCCTTCCTGCAAAAAGTCTGGAACTCCTTCGTGAATAAGATGGTGGCGATGACTCTGCCGAACGGAAAACCGGTTTTTCAATACGCGATCTTCGAAGCCATCCAAGGAAAAAACCTGAAGATCGTCGCTTCCGCCACCCACTTTAAAATGAAAGAGGTGGCCGATCGTGTCGGTCTCCAGAGCATAGAGGAATTCATCAGAAATACGATTCCGATTTCTATACAGGATGCGGGAAATCTTTCCGCCAGATATTTGAGGGAAGCGATTCTCTCCGTGGAAAAAAAGGCCAGGCCGGAAGTCTATTTTCACAGCCTGCACGATGAAAGGATCCACCCCAACTTAAAAAAACTTTTAACCGAGACCATGAATTACGCCGCCGGAATTCCACTCTTCGTAAAGGGCTTTCCGATCGGAATGCTCTGGGGAATCCGCAGGGACAATATGACCGAAGACCAGGAGGAAGAAGTACGCCAGCAGCTTTATTCCTTATACGATGTCATCGACTTCGTGATCTCCAAGGAAATGGGATCCAAAGGAGATCCTTATTATGCTCGTAAGAATATCGAAAAATCCGACCTGAATTCCCGAGCCAAAAACCTTTTTTACACGAGAGGCTACGGACAAAACGATCCGGTAACTACGATCGTGTTCGATTCTCATACGTACCATCGATCTTATCGATTGGATGCCAGCTATATCATTCCGTCCGGAGACGGCTTTTCCGTTAGCCTGAAGCGTTTCGAGCCCAAGGATAAAAACGATACCGGAAAAAATCTACTTCTGATTCCCGGCTTCTTCTGCAGGCGATCCGTAATGGACAAAGTGGCCAGGGAGCTGGCCCTAAAGCACGGATACAGAGTATTTTCGATGGATATGAGAGGCCGATCGAGACGCACCCTCCCTACGTTCGGTATCAGGGAAGGTTGGACCGTAGACGATTTCATCCAGGAAGATTTTCCGGCGGTGCTGCAATGGATTCAGGAAAACTTCCCGAATGAGAAACTGGTCGCAGTCGGCCATAGCATGGGAGGAATGATCCCCCGTTTTTACGCGGCGGCGTACGAGGAAATCGTCCGGAAAAGAAAGGGTTCCCCTCTGCCTCTTCCCAAACCGGAGGAGATCCTTTCCGGAATCGTCTCCATCACCTCCCCGAACTTCATCCGTCTCCAAGCCCAAATTCCGGGTCTGGATGTTTTGAAAATGGGCTTGAAACTGGTTCCTTCCAAAACCATTTCCGATTTCCTGTTCGACCTGACTTCCTTTTCTCTCCAAACGACTCTTCCCACAGTGGACCTGAACAAATTCTTCAAATTCCTCCTGGGATTACATTCCTCTCTCCGAGCCGTGTCCTTCGACCTCCACACGAAGGTCGTAAATCTTCGGGACTTCGTAGGTTACAGACAGATTTCTCCTCCGGAATGGTATTTTCTGATAGAAGATATCTTTTGTGAGGAATCCACCAAAGTAGTATTGCAATTCCTCAGATCCCAACTTAGCCAGGACCATTCTTTTCTTTCGTACGACGGAAATCTGGACTATACCGCTTTACAAAAGAATCTCAAAATTCCTTTGCTTTCGATTTTAGGTTCTTTGGACAAAGTCGTTCCGAGCGAAACTATCAAGGCGGATCTCGCGGCTCTTCCGCACGAAAAAAACCAGATTCTTTCCTACGAACAGGGACACCTGGGAATCGTTTTCCACATGCCCGTGGTCAGAGAAATGTGCTCCGAAATCGATTCTTGGATCCGAAGATTAGACTCGACCTGAACCGTCGGTTTAGAAGGCTTGACATTTCGGAAATCGAAAGATAGGGTCTAATCTAGGAATGGATTTAATAGAAGCGAACATTTACAATATTTCTCTAACCAATGTCGGATTCGCAGTATTCCTAAAAGCAAAAGACGACTCGGACCAAAGGGTCGTGCCCATTTTTATCGGCCCCCTCGAAACCCATTCGATCACGTCGGTTTTGGAAGGTACCAAACCTCCCCGCCCCATGACCCACGATTTGATGACCATCCTTTTGACGACTCTGGGAATCCAAATCGTAAAGATCGCGATCGAGGAAATCATAGACAATACGTTCTACGCCAAAATCACTCTCAGAAAAGATGAGGAACTCATCGTTCTAGATGCCCGACCCAGCGATTCCATCGCGCTCGCTCTCCGCGCCAGCGCGCCCATCTACCTCGCCAAGAAAGTCATCGAAGAAGCGGGAATCGTAATGAAGGATGACGAAATTCCGGGAGAAACCATCGGAAAGGAAAAAATTTCCCAGCTTCCTAAATCGCAATTGGAAATCCTGCAGGATTCTCTGGATAACGCTCTGAAGGCGGAAGATTACGAAACCGCTGCAAAGATCCGGGACCAGATCCGCAAAATGCTAGAAAATCCTTCCTAAAACGAAAAGTGCGTCTCGCGATTTAGCTTGATGAATTCCGAATCTACTCGTATCCTGGGACGCCGTGCGAGGAGGATCGCCATGGAAAAAGTCTTAATGGATATCTTAAATGCCGGCATTGCCGCATTCCAATCCGGAGAAGGAAAGATCAAACAATCCGTCCATGATTTGGAAAAACTCTACGAGGAATTGCGGGCCAAAGGCGCGCAAAACCAGTCGGAGCAAGCGAATCGTCTCCGAGACCTGATCCAAAAAACGATCACCGATGCACAGTCCAAATTGCAAAGCGCGAACTCCGAAACGACCGCAATTTACCAGCAATTGAAGGAGAATTTCCAGAAAATCTCCTCGCAGGTAAACGAGATACTTCCGGAAGAATTGAAGGCTAAGGCAAAATCCGCGATAGAAGAGCTCAACAAACTCAGCCAAAAAAAGTAGGTTCTGCGAATCCTCCTGGGTGCCGAAAAATTCGGGACAAAGAAGACTCGGCTCAAAAAATAGGCAATACGATTCGGTCCTTGCCGATTCTTGTAACGCTCGAATATGAACCCACCCATGAGGAAACATTCCTTCATTTTAGTTCTTACGGTATTCATTGATATGATGGGGTTTTCCCTCATCTTCCCGATCTTTCCCGAAACCCTGAACCATTTCCTCGCCCAAGCCGGAGATCCTCTCTTGGACCTCCTCGCAAGTTGGACTTCCCGTTTGCTGGACAGTTCCGCTCACGACTGGAAACTGTTCGTGGCTTTATTCGGAGGGATCGTCGCCAGTCTCTATTCCGTTTTACAGTTCCTGTTCGCTCCGATTTGGGGAAAACTTTCGGACCGAACCGGACGGAGACCCGTGTTGGTTTTTACCTGCACAGGTAGTTTCGTCGGCTATCTGGCATGGCTCGCCTCCGGTAGTTTTTCCTTTTTCGTACTTTCCAGAGTGATCACCGGACTCATGGGAGGGAATATTTCCGTGGCTACCGCAGCCATGGCGGACTCTACCGAGGAAAAAGATAGAGCCAAAGGAATGGGAATGATCGGTGCGGGGATCGGACTCGGCTTTATTGCAGGACCTTCCATAGGCGGAATTCTTGCTCATACCGACCCTTCGACTTTACTTCCTTTCCTTCCTTGGTCCAAGATGACGGTATTCCCTTCCGTCGCGCTGGCGGCGACTGCCGCCGCATTGGTAAACCTACTCTTCGTCGTTTTCCGCTTCCGGGAAACCCTTCCGGCCTCGCTACGAAGAAAGCCGGAAGGAAGGTTGCATCCTATATTAGGAGTATTTGATATAGGATCGCGGGACGTCCTTTGGATCAGTTTGTTGAATTTTCTGTTCTTATTTTTCTTTTCAGGATTCGAATTCTCGCTGAACTTCTATTTGGACCAGTTCTTGGGATTTAAACCGATGGAAATCGGTTACACCTTCGTTTATATAGGTCTAATCATCGTATTGGTGCAAGGTGGGATCATCAGGCGTATCAGCGGGAAAGTTCCGGAAAAAAGCATCGGAATTTTTGCGGGGTCCATGCTTGTGATCGGCTTTTTGCTGTTATCCTTTACGGATTCCAAAATCCAACTTTTCCTATCTTTGACCTTTTTGGCCTTAGGAAGCGCCTTTTTAAACCCCGCAATTTCGGCCATGGTGTCCCTGTTCTCCCCCGCACAGGACCAGGGAAAAAATTTGGGCATTCTAAGAAGTCTAGGTTCTCTAGGAAGAGGAATTTCGCCGGTTGCGTTCAGCTTGGTGTATTCCCAAAAGGGACCCCAAATTTCCTTCCTAGTTTCCGGAATTTTAAGCGCCTTATTCCTATTCTTCTTTTGGTTCGTACGACAACCGAGACGGCATCATTCCTAAGAAACCCGGAATTTTCTTATATTAGAAATTCCGGATTTATAATACGGACAGGAGCGCATTTTTCAGTTTTTGGAAATGCAAAACCTCGTCCAATTTGGAACCGTTTTCCAATCTCAAAAGAAACGTATCCCGAACCTGTCCGGAATCCGTTACCGCTTTAAAGGAAAGGATGTCTATCCCGAATAGGAAGAGAATTTGGGAGATCTCGAACAGGATCCCCGAGCGATCCCTCATCCTCAGGTCCATTACGGTGGAATCGCTGATTTCGGAATTAAAGAGAAAAATTTCGGGAGTCTCTTCCAATTTCATCCGCAGCGTTTCCGTCTTTTCCGGATGTCTGGCGAGGTAGTTCATCACCGAAATTCCGCCGTAAAAGAGTTCCTTTAAGTCCTTATGAATGGCGTTCAAGTGTTCCTCTTTCATCCGTTCGTCGTCCAGCCTTCGAACGATGAAGATATCCTGGATGTATCCGTCCGTGGATGTTTCCGCGATTGCCTCCTCTATATTCCAACCGTGAACGTACAAAACGGCGGTCACTCTATAGATGATTCCGATCTCGTTTTTGGAAATATTGACCTTTAAGGCGTATGCATCCCCCCTGGGGATGCAGGAAATGTGAAGCGGTTTTTCCGTTGTTGGAATCGTCATATCGCCTCCTAAAGCGGTCTGCTGAATTCTTACGCAATCCGGCTCGGAACTTACTTCTCGTTGCCCGCTTTCCCTTTATATTGCAAAAGTCATGCCTATCCTGTTAGTATAGAATAAAAACCGAATTAAGCTCCCTTTTTATCGAAGAATCCGTCCCGAAAATTAAAAAACCGAGTACGATTAGAGTGCGAACTTCAACCCTATATTCGCCGCATAGATCTTGTCGTTCGTTACCATCGCTTCCGCCAGGACCTTAAAGGTAAGAAGGTTCACTTCCACTCCCCCCAAAAAGTAATTCGTCTGCGTTCTGGCATTGGCGGTTCCGGTGAGATCCAAACGAAGAGTTCCGCTGGCGCCCCCGCTCAATTGCTGGATCACCGCCGCAGGCAGTCCGGAAGAAGTGGGAACGTTAACCGCAAGATACAGGGGTCCGTTTACGTCCAGATTCACCTTTGCGTAGCCGGTATTATTGCTTACTCCGGCCCCTACGAATACTGTAAGAAAATAGAATAACCTGAGTCCCGTTCGAATATCCACGGGAACGGACTGAGCCTTGTTTCTGTAACCGAATGAAACGGTTTCGTCCCACCTACCCACGGCGGATCCGAAGTTGACCTGGGCTGCGGAATTCACTCCGGGAGCGTACGAGAGGGTCACGTTCTCGCTCTGCCGATGGAATCCTACCCCTAAACTCAACCCGGTAAAGCCGAAGAAATCCAGACGAGTGTATCTCTCTCTCAACAATTGGAATCGAAGGGTCACTCCCGCGTTATTGAAATTTCCGTTTAGATGGACTCCGTTATTCGCTTGGTTCGTGAGAGTCTTCAAATCTCCGGACCCGACATTTCCCTGGAATCCGTGCACGTACAAATTCAGTCGATGCAAAAAAGAACGTTGGGAATCGGGAATGTCCGCGGAGCGATCCGGTTGGTCGGATTGTCCTTTGCCGAACAGCCAACCCAAATTCACCGCCAGCATCAGGGACGGGTTTACGGAGGCTCCTACGTTCGGAAAATTCGGCAGAGTCGTGCCATTGTAGGAAACCGTAATATCGTTGTGTTTGACTCCCGCAACTCCTAGACCTGCTCCGATCTGGAATCGGTTCACCGTACCCGGCCCCATCATAGACGCGCCTACGTTGCTCATTACCGCCGAGTCCGCCATGGACTTCGTGACCTGGTTCAAATATTGGGTCTGGATGGAGAGAGCCAATCCGTTAAAATCGGACTGTATGTTCGACGGAATCATCGTACATACGTTGTTGCCTGTCAGCGGAGGAGTACAAGTGATCTGAGCTTGCAGCCCGGAAAAAGGGAACGAATATACGGAAACACCTAAAATAACAAAGGCGATGGCTTTTACACACCGCCTTAAAACGTTCTTAATTTGAGACATCTCGCCCATAGTAAACTAGGACGAAGAGAAAGTCGAGATTCTTTCAGAGACCGAGGCTGCTGCCAATAATTTCTTTCATAATCTCGGTAGTTCCCGCATAGATCGTTTGAATTCTCGCGTCCAGATACGCGCGGGCGATCGGATATTCCATCATATATCCGTATCCTCCGAAGAACTGAAGACAAAGATCCGTGTGTCTTTTTTGCATCTCGGTGGAATAATACTTGGCCATGGACGCTTCCACAGTCAATTTATTTCCTTTCATATGCTCGGCGACTACCTTATCGACGAACGTACGGCACATTTCCAACTCGGTGGTCATCTCCGCCATTTGGAATTTGATATGCTGGAAGGATCCGATTTTCTTACCGAAGGCCATCCTTTCCTTGATGTATTTCAAGGTCATCTTGTGCACCAATGCAGTCGCTTCGACCGCGGCAACGGCCAGAACCAATCGTTCTTGGGCAAGTTTCATCATCAGATATCGGAAACCTTGTCCGCCCTTGCCGATCACGTTCTCCTTGGGAACTTTTACGTCATTAAAATACAGCTCCGAAGTGTCTTGGGCTTTAAGGCCGATTTTCTCGAGGTTTCTACCCCGTTCGAAGCCTTTCATTCCCTCTTCTATCATAACAAGCGAGATCGTTCCGTTTTCATGTTTTACGGCGGTAATCACTAAATTCGCCAATTGACCGTTCGAAATAAACGTCTTCTGTCCGTTAACGAGATAGTGATCTCCCTTGTCCACGGCGGAAGTACGGATGCTTTTTAGATCCGAACCGGCGCCCGGTTCCGTCATAGCGACCGCTAAAACGCTATCGCCGGAACAACAACCCGGTAACCAACGTTTTTTTTGTTCGTCGGTCGCATACGCGGAGATATAAGGTGCAATTACGTCGTTGTGAAGAGATATGAAAAAACCGCTGTTTCCTACTTTTGCGGATTCTTCTATTACGACTATGTTATATAGAAAATCCGCTCCCGAGCCGCCGTACTCCTCGGGCACATCCGGACATAATAGACCGCTGGTTCCCGCTTTTTTCCAAAGCTCTTTCGGAACTTTTCCCACCTTTTCCCATTCATGATGGTGTGGAGCCACTTCGGTCTCGAAAAATTTGCGAGCCATTTCCCGGAACGCTTCGTGTTCCTCTGTGAATTGCAGGACTCTTTCCATTCCTATTCCCTCGTTTTAGTAGACGGTATTCATTCTCATGTAAACGCCGGGATTTCTCTTTATATACTGGATGAGTTCGTTCTGGGAAATGGAGTACAATTCCGCATCCGATTCCGCGACGAACATATAATTCGCAGCCAGCTTTTTGGAAATCGCATAGATTTCCCCGACAAAATCCCCGTCCGTAAGATCGGCCAATTTGTTTCCGTTCTGGTAGACGCTTACTTTTCCATGACGAATGATATACGCCTCATGGTAAAACGATTTTTCCTTGATCAATACTGAACCGGCGTTCACTTTAGAAAGCCTCATGATCATTTCCAACTGGGTGACCTGGTGACTGGTCAATCCTTTGAAGTGTCTGGATTCGATGAGAGTCTTCCAGGAATTGCTGTCCCGAATGCTGTTCAGTCTGATCAGATTTTGACGAAGGTCCGTGTTCCGAATGAATTGCAAAAATTTATTCTTTTCCACCGTGAGAGCAACGACGTCGGTTTCGGCAAATACGTCCGCAGCTCTCGGAAGATCCAACACGAGAGACGCTTCTCCGAAATACTCGTATTGACCGTATCGTTTCACGGGAACGGCTTCGGAGGACGTATCCAAACCCTCGAACTTCACGTTTCCGGACGCGATAATATAGAACTTATCCCCTAGCGTCCCTTTCCGGATGATGAGATCCCCTCTTTTGTATCTCTCTTCTCTCACGATCAAAAGGAACTCTTTGGCTTTCTCGATCGGAAACCCGCTGAAAATATCGATCTGGCTGAGTATATCCAGAAGATTGTACGCCTCGATATGTTTGGGAGGAGTGATTTCGGGATAAAGGGTGTTCTCGATCCCGAATTTCGCCAGATTCAATTTGGTTCCGGGCGGCATATCTTTTCGCGCGATATGATAGACGGTGATCTTCTCCTGGATCGTGAGCGGAAGACTTGCCAAATAACTGATTCGAGTGTGAAGCGGAGGAATCCCTGCCTCGTGGTAGATCACCCTTCTATCCCAAGGAAACTCCTTCAGGAATTTCCAGCGGGATTCGGGAAGCACCCCTTCCTTGTACATCTTATCGTGAATTTCCGGTTCGTTCAGGTGATCGGAAGTGTATACGAAAGACTGGTCCTGAAAAAAGAATTCGAAACCGACGGAAGGGATGGAATGCAAAGCATAATGAAAATTGAATTCTCCTCCGTTGATCATCACGGGCCTTCCTATGATGATGGGCTGAAAATTGAAGAGCTCCAACAATTCCTTTTTCGGAATCTTAGTTAGAGCGGAATATTTCCGGAGAAAACTCTCCATCACCGTTGCGGTCGCGTGGATCGTGATCTTAGTTTCTTCCAATATTTTTTGGAAGGTGCCTGCGTCGTGATCGGCGTGACAATGAGTCAGAATGACGTGATTGATCAGCTTAGGATTCACGTTGGAACTCCGCAGCCATTCCGTGGAATTCACGGGAGGATCCACCATGATTCCTTGGTGATTGAGCCAGATGATGAATCCGGAAGTATTATCGTCCGGATCGAATCCGTGCGAAGGGCCGAGACAGGTGATTCCTAAAAGGGGCGGCTGAAACGGTTCCTTGAGACGGGTACCAATATCGTATTTTATGTTGAAGCCCACTTCTCCCGGAAGTTCCGTCTCTTTGCTCCCGTCCGTAATCCTGAAATCTCCCGAAGGAAGTTTCCGAACGATGACTTTTCCGAGAGTCACCATGTTATCGGAAGCGAAGACTTTGAAATCCACCACGTCGTCCAGGCCCTTATAGCTTCTGAAGTAAGCCATCTCGGCGCGCATATCCGGGAAGCCGAAAGAGTCGGCTCCGTTCAGGTATTCCGATTCGAGATTGATCTCCTCCGGGCCCATTAAGGATTCCTTAAGAACGGTGATCAATTGTTCCTTTTGCTCCTCGGTACAGATGATGGTGGTTTTTTTCTGGCGAAGAAAGAAATTGAAATAGATGGGGAACTCAAGCTCGGCAGTACTGATGCCTTTTTCCACATGAAAGAACTTGTTCGGAAGAATGAATACGAGCGGAGTCTTTTTTTCCGCCATGGTATCCTTGATCGTTTCCGGAGGCGATCCGATTTGGAAAAAACCTTCGCTGGTCTCGACAAGATAGCCGCCGCGCTGGAGTTCGATGTATTCCCTAGATTGTTCTTTTAGCATGAAAGATTCCTGACGAATCGCCTCTACGAAGAGGCCTTATTTGTGCCTTTCGATGAAATTCTTGATCTGAGCTTTGGGAAGTGCGCCTATGATCTTGTCGACGAGTTGTCCGTCCTTAAAAAGCAATAGCGTAGGCAGGGATTGGATTCCTAATTTTTGAGCCGTATCCTGATTGTCGTCTACGTTCAATTTCTTGATTTTCAAAACTTCATTCAGTTCGTTGGAAAGCTCTTCGAGTACCGGAGAGACCATTCTACAGGGACCGCACCATTCGGCCCAGCAGTCTACTAAAACCATTCCACCGGAGATTTCCGTTTGAAATGTTGCGTCGTTGATTTCGGACAATGCCATGAGTTCGTTTTTACTCCTTTTTTTTCCCACTCTTTACAACAGATGAGACGGGTCTATTTCTTCTTTTTCTTCTTTTCCTTCTCCGCTTCGATTGATTCCACCTTCTCTTTCAGGGATTCGATCAGCGTTTTCGTCTTACCCAAATCCTCGGTTTCTCCCGTGGTCTGGAGGATCTTCCGGTTTACCTCCAAAAGCGAGATGGATTTTTTCAGATCACCCGCGTCCTGCGTGGACAAATCGAATTTAGCCCGGTATTCTTGAGCCGCAAAGTTACATAGCTCCAGAATCAGGTTATAATGTTCCTGACGCGGATAATAATACGGGTTCTCTAAGTCTCTTTCTTTTTCGAAAGCCCGGAAGTCAAAAAGATTCTTACTAAGAATCGCGATTTTGAAATGTATTTCCGGAAAGCTCCATTTCCATTTGGAGTTGGATCCGAACGCGTCGATCGTTTTGTTCGTGCAGAGACGAAGTCCTTTTACGTAATTCAATCTTTGGATAGGATTGAACTGTAGGATTTTCGCCAATAAATCTTTGTTTTCGGCCAAACCCCCGTCGATATCCACACCTACCACTTTTTCCATAAAAGAGATCGCGCTATAGATTTCCTTTCTTCCTTGGTTCAGATAGGTATCCGATTTCAGATCCAAAATCACCACGGAAATCTCGTTGATCAGCAGGCAAGTATTGATGTTTTTTATCGCATTGAGGGAAAGAGCAACGTTGAAATAGGGCTCCATCTTAGGGTCTTTCCGGGACTGTGCCTTAAGTAGGTTTCCTTCCTTCTTTAAATCCTCTAAATAGGCTCGGAAATCGCCCAGCTTTTCCTGGAACTCCTGCTTCTGCTCCTTTGTTAAGGCCATTCTTTTATACCTGCACGTTAATGATGCCGCCGGTGGATAACGCGTAAACGTAGTCGGAATTGGGGGTCTTTTCCTCTTCCTTTCCGTCCGTTTTTTCCATGGGAGGCTCCGCTCCAGGCTGGGACACTGGGGGAAAAGAAGACACCGCATCGAAAGGCGAAGATTCTACTCTCATTTTCCTGTATTTCCTTGCCGGAAGCTCTTTTAGAATTATCGGCTATGGGCTACTATCTATTTGACAGATAAAACCTGCGGGAAATCCTAACAAAGGAGGAAGATCCATGTTTTTACCCCTGGCATTCATCGGTAACCTAGGTTGGCCGGAAATCCTCATTATCCTGTTTTTAGCACTCCTGCTTTTCGGAGGCAAGCGACTTCCCTCGTTGGCTAAAGATTTGGGGGACGGCATCCGCCAATTTAGAAAATCCCTTTCCGGAGATCCCGAGAGTGAATCTCCAAAAATACAAGAACCTGAGAACAAAACGACTCAGACTACATCCAAAAAATCCAAAAAGTCCGCTTAAATCAGTACCGAGCCGCGGAGGCGTTTCGTCCTGCGGCTTTTTCCTAACGAAAGAGCTATCGACTCCCCCCAGGAATGCCCGCAAAAAAAAAGAAAATCCAGGCGCTCGAGTCAAAGGAACCGGCACCGGTCTCCCACCCGGATTCGGTCTCCCGCGACCAGGAAAAATATATGACCTTAGGAGAGCACCTGGAGGAACTCCGGCTCGTACTCATCCGAACCCTGTTGGTTTTTTCCGTCTTCTTCTTGGCGTCCCTTTTTTTCGGGGAAGAAATCCATAAAATTTTTACGAGACCCTACAAACGGGTTTTGGGAGAAGGCGCCACCTTTTACCAGATCAAGCTCATGGCGCCGTTCATGGTCTATCTCCGGACCGGATTCATGGTTTCCCTGCTCTTAAGTTTTCCATTCACTCTAGTTTTTCTCTGGAGCTTTGTCGCTCCTGCATTGGAATCCAAGACGGCGAGACTAGGCAGGGTTCTCATCGCATTCTCCACCCTTTTGTTTTGGTTGGGAGTTTGGCTTTGCTGGACACAAGCCTTCGAGAACTTTCTAAAAATCTTTCTAGTAACCTTCCGTCCCTTGGATATAGAAACCAAGCTTCCGATAGACGAGTACTACGACGTATTTTTCAATATCCATCTGATCTTCGGATTGGCTTTTCAGCTCCCGATCGTTCTGATCCTACTCGGAGCGCTCGGAATTCTGAAGACTTCCTTTTTACTTTCCCACTGGAGGGAGGCGATTCTGGGACTGGCTGTCGCGGCCGCCGTTCTTTCTCCCGGTCCGGACGTGATCTCGATGCTGATGCTATTCGTCCCGCTCGTGGTATTATTCGCGATTTCGATTTTTATAATGAAGTTGATCGAAAAGAAGAAATAGCCGGAAGCCCGGAAGGATCAGGCGATCTTAGGCTCTTTTTTGAGCACTAATTTCGGCGGCTTGGTTCCATTGACCGCGTCTTCGGTGATGACCACTTCCTCCACGTCTTTGCGAGAAGGAATCTCGTACATCAGATCTAACATCAGATTTTCCACGATTGCACGCAGTCCTCTGGCTCCGGATTCCCTTTCGATCGCGAGCTGAGCGATCCTGTCTATGGCGGCCTCTTCGAAGGATAACTTAACGTTTTCCATTTCCAAAATCTTGGTGTATTGGCGCAGAATGGAATTCTTAGGCTCGCGGAAGATTCTTTTCAACATCTCAACGCTGAGATCCTGCAATGTCGCGATCACCGGCATCCTTCCGATGAATTCGGGAATCAGACCGAATTTCATCAAGTCTTCGGGGATGACCCTGGACAGAATTTCTCCCTTGCTCTCGTCACGGAGTTGTTTGCCGCCCTTCTCGTCGCTGCCGAAACCGATGGTTTTGACCCCGGTCCTGGTTTTGATGATGTTTTCCAGATCTACGAAGGCTCCCCCTAGAATGAAGAGTATATTCTTCGTATCCACCTGTAAGTATTCCTGGTGGGGATGCTTCCTTCCGCCTTGGGGAGGCACGTTTGCCACAGTGCCTTCTATGATTTTCAACAAAGCTTGCTGCACGCCCTCGCCGCTTACGTCCCTTGTAATGGAGGCGCTATCCGACTTTCTGGCGATCTTATCCACTTCGTCTATGTAGATGATTCCGATCTCAGCTTTCTTAATATCGTTATCCGCGTTTTGGATAAGCTTCAAAATGATGTTTTCGACGTCTTCCCCGACGTATCCGGCCTCCGTCAACGCAGTGGCGTCAACGATGGCAAAAGGGACTTTGATGATGCGAGCCAGAGTCTGGGCCAGAAGGGTTTTTCCGGATCCGGTAGGTCCGATCAAAAGTATATTCGATTTTTCTAATTCAATATCGGACTTTTTGTCCTTCAGATAAATCCGCTTGTAATGGTTGTAAACGGCAACGGAAAGAGCTTTTTTGGCGTGGTCTTGGCCGATAACGTATTGGTCCAATATGGATTTGATGGCGGCAGGATTCGGAACTTCCCCTAATAACTCCGTACGTTCCTTTTCCTGTTCCGGTTCTTCGGCGATGATTTCATTGCAAAGCGAGATACATTCGTCGCAAATGTACACCCCAGGGCCGGCCACGAGCCGCTTGACCGAATCCTGTTCCTTTCCGCAGAAAGAACAAAAGAGTTTTTGTTTGCCATTGGTTCCGGTCGGTTTCTTTGCCACGATGCCTATCCTTTCCCCTTGATCAGTTTTTGCCGCGTTCTATGGAAATAACGGAATCCAAAATGCCGTAGGCCTGCGCTTCCTCAGCGGTCATGTAAAGATCCCGTTCCGTATCTCTTTGGATCTGCTCTATCGATTTTCCCGTATGCTTCGTATACAAGCCGTTCAGGATCTCTTTCAACTTTAGGACTTCCTTAGCCTGGATCGCAATGTCCGAAGCTTGACCGGTGGCTCCTCCGGTCGGTTGGTGCATCATGATTCTAGAATGCGGAAGAGCGGAACGTTTTCCCTTAGCCCCTCCCGCCAGAAGCAGAGCCGCCATGGAGGAAGCCTGTCCGACACAAAGCGTGCGCACATCCGCTTTAATATACTGCATGGTATCGTAAATGGCAAGCCCGGAAGACACGTATCCTCCGGGAGAATTGATGTACAAATATATGTCTCGATCCGGATTTTCCGCATCCAGGAATAAAAGCTGGGCGATCACCACATTCGCGTATTCGTCCGAGATCGCGTTTCCAAGGAAGATGATTCGATCCTTTAGAAGACGGGAATAGATATCGTAGGATCTTTCTCCCCGACCTGTTTGCTCGATGACGACTGGAATTACGCTCATACGCCTCCGCTTTCCTTGTTAGACAGGAATTCCTTAAGCTGTCGGATACTCATCTTCTCGTTGTATTTCTTTTCTACAAGCTCGAAGAGCGTATCGTCTATCTTTTTTGATAAAAAATTGTCCCGGTAAGATTCCAGAAGTTTCCCTTTTTCCAACTCTTTCCTAAAATCGGCCTCCTGCATCCCGTATCTTAAGGCGAGATCGGCCAATTCCTTGGAGAATTGTTCGTCGGATAGAACGATATTTTCCTGGGTTGCCAATTTCTGTCTGGCAAAATAGGCTTTGAGTCGGTTTTCCGCGATTCCTCTAAAGGAATTCCGAATTTCTTCCAGGGGCTTCCCGACCATTTCCGCGTATTTTTCGATCGGGGGAATCTGGTCGTCCGAAAGTCCGGCCCGTTGCCCCCTCCCCATGACGTCTCTCATCATGTTTCGGTAAACGTGCTCCGACTCTTCGGAAAGAAAGGATTCGGGAAAAACGAATTTGGAATCTTCGACCAATTCCTTATACACTTCCTCCAGTTTTTTGGCTTTTACCCCTTCCGTGTAATTTTTACGCAGGTTTTCCTTGATTTTTTCCTTCAAGGACGCCAAAGACTCGGAGCCGTCGTATTCGTTCGCAAGATCGTCGTCGGGCTCAGGGAGAACTTCTTTATAAACCGCTTTCAAAGTCATTTCGAACTGGATGGTTTTGCCGGCCAAATCTTCTCGAGGGTAATCTTGGGGATAGGAGTAGGAGAAAGTTTTCGGTTCCGCCATTTTCATCCCGTAGAGATTCTCGTCGAAGCCGGGTAGATTATTCGGCTCCCCTAATTTATAATCGCTAGATCCGTTTTTGGCGTTCCCGGATTCTTTTCCCTCTTCATGAACGATGAATTCCATGTCCACCGTGTCGCCGACCTGAGCGGTTTCCTCCGGTTCCCGGAGTAGTTTGCGAGCGAGTTGTTTCCGGATCGCTTCCAACTCGTCCAGGACATCATCGTCGGCTACGTTCACTTCCGGGAGCTTGATCTTGATTTTCTTATATTTTCCGAGGGTGACTTCCGGTTCCGTATCATAGACTGCGGTCGCTACTAGACTTTTTTCCGGTACGTAATCCTCGACGGTGAATTTCGGAAATCGTACCATCTTGTGCTCGAGTTGGTCCTTTAAGGAATCCACGGACTCGAACAAAAGGAGATTGATCGCGTCGCTCGCAACGGAGTCTCCTAGATGCCGTTTGACCATTGCCAAGGGAGCTTTTCCCGGTCGGAAGCCCGGCACTTTGAGGTCTTTCTGTTTTTGGACGTACGCCTTTTCGAAGGCTTTTTCTAGATCGCTCTTGTCAAAGGTTAACTTGAGGTCTACGGATGCGTTTGCGTTTTTCTTTGTCTTAAATTCCATGGATTGAGGCGCCGAAAGGCGAAAAAAAGAAAAAGCGGGAAACGGGATTCGAACCCGCGACCCCCTCCTTGGCAAGGAGGTGCTCTACCACTGAGCTATTCCCGCACGATTGGTAGAACCATCATTTTGACCCGGAACCGCCTGTAAACCGGTTTTTTGGGAAGAAAACGGTTGCTTGCAGCACAGGTCTCCGGGTAAAATTCCAAGCTACTTTTCTAAGGGAAAAGGATCGTATCCTGTCCGATTTCAGGCGGAAGAAAGTGTCTCAAAAATACGACATGACACTTTTACATATTATTTTATGTTTATGTAATCTTCCCAAAGGTTGATATTCCGAAAACCCTCCCTCTCCGATTTTGGCAATTCCAGTAACAGAGGATGCCGAGAGAGGATCTTGGACCGGGGGGAAACGTCGACGATCCGACCCGATTCGTACTCCGCCCACCAATCCGACAAATACTCCCGAGGAAAAAATCCGCACAAAGGTTCTAGTCCGTTCTCTCCGGTATAAAACACCCCTTCCGACGAATTTTTTCCCATAGATTTCAAGCGTTCTAGCGTACGGATCCGGACCTTCGGCATATCCACGGGAAGGGTCAAAATCGGGGAACGGATCCCGTTTTTGACGCAATGGGAAAATGCGCTCAAGATTCCTTTCAGAGGTCCGCCGAAAGAAAACGGTTCGTCGGGAAGAAGATTCTCGGGAGAGATCCATTCCGAATAGGAGGGAATCTGCTCTTTCCGCACCGAAACCAAAACGATAGAACACAAAAATTGCAACTTTCGGAAAGAATGAGTGAGAAAGAGGGATTCTTTTTTTCCCAAAGGTAACAAAGCCTTATCTCTCCCCATGCGGGAACTGAAGCCTCCCGCCAAAAGAACTCCGATCGGCTCAATGCCGATGTTGTTCATGGGCGCAACCTTGGGACCATTCCGAAGTGCCGTCCTCGAAAAATTCCCGCTTCCAAATCGGAACTTCGTGTTTGACCCGATCTATGATGTACCGATTGGCGGAATACGCCTCCTCACGATGCAGGGAACCCGTCGTAACGATCACGGCGATTTCCGAAATTTCCAATTTCCCGAGACGATGCCTACAGTCTGCGTGAAGCAAATCCCATTTTTTGCATGCGTCCGAAAGAATGGATCGTATCATCCGGTCCGCCATTTCGGGAAAGGCTTCGTATTCCAGATGATTCACTTTTCTTCCTTCGTTGATATTCCTGACGATCCCCGCAAAAAAAACGAAACCGCCCATTTCAGGTAAGTTCGGAAAACGTTCCGTCGGGACCAAAGGAGAAAACGTAATATGCTCGAATAACTCCACCGATTCCATACGACTAACCTCCGCTAGATGGAGGAAGCACCGCCACGCTCTGACCGTCGGAGAGAGAATAAGCGTCCTCTACGATCTCTTGGTTGACTGCAAACCGACTCACTCTTAAGAGACGGGAGGCCGACGGGTTTCTGACTTCCAGTGAAGAGCGTAATTCCGCGATCGTACTTCCGGATTTTACGAACAACTCTTCCATTGCGGGAAAATAATCCTTCATTGCGGCGAAACAGAGAAGTCGTATTTTCAAATTCAGCCTCCGATGTATTTCATGGAAAGTTCGCTTCCGATAAACCGGCTTTTTTTACTCTGCATGGCCAGTCCTAACGCCCGTACCGCACCGACTTCGTCTTCGGGAAGGTCGTAATTCTGGGGGTCGCTCAAACATCCGTAGATTTTTCCCGTCGCATCCATTCTAAGACGATTGCATCCTTCGCAAAACGGCTCCGTATGGTTGGCGATCAATCCGAATACGAAACCGTTCGAAGTCAGATAATAGCGCGCCGTGGATTCCAAAGGAGTATCGATCGGTTCGAACAGAAACTCCTCCTGGATTCTTTTCCGGATTTCCTCGGAAGAGACGAAAAGTCCGGAATGTTCCGGCACCAGAGGTCCCATTCTCATCAATTCCAAATAGCGGATGGGTAATTTTCTGACTCCGGCCCATTTCAGTAAGGGAAGAATTTGATCCTCGTTGTAACCTCTCACGATCGTGCTATTCAATTTCACCGGAAAGCCTAAGTCGGCGGCCTCTTCGATTCTCGAAAGCAATCTGGAGACGGAGAGATTCCTCCCTGTCATATGCGAAAAACCCGCCGGCGATAGGGAATCCAAAGAGAAATTCATCCGAGTCAAGCCGGAAGATTTCAAGGCCTGGATCAATCCGTCCGCAAAAAATCCGTTGGAGGTCAATGCGATTTCCGGAATGCCTTGCTCGGAAGCGATCCGGACCAATTCAGACAAGCCCTTATGGTTCGTGGGTTCCCCACCGGTCAGATGGACTTCCTTTACCTTCAGGTGGGAAGAGAGGACCTCCAGTTTTTTTCGAAACGTTTCCGGCGAAAGAAAAATCGCGTTCGTCTTAGGCCGAGCTGAGAATTCCGACTCCTCCGTTCCGGGAGCGCAGTAAACGCATCCGAAACCGCAGGAGGAAGTGACGCTAACCCTCAACACTTCGAATTTTCGGGACTCGGCTTCCGGCATAAATCCTATACTATCCCTCCGCTCCAATCTTGGAAACCAAAATCGAATATCCATGAAGCAAAGCGGGGAATCGAAAGCTCGGTGCGAAAGGAAAATCGGAGAAAACAAAAGAACTTGCGTATTCTAAGGGCGAGGGGTGAAATCATCAGTATGGACGAGGAGAGGAAAAAGTTTTTTTCCAGACAAATCCGGATTCCTTCTTTCGGGGAGATCGGACAGGAAAAACTTTTATCTTCTTCCGTGTTGGTGGTCGGTTTAGGGGGCCTAGGTTCTCCCGCCTCCCTGCACCTGGCCTCCGCCGGAGTCGGAAAGATAGGTTTGGTGGACTACGATCGGGTAGAGTTCAGCAATCTGCATAGACAGACCGCGTTCACTCTTTCGGATCTAGGAAAAAGAAAAACGGAGGTGACTGCCGAATTTCTCAAAAACCGGATCCCGAAGCTCGAGTTAGAGATTTTTTCCTTTCCCTTTTCGGACGACTTGTCCGAGGATTTTCTAAAAGGTTGGGATCTTGTCCTAGATTGCACGGACGACATCCAGACGAAATATTCCATCAATGATCGATGCGTACGGGATCGAAAACCCTTGTGTACGGCTTCTCTGTACCGGACCAGTGCGCAATTCGCAATCTTTTCTCCGGAAGGAAGGCCTTGTTATCGCTGTCTTTACCCGCGATTGGAATCGACAGACGCGATGAGCTGTGCAGACGGAGGAGTATTGGGAATCCAAACCGCTCTTGCCGGACTACAACAAGCCAATCTCGCGATCCGTTATCTACTCGATCCAAATTCCGTTTCCGTAAATTCACTTTATTTAATGGAATGGGAATCCCCCGTAATTTACGAAAGTACTATTCCTCCGAATCCGGCCTGCCTTGCCTGCGGTGACCGACCCTCTCCGGTAGAAAATAAGAATAGGCTCCGGGAAATTTCCATTTTGGAATATGCAAAAAATCGAAATGACCAAAGTTATCTCCTGCTGGATATCCGAGAGGAAGGAGAAAGAGCGGAGTATCCCATCTCCGGCTCGGAACATTTCCCTCTCAGCAGATTGACGAAGGGAGAAGTCCCTTCTCTACCTTCGGCTTCGATTTTAATCCTAATCTGTGAATCCGGAATGCGATCCTTAAAAGCGATCGATCTCTTAACGGATCGTTATCCGAACTCGTTTTCCCTAAAAGGGGGCAGAAGGGCCCTCGAATCCTTCCTTTCGGAAAAAACTTGAGATGTCTTATGCGGATTTGCGTCGGATCGACACCGGAATTCCGCTGAAGGCCGCGTTTCCGGAAAGTTCGTCCACGGACGAATCATCCGTCAAATCGTTGATACTGGCTCCTGCAAACTGACTCGCGACCTGTAATTTCGTCCCCGACCGGGTGTGTCCGAACCCGTGAGGAATGCTGACCACTCCTCTCATCATGTCCTCCGTCAATTCCGCCGGAAGGAAAATTTTTCCGACCCTGGATTCGACGAGCACCTCTTCCTCCTCTCTGATCCCCAGGCTCTCCGCGTCGTCCGGATGGATCAGTAAAGTGCATCTATCCTTTCCCGTCATGAGTTTAGGAAGGTTGTGCATCCAGGAGTTATTGTTTCGGAGATGTCTCCTTCCAATCAAAAGAAAAGACCTTCCGGAAGAAACGTTTTCCGTACTGGATCCGACTTCCTCGAACCGATGTTTCAAACGACCCATATCCGAAAGGATCCTCTCGGGTACCAGACAAATCTTTCGATCCGGCGTCTGCAATCTCTCCGGAAAACAGGATTGCAGTGCCCCCAAATCCAGTCCGTGAGGATTCGCCTTCAGTGCCTCCAGGCTCAGTTCCAGATTCTTTTCTCCCTTGGCTCCGTACGGGCCCGAGCGAAGAGCATGGTCAATGATGGAGGCGGGAGTGATTTTCGACTTTATGAGTTCCTCCGGCAAAGGCTTTCCCGCGCGAGCCAATTCCAAACGCTTGGTCAAGTCCGAGAAGATTTCCCAATCGTGAAGCATTCCGGCTTCCGGCTCGAACACGGGCTGACAATAACGGGCCACGTTTCGGACTGCGAACACGTTGAAAATCAGATCGTAATGGTCGTGCTCCAGAGTGGAAGTAGGAGGTAGGATATAATTCGCGTACTTGGTAGTTTCGTTCAGATAAAAATCGAAACTGACCATAAACTCCAAGTTAGAAAGCGCCTTTTCCAATTTTCCTCCGTTCGGAGTGGACAAGACCGGGTTTCCCGCGGATGTCACAAAGGCCTTCACCTGTCCTTCTCCCTCCGTCAGAATTTCTTCGGCCAGAGCCGCCACGGGAAGCTCGTCGTTGAATTCCGGCAATCCTCGTACTCGGGAACGGAACGTATCGAAACTACCCGGAGAAGTCCTCATCGTACTCTTGGGATCGACTACGTCCACCGCAGGAAGAGTGAACATCGCCCCTCCTTTAGAATCCATATTACCGGTGAGAATATTGATGGAATTGATCAACCATTGGCAGATTGCTCCGAACTCCTGGGTGGAAACTCCGACGCGACCGTAACAAACCGCTCCTTTCGCATCCGCGAATTCGGAGGCGATCCTCTCCACCGTTTCTGCGGAAACCCCCGTGACTTTTTCCGTGGCCTGGGGAGAAAATTCCGAGGAAAGTTCCCGGATTCGATCGACATCCTCGGCCTTGCATAGGCTTGAGGGTTTGATTCGGTTTTTCTTAAATAAGGAATGGATGATTGCAAAAAGGAAAAAAGCGTCGGAGCCCGGACGGATGAAAATATGCTCGTCCGCATGCGCGGCGGTTTCGGTGCGTCTCGGATCCACGACCACGTATTTTCCTCCCCGTTCCTGGATCGCTTTCAGTCTTTTCTTCACGTCCGGAACGCTCATCAGACTTCCGTTAGAAGCGAAAGGATTTCCCCCCAAGATCAGAAAGAAATTCGTGTTATCAATGTCCGGAATCGGAACCAGGAGTTGGTGTCCGAACATAAGATAAGATAGCAATTGGTGAGGCAGTTGATCCACGGAGGTGGCGGAATACAAGTTCTTAGTTCGGATCCGATTCGTAAACCGTTGGCCGAAGAGCATGGATCCGTAATTATGAACGGTGGGATTTCCGTTGTATACCGCTACCGAATCGTTGCCGTACTGGTCTTGGATGCCGACCAATCGGAGAGCGATATCCGAAAGAGCGTCGATCCAGGAGACCTTTTCCCAACCCGACGGAGTACGTTTGATCGGAAATTTCAATCGATCGGAGTCTTCGTATAGGTTCTTTAGCTCCGGACCCTTGGCGCATAGATGCCCCCGGCTAAAAGCATCGTCCTTATCTCCCCGTATCGCTACGATGGAATCGTTTTCCACTTCTATTCTTAAACCGCACATCGCTTCGCATAACGTACAAGTCCTAAAATGAGTACCGGTCATAATTACCTCGACTGAACCGCAGGTATTCTACCCCCGCGTACGATCCGTCGGCAAGCAATTATGGAATATAAGATCGGTTTAATTCGGATTCTTTGAATCCCAAACTAATTCAGTTGCTTTCTGAGATACGGCAGCACTGTTTTCGCCAGGATTCTATGTCCTTCCGCAGTAGGATGGATTCCGTCCCTTTGGTTCAATTTCTTTTCTCCCGCTACACCTACGAGAAGGAATGGAACAAGATCCACCTTTTCTTCTTTGGCGATCCTGGGATAGACCGCCCGGAATTCTTCGGAATATTCCCTTCCTAAATTCGGAAAAGTTCTCATTCCGACGAGTAATATCCTAATTTTGGGATATTTGGCTCTGACCTTGCGTATGATGGTGCGGAGATTCTCTTCGGTAGTTTTCGGAGCAACTCCTCTCATGGAGTCGTTCGCTCCCAATTCCAGTACAAAAACGTCGTACGGGGAGGAAAGCACCCAATCCAAACGAGCGAGACCGCCTGAAGTCGTATCCCCGCTGACTCCCGCATTCGTGAATTGTAATTTAGGATAGGGTTTGGACAATTCCTTCCAAACAAGATAAGGAAAGGCTTGTTCCGAGGAATCCAATCCGTAGCCGGCGGTGAGGCTGTCCCCGAAAAAAAGGATTTTTCTGGATTCCTGTTCTTTCCGCGTCACACCCGCCGCTTCCTTGTCCGGTTTGGATACGAGATCTCCTGCTAGTACGCAAAAGACGAGAACCAAAATCCATACGAATTCCTTTTTGCCGGCTTGAAACATCCATTCCCCCTTCTTTTCCGATCCGGAGCCATTTTTAGACGAACTTAAGTCCTTGAAAGAGCACCGAAAGAATCGTTCGAAACTTGTGCTTTACGGATCCCGAGTGCGTTACGATTAAGGATACATGACCAAGCGTATTCTTTTGGCGGCGTTATTTGCCGGCCTTTTTTTAGGTTCCTTACAATGGCTAGGACAGTATCGAGCGGAGCTACAAGCACAAGAAATCCGGGAAGAAATGCGACGTCAAGCGGATGAAATCGTATCCAAACTTACTCCGGAGGAATTGGTCGGTCAAGTCATCCACGTCGCGATCCCGAGTACCAATTTGGACGCGACCGCGGAAAAAGAGCTGGAAACCATCCTTCCGGGAGGAGTCATCCTCTTCGGTAGAAACCTAGGCGACCAAACGGAAATCAGGAAACTCAACGAGTCCCTACAAAAGAAAGCGCTGAAATGGACGGGACTTCCTTTACTCGTTTCCGTGGACCAAGAAGGAGGTCGAGTCATCCGTGTAAAGGACGGGGTCACCCAATTCCCGGGAGCAATGGCCTTAGGACAGACCAGAAATGCGGAATATGCGAAAAAAGTGGGATTCGTGACTTCCTACCAATTGAGAAAGCTAGGCTTGAATTTTTTATTCGCACCGGACTTGGATATCAACAATAATCCGGAAAATCCTGTGATCAACACTCGTTCTTTAGGAAGCGATCTGGACACGGTTTTGATTTCTGGCGTAGCCTATGAAGAAGGCGCTCGCCTTGGCGGTGCGATACCCGTTATCAAACATTTTCCCGGACACGGAGACACGAACGTGGACAGCCATTTGGGACTTCCTCGGATCGAAAAAAATCTGGAGGAATTGCGCTCTTTGGAATTGGTTCCGTTCCGGGCGGCCATCAATAACGGGGCGGAGGCGATCATGAGCGCTCACATCGTTTATCCCAAAATCGATCCCGATTTTCCCGCGACCCTATCTCCGAAAATCCTGACCGAATTACTTCGCAAAGAGTTGAAATTCCAAGGAGTGATCATTACGGACGCCATGGAAATGGACGCGATCGACGAGCACTACCAAGCCTACGAACCGGGAGTGCTCGCCTTGATGGCAGGTGCGGACATCATATTGATGACGAGCTGGGGAAAGACCACCCAGGACATGAAAGATCGGATTCTCAAGGCATACAAAAAAGGAACCCTTCATAGGGACGGACAGGATCTCCTAAAAGAGGCGGTCAAACGTCAAACCCTTTTGAAGATACGCCACGGAATCCTATGGGACTTCGAACGATCCGTCCGGGAAGGAAGAGCAAAGGAAATTCTTCCGGAAACGGTTTCCGAATCCTTACGCAAATACCAGGAGGAGTTGGCGGCAAAAAGGGAAACTCTGCACTCCGAGTGGAACACTCCCGAACTGAACCGGGACGTAAGCAGATCCTCCATCGTATCCTATCCGAGCGCGTACGCCCCCTCGACGGTCCCTCTTTCGGAAACGGTTTTTTCCCTGAAAGGTGCGGAGTTTACCGGCGAACTTTCTTCCCGTTCCTTACAAAACCTGAATTTTTCCCAAATGAACTCGTTTTTAGGAAAAGAAAAAGCAAAGCGCGTCGTTCTTACCGGATTTACTCAGGTAGACTTGGATATGGCAGGAAGTCTTGCCAAGAAATTTCCGCAGGCCGAAATCGTGGTTTTGCATTACGGAACCCCCTTCTTAAACCTTCCGAACCGACAAAATCTGCGGATCCTCTTTTCCTTTTCCCCCACTCTCGAATCCAAAAAAGCCCTTTTGTATTCCGTTTTGGATCGTAAAGAAGAGATTCCTAAAGTGAATCTTGTATTAAAAAACGGCCCAGAAAAGGAAATCAAGGCAGCCCAAAGGAACCCCTGATTGGAAACCGTCTCTCCAATTCTGGAAAAATCCGGAAAGAGCGGCATTTACGTACATTATCCGTTTTGTGTAAAAAAATGTTCTTATTGCGATTTTTACTCGGAGGGGATCGGATCGGAACCGTCCCCCCTCGAAGCGCCGTTATTCCGCGCTTACGAAGAGGAGATCTTACATAGGGTCGCAGGCAATCGTTCTTGCAAGGATCTGCGTTTCGATACCGTCTTTTTCGGCGGAGGTACTCCGTCCAAAGCCTCTCCCGAAAGAATTGCAAAGTTTATAATATTCTTAAAAAATAATCTTCCGATAGAAGAGGATGCCGAAATCACCTTGGAGTGCAATCCGGAAGATTTGAATCCGGAACTCCTTCGGGAACTGCATGACGCGGGCGTCAATCGAGTGCATGTGGGAATCCAGTCCTATCAGGGAACTCACCTGAATTTTTTGGACCGGTATTACGATCCGGAAACGTATTCGAAAGTGCTGGACTCGTTCTCGGGTTCCTCTATCCGCAATTTCGGAGCGGATCTGATGTTCGGAGTTCCGGGACAGAGGGAAGAAGAATTCTACTCCGACATGGAACGGATTCTTTCCGCAGGCGTTTCGCATATCAGTCTCTATGCCCTTACGGTGGAAAAAGGAACCGACTACAGCAGGAAGGTTTCCGACGGAATCGTCCCGCCTCCGGAAGAGGAAATCCAAGAGAGGATCTTGCAGGACTTGCCGGAAATTTTGCGAAAGAGGGATTTTTTCCAGTACGAAGTCTCGAATTACTCCAGACCCGGATTCCAGTCCAGGCACAATTTGAAATACTGGACGTACGAATATTATCTGGGCGTCGGTCCCGGAGCTCACGGATTCTTGCCGCAAGGACGCTATGCAAACGCAAGAAATACGCAAGCCTATCTCAAAAGAAAGGAATACGGTTCTTACGAACCCCCTAGTCCTTTCGAGGAGATCGTATTGTCCTTATTCAGAATATTTCTTCCGATCCGACTCGACGGGTTTCTCGCCTTGATCCCCGAACACGCGGAGGAACTAAAGAAAAAACTCCAAAAAAAATCGGAAGCGGGCATAGCCACTTGGGACGGTTCCGTCTTCCGGTGGAAACCGGAAGCGGTTCTGTTTTTAGATTCCGAAATCCTCGACCTAGCGAAAGGTTAGTTTTCCGAAATTTTAAAGCGATCGATCAGGTCCCTCATATGAGTGGATCTTCCCCTCATATTCTCCGCATAGGAAGTCAAGTGATCCGCTCCGGCCGCTATTTCCTGAGTTCCTTCGGAAATGTTCAGAATCGTCTTGGCGATTTCCTCCGCCGCTCTTCTTTGCTCGCCCACCGCCTCTTCGATCTGCATGCTGAAACTCGTCAGAGTGGTGGCGCTCTCGGCTATTTCCCGGGTATTTTCTTCCTGGGTTTTTACGGAAGAAAGTACGGATTTTGCGGAACGATCGAATTCCTCCACCCTTTCCCGCAAGCGGTTCAAAACGGAAGCCGCTTCCGTGACTTTCTGGTTTCCGTTTACGACCGCCTCGTTGGTAGAACCGACCAAATTCCCTATTTCCTGAACGCTGGAAGAAGTCTGAGAAGCCAATTTGCCGATCTCTTCCGCGACTACCGCGAATCCCTTTCCCGCCTCTCCCGCTCTGGCGGCTTCTATCGCGGCGTTTAAAGCCAACAAATTCGTTTTTTCGGATATGTCCGTGATGATATTCAGGATTTCGCTGATCCTGGAAGCGCTGTCCCCGATCGCCCCCATCGCGGTCGTGGAAGTCCTCATCGCGGATTCTCCCAAAGCAGCCTCCTCCTTGGAAGCCGCCGCCACCCGGGCTAGGCCTTGCATTTCGGAATTGATACTGGCGAACTGTTCCCTTAAGCGAAGAACGTTAGCGTCTATTTCCTGCATGTTGCCGATCGCCTTTTGCACGGACTTGCCCACGTTTAAAGCCGAAGCGGAGAGTTGTTCCACGGTAGCGGAACATTCTTCGGCGGCGGAAGCCTGCGTTTGTGCCACGTCCGAAAAATTCCTGGAAGAAACGGACATATTTTCCGCGGTTCCGGAAAGTTCCGAACTGGATTGGCCGATCTCTTTCACAACGCTGAGAAGATTGTTTCTCATGGAACCCATGGAGGAAAAAAGGGAACCGATCTCGTCCTTTTTATCGTATTCGGAACGTATCGTCAAATTCCCCTTAGCGATCTCGTCCGAAAATCCTATCGCTCTGAGCAGACTCTCGGAAATCAATTTTCGAAAAATCAGGTTCAGCACGATCAAAATGGCGCACGCGATCAACAAAGAAGACGCTACGTTTTGAAGAAGCACCGATGTCAGCTCGGAATAAAAAATCTGATCCGGAATACTGACCTGCAAAATCCAACTCGTCTGTCCCTTACCGATCCGGAACGGGAAGAAGTAATTGGTCGTTCCCGATTTTTCGTGCACAAAACGTTCCTTTCCCTGACCTTTCTCCAATACGAGTTTTAATTCCTCTCGGTCGGGAATCTTCTTGCCCACAAGGGAAGGATCTCCTCCGTTTGCGGCGAAGATTCCTTTCGGAGAAATCAATGCGATGAACCCGGTATTACGGAAGGGCTTGATCGGACCCATAACCTTTTGGAGCTGCTCCGCAGTAATATCCATGCCCAGAACTCCCCAAAATTCCTTTCCCTGACTGACCGGTACCGCCAGAGAAATCAACAACACCTCCGTACCTTCTATTTTATAATAGTAAGGATCCGTGACTAGGGGCTCTAGGGTCTTTCTCGGAATCTGATAAAAATCGGCGGTATCGTTCTCGTACCCGACGGTCGGCTGCAGGATCCATTCCTTGCCGGACTTCGTCTGATGAACATAACTTACGAATCTCCCCGTCGCGTCGTGTCCCGGAGCATTTTTGTATTGAGCGTCCTTTCCGTCGAAGGCGTTCGGTTCGTAAACTGTCCACATTCCGAACCACTGGTGGTTCCGAACCAGGATCTCTCTCATAGTGTCCACGACTTCCGATCTTTGCGGATTCGAAAAGATGAGAAGCATACGGAATCCGCGGGTCATCCCCATCGCTAGATCCAAGTAATCCTTGATTTCATACGTCCATCTTTCCGCCGTTACGGTGGACGCGTCCTCGATTTCAGATTGTAGGTTCCGATACGAAAGGATCGAATTCACGGAAGTAAGGATCGTAAAACCCAAAAACAATACTAGAGAAAGATATAAAGAAATCCGAGCTTTGATACTCATAAGGCAATTGGACTCGTAAATTTGCAAATTCGGAAGCTGAATTCTCGGCATCTGCGGTCTGAAAGGAAAAAAAGGCCTCACCTTCCGAAAAAATGCGGCAATGTCAATTTAGCGACATTGTGAAGAAACCTTGGATTCAAAATTGTCACCCAATTGTAACAATTTTACATGAAAGGAACCTTTTCCTGCGTATCTATATTCGCTTTTTTTGTTTCAGATAGACCGATAACGTAATGCGATCTGTCCGGTCCTCGCGATCTCGTCGATCCCGTACTTTTGCATCATTTCTATAAAAGCGTTCACTTGACGCACATTGCCCGAAAACTCGATGGTCAAGGAACCTTGGGTCAAATCCGCAATCCTAGCCTGGAACACTTCGCAAATGGAAATGATTTCCGTACGATTCTTATCGTCGCAGCGAACGACTACCAGAACCAACTCTCGACTGATACAGTCGTGATAAGCCAAATCTTCCACATCGATCACGTCGGGGAGTTTCAATAATTGCCGCTTGACCTGTTCCACCACGGAATCGTCGCCCTTTACGACGATGACCATACTGGAAACGTCCTGTTTGTCCGTAACCCCTACGGCGATGGAATCTATATTGTAGCTCCGTCGGGTAAAAAGGCCGGACACATGGCTCATTACTCCCGGATGGTTGTTGACTAGGATTTTTAAGATATGTTTCATTTCTTACGGCTGCCTATCAAGTCCGCAAACTCGATCATATCTTTTTGGGACTTGCCCGCAGGGATCATGGGGAACACTTTCTCCTCGGCGGGAATCATGACCTCTAAAAAGCAAGCCGCATCGTCTTCCAAGAAGAAATCCAGAGCCGATTCGATCTCGTTCTTGTCGGATACTCTCCTTGCCTTCATGGAATAGGCTTCCGCTAATTTCACGAAATCCGGATTATAATTCCATTCCGACTCGGAGAACCTTTCTTCGTAAAAGAGCTCCTGCCATTGACGGACCATTCCGAGAAAGTTATTGTTGAAGACGAGAACTTTGACCCCTTTCTTATACATGGCTATGGTCGCCAATTCCTGTATATTCATCTGGATGGAGCCGTCGCCGGAAACGCAGATCACCGTTTGGTCCGGATTTCCGAATTTGGCTCCGATCGCCGCGGGCAAACCGTAGCCCATAGTGCCCAATCCACCGGAGGTCAACCAACGGTTCGGTTCCTCGAAAAGATAATATTGAGCCGCCCACATTTGGTGTTGGCCCACATCCGTGGAAACGATGGCTTTGCCTTTGGTCTTTTCATAGAGACGTTTCAAGAAGGCCTGAGGTTTGATCGTATTCATAGAGTCGTCGAACTCGAGCGGGTGGTTCTTTTTCAACTCGGTCAAAAAGGAAACCCATTCTTTCCGATCCGCCTGTTTCACTTTCGGTATGAGAACCTCCAGAACTTCCTTCAGATCCCCGTGCAAAACGGAATCCACCGGAACCCGTTTGTTGAATTCCGCGGAATCGATGTCGACGTGGGCGCGAAACGCGGTTTCGGCGAATTCTCCCGGCTTGGCGACTCGGTCGTCGAATCTGGCTCCTAGATTCAGAATGTAATCGCAGTTCAGGATTGCCTTATTCGCGTAAGCCGTTCCGTGCATACCAAGCATTCCCATGGAAAGTCTGTGAGTCCCGGGAAAGGCCCCGATCCCCATTAAAGTAGTGGTCACGGGAATATCCGCTTTTTCCGCAAGCTTTGCGATCTCGGCGGAAGCGTGCGAATTGATAGCGCCTCCCCCTACATAGAGTAAAGGGCGCTTGGAACGGTTCAACGCTTCCGCAAAAGCGTTCAGGTCTCCCGAAAGAGTAGGCTTTTCGTAATGCCTAGGATTGATTTTCAGTTTGGAAGCTTTTCGAACATCGGTAAGTTCCGTTTGAACGTCTTTCGGAAAATCAAGCAGTACAGGACCGGGACGGCCTCCCATAGCGATGAGGGTTGCCTCTTCGAAATGTCTGGCAAGGTCGTCCGCGGATTTAATCAAAGCGTTATATTTAGTGATCGGAATCGTGATCCCGTAAATATCGGCTTCTTGGAACGCATCGGTCCCTATGGTATTCGTGGCAACTTGGCCGGTAATGGCAAGCACAGGCACCGAGTCCAACTTTGCATCCGTCAAGCCTGTGACCAGATTCGTCGCACCCGGACCCGACGTTGCGATACAGACTCCTAATTTCCCGGTAGATCTGGCATAACCTTCCGCCATGTGCACCGCACCCTGTTCGTGACGGACCAAAATATGCTGAATCTTCGTACTTTTATATAGTTCGTCGTAAAATGGCAGAATGGCTCCTCCCGGGTATCCGAATACGATATCTACTCCGTATTCTTCCAGGAGCTCGACCATGAGTCTCGCGCCGGTGATTTTACCTTCGCTTTTAGGCATTGTTCCCCCCGCCTAAGTCCATTCAAGGATTTGCCTAGGTCCTGTCAAGAGTTCAATGGATACATTCTCCGAAGACAAGGTCTAATCTATTGTTGTTAGTAGAAGTCGAAAACCGAACGATAGGAAGGTGATTTTCCGGTTTTTTTCCACCGTTCAAATATTCTTTACGGATTTCTAGGAACGGAAAATCCTTACTCATTCGTCCAAATATTATACTAAATAAAATATTGAATAGGGCCGTTTTTATTCTGCCCGATTCAAAATGGAAAAAAGGAACCTTCGATCTCATGAGTGAACCCATTGAAAAGACGCAAATCGGTAAGGAAGAGGAAGATTCTCACTTCACGCAGATCAAGAATCTAGCCAAAGAAGCCTATCGCTACTTGGACAGCCGACAGTGGGACAAGGCGGAATCCAAGCTGAAGGAACTTCTCGCCAAGGAACCGGCAAACACGTACGGTCTCGTGGGGATGGGAGATCTCCACTTCAAGCGCAAGGAATTCAAACAAGCATTAGATTATTATAATAGATGCATCAAGGAGGATTCCTCGAACAAATTCTCCCTCATGGGAATGATGAATTGCTATCGCGAAATGAATCTTCTGAACCGCGTGATAGAGATTGCCGAGGAATACAGACATATCACGATTACGGACGCATCCATTCTTAGCCGGGTGGCCGACGCGCATAGAAAGCTCAAGAATTTCAAAGAATCCGAAGTCTATTACATGCAGGCTCTCCAGATCAATCCGAAAGACCAGTATGTGATCGTAGGCCTCGGACATCTCTTCTTTGCCTGCCAAAGATACAAGGATGCGATCCATTGGTGGGAAAAATTACTCGTGATCCAACCTGACAATATCAAGATATTGACGGAGATCGGAAACAGCTATCGCAAGATTAAGGATTTCGACGAAGCCATACAATACTACCGTCGTGCGGCAGATCTGGATCCTAAGAATTTCTTCGCATTGTACGGGTTAGCCGAATCCTATCGAGGAAAGAAGGATTTCCGGAAAGCCAACGAATTCTGGGAGCGGATTTTGGAATTCGATCCCGACAACAAGTTGATCATCAATCGTTATGCGGACAGCTTACGCGGGATGGGAGAATACGATAAGGCTCTCGAGTGCTTCAACCGGATCCTTTCCGAAGGAGAGGATTACTTCGCCCTACTGGGAAAAGCGTCCTCTCTCAAGCTGAAAGGTAGCCGAGACAAAGCGGAAGAAATATATCTGGATCTACATCGGAAATTCCCGATGGACCCGAGACCAGTCATCGAGCTTTCCGAATTGTATTACGACGTCGCGAGAAAGGACGAGGCAGTCAAACTTCTGGAGGACTTCCATAGAAAGCAGCCTTTAAACGAGGAAGTAAAAGCGAAACTGGATTTCTTTACGGAAGAGGGCTAATCTCCCTCCTGCACACTGGTCTTTTCCCTTTCCAAAAGCTTTGGAAGGGGAAAAACCTCCTCTACTCCCTTCCTCAAATACACCGCTTCCGCATCCCAGACACCGTCTTTTCTAGTTAGTCGAACATGATGGTGCCAAGAGACACCTTCCGCATCCCGGAAAATCCGCGGAACTCGAGCCGCATTGATAAAAAGGATTCCGGACTTCCGGACCTTCCAGATTCGAAATAATACGGAACGTTTCGTATGATGGTGCATATGACCTGCGATGACTACGTTAGGCGCTCTTCTGCAAGATACGGCGTTTTCCAGAAAGGTAGCTAGGTCTGCATCTCCGAAATCCCCTTCTTCTTTTCGGAAATCGCATCCCCAAATATCGGAGGCCCTACTCCCCAAGCCGGCGGGCCCGTTGTGCGCCAAGACCAGCACGTCCGTTCCGGCTTCCGCTGCCTCTTTTCCCAATGAATCCAACCTCCGGACGGAATCCGCCACACTGGAGACCGAAAATTTCTTTCGTAAAAAAGGGAGAAAATTCATACGAAAGCCCATGGAAAGCGGCCGAGCCCCGAGAATCGCCAGACCGGCTATTTCACGATGCAAGGAATATTCGCATATTCTAATATTTCCAAGTTCTTTGCGGAAACGGGAGTACCTTCTAAGATGCCAAGGAAGACTAGGCCAGGTCAAAAAAGAAGGAAGATGCAGAATTTCTGCCAAGAGTTGGAACAAAGAAGTCGTATCGTGGTTTCCCGGGACCAAGTAGCAGGGCTTTCGGATCTTCGAAATCTCTTGCGCCACCCGGAATGTTGATTCCGTACTGTACGTCCCGAGATCTCCCGTAAATAATACTGCGTCGTATTCGCTTTTTGAAAAATACTCCGTATCGACCGAGGTCCAAAAACCGTGGATATCACCGATGATTGCCAGCGAAAGATGTTTCAAGGGGAAGGTCCTACCGATAGAAAGGTTCCTTCATGAATAATTCCTTGTGTTCTCATAGGAAAGACATTTTCTGGGTTAGTCTTTCCCGTCTAACCAGGGAACTCAGATACAACCACCAAAAGTCGAAGCCGATGCGAAAATAAAAACAGCTTAGATCATTCGAGGCAATCAGGCAGACGCATGCAAGGAATCAACAAAGAAATCAACAAATTCATAGCACGTTTTATTTTCTATACGGAAGCGGTCGCGTTTCTTATCGCAGTGCCAATCACTCTCTTTTTGTTTATGCTGGTATTGGAGCTTGACGAATCTCAAACCCGAAACCTGCTCCTTGCCGCGTCTATCGCCACTCCATTCCTGCTTTTGTACACGGCTCTAACGACTCGCTGGAAATTGAAGGTACTCTACGAATATAGAAGCCAATTCGATACGGGAGCGGTAAATCGCGAAACCGTTTTTAAAGCCCAAAAGGCATTGTTCCGACTGCCCATCTTTCATTCCCTGGAAGGCGGTAGCCGAATGCTGTTAGGCGGTGCGATCACAGCCTTTCTATTCGGCTATTTTGATCCCGGAATCGCGGCGGATTATTATAATTTGTTCGGCGTGCTTTTGTTTATGACCGCCTGCCTTTCCTTGTATTTCTATCTGACAACGGAAAAGCTCAAAGAGGATTTAAGCAGGACGGACATTTTCGGATCCATAGACTCTAGCTCTTTGGTGAGAATCAGCCTAAACCGCACGCTTTCTCTCACGTTTTTTTGCATCGTTTTTATTTTGGCGGTCGGAGTTTCCACCATCGTTTACAAGCTCTCTTACAATTCTCTCAGAGGCGCGTATTTCGAACAGATGAAGAACCTGGCCCAAACTCTGGACATACTTACCGAAACCATCTACCGGGACGCGGAAAAGGATTCGGAAGATCTGACGGAAAACCAGAATTTGAAATACTTCCTGTCTCGGTTAGACGCGAAGGAATCCTCCGGCATTCTGGAGAAGTTCCTCGCCTCCAAGAACAGATTCGAGGGGGTTGCGATCTGGCAAGCGGAGGGCAATTCCTATAGAAAACTCGCCTCCGCAGGAACGTTAAATTCGGATATGGGCCCTATCTCCGAGAAATTCTCTCTTCCTAGCTCGGATCAGATAGCGGAAAAGATTTCCAAAAATCGGATTTTCGCGAGCGAACCGGGTCCTTCTTCCGAAGGAGGTTCGGCGGCGGTTCTACTCATCAAACGGATTTCGGTTCCGACGGAGGAAAAAACCACCTTCGCGGTTTTTTCCTTTAAGATCGGAGAGTTGACAGGTTGGATCCTGCAATCCGTAAAAGTGGGCAAAACGGGTTACCCGGGACTTTGGTCGGAACGGATGACCTTCGTGAGCCATATCAATCCCTCCTTTCGTCTGAAAAAGCTGCAGGAATTTTCCTTTCGGGATGATTTCAAGAACAGCAGGGAGGGCGAACCCGTCCGCTACAACCTGAACGGAGTTTATAAATATTTAATCTATAAATCCAACCCCGGTTACGGATTCAAATCCTTCGTCGCGATCGAAAACGGAGAAATCGCGGACCAAGCGTTATCGACGGCTCTATACATGATCTTCTTTTCCTTTTTCGGTCTGATTCTAGTGGCTGCTTTGACCTACTACATTCTTACCAAAAGCCTGAATCCATTGAACGAGAGCCGAGCGCTGATCGAAAAGATGGCGGAAGGGAACCTGAGTCATAACATCACGGTGCATTCCCGAAACGAAATCGGGGAGATGTCCATCAGCATCAACGAATTCAATAAGAAAGTGAAAAGCGTACTTCATAAGATATCCGACGCATCCTCCAATCTCGCGTCCTCCTCCGAGGAGATGTCCGCGACGCTCAAGTCCATTTCGGATAATGCCCAGGGTCAAGCGGCGGCAGCGGAGGAAATTTCCGCATCCATCGAGGAAATCTCGGCGGGGATGGATTCCATCTCCCACCAAACCGACGAGCAGGTCCGACTTCTGGACCGCTTGGGAGGAGAAATGAACACCTTCTCCTCCGCCGTACGCGCCACTTCCAGAAACGTCGAAGAAGCTCTGGGTCAGGTCAAACGGATTACGGAAGACGCGAAAAAGGGAGGCAAGACCCTCGAGAGAACGAATACTAGTATAGGAAAGATTTCCCGGAGTTCGGAGGAGATCACGGGAGTGATCGAAATTATCACGAATATCTCGGAGCAGATCCACCTGTTAGCGTTAAACGCGGCGATAGAAGCCGCCAGAGCGGGGGCTGCGGGAAAAGGATTTGCCGTAGTCGCGGACGAAATTTCCAAGCTTGCGGATAAGACCTCCAGCAGTACCAAGGATATAGAAGAGATCATCCAAGCGAACGAGGCGGAAATCGGAATCGGAGTCGGAAATATCAAGGAGACGGTCGCGGTGATCGGAGGAATCATTCGGGACATAGAAACGATCTACGCGAAAATATCCGAAGTCTCCGCTTTCATGGGAGAACAGCTAAAAAGCAACGAATCCGTGAACCAAAGCGGCTTAGAAGTGAAAAGCAGGTCGGATTCCATTCGTGCGGCCGTCCAGGAACAAAAAATGGCGATTCACGAAATTTCCACAACGATCTCCAATATCAACGATTTAACCCAATCCAACGCGGCTTCTTCTGAGGAGTTAAGTTCCAGCTCAGTAGGTTTGGCGAATCTGGCCGAAGATCTAAAACGGGATTCCGAGTATTTTCATTTTTAAACGAAATCGTCTAAAGGAGATCCTGAGAACGGAGCGACAAGGCGTCGCAAAACGACAGGAATCTCCTTGATTTTTACGGAAATACTTATAATTTGCACAAATATGGAATGGGAAAAGATTCTCCGGGACTCCGTTAAAGACAGCGTAATCAAGGAATTGTACCTCCGACGAGTTCCCACTCTCAAGACCTGCGACGACTGGAGCAAAGTAAAAGAAATAGGACTAGTGGACCATAAAACCAAATACGCTCATTACAAAGGCGGCCTAGTAAAATATGGAGAAGCCCTTTTTTTTGTAAGCGACGAACGACTACAAGCCCTCGCCCCTTTCCGCAAGTGGGAATTCAAAACGAAAATTAAAGTTACGACGGAATAACTCGCTCTTTACGTCCGGGATACTTTCGCCCGAACCGATCGATCAGCGAGTCAGCTTAATAATCAGATTCAGTTTCTCTGAGACGGTAATCACGTCTTGAACCCTCGTTTTATCCACGAGAATGGCGTTCGGGCCGATTTCGTCCAAGACGATTTTCTTTCCCTTAATCTGCCCCAAGAGAAGTTCCATGACGTTCTGATCTTTCGTACGGACTAGGACACAGTCTTCCGCGATTTCCACGACCGGAAGGTTTCCTCCCCAATCTTCCAATAGGAACAGGAGGTTTTGGGCCAGTTCCGCTCTGCTGGAAGCCTTGAGAAAATCGATGAATTCGATCGGTTTGTATCCGAGCAGAATTCCCAACTGATAGGCTTCCTTTGTCAGAATGAAGGTATAGACTCTATCGTAGTCCTTCAGCTCCGTAAAGGCCTTTAACAGATGGATTCCGTTGATGGAAACTTTTTCCGGGAAGGCGATGATGGAAAAATCCGGATTGATGGTGATTCCCCCTTT
Organism: Leptospira fluminis; assembly: GCF_004771275.1. GTDB lineage: Bacteria > Spirochaetota > Leptospiria > Leptospirales > Leptospiraceae > Leptospira_B > Leptospira_B fluminis. The sequence continues at coordinate 306,259 of NZ_RQEV01000012.1, read as the reverse complement.
TTCGGTGGAACCCGTAAGCTCGCCGGTTTGGAAGAAGTACTCTCCCAATTTGGATAGAGCCAAAAAGCGGTTCGGATATTCCACTTCCAAAAGGCCGAATAGATGCAGATAAAAAATGGCACTCATGATCTCTTTCCGGAGATCCGCCAGATCCGTCTGGAAATTCTTGGTCCGGAATCCCGGAGAAAGAATCAGATGGTCCCGGATAATCGTAGAAAAGATCACGGAGAGATGGATGTGCTTGGACTTGATGATCAGGTTTACGCATTTGTCCAGGATCATCTTATCATAAAAAGGCATCTCCGTCGGCTGGAAGACTTCCGGAGGATTGATCCTCTTCATCCGAGCCTCGTTGACCTCGTGGATCACGAGTTTCATGATTTCGAAAATATCCTTTTTCAGGAATCCTTCCACGTCGCCGCGGAGAATGATGTTTTCGCCCTTGATATCTGCGAGATTCAATAAACGCAAAATCGGAAGGATCAGTTCCATCTGATAGATCTGGCTTTTTTCGGGAAAAATGCCGATGTCCGGATTCAAAAGCTCCTGTTCCGTCCGCTTATGGTCGGCTTGCTTCACTTTTCCGGATTTGGCCAGAACCAGGCCTTTTCTGCTGATATATGAGAGTAATTTCTTGGTGTTTAGGAAAAAATCCAGCTCGTTCGTAGCCGACTTTTCTTGGCGCTGGCGCGTACCTTTCTTAATGGAAGGAAGGATGGGATTATTTTGTATGTACTTTAAAAGTTCTTCCGGAAGCGCGAATACGCGGACGAATTTCTCTTCCACGAAGCAGACATCCGCCACTAAGCCTTTTTCGACCAATGACGGAACGATCGCTTCGTATTTTCCGCGGTTCATTACCACGAAGCTGCGGATATCGTCCGCATCCGCGACTCCTCCGCTCAAATAGATCCGAACTAACGTATCCTTTTCCAATTCGGACAAGGAAGTAAGAGCACTCTCGAAAGCCTCGGGAGTGGTTGCATGGGAATAAAATTTCCGGACCGTATCCAGTTTCGCCGGAGCTTTTACCGCCTTTTTCCATTCCGCGGAAACGTCGGTCAGCTTCTTGTGATCCAGGAGCTTTTCGATCGTAATCTTATATTTGTCGCCTTTTAAGTTCTGGTCGAGAGGAACCAGCTCCGCCAATTCCTCATAGGCGTGGTACTTATCCAAATTGTTGGTAAGACGTTCCCGATTTTTACGTTGGTAAACGAGATGGTATTTCCGAAGGAGATTCAGCTCCATCTCGACGTTGATCGGAGGAATGTTCACTTTTCTGGAAATTTCGCCCAACGTTAGGACGTTTTTGTTTTTCAGAATGGAAGTATAGATGTTGACCTGGAGAACGGTCAACTTTTCGAGCACTCCCTTTAAGTAGAATTCATCCAGAAAAGTGTCATATAAGAATTTAAGGTTTTTATTCTTTTCCTTAAATGGCGGCTTGGGGAGATTCCAAAGGGCTGCGATCTTTTTTAAGTCGTTTAGTTCGAGTTTTTCGAGTTCTTGTAACAATACAGATTCGCCGCTCATACCAATGACCGAAATGATTCGTTCGAAAGCCATCCTCTAATTCTTGACTGATTCGTAAACTAAAATACAGATTCGAACTCCGGACTTCCGACAGGAATTCAGAGCCTTGCAAAGCACGGATTTTCGGGAGAAAAACCCTAGTCTCAGGCATCCTCCGAGTCGATTTGGATTGTCCTTACAGCCTTCCGTACTAACTTGGAACCGTATGGCCGGATTTCTGGATAACCTTCGCCTAGGATTGGGCGGGGCGGCTCGGATGGTTTCGAGCGGTTTTATCTTTTCCTCAAAGACCCTTCTCCTGCTCAAAGACCTGGCTGTGGGAGGTAACGTATCCCAGGACTTTCCGGTAAGACTCAGGGAAGCCTTCGAGGAATTAGGGGCGACTTATATCAAACTCGGACAATTCATCGCGTCCGCCCCCTCCTTGTTTCCGGAAGAGATCGTTACGGAAATGCAGAAATGCTTGGATGCCGTAAGGCCGATCCCTTTTTCCGAAGTGGAAAAAACGATTCGTAAAGAACTGGGAGGCCGGTGGGAAAACCATTTCCGCAGCATAGACCCGAGTCCATTGGCTTCCGCATCCATCGCGCAGGTCCATTCCGCAGTTACCAAAGACGGCATCGATGTAGTCATCAAGGTGCAAAGGTCCGATATAGAATCCGCTCTGGGCGCCGACCTGAATCTTTTGTACCTGGCCAGTCTATTATTCGAAAGATTCGTTCCGGGCTTGAATCGATCCGGCCTTTCGGATATGATGAAATTATTCCAATCCTCCATTTTAGAGGAAATCGATTTCCGTAAGGAAGCCTCGAATATAGAGGAGTTCGAAAAGTATCTCCTTGCGGCGGGAGAAACCAGAGCCCGGGTACCTAAAGTTTTCCACGAGCTCAGCACGGAAAAAATCCTGACCATGGAAAGATTTTACGGGGCTCCGATTACGGACGAAGCTTCCTTAAGAAAATATTCTACGGACCCCCAGCGCACGTTGTCGGACGCGTTGGAGATCTGGTTTTCCACCCTTTCCCACTCGGGTTTTTTTCACGCCGATGTGCATGCAGGAAACCTAATGATCCTCCGGGACGGTACGGTGGGTTTCATCGATTTCGGAATCGTCGGTCGGATTTCCCCGAAAATTTGGGAAGGTCTGATGATTTTTCTGGAAGGACTCGCGACAAATCGCCCGGAGAGGATCGCAAAAGGCCTGATCCGGATGGACTCCACGGCGGAGGGAGTGGACGAAAGAAAATTAGCCCAGGACCTAGGCAAGGTTTTCGACGAAATGAGCGAGATGGTACTCGGAATCCAGATGGGAGAACTGGAAGCTTTCGACGAGAGGAAGCTGAACGCAATATTATTCGAATTCCGCGAGTTGGCCCTCAGGAACGGCCTCAAAATTCCGAAAGAGTTCGGACTCCTCATCAAGCAGATCCTGTATTTCGACCGTTATGTGAAGGCGTTCGCTCCCGATATAGATCTGATCCGGGATAGGGAAAAATTCATCCGATGAAAGTGAAATTGCTGGATCTGGAGCCCGGAGAATCCCGAACGCTATCGGGGTTGAAGGAATCCCCGGGAAAAGAAGGTCTAGTAAGAAACCTGTTGGACATGGGATTCCTTCCCGGGACCAGGCTACAGATCCTTGCCAAATATCCGAGCCAAGATAAAATCATAGTGAAAGTCGGACTGGTCCAATTGGTGCTTAGACATATAGAGGCAGAATTACTGGAGTTAGAGGAAAGAGAGTGACCGCATTACAAAAAAGGATAACAAGGGGATCCTCCAAGGCCGTCGGTTCAAACATACACCGAATCCTACTCGCGGGAAATCCGAATTGCGGAAAATCCACTCTGTTCAATCGGCTCACCGGACTCAGACAAAAGACGGGAAATTTCCACGGAGTCACCGTGGAAAAAGCGGAGGGAAAAATTCTCTCCGAGGATAAAACCCTGAGTATCATGGATTTGCCGGGAGCCTATAGCTTAGGCGGAGAATCGGAAGACAAGCAGGTAACCACAAAAGTTCTGCTCTCCCGCAAAACGACGGATAGAATCCTTTTCGTACTGGACGGAGTCGCCGTAGAAAGGGGCCTGCAATTTCTAATGCAAATCGCCGGACTCAAGGCTCCCACTCTCGTAGTCGTTACCATGAGGGACGCGCTGGAAAAAAAGGGATTGAGTCTCGACCTAAAGGAACTTCGAAAGGCTTTCGGAATAGATTTTAGATTCGTGAACCCCCGAACGGGAGAAGGAGTCTCCGAATTGAAGGAAATCCTTTTCGAAGATTCTGCGTATCGAATTCCTGAATATTCTTTTGCCTGGGATCAAAAAAGGGAAAAGCTCGTCGGATCGATTCTCAATCGCCTGAAAAGTCCCGATCCGAACTCTCTCAGATTCGTCGTGGAAAATTCCCTGAAAGAGTTGTCTGGAGAAAAACTGCTTACGGGCATTCCCGGTCTCTCCTTTTTACCGAAGGAGGCAAGAACTCTCGTCCAAACTCTCTTCGAAAAGTCCGGACTGGTCTTTTCCTACTCCGACGAACTCGTACAAAAATCCTTTTGGATCAAAAAGCTTCTCTCCAAATCTCTTTCCGGCAAGGAAGTAAAGGGAGAACATTTGCTGAATTTTGCGGACAGGATCCTACTGCATCCGGTCTGGGGCCTAGTCGGTTTTTTAGGCATTATGGCGCTTGTTTTCCAGATGCTTTTTGCTTGGTCCGAAATTCCGATGGATTGGATCGAAAAACAGGTCGGGGCATTTGCGGAATTCGCCGGAGGTTTTTTCCCTCACGGTCCCATCCGTTCCCTCATCCAGGAGGGGGCCATAGGCGGAGTCGGAGCCGTGCTCGTCTTTATCCCCCAAATCAGTCTCCTTTTTTTCTTTATCGGGATCATGGAGGAAAGCGGCTACATCGCGAGAGCTTCCTTCGTCATGGATCGGTTCATGGGAAAATTCGGACTCTCCGGAAAATCCTTTATTCCTCTCCTGTCATCGGCCGCTTGCGCGGTTCCCGCGATCATGGGAACGAGGACCATAGAAAATAAGGCGGACAGAATCACTACGATTCTGGTTTCTCCTTTGATCACATGCTCCGCGAGATATCCCGTTTACATCCTGGTCATCGGAACGGTTTTTTCCCAAAAACCCGTTTTCGGAATCCTACAGACAAAAGCCTTAGCGTTGTTCGGATTATTCCTTCTCGGAATGATCGCGTCCATGACCGCGGCTTTCGTATTTAAAAAGACCTTTTTTCTCTCCGAACCCTCCTACTTTTTGATGGAGCTCCCCCGGTATCATTTCCCCTCCCCCAAAATCCTTTTTATGGTAGTATATAAGAAAATTAAAACATTCTTATTGAATGCGGGGAAAATCATCCTATCCATATCCGTACTGCTTTGGTTTTTGGCGAATTATCCCCGCTTGGACGAATCCAAAACGTCAGGACTGGAACCGGCTCAGGCAAAATCCCTGCAGATCTCCGAGTCCTATGCGGGCTACATGGGTAAGGCGATGGAACCTATCCTAAAACCGATCGGTTTCGGCTGGAAAATGGGGATCGGACTCATCACCTCGTTCGCGGCACGGGAGGTGATGGTATCCACATTATCCATCATCTACGGCGTGCAAGGCGAAGATAGCGACCAGGAAGACTTGCGTACCGCGCTCAAAAACGACAAGGATCCGGAAACGGGAAAGCCGATTTGGAATTTGGCCAGCGCCTTAAGTCTATTGGTCTTTTTCGCTTTTGCCTGCCAATGTATGTCCACTTTGGCGGTAGTAAAAAGGGAGACGAACTCGCTTTTTTGGCCGTTTTTCCTATTCGGGTACATGACTTTACTCGCCTATATTTCTTCCTTCTTGGTCTACCATATCGTAAAAGCGATCGGATGGACCTGAATCTTGAAACGGATCCCTCCGAATCTTAGGATTATCTCCGTTTTTTTTGCGGCGATCTTCGGTTTGCTTACGATTTTCCGATTCGTTCTGCTTTTCATTTACTTCGACAAAGTGGAAAACTCCTCTTGGACGGAAATCCTATCCTCCTTCGGAATCGGGATGCGCTTCGACCTTTCGGTTGCCGCGATTCTTCTCGGTCCGTTTTGGACGATGTCCGCCTTTCATTACGCTAACCGATGGCCGGTTTACCGCTACTTGTGGGGAATTCCGCCTATCCTAATTTTCTTATGGATGTGCGGCCACCTGATCGGCGACACGATCTATTACGGAGAAGCGAACAAACATCTGGGCTACGAAGGTTTCGTGTTTTTAGGGAAGGATTTTCTAGTTCTCTTATCCGCCGCCTTTCGAAATTCTCCCTTACTGGTTCTCTCCGCTTTATCCGCGATTTCCATCGGACTTCCTCTCTTAGTCGTCGCATTTTTCAAATGGAACGGGTACGAATTTTCGGAAGACCGACGGAAATCGGAACTCCTGCAGATTCCGATTTCCCTTTTGATCGCGTTTTTACTTTTTAGAGGGGGCTTCCAACAAAGACCCCTTCGACCTACGGACGCGATCCATTCCCGGAACGAATTCCTGAACAATCTCCCTTTGAACGGAGTGTTCACCACTCTGACGGATTTGAAATCCAAGACGCTTCTTCCGAGCCTGAGAATTCCCTTCCCCCAAGCTGTGGAACTGGTCAGGAAAGAGATAGAGTATCCGGGCGCTTCCTTTATAGACGAACGTTATCCGATTCTGAGGGAAACTCGAGAGACTAGAAACGGAACTCCACCGAACATAGTTCTCATCCTTTTGGAAAGCTGGACCGGTAAATTTCTGAAACCGAACGGAGGAGGAAAAATCCTGGGGCATGAGTTGGCACAAAACTTCGACTCTCTCTCTATTAGAGGCAGGTATTTTTCCAAATTCTTTGCGACCGGGGGCAGGACTACGAACGGTCTACTCTCCGTACTGACGGGGATTCCGGACAGGCCCGGGATCACTTCCGTTCGCACCCACCAAGTGCTGGGAAACTTCGGCGGGTTAGGAACCGTTTTGAAACAGGCAGGTTATTCCACACTCTTTGTCCACGGCGGGGATGCCGGATTCGACAATATGAACTTTCTCTTCCCTCACTGGGGATTCGATACGGTAGTGGATCGGAACGAGATGAGCAAGGAAGGTAGGTATACTCCGGGGGCTTGGGGGTATTTCGACGGAGACGTCCTGGAAGAATTGCACGAAAGATTGCTTTCCGCAAAACGCCCTCTCCTTGCGGTCTCGCTCACTCTTACCACTCACTATCCCTACGAAGTTCCGAATAAAAGTTTCGAAATTTTTCCGGATTCGGTCCAGGATTACGATTATCTTAACACTTATTATTATTCGGATTGGGCCCTAGGTAGGTTTATGGAAAAGGCGAGGAAGTCGCGGTACTTCGAGGATACGATCTTCGTATTCGTTGCGGACCATACCCATCATAGAAACCTGAGTCCTTACGAGGACAGGAACATCCCTTTTTTGATCTATTCTCCGAAATACGTAAAGCCGGGAGTCGATTCTCGGATTGCCTCCCAACTGGACGTGGTCCCGACGATACTCGGGTTAGTAGGTAAGAAAGTTCGGTTTTCCGCTATGGGAAGGGATTTGCTCGGGCCGCAAAACAAGGACAATAGAGGAGCTTATTTCGCGTTTTCGAGCGTGATCGGCTGGATCCAGAACGATTTGGCGTTGTATAGATTTACGGACGGAGAACTCCGGGACGCGACGTCCTATTCCAAAAACCCGACATCTAAAATTTGCGAATCAGATCCTGCCGTCTGCGACGTCTATGAAACGAAGGCGAAAGCCTTCCTCAATTTGAGCTACGACCTGATGAACTCCAATACGGTTTTTCCACCGACGAAATAAGTTGAGAAGAATCGTCTCGCATCGGAAAAACGGGAATGCGGAACGGAAAGGATTTTCGGGAAATCCTTTCCGTTTCAAAAAATCGAACCGATACCTATTTTATAGAAACTAGAGGAAAAAATGACGTTCTCAAAAAGCTTTAGCCTGAGCCCTGCTACTGAACTGAGTCCTGACTCCCCTCCTTTTATCGTCGCGGAAATCGGATTGAATCATAACGGAGATCTCGAAATCGGAAAGAAGACGATCCGCGCAGCAAAGAAAGCGGGAGCGAACGCGGTGAAATTTCAGACGTATCGCACGGAGGATTTTATCGATCTTCGAAACCCGAAAGCCAAGATCCTGGTGGAAATCTTCAAACGGTACGAACTCTCGGAGGAGATGCATAGACACTTCCGGGATACCGCAAAGGAAGAAGGATTGTTGTTCTTTTCGACTCCTTTGGACGAAAAGAGCGTGGATCTGCTTGTTTCCTTGGGTGTCCCTGCCCTTAAGATCGCGAGCGGAGACGTCGTAAACAAAGGCCTGCTCGAAAAATGCGCTTCCACGAAACTTCCCATTTTTCTCTCTACGGGCGCGGCGGAAGCGTTCGAAGTGATTCGTGCTTTGGAATTCCTGGAATCTCTCGGGGTAAAGGATCTTTTGCTCTTCCATTGCGTCTCTTTGTATCCGACTCCTCCTGAAAAAGCGAACCTGAGAACCATCACTCATTACAGACATTCCTTTTCCGGACCCATAGGTTTTTCCGACCACACGGCGGGAGCACTTGCCGGAGCCATGGCGATCGCCTTGGGAGCAACCGCATTAGAAAAACATTTTACACTAGATAAGAATCTTCCCGGACCGGATCATGGAATCTCCGCGGACCCTACCGAATTTTCCTCCTACGTGGAACAAGCTTCGCTTGCTTATTCCATGCGGGGAGAAAGAAGAAAAATCGTACAACCCGAAGAGGCAGCAGGACGTTTTTTCGGAAGAAGATCCTTGTATCTCGGACAAGAAGGAAAACCTATCGCACTTAGACCCGATGTCAGCTTGGAGGATCCCAGTTATCTGGATTCCTGGAAAGTCGCCGAAGCAAAAGCCTTACTGGAAAGGGGAAAAAGCATACAAGCGGGAGAAGCGATTCGTTCCAAAGCATGAGATTCCGATTCTTTTTTTTCCTAGTAATCGCCGCAACTTTCTCCGTCCTATCCGCACCCAAAACGTACGGATCCTTGGGTTCGGAAGTGGATTATCTTGATTTCGGAAAATTGACGGTCGCACCGTTTTCCTATTCCGTATCTTCTTCCTTTGACGAGGAATACGGTGCCTTCAATCTTTTCGATACCAATCCGCAAACGCATTGGTATTCCGCGTCCAGCACGAAACCGGATTGGATCATCGTGGATTTCGGCACCAAACGCCTGATAAACGGAATCGAACTGGTGGTTCCCGTTTTTCGGGGAAAAAGATCGGTATCCGAATACGAGGTACAGGTATTGTACCAGGAATCCTGGAAGACGATTCTGAAAAACGATCGAGTGGAACTGAACAATTTCCATCGAATTCCGCCTATGGACGCTTCCGTTGTGCGTATCTTTTTTCCTAAGAACGAGGATAAAAGCTCGGTCGTCAGCGAATTCAGGATTTTGTTAAACGACACTTGTTTGAATTCCGTTCCCAAACGTGTAACCGGCTATCTCTATCCGGTTATCGGAGGAGTCCTACCTCAAAAGGATTTCCAACTCCCGGGCGCTCCGCGGGATTATAGAAACGGAGTGCACAAAGGGTTGGATATCTATTATAAAAAGGAAAAAGACGGCACCGTTCGTAATCTCAAGTTCTCGGATCCGCTCGTTGCCCCCGCGGATGGAACGATCGTAAGAGCGGACGTGGAATATTCCCCCATGACTCTACCCGAATATCAGTATCATAGTTCTCAGGCCCAGAAAAACGGAGTAACCTATGTGGAAAAGGACTTCGGCGGAAGGCAGATCTGGATCGATCACGGAAACGGAGTGATGACTTCCTTCAATCACCTTTCCTCGATAAAAGCGGGATTAAAGGAAGGCTCGAGAGTGAAAGCGGGAGAAACGATCGGTACCGCCGGCAATTCCGGACTGATAGGGGAAGCCAAAGGCACGGACGAAAACACGCACTTGCATTTCGAGATTTGGGTGGACGGAGAATATTTGGGAGCCGGAATTTCCGGAACCCAAATGAGAAAACTGCTCCAATTCTTCTTTTCAGGATCCGGATTGCTCTACTGATCGAGTCTTAGATCGGACGTCGCCTTCTTCGTAAAAATTCGGATTCTATTACCGGACCATTATTAATGGTTTTTTTATACAAGAAATTCCGAAGATGCGCCGTATCCTCCTCGGAAAGACGCCAATCTTCCGAAACGGCCCGGATTCGAGGTAGAAGATTGGATAGGACGATCGCCACCGTAACCGAAAGATTATAGCTTTCCGTAAATCCGTACATAGGCAGTTTCAGATGCAGATCGGCTTGAGCCAAGGCCCGCTCCGAAAGTCCGATCTCCTCCGCTCCGATCAGCAACGCAGTCGGCCTATCTAGCGGGAGGTCCTCCAGAGAACGGAGCCCTTCGCCGTCTCTAGGGGAAGTGGCCACGATCCTATATCCGGCCGATTTTAATTCCCCGAGACAAGCCGAAGTATTATCCTCGTTTTTATCTTGATACTTATGGATCCGAAGCCATTTTTGGGCTCCCATCGCGACTCCGGAATTCGGTTTGTACGAGTTACGATTCTCGACCACATAAACGTCGCTTAACCCTAGACATTCAGAGGTTCTCAAAGTCGCACTAGCATTAAAAGGTTGGAATACGTCTTCCAACACAATTGTTAAGTACTTCGTACGAAACGAAAGAACTTCCTCTATTTTTCTACGTCTAGACTCCGAAAGCATCTCCGAGAAATATCCGTTCAGGGCTTTTGCCTCTTCGAACGAAAGAATAGGATCTTCCAAAATCGGAATCGGGCGCATTTCCTAAGATTCTCATACGCTTTCATGCGGACAAGTCATCCTCGGAAGGGCTTTCCGAAAGACATACTAAACATCCGCTGCGTAATAAAAAAAATTTCTAAAGTTTTTTTAAAAAGGGATTGTACTTTGTTTCCGAAAATCTATTATGTCCCGTATCTTGTCGGTGGTGAAGGAATATGCCCGAGCAGTTGCAAAAGATTCTGAATAATATCAAGGAATTCTTCGGTTCCTTGGATATGACCAAAAAATTGATCTTAGGAGGAGTCGCGCTCACCGTTCTCGTGGCGATCGGCCTCCTGGCAACGGTTTCTTCCCAAAAGAACCGGATCATCCTGTTCAAGGACCTTACTTCCAAAGATTTCGCGGAAGTGACCAAAAAACTGGATTCCATGGGATACCAGTACGGCACGTCCGATACCAGCGTGATCAGTGTGGATCCGGAGCAAAGACAGGAAATCATCACCAAACTGGCGCAAGAGAACCTGATCCCCGCCGGAGTGCAAGGCTGGGAGTTGTTCAACGTGGAGAAATTCACGGAAACGCAGTTCGACAAGGATATAAAAAAGTACAGGGCCTTAAAGGGAGCCATAGAGCAATCCCTCATGACCCTTCGCCCCGTCGACAAGGCTTTCGTCAACATAGCCATTCCCGAAGAGGAACTGTTCAGCTCTAACGCATCTCCCGTAAAAGCCTCCGTCATTCTCCATTTTATTCCCGGAGTGGACGGTATTTCGAAAAAAGAAGTCAAAGGAATCGTAAACCTGGTTTCCCGGGCCGTTCCCAAACTTAAACCCGAAAACGTAGTGGTGGCGGACGCGGACGGTAAGATCATTTCCGATTTCGAAGAGGATCTCGAAAAAGAGAGATTAGAACTCAGGGTCGTGCAGGAAAAATTAAGGATCCAAGAAGAACAGAGGATCCAAAGACTCATAGACGTTCGCAATACGCTTCGCTGGTATTTGGGCGGAGAAGACAGAGTCGACATTACGCGATTCGAATATATGTTGAATTGGGACAAGGAGTCCTACAAAGACAATACGGTAACCCCCGTCGTAGAAAGGCCGGACGACCCAAACACGCCTTATTCCGAACTCAAAATCGTAGACGGATACAGCCTAAAAGTCTCTTCCAAGGAAACCAGCGAGCAATTTAACGGAAGAGGCTTCACTCCGGACGGACCCGCCGGAACGGAACCGAACCTTCCTCCGGGCTATAAGGATACCGACTATCAAAAGGCCGAATACAAAAAGACCGAAAACATCAACAACTACGAGTTTAATCGCAGGGTAAGCGAAGTGCAAAAGCAACCCTGGAAAATCGAAAAAGTAAACCTCTCCGTAGTCATCGACGGACAATGGACCAAAAAGGAAAAAGAGGACGGGACCGGTTACGACCGTACCTATATTCCGGTTTCCGACGACGACCTTAGGACCATCCGCAAAAACCTCGAGGCTGCAGTCGGGATCGACAAGGCGAGAGGAGACATGATCTCCGTCATCAGCATTCCGAAAGACAGAACCGCGCAATTCGCGGCCGAAGACGAGGAACTCAGAAAACAAAAAGCGATCCGACAAATGGTCATCGCATCCCTCGTCATCGTTCTCTTCCTGATCCTGACGATCCTGATCTACAGAGCGATCAAAAAAGAGATCGCAAGACGTCGCAGACTCCGCGAGGAAGAGCTGGCGGCAATGCAACAAATGATGCGGGAAGCCGCCCTCCGAGTCATGGACGACGGCAGCGCAGAAGTCGAACTTTCACTCGATGAAAAACTGAGGAGAGAGTTGCTTGAAAACGCGATCAATCTAGCCAAGGAAAAACCGGAAGAAGTCGCTCAACTTCTCCGGACCTGGCTCTCTGAAGAGGAAGCAACCTAATGGAATCCCTGTCCGGAAATAAAAACCGGGCGGGTCGCCTCCTCCGAGTCTTGGGGGAGCACCTTCCTCCGGAAGTATTCAGACACCTAGGTCCGCAGGACACCAGCCGCCTCTTGGAAAGTTTTCACAAGAGCGGTAAGCTGGAAGCGAAAGAAGAAAGAGAGCTACTCGGAGCCTTCCTAAAAGGTCTCTCTTCCACTCCTCGGGAGTCGATGGACCTTGAGACCATGACTCTCATCCAGGAACTGGAATCCATCCTGAGAGAGGATTCCCCGTCGGAACCCGATTGGATAGAGGAGCTCAAGAACTGCACCCGGGAAGAACTTTCCCGAATCGTTGCAGGAGAGGAGAGTTCCAGAATCGCATGCATCTTATGCTACGCAAACCCGGAAGTTTCCGCGAGAGTGCTGGAGGAATTCCCCGAATCCATGCAGGAAGAGATTCTTCTGCAGATCCGGGAGCTGGACCCGTCGTCGGAAGCGGCCAGGGACGCATTAGAGCGATTTCTCAGATTCAAAAGAGAGGCGATCAAGCGACCTGGATTCCGGTCGACAACAAGCGAAAAAATCGGAAAAAGGGCTGCCGATTTATTGGGCAAAATGGATCCCCAAGATTCCCGGAAATTATTCACACGGATACGCGAAAAGAGCCCCGAGTTTGCCGAAAATATAAACGAACACTTCTTCCGGATGGAGGACTTCCTGGAGCTGAACCGAGAAAGCCTGAATCGATTCTTTTCCCCGGTCCACCCGATTGTGATCGCAGTGGCCTTCAAGGGAACGGAGCCGGAAACCAGGGCGGAGCTTCTGGAAAGAATGGAACCTTCCCTATCCTCTATCGTCAGATTAGAAGAAGATTCCATGGGACCGATTTCCTTAGCGGAAATCGAAACCGCCCAGAACGGTATTCTTGAAATTTTCAAGGATGCGGTAGAATCGGGAAGAATCAAGTTCCGGAGAAACGTCTGATATGGCCAAACTCGTCTTTAAACCCATCCAGATTGCCGACATGCAGGACCAGGTCGAGCTTCAAATTCCGGATAAGTACAAGAAATTCCACAGGGACGAAGACGCGGAAGAATTCGAAGTCGACCAGGAAGGAAACATCATCGAGCAGTACCAAGGCCCTTCGATCGAAGAGATCGAAGCCGAGCTGAATAGGTACAAAGAAGAGACCGAAGAAAGCATCAAGAAAATGCTGGAAGATTCCCGCCGCAAAGCGGAGGAAATCGAAGAGGAAGGCAGAAAGAAAGCCTTCCAGATGATCCAGGACTCCAAAGAAAAAATCAAACTGGACGAGGATTCCGGAAAGGCCAAGGCGGAGCAGATCCTAGAACGGGCCAAAATGGAATCCGAACGGATGATCAAAGAGGCCGAAATGAAAACGGCCGAGATCGAACACGAGGCCTACCTAAAAGGGTTCGAAGCCGGACGGGAAGTGGGATTCCGAAAAGGACAAGGAGAAGTCCGACGACTGATCGACCGTTTGGGAACCATCGTAGGAAAGGCGATCGACATTCGTGCGGAACTGATCCAGGCCTCGGAAAAACAGATGGTCGAGATGATCCTCATCATCGCGCGCAAGATCATCAAAGACGAAATCATCGAACGTAAGGAAATCGTACTGAATAACATACGAGAAGCCTTAAAACGGATCAAGGACCGGGATCGCGTGGACATCCGCGTGAACTTTGCGGATCTGGAAATCACAACGGCTCACAAGGACGAACTCATCAAGCTGATGGAGTCTCTCCGTAAGGTAAATATCTACGAAGACTCGAGGGTGGACCGAGGCGGAGTCATCATAGAGACCGACGTGGGCGCCATCGACGCGCGCATCTCCACCCAGCTCAAGGAAATCGAAGAAGCGATTCGAAATGCGGAGCCGATATAATCGACCATTCACGTCCACTCTCTCTACTCTCCTGCCCGATCCCCCACTCCGGAGATCGGGCAAGGGGAATCTCTTCTTGCGGGACATGGTTTTTGGGCGGAAGGGGCCCCACCCTCATTGGGCGGGGGCCGGTGCGGTGGTACCCTCTGTCGCTGCCGAGCAGAGCCCGTCCTACTCGATTTTCCCCTTTTTTGCCAATCTTTTTCCGGGCTTTCTTCTTGTAGGAACTCCTGCAAGCCGAGAGGAAGATCGTCCTTCCCTTCTTTCGAATTCCTTTTCCTTTCGACTATCAAGCGACATAATTCCATTATATTCGCATTATAACTTGACTCGAAAGATTTTTTTTCGGAAGGTATCATTCGGGTTCCAAGGATCCGGGCAATGATCGAAAAGAAATTCTACGAGAAGGTAGACGTTATTTCTAAATATTTTCTCATCCTGGACAGGACGGAAACGATCCGCAAATCCGGAAGAGTGGTTCGCGTCTCGGGAAATGTGATTTATTCGGAAGGCCCTCCGGATTCCAAGATAGGCGAGATTATGGACGTCGAAAAGGCCGGGATCGAAGGGTATCTCCAATGCGAGATCGTCGGCTTCGAGAATCACGTATATACCCTGATGCCTCTAGGACCGGTGGAAGGAGTTTATCCCGACGCCTTCGTATTTTCTTCCGGACGTCGGCTGAACGTTCCCGTCGGAAACGAACTTTTAGGAAGAGTCCTGAACGGCGTCGGCAAACCGATCGATAAAAAAGGAATCATCATCACTTCGGAGGAAAAATCCCCCGAAGGAGAAAGCATCAATCCCCTGGATCGCCCCATCATACGGGACATTCTACTTACCGGAGTGCGGGCTATCGACGGAATCTTAACCGTCGGGCGAGGACAGAGATTGGGTATCTTTTCCGGATCGGGGGTCGGTAAATCGAGTCTCTTAGGAATGATCGCCCGATTTACCGATGCGGATATCAACGTCATCGCTTTGGTCGGCGAGCGCGGACGTGAGGTGAACGAATTCATCGAACGCGACTTAGGAAAAGAAGGCCTCGCAAAGTCGGTCGTATTTGCCGCAACCTCCGACTCCCCGAAAATGGAACAAGTCAACTGCGCGTTTCTTGCAACTTCCGTCGCGGAGTATTTTCGGGAAAAAGGACTTCACGTAAACTTAATGATGGACTCTTTGACTCGCTTCGCTCACGCGAATCGGGAAATTTCCGTTTCGAACAACGAACCTCCGATCACGAGAGGATTCAGTTCTTCCGTCTTCAGCAAGCTAGCAAAATTGGTGGAAAGATCCGGAACTTCCAAATCAGGAGGAAGCATAACGGGATTCTATACCATATTAACGGATACGGACGAAATGGAAGATCCGGTGGCCGACGCCGTGCGAGGTTATATAGACGGCCATATCGTCCTTTCGAGAAAACTCGCGGAGAGGAACCATTTTCCGGCCATAGACGTGCCGGCTTCCCTTTCCAGGGTGATGCAGACCATCACGGACGAGGACCATTTCATGCGAGCGGGAATGATACGGGAATTGATCTCCACTTATAATTCCGTGGAGGAATTGATTCTATTAAATGCCTATGTGAAAGGTTCCGACGCAAAGGTGGATTTGGCCATTCGGAAAAAGGAGAAGATAGATTCCTTTCTCCGCCAGAAACTCATGGAAAAAAGCCCGTTTCCGAATACGATGAGTTCTTTACGGGACATCCTCAGGGAAGAGCGGGAAGAGGAGGAATTTTAATCGATGAAAAGATTCCGATTCCGGCTCGAACCCGTGCTTCGTCTCAAAAAAATCGCCGAAGAAAAAAAGCTGCAGGAACTTTCCGAACTCGTTGCGGAAATCAACCGACGTAGTTCCGAAATCGAAAGTAACGAGGCCAAAATCGCGAACCTTACCGACAAGCCCACGGAGACTTACGACTTGCGGGAATACTCCTACCTACAGACTTATATTCGTCAACTTTTAACGAAGAACTCCGAACTGACGGAAGAGATCCACACGTTCGACGAACCCATCGCAAAGAAAAGGCTCGAAGTGAACGAAGCGCGAAAGGAAAAGAAAGTCATGGAGCTTCTCAAAGAGAAGCGCTATTCGGAATACATTCATCATTATAAGAAAAGGGAACAGCAAACGTCGGAAGAACTGTTCCTAAGCAGATATTTTTCGAAAACGAGGGGGACTCAGGATGGAATCGAGCAAATTGGACGGGATCCGAAGACTTTTACCTATGATACGGGAGGCGTCGAGCGTTCCGGTTCGGAGGATGCGGGACTTTCTGAACTCCGAAAACTTTACGAGCGTTATAAAAAATGAACTCCCCTTTTTAGAGATTAAAAAGTCGGGAAATGCGGATCCGACGATCAGTTCTATGGTTAACCTCCGCGAAAAAATTACCGACTTAGAAACTAAGGCCGAAAGACTGGAGAAAAAGATCTCCGGATCGCGCCTGGACGTTCGGGTATAACAAATTTATGGCAAGCCTTACCGATAAAGCGAGAGCCGTTTATCTCGTTTTACTGATTTTCTTTCTGCTTTTGATCGGATTCTTCGCGTTCGATTACTTCCAGATCATAGACGCGGCGGAATTTTTCCCGTTTTTACGCAAGGAGCCCGGACTAGTAAATGCGGATTCTGAATCCCCTTCGGAACTCGAAAAACTGGAGTTCCGAAAAGAGATGGAGCGTCTTGCCAAGGACAGAGACGAGATTTTCCAAAAGGAAGAGGATATCCGGAAAGAAAGAGAAAGGCTAGATGCGGAGTTGGAAAAAATCTCCGAACTCAAACGCGGCCTTACCGCCAAAGAGAACGAGTTGAAATCCGCTGAATCCGAAAAAAACAGCCGGAACAAACTTGTGAAAGTCCTAGCCGAAAAGGTGGCGAACATGCCGCCCGATAACGCGGTCCAGATGCTGACCAACTGGCCGGACAAGGATATCATTGACGTATTTATCCAGATGGATCAGGATGCGGAACAGGACGGGCGACAGACCATTACCACATATCTGCTGACCCTATTTCCTGCGGAAAGAAGAGCGACCATAACGAATAAATGGCTTTCCCGTTCGGATACGATCCGTGCGCCCGAATCATCGCCGGAGTCCGAGGAGTTATAATGACCTTTACGCGAAAATCGATCGTTCCTTTAATCTTGCTTGCGACTCTTTTTTCGGCCGGATCGGAAATCCTTGCCAAAGAAAAGAAAAGGAAGGTTCTAAGCGGCGAGGATCTGGTAAGGAACCCTTCGAAAGCGGTCGGAGAAACGGTTCGTTTAACGGGAAACGTTTCCCATGTTTTGTACAAGGGAAACTCGATCCGCTTCGTTCTCCAATTCGGGGGAAGACCCGTGGTCCTGGATTCCGACGATTCCGGGCTGATCAACAGGGTTGCCGTAGGCACTTATGTGGAAGTTTGCGGTTTTTATCTGAAGAACAAAAAGCTGGAACTAGACGGTAAGAGAACGGACATGCCTTCCATCGTCGTCGAACAACCCTACTGCTCGAACTGACAGGATTTCGATCCTGCCTTCGGTACCCGACTTATCTTTTTCCTTTTTCCGAGAGGAATTTATCCACTCTCGCTTTTGCGTTGCGTCGGATACTCGCATAGAACAAATGATAGTCCACCAAATGGTAGGTATCGTCTTTTCCTAGAGTCGGAAACCCTCTACTTTCGGGTTCGTGCACCCATAAAATTCCCGACTCGCATTTCGCGTCCGCGATTCCGGGCAAGACTCGATAGAATCGTATCGGAACGCTTCCGGGATTCGATTCTTTCGGCTGGTACGATTCGTCTACCGTCCAAGAAAGAGGATTTACGCAAAGAGATTTGCCGAATCTCTCCGAAAGTCGGACCGGTTTACTTCCCCACAGAAAGGAGTTCCAATTGATTACGCAACCTAAAGCATCAGGGGAAATGCAGGGCGAAAGTCCGGTCTCCTCCGAGGAATACGGATATCCTACGGAATAAGCGGCGACTAGATTCTTCTTGTACGAAGACGAGGACACGATTTCCTTCAAAAGCCGTACCGTATGACGGGTACCCTGGCTATGGGACGCCAAAATCCAAGGACGTCCTTGGTTTAGATTTTTCATATAATATAAAAATGCGTTCTTTACGTCTTCATATGCGAATTCCAGGGCCTTTTGTCCTTCCGGAGTATCCTCCATAAAAACGTAAAATGCTGCCTGTCTGTACCTGGGAGCGTACACCCTACAACATGCGTTAAAGGCGCCCGCTTGGGAGCGGATCGGTCCTTCTTCCGTTTTCCGATTCAGACTTTCGTCCTCCAGATCCCCGTTCCAGTATTTCCCGGCTACGATCAGAGTGGTCGGGTGTACGAAAAAAACGTCCGCTTCCGCAGTTGTTTGCATGTCGGTAAACCCCGAGTCTTTCGGGACTTCGTCACCCGGATCCTTTTTTGCAGGATGCGAGGCCCAATATTTCAAATCGGAATAATCCGGCCGGGAAAGGTTTTTGCTGCTCTCGAAATTTTCCCTAGGCTTTAAGAGATAAAGGCAGGAAGCGTTCGAAACGCAGAGGAAGAGTAAAAAGAAAGAGCGAAGAAAAGGCGGGAGAAGGGATAAGAAAGACGAATTAAGAATTTTTTTCATACGCAAACCTACCCAAACTCAATGTTTTTCGGAGGAAAGCAATATGGATTCGAGCTGCGACAATGTGCGATCCAAATCGTCGTTCAGAATGACATGATCGAATTCGTTCCTGCGGGAAAGTTCCTGTTTTCCGTTGCGTATCCGTTTCATTATGCTTTCTTCGGAATCCGTTCCGCGGGCTCGAAGCCTTCTCTCCCATTCTTCTTCGCTAGGAGGAAGGATAAAGATCGTAACGACAGTGTTTCCCAATTTCCCCTTCAAGAGCGCCGCACCCTGCACGTCCAAGTCCATAATGACCGACCTTCCGCCCGCAAGACATTCCTCGACGTATTTTCGTGGAGTACCGTAGTAATGGTCGTGAACCTTGGCCCATTCCAGAAATTCGTTTTCACGAATCCCGCGCTCGAACGCCTCGGGAGTTAAAAAAAAATAGGTAACCCCCTCTTCGTCTCCCGGACGCGGCGGTCTCGTCGTGCAGGAAACGGAAAAAGCGATCTGGGGGTGTTTTTCCCGGACCAAACGAATCAAAGTGGATTTTCCGCCGCCTGCTACGGAAGAAAGAACGAAAAGTTTAGAAGACACTTAGTCCTTTTCTTCCTCTTCTTCTGCTACGGAATTGTCTCGGCTTTCGATCCGTCGAGTCAATGCCTCGACGCGAAGATTAGAAAGGACCAAATGATTGGAGTCCGTGATAATGATGGATCTGGTTTTTTTCCCCTGAGTGGCATCGATCAGACTATTATTGCTTTTTGCTTCGTTCCGAATTCTTTTTGCCGAAGCGGAATCGGAATGAATAATACCGACGATCTTCGAAACCATTACGATGTTTCCGAAACCGACGTTTAGGACGCTAAATTGAGACATTAGACCCTCCGGTTTCTTTCCAACCTGAACCTTTCGATGATATCCACCTCGCCTGTCGCCAAATCCAGTGCTTCTGAAATATCCTCATGAGAATATCCTTTTTTCAAGAGGAAAACAACCTTCTCTATCTTTGTCGTACCGACCGGTAAATCTTTCAGAATAGCCTCGGGAGAAATTTTTACTCGGTCGGATTTTTGCGGCTCGAAACCCGCGATTTTCCGTTCAAGCAATCTGCCGAAATCCTGTTCTACCGGAATCTTATTGTCTCGTATTTTCGGTTTTACCGGAAACGCTTTTTCGATCTGTCCCGTCTCGGGGACATACTCCGACTTCGACCGAAGACTTCCTCCACCTGTCGCTTCCGCGTTTAAAGGAAGCGCCTGCGAAAACGGATCTCCGCCCAAAGAAATGTCGAAAGTGGAACTAGGATTGTACATAGGCTGAGGAGGTCTAGTGGGAGAAGGAGAAGCCAGCAGTTCCTGAGCGTCCTTCCAACCTAGGGAATCCTTGATTCGTTTTCCGAAATTTTTCAGGATTCCGATCGTCCCCGAATCGGCAGGTTCTTCGATCTTTTGCGAAGAAGCAGTTCCGCGATTTTCCCGTTTGCCTACGGTTTCCATCCCGGGAATATCTTCCGGCATATTTTGCCTGTACAAATGACCTACGCCACGACCTGCCTTGGAAGCGAGGTCCGTTCGCTTTTCCTCCGGCGCTTCCGGAGATTTTTTCATTTCCTTCTGCTTTTCGCGGATCAAGGTGAGGTATTCTTCCCTGAACGAATGTTCTTCGGAGGCGACTTCCTCCAAACCCACCTCTTCTAAGGAGGAAAATTCCTCCTTTCGAGGAGTTGTTTCCCCCGCCGGTCGAGGCTGACTTCCGAATTCGAGAGGAAGGTCCGAGATTTCTCCGATCCGTTCGGGAAGCTCCTCCACTTTTTTCAGGATGGACTTCAATTTCTCTTCCAAAGAATCCGTCTTCTGCACCAGGATCTTATAGGCTTGCACTTTAGAATTCAGTAATTCTATATGGTTTTCCGTTTCGGATTGAATCTCGTCGACCAAAGTCCGTACTTCCTCGTTGATCCGTCGGATCATATGAGATCGGATCCTCTTCGTGACTTGGGCGGTAATGCCTATGTACAGACCTACGCCGAGGACGACGTTTAAAAAAATCACTGCGAACAGTTCCATGCATCCGACCTCCGGGTGGAAGTTTCCAACAACATCCCTTCGGAGGTAATTTAGAATTGCATCGGTGTCGTTTAGGCCAGCACGTCCAGACCGGTTCGGGAAGCCGTTTTGTATTCTATCTTTCTTCCCGATTGGTCATAGGAAACGATCTTATCCTTGCCGCCTTCCGGACGAGGTCCTTTAAAGGAGCGGATCTCTTTTTCGATTTCCCCGATTTTTTGAACGTAAGACGTCCTAAGCCTTTCCCTATATTCCGGAGACAGGGAAAAAATCTCCGCGTACATCTGTACTGCATATTTTTTATCTATATTGTACTCTCGGACCGACTTTTCGTTTTGAGCGATTACGTTGGTGAGAGTGTGCGGATTCTCCACCATGGTCCGGCGAAGGATATCCGTTGCGGCTCCATATCCCGAAAGGGGTTCGTTCAGCCTCATAGCCTCTTATTTTACTCGAGACCGATTTTTTCTCCAGTCTTTTTTATCCGGCTCGGGATCCTGGTACGGAAGTTGCCGGATGACTCCGTTCTCTTCCACAAAGGTCTTATGTTTGATTTCGTTCCGGGTCTTAAAGTCGGAATTTCTGATCTTCAAAGTAACGCCGCCGAAAAGGGTTTTTTCCACGGAAATCATTCCGTTGGCGGCTTTTTCCTCTATGTAGTTGCGGAGGTTTTGGATTTCGTTCTCGTATTCCCGGATCCGAATCTCCAGCTTTTCCACAGCCTTGGCCGTTTTAGACAATTGCTGTTCCTGGTCCTTGGTAAAGGAGGCAGGGTCGCTCTCTTTGCGCGCTTTTAAAGTCTTTAAACTTTTCGTAAGTTGTTCGAACTTCTCCTGGTTCTCCGCCAGTTTTTCCTCGTATTCCGCGATCTGTTTCAATACTTTCGGATCGGTTCCGACAACCAATTCTGTGGGCGGGTTGGCGGAAGAACCGATCACCTTCGCCGCAATCATCTCTGCGGCACGAATGGTCCCGCCTACGATTTGGCCCCGCTTTCCGTTGGACACGACCTTTCCTCCGGCGCTGATAAAGCAATGGAGAATTCCTTCCTGGACGATCACATCCTTCTCGGTGATAACGGTGGCGTTCTGTATGAATTTAGCGATCACATTTCCGCCCGTCGATTCTATACGCGCCTCGTCCCGCCCGGAAACCCCTTGACGGATAATGATATCTCCGTCGGCTTCTATATTCGCCTTTTGTACGGTTCCGTAGATCTCTATATTTCCGGCGGCCTTGACCGAATAATTGTCTTCCACATTCCCGGTGATAATGATGGAGCCGAGGAACGTCACGTTCCCGGTCTTGATACCTACGTCTCCGTTGACTCGGTACACGGTCTCTACGGAAAGCCGCCCGGCTGCGTATACGACTTGGCCGTTCACTTCCGCAGTCAGTTTGGTTCTGTCTTCCGAGAGGATGGTTCCTTTGCCCTGCTTCAGCTCCGTGTCCAGCCCGTCCTTAGCGGGTAAGAGCTCGTTGAATAAGGAACGGCCGTATTTTCCTTTCTCAGCGGGAACCTTCTCCGCCAATAACTGACCCACGACTACGTTTTCGATCAGATCCAAGTCCTTGTAATCCACACGACCGGACTCGTCTTCGCGGAAGACCACATTCTTTTGGGTACGGACACGATAGATGATGGTCGCATTTTTACCGTTGACGGGTTGGTCCCCCTCCGCAGCGGTAAACGGTTGGGTATAATATTCGTCTTCAAGCCGACGTTTGATCTCGTCCTCTTTGATCCCGTATTTTATACCGGCGTTCTTCAGATAGTTGATCACGTCTTTGACTTCCAAATCTCTTCCTCCCGGCTTGGGAGGAATGAACGTCACCTTAGCCCTCATCCTGTCGGGCGCTATATCTAGCACGAGCTTTCCTTCCATTCCCGGACGAGGTTTGGCGTTGGAAATGAATACCGGTTCTCCCTTGGCTTCCTTGACCAATTTCCGAATCTGATCTTCGTCCAACTGCCCCACTCCCCGGTAAGAAAGTTTTTTGGAAGCTTCAGCAAGCTCGACTGCCCTTCCGTCTCCCGCAGGCGGAAAGACGGTGAGGTAGGCTCCGTTTCTTAGGATCTGAACGAGAACTCTTCCGTCCCTGTCCTTAGGCTGTAGGAACTCCTTCAAATCTTTGGAAACTAATTTTCCGGAACCCCCGGTCAATTTCTTGTCCAGCTCGGACAACTCGTCCAAAAAATTGTCCTCGGGAATGAGGGAAGCTCGGATATGCCAGGGTTCGGAACCCAAGAGTTTTTTCTTGCCGCGTTTGATGACGATATAATCGATTTCGTGGATCTTCCGTCTCAGATGGGAGGCGGCCAACTGTAGGCATTTCTCCAAAGTTTCGGCCAAGACCTCTACTTGCTCGTTTTGGAGTTTATCCAATTCTTTGGACTGGTCTTTGAGAAAGGAGGTTAAGGAAGACATAGCGATAGTTTCAGCCGGAGCTCACAGGAAGACGGAATCCGAAATCGGAGGAATCAGCGGACGACTTGGGGAAATAATTTCTATATATAAGGAAATTCTCATATAGAACTCCTAAAAAAAGGATTACTTCTTCGTAATGACCGATTTTACTTTTCCCAGTTTGCTTCTCAATCTGGCGACGGCCCTAGTATGAAGCTGGGAGATCCTGGACTCGGTCACTTCCAGCACTTCCCCGATCTCTTTTAAGGTAAGATCCTCGTAATAGTAGAGGACGATAACCTTCTTTTCCTTATCCGGTAAGGTCTTGATCGCTTCGACAATGACGTTTTTGATCTCTTCTTTCTCGATGATCGTATCCGGATTCATGTTCATCGGAGATTCTAACGTTTCCATGAAGGAGACTTCGTCGTTTTCGTCTCCGAGAAACCAGATATCATTGAGGGATACGAGAGAAGTACCGCTGATTTTCGTAAGAAGAGAATTGAATTCCTCCACGGAAATTCCCATCTCTTTCGCGATGGCCTCGTCTTCCACATGAGCGCCTTCTTTGTTCTCCAGCATTCCGATAATCTGTTCCAATTGCTTGGCTTTTTGTCGGATCGAGCGGGGAATCCAATCGATGGAACGCAGTTCGTCGAAAATCGAACCGCGAATCCGAGTCATCGCGTACGTCTTAAATTTGATTTGTCTGTCCGGGTCGAACTTTTCGATCGCATCTAGAAGTCCGAATACTCCGTAGGAGACCAGGTCATCGAACTCCACATTTTGGGGCATCCCGATCGCGATACGACCGGCCACATGCTTGACTAAGGGAGAATATTTCTCTACGAGATAACTGCGTATGTTTTGGTCTTTGGTGTCCCGATAGGACTTCCACAGTTCCGTTTCATCCGTATTATTATATTTATCAAAAAGTTTGGACATAACATCGGACTGGGAAGGTCCCTCGATTAAGAGTGTCGAGGACCAAACCGATTTGCAATAGCATTTTTTGTCGCAAAAAACGGGAAATCAAGCAGTTTTTTGTCTCATTAGGAAATGCTGGTGGATCCTACTTTTCGGACCCGCCATCATCCTTGGCGAGCATCGTTCGAATGGCTTCCGCCATCAATTTCGGTTCGTTTTTGATGGCGATATTTTCCACCATAATATGGTCGCCAAATTTTTCCGTCTTTCTGCGCGGGATCCCAGCAACGGCGGCCCGGCCTTCGTCGCCGCCGCTCGCCGATTCGAAATGTGCGGACGAAGTGTCCCCGTCCAATCTCTCTCCGTACAGGTTGCTCGCCCCGGCTTCGCCACCCTCGCTCTCAAGGGAAGAAGAATAGGAACCGGTCAAATTCCGAAGAAAGTCCAGGAACTCGGGAACCTTCATTTCTAAAATCGTATAGACTCCGAATCCGAATCCGGCCATCCCGATCGTGGAAAGTAAAGTAATGAATAAGACGTGAGTCACGTAATTTCCCGCTAAAAATCCGCAGACGGAACTGACCACCAGTCCCAAAAAAGCGAAAAAAGCGAGAAATACGATCTGAAGGTTCAATTGTCGTCCAGACTCTGCTGCTTCTCGCGGACATCCACGAAATTAAAAAATTTCTTAAAGAAGCCTCCGATTCCGGAATCCTCCTGCGCATCCATTTCCTGGTTCAGAAGGGAGTAAGTGATCCGATTGAGACAGGCCGCCGCTTTGCTTTTCGGAGAGTGGATGATGTAGGGCTTTTGTTCCCGGATGCTTTTTTCCACCTCGTCGTCCTGAAAGATAAATCCCAGATTTTCGACCCGGACTTCCAGGAATTGTCCGGAAATGTCTATGACCCGATCGGCGACCTTCTTACCTTCGATAGCCGATCGGACCCGATTCACCACCATTTTCAGATTTTTATCCCTACTTTGGGAAACGATGGCTTTGATCAGTCCGTAGGAATCCGTGATCGCTGTCGGCTCGGGCGTGGTGACTACGATCACGTCGTCCGCCGGAAGCGTGAGCCCGATGACATTGGAGCTGATTCCGGCTCCCGTATCTATGATCATATAATCGTAGGAATCCAGATCCCCGAATCCCTTGATCAGATTGTTTCTTTGGGTGTCGTTCAAGTTGGCCAGTTGGGAATATCCGCTCGCTCCTGCGATGATATCCACCCCTTCCGGCGCCTGGATGATGATGTCCTTTAAACTCTTATGTCCCTTAACAACGTGGTATAAATTGTATTTCGGAATGATCCCCAATATCACGTTTACGTTGGCGAGTCCCAAATCTCCGTCGAAAACTAGAACCTTCTGTCCCGCCTTGGCCATGGAGATGGCGAGGTTCACGGAAATCGTACTCTTTCCTACTCCGCCTTTTCCGGAAGCGATCGCGATTATTTTGGTCATCGGTTTGGTCGAAGAAACGAGCTTAAGACTCGTATTCCCCTCGGTGAGTTTCCGCAGTTGGGCCGCCTGGTCCATCCTAACCTCTTCTTCGAACAATCTTCATCGCGGAATTTTTCACCCCGCGGTGGAAAAGATTTCGCCTTTGATATCTTTGATTCTTTCAGGATTTACCACACACTCGGCAAGTAGATGCTTTTCCGCAGGGATCATATCAAAAGGCACTTCCTGACCGACGCTCAAATGGGTAAAACCCTTATTAAGTGTATCGGCCAATTCCAGAAATCCACCTAAAAATTCCGCTTCGTCTAGTTTGGTTAATAAAATTCTGCGGAAACCCAAAGGTTCGTAGGCTTTCATCACCGAGTGGGAATGATGATACGATGAGGTAGAGGATAATACAAGGATATTTTCGACGCTGTCTTTTTCCCCGAATGCGGACAAATAACCGTACATTTTACCTAGCTGGTCCATATTTCTGTGACTGTATCCGGCAGTATCGATCAGGATCAGTTCCGAACCGTCCCTAGCCAAGGTTTCCTGGAATCGTTTCAGATCCTTTACGGCATAGAATGGCATTTCCATGGTATCCGCGTAACGTTTTAATTGCTCGATCGCCGCGATCCGATAATTGTCGGTGGTGTATAAGGAAACCGCCTTCCCCATGTGAAGGTGGTATTTTGCCGCAAGTTTCGCGATGCTGGTAGTCTTGCCGCTTCCCGTCGGACCTACGAAAAATACGACTTTTCTTTGGCCTCTCCCTGTTCCTTTGAAAATGTCCGGCTCGGAACTTACTCGTTCGGAAAGGACTTGAACCGCTTTTTCGTTTACGGAGGCGACTCGGGATCGATCCAGAGGAGAAAGCCTCTGTTCGACCGCGGAAGCGATCTCCTCGGCATAACGAGAGGTCATTCCTTCCTGGACCAACCTTTCTTTGAGTCGATTCAAGTGGGAATCCGCTTCCGGCTTTCGAACCGTAGCGATCCTGGGTTCGAATTCCCTCGCGAAAGAGAGACCGAATCTCTCGTCCTCAGATTGCGAATCCGTATCCGATTCCTCGGGCAAGGAAGTGACGGAAGGAATTCGTCTCGACCTTTCTTCCCAGGACGGAATCTCTTCGGAATGTTTCCGTCGTTCGGGTGTCTGAACGGATTTTTGCTTTAGCAATTCCTTCAGGTCCTGCAATTTCTTTTCCACCTTTTCCCGAGAGCTTGCTTTTTCCGGGATTCCTACCTGGATTTCTACGACTTTTCTCGCCATCAGACCGGTTCCGAAAACTCCACCTTCCGTCAAAATCCGGTGTTCGATCACGTGAGCTTCCGGTCCGTATTTCATTTTCATCTGCATCAAGCAGTCCTGTAGGTCTTTTCCCCTGATCTTAGCGAAATCCATACGTGCTCCTTCTTGTATTCTTTACGTTTTTTTAAACCGTTTCCACGGCTTCGGCGGCTTGCGCCTGGGTCACCCGGAGTTCCCCCACGATCACGGTAGGTACGGAAGAATGGACTTCCTCCAAAGCGAGTACCGCGAAATTTCTGGGCGGGAATTCCTTTGCTAGGAAATATGCGAACGGCATCCGTACCTCTCGGTTGACCACGTAGATCGGGAAGCCCCTGCTCTCCTGGACCTTGCGGTTCATCTCGGCTACGGATTCCAAAAGTCTTCTTTGAAAGTCAGGCGGTAAGATCAATATATCCCTTCCTTCCAGTCGATCCTGCGCGAGGGATTTGTTCAATCTGTCCAGAACCCTTCCTTCCACCACGACCACCTGAAGTTTTCCGTCGACCATATAGTCTTTTACGATCGTATTCGAAATGGCTTGGCGTACGAATTCCGTAAGCACATAAGGATTCGGGTATTTGGACATTTTGTTTGCGACCGTTTCCAAAATCGGAACCAGATTCCGGATCCCCAATCCTTCCCGCAAAAGATTCTGGAGTACTTGTTGTAACATCCCCAGGTTTCCCGGTTTGTCCGCTTCCAACTCCTGGATGAGAGTAGGATACTGGGAACGATAATGATCCAGAAGTTTCTTCACCTCTTCCCGCCCTAACAGACTTGCCGCGTGTGTCGCAAGCAATTCCCTTAGATACGTGATGATCACGGTGGAAGCGTCGACCACGATGAACCCTTTTGACTCCGCGTCTCCTTTCGTATCCCCGGAAATCCACTTCGCGGTCCGCCCGTACGCTGGCTCCATGAAAGACTCCCCTTCTATGGAGCTTATATCCTGACTTTCGGCGGAAGGCATCGCCATCAACTTGTCCGGCCGGATCGTGCTCGCCCCGACCTCTACGCCGTTGATTTTTATGGTGAATTGATCCGGAGGTATTTCAAGATTATCTAAAATACGAATCGGCGGAATCACGATCCCGCTTTCTCTAGCGAATTTAGCCCGCAAATTCGAAATTTGGTCCATCAGGGTTCCCCCCTGGGAAGTGTCCACGAGAGGAACCAGATGATATCCGAATTCGATCTCGATCGGCTCTATACGAAGCTCGTCGTAATAGTCCCGCGGCTTTCGGTCCGTTACGGATTCCTTTTCCTTTTTTTCCAAGACTTCCAATTGTTCCTGAACGGTCTTTTCCATGGAATACGCAAGATACGCGAGACCGCCAGCAAGAAGCGCCATCGGGATAAAAGGAAGCCCGGGAATAAAGGCCCCGAGCCCGAGGGAAGCCGCGACCACGTACAATACTTTAGAGTTTGCGAAAAGTTGGGTCTTGAACTGCTTTGCCAAATCGGCTTCCGATCCGGAACGGGTGACGATGATACCCGTCGCGACCGTAGTCAAGAGGGCCGGAATCTGGGAAACCAAACCGTCGCCGATCGTAAACTTGCCGTAGGTTTCTATTGCGGAAATGAAGGACTCTCCCCGAATGCTAGCCCCGATGATCACCCCGCCTAACAAATTGATCGCGGTGATGATCAATCCCGCACGAACGTCCCCTTGAACGAATTTACTCGCACCATCCATGGATCCGTAAAAATCGACTTCGGCCTCGATTTTTTTTCGCCGTTTCCTGGCCTCTTCCTCGTTGATATTCCCCGTAGAAAGCTCCATATCGATGGCCATCTGCTTTCCCGGGAGGGCGTCCAAAGTGAACCTGGCGGCCACTTCGGAAATCCGGGTCGCACCTTTGGTGATGACCAAGACCTGGACGATCACTAAGATCAGGAATATGATGAATCCCACCACGTACTTGCTCAACCCCGATTCGCTCCCGACGATAAACGAACCGAAGGCGTCTATGATCGCGCTGTTCACCGCGGGCCCTTTGGAGAGGATCTGCCTGGTGGTCGAAACGTTTAACGCCAAACGATAAATGGTAGTGATCAGCAAAAGACTGGGAAAGATGGAAAACTCCGCAGGCTCCTTGATCGAAAGGGAAGTCAATACGATCAAAAGGCTGATCGCCAGACTGAAAAGGATCAGAAGATCCAGGATCATTCCGGGCAAAGGAACGACGAGCATTCCGACGACCGCAACCGCGCCCGCGCCCAGGATGAAATCCGACTGCATGTACCATCTCTTTTCCATGAGTTTCTCCTAATCGTCTACGACGCGTTGCGGAACGCCTTCCTGAAAGATTCGAGTTTGGTAAAGATAACGCTGAGAGCCGTGTAGAATCTGGCGGGGACTTCCTGGCCGATCTCGACTTCGTCGTATAACATCCTGGCCATGGGCCGGTCTTCCACGGTCGGAACTCCGTTGGATCTCGCGACCCGAATGATCCGGAGCGCAAAATCGTCCACTCCCTTTGCGATCACGACAGGAGCCTTATGGACGCCGGGTTTGTATTCCAGAGCCACCGCAAAGTGCGTCGGATTCGTGATGACCACGTCCGCTTTCGGGACTTCGGTTAACATTCTACTTTTCTTGATCGTATCCCTTGCCATCTGTCGCCTTCTGGCTTGTAGAGAAGGATCTCCGTCCTGTTCCTTCATTTCCCGTTTCGCCTCGGAAGGGGTCATCTTCAAGGACTCTTCGTATTCGTATCTCTGAAAAAAATAGTCCCCGACGCTGATCGCTAGGAGGAGGATACCCACGACTACGAAGATTTTGAATGCCGTAAACGTGATCAATGTGACGGACTCTTCCAAGCCCATGTCTCCCAGCATCAGGATGCGGAAAAAATCCTTTTCGATCACGAAATAAGATACCCATCCGATGATCGCGACCTTTGCCAGCGATTTGCCTAGATTGAATAAGGTCTGGCGATTCGGGAGAATCCTCCGGAAATTCGGCCGGATCCGGCTGAAATTGAAAGCCAACGCCCGAGGAGCGAATAAGAAACCGACTTGCAGTACGTTTCCGACGATGGCGGCAACTACCGTGATTCCCATTAGGGGCAAAAGCAGTTGGGTGATGTCCCAGAGAGCGTTGTTCATCAGTGAGGACACCGCTTCCTGGCTGACGGAGTCGGCGGAGCGGATTCCGAAAAAGTATTTTCGCAAAAGATAATACGATTTCATGAAAAAATATTCACCCATGAGATACATGAGTACGACTCCGGCCAGGAGAACGATCGCGGACGGGACTTCGGCGCTTTTCGGGACGTTCCCTTTTTCCCTTTCCTCTCTCCTGCGCCTTTCGCTACCGGGTTGGGTACGTCCTTCGTCCTCTGCGGCGAACAACTGCAGGTCGATTTTGAATTCTTCCGCCCTAACGGAGGAAGAAGACTCAAAAACCGGGAAGGCCCGCCTCGGGTCCAGGATACGGAGAATTTCCGACAAAGTAATTCTCATTGCGTCGGCCATTCTCTTAACAGATAATTCACTTTTTCGAAAGAGAGTTGAAAAGCCGAACCCATCTGGGAGACCAAAAACGGAACGATCAGGATCATAACGATCAGACCGATCGCGATTTTAATCGGAAAACTCAACTGCAGGATATTCAATTGGGGAGCGGCTTTTCCCATCAAGGCCTCGGACACCGTAACCAGAAAAAGAACTCCCAAAACGGGAAGGGAAATCTTAAAGGCCACGAGAAACATGGCGCCCACCGCCCCCTCCATCGCTCGGTACAGTCCATCCTGTATTTCCGGAGCGATTTTCAGAATCTGTATTTTCTCGAAAGAATAGGCCAAGCTTTCGAATAGAAAACGATACGCGCCTAGGGTCAGGAACAAAAGCATTCCGAGCATATTCTTCAAGGTGCTGATTACCGGAAGGCTGGTTTGGGAGATGGGGTCCAGAATTTCCGCATAACCGAAACCTAATTGAACGTTGAAAAATTCCCCCGCCATCTGGAAGGCCGCAAAGACCAGTCCGACCAAAAAACCGATCAGAATTCCGATCAATACCTCTCCCACCGCGACTAGACCGTAATCGATCATATTTCCAGGAATCGGCGGAACGAATCCCGCCGAAACCGGAAACAGAATCACCGCGATCAAAAAGCCGAAGGACATACGATGGGCGAAAGTGATGGATGCGAATGAAAACACGGGAGCAACCGACAATAAGCCCACGATCCTAGCGAGGATCAGCAAAAAGACCTGAAAGTTCCCGACGAAATATTCCATTCGAATTTCCTAAAACTTCTCTATCATCAGGAAAAGATCCCTGGTATAGTCCGTTGCGGTCTGAAGCATCCAACCCGCAAAAATCACGATCACCACGAATATGGAAAGCAGTTTAGGAACGAAGGCGATGGTAGGCTCCTGGATGGAGGTCGTGGTCTGCAAAATCCCGATCACCAAACCCACGATCATTGCCGTCAGAAGGATGGGGGAAGACAACTTCAACGTGATGAACAGTGCGTCTCGGATCAGGGTAATCGCGTCCACTTCCGTCATTTATAACTCCTCACCAACTCGTAGACGATCAGGTTCCAACCGTCGACAAGAACGAAAAGGATCAGTTTGAACGGAAGACTCACCATCACCGGAGGAAGCATATTCAGACCCATGGAAAGAAGCGCCGAAGCCACGACCAAATCCACTACGATGAAAGGAATGAATATGATGATTCCGATCCAAAAAGCCTTTTTGATCTCGGAAAGCATAAAGGCCGGAATCAGAACGTAGCTAGGAACATCGTCGAAGGATTCCACCTTCTCCACTTTACCGATTTTCAGGAACAGGGCCACGTCCTTTGCTCCCGTCGGACCGATCTGACGGATCATAAATTCGCGCATGGGGACCATGGACTTATCGAAGAATTCGTTCGTGTCTATCTTTCCGTTCATGTACGGAGTCAGCGCCTTCTCGTAGACAACGTTCAGGGTCGGTGCCATGATAAAAAAAGTCATGAAGAGAGCAAGTCCCACCATCACTTGGTTCGGCGGAAGGTTCTGTATGGAAAGAGCTCGCCTTACGAAATCCAGTACGATCACGATTTTAGTGAACGAAGTCAGAGACATGACGATTGCGGGAGCGAGAGAAAGAATCGTTACCAAAAAAAGGACCATGAGAGAGAGGCTGGTCTCTCTCGGCCCCTTGGCTTCGTTTACGTTGATTCCTAAATTCGGAATGGGGATACGCGTCGCTTGGGCGGAAACCTCCCCTCCCAAGCAAAACAGTAGGAGAAAGGCTCCGGTAGCGGATCCGCTTAATGCCCAAAATAATTTTTTATGTCTCTTTATCCAAGAAACGGATTTTGGAAATAGACTTTCAAGAGCTCCCGCCAATTTTCCCCCTAGTTCAAATCGAATAACCCGTTTTCCAGATTATTCCTTTCTCTCTTGATTTCGTCCAACTTCTGCTTCAGCTTTTTCTGTTTTTCTTTTCTGGAACCTGGACTCGGCTTCAGCAAAGGTTCTTCGGCCGGAGTCTTTCCGGTGATTCGGGTATTCAAATCCTTGATTTGCTCCAAAACGGAAACCAGGAAGCCTCCTTCGGGCGGCTGGAATTCGTCTTTCATTCTCTGCAATCTGGATTTGGTTTCCGGATCCGTAATCTCAGAGATGAGGCTAATCCCGCTGTCCGCCACTCCCAACACGAAAATCTGCCCGGTCACCTCTACGATTTGGAGTTGCTTGTTCGTTCCTAAAATCAGGCTCCCTAAAAGATTCATCTCGCCTCGGACAGGCAGTTTGGAATCTCGAGAAGCAGCTATGGTCCGCAAAATCCAATAAACCGCACCACAAAGAATTCCCAGCACCAAAACGATTCGAAACAGAATTCCGCCCAATCCCGGACCTTCCGAAACGGGTCTGTACCGTTCTTCGATCGGGTTTTGCGTATCCTGTTTTGCACCGGTACTCTTTGCGGGATCCGACTTCGCTTCCGAATTTTGCTTGGAACTTTCCGGAGAACTCTCCCCCTTCAGTTCCTTCTTGAGAAGTTCGTCCATGGTTTCCCGATCGGAATCCTGAGCGCTCAAATCCAGAGGACCCGATAAAACACAAAAGACTCCGATCGCCAAAGCGAGGGAGCCGAACCGAAACACCAGCGGTTGGAATGAAATGTTCTTTCTGTTCATCCGCCTCCCGGCTCCGGCCTAATTCTATCCGCCGGACTGACGATATCGGTGACGCGAACACCGAAGTTTTCGTCGATGACGACGACTTCTCCTTTTGCGATCAGTTTCCCGTTCACCAAAAGATCCACCGGTTCACCCGCAAGCTTGTCCAACTCTATAATGGAACCTTCTCCCAATCCTAGAATGTCCTTGATGTACATTTTGGTTCTACCCAATTCCACCGTGACGGACATTTGAACGTCCATCAGAAGATTCAGGTTGGGAGCGCCTTGCGCACCGCTCGCAGTGGCAAGATTCGGAAAGGATACGGAGCGCATACCTACTTGACCGGCTCCTCCGCCTCCACCCATTCCACCCTGAAAGCCTCCGCCTCCATAATCCGCTCCTCCGCCTCCGGAACGTTTGGACAAAGAAAGAATGTCGCTCGCCATTGCGAAGGAGAGTAGAAACTGCACGCGGAAAGAAGGGAGTCCTTCTATGGAAAGATTAAAAAAAGTGCGAACGATCGGATCCCCTTCCGGCAAGACCAACGCGGCTGGAGAAGTCACATGCCTGGTTTCCGCGGGAGATCCGTTGACCCCTCCTCCGGTTTTCGCCGCAATCTGGGATTGGAGCGCGCCCATGATGGGAGTCAGACTGTCCTTCAGGGTCTGCAATTGTCCCTCATCGAGTCCTCCCGAATCGAAACCACCCATCATCATATTCGCGATTCTAGCGGCGTTGTCGGCTCCGATGGCCAAGACCACGCGGCCGTTCAATCCGCCGGAATAGGTGGAATATAAAATCAGCGTGCCTGCCTTGAGTTCCGATTCCACATCCTTGCGGGACTTCGTTTCCGTAGTGGGGTTCAGAAAACTGGAGGTTTTGGAGAGAATCGCTCCCAAAGTGTTGCCAGCAGTTTGGAAACAATGGGAAAGAAAATCCGACAAGAGGTCCCTGTCCACAGGGGAAAGCCCCGCGACTTCTTTCGATCCGCCTGCTGCTGCCGCGCTTCCGGGATCGAACGTTTCATTGGCACCCGCTAACAGTGCATCTATTTCTTCTTGGGAAAGGGATCCTTCGCCCATACCTGCGATCTCTCTATGAATTTTGGATAAGGAGACATAATAAAAAGATTTTTGTCGATCCCTTTTTTCTCTTGCCTGGAAAAACAGGGGAATACGTGTGAGGCTTTGTAAATTTTATCCGGAACCCAAGGGCAAAACAAGACAAAAAGAGGGCCTTTTTCCCTCTTCTTGTCTATTCTTACGGGCTTCCTAGATCCCCTTCTTTTCCTTCCCAGAGGAGACGCAGAGAATCGAAGCTATAAATCCCGGTATTGTGATAGTCTCCCCAGACCAGATTCAAGGCGTAACGGCCCACTTTGGAAAAGGACAGCAGTTTTGCCTCCCGGATGGCGCCTGTAGCGGCTCCGATTTTCCCCCCGTGCCCACCCTTACAAACCACACAAGGACAGCGCTTGCGCAGATCCAATAGGGAATATTCGGACTCTGCTCCGTCCTTCCAGCGGATTCGCAAAAACTCTTCGTCGAATTCTATCCCGTCCGGCGTGGTCGCCGCTAAACTCAAATTCATCCGGATTTACCTAGGCAACTGGATCAGCTTTTTCCTGAAATGACCCACCGTCGTTCCGTACGTGATCTTTTCGTTGATCGCAAGTTCAGAGAAATCGAAAGTATCTCTCTCGAAAATCAGGATCACGGTCGAGCCCATTTCGAACCTCCCCAATTCCGCACCTTTATCGATCATAATGGACACGTCCTTATAATCCTCTTCTTTCGGGGTGCGAATCAGAGTATTCGTGACGATTTTTTTGTCGTAGGTGACTCTGATCCGGCCCACGTTGGAAGCCCCCACCTTAATGACGGCCACCAAGCCGTATTCCGTTTGCAGGAAGGTGATTAGACGCTCGTTTTTCGGAAAGAGACCCCGGATCCCGAAAACCGCCAATTCGTTTACCGGAAATAGTTTCCCCGGTTCGTAGTAATATCCCAGAATGCGACCGTATGCAGGGGAATGGATCCTATGATAATCCTGGGGAGATAAATAAAACGTAATGTATTTTCCGTTCTGGAAACGTGAAAGGTATTTTTCCCCGCCGATCAATTCTTTGAGGCTGAAATCCACGCCTTTTGCCTGTAGAATCACCTTATCGTCTATGTCCCCGAATCCGGTGATTTTTGCGTCGACGGGAGAAACTAGCGCGTTTTCCTCCGAGTCGATGATTCTCGCCCCGGCCTTCAGCGCTCTGGTAAAGAATTGGTTCAAGGAATTGTATTCGCTGATATGCAAAGCGGCTTCGTCCAAATTGATCTTATACGCTTTCGCGAAAGCTTTCAGGATCGGAATCATGATGAATCTGGGCAATCTCAGAGCGGCCAACAATCCGAAAAGGAGGGAAACAAGATTTTTAGGAAGGATGGAAAGGAGCAAAAGGTAAAAATCTTTAAAGATTTCGTAATGCGCCCCTCCCTCCAGGAATTTACGCAATTCCGTTTGCGCCACTTTTACCAAAAGAACGAGGCTGATGAGAACCGGAACCCCCGTAACCAAGGCCAGGGAGTATCCGATCCCGAACATCTGGAGCAGGAACTCCTCTCCGAATTTCAGATACGCATAGGCGGAACCTAGGATCGCCACGATGAAAAGGATCCGATACGCGTTCGCGAATTTCTCCCCGAATATGTACCTCGCATTCTGTTCGCCGGTATAGAACCAACCGGAAATGGCCACCACACCGAATAGCAAAAAGGAAGAAATGAGCAGGATATGCGCAGGATCGGCCGGTCCGGACACTACGATCCGAACGAAAGAAAGGATTCCTTCCGTATCCTTAACGCCGAAAGAATACAGCGCGTAGATGACCAGAGTAGCGACGATAAACCCTTCGAAAAAAGTGGCCAGCATACTGACCAACCCCTGTTTTGCCGCCTGATCGGTGCGCACCACTCCCGCGACGCCGGCACTCTTTCCGATTCCGGTTTCCGTAGACAGGAAGAACATACCGGTTCCGGTACTGAAGATTCGAACCAAAGAATACGTTCCTCCCAGCAAGACGGAGATAGGATTTGCGGCTTCCGTGAATACAACGTTCAAAAACGGAAGGAAGCCTGAAAGTTGCCCGCTAAATAGCAGAATATAACCTAGAAAAAAACAAAGTAATCCGATCGGAGCAAGATAGCCGGAAACCCTTCCGATCCGTCTGATCCCGCCCAATACTACGAACACTACGACGATGCTGACAAGGGCAGGGACAGTCATTCCCTGGATATCGAATCCTTTTTGAGTCAAATAAGAAACTCCTAATATAGGCATGGCCCCACCCATGGCCAATACCGTCAGGAGTCCCGCTAGGGAAAAAGCGATTGCCAACCACCTGGCGCGGAGGGCTTTTTCGATGAAATACATGGGACCGGAAAGATACCTTCCGCTCTCCAAACGGATCCGGAATCGGATGGCGAGTGTGGAAGATACGAAACGTAGTGGCATGACTAAGAATGTGGAAAGCCAGATCCAAAGTAATACCCCCGGGCCTGCCAAAATCAAAGAAAGCGCGGATCCTAGTACGGCTCCCGGCAAAAGGGAAGAACCCGTTCCCGCAAAAAACGCCTGAGAATGAATCAGTCTTCCTCTGGACCCTTTGTAATCCATGTTTCCGGAAAAAATTTTTATCGCGAGAAACAAGAACCGGACCTGGGGAAACTTCAGCCGAATTGTCAGATAAAAACCGATGAACAAAAGGAAGTAAAAGTACGGCTTGAGTAGGTCCAAGTCCAGAAAGGGAAAAAGTTTGATAGCGGTCATCCCTGCGGCGTTTCCTTGCAAATAAAGACTTTTAGAATGGAAGCCCCCGAAAAACGGTGATCGTGTTGCCGGGTTCGATCAAAGATTTCCCGAACAGAGCCAAACAACCACTCCTTTTTGGATCCGAAATGCCTTATACGCGACTTCCCAAAAGATTCCGAACCCTTTTTAGCGGCTTACTCCTGTTTCCGACCCTGATTTTCGGGGAAGACGCGGCGATTCCGAAATTTAAGGAACTCCCCCAGGAAAGAGTGTCTCCCGCCGAAGACAAATGGGAATTCGGAGCGAGGTTCGGAGCGGGCCTCCGGGGAATGGACCGATTCGACCACAATCTAGGAGGATTCACCTCTTCCTTGGATCCGACCGTGTTTACGGTGACGAAGGTGAGAAACGAAAGGACCATGACCCAGGGAGAAATCCTGATCCGAAATCGATTTTCGGGAAATTTCAAGGTCGGGGTCATCGGAGGCTTTCATTATTTTCAGAACTTCGGGCTCACGAATATCACCGGAGATCCGTTTTATACGAAATTACATTTCGGTATGGAGAGTTTGTATCTACTAGCCATGGTCTGGCAGGACGGAAGGATCAATCGGCGCCTAAATTGGGAGGCGGGATTCGGCGGAGGCTACACCAAGGCGCTCTGGGTATCCGGAGGATATGCCACCAACGGAAAAGATTATTACGTCCAGAATGGAAACCTGAGCGGTTCCGGTATAGAATTTCGTCTGGAAGGATCCATCTCCACTCCCGTGACGAATCATGTGACCGTAAGCGCGGGGGTCTTTCTATCCTGGATCAACATAGCCTCTTTCGATGGTTCGTTTAACGGAAGCACGTCAAGCGTTTATATTAGGCAGGACGGAAGGGTTTCCCCTTTGACCGAATCCGCCAACCAACAGAATATACTCCTTTCTCAGCAGTATTCCCGCAAATTGGATATGCAATCGGCTTACGGCGGAATCTTTTTCGGAGTCAATTACAGACTTTGAAGGCGGAATTCTGCCCCGCAAGCTCCGATTCGCGAGCAGGAAGAAACGTCTTCAGTGAACGGTAGGATTTTCCGCGAGTAAGGGAGAAGGAGGCGCGTTCTTGTATTTCGGCTCCTCCAGCTTGTCCTTCATTTTTCGGAGAGTTTCGTAAGGAATGTCCACTACCACAAAATTCGCGATCGAGGAAGGAATGCTTCCTCCGGGCTCGCTATGAACCTGGTAGGTTACCTCCACTTCGTCCCCTTTCGGGGCGAATCTCCAATACCCTTTGATCTTTCCTCTCACGAGTCCTTTCTTTTCCGGCAAAACGTTTTCCGCGGGCCTCATCGTATACGTGACCGCTCCCGTGGTCTTGTCCTGGGAAAAAACGGAATGCACCACAAAATCCCTGTCGTCCAACGGCCAGGGTACGCCGTTCCAAATATATATGTATTTCTCCCTGGAATTCAAGGTCCGGATGGCCTCCGACTTTTTGCAATCCTTGAGCCAAGTGGTGTATGCGGCGTTGTCCTCCAAAAGCGCGAGCACGGAATTTAAGCTCGCCTTCACTTTCGTCTTACCGCGGAACTCCTTCAACTCCGAGCCCTCGACATTTCGCGTATGAACGGTCACGCCGTTCTTCTCTTTCGCAAGCTCCCACCCGAACAATTGAAAGGGCAGACATAAAATCAAAATTCCTAAAATAGTCCGATGCATCATAAAAAACCGTCCGTCAAGTCGGGGTTGGATTTTTTCCGAAAACGGAAACCCAGTCAACCGCTTTTCGGAAAATCGACATTCGCGTGAGATCCGAGATATGTCTTAAATGTCGAAGGAAGAAGGTTCCCGTTTGTATTTTAAGGGTTTTTGCAGATATTTGATGAGCAGGACCCGGTTCCCTTTTTCGTTGAATTTGACGACGTCGAATACTCTGCGAGTCATCATGATTCCCCTTCCGTGAGTATAACTCTCTTGGTTCAACTTTTCGCCGTCCATGTTCAGGACTTTCTTAAAATCGAAGCCGTCTCCTTCATCGTATATTTCGAATCCGATTCTGTTCGAATTTAAGGAGTAAGCCACCTTGACGGATCTGGAACCGTAAAAAATTTCCTTCTGTCTTTTTTGGATGAACTCCATATAATTCCCGGCTTTGATCGCATCCGTCTTCTCGTCGAAACTGATCCCTAAGTTTCCGTGCTCGATCGCGTTGATGAGCACCTCCCGAAGACAGGTCCGCACGACCGTAACGACCTCGGATCCGGTAAACTGGCCCAGGTTGGAAGTCAATTGTCTGCTGAGAATATCCGCGTTTCTAAGATAATTATTCACGGTAAAGTGCATGCTTTCGCTTTGCAAAAATCGGGAAAGAATATCCTCCGAAATTTCGGATACCTTTCCTAAGACCATTCTTTCCCCTTCCGTATCGAAGGATTGCAAACGGATTTTGACGGGTCTAGGTTCCATTACGTATTTTTGGCTGAACTCCGAATGAAAATCCACCGTCTTACGAAGCTTCAGGTGTTCCTCCAATTTTTCCTTCGCCAAATAGATGTTTAACGATCCGTCCGGTCCTTCGGGGGAATAAATCAAATCCAAGAAACTCTTTCCTTGTATCTCGGAAGGTCTGTAGCCCGTCAGCCTAGATAAGGTCCGATTCGCATCCCTAACCCTACCTTCCTTGTCTAGAGTGAGGAGCAATTCCTGGGCTCCTTCGAATAGATTCCGGAACCTCATTTCGGATTGTTCAATGGAATGTTTCGCGGCATCCAATTCGTCTACCCGGTTCGTTAGATCCTTCGAAAGTTCGTTGACCCTGTCCGCCAAAGACATACCGATAAGTAGCACGTGAAATAAGGAACCCAATTCGATTCCCCAGGACGCGACCCAAACCGTACGCGAAAGAAATCCGGAAAATTTCAAACCGTATAGAAAGACTCCGAAAAGAAAGACCAACCAAGCACCGAGGAAAAAGGAAGTCGACCTTACGTTCCGGGATAAGTTCTGGACTCCGAGTAGAATCAGACAAACCAGTCCGAAAAAACCGACGGGAAAGTACAACGCCATCCCGAATCGAATCGGCAAAAAAGCGCTCACGAAAGCCGAAGCTAGGGAGAAAAAGATCAAACCCAAAATCAGAGCATGGATTCTAGGATTTCTGGAGCGGGCATCGAAGTATCTTCTTCCGAAATCGGCGGCAGCCGCTATGGACAAAAGACCGAGAGGCGCGATACACTGACTCGCCCAAACCGTGGCTTCCGGCCAAAGATATTGGAAACCGTAACCGTGCAGGATCCATTGCAAAAAGATTCCCGCGCCCACATACGACGAAAACGAAAAGTAAACGAGTTCTTTCGTGGATAAAAATAGAAACAAGTTATAGAAGACCAAGACGAGGATCGCCCCGAAGTATAGACCTTCCAGGATCTGTTCCGAGTTGGCCTTGGTAAAGAAGTCCTCTCGCTTGTAGGCCAGAGCGGTAAAATTCATCGCGCTCGTGGTCTGGACTCGGATAAAGATCGAATCCTGGGAATGACCGGAAACTTCCAAAGGAAAACTAGGATTTCTGTAGAACAACGGGCGTTCGCGAAAAGGAACGGAATCCCCCGCCCAGTAGACTGGATCCGTCCCGGAAGAACTCCTATAGAGTTCGATCCGATCCAGATAAGGATATTGGATTTCCAGAACCCAGGAGACAGGAAGATTCGTTTCGTTTTCCACTCGGATGCGGAACCAATAAACGGAGGAACCGTAACCGAAATACGGGGAAAGTACCGGTTTGAAATCGTCCTTTTTTTTCAGAACTTCCGCAAAGTCCGTCCCCTCTTCTGAATCCACCCAAAATTCCGCCTGCCCGCCGAGAGGAAGTCCTTCGGCAGGAATTTTATCCGTGTCGAAAGCGAAACTGGAACCGGAATAGAGAAAAAGAACGAAATAGAAAACGAAAAATAAAGAACGACCTTTCCCTAGTTTTCCTTTATTATAAATCCCTTTCACGTTATCTCCGGCCGTAGAAAAGCGGATCGGCACTTCCGATCCGCCCCGTCCAAATTCAGATTATCATTTTTTCGTTTTGGATGCAGCTTCTTTAATCAAACCTGCCGCGATTTCGTTTCTCTGGATCTGGCTGGTCCCTTCGTAGATTTGTAGGATTTTGGCGTCGCGATAGTATTTTTCCACCGGATATTCCTTGGTATAACCGTATCCCCCGAAAATCTGCACCGCGTCCGAAGCCACTTGAACCGCAGAATCGGAAGCGTAGCATTTTGCCATGGCGGAAAATTTTGCGGCGTCCTTATGCATGGTTTCCGCATAGACACCCGCGCGATATGTCAATAAGCGGGAGCCTTCTATCTTGATCGCCATATCCGCGAGCATGTGCTGGATTGCTTGGAAGGAAGCGATGGTTGTTCCGAATTGTTCCCTTTGACGGGCGTAATCCACTGCAGCATCGAACGCTCCTTGCATGACTCCCACGGCGCCTGCGGCGACTGCAGGACGGGAAAGAATCAAGGTTTTGAATGCGTGCAGGAATCCTTGGTTTTCCTTTCCCCCCAGAAGGTTCTCTTCGGGAACCTCGCAATCTTCCATGATGAGCTGTCTCGTCTCGGAGCAACGGATTCCGAGCTTGTCCTCTTTCTTACCGAAAGAAAATCCTTTGGTTCCTTTTTCGATGATGAAGCAGGAAATTCCCCTCGGTCCTCTTTCCTTGTCCGTCATTGCAAATACAGTATAGATGTCCGCCTGTCCGGCGCTGCTAATCCATTGCTTCGTGCCGTTTAGAATATATCTGTCCCCTTTTTTCACGGCGACGGTGGCCATCGCCGGAACATCCGATCCTGCATTCGGCTCGGAAAGCCCGAAAGCAGCAGTCTTTTCCCCGCTGGCCAAAAGAGGAAGCCATTTGTCCTTTTGGGCTTTTGTGCCTCCGACGTCGATGGGAAGAGCTCCCAATTTCGTGGAAGTGAAAGCGGTATTCACACCCAAGCATCCCCAGGACACTTCTTCCGCAAGAACGATTCCGCCCATCATTCCGTAACCCAGACCGCCGTGTTCTTCGTCGAATAGAGCCTGGTACAGACCGGCCTCTTTAAATTTCTGTAGAATCGCTTTCGGGTATTCGTTATTTTCATCATAATGCATGCGGTTGGGAACCACTTCCTTACGCACTACGTCTCGGACTAAATCTCGAAGTTGTAATAACTCTTCTGGAAGATCGAATTGTAATTTGGATTGCAAGAGGTTGTCTCCTTGGATTAGATCGGGGGGAATCTCCCCTACCGGGCCAAGTATTTTCGCTCCCCTTTTCCAAGGCAAGTCGTTGCCTTCCGTCCGATTCGGATTCGTAGCGTCTACTTCTGGAATCTATTTAGTTTTAAATACGAACTAAACTCGGAAAAGAATTCCGGAGCGGAATAAAAAATATCCTAAAAGGAAAGGAATGGAAATCAGACGGACGCCTTCCCACATGAAGGCATTCTTACGCCCTTCCAAAAGAAGGCCGATACAATAAAAGGAAAAAATGATCCAGGTTCCGAAGATCGAAAATAACTCCGCGGGAATCGTCTCTTTTTTGAATAACTTTAGAAGAGTAACCGCCGCAACCGCGGACAATACGAATTGAAGGATCGAGTAAATTTTTCTCCATTTTGCAAGAGGAGGATCAAATTTCCGGAATGTTTCCCGATTTACTTGCGGGACCTTCCTCGGACCTCCCATAGAATCCGGTCGCCAATCCGGTTTTTTGAATAGTACGAATATCTTATCCTTCCAGGTGGACGCCTGTCCCGTCAATCGCCAGAGTTCGGCATAGACGTGCAGATTCGCGGAGATCGGATCGAAAGTCCCGAGTTGAGTCGTAAGTCCGTAATTCGGTTCCTGTTTTTCCTCCGCGAAAGTTCCGAACCATTTGTCCCAAAGGATAAGAATCCCTCCGTGGTTCTTATCCAGATATTCCGGGTCCCTTCCGTGATGGACCCGGTGATGGGAAGGAGTGAGCAGGTATTTTTCCATCCAGCCGAGTTTTCCGATCAAACGGGTGTGCACCCAAAATTGATAGATTTTCAGGATTCCGTGACAGACCAAGAACATCCACCAGGGAACTCCCGCGAGCGCCAGAGGTAGATTAAAAGCGTATTCGAAGATCCTCTGAAAACTGCACTGCCTCAGAGCAACAGACAGATTGAATTCTTCGCTTGAATGATGAGTAACGTGGCAGGCCCAAAGGAAATGGATTTCATGTGTGGCTCTATGGAACCAATAGTAAATGAAATCCACCGCGAGGAGGACGACAAGCCAGGAAAACGCCTCGTTCGGCAGGAACTCCCAACCGTTAGCGCCTTTTTGAAACGGAGAACCCGTCGGAATTCCCGGAACGCCGAAAAGACTTTGGAGAGAAAAATGAGTGCGGGTAATTTCGTACACCCACAAGGAGGCTACGGTGACGAAGACGCCGGTGAGGGAAAAAAGGATTCCTGTTCCCAAATCCGTGATCGTATCGTTCCATCTATAGACCTGTCTTTTTTTTCCGACAAAGGATTCCACGAGAATCAGAATCAGAAAAAACGGCACTGCGGCATCGATCAAAGATTCTCCCATTTGCACTCCTGTCGGACGATGTATTCCTTTCTACTTGGCTGCGTTCAGGAATTTGGAGATCTTCCGGATCAAAAATCGCGGAGAAATTCTTACGGACTGAGCCAAGACCTTGTTCGCCAAACCGGAAATCACGACGACCTTTCCGGATTTCACTCCTTCGTATCCCAATCTCGCGACCTCTTTCGGGTCGCTCATCGGGACGTGGTTTAGAATTTTGGAGGAATTCATCTCCGCTTTTTTGAAGAACTCTGTTTTGGTCGGCCCCGGACAAAGGCAAGTAACCGTCACGCCTTCCTTTTTCAACTCTTCTGAAATCCCTTCCGAGAACGCCAAAACGTACGCCTTACTCGCGTAATAATCCGACATCATCGGACCGGGTTGAAACGCGGCTGTGGAGGCAACGTTCAGTATTTTTCCAGAATGTCTATCCACCATATCCTTCAAAAATAGATGGGTAAGAGCCACAAGAGAAACCACATTCACTTGGATGAGGGAAAGCTCTTCTTCCAAGTCCAGTTTATCGAAGCGGCCATTCGTTCCGAAGCCGGCATTATTGACGAGCAGATCCACGATCGCTTTCTTTTTCCTGGCGAATTCGTAAATCTTCTTCGGAGCCTTGGGATCGGACAGATCCATGACCAAAACTTCCGCTTGAGCGCCCATACTCTCCAGCTCTTTCTTGACTTTGGCCAAAGCCTTGGAATTCCGGGCGACAAGAATCAGGTCATAGCCGTCGGACGCGGCTAATTTTGCGATTTCATAACCGATCCCGGCGCTTGCTCCGGTCACTACGGCCGTTTTTTTCATGATTTCGCCTCCTAAACGTTTCGCTCCGGAACCTACCGGAAGCGAGGGCAATACTATGCGAAATCGACGGATAGGGAAAGAATAAAAATTAACGGAACAAGAGATCCGATAACTCCGGAAAAAGACTTTACGAATCGGTTTTAAAGGGAAGCATCCGATCGCGTATGATACGACTGTACGGATACCCCATCAGCAATTACTCCAATAAGGTGAAACTCTTCTTACTCGAAAAAGGTTTGGATTTCGAAGAAATCCGCATCCCGTATTCCCAAGACGAGGAGTTTCTGAAAAAGAGCCCGATGGGAAAAATTCCGTTTCTAGAAACGGACGGACGGTATCTCTTTGAATCCGGCCCCATCATACAATGGATAGAGGACTCGTTTCCGGAATCCAAGAAACTGTTTCCTCAGGATCCGTTCGAAGCGGCCTTCGTGCGTTCGATGATCGTTATTATAGAGAATTACGTCGACCTACCTGCGAGAAAAATCTATACTCCCGGACTGCAACGGAAGCCCGTTTCGGAAGAGACCATCTTAGAGGCAAAACGCGAATTAGAACGGGGAACTGCAGCCTTGGCAAGAATC
Source organism: Leptospira fluminis (assembly GCF_004771275.1). GTDB lineage: Bacteria > Spirochaetota > Leptospiria > Leptospirales > Leptospiraceae > Leptospira_B > Leptospira_B fluminis. The sequence goes on along the minus strand of NZ_RQEV01000012.1, from coordinate 261,464 downwards.
GTCCGGTTTTCTCCGTTTATCGCTGGATCGGAAATGACTGCCGCGGACTGTGCCGCATTTGCGACCCTTCCTCTCGTCATCGATAATGTGAGCGAATGGCTCTCCCCCTGTCCCGTGGAAAACCTGCCAGGATTAAAGCAGTATCTGGAAATGATGAATTCTCTGCCCGGACCGGCAAAGGTCGAAAAGGCAAGGACGACGATCATGAAAGCATTACGCAGAAGTAAAAAGTAGATTCTTCGAAATCCTGAAAACCGACGTACCTTTCGTTTTGTGCACTGCGATCCGAATCCGAAAGACATTCTGCATATAAAATTCCGATCGGATTCGATTTCAAAAAATCTGGTTGACTCTCGTCGTTCTAAAATTAACCTTCGAGAGGCCTTATGGAAGCAGAGAAAGTCATTTCCGTCCCCATTAAAGAACTTCCTCACTTAAAAGTGATCCTGGCAGGTTGGTACAATTTCCTTAAGGATAGCTACGATCAGAAAAAAATCGACGCGGGGGCTTTCAAAGATTCGTTGAAAACCAGCGTGGTTTATAATATAGACTCCGATCAGATCGAATTGCTTCTTTCGGGAACGGAGCAATTGCTCCAAAACTTTCGGAAGAACCTTTCCTAATCTTTTCCGTCTTCTAAGAGTCGAGTCGTATCTTAGAAACTCCTTCCGACGGAATTTCGTTCCTTCAAACGGTTAAGTCGTACAATTTCAATAGGGCCTTCGGTTCCGGCTCCCTTCCTAGAAATTTACGAAAGAGAGCCATCGCGTTTTCCGAACCGCCTTTTTCTAGAATTTCCCGTTTGTAATTCTCGGCCAAGCCCGGATCGAAAATCCCCTTGTCCAAAAAAGAGAAAAACGCGTCCGCCGCCAGAAGCTCCGCCCATTTGTAGCTATAATATCCCGCCGCGTATCCTCCGGAGAAAATATGGGAAAAACCGTTTTGAAATTTATTGTAGGCCGGTAGTCGTAAAACCCCGACCTCCTTTCTGACCTCATCCAGGATTTTCTGCACTTCCTCTTCCGAATGTTTTCCGGAATGGATTCTCATATCGAAGATCCCGAATTCCAATTGCCGAACGACTCCGAGACCTGCCAGGAAATTCTTGGTCGCTTTCAGTTTTTCGACCAGGCTCACCGGCATTTCCCGGTCGGTTTTGTAATGAACGGCAAAGAAGCGAAGAACTTCCGGCTCGTATGCGAAGTTTTCGAGGAACTGGGAAGGGAATTCCACCGCATCCCATTCCACTCCGTTGATCCCGCTGACCGGAGGCTCCTCCACCTTTGCACAAATATGATGCAGAGTGTGACCCATTTCGTGGAAGAAAGTGACCACGTCTCCGTGTTTCAACAAGGAAGGAGAATCTTCTTTGGACGGAGGAAAATTGCAGACTACGAAGGCGGAAGGCAAAACGATCCCCTCGGAAAGACGGTTGCGGGTGGCCCAGTGATTCATCCAAGCTCCGCCTTGCTTGCCCTTTCTCGCTTCCAGATCCAGGTAAACCCTGGCGACGATTTCGGATCCGACCTTTAAGGAGTAAACCTCCACCTTCGGATCCCAAACGGCGGTCTCCACTCTTTCGAAATCGAAGCCGAATAACTTGCGAAAAAAGGAAAAGGCTCCGTGTACGACCCGGGATTTTTCCAAATACGGCCTCGTCTCCTCTTCATCGAAATCGAAAAGACGTTTCTTCAGCTTTTCGGAAACGTAAGCCATATCGAAGGCCTGAAGATCGTTTATCCCTAGCGTATCAGCGAATTCGGACAATTCCCGAAATTCCCGTTCGGCGAAAGGCTTGGATTTTTTTCCCAAATCCTCCAGAAAATCCAGAACCTTACGCGGAGATTCCGCGACCTTCGTAGCGAGGGAATATTCCGCGTAGTCTGAATATCCGAGAAGTTTCGCCTCCTCGTCTCGAAGCGCCAAGATTTCCTCGATCAGGTTTCCGTTTTGCGGAGCCCGGGTGACGTAAGCCTTGTACAGATCCTTTCTTTTTTCCCGATTGGAACCGTAAGTCATGTAGGAAATGTAGCTGGGATATTGCAGTGTAAACGTATAGGTCCCGTCGGAATTTCTATACAATTCCTTATCCGATTCCGGGATTTCCCGGACATCGTCTTCGGATTCCACCTTTAATTCGTATTCGTTCGTCGCATCCAAAAGGTTCTGGGAGAATCGATTGTCCAGATCGGACAGACTCAGTTGGATCTCCTGCAAACGTTTCTTTTTGTCCTCCGGAAGTCCTACCCCGCCTAACTTAAAATGAAGGATGCCGTCCTCAAGGACCTTCTTTCTAGGTTGGCTCAGTGCGCTTTTTTCCCTTTCGTAGATTTGCGTGTAGGCCTCGTACAACTCCTCGTTTTGACCCAGATCGGAGTAAAATTCGGTAACGATCGGAAGGACATCGGAATAATTCTTTTTGGACTCTTCGTCGTTTTTTACGCTATTCAGATGGGACAATGCGGTAAAGTCCAGATGGAGTTCCTGCAAAAGATCGTTTAAGGGAGAAACCAAGGTTTCATAACGTGGAGATTTTTGGGCCAGCAAATCGGATAGCCTTCCCCGAATCCTGGACACCTCCGCTCGAACGGTATCGGCTAATTCCCGCAAGGGCATATTCGGAAACTCTTGAAAAGGAAGGGGTCTGTCCATCGGGAACAGATTTCCCGAAACGGCAAAAAGCCGCACTCATTTTTGCGGATCTCTTGACAAGTAGAGAAAGATGCATTCCAATTCCGACGGGATATCGAAGCGATGAATCGACAAGCTCTGCTACTTTACCTGATCCTCGCCTTCGGATCGCAATACGATTGCGCTGAGACGAGCCTGCCGGTATTTCCCGTTTCCGAGGGAGCATGCCAAAGTAACAACCTACCCGTTCTGGTACAACCCGAAGAAGATATCCGCTCCGGAAACGATCTCCTGGCGACGTATTGCAAAGCGGAGATAACGCCCCAAGGTCTCGAAATGAAAATCTCTTACGTATTTCGGGACGAATTGCATCCGAGCATTTGGAAGGATAGGATCTATCGGATATATAGAAAATTCAAGTACGGTCGGACCATGGACATAGAATCCGTGCTCGTTAGATGGAAGGTAAACGGAGACTTGGAGGAAATCGACTTGAAGAACGTCTACTCCGGCGATCAAGTTTTCCGAAGCGATCCGGTCCGACACTACGACTCCGTATTAAAGCCTGCGAAAATGGAATTCCGCAACCTTCGCCCCGTTCTATTCGTAAACACGTGGAATCATATGTTCGGGGAAAAGGACACGAATCCACAGTTACCCAAAATGGAAATCCTGGACACGGAACTTAGGTACGGTTCGCGGGAATCTCTGGACGGCTATTTCCGAGGAGACAATTGAAAAAGCCTTTTCCGAGGGGCCCGAAGGAAAATCCTAGGAAAAACTAAAGGAAATAAGGCAGGAGCTCCATGGCACAAATCCCAACCAACCCCTTTGCGGAACTTGCACCGAAAACTCCGGTGGATACCGGTAAGGTCAAAAAGGGGATTTACGGACGTTATCTAGAAGAATTTACGGAAGGCGCGATTTTCGAACACCCTAGGGAATTGACCATAGACAGGGCATTTGCCCAAGAGTTCGCGACCACTTTTATGGAAGCGAATCCTCTTTTTCTTTCCGCTCCTTATGCCCAAGCCCACGGATTCAAAGACTTATTGGTTTCTCCCTTGATGGTGTTCAACGTCGCTCTCTCTTTGGGAGTCCAAAACGATTCCGAAAAAGCGTTGGCGAATCTAGGATATTACGATGTCCAATTCCTGAAACCGGTATACCCCGGCGATACGTTATCCGCCAAAACCAAGGTGCTAAAAGTGGACGACAAAGGTCCCGATAAACCGGGGATCGTTCACGTTCGCACGATTTGCCTGAACCAAAACCGAGAGTTGGTCCTGCAATATGAAAGAAAGATCATGATCTACCAATCCAACGGAAAACCGAAAGGGACTCCTAAGCCGGTGATCAAAGAAGCGTTCTTTCCGGAGACGGACAGTCCGAAAATCGAACTCCCGAACCTGAAATTTCCGAAAGGATTCGAAACCGCAACCTGGTCGGACACTACCTTCGAAAATTTCGAAGCAGGACAGATATACGTCCACCAAAACGGAAGAACCATCACCGACGAACACTTCCCTTGGACGTACCGGGTAGGCAACACCCACCCTCTCCATTATGATAAACTTTATTCCGCCGGGATTTCCGGACCGATGGGCGGCGAGCCTGTAGTTTACGGAGGACTCGTATTCGCTTGGTTATGCGGTCTTGCTTCCCGCGATACCACCGAAAACGTTCTTTGGGATCTGGGATTTACGGAAGGGTATCATACCCAGCCTTCCTTTAGCGGGGATACGGTGACCGCAATTTCCAGAATACTCGCCGTGAAGGATCGTGGAACGGATTTCGGAATTCCGGCCGGAGAAGTGCATATACAGTTCATCGGGTTGAAAAATACCAAGGCAAACGATGCTTTCGAAAAATTCGGAGAGGAACTATTCCTAAAAGAAAACGATAAGAAGAAGCACGGTAAGGAAAAATTACCGGAAAAAATCTTCGAGATCGAAAGAAAGATCATAGTCAAGAAAAAAGGCTGATTCCCGCCTTTTGCCGGCGGAGAATTCGTTTTCCGTCGGCCTCGGCTTTCCTTTCTTACGGAGCAACATCCTTTTTCAGGATTTTTCTAATGTGGCGCTCATCGAGCCCTTGGACACTGCCATTCTAGGATCCGGCCCGTATTCCAAAATCAATTCCTGGATATGCTCCGCGTGTTCGAATTCTCCGGAATACACCACCGTTTTCTTTTGCGTATCCACTTCCACGGCGTGATGAAATGCTTGCTCCATAGTCATAACGCAGACTTCCATCAGCATTTCGATCACATAATCGTACGTATGCTCATCGTCGTCCCAAAGAACTACTTTCCAAGGCCCTCCCGTTTTCACGGGATCCTTGACTGTAGTCTCTTCGATAACGGGTGTTTGGGACATTCTCGATCTTCCCTAAAGCAGTATTTCGAAAAGATTCCTATCCCCTCGGAAGGCTATTTTAGCCGGATCGCTTTCTCTGCCAGTTCTACTATGTTTTTTGCCCTAAGGCCGAAGTAATCCAGAAGTCCGGACCAGGTGCCGGATTTTCCGAACGTGTCCTTCATGCCGAGTTTCAAGACTCGGACAGGATACTCCTCGGAAAGAAATTCGCTGACCGCGGATCCCAGACCGCCCACTACGTTATGCTCTTCGCAAGTCACGACGCATCCGCAAAGTTTGGCGTATTTCAGGATGGCTTCCTTATCGATCGGCTTGATCGTAGCCATGTTCAATAAGGTCGCATGTATCTGACGGGATTCCAACTCTTTTACGGCGATCATCGCTTCGTTTACCAAAACTCCGTTCGCGATAATTAGGACGTCTTTCCCTTCCTGCATGACTTCGGCTTTGCCGATTTCAAATTTGTAATTCTCTCTCTGGATGACTGGAACGTTGGGTCTTCCTACCCGAACATATACCGGGCCTTTGTATTCCGCGATCGTTTTGATGATCTGTTTGGTTTCGTTATAATCCGACGGGCAGATCACGACCATTTCCGGAATCGCGCGCATCGTGGCAAAATCCTCGATGCACTGGTGGGAAGCTCCATCCTCTCCCACCGTGATTCCCCCGTGAGATGCCACTAATTTCACGTTCAAAAAAGGGTACACTACGCTGTTCCGTACCACTTCCCAAGCCCTCCCCGAAAGGAACATGGCAAAGGAGGAAGCAAAAGGCACGTAACCCGCTAGAGCAAGTCCGGCCGCATGTCCGACCAGGTTTTGCTCCGCGACTCCCACGTTGAAAAATCTATCCGGATAGGATTTTGCGAATTTATTCGTTTTCGTGGATCCGGACAAATCCGCATCCAAAACCACGATATCCTTCCGCTCCGCTCCCAATTCATGAAGAGCGTCGCCGTAACCGTCACGGGTTGCTTTTTGGTCCGAAGTGGAAACGGAAGGTGCGCCCATCAGCCTTTCAATGCCTCTGCTTTATCCGTTTTTTCCCAAGTAAAGGTTTCTCCGCTTCTTCCGAAGTGGCCGTAGGCAGCGGTTTCGCGGTATTTTCTTCCCGTTTCCAGCAACTTCAAGGAATCGGTGATTCCTCTCGGGGTTAACTTGAAATTCGCACGGATCCGTTTTACGATTTCCGCCTCGGGTAATTTTCCGGTTCCGAACGTGTCCACATGGACGGAAACCGGCTCTGCAACCCCGATCGCATACGCCAATTGCACTTCGCACTGGGAAGCAAGTCCCGCCGCGACCACGTTTTTAGCGATGTATCTTCCCATGTATGCAGCCGATCTGTCGACTTTGGAAGGATCCTTTCCGGAGAACGCTCCTCCTCCGTGACGGCCGTAACCGCCGTAGGTATCCACAATGATCTTTCTTCCGGTCAGTCCCGTATCACCGTGAGGTCCGCCGATGATGAACTGTCCGGTCGGATTGATGAAGAATTTCGTATCTTTCAGGAAATTTGCCGGAATCACCTTTTTAATGCACTCTTCGATGACCGATTCTTCGATTTTTTTATGGGCCACTTCGGGAGTGTGTTGGGTGGAGATCACCACGGTATCCACTCTCACCGGCTTGCCGTCCTTGTACTCCACGGTTACCTGGGACTTGGCATCCGGACGGAGCCAAGCCAGTTTTTTGTCGTGTCTCAATCGAGCGAGATATTTGACCAGCTCGTGGGAATAATAAATAGGCATGGGCATCAACTCAGGCGTCTCGTCGATGGCGAAACCGAACATCAAACCTTGGTCGCCGGCTCCCTGCTCTTTGAACAATCCTTCTCCTTCCGTAACTCCTTGGGAAATATCAGGACTTTGTGCGTGGATGTGAGTGGAAACGACCGCAAAATCCGCGTCGAAACCCATGGAAATATCCGTATAACCTATATCGCGGATCACGCCTCTTGCGAGTTCGGCGGCGTCTACTTTGCCCTTGCTAGTCACCTCTCCCGCAACCACGACTAGATTGGTGGTCACCAAAGATTCGCAGGCGACCCTAGATTTTGGGTCCTGGGCCAGATACGCGTCCAAAATCGCGTCTGAAATTTGATCGCAAACCTTGTCCGGGTGGCCTTCCGAGACCGATTCCGAAGTAAAGATAAAGTCTTTCAGGGACATTCGGTTTAATTCCTAGTTATTCTATCTTGGCAAAGGGATTTATAATCCCGCCATAAAACTAAAAACCTCCGGAACCCGACACTGTCAAGTGAATCCGCCCCATACTCGGGCCAAGTTTCCGCTTTGATTTAAATTTAGCGGCCTTTCCGTGAAATTGATTTGTAGGATTTCCGCGCCGCGAAAAAGGTTTTCTGAGATGAAAATTCGGGTTTCCGATATCAAGGTAAAAAATCGAATTCGTAAAGATCTGGGGGAACTCCAAAGCCTTCGCAATTCGATCCAGACCCTCGGTCTTTTGCATCCGATCATAATCGATTTAGACAACAAGTTGGTTTCGGGAGAAAGACGCTTGGAATGCGTCAAGTCCCTTGGCTGGGAATACGTGGACGTCCGCATCGTAGACGTGCAAAGCAAGAAAGAAAGAATCCTGATAGAAGCCGAAGAAAATAATGTACGCCTACCTTTTTCCTTGGAAGAACAGGAAAGAGTGAAAAAACTTTTAAAACGCTATTCTTATACCGGGATCCTAGGAAAATTCTGGGCCTGGCTCCTGGATCTCTGGGATTGGTTCTGGAATTGGATCTCACACAGATAAAAAAATCCTGAACCGCGGTAAAACGAATGTCCGATATTTTCCGCACTTTCTTCCGTTTTCTTATTCCCTAAGAGAATTCTAAAATAAAAGGAAACGCCTCTTCTTTTCCTTTTTCCAAAGAAGTACATGTAATGTTTAAAGCGACAGACCGTTCAATTTTTTATTTTCTGGATCCGACCAACCTTTTTTGCGACGCCAAAAACCGGGTAAGAAAAATTTATTAATTCTATTTACAAAAAGAAAACGGTTCCTTAGTGTGAGCAATCCATAACAAGGAGAGTCTCCCGAATGAAAAAGTCTTCGATTCTTATAGGCTCCGCAATGATCGCAAGTTTAGTCGCTTGTTCCGGCGGATTGCCTACACTAAAAAGCTCTATCCCCCTACCTGATACGGGTTTGGGAATTAGCGCACCGTCCGTTCCAGGGGTTGCAGCTCCGAAGCCAACTCTGGGGTATTCCGAAACCGTAAACTACTGGGGATTCATCAAACCGGGCCAACAAAGCGACGGTATTGTAGACGGAAAGAAAAAAGCGTATTACCTGTACGTTTGGGTTCCTGCTGCAGTCGCTGAAATCGGCGTGCGTATGATTTCCCCTACCGGTGAAATCGGAGAGCCCGGCGCTCACGACATCGTAAGCGATAGCTTCAAAGCAGCTACTCCGGAAGAAAAAAATATGCCGAACTGGTTCGACACTTGGATCCGTGTAGAGCGTATGGCTGCGATTATGCCTGACCAAATCGACGCAGCTTCCAAAAAACCTGCCGTTCAAAAACTCAAAGATGATGACGACGGTGATGATACCTACCACGAAGAGCGTCACGCTAAGTACAACTCTTTGACCAGAATCACCATTCCGAGCATCCCAAAAAGTTTGGATGAGCTGAAAAATATCGACACGAAAAAACTTTTAGTTCGCGGTCTGTACAGAATCGCATTCACCACCTACAAACCGGGTGAAGTAAAAGGATCTTTCGTTGCGACCGTAGGCGTTCTCGGCGTGCCAGGAACCCCAGGACTTTCTCCGATCGTTCATTCGAACCCGGAAGAATTGCAAAAACAAGCGATTGCTGCCGAAGAAGCTCTGAAAAAAGCTCTTTCCGGATCTAAATAATCGCCTGTAGAAAATCGGGAAATTCCCGGGAAGAGGCCGCCTTTATAGGCGGCTTTTTTTATATCTTAGCCGATTTTCTTTAAAAGATCCGGAATGTTCGGACGGACGGAAGAAGCGCCCAATTCCTGGATCCGATCCGATTCGATCCTGTAGGTACCCTTTTGGCTTGCCCAGGCCGCGTTCACCATGGCTTTTGCCACCGTACTAGCTTGAATCGATCGATATTTCCGCGCTGGTCCGATTAGAAGCGGATTGATCAAAAACGCCAGAAAAGATCCGATCTTTTCGCCGAACCTGAATTCGGATCGATCCCCTTCCAGAAGCGAAGGTCTAAAAATTCCGCAATAGGAAAATTTCAGGTCGACCACCGCCTCCTCGACTTCTCCCTTTACTTTATTATAAAATACGAATGAATTCGGATCTGCTCCGAGGGAACTGACCAGGGAAAAATGCGAGGCTCCGGATGCCTTTGCCGCCTTTGCGAAAGAAAGAGTATATTCGTAATCCGTTTTACGGAAATTTTCCTTGGTTTTAGCCCGTTTGATGGTGGTGCCGAGAGAGGCAAACGCGTCCGTCACACCCGGGGGAAAATCGGGCAACCTGTCCCAATCCACCTGAACGGTCTCCAATTTCGGATGAGACCAGGATAGAGGTCGCCTTGTAAACGCGTATACTTTTTCCCAATCCGGGTCCAGTAAAAGCTCCCTCAAAAGATTCCCTCCGACCAGACCAGTTCCCCCTGCAACGACCGCGACCCGATGATCCATATATTCTCCGATGTACGTTAATGGGGGCGGGACGGAAGAGTTCGCGTCGACACATTAATTTCGCGGAGAATCTTAATTTTCCGGGAAAGATAAAGAATTGATCGGTTCCGGAGCGAGTCTAAGATTCTACCATGCCTTTTCCCGAATATTTACCTAAATTCCTATGCAGAATATTGGAAAACACGAATCGGGAGCGGATGAATGAATCCACTCGCCGGGTCATCGAAAACGAAGAGTTGATCGGTGCCTACGTCTCCAACGGATTCCGTTATCTACTATTGGCGTTTTTCGGATTTCAAGTATTGGCAAATCTTCATACGGGAGATCCGTGGATCAACGGAATCGGCATCGGACTATTTGCATTGATCACGGTCGGGCATACGATCGTGATCCGGACCTGTCCCAAATGGAGCATTTCAGCGTTCTCGTATATCTCCCTCGTTGCCGATTTTGCCATCATCTCCGCCGTCCTGATTTCCTATACTTATTTGGCGAGTCCCCAAAATTTGGGCTTTGCGCTCAAAAATCCCATCCAGAGTTATTTTTATTTTCCCCTAGCCTTTTCCCTAATCCAATTCAGACTCAGATTGGTATTGTTAAGCGTAGTATTGTATTATCTCTTCTATTTCGGCTTTTTTATATACGCCCAACTTCTAGGAAAAATCACGTATGCTCGTGATTGGCTGGATTACGTGATGGGACCGAATCTACTCTTGGGAGACGCTCTGGCCGGACGACCGCTGATCTACCTGGTTCTCGCGTTCTTTTTCTGTTTCGGGATCCTTCGCACCCTGATCATGATCCGTCGGATCGGGGAAGCGGAAGCCCAAAGAGGGCTTCTCTCAAGATATTTTTCCCCTGGAATGGTAAAGGAAATGATGTCCAACCCCGAGGTGCTCGCGGGAAGAAGGCAGACCGCGACGATCCTATTTACGGACATCCGCAATTTTACGGCGCTCTCCGAAAATATGGACCCTTTGGAATTGGGAAAGTTTCTCTCTTCCATCCGGGAAATTCTGACCGAATGCGTCTTTGAATTCGGGGGAACCTTGGACAAATACATAGGAGACGCCGTCATGGCTACGTTCGGAACTCCATATCCCTCCGAAGACCCCGCTTCCGACGCCATTCGAGCATTGCATTGCGGAAAAAGGATGTTGGAAAGACTCGGAAAATTCAACGACCAAAGAGTCACGGAAGGATTTCCTCCCTTAAGCATAGGAATCGGAATCCATACGGGAGAAGTATTTTCCGGCAATATCGAAACTAGCAAAAGAGCGGAGTTTACAGTTATCGGAGACGCGGTCAACACGGCGTCCAGAATCGAATCGCTTACGAAGAATTTCGGAAAGGAGTTTTTAGTTTCGGAAGAGACTTGGAAACTCGCCGGAGCGAATTTTACCGGAGAAACCCTACCCCCGGTTCAAGTAAAAGGGAAAGAAAAACCGGTAACCGTGATCGCGGTGGGCACCTAAAACCTCTTTCAGTTTCCGAAACAAGGGCGTCGTCCGGTGGTGCTCCGAACGACGCACTAGGAAAATGAAAGGTTTCGCATCATGAAAGGCAGGCTTTCAAAGGAAACTACTTCACCCCAGCTTTTTGGAGTTCTTTTCCCAATTGGCCGGTAATGGTGTAGAAAAACATTCTCCAATCGCTTACAAAGGATTTCACCGGATAGGTAAACGTGGCCGGGCGATTTTTTTCCACGAAGAAATGGCCGATCCATGCGAACAGATAACCGCTGAACAAGGCACCTAACAGATACCAAGCGTTTAAAAATACGATAGAGGAAAGGATCCAAGCCAATGCGATGGACGTTCCGACAAAATGCAGAAACCGATTGAATCTGTTGGAGTGCTCTCTCAGATAAAAAGGCCAAAATTCCCCGAGCGTATTGTATTTGATTTCTTCCGACATGAATTCCTCCGTCCCCATCATACCACTCCGCGACCCGACCCCGCAACCTTAAATCGATCCCCTTTCTTCCTCTTTTAGGAGGTGGTATTTCCCGCAAACCTCCGTTTTTTAAAACGGAAGAAGTGAAAGATTCCGGGCAGATTTGCGCCAGATTGACAAAAATTAGCACTCTCCCTCTCAAAGTGCTTGACAACCTTTCCTCACGGATTTTTGCTGAATCGGAACCCCCAGCACTCTATCCAAGAAAGTGCTAAGGAATTATTTTAAATCTCAAAGGAGAAAAGTCTATGGCGATTAAACCATTAGGCGACCGCGTATTGGTCGAGCCGAAACAGGAAGCCGAAGAAAAAATCGGCAGCATCTTCGTCCCCGATACCGCAAAAGAAAAACCCCAAGAAGGAAAAGTGGTCGAGGTCGGAAGCGGACGTTATGAAGACGGTAAGCTCGTTCCTCTGGAAGTGAAATCCGGAGACGTTGTGCTCTACGGAAAATATTCCGGAACCGAGATCAAATCCGACGGAAAAGAATATCTGATCATCCGTGAGAGCGATATTCTCGCCATCGTTAAGAAGTAATTCCTCAGGAGGAAAATCAAAATGGCTAAAGTTATTGAATACGACGAAACAGCAAGACGGAAACTCCTAGAAGGAGTGAACAAACTTGCAAATGCAGTAAAAGTTACCCTGGGTCCCAAAGGCCGAAACGTGGTAATCGACAAAAAATTCGGATCCCCGACCATCACGAAAGACGGTGTGACCGTAGCTAAGGAAATCGAACTGGAAGATTCCATCGAAAACATGGGCGCCCAAATGGTTAAGGAAGTTTCCACCAAAACCAACGACGTCGCCGGAGACGGAACGACCACCGCGACGATCCTGGCTCAGTCCATCATCAACGAAGGATTGAAAAACGTTACCGCCGGTGCTAATCCCATGGCTCTGAAACACGGAATCGACAAAGCGGTCGCGTCCGCCGTGGAAAGCATCAAAAAACGTTCCGTTAAGATCGAAAACAAAAAAGATATCGCGAACGTCGCGACGATTTCCGCAAACAACGATAAGGAAATCGGAAATCTGATCGCGGACGCTATGGACAAGGTCGGAAAAGACGGAGTGATCACCGTCGAGGAAGCAAAATCCATCGAGACCACTCTGGACGTGGTGGAAGGGATGCAATTCGATCGCGGATACGTTTCCCCTTACATGGTGACCGATCCCGAAGCGATGGTAGCTACTTTAAACGATCCTTATATTCTAATCTACGATAAAAAGATCGCTTCTATGAGAGATCTTTTGCCGGTTCTGGAAAAAGTCGCTCAAGCGGGAAGACCTCTGGTCATCATTGCGGAAGAAGTGGAAGGCGAGGCTCTGGCTACGATCGTAGTAAACACTCTCCGTAAAACCATTTCTTGCGTTGCAGTCAAAGCTCCCGGATTCGGCGATCGTCGTAAAGCGATGCTGGAAGACATAGCGATCCTGACCGGCGGACAGGTGATTTCCGAAGACCTCGGAATGAAACTGGAAAACGCGACCGTACAACAACTCGGCCGTGCGAAGAAAGTCACCGTGGATAAGGAAAACACCACCATCATCGAAGGACAAGGCGCTTCCAAAGACATCCAAGGTCGCGTCGGTCAGATCAAAAAACAGATCGAAGACACCACTTCCGAGTACGATCGCGAAAAACTCCAGGAACGTCTGGCGAAACTCGCCGGAGGAGTCGCGGTAATCCATGTGGGAGCCGCTACCGAAGTCGAGATGAAGGAAAAGAAGACCCGTGTGGAAGACGCTCTTTCCGCAACCCGTGCGGCCGTGGAAGAAGGGATCGTTCCCGGAGGCGGTCTGACCCTATTAAAAGCCCAAGAGGCGGTCGGCGCCCTGAAGCTCGAAGGAGACGAGGCGACCGGTGCTAAGATCATCTTCCGTGCATTGGAAGAACCGATCCGAATGATCACCTCCAACGCCGGCTTGGAAGGCTCCGTAATCGTAGAGCAAGCCAAAGGCAAAAAAGGAAACGAAGGCTTTAACGCGTTGACCATGGTTTGGGAAGACCTACTCCAAGCCGGAGTGGTAGACCCCGCGAAAGTGGTTCGTTCCGCTCTCCAAAACGCGGCTTCCATCGGTTCCATGATCCTGACTACCGAAGTCACGATCACCGAAAAACCGGAAAAAGACGGCGGCGCTCCTCCGATGGGAGGAATGGGCGGTATGGGAGGAATGGGCGGCATGATGTAAGCCCCCGTTCTTTCAAAAAGTCCGAAAGCCGGAGATTCGTCTCCGGCTTTTTTTTGCCTTTCTCAGAATCGGATGCCGAATATCCTACTGTAATTTTTTCCCGCGTTTGTAGTATTACTATATAAGATTTGTAGAATGGAGTATTTGCTGTAGTCCGTTTGGGTTTCGTATTCCCAATCCCAAAGCAGTCCCCCCAGCCAAGGCAAGGCTAATATCCCCATGGACCGGTAGCCTCTTTCGGGCCGGACTCGGTAATAAAATAATCCGGAAGCCACGACCATCGTGTCTTCTCCCGCGGATACGGATTCGTTCCTGTAGTACAAAAGTCCTAAACCGGCCATGTCGTATCGACCGTCTTTTCCGGAAGAAAAATACCCCAAAACCGGAGGAACGAAGTTGGAAACTTCCCCGCCATCCCTATGATAATAGTAAAGAGGAAGAAAATTCGCGATTCCTTCCGAGGGGGACCGTTTCCAACGAAGCCATAAAAAATTCGTATCGAAGCTATCCCGATCCGATTCATAGCCCGCCACCAACCTTCCTAGGATTGCCCATCTTGTCCTCGCCTCTTCGTATTCTCCGTGAAACAATCCCAAAAATACGTTCACGTTCCTTTTGCGGAGAGCTAATTCCCGATTTACGTCCAGAATTCCCGCGAAACCCCAACGATCGATTTCCTTGTCCTCGTACGAATATGCTCCTAAGCCGAACCAAAAATTCGAATCGGTGGATCTATGTCTGAGAAACAGAGGCAGCAACCCCCAAGAACTCGAGTCCGGACGAAAGCTCGAATACCAGGGCCCTAAGATCAGGCGATTGGATCCGACCGTGGAATCCTTCGCAACATCGAAAAGGATCCCTAGGTTCAGATGAAAGACTCCCCCGGAAGGCCGAACTTCTCTATGATAAAAAAATAATGGAAATACGTAGTTCGTGGTCGATTCCGTTCTTCCCTTGTCTTCCATACCTTCGCTTCCCCCAAAGGAAATCAAAGGAAAAAGACGAAAATCGCTCGAGCTTCCGCTTTGCGATCGGGAACGATTGTAGGCCAGGAATTTCAGGAAGCTGATTTCTTGGGACTCGCTCTGCGGGGTCGGTTCCGTTCGATGATAATAAAATCCTAACCAAAAAAGAACCCTTTCCGACCGGGAGCCGGACGTGTACAAGGTTGGAAGAGGTAGAAAATAAAAGTTCGTCCAATTCTCATCTTCTCGATCCTTACCTTTGCCTTCCGAGGAAAACACTCCGAAGGGGTGAATGGAAAACGAGTCCCAAAGGCCCGATTCTTTTTCCGTCCGTTCGTAATAAAACGGAATCCCCCAAATCGTTCTGCTTTTCGTTCCGTACAAGTCCGTTTCCGAAGAGGAATAGAACGGATAAATCGCAAAAGAATCTTCGGTCTCGGATTTCGTTCTATTTCCTAGGAGGAGAACGTTCCATGTATAGGAATGCGGAGAGAAATCCGAATAGAACAAAAGAGGAACCAATACGCTGGAATAAACCTGACCGTTTTCCAAATCCGACTTTAGCTCGGTAAAAAGAAAAGGGGAGATTCTGAAGCTCCTTTTTTTCCAGGTATCCGTTTCCGTCTTCTCGGACGCGATCAGACCGAACAAGGACCAATGGGAAAAACCCCTACTCTCCTTCGCATAATATCCCAGGATAAACCGGGAGCTGGAATAAAAATCCTGATGAAAATACAGACCCAACGGTAGGATCAGATCCGATCTTTCCCGTTCCTGTTCGACGATTCCCGTCTTGCGATACCTATAATACAAAGGGGTAAGGATTTCACTGATAGAATACGTGCCGTCCTTCAGTTCGGAGGATACGGAGCTGTAAAGCAAAGGAACGAGAAGTTTCGATCTACTGAAGGTCTGGGCGTCCGCGGATTCGGAAAAAAAGAAGGGAAAGACCCTGGATTCGGAGAATTCCGCGTCCGGAGCGGTTACTTTAGAAAACGCGAAAATACCCAATAGATTTCCGTAGGATGCTCCCGGATCCTTTTCCGAATAATAACCTAGAAAAAAGGAACGACTGGATTCCCCCTTTCTCCAGGAATACAGTCCGATCGGAACGACAAGATCCGTTTTTTCGATCTGTTCCGCCGATTCTCCCGGAGCCTTTGCCCGATGGTAGTAGTAAAGAGGGAATAAGAACGTAGTATCGAATCCGCCCGCGATATCCGACGATTTCCTGTAGTAGGATAAAAGCGTATATACCTCTGCGAGAGAATTTCCTCCGACCGGACCTTCTATGGAATCATAGGTGCGGAAAAAGAAAGGAAGCAGAAGCTGCCAACCGTCGGACTCCTTATTGCCGGAAGCCAAGGTTCTCGTGTTACCCCTGGAATGATACAAAGGAGGCAAAAAGGAATGAAAGCCGAACGATTCTCCTTCCGGAGATATCTTAATATTATTATAATACAAAATACTAATCGTTCTCTTTCTTTCCGGAGAGGAATCATGGAGAACGAAGGGCAAAGCGCGGAACCCCCAGGAATCGGGGGAAAAATAGGTCCGAAATAGAGGCCATAAAACGGAATAATCCTTAGTTTCCCCTTTTTTACCCCTCTGGAATCCTAGGATCATCCAGGCTTCCTGGTAGTCGGGACCGTCGTCTTGCCTTGCATAAAAAGGGAAGATCACGTTGTATTCCTGGTCTCCGATCCTGCTCTTGAAAATGGGCGGCAACAACCACACGGTCACCTGGTCCTTGGTTGCTTCCGACCAGGAATACCAGGCCAAAGGTAAAAGACGAAAATGTCTGCGTTCGTCCCCTCTTTCGTAGCTCAAAATCCCGAACAGGGTACTGAATCCGAAAAAGGATCTCGAAGTTTCCCTGGATAACGTCTTATATTTTCTGAGCCCGTCTTCTCCCGGTTGAGAAGCGGAAGACGAAGGGATTTCCTTTACCTCCGGTACCTTTCTTTTCCACCAGAGAATGGAATCCTTCGAAATGGACTCCCGATACGAAACTCGGACCAGATTGTAGAACCAGGAAAAATCCGTATCCAAGTAGATTTCCTTCTCGTTGATTCCGACCGAAGCGGAAGTGAGGCCGTGCAAAGTGCCCAAGGATTTCGAGGACGAAAACCCAGCCAGGTTCAGATCCAAAGATTTGTCCTCTTCCTCGTATTTCAGATAAAACGGAAGAAAAATGGAAGCTTTACTAGCTTGGGTGTCCCAAGAATAATACAGCGGAAACAGGATCTGCGACGTTTCCTTTTCCTTTCTGTCC
Organism: Leptospira fluminis; assembly: GCF_004771275.1. Lineage (GTDB taxonomy): Bacteria > Spirochaetota > Leptospiria > Leptospirales > Leptospiraceae > Leptospira_B > Leptospira_B fluminis. The sequence goes on along the minus strand of NZ_RQEV01000012.1, from coordinate 244,416 downwards.
TCTTTGGAATAATAGAGCAAAGCCCAAGTTCTGTCGAGATCGGCGGATCTTTTCACATAATGGAATATTCCAAAAGAAGAATATTCATTCTCTTCGTATCCGAAACGGAAAAAGAAGGGAAAGAAGATTCGGAAATCTCCGTTTTTATGGTAATAGAGCGGAAAGGCGTATGAATATCTCTGTTCTCCCGTTTCGCTTTTACCCCTGCCGATCATCCCTAAAACGTTCCAAAAGGAACCCGAATCGGACCGTCCTGAATAAAAGAAAGGGTGCAGATTCCACTGGGATGAGGATCCGGTTTGGCCGATTTCCAAAGGACCGTACAGACCGAACCTCTCCGAAGGAGATTCGCTTCTATAATAAAAAGGGAAAACGTAGGAATATCTCTCGTTTCCGTCGTCTCCCGCCCCCGCAAATCCTAGTACGTTCCAGTAAGAACGATCCGACGAGGACCCCGAGAAATAAAACGGGAAAGCCGTGAAATAGGAATCCTTTTTGTAGAACAAAAACGGAAAGAAATACGCCGACTTCAATTCGTTTTCGGGACCGCTTTTCCATCCGATCAGATAAAGCAGATTGCTGCTCGTACCGATCGATCTGGAATAATTGCGGAAAAAAATCGGGCTAAAGAGATTCGATTCCAGAACTTCTCCGAATTGTCGCTTTTCCGATCGAAAGGAAAGAAGCCAAGGGAGCCCTGCACTGGTTTCGGAAGAGTTTAAGGAGGCGTTCTCCGACCAGGATCGGAAAAAAAAGGGAGAGATGAAATTCCCTTCCTGTCCGTCCTGATCGGAACGATAGGAAAAAAGAGGAAGCAAGGTAAGATGGGATTTGGATTTTCCTTTGGACCAATAAAGCAGAGGAAGTACTGCGCCGTATTTGGAATCACGATCCTCTCCCGAATGAAAAAGTAGGAAATGCGTCCAATCGGAGGCTTCCTCGTTTTTCTTGAAAAAAAGAAAGGGAAGAAAGTAACTGAAAGTACTCTTACTTCCGTTGGCAAAATCCTCGGAAGTCTTGCCCGCCAAGGGAAGAAAGGAAGGGAACCGGATCGATTCCTTCTTATGATTCGTAGTCTCTTCGTAGGAATAGGAGTGAAACAGGGAAAAATGAAAACTTTCCCGGGACGATCCTCTATCGACGCGTTGGCTAAAGTACAAAGGGAAGGACCAACTGCGGTAAGAGTTCGAATTTTTATCCTTTAGATGATAAAAGAAAGGATACGCATTATATTCTTTGAATTTAGGATAATGCGTGTACCCGAAAGCGAATAACGCGTCCCAGGAAAAATGCTCCTCCCAGGATTCCATTTTAAACACGATAGCTCGGATCGGATATTTTTCCTCTTTCTCACTTCCATAAACCGGCTTTCTTTCCGAAGTGAGATCTTCGAAAAAATCCCCGGATTGCCCCCGAACCGAAAAAACTCCTCCGCAAAGAAAAAAAACCGCGATGGCCGACGTTAGAAAAAACGTATTCCGGAGAGGATTCATGCGGAGCTTTCACGGAAAATTTCGATCAACTTATTTTTTCCCTTTTCTCCATGAAGGAGGCGTACCGAGCGTTTCGGTACGTCGAATTCCCGGGCCAACGCCTTGATCACGGCCTCGTTCGCTTTTCCTTCTATCGCCGGTTCCGAAACGGCTACGGTCCAGGAACCGTCGTCCTCTTGTCTGACGAAGGTTTTTTTGGAATTGGGTTTGACTTTTACCTCGATACGCACCGGAAATCCAAGTCCGAACGAGTTTAACGTCTTCTTTTAAATTTTCCAGCGATTAATTTCATCTCATCCAATTTGCATAGGAGAGCCGTTCCCAAAAAGGAACCTCCGCCGAAGAGGATGGCAAAAAAAAGCGAAATGCGGGAGGAATTCGCGTACCCGAAACCCGCTTCCCGAAGTCCGTTTAGGACGGACACATGCAGAAAATATCTGTACAAAATCAGTACCGAGGATAGGGCCGCCAAAGGTAGAAGCAAACGGAACGACTTTCTTACGAAACCGGACCAGGGAAAAACGACACCGTGTTTGGTAAGACTCCGGGAAAGGATCAACCATGTAACGATGGAGGAAACCGCCGAAGATAAGGCGATCGCGGAATGTTGCAACGAATGCACCAACGAGAAATTCAAAATCAGATTTAAGCCGAACGAAAGCGCCTGGACTTTCAGCGGAGTCTTGGTATCCTGGAACGCGTAAAACGAAGAGATCAAAACCTTGTTCATACTGTAAAAAGGTACCGCGACCGAATACAGAATCAGGGGAAGAACGGCGGTCTCCGTCGCGACATGATCCCATTTTCCCCCGTAATAAATCGAATCCAGGATGGGACCCGCTAAAAGTCCCATGCCCAGAGCTGCGGGAACGGTCAAAAAGGAAGCGAAGCCCAAGACCCCTAACATTTCATCCGGAACCTCGGAATGTCTGTTTTCTTTTAAAGCGATGAGTAGAGCCGGCAAGGTGGTGGTCGCCAATGCGACTCCGATGATTCCCGTAGGCAATTGCACGAGTCTCTGCGAATAATCCAGACTTACCACGGCGCCCAAACCGGGATGGTTATTTTGCACCATATTCGCGAGAAAGATATCCACCAAGAGTCCGAGCTGGTAAAATCCTCCGCCCAAAGCCGCGGGAAGCATCAATTTAAAAATTTTTCGGATGGCAGGATGTCTGTAATTCAAGGAAAAGATCGGGCCTTCTCCGTTCTTGGCGACATACCAGGCCTGAACGAGCAACTGCAATACTCCTCCGGCGATGATTCCGAAACAGAGTATCTTTACCTTACCGAGCAGATCGGAATCTATAAAAGGAAAGATGCAGAGAAAAACGACCAGATAACTTAAATTTAAAAGGATGGGAGAAAGGGAAGGTACGAAGAAACGGTTCTTAACGTTCGAGATCGCCATGAATATGGAGGAAAGACTGGCTGTGACGATCAGAAAAAATAGGATATAGGTGAGCTCTATCACTAACGAGGAATATTCCGCCGATCCTCCCACGAGTAGAGGAATCGCGAACGGGGAAAAGGAAAACATCAGCAGAACGAACGCGGAAAGGACTACGATTAGGAATCCGAGCACCGCACCGCTCATTCTTCTCGCGGCTTCTTCTCCTTCCTTTCCGGCTTCCGAATACAAGGGCATGAAGGATTGCGACAATGTTCCTTCCGCCAAAAGATTCCGGAACATATTCGGCAAACGATATGCAACGGAAAACGCGGAGGCTACCATTCCGGTCCCGAAAGAAACCGCCATGAAATGATCCCGAAAAAGTCCGAGGATTCTGGAAAGTAACGTGTAAAAAGATAATGCGAAGCTACGCGAAGCTGCTTTGGACAAGGTTTCCTTCTATTCCGGAGAGACTAGGAGTCTTTCCAGATAGCGAACCCCGCCCATCCGATTCAAGTCAAACTGAATTCCGCAAGAAGGACATTTGTATCTTCCCGGCAGTCTGATCCGCAAACGGGAATGACAGGATTCGCAGTATAGAATCCTTTCCTGAGTGGATCTGATTCTTTCCACGGATTGTTCCAACTTGCTTTCCGCGGGAAAATCTTCTTCCTGTCTTTTCTTCGGCTCTTCGGGAGCGACGTTTTTCGAAAATTCCTCTTCGACCGTCGGAAGAGAGCGGATCTCCGGAAACGTTTTCTCCTCGGGAGAAACCGACTGTGGGGAAGAGTAAAACTGGAAAGGTTTGGTTTGCCGCAATTCGGAAAGGGAAGCCTTCTTCCGGGTCGAACGGCGATCTTCGATTTTTAAGGAAGAAAGCCATTCTACTCCGCTTTTTTCCTCCGAGAACGACTGCAAAGAGGAATTCATTCCGAACAATCCTAGGATCAATTTGCATTCCTCGTTCCAATTCGAAAAGGCGACCTGTCCGCCGTTCTCCTTCAAAAAGGACTTAAGCTCCGACAGACAGGAAATTCCTTCCTCCTCCAGATACGGAATGGAATCGCAGACGACCAAAAAGAGCCGTTCCCCTTCTTCCCAACGGGACTTTAAGAAACGCAAAAAGTCCGGAGAGGAATGCGAATCCAGAACCCCTACGGGGGAGATCCTTAGAATATTACGAATACGGGATGTTTTCAGTTCCAAGAGGAATTATCCCAAGTAAATTGCGTCCAGAATCTCTGGTCTTTCCGATCTCTGCGAGGAAACGACGACCGGATTCTGGGGAACGGAAACCTTCTGCTCGGGGACGACCGTTTGCACAGGATTCGCAGGCATCGTATTACGAACCGGAGCAGGCTCTACGGATTTAGGAGGCGCGGAAGCGATAGGTGCAGCTTCCGAAGTTGGCGCTCCTCCTTGCCAGCGGACCGGTCCATCGGTGGAAGCAAAATCCACCTTTTCCCATAGAGGCGGAGAACCGCCGGTCCTGACGGAAGAGGGAGCGGAAGAAGCCGCAGGCCGGGCTTGCTCGGATCGTACGGAAACGGAAGGTCCCGCACTCTTAATGAGCAAATGGATGAAAGAGATGAATAACGCGCAAATCAAGGCGATCCAAGCGTTGTTCTGGGTGATCCAAAAGAACAGGTCGGATTGATGACTTACGAATCTCGTAAAATTCCCTCTCTCATACGTCAGGAACAGCGAAGCCACCCGCTCCAATTTTTCCGGATGATACACTCCCATGGAAAGTAGAACGTCCGGCTCTCCGATCTCCGGAAAATACGAAACTAAATATTTCAGCAAAGGCTGCTCGTAAACGGAAAGGTCCTTTCTACTCCCAAGCAAAACCGGAGTGCCGACCTGCCATTTTCTAAGACGGTGAGAGACCGTGTAAGTAGGAGAAAGAAACTTGCTCTCGGGCTTTCTCTTGCGCACCGGATCCTCCAGAAACGTTTCCTCCGAAGACGCGAGCACCACTCCTCTGTCGTCCACCAAGGAAATTTCTTTGATCCAAAATCCGTCCTTATCCCCCAAGGTGACCTTTACCAACCTGGCGAAAGTAAAGTCCAGATCGGCGAGTTTTTCCAGATCCAATTTCGCTTCGGTGGATTTGGAAAGGGAGCTGATCGTATCTCTGGCTCTATGATCCGAAGATATCTTCAATTGTTCGAAGGATGCGGAGGCGGATTCCAAAAAGGACCAGGCGGAAGCGCCTACGGCGATTCCTTCGCAAACTAAGAGAGTAAATAGAAAGAAAAGTACGTTTTTAAAAGTCTGCACCTGATGACCTCTCTTCCTTAAAATCGGTAGATTCGGTCCGTTCTCTAAAGGAGAAAAAGCGGGATCAGGCCTAGTTTATAGGCTCCAGCTCAGATTTCCCGGCGGAAATTCTTTCCCAAAACTTCGACAAAAATGCGGACATCCATTCCTTTTGTCTGTCATCCCCGGCATACAGGTTTAGTTTCGAAACGGAGGTCATATTTTTCCAATCTCCACCGCAAGGATGAATGCATCGAAAGGCCGAAAAATCGTTGGAAAGGTTCAATGCGATTCCGTAACTCGTGAACCAGGATTTGAATAGCACGCCTATGGAGAGGATTTTTCTTTCCGGATCGCCCGCCAAATAAAGACCGGGGGATTCCTTCTTTTGTACCAAATCCAAATCCCAAACTTTTTTGGCGGATTCCGCGGCGGAAGCCAGAACCGCATTCAGAAAATCGGCAATGTTCAGATTCCGAGCCTTCAAATCCAGATGAAAATAAACCACGATCTGCCCCGGTTCATGGGCCGTAAAATCGCCACCCCGTTTGATAAAATGCAGTGAAATTCCGTTTTTGGACAGGAATTCCGGATCTCTCAATAGATTGCCGATATTATAATTGATCCCCGCAGTGATTGTGGGAGGGTGTTCCAAAAATAGAATCGTTTCCTTTCTTTTTGTCCTGGCCTTCTCCTGAAAAAGAATGTACCTTTCATACGGGACGGGGTGTTTGAGGAAAACCGACGGTACCACGCTTACAAATCCATGGAAAAGCTGCTCGAAGTCATCTCCTTTATCTTACAAAAATCCCCCAACGGCCGCAACCGCCAAGAGCTCGCAAAATTGATTTATTTGGCGGACGGAGTATTCTTTCAAAAATACGCCAAAATCATTACCGGCCAAAAATACATCCATTTAGAGGATTCCCCCTACGCGATGGACTTGAACCAAGCGTTGCTTCATATGAAAGAAAACCGTCTAATAGACGTACGGCCGAAATTGACGGATAAAGGAATTGCGGGATACCTCCTGACCTGGGTCGGTCCGGCACATGAAGAGGAAGTGGATTTGAACCGTCAGGAAAAAAGAATCCTGCGAAAGGTATTGGAGAATTTCAAAGGAAGCGTAAACGACGAAAACAGGGTGTATCCGAACCTATACGAGAATTACGTGATCACTCCCCTATTTTCCGAGATCAAATTCAGCAAGGAAACGATGAATACCAAAATCCATTTCTTTAAGAGAAAAACGCTTTTGAATATCTCCGGCAAAATATTTAAGGTACTTTTTAGCGAGTAGGTAAGGCGAAAGCATGCTTATTACAGTTTGCAAGGGCAAAATACACCGCGCCACGGTAACGGACGCCGATCTGAATTACGAAGGCAGCCTAACCGTAGATATGGACCTGGTAGACGCTGCTGGGATGTTCCCTTATGAAAAAGTTTCCGTGGTAAACGTAAACAACGGGGCCCGATTTGAGACATATCTGATAGAAGGCAAACGCGGTTCGGGAGAAATCTGCCTGAACGGCGCCGCTGCCCGCCTCGGGATGAAGGGTGACAAAGTCATCATCATCTCCTACGGATCCTTGGAGGAAAAAGACCTCCCGAAAGGATACAAACCCCAAGTCGTGCTCGTAGACGAAAAAAATCACATCAAAAAGGGATAGTCCTCTTTTCCTTCGGTAGGACTGGACAAAACCGCCTTTTCCGAGGACAATGCTCCAACGGTTCCGGGAAAAACGGCAATCTTTCCGGTTTTTCCCGAAAAAACCTCCGGACCGGCTAAGTTTGGAGTGGTTCCGGTCGATATTTATTGAGAAGAACCGTATTGGGATCAAGTACACGCATGAAATCCTTCGCAAAGCTTTCCTTCGCCCTACTCCTACTCATCTTGGGAACCGCCGCATCAGGACAAAATGCGGAAAAACCGGCCGCTGCAAACCAGGGGGGAATCGAGTTCTACCCTCTCGCGTATTACGACGATCGATTGGTCGTAAAAGAAGTCTCCTTCTTTCGTAGACACGCGGACAACGGAAAAGGGGAATTCGTGGACGTAATGGTCGAACTGGAAAATCGCGACTTCGATGCGGCGAATTTTTCGGTTTATATTCTTGCGGTAAACGAAAGCTCTCTCGCGAAAGTGAACGAACACCGCGAATTGGTTCCGTTTCCCAGATGGCGCACCTACGATCTGGAGGAAGATACCAAGGTGGTCAACTTCCAAAACCTGATGCCGACTCCGTTGGACAATAAGGCCGTTTGGGGCGACCAACGTTACGCCGAAATCAAAAAGAAATACGAAGACAAGATCACGAGAGGGGAAAAAGCGAAACTAGGAAACCCTTCCTTTAACGAGCTTGTGCATTACCTTACGAACAATCCCCAAACCGCCCTTCCGATCACTCTATACGGAGAGACGGGCCCGACAAAGGACAAGGTACTTGTCAGCAATTACGTTCCTCAGACCGCAGAGGATTTGCAAAAACAACGCCACGACTCCTTGAACAAACACACGTACACGATATACAACGCGAAATACAAGACTACGATCTTTTCCCACCACTATACGGAATACCGTCCCGGGTATTTCACATTCAACAAGATCGCCGTTTTGATCTTCAATCCGCAAAAGGAAAAAAACAAATTGGTTTTCCGACGGATCATCAATATCGACGGTTTGAAATTGGTGGATTGAGGAAAGAAGGAAAGCAATTCCATACGAAAAAGGACCTCCTATGAGGTCCTTTTTGCTTTCTCTAAAACCATTGAGCGGGAAATTTTTTAAAACGGGGAAGAATCCCTGGGTTTTTTATAACGGTCTATGGTTCCCGGCACGAAGCGGGTCGCCCATTGGTCTCGGTTGATATTCTTTTCCACCCAGCCTTTTCCATGGTCCCAACGGCCGTCGGAGAGGAAATCGAAGAAATAGGAGGAATTCATGAACCGGTAGGAATCCATGATATCTAAAATATCGCGTTTTTCAGGTTCATCCTGTGGGGCGTCTTCGTAGTAGAAGCTGCTATCCATTCTTCTCAAGCCTATCCTGGTTCAACGGCAATGTCCATCCTTATTTAACAAATAAGAATATAAAAAAGCCCGCCGACCGAGGTCAATTTTCATTTCCCTGCCCTACCGCCGGAGAAAAAGGAGGATCCTCCCCTACTCCTTCCTGCCTAGGACATAGAAAAGGCAAGTATTCCTGTTCTTTGCCTTCGGAAAGTCCCTTTTCCCCGAATTTCTTCCTCCTTCCCTTCCTAACGCTTTTGGCGGTACGCATGGATTCCGCTTCCTGTAAGAGTCCATTCAGTCTTGTCTCCAAAAAAAACTGGAGTTCTTCCTGGAGTCCCAGATCGGTTTGATCTTCCGCAAATCTTCCTTTGGAATTCTCTCGGTTCGGTTCCATCTCCATTTCTTTCGGCCTCCCGGACGCTGATCAGTATATTTCCGCTCCCGGACAAACGGTTCCGAAGTCCTCGGGGAGAGCGGAAATTTTTTTCTTGCGAACAAGGAGTTGCGGCTTAAGTTTGAGGGGCATGTTGAACGTCCCCGAATCCGCGGAATCCCTTGCCTCAGGGAAAGAAATCGACATAGAATATCGATTCCTATCCGACGAAGACCACCAGCAAATTTACCTCCTCCTTTTACAAATCCTAGGCCATTTGGACCGTCTTTTCCTCACGGAAGTGATTTCCACGATTCTGAAAGAGCTCCTGATGAACGCAAATAAGGCCAACGCCAAACGGATCTTTTTTCTGTCCGAAGGTCTGAATATCAACGAACCTTCCCAGTACCAAAAAGGGATGAAGCGGTTTTTGGAGGAGATCATTCACAAATGGGACGAGCAGGAATCCGTCCTAAAAGGTTCGAACTTTTCCGTCAGATTGCGAGCCAAGATCTTGAACCAGAATCTGATCTTTCTCGTAGAAAACGACGCGCCCCTCCTTCCCCAGGAAATGGACCGGATCAAGGCCCGATTGGAATCCGCCAGTAAATTCAACGATCTTTCGGAAGCGTTTTTAACCATGGCGGACAGCCAGGAAAGCGCGGGACTCGGCCTTGTTCTCATACAGCTTCTCCTGAAAAATTCCGGGATCGGAATGGACAAATTCAAGATAGAGACGGACGGAAAACTCACTCGGGCCACCCTTGTCGTGCCGAAACAGATCGTCCCTCTGGAAGTCACCACCAAATTGAAGGATCGCATATTTACGGAGATAGAAGGGATTCCCCCCTTGCCAAACACTCTGACTCGGATCATCAGTCTGTGTAACAATGCGGATTCCGACCTAGGAGTGATCGCGAACGAAATAGAAAAGAATCCGGCTCTGAGCGCGGACTTACTGAAGCTCTCCAATTCCGCGGGTTTTGCCAGCAGGAATAAAGTGAATACGATCGTACAAGCCGTAAAAGTGGTGGGTCTGAAGAACGTGAGGAATCTTCTCTACGTTTCCGGAGTCAGAAAAATCATGGAGGGAAGATATACGAAACTCCAGGAAGTCTGGAACCACTCCAATCTTACCAGCTACTTGGCCCGCCAAGTTTCCCAAAGAGCGGGCTTTTCCAAAATCGCCGATATCGCCGCCGCAGGCGCGCTTCTGCATGATCTGGGAAAACTCGTTCTTTTGGCTTTGGACCCCGCTTTGTTCCGAAAATTAAGCGCCTACCAAAAGCACAGAGACTTAAGCAGTTCCACGATTTTCGAAGAGATCTCCATCGGAATTTCCCACCCCACGTTAGGAGGAATGCTCGCTAAAAAATGGGATTTTCCTCCCGATCTCGTGAGCATGATCGAATTCCACCACCGACCCTTTATGGTGTCCAAGAGCATCTACGCCGATTTGGTGGAGACAGTTTATCTGGCCAATATGATGACTGATTTTCTGGAAAGAAAAGTCACGTATTACGCGATCGATTCGAGTATCCTGAGAAAATTCGAACTGGATGATAAGAGGAAATTCGAGGACACCTGCGAAAAGTTGTCCAAAGCCTACGAAAGATCGAATGAAGAAAATTGAATCCTCTTTGCTGACTCTGAGCGGGATTCGTTTTCTTCGATCCGGAAATCCGATCTTGGACGGCATCGATCTGGAAATCGACGCGCACGAACACTGGGCTCTTTTAGGTAGAAACGGAGCCGGAAAGACCACCTTGGTCAATCTGATCTACGGAACGGAATGGCCCACCGAGGGAAAAATCGAACTGTTCGGAAAAGCGTTCGGAGACGTTCCCTTGCAGGAGCTCCGTACCCGGATCGGCGTTCTGGATTCCTCCCAGCAGGAAAGCGCTCTCCAAAGAAGCCTCACCGTCTTCGACGTGCTCCTTACCGGTTTTTTCCATACGATCGGCTATTACCGGGATCCGAGCGCCTGGGAAGAAAAAGAGGCGGATCGGATTTTGGAGGAAAACGGAATGGGCGCCAAAAGGAACCAATTGTTTCGAACTCTCTCTTCCGGAGAAAAGAAGAAAGTCCTTTTCCTGCGCGCGATGTCCACCTCTCCCGACTTCGTAATTTTGGACGAGCCCTGCTCCGGTTTGGACCTAACCGCAAGAGAGGAGTTCATCGAATTTTTGATTTCGTACAAAAGAAAACGAAATTTCACATCCGTCTACATCACCCATCGTTTGGACGAGATCCCTCCGTTTTACGAACACGCCGCAATCTTAAAATCGGGTAAGTTCCTGTATTCCGGCCGGATCGAAACCGTTTTCACTTCCGAAAGACTCACAAACCTGTACGATCGCAAAGTCATTTCGGAAAATCGTAACGGTTCCTGGGTGACGATCACGGAACGGCTCTAGGACTTACAGATATTCCGCATAGTCGCATTCCGGAAAACGGGAACACACATAGTATTCCTTTTTTTTGGAGGATCTTTTTCTCACCCTGACTCCCTTTCCGCATACCGGACAAGTTCCGTAGCCTAGGACCGGTTTCGGAACGGTTTTCCGATCCTTGGAGACGGATTTAGAGTCCGTCCGTTTGAGTGTGGATTCCAGCTTGGAATAAAAACGCTTCAACACCTCGGAGCGGGAAACCGATCCTTCCGCGATCCGATCCAGCTCGGACTCCATTTCGGAAGTGAATCCTTCGCGGAATAAGTCGGGAAAGACTTCCTGCAAAATGGAATTTACCCTCTCTCCCAGACTCGTAGAAAGGATGCCGACCTTATCCGCGATCGTATATTTTCGTTTATAAAGAGTTTCTAATATATTTGCGAACGTGGAAGGCCTTCCGATCCCTTCCTTTTCCAATCTACCCACGAGCGTGGCTTCAGTATATCTAGGAGGAGGTTCCGTAGTCTTTTTTTCCACCTTCCAGGCTGCCGGAAGGAGGAATTCACCGACCTTCCATTCCGGTTTTTTTTCCTCTCTTCCTCCGTATACGACCCTATAACCGGGAAACTCGGTCCGCTTGGTTTCCGCCTGCCAAATTTCTCCGCCCGCCTCCGCCGAGAATCGAAGCTGATTCCATCTTTCCGGCTTCATCTGCGACGCGATAGCACGCTTCCAAATCAGTTCGTAGAGTTTTTTCGCGTCCTTACCCAAGGCCTTGTCCGAAAGAAAAAAGATCTGCTCAGAAGTCAGGGAAGGATCCACAGGACGAATCGCCTCGTGAGCATCTTGGGCCTTTGCCTTTCCTCTGGATTTGCGATGGGAATCCGCTTCCTCCGCCACGGATTCTTTTCCGTAGGAAAGGGCCGCTTGATTTCTCAGTCCGATTTTGGCATTCGTCGAAATGCGCACCGAATCCGTCCGCATGTACGTGATTAATCCCTGTCGTTTTCCCCTTCCCAAATCCACTCCTTCGTACAGGATCTGCGCGAGCTTTAACGTCTTGGCGGCCGGAAATTTGTACATTCGGAAAGCGTCCTGTTGCAAACTTGCGGTCGTGTACGGAGGAGGAGGATATGTTTCTCCTTTTTTCTCCTTTCTCTCGATGACTTTCAACCTAGCCCCGGACTCGGAAAGGTAGGTTGCCAGAGAAACCGCAGGGCCTTCCTCGGGAAATGCGCCTTCTTTCCTTCGGAACAGAACGAATTCGTCCTTTTCCTTTCCGAAGTGGACCTTAGAATGGACTTCCCAAGAATCCTCAGGAACGAAGGAGCGGATCTCCTCTTCCTTCTCACAGATCCATTTCAAGGCTACGGACTGTACCCTTCCTGCCGAAGTTCCGGAAGTATAGGCTTTCCATAAAAACGGGCTGATTCTATATCCGATCAGACGATCTAAAATCCGGCGCGCCACTTGGGATTCCACCAGATCCAAGTCCAGATCCGTAGGTTTACCTAATGCGGATAATACGGCACTCTTGCTGATTTCCCGGAATCGAACCCGGCTAAGTGCGGATTTTTTACCGATCCTTTCCCATAACACCGAACCGATAAATTCCCCTTCCCGGTCCGGATCCGTTCCGATGAAGATGCGCTCCGCTTGTTTCGCCGCTTTCAGAATCGGAGCCAGTACCTTTTTCTTTCCGGGTAAAAGCTCGTATTCCGGAAGAAAGTCCGAGCCGAGATCGATCCCAAGTCGATCTTGAGGGAGGTCCACTAGATGCCCGAAGGTAGCGAGCACGATAAAATCGGATCCGAGATAGGAAGATAAGGTTCTAGCCTTGGCGGGAGATTCGACTATTAGAAGTTTGGTCATCTAAAGGAATGAGTCGGAAAACCTCCGGCCCGCTTGTACTATTTACTTCGGACCCAGGTTTTCAATCAAATATCCGTTCGGATAACTCGGGTTCTTTCTCTTGGTCACATAGAAAGGTTTCTTTCGCGGAGGCCACATAAACTTAAGTAAAAACGCCCGTATCTTAAAAATCGCTATCGTAAGAAATTGGAAGAAAGGATTTGGATCGGAAAACCCCATCGAGGCGCGCAGAGGAGGATCCATCAGGGAAGACAACGCTTGGGAAACCAAATAATGGACTCCGGGAAGATTCGGAAGCCTTCCCACAGCGATACGAATAGTAGCCGCACCCAATCGCATTCCCTCCGGAGTCTTTTGGAAACTTTTCTTTTCGAAATTCCGATTGAACTCTTCCATTTCCTCATACGTACGGGGAAGATTCTTGATGTTCATTCTTTCTCCGATCCGTCTCCATAGATGGAAATTCGCGAGCTTTTCCTTAGGGGAAGATTTTCTCCAACCGAAGCGATCATTCCAGCGAGCTGGTTCGAAAATGAACGTAGTAAGGGTATAGAGAAAATCCTCGTTCTTGATTCCGTATCGTTTATGAATCTCGTTCAATCTGTCGATGGCGCGTTTTCCATTTTCGCTATCCAACCCGTTTTCCAGAAATTCCCCTAGGATCAGAGTGGTATCGTCGTATCTCTTCTGCCCGAAATTTTCGAACTGCTTTGTGGCGTCCAGGATCTTGGCGATAGAAGGAATCGCATACGTGCGAAAGAAAGCCAGACCCAAGGAGATCTCCACGTCTTGCGGGAAATCGTAACTACCGGAAAGAAAAGCGATCTTGTGACAGTCCTTTTCCGGATCCAATTCCGAAATTTCTCTTAAAACGCGAAAACGATCGAACATGGTTATTAATCCCGAATGTATTCTCTTACTAAGCGAAAGAGTTCTGGAATCAAATGGGAAAAGACGACGGAATTACACAAGAATTTTTTAATATTTCCGTCGGTTGGAAATCAAACGGAAAGAAGAATCGATTTTATATAAAACTATTTCCGGAAAAGAACCCGGCGGAAGCCGGGATTTTGTAGGGTACTTTTTTAGGGCGAGCCGCTTTCGGAAGAAAGCGGCGTGTATCGATCTTCGTTAACCGTTGGAAGGAACGGGAAACAAACCTTCGATGGAAAGATATCTTTCCCCGGTGTCGTAATTGAAAGTAAGGATCGTTGCTCCTTCCGGAAGCTCGGGGAGTTTTTTAGCGACCGCTGCGAGAGCGGCTCCGGAAGAAACTCCCAAAAAGATTCCTTCTTCCCTAGCGGCACGCAGAGCAAAGGCGAAAGCTTCGTCTTTGGAGACCTGAATGACTCCGTCTAGAAGGTCCGTGTGTAGGTTCTTAGGAATGAATCCGGCGCCGATTCCTTGGATCGGGTGAGGTCCGGGTTTTCCTCCGGAAATGACGGGAGAGGCTTCCGGTTCGACCGCAAAGACTTTCGTTTTCGGAAACTTCGCCTTCAACACTTGCGCGACTCCGGTAATGTGTCCTCCCGTTCCGACTCCGGTGATCACTGCGTCGACTCCGTTCGGAAAATCCTTCAGGATCTCGGCCGCGGTCGTTTCCACATGGATCTTGATATTGGATTCGTTTTCGAACTGTTGCGGCATCCAGGAATTCGGATTTTCGGATACCAATTGTTTCGCTCTTTCGATCGCACCAGGCATCCCTTTTTCGCGGGGAGTAAGGTCGAATTCCGCGCCGTAAGCGGCCATGATCCTGCGCCTTTCCACACTCATGGACTCGGGCATGACCAGAACCAATCTATATCCTTTTACGGCAGCTACGAGAGCCAGTCCGATTCCGGTATTTCCGGAAGTAGGCTCGATAATGACTGTATTTTTGGTAAGTTTACCGCTTTTTTCCGCATCCTCGATCATGGAAAGAGCGATACGATCCTTGATGGAACCGCCAGGGTTGGATCGTTCTAATTTCACATAAACGTTATGCTTGGAATCGAAGAGACGATTGATCTTCACATGAGGAGTATTTCCTATTGTCTCTAGGATATTATTTGCTTTCATTTCCTTTTCCTACCTCTGAAACATTGCTCTCTGCTTGGCTACTATATTAGAAAGGTTTTTCAATATATCAAATATTTTCAATAAAAAAAGAGAGGATTCCTGATTTTTTCCGTCATTCTGGTGGATCCGGCCCTAGTATCGAAAACGAATCCCAAACTCAAACGGATCGAAGAACGATCGCAGACAAAAAAGCTTCCACTTCCGAACCCCAGACAAACCCGAGTCCTCTGTATACCGCATACAAGGTGGAGATGTGAACGTTGGAGTCTCCCGGAGTCGCCGCATATCCTCGGACTTCCTTACCCTGTACTTCCAAGGCGTTGGTGGGAAAGACCGCGTGGGAAAAAATTCTACCATACAAGCCCCTATCCCGTCCGGAAGAAAAAATCGAATTCGTGGAAATCAGCTCCGTCACGGATAAAAAAGGATCGGTCGCTATCCTTTGCAAAATCTTTTCCCTGGCGATTTCCTTTTTCAGTCTCACCCGAAAACGTATCAAATGCATATAGGGAGAATTGATCGTGATCGAAGAGGAGCTGATTTTTAAACGGAATCCCAAGGGCTCGTAAACTTCGTTTAACAATCTTCCGTGATGCGTCCCCGATTCGGATTCGGGCAGAACCAGTAGAGGTCCGGTTACGTGAGGATCGTTCTTTGCCATGTCGGCGTCTCTCCGGATCACGAAAAAATCCGCCTCTTCCAGGACGGAGAGAAGCTCCGAAGGCTTTTCCTCGTAAAAAGGGCGAAGGATTCCGGCTAACGTATGAGTATTGCAAGTGGAAACATGCAAAAATCTGGGAAGATCCGCCTCCGATCTAGGAGCGCTTTCCGGATATAGAAACTGGGGACCGAATTTGTGCTCGCTTCCCTGCGCGATGAATAGGCGGATCCGATCGTATTCCGAAGTTTCGTATTCTCCGATCCGTTTCTCCGCGATTCCGGGCGGAGAAGAATCGCAGAGAACTTGAGAACGATCCAAGGCTTCTTGTTTGAAAACCCAATGCGGAAAGTATTCTCGAACCCCGTTTTCTCCGTCGTCCACCAATTCCGCTCCCTTTTCCGATAAGGACAGTAGTTGGGGAATTTCGGACTTTTGGAGACGGAAAGGTTCCACGAAGACCCGAAAACCTCCGAATCTGGACTTCAAGAGCAGAAGAAGGGAGGCCAACGGCCAACCGATGACTCCCGTTCCCCTCAGATACACTCCGCGATCGGAAAGATTTTTTCCGGATTCTTCCATCATTCGTAGCTCGGTCTGGAATAGAACGGATCGTTCATGTAGTTCGTTTTGTACTTAACGTAATTTCCCGTAGTGCGTATGATGATTTCCCGTTCCTTATCGGTAATGTCCCTCACGATCTTCCCGGGAGAACCCATGACCATTGCGCCCGGCGGAATTTTTTTACCGGGAGTAACCAAAGCACCTGCCGCTACGAAAGCGTATTCCCCCAATTCCACTCCGTCCATTAAGGTCGCACCCATTCCTACGAAAGAATAATCCTTCAAGATGCATCCGTGAATGGTGGCGCGGTGTCCGATCGAAACGTGGTTTCCTATTTCCACCGGATATACGTCCCTGGCCACGTGGATGACGGTCATGTCCTGGATATTCACGTTCTCTCCGATGCGTATGTAATTCACATCCCCGCGTACCAGAGTCTGGAACCAAATCGAAGAATCCTTTCCGATGGTGACGTCCCCTACGATCTGGGATCCGGGGGCTAAAAATACGCTGTCATGGATCTTGGGACGTTTTCCTAAATATTCAAGCACGGTTCCGTGACCGGCAAAATCTACCATCTTGGTCTCCCTTTCTTTCCTTCGAATCCCTTCCATGCTCTTCCCCACAACACTCTCCCACAAGTCGAAATTCCTTTTGACCGACAAGGCCGCGGAGGAAAGATAGGGAGGATGTTTACGGCTCACAAAGGTTTCGGCGAAAAGGAAAAGAAATTCGACAAAAAGAGATTCGCTAAGCTCTTCGGAATTTCGCTCGGGTTGGGAGTAGCGATCGCGCTCCTGGTCCGTTCCTGGATCCTATTTCCGTATTCTCCGGAAACCTCCGAGATGAATCCGGCGATGCCGAAAGGAAAACGGATTTATGTACTACGCTGGATCCGACCTGCTTCCCTATTCCTGGGGGACGTGGTTCTGGCGGAGCATCCTTCCCAACCGGGAAACGTTGTCATGGCCCGGATCGTAGGCAAACCGGGAGATACGATTTCCATGAGGGAGAAAATATTATATCGAAATAATATTCCCGAAACGGAAGGAAATCTACCCTACAAGATCTCTCATTCCGATTCTAGGAACCCTTTTCCCTCTTCCCATTCCAACCGGGACAATTTCGGTTCCGTACTAGTGGAAGATAGGAATTTCTTCTTACTCTGCGACAACAGGGACGACTGCCTGGATTCCAGGGACTTCGGTCCGATTCCGTTCGAGAAATTGATCGGAAAAGCGCTTTAGATCGACTTTTTTCTCCGAAAGATCTCGAAATGGGAACCGGTTACGTCCTCGAAAGAGGACACGGAATCGTATTCCTTTTCCAGCCGTTCCTTTAAGTAGGACCATCTCCCTTTTTTTTCTCCCTCTTTCCATTGGATCGGATCGTTGGAAACCACGATGAGATCGAACGGGCTTCGATCCCATTCCGATACCAGGCGCTTTCTTAAAAATTCCTGTTCGGGAGTTCCGCTCCAGAGACCATAATCCAAGGTAAAGAAGGAGTCGAACTCCAAGTCGTATCGAAGCACAGCGGCAAGAGAGAAGGTGGCACTATCCAAACAAAGGTAGGAAATTCTTCCTCGGGTTTTTCGCAGCTCGGGTACGATCCGATCCAATTCCTCGTAAAGCCGAAACGGTTGCCATCCTTGTGCCAATCTCGGCCCGACCAAACCGTTTCCTCGGTACATTCCCAATGCGATCTCTTGTCTACGAAAGGACGCGTACAACAATGCGAGAAAAAGCAGGATCCATACGTGAGTGGATAACGGCTTATCCCTACTTTCCATCTTAAGGTGTCGGGCAGTCGTCTCCGCTCCGAAGCCGATCAAAATCGCGGCCATCACTTGCAGGATCGTCCAGGCAGGAATGAGATAATAGTGAAATCCCCTTCTTTGGATCCAGTAGGAAAGAATTCCGGCAGCAAGGAAAGAGATCGAAAAAGGAACTTCTTTGTATTTCTTCGTAAGAACGAACGCCAGAAGTACGAGTACGAAATAACCTCCGAGTTTCTTTTCCCTGGCATTGCTAAGAGGAAGAAAAAATTCCGAGGGAGAAAAGGAAACCAAAGAAGAAATCGCGGACTTCCAGGAAGGAAGGACCCACCAACGGTTGTGGGATTGTACGTTCCAATACAACGCTTCGAACACCGCTCGAGGTTTTCCGGAAACGAAAGCAGGCCAAAATAAAAACAAAAAAACCCCGAAGCCCGTAAGAACGCAAAAGAGCAAGGATCGGATTTCGTCCTTTTTCAAACGGAAAAAAACTGACCGCTCCTGCGGTTCGGATTCTTTCCAAATCCGGAATGCCTCCTCCAAAAAAGCGAACCCGAAAAATAAACCGAAGAAGGGTTTGATCAATACGGAAAATACGAACAAAGCGGAGTAAATCGGAGCGAAACGAAACAATCGAGCCCTTCGCGGGTCTGCTCCCGTTTCCGATTCCGAACGGAAAGACAGTAGGTTCCAAAAAACCAAAAGAGGGAGGAGAAAGATCGTTTCTCTCTGAAAACTTCCGTAGGGAGCCGCTTCTTCCGGAAGGGTCAAAAAGAGAAGGCCGCCGACAAAAGCGGAGAAGGTCCCGAAATTCCGGTACAAATAAAAAACCAGAAGAGAGTCGCAAATGAGCATCCAAACCAATTCCGAAAAACGGATCCCGAAATCTCCGCTTCCGAACCCCGCCATCAGAATCAGATTGGTCCAATGCGTCCCCGGTAGATTAAACGAATAGAAATCCAGATACGGCAGTTTTCCTCGGAGGATCAGAGCCGATTCCGCACGCAATTGGGACGCGTCCAAACTCAGATACGCGGGCCAATGCAAAAAAGAACCGTAAAATTCGATCAGATTCTTTAAAAAATACGCGGCAAGCCCCAGACCCAGAGCAAGAAACAGAAACTGGATTCTAGAGATTTTCATGCGGAATAACAGTTTGGGAAATTCCTTTTTCCCCCTCTCCATTTCAAGTAAAATGGGGGTTTTGCGCCGTTACGGGCTTAAAAAAACGGATTTTCAGGAAGGTTTTACCCTGAAAATATGTTCCTTGAGCGGGTTTTCAACGCGCGCAACTCCATAGAAAGGCCAAAGGAAAAAAGGGAAGAACATGACAAGAATCGCTATCAACGGTTTCGGAAGGATCGGAAGACTGGTCTTCCGCGCCGGTATCAAAGACCCGAATCTCGAATTCGTAGCTATCAACGACCTCGTAACGCCGGATAACCTGGCATATCTTTTAAAATACGATTCCACCCACGGTCGATACAACGGAACGGTGGAACACACCGAGAATGAATTGATCGTGGACGGAAAGAAAATCCTCTGCGTCTCCGAAAGGGACCCGGAAAAACTCCCCTGGAAAGACCTGAAAGTGGATTATGTTGTGGAATCCACCGGTCTTTTTACGGACAGAGTAGGAGCGGAAAAACACCTGAAAGCGGGAGCCAAAAAAGTGGTGATTTCCGCACCCGCCAAGGACAAGGACATTCCTACCTTCGTCATGGGAGTGAACAACGAAAAATACAATCCTTCCGCCGACCATGTGGTTTCCAACGCGTCCTGTACCACGAACTGTCTCGCTCCGATCGTAAAAGTCGTACTGGACAATTTCGGAGTGGAAGAAGGACTCATGACCACCATCCATGCCACCACCGCTACCCAACCTACCGTGGACGGTCCCTCCAAGAAAGACTGGAGAGGAGGAAGGGGTGCAATGCAGAATATCATTCCTGCGTCCACCGGTGCCGCCAAGGCCGTCGGTCTTTGCATTCCGGAAGTCAATGGAAAACTGACCGGAATGTCTTTCCGTATCCCGGTTCCGGACGTTTCCGTAGTGGATTTGACGGTTCGCACGGTCAAGGAAACCAGCTTGAAGGAAATTTCCGCTAAGATCAAGGCCGCTTCCGAAGGCGCGATGAAAGGAATTCTGGGATACACCGACGAGATGGTCGTTTCCAACGACTTCCTGAGTTCCACCTTGTCTTCGGTATTCGACCACGACGCGAGTATCGAACTCAATTCCAGATTCTTTAAATTGGTATCCTGGTACGACAACGAGATGGGATATTCCAACCGGGTATTGGACCTGATCCGCTACATGGTCAAAAAAGGCTGATAGATGCAATTACCTAGACTCGAGCAAGAAGAGCTAAGGGGGAAGCGTGTCTTCCTCCGAGTCGATTTTAACGTTCCTCTGGAAAACGGCAAAGTAACCGACAAAACCAGGATCGAAAAAACCCTTCCGACCATAGAACTTCTGATCAAAAAAGGCGCCAAGATCGTCATCGGAAGCCACCTAGGTCGTCCGAAAGGAAAACCGGATCCTCAATTCTCCATGGAACCGGTATTCGAAGTGTTTAAAGGATTGGTTTCTGTTCCCGTATTCTTCTCGAAAGATGTTGTCGGAGAACAAGCGAACCAACTTTCCAAACAATTGAAGGAAGGGGAAATTCTCGTTCTGGAAAATCTCCGGTTTCATAAGGAAGAAGAGGAAAACGAAGCGGGGTTCTGTAAAAAATTGGCGGCACTAGCCGATGTGTATGTGAACGACGCGTTCGGTGCGGCTCATAGGGCTCATGCTTCCACGGAAGGAATCGCTCACCTGCTTCCTTCCTTTGCCGGACTTTTGATGTACAAGGAGATCACGGAACTCTCCAGCCTTCTCTCCAGACCAGCCAAGCCCTTCGTTGCGATCATCGGGGGTTCCAAAGTGTCGTCCAAAATCAGCGTGATCAAAAACCTCATCGATAAGGTGGATCATATCCTGATTGGCGGAGGGATGGCCTATACCTTCCTGAAATCCAGAGCCATTCCGGTAGGAAACTCCCTGGTGGAAAAGGATTTCGAAGTGGAAGCCTTCCAACTAATCGAACGCGCGGGGGTCGCGGGAGTGGATTTCCAACTTCCGGTGGACCATATCATCGCGGACAAATTCGATCCCAAGGCGAAAACCAAGACGGTAGACAAGATGGGAATTTTGGACGGCTGGATGGGAATGGATATCGGTCCCAAAACGGTTTCGAATTACGAAAAAGTAATCAAAAACGCCTCTACCATCGTATGGAACGGTCCTATGGGAGTTTTCGAATTCGACAAATTCGCAGACGGAACCATGGCTATCGCGAAGGCGGTGTCGAAGTCCAAGGCCAAGACGGTTGTCGGCGGAGGTGATTCCATTGCGGCGATCAATAAGGCCAAAGTGGAAGATAAGATCACTCACGTTTCCACAGGCGGAGGAGCCTCCTTGGAATTCCTGGAAGGAAAAAAACTTCCGGGAGTGCAGGCCCTTCTGAAACGGCCGGAGTAATCGGTAAACGTCTAGAACATTAGGAAGGAAATAGATATGCGCCCGAAAATCATCGCAGGGAACTGGAAAATGAATCTCTCGGAAAAGGAGGCTCTTGCCTTGGCCAACGGTCTCCGGGAGAAACTTCCGGCCATCCTAAAGGACAAGCGGGCCTTAGTATTTCCTTCCACCGTGCATCTGGCGTCCGTAGCCAAGGTCCTGGAAGGAAGCGGAATCGACGTCGGAGCGCAGAACATCTATCCTGCCTCCTTGACTGCCATGACGGGAGAAACCAGCCCCGATCATCTCAAGGAATTCGGGATCAAGTTCGCTTTGGTAGGACATTCCGAAAGACGCCAATTCCTAGGAGAAACGAACTCTTTCTGCAACCAGAAAGTCCGCTATTTGGCCGAGAACGATTTTACGGTCATTTATTGCGTGGGAGAAACCCTTTCCGAAAGAGAAGCAGGACGGACGTTCGAGGTACTCGGTGCGCAGATCCGGGAAGGTTTGGGAAACATAAGTAGCGGACTGTTTTCCAAAATCTGGGTGGCATACGAACCCGTTTGGGCCATCGGAACGGGAAAAGTCGCGACGCCTGCCCAAGCCCAAGAAGCGCATTCTTTTCTAAGAAAAGAAATTGCGGCGCTTTTTCAATCGGGAGCAGATGTCGCGGCGTCCCTGCCGATTCTGTACGGAGGATCCGTAAAACCGGACAACGTAAAAGAACTGCTTTCCCAACCGGATATAGACGGAGGGTTGGTGGGAGGCGCCAGCCAAAAACTCGAAAGTTATTTGGGACTTTTTTAATCCCTTCTTTCGGGCGGTTTTTAATTGTCAGGAGGCGGAGTCGCCGTATTTTGGATGAGAAGTATGTCCGGGACCTTCGGACCGACCCAAAAACCTTAGGAAGTTTCTCAGCATGGGATTTATAACCGGAACGATTCTAGTTCTATTCGTTTTCGTGAGCCTTTTTCTGATTTTGCTCGTAATGATTCAGACCGGAAAAGGAGGGATGGGAGGCGTTTTAGGTGGCGGCGCTAGCCAGTCCGTATTCGGTTCTTCGACTGCGGATGTTTTGACCAAGACGACTCGGGTTGCCGGGCTTCTTTTTTTGGCTCTTTCTCTGATTCTTTCTTTCCTTTTCGCTAAAACTAGTGGATACAATACGACTCCGGTTCCGGAAGTCGTACCTGCGGCCTCCGCTCCGGTCCCAGAGACACCGGAAAAACAAGGAGGAAACGATGCCCCCACTGCTCCGACTACGCAGAGCACGACTCCCCCGCCTGCACAACCCAAGCCGTAAACGTCCCTTGGGAACCCGCCAGAGGAGGACGGAACAAGTCATCCTTTGGTCGGCCTTCTTTCTTCTTCCTTTTTTTTCTCCTCTCCTTTCCCAATCCCAAGGAGGAGCGTCCTCTTCCCCCTCGGGAACCGCTCAGATCCTGAACCAGAGAATTTTGAAAGCGTACGAGAGCTTGGGAGTCGCGAGAGAACTTCTGAAATTCGAAAGAATGGAAAGCCTTCCCCAAGGCACCGTGGTTTCCTGGGTCGGAACCTTTCCCAATAGAAAAGGAGTCAAGATCACGAAATTTTCCGTGACCCCGTCCAGAACCCCCGGAGGAATCGAACGGTCCGAGGAAAAATCCATTCTTTTGGAATTCAACGGTTCCACCCTATCCAAGGTGGAGTCCGAAATCAAGACCGCAAACTATGCGACGGAGGACACCACTCTCGTGCGGATGACGGACAATACTCCTCTGGACAATAATGTGGACGACCTACTCATCTATGCGGATCGAAACGGTAGGGCCGCAGAGTATCCTTTGAACTATCTGCCGGACGAAGGCGTAAGCAGGGAACGTTCCGAATTCAAAAAGGAATTTTACCTAAAACTGATCGAGGATTTTTTCATTCAGGTTCTTCGGATCCAGGAAATGCAGAACCAACAATCCGCTAAAAATCAAAAAAAATTACTGCAAACTTTTAAAGAATCCCTAGAATATTGACCGGATGTCATCCCTGATGGAAAACCTCCAAGACCGAGCGGAGGAACTCCAAGCGATTCTAGACGGAATTACGGAACCCCTGGTTCTCATCGATCCCGGGTTTCGGGTTCGCCGTGTCAATCGCGCTACGCTGGAGTTCTCCGACGAATCGGATTTCCCGTCCGTACTGGGAAGGAAATGCTATGCCCTCTTGTACAATCGGTCCGGCATTTGTCCTTTCTGCCCCATGAAGGAACACCACGAAAACGAGGCCGACTTCAACCGCGAATTCGAAGGAAGGAACGCGATCGGGCGTGAAGTTTTTCATGTGATCAACGACCAAAAGGAGACCCTCTATCTGGATTTCTTTCCCATCAAAAAGGAAGGAAAGGTCGTTTCGGTCGTGGAAAAAATCAGCAATATCACCAGGCTCAAGGAAAAAGAGGACGAAAACCTCCGCATCCGGAATCTGGCCTCTCTCGGAACGTTTATCTCCGGGGTAGCCCACGAATTGAACAACCCCTTGACAGGCATGAGTCTGACACTCCAAAATTTGATGAACAACCTTTCCAGTGTGGATCCGGATTTTTTTCGGAAGCGGCTGGAGATGATCAAGGAAGATTTGACCCGGGCCGCTATGATCGTGGCGGACATCATCAGCTTTGCCAAACCCGATAAGCTGGTGACCACTTCCGCGGATATCTACGAGACGATTTTGAAAGCGAAGGATTCGGTGATTTGGGTTTATCCGGTCCTGTCCAAGAACGTGGAGTGGGAAATTTTAGGAGAACCGGGCACCTATTTTCAATTCAATCCGGTCAAGATGGAAAGGCTTTTCATCAACCTATTCAAGAACTCCCTCCAAGCCTACGACTACGGTGAGGGTAAAATCCGTGTGGAAATCAGACGGACTAGGAATATGCTGCACGTATTTGTGGAAGACACCGCCGGCGGAATTCCGGAAAGCATGTTGGATAAGATCTTCTCCCCTTTCTTTACCAAGAACAAATCCGGCATAGGCACCGGATTAGGATTGTCCATCTGCCATTCCATCGTCAGAGAGCATAGCGGAGAACTGACCGTACGTTCCTACAATCGTAGGACTAGATTCAGAGTCTCTCTGCCTTTAGAACAGCCCAGAGGAAATTAAATTGTCCAAATATAGAATACTGGTAGTCGAAGACATACATTCCATACGGGAAGCGATTAAGGATATTCTAAATCGCGATTACCAGGTCTTCGACGCGGAAAATTACGACGAAGCGGTACATATCCTTTCCTCGGAGCCTATAGAATTAGTCATCACCGATATACGAATGCCGGGAAAATCCGGTCTAGATCTGATCAAGACCATCCAAAAGGATCATCCGAACGTCCTGTATTCGTTAATGACGGCATACAATATAAACGATTATATCAAATTCGCGTACGAACACAATATTTGGAACATCATCCCGAAATATTCCTTTTTGGACATCAATCTGATTTCCGTAATGGTCCGCAAGCTCCTGAGCAAGGACATATTCGGAGTGGAAAAATATTTCGGCCCGGATTTTATCCTACTGGAACAGGAGCGGGACGGATTCAGCCTTCCCCCGGAAAACGGCGTGGCGTTTCAAAAAGTGAATTCGGATGAGGAAAGAAATTATTTCTGCAATCGAATCGCCAAGTATTTGATCGAAAAAGGAGCTCCCAACGCGGTTCACCAAATTTTGGAGGAACTGACTTCCAACGCGATGATACGCGCCCCGAGAGACTCAAAGGGAAATTCCAAATACCAGTTCGAATTGCCTTCCCGCGATCTGCTAGTTCCCCTGGAGAACATACAATTGGCGGACACGGATTACTTCGAGATCGGTTACGGAATCGCGGAGAATTCCTACATTATCGTAGTCCGAGATCACTTCGGTTCCCTGAACAAAAAAGAGATCCTGAAGCGACTGGACAGGCATATTACCGTGGAAGATACCAGCGGACTGCCTGCGGGACTTGCGGATTCCCACGGAAGGGGCCTTTATATCTGTCGGGAAATTTCCGACCAACTGATCTTCAATATTGCGAAGGAAAGAAAGACGGAGATCATAGCCCTTCTAGACAAACAAACGAATAAGGGTTACAAATCCCTGTCCATATATGAAGTTTGAGAAAAGTAAATCAACGGGTCCATTCCCGATACAGCAGGATCTCCTTTCCGCTTTCCAAAAAAGCGGAGCGGGATTCCTCGGCGGAAAAGAAACGCAAGGGTTTGTCCGCGGACCGGATTCGCTCTTCCTTTAACAGGTTTCCTTTTTCGTCCATAAAATACAGGACCCCTTCCGCTTCCCCCGCAAACCAAGCCCCGGAATGAAAGACCGTTTGGTAGACCGAATTCGACTTGGATCGTTTTTTCTCCAGGAGGGGTTTTCCGTTCCGGGAAAAAAGCACCAGCGCTTCCGGTAAGCCTGCCAGAACCTCTCCTTCAGGAGATACGGCAAGATACAATTTGTGAGGATAGACACGGTTCAGATTCCATTCTTCCTTTTTCTTTCCGTTGCGATCGTATATGCGGATGTTGTCACGGTTTCCTTTGAGAAAATGGACGGCCAGTACGTTTCCGTTCGAGGAGATCGCCAGGCTCTTTGCGAATACCGGTTCTTTTTCCTCCACGGAATCCTTGAATAGCAATTCTCCTTTTCCGCTTAACAGAAAGAGTTCCCCTCCCGAAAAAAGAACCGAACTTTCCCCGTTGGAGGCAAAGGAAATATCCGTCAAAAATCTTCCGTCCAGTTTTTTGGCACCCGTTTCGTTTCCATTGATGTCTGCGATCAAAACCTGATTGTTATCTCCGGAAAGGAATAGAATCAGATTTCCGTTCGGATGAGTTTTTGGATAGCTCCTGTATTCTTTGGTCCAAAGCAATTCTCCTGATTCCGAAAAGAATTCCGCCGTGGATCCGATTTTTCGATATGCCCAATAGCCTTTGGAGGAAAGAGGATATTCGATCCGATCGGTATCGTTGATCGGGATTTCGGTTCCGTCGGGAATTCGAACATATTCAGTTTTCGTTTTATAGCCGTTTAGTTTTTTTTCCGGTTCGAAAGGAAAGCGGGGATCCGAAAACATTCCCAACTTCGCTTCCTTGCTCCAAGCCCAATTCTTTTGCAATCCCCTCGCTGCCGCGTAGGGATTTCCTAGAAAAAAATAAAATCCGAGAAAGAAAACCAAAGACAACCCGAAGATCTGGGGGATCATGCGTCATTCCTCAATCTGTTATATAGTAGATACAGAGACGTCGTTGCGGTGGCGTCCCGGAACAAATCCCGTTTAAAAGGAAAATACAATTCGTGAACGATCGTACCTTTTCCTCGGACATGGATTCCGATAAAAACGGTTCCGACCTTCTTTGTAGGAGTTCCGCCGCTCGGACCGGCGATCCCGGTGATACTGATCGCAAGGTCCGTTTCCAGCGCCTTTGCGGCGCCTTCCGCCATCTCTTCCGCCGTTTCGCGACTTACGGCTCCGTGCGTTTCCAAAGTATTTTTTCGGACTCCTAATTGTCTTACTTTCACTTCGTTCGCGTAGGAGACGATCGCTCCTAAAAAGTATTCGGAAGATCCCGGTCTGTCCGTAAACAACTTCGCCGCCAATCCGCCCGTACAACTTTCCGCGGTTCCAACGGTAAGCTTTCTTTCTAAAAGCAATTTCGGTAGTTCTTCGAACACGTCTCCCGTGCAGATTTCCCCGTATTTTTCTCGGGTGGCTCGTATCAGTTCCGAAACGATTTCGGGATTTGCGGATTGGTATGTGACTCTTAAAAATCCTCTCTTGGCGGCCACTCCCCAAATCGCCTTTCCTTCCCGTAAAACGGAAATCCCTTGTATGAATTCCTGCTGAAACGTGGATTCGCTCATTCCCCAGACAAAAAGAAAATCCGAATGTAGTTCTCCCGATCGAAACATATTTTTCAATACCGGAGCGAGATAGGAAGAGAACATAGCGGTCATTTCCTTCGGAACTCCGGGCATACAAGCGAGGTGGCTTCCTGGAGAAAGCTCCACCCAAAATCCGGGAGCGATGCCCACGCTATTCGGAAGAACCTCCGATCTGGACGGGATCGAAACCTGGCGGATCGCGGTTTTTAGATTCTCTTCGAACAATCTTCCCCGCAATCTATAGATAGCCTTCAACCTATCCAAGGCAGTCGGGTCTTCCACGGGGGAAGAGTCGGTCAATCCACAGACCACCTGCAATGTGTAATCGTCTTCGGTGGGACCCAATCCGCCGGTCATGACGACGACGAGCGGATTTTCTCGATCCCCTTCTTTCGAAAGGGAACGCAACTCTCTCTCTATCAGCTCCGGCGAATCCGGAAGAACCAGGAATTTTTCCACGGAAAATCCGTGCCCGAACAACTCGTTCGCGATCCAGGACGAGTTCGTATCCTGGCTCCTGCCTGCCGTCAGTTCCGAACCCGTGGAGACGACTACGAAGCGCGGGGGTTTCATGCTTCCTTTTCCAAGCGATCGGGAGCAGTCACACCCAATAGACCCAAACCGGAAGAGAGAGCCTTTTGCGCGAAGATGCAGATCCGTGCCAAACCCGCCCGGACGGATTCTTCCGAATCCTTGAGTCGGTTGTTTTTGGCGATGTAGAACTGGGTAAAGGATCTTGCCAGATTCTGGAGATAGTTCGTAAGCCGGTGAGGTTCCAAGCTATTTGCGGCGTCCAAAACCTCCTCCGGAAAACGCGCCGCCCAAAAAAGAAGACGTTTGCGTTCCTCGGTCATTTCCAAATCACGCAACGCTACCGCGTCGGAGTGAGTCCCTACTTCGCGGAAGATGGAGCAGATCCTGGCGTGCGCGTACTGTAGATAGAATACCGGATTTTTGTCCGATTCGTCCTTGGCCAGATCCAGATCGAAGTCCAAAGGGGAATCCAAAGATCGCATTACGAAAAAATAACGTGCCACGTCGCGAGCGTGCTTTCCTAAATACCCGAGCAGATCCTCCATCGTCTGGAATTCGCCGGCGCGTTTGCTCATCTTCATCTTTTGTCCGGCCATAAGCAGGTTTACCTGTTGCGCGATGATCACCTGGAAATTTTCCTTAGGATATCCCAACGCCTGTACCGCTCCCGCCAATCTCGCGATGTATCCGTGATGGTCGGGGCCCCAGATGTCTATGATCTTATCGTATTTTCTTTCCACCTTATCCAAATGATAAGCGATATCGGCCAAAAGATAAGTGGGGCGTCCATCGTCCCGAACCACTACCCTGTCTTTATCGTCTCCGTAATCCGTGGAGCGGAAAACCTGTTTGCTCTCCTCTTCGAATATCTTTCCGGAGTTCTTCAGATTTTCGAGGACTCCCAAGACCTTTCCCGAATCGTGCAAAGTGGTTTCGGAGAAAAAACGGTCGAACTCCACTCCGAACAGGTCCAGGTCCTTTCTCTGCCAGATCAGATTCGATTCCACCGCCCAACGTGCGCATTTTTCCGCGAGAGTCCAATAACTGCCGTCGGTCAAGAGCGTCCGGATCTCGGCTCCTCTGGCAGGATCGGCTAACAATGATTTCGCGATTTCTTTGAGATAGTCCCCGCGGTATCCTTCCGAAGGAATTACGTTTTTCTGAAGTAATTCCTCTAAGGAACGTCCGTCGTCGGATTCCTGGACGGAGCCTACTTCCCCCAAACTTTCCCGAATCCTCACCAGAGTGGAAACCCCGAGTAGGAACACCTGGTTGCCGTAGTCGTTTACGTAAAATTCCTTTTCCACTCGATGGCCGACCGCCTTCATCAAGTTTGCCAAAGCGTCCCCCGTCGCAGCGGCTCGCGCCGAAACGATGTTCAAAGGTCCGGTGGGGTTGGCGCTCACGAATTCCAAGCTGATCTTTTTGGGTTCGGAAACCTGAGGGCAGGAAAGTTTCGACTCGATCCAGGATTCCAAAAACCGGACGAGAAAGGAGGGAGCCATCCGAAAATTGACGAATCCTGGCGGAGTAAAATCCACTTTTTCGAAGAGTTCCGATTTGCTTTCCAAAAACTTCACTAGGATGGCCGCGGTTTCCAAGGGTTTGCGACCCAACAGTTTGGAATTCTCTAAAGGGAAGGAAGTCGAATAGTCGCCGAAGGATTCCTCTCTGGAATACTCTATACGAATTTTCAGATCCTTCGGATCCAGATCGGGAGCCTCCGTTTTGCAATAGTGCAAAACGGCTTCGTTCAGCGCGGAGAGTACGGTTTTCTTGACGGTTTCCGTTTCTTTCATTCTAAGATATTCAATTCCTATTTTTTGGAGGAGGTCCTGTCCCAATCGGGATACAATCGCTTGGAGGAGATCAGTTTCCAACTCCGATCCAAGGACCCGAAGACCATATTCTTTTCCCTAAGGATACATTCAAGAGTTACACAGGACTTTCCCTCGGGCCCGAAGGTCGGTCTGGGAAGGGTTTCTTTCTTTCCCCAGCGAATGTCCAGAACGATCAGGAATAGAAGTGCGATCGCGTATAGGACGACGAAGCAGGTCTTAAAAATCTTATCCAAACCTTTCCTCCATAGAATCGTACAACATCGATTCGGATTTCAGTTTTCGTCCGAGCAAAGGCTTTAGCGCCCGATTGCTCAACCTATCCGCTTCCTTAAGGAGTTCAAGGGAAATCTTTTCCTCTTTCAGATCCCGGTATTTTCTTTTCAGGCAATCGTAAACGAATCGTACGAGTCCAATCCGATCCGGCTGCGGAGTCCTACAGTCTCCGCAGATCGTTTCGAAATGCTCGTCTTCCAGGCTGCAAGAGCTCATTTCCCCCAGTTCCTTACCGCATACGGAGCAGGAAATCTCTTTAGAGAGAAACCCTCCCGTATAAAGTAGTTTCAACTTAAAGAAGGGCAAAAATACGGGCCTGAATCCGCCTGCGTCCAATTCCTGCAAGGCGGCATACAACAATCTATATTCCTGGGGATGCGCGCCCCCTTCGGTCAAAAAGGAAGAGACGAGTTCCACGAGATAGGAAACGAGAACGGTTCCGGCGTACCCGCTTTTGGCCTTCTCGAACCGATCCAGCAATCCGATCTCCTTCACATTGTAAGCCTCTCTTCCTTGGGTCCGATAATAGTCGAGAGACACCAAGGAACCTGGCTCCGTCGCCGCGATCGGACGAGTCTTGCTTTTTTTGATTCCCTTTACCCGGAAACTCGCGACTTCTCCTTCTTCCGGAAGTAGTCGAAGGAACGCGTCCCCTTCCGGCAGGATCCGACTTTCCATCACGATCCCTTTCGTTTTTCTTAAGGAAGAATGAGATCCAGACATAGATCTTCCATCCTCCGCATCAACGCCTCGTCCTCCGGTCCCCTTTCATGATCGTAACCGATCAGATGCAGGAATCCGTGCACAAACAACCGGAAGAATTCCTCCTCTTCGGAATGACCGATCTGCTTCGCTTGCTCCTTGCATGTTTCCCAAGAAATCACGATCTCACCCAAGGGTACGATCGGCCCGAAGGAAGACTCCCCTTTGGGAGGTAGATCCCAGGGATGGAGGTCGAAGGATAAAGGAAAGGAAAGCACGTCCGTGGCGCTATCCTTGTTTCTTCGCGCACGGTTGATTTCTCGGATCGAAGAATCGTCGACCACCAAAACGGAAAGATGACAATCGTTCCGCGGAAAAGAAAACTTCAAAAGGGATTCCATCCTAGGAAGTAGGTTCCCTTCCCTCAGCCACTCGGGAGTATCGGCGGCGGAAATATCCGGACAAAAATCGATCAAATCGGAACCTAAGAGGCTTTTCTTCCGCCCCTGAGAATGGCGTTCCTGTTCTTTTCCTCCAGAGCCTTAGTTTCCTCCGGCTTCGGATATTTCGGCCTGGAGTGCAAACTGGACAAGAGTACTTCCTTGAAAGAGGATTTTACCACCTCTAGATCTCCTAGAGTCAGACCGCATTCGTCCAGTTGGTTCTCTGCCAGCTTGCTATTCACGATCTTAGTGATCAGATTTTCCAGGGATTCGGGAGTGACCTCTTCCAGGGAACGGCTGGCTGCCTCCAGACTGTCAGCGATCATGACGATCGCGGTTTCCTTTCTTTGAGGTTTAGGTCCCGGGTACTGAAAATCCTCCTTTCTCAATTTCTTTTTCTGGGAAGGAGATAATTCGGATAATGCCTTATGATAAAAGAACGCCATTGTTGAAGTACCGTGATGTTCCGGAATGAAGTCTATCACCTCTCGCGGGAGTCGGGCTCTCTTTGCCATCTCTATCCCGTCCAAAACGTGATCGATCACGATCTTGGCGGCAAGAGCCGGATTGTTCTTGTCTATGTTCTCTTTCTTAGGAATC
Organism: Leptospira fluminis; assembly: GCF_004771275.1. Taxonomy (GTDB): domain Bacteria; phylum Spirochaetota; class Leptospiria; order Leptospirales; family Leptospiraceae; genus Leptospira_B; species Leptospira_B fluminis. The sequence goes on along the minus strand of NZ_RQEV01000012.1, from coordinate 212,761 downwards.
AAGTGTTGGTTTTCCACGAAAAATCCGGCATTCGGAATCTTGCCTATATCGTGGAAATACACGCCTACCCTGGTCAAGAGCCAGTCCAGTTCCAGATTTTGAGCCGCCCTCTCCGACATGGCCGCGACGAGAAACGTATGAGTATAGGTGGAAGGCGCCTTGGTCAACAGATCCTGTAAAAGCGGGTGCCCCGTATCCGCAAGTTCCATCAACTTGAATCGTGTCGGAATATTGAATACGTACTCGTAGATCGGTAATAGCAACTGTGTTAGGGTGGAACAAACGAATCCGTTGACGAGACAGAGAAGATACAACTTGAATATGTTCGATTCCCATAAGTCTCGGAGATAAGAACCTGACGGTACCGCTACCCAATAATTCCTGGAATCAAAAAGATAACCGGAGGAGGAAATCAGCATCTGTACCAATGCCATGTAGAACCCGGCTTTGATGAAATCGATCCGCTTCCGCATTTTTCTTCCGTAAGTCGCGGTAACTACGGTCATCACGAATGCAAGGATAAAGGAAGTGGGATTGTATCTGGACGCGGCAAAAATGAAGAAGGAAAGAAAGAAACCGATCGCTATGGACAACTGTTCGTCGTAAACCATGGATAGGATAAGGCAGACCATCCCTACGGGAACGACTAACGCGAAATAGAAGACGGAATCGTAGCTATTCTCGAAATTATAAAACGCTTTGGAAGCTACGTAGGCCCATAGGACCAGGGACCAGATCAGAGTGAAAACGATCACGTTACTCGATACGTCGTTCAATCGTTTGGGATTGTATTTTTTCAGAAAAGCGTAAACGATGATCACAAAGATGGACTGTATCAATAAAATGGAAAGTATAGAGGCTATATTCGCGCGTGTAGCGTATTTGTTTACGACGGAAAGTTTTCGATAGATATCGGGCGTGATGATTTCTCCCGCGCGGACGATGATTTCTCCAGCGTTGATTCTGCTGCTAACCGGCTCGGTCCGATCCATAGCGAATTTCTTTTGCGCTTCCGTTTCTTGGGCATTGAAAACGCAGGCCGGATTGGAATAGATATACGTGAGAGAAAGCCTTTGTATGACTCCCAAAAGAACGGGATCTATGGCCTGCAACTTCTCCGAAGCGAGTCCGTTCAATGCGGTTACCGTCGCGTCGTCTCTGTAGAGATAGGTTCGCGGGATCACTCGGTTTCCTTCCAGAGAGGAAATCTGCTCCTTGTTGCTACTAGTGCCGGAGTTGCCCGAATTCCTGACCCTAGCTTCCACCGTTCTTACGGAGGAATATTCGGGAGGGACATCCCTCAAAACGCAAAAATTGGAAAAGACCAAGTTACTATATTGCAGCACCAGGTCCCGTACTCTCGTTTTACTCGGTACCTTCAGTAAGGTTTCGAGTTCCTCTTTGGATCTGTTTTTCCATCTGGGAACTACGTTTAGAATTTCCTGAGCGCCCTTGCCTTCCGCGGGCTTGAAGATCCTATAATTCTCCATATCTTCCTGGATGGCGGGCCGGATCGTCTCCGTAAGGACGGCATAATCTCGATCGAAAAAATTCGGAGCGGACTGGAAAGCCTTCAAACGTTTGGCTTTTGTCTTTTCCTCGTCCTCGTATAGGATTTCTTTCGTGGAGACCACCTTATCCATGGCGGTTTTTCCCTCCGAATAGGGTCCATCCGGAGACAAATCGATCTTATCCTGACCGAAAAAGGGCATGGCCAACATCCACGTCACCACGAGAAGGGTAATCACCGTCAAGGTGACCTGGAATTTTCTTACGAAAGAGATCGGACGTATCTTGGTCAGGGTATCCGTGATCCAAGCCATTCCGTTTTCCAGGGTCGAACTGAAGGGAACCATGTCTTTACAACTCTTCGAACTTCCTTACGATGGTCTCCACCAAAGGATGTCTGGTAATATCTTCCTTACCGAAAAATACCTGACCAATACTTTCCGTGTTCCTAAATAAATTTACGACACGGTCAAAACCAGATCTTCCGTGCTCCAAATCGATCTGGGTGACGTCGCCCGAAATGCACATCCTGGAATTCCGCCCCAAACGAGTCATAATCATCTTCAATTGGGAAAGGGTGCAGTTCTGGGCCTCGTCCAAAATGATGAAACTTTTGGAAAGCGTGCGCCCTCTCATGAAGGCCACGGGAGCGATTTCGATCTTCGTGAGAGAGATGTATTCCTGCGTCTTTTCGAATCCGATACATTCGTTCAGTGCGTCGTAGACCGGGCGAAGATAAGGGTCCACTTTTTGGTTCAAATCACCGGGTAGAAATCCGAGATTCTCTCCCGCTTCCACGGCGGGACGCGTCAGAACGATTTTTTCGATCAACCCGTTCTGGAGAAACCGGCAAGCCATGGCCACGGAAAGAAAGGTCTTTCCCGTACCTGCCGGACCGATTCCGAAAGTGATCAGGTTATTCAAGAAAGATTGAATGTATTTGTCCTGATTCTTTGTCCTCGGATAAAGGTGTTTTCCCCTATAGGTGGTGAGGATCTTTTCGGAAGGTTTGAAAGGTTCCGCCTCCCCCTTTCTTTCCTCCTTCCGTTTTTCCCTGGTTACCTGTTTTAAAAGATACGCAAAGTCGAAGGAGTCGGTGAACTCCCGGTCCGGCCGATCCCGATAATTCGCCTCTAGCAAACGGAAGAAATCCGAGGCGAACTCCACCTTAGGCGCGCTCCCTTCCAATTGAAATCCGTTTCCTCTCGGAATCAGATCGATTTCCAATTGCTTTTCCAGGATTTTCACGCCGCTATCGTTGATCCCGCAGATCTTGCGATAGAGATCCTGACTTTCGAAAATAAATTGCTCTTTCTTAATGGACTTTATACCTTCACTAATCTGAGTTTCAGCTCTTGGAGTTGTTTTTCTTCGACTTCGGACGGACATTCGCTCATGAGGCAGATTCCCTTTTGCGTTTTCGGAAACGCGATCACGTCGCGAATCGATTTTCCTTCGGTCATCAACATCAGAATTCTATCTATACCGAACGCGATTCCTCCGTGCGGAGGAGCCCCGTATTCCAGCGCTTCTAACAGAAATCCGAATTTCTCCTTCGCTTCTTCCTCACCGATTCCGAGCGCCGAAAATACACGATTCTGCAACTCTCTAGAATGGATACGAATGGATCCTCCTCCAATCTCCACCCCGTTCAGAACGAGATCGTAAGCCTTGGCAAGAGCCTGTCCCGCTCCTTCCCGGAGTTTTTCGTCGGAAGAGAATATCTCCAAGCTCGAATCGTTCGGAGAAGTGAACGGATGGTGCAAGGAATCCCAGCGATTGGCATCCTTATTCCACTCGAACATCGGAAAATCCACGATCCACGAAATATGGAAGTGCCCTTCCGTGGGTTTGTCAAACCTTTCCGAAAGTTTCAGACGGAGAGCGCCCAAGGAATGGTTTACGATCTGCCTTTCGTCGGCTCCGAAAAAGATCATATCCCCCTCTTTGGAACCGACGGCTTCCGAAATCTTTGCCAAAGTCTCCGGACTGAAACGTTTCGTGATCGTGGATTCCAGGCCGTTCGGACCGTGTTTCATGTAAGCGAGACCTTTGGCCTTGTAATCCCGATTTAACCAAGCGGTCAGATCCTCGATCTCCTTCCGGGAAATCACGGAACCTCCCGGAACGCAGACCGCCTTTACGACACCGTGAGTAGCAACGGCCACGGTAAACACCTGGAAATCGCCGTTTTTAACGATCTCGGAGACGTCCACCAGCTTCATTCCGAAACGGAGATCCGGTTTGTCCGATCCGTATTCCTCCATCGCTTGTCGGTATTTCATTCTAGGAAAAGGAGTCTTCAATTCCAGAGAGAAAACGTCCTTCATCACTTTCGAAAACAATCCCTCGATCTCCGCCAGGATCTCTTCCTGGGAAACGAAGGAAAATTCCATATCCAATTGGGTGAATTCCGGTTGCCTATCCGCACGCAAATCCTCGTCGCGAAAACACTTTACGACTTGGAAATATCTCTCCACGCCGCCGACCATTAGAATTTGCTTAAATATCTGGGGGGACTGGGGAAGAGCGTAAAAGGAATTCGGATTCAATCTGGATGGGACGAGAAAATCCCGTGCGCCTTCGGGCGTGGACTTGTTCAGGATCGGAGTTTCTATCTCCAGGAATTTTTTGGAATTCAGATAATTGCGGATGGCGAAGACGAACTCGTGCCGCTTTACCATGCGATTCTTCAACTCGTCTCTTCGGAAATCCAGATACCTGTATTTCAACCTATGTTCTTCCGAAGTCTCCTCGAATTCGTCCAAGGAAAAAGGAGGGGTTTTTGCGGAGTTCAGGATCTCCAATTTATCCGCGACGAGCTCGATCTCTCCCGTCTGCATTTTCGGGTTCACGCTTTCCGGATCCCGTTTGCGTAGCGTTCCCTGGACCGCAATCACGTATTCGGATCGGATTTTTTCTGCAAGATGGAAATGATCTTTCAGGATCTCTTTGCGGAGTACGATCTGCAGGATTCCGGTTCGATCCCGAAGATCCACGAAAATCACTCCGCCTTGGTCTCGAAACCGGAAAGCCCAGCCGAACACGGAGATCGTATTTCCCGCCTGTTGAACGGAGGTTTCCCCCGCCCAGGTTCTATTCTTATAATGATTCAGAATCCAATCTTCCAAAAATTCTTTCCCTTAACTTTCGCGGCGAATCGATGGATTCCCCGCCGCGAATCATATATTATCAAATCTGGAAAGTTCGGGTCGAAAGGCAAGTGGAAAAGAACCGGTAGGTCCGGATCGATTTTTAGCGACGATGATTTCAGCCGTGCCAGGCTTCACGCTGTCGTCCTGCTCTCCGTCCTTTCCCGTTCCGCGATAGATGAACGTGACGATGTCCGCATCCTGCTCTATGGCTCCGGACTCCCGCAAGTCCGCGAGTTGGGGCCTCTGGTCCTTGGACCTTTGCTCGATGGATCGGTTCATCTGCGAAAGAGCCACTACGGGGCACCTGGCCTCCTTTGCGATCTGCTTTAAGGTGCGGGAAATGGACGCGACCTCCTGTTGGCGGCCTCCGTCCCTGTTTTTGGGATCGCTCATCAACTGAAGGTAATCCACGATGATGAGTCCCAGAGTTTCGTTGGTCAGAAGTTTCCGGATCCTTCCTTTGAAATCGTCCACGGTTAGAGCGCCGGAATCGTCTATATAGATCGGAGCGGAAGTCACTCTGATGATCGCATCCAGCAACTTGGGGGCGTCGGACTTGGTCACTTCCGACCGTTTCAGTTTATTGGACTCCACCTGAGCATAGGCGCAGACCAACTTCAGAAGTAACTCCATACGGCTCATTTCCAAGGAAAAGATCACCACAGGTTTGTTATGCATCAAAGCCACGTTGGAAGCGATGTTCATAGCGAGAGTGGTCTTTCCGTTTCCGGGTCTGGCCGCCAATACCATCAATTCGTATTCCTTCAATCCGGAAGTCATCTCATCGAATTGGGTAAAGTTCGTCCTGAGCCCCTTGATCTGCCCCCGACTCTGCATGATTTCCTTGATATATTCGGAAAGAGCCGCCTTGTCCTGGGAAACGGGCAATAACCCTTTGACGTCCGTGGCACGGGATACCTCCGTGAGGCTCCTTTCGATCTGGTTGAATACGGATTCGTTTTCCCCGGGCTCTTTCTGTATCATTTCCAGAGCGCTGTGGAGTAATTTGGCGTAGGTCCGACGTTCGGACAGTCGCTTGATCCTTTCCGCGTAGTACGCCAACGGGTGGGAAACCACCGTGTCCCTGTACAAGGAATAAATGTATTCGTATTCCCTTTCGGGGTCTTTTAGGAGGGAATTTTCTTTTAGGAAATTTAAAACGGAAACCGGATCGATGGCGGTCCGTTTGTCCACCAAGTCCAGAATGGCTTTATAGATTCTGCGGTGGGTATCCTGGTAGAAGTCTTCGGAATGAAGAGGAATATCTACCAGGTTCTCCGCTCCCTTTAAGAGTAAGAAACCCAAGAAGGACTTCTCGGATTCCAGTTCGAAAAGGGAGTCGGCTTGCATTCGAATTAAATCATCAGCCTTCGGTAACGGCTTCTTCCTCTTTCTTCACATGAACGGTGATGGTAGGGAAAATGCCTTCCGCCAAGCGGACTTTTAATTTATAGGATCCGAGATTACGGATAGGTTCCGGAAATTCGATTTTACGTTTGTCCACGTCGAAACCGTCTTTTTTCAAGAGGGAGGCCACGTCGGCGGCGGTTACGGCTCCGAAAAGCTTATCTCCGCCTCCCGTTTTCACCACGATCTCGAACTCTTTTCCGTTCAGACCGGAAGAAACGGATTCCATGACTTTCTTCCGTTTCTCTTTTTTCAAGTCGGCCAGTTTTTTCTGGTGGATGGCCATTTTGGTTTTTCCCTCGTCCGCGCGAACCGCCAAACGTTTGGGAAAGAGGAAATTACGCGCAAACCCGTCCGCGACTTCCTTGATGTCTCCTGCGTCGCCTAGATTGGAAACGTCTTTTTGTAAAACGACTCTCATTGATGCTCTCCTCAGTTAACCTTGAACGGAAGCAATCCGATGCTACGGGCTTTGCGGATTTCCCGCGCCAAGATTCTTTGGTACTTTGCGGAAGTACCGGTGATTCTACGTGGAATGATTTTCCCGCGATTCGTGATGAATCTTTCCAAAAGCTCGATATTCTTATAGTCGATCTGTTTTGCAAGCTCCGGGTCCGCGGTAAAACGGCAAACCTTCTTCTTGTATTTGTTCTGCTTTTTGGGGGGACGGCCGCCTTCGTGTTCTCCGGCGATCATGCCGTCCATGGAAGCTTCTTGTCTTCCTACTTCTTCTTGTACTTCGTTCTCTGCCATTGTCTGGTGTCCTTGTTAAAAGGGTATATCATCGTCGTTTCCGGATCCGCCAAAGTCTTCGTGGGAAGACGAATAAGCGGTTCCGCCGGTAGCGGCCGCAGGAGAATTACCATAGTCCCCTCCTCCGCTTTCTTTCCCGCCGATCATCTGGAAATTCTCCACGACAATTCGGATACGGGAGGCTTTCTTACCTTCCATGGTTTCCCAAGTATCCTGCTTGAGCCTTCCCTCGATCACGAGTTGTTTGCCCTTTTTGCAGTACTGCTGGATGATTTCCGCCCCCTTGCCCCACGCTTCGCAGTCGAAAAAATGAGTTTCCTCTTTCTTTTCTCCGTTGGAAACGAAGGTACGGCCGTTGGCCAGGGAAAAATTCACCAAGGAAGTCCCGTTTACGGTTTTGAATTCCGGATCCCGGGTTAGGCGACCTACTAAAGTCACCCGATTGATATCGTTAGCCATTGCGCCGGACGATCATGGAGCGGAGTAGATTTTGGTTTAATTTAAAATCCCGCTCTACTTTTTCGATGGAACTGTGGTCGGCATTTACCTTAAAATGGGTAAAGATCCCGTAGTCCTGGTGCTTGATGGGATGCCAAAGTTTCTTTTGGCCCCAATCTTCTTCGGCGGTCACGCTGATGGAATGCTTTTTGAAGATGTCGACCACTTCGTTTTTAGCGACTTCCTTAGCGGTGGAACGCGTAATTGTAGTTATCTCGTAGTTTCTCAAAAGTTTCTCCTATGGATGTAAGCCCGTCTACGATCTGCGGCGGGCAGAAGAATTGGATTTTGTCCTATTTTTGGACGCTAAGGCTTACGGTCAAGCAGGATCGGAGTTTCCGGTTTTCTCCCGTACAACGAACCCGTTTAGAAAGAAGCTTCTCGAATCCAAATTTCGCTTCCCGGACAGGAAACCGTGTCCGCTCTCCAAAATCCCTGCCTTTGCGGAGACTCGGAGAATTCCAGGAACCTCCGATCGGAGCGGAATCGAGTGTCCCCCCGAAGGGATTCGTCCAAGAATACCACATTGATTTTATATTCCAAAACGAACTCTGTCCAATCCTTTCCTTTCCGGTACGGCTCTATGTATTTGCAGTCTTTGCCGCCTATATACATGCAAAGAGATCCGTGCGTGGAAAGAATTCGGATTTCCGGGGGAATTCTTTCATTCGATTGGAAAAAACGGGCCCGGGATAGATGGGAACAGGCCCCCAGTTCCCTTTTCGGCGCCTTGTTTACCGAGGAAGTCAATCCGAGAAGCAGACAAACCGAAGCGTACACCAATGCCAAAGTCCGAACCTTTCGAAAACGGAAAAACACCGCTATTAAAAAAAACAGGAACGGGATGAGTAGAATCAGATAGTGAATCCTGGGGTAAACGATCGAAATTCCCAGGAAAGGCGGAAGAACCGCGGAGACCCAAAAAATCTCCAAGTCCTTATGCATTTTTACCCAACGAAAGAGACGTTTTCTCTTCTGCCAAAGAAGCACACAGAGAACGAGGAATCCCAAAAATCCCAACCAGAGAGGGCCACCCATGGATAGGAATTTCCCGAAGTCCGAAAGATTCCTCCCTACGTGCAAAAAGAACCGATACGGATCCGAGCGCAAAGCCCCGAAGATCGAGTTCACCGGACCGAAATCGGCGAATACAGCTCTCTCCGCGTTGGTCCAAGGGTCCTCGGGAAAACGTCCGAGTTGGTGCATTCGTAAAGCATAATGTTGGAAAAATGCGATCACGCTTCTTTCCCGATCCCAAACGGGAAAGAAGATGGAAAAGACGACCAAGAAGACCGGCAGAAGGAAGAAAAACGAAGCGACGATCGGATTTTTCCGAAATTTGTCGTATTTCAATTCCGGAATTTCCTTAAAAAAAACGTAAAATGCAAACAGAAAGAAGCCGAGAAAGAACTCCGGACGAATGTATTGCAAAATAAAAAATACCGATAGGGAAAGACTCCGAAAGACTTTTCCCTGTCCGAAATGGAAATAGAAACAGATCGGCAAGACCGCCAAGAAAGCGGCCACTTTCGTGATGAAAGGCCAAGCCAAGGAGTAAGTAGGATCGGAAAGAACGATTGCCCCGAACAGCAGGGAAACCGCCGTCGCATCCTTACGCCCCGGTAGAAAAGCCGCCACTAGTACGATCGCAAAGAAGAAGAGCAGGTTCGAAAGATAGAAATTCAGAAAGTACGCCCGAATCGGATCCAAGGCTAGGATATGGAGTATTTTATAATATACAAAATAAATAAACCCGTCCTTAAAAAAGTACGTCAAAGGCGCTTTTCCGTTTTCCAAATAAACGGATTCGTCGTAAAGCCCCAGATCCAGACCGGAACCGTATGCGGAAAGGATTCGCAGAACCGCCAATCCGCCCAAAACGGACAATAGCGCGGATCTCCATCCCTTCCTTTTTTGACTCTTCATCGATTTTCCCATATTCAATTCGCGGTCTCCAAGTCTATCCAGCCGCGTTCCCCGTCGATCCTAATCTTCGTTCCGAGATCTTCCGATAGAACCGCAATCTCGCGTAAAAAGGAACGCGCCTCTTCCCCTTCTAAAATGCGGACCTGGTGGATTTCAGTCTGGAATTTTCCGAAGATCGGAACCAATTCCACGCGGAGCAAATTCCCTTTTTTGATATGCAGTACAGCGATCAGGTTGTGGTTCAAGTAGGAGTTTCTGCTCCCGAAAATCAGATTCCCGAGCGAATAGAATACGATCCCGTTTCCTACTCTTTCGATTCCCTGTGGAATGTGAGGGTGGTGGCCGACAATGACCTGGATTCCGTTTCCTAATAAAGCCCTAGCCTGGTCCCTCTGCTCTTTCGTAGGAATCGGAGAGTATTCCACGCCCCAATGCAAGGAAACGATTTTGAATCCCCGTTTGGGCGATTGAGAAGCGGACGGAACGGAAATCTTGGGAGGAAGGATCCGAATCCTTTTTCCTTTTTTGAACGTACGCTTCGGTTTGGTCGGAATCGGAACGGTATTCTTTAGCTTCGGAACCAAAAACTCCGGCTCAAAAAACAACACTCCCGGTTTCTCCCCGGCGTATTGCTGTTTTCCTTCCGCCACGTTCGTCGCGGAATACACGATCAGCTTGGTTCCTTTCTTTTCGAGGGACCAAGGTCCGAGCGCCTCTGCATAATTTTTGCCGGCACCTATATAGGAAATTCCTCTAGCTTTCAGGAACTTTTCCGTTTCCGCAAGTCCTTCGGCTCCGTGGTCCATCGCATGGTTATTCCCTAAAAAAACGAGATCCACACCCAGATACGAAAAGGAATCCAGGTCGGTATCCTTCGCCTGAAATACGTACGCTTTTCCGATGTCCCAGGATTTTTCCGAAACGACCGGAGTTTCCAGATTCAGCATCCGAAGATCCGCCTCGTCGAACACGGATTTCAAACCCCGAACCGGAGCAAGTTCTCCCTTGGCCCGAATAGTATCCCGGATCCCCCAATTGAACATTACGTCCCCGCCCACCAGAACTTTCAGCAGCTCAGGATCTTCCTCTTCCTGTTGCAGAAGTTTTCCTAAACTTTCCCGTAACTGTTCCGCGATCCCTCCTCCGCCAGCCGGAGTCGGTTCGGGAGAAGCCGCATTGGTCTTTACCTGCTCCGCTCGAAAACATCCCAGACAGATCCAGAGCAGGAATAGGATGATAAAAAAAGAACTCTCCGATCCGGAACGACCTAGGAAAGGTTTGCGAAAAAAATTCTCCATCGCCTGAACCAAAATAGGTCTTTCTCCGAATTTGGAAATCAGTTTTGACTTTCCTCTCTCCAGGATTTTCCGGCGGGAAATCAAGAAATTTTTTCTTGCGGAGGTTCCGAACAGAGAGCCCGGATTTCCTCCGAAATCGGAATCGTCGGATTCCAACCCAAGGAGAGCAAAGGGCTAGCGTCCAATACCAAGGAACCGAACAATCGGTCCACGATTCCCCGGAAGCCGAAAAGCTTTCCCGCAAAAACCATCCAACTAGGGGGAAAATAGAAGAGTCGGCTTCGGATTCCTAGCGACTCCGAAAAAAAGCGGAACAATTCCGGAGTGGAAAGGGAGGAATCGCTTACTAAAAAAAGACCGTTTTCCGTTTTAGGATTCTTTAAAGTGAATACGATGGCGTCGCAGAAATTCCGGACCCCCACCATGCTCCTTCGGTTTCGGATCCCCGAAAACGGGAGCGGAATACCCGTTTTTACCAAGGACACCAATCGATCCAGATTTCCCTTGGCTCCTTTCCCCACGATCAGCGGGGGACGGAGTATGGTGAATTTCAGGGAGGTAGAACGGGAGGTTTCCTTGAGGAACTCTTCCGCCTCCCATTTGGTTCTGCCGTAATCGTCTTTCGGCTTGGGCAAATCTTCCGCCGTAAGAGGTTTTTCGTTGGAACTTTCCCCCAAAGCTTTGATGGAGCTTACATACAAGAAGCGAGGGATCTCATTTCGGATCGCAGCCTCGGTTAGGATTTTCGTGGTGTCCACGTTGGCCCTTCGGAACGCTGCGGCAGGATCCGAGTCCTTTTCATGGATCACATGCGCCCTACCGCCCAAGTGAACGATGGCATAAATCTTTTCCGACGATCGGGAAGTCGCGAGGTTTAATTCGGAAAGATCTCCCTCGGACAAACGTTTGGAGGAAATCGGAAGAACTTCGAACCCCGCGTCTTTTAATTTCGGAAGGAGGCATTTACCCACGAATCCGGTCGTTCCCGTGACTACGATTTTCATTCTTTGTTATCCGAAGAGAAAAAATCCGATCAGGACCGAAACTAAACCTAGCACCCCGATGCGGATTCCGATTTTTGCCATGTCTTTGATCTCGAATCCCCCCACGGCATAGGCCACCGCGTTCGGAGGAGTGGAAACCGGTAACGACATAGCGAGAGACGCGCCTAACGCGCTTCCTAATACCAGTTGGATCGCGTAGGCCTCGTTCCCCGGTAAAAGCAAAGCCGCCACGGGTAAAGCGAGAGGCACCAGAAGATTCGCGGTCGCAGTATTGGAAAGGAATGTGGACAGAAATAGTCCGACTGAAAAGAAAATTCCCAAAACCCAAAAGCTCTCGTTGGGACCGGCTTGGGATCCGATCAAAGTTCCGAACCATTCTCCCGCGCCGCTCTTTTCGATTCCTGTGCCTAACGCGATTCCTCCCGCGACCAAAATCAGAACGTCCCATTCCAAAGAGCGGATATCTCCGGAGTCCAGGATCCCCGCAGCGGTAAATACCAGAAGAGGCAGGATCGCGACCACTCCCGCAGGAATGCCGTGAAAGGATTCGCTAAACCATAATACTACGGTCAAAAAAAACGTACCTAAAACGAAACGCAGATTCCGTTTGGAATCGGATCGCTCCGTCTCACCGAACTGGAGAGTCAGCCTTAGGCCGGAACTCGCGGGAAAAGCTCGCACGATCCAGAACCAGGCGAAAAAAAGAAGCAGTAAGAGCAAAGGAATCGCGACTAACATCCAGGTTCCGAAGGAAATTTCGGCTCCGTAGCCTTGGTTTTTTAAGCTCGCAAATGCGATTATGTTCGGAGGAGAACCGATCGGAGTTCCTATCCCGCCCAAATTCGCGGCAAAAGGGATTCCGATCAGGATCGCTTTTCTGAAATTCTCTTCTTTAGGAAGAATTTGTAATAAAGGAAAAACTAATGCAATCATCAATGACGTAGTGGCCGTATTGCTCATCCAGAGGGAAATTCCTGCCGTAACCAACATCAATCCCATCAAGACGTATTTCGGGGAGTCTCCGAAGCGAGGTAGGACCCGGTTTGCCAACCATCTGTCCACTCCGACTTTAACGCAGGCCTTTGCGAGTGCAAAACTCCCGAGAAAAAGGATCACGGCAGAGTCCGCGATCGAGGCCAGAAAAACGCTCGGTGGCGGAGATTTTTGTCCGGGACGAGAGAACGTCTGCAGAATCTCCCATTTTCCAGGATTGGAAAAAAGAAGAATTTCCGACAGGATTACCAGCAGGGAAGTGGCGTGGCCGGGAATGACTTCGAAGATCCAGAAGCAGGCCGCTAATAGAAAGACGAAAAACATTCCGCCGACGGGGAAAGGCAACCAGCCTTGAGCGGCGGCAAATACCGGTAAGGAGGAAAGTATTAGGGAAACAAGAAGTTTGACGGATTTTTCTATCGTAAAATTCGGCATGGCAGAGTAGGAAAGACGTTACGGAATTCCACCCGAAGGTAGGAATTCTGTCAATCTAGTACGACTGTGATCCGAGGATTCGCGCCTTGCCGGTCCGGAAAAAATTGTGGTCCGGACGGCTTTCCCTTAAACAATGGCACTAGGTCCTTCGAGCGTATGTCAGAATTAGTATCCATTATCATGCCGGTCTATAATGCGGAAAAATTCATAGAGGCGAGCATCGAAAGCGTCTTAAAGCAGACTTACGGCTTCTGGGAATTGATCATGGTGGACGATCTATCCAAAGATTCGAGCCGTTCCATCATGCTTTCTTATCAAAAGAAGGAACCTAGAATCAAGGCCTTTCTCAAGGAAAAAAATTCGGGATCCGCGGATAGCAGAAATCGAGGGATCGAAATCGCCAAAGGAAGATACGTGGCGTTTTTGGATTCCGACGACCTTTGGGATCCCCACTTTTTAGAGGAACAGGTCCGTTTGATGCGGGAAGAAAAAGCCGCATTTTCCTTTTGCTCTTATCGTATCGTCGACGAGGAAGGCAAAGAAGTGCTGAAACCTTATATGGCGAAACGGAAAAAAATCACGTACTGGCATAATCTGCTGTATAACCGCGTAGGACTATTGACCGCCATGTACGATGCCGAAGCGCTGGGAAAAATGTACTTCGATACCGGCTTAAAAAGCTTAAGGGACGATTATGCGCTCTGGCTGGATATTCTAAAAAAGATTCCGTACGGCGTAGGCAATCCGGAGATTCTCGCCAGTTATAGGGTCAGAAAAGGAGCCCTGACTTCGAATAAGAAAAACGTAATTCTCCCTCATTTCCGCATGTTAAAGAACAGGGAAAATTTGGGCTGGCTCGCCGCCGCTTTTTATACGGGGATTTGGGGATTCGTCGCGGTTAAGAAATATTATTTCAATAAAATATAATTCTTTTATCCTTCATGTTGCTGTACAAGATCAGATTCTGGCCGGAAGACGAAAGCAAAGACGCGGAACTTTACGTAAAAGGAAAGTTCAGATCTACCCTTAAAAACGGAAAGCTTACGCTTTCTCCCGGCGAAAAAATCTGTTTTGATACCTATTTCAATTCCTTTTCGCCGAATTCCTGGCGAAAATACACACGGCTATCCTTTTTGAATCTGGAAATAAACGGAAAAGGAAGGTTTCGTGTCCGCATCCTGGGAGGAAATCGAAAAGGGTCGGACATCCACTGGAAAGTAGTGGCGGAGGAGGAAGTGAAGGACCGATTCCTCGCCGAGATGAGATTGGAAGATCTGGACTACGAACTTCTATATCCGGAATTGGAATCGCTGGAGGAAGGATGCACAATCCACGGAGGGGCTTATTCTTCCCGGGACGGAAATACGGATATCCGTCTTTCCGTCGTCTTCTGCACGTTCCGGAGGGAAGATTTCATCGATAAGAATATTCGCAACTTAAGAAAGGGAATTTTAGAGGACGACGGATCTCCCTTGCGGGATCATCTTCGCATATCAGTTGTTGATAACGGAAATACATTGGAAAATCGGAATATAAAAAACTTCCTGGAAGTGTTTCCCAATAAAAACCTGGGAGGATCCGGAGGATTCGCCCGGGGCATCCTAGAATCCCTGAAAGACTCCCGGTTTACCCATATCCTTCTTCTCGACGACGATATCCGGTTTTCGATCACTTCTCTCGAAATTCTGCATTCCTTCCTTTCCTTTCTCCGCGGGGAATTCGAAAAGCATTTCGTAGGGGGAAATCTGATCGATTTGGCCATTCCCCATCTGCAATACGAACGAAATGCCGTATGGAACGGGATTTCCACAAGATTAAACGGAAGCGGTTTGGACTTAAGAAAAACGGAATGTCTTTTTTGGCGGGATTCGGAAGCGGCGGAGGGATCGTACGCCGGATGGTGGTTTTGCTGCATTCCGACGAAAGTAGTACGGGAACTGGGACTTCCCCTTCCTTTCTTTCTAAAAGGGGACGACGTGGAATATTCCCTTCGGAACGGCTCGAAATTGATTTCCCTAAACGGAGTCGGAGCCTGGCACGAGGCCTTCCCGAAAAGGGTCAGGAAATGGAATTACTATTATCAGATTAGAAATTATTTCGTTCTCAGCGTACTGAGAGTAAGAGGATACGGTCGATCGGACTTTCTTCTTTTCTCTCTCTTACGACTGTTCAAAAACCTACTTTGGCGCAACGAGTTGGCGTTAAAGTACACCCGAAAAGCGCTTGAGGACATCCATAGCGGAAGCCTACCTACTTCGGGCGAAGAAGCGGAATCCCTTCAAAAATCCGTTTTGGAATTGAAAGCCGACGGAACCGATTTGGGAAGATTGGCCTGGGACTGTACGTTTCTGACGCTCCGGATCTGGAAAGAATTTCCCCGCATCTGTACCGAGATCCGAAGGAATTCCCTAGAATTCCCGAGCGTGGAGTTTTGGCGAAAATACCTGAGCCTAAGTTAGAAAATACTTTGCTAAACGAAATCCGGAGCTTGGCTATGCGCGGACCAAAGCCAAAAACTTCCGCGCCGTTTCCCTTGCCTCTTTGATCACGTGGTGCATATCCATATATCTGTACGTCGCCAATCTTCCCAGAAAGGTGACCTTGGACAATTGCGACGCATCCTTTTCGTATTTGGCAAAGATATCCAGGTCTTCGGTTAATCGTTTCGGATAATACGGGATGTCCTTCTCGGAAGTCTCCTTGCTGAACTCTTTGAACCATACGGTTTTTTCATGGTTTTCCCACGGAGCAAAATGTTTGTGTTCGTGGATTCGAGTCCAGGGAACGTCCGGATCACAGTAGTTCAACACCGCGTTCCCTTGAAAATCGCCGATCCCTTCGTGTCTTTCGAAAGTCACAGTCCGATAACCGAGCCTTCCGTGTTTAAATCCGAAGTATTCGTCTATGGGTCCCGTAAAAAACACATGATCGAAACCGTTCTGGTCCTTTTCCGGTACGAATTTTCGATTCAACTCGATACGGATATTGGGATGATCCAGCATCTTTCTCACGATTTCGGAATAGCCTGACTCCGGAATTCCTTGGTACGGATCGGAATAATAGTTGTCGTCGTAGTTGAAACGAACCGGCAAGCGTTTTAGAATCGAGGCCGGTAATTCCTTCGGTTCGCATCCCCATTGTTTACGGGTGTATCCGTAAAAGAAGGCCCTATAGATTCGATCCCCTAGAAACTTCAAAGCTTGTTCTTCGAAATTAGCCGGCTCCCCGATCTTCTTATCCGCCTGGGAAGAGATGAATTCCCGAGCCTCCGCCGGTCCCAATTGCTTTCCAAAAAGTTGATTGATGGTATGGAGATTCACGGGGAGAGAATAGACGGCACCATTATGGACTCCTTTGACCCGATTTACGAAAGGACGGAAAGGTACGAAAGAGTTCACATACTTCCAAGTCTCTAGATCGTCCGTGTGAAAAATATGCGGACCGTATTCGTGGACCATCACTCCGGTGGAGGAATCCCGAAGCGTATGACAATTTCCCGCGATATGAGATCTCTGATCTAAAACGAGAATTTCGGGAGCGGGAGAAATCGAGGTAGAAAGTTCGTGAGCCACTACGGCTCCGGAAAAACCGGCGCCTACGATCAGGATTTTACGCGGTGCTTTTTCACCTGTATGGTGCAAGTTTGCTTCTCCAAAAAGTTTCTGAACTGAAATGCCGTGCTTCGCGTTTCCACGACTCGGAAAGTCTACGATGACGGACCAATACTTCAACGATGGTTAAGAGCGCGGACAAGGCAAGGCGAAAAGACCGAAAGAGGTCCTTTTTCCGAATATACACGGGATCTCTGCGTTCGTCGTAATCTAAAGTGACCGAAGCGCCCGCCCCGTTCCGAAGAATCGAAAGCACCCCCGCCGATCTATCGATCGGACGTCGAAAATAAGGAAGCGAAATCGTATTTAAACTAAGAATGGAAACGGGAAGAAACAGAATTCCTAAAATCTTCGAAATCGCGGAGGTATGCGGTTTCGAACCTTGCCAAACCGATTCCGGAGCGTACCGTCCCATCAGTTCGGAATGTTTTTGTTGCAAATCCAGCTTCACGAATTCTTGGGGCCCGGCTAAAATCTGTCGGATTCCCTCGAGGGCGGCTCTCAGATTCTCGTATTGAAACGTATATAAAAAGATATAAAAGCGTACGAAATAGACCCAAGCGAGCCTCCAAGGACCTCCTTCGTGAAAGAGAAAGTGTACAATTCCGTAATTTCGATAATTATAATATTCTACCCAAGAGTTGGTTTTGGAGTAGAAAGGTTCGTGCCATACGGCTAGGCCGGGATACGTCAGCACTTCGACTCCGTTCCTACTCCGACTCAAGCCGAACGTGATATCGTCTCCTCTTAAAAAATAAGGCGGATAAAGATCGGAATCCGTTCCTTTTCGTTCCGCAAAACCGGTAAAAAAGAAGGCGGAATAATTCGCACTTTTACCCGGCTCCCCTTTCGAAAACGAATCCAAATCGTCGGGCCGGGACAAATTCGCCCCCGCATAAAAGGAATTCACCCTCGAATCTTCGATCAGGAATTTGGCTCCCATTTCCACGGCTTCCAGCGGTCTTCTGAAATCCAGCATAGCTCCGGATAAAAGATAAGCATCGGGATCTTTTTTGGAATCGAAGAAAGCCAAAGTCCGATAAATGGATTCCGGATGAACGATCGCATCATCGTCGCAAAAAAGATAATAATCGCACTTTCCTTCGTCCTTCGCTTCTATAAACGCTCTTGCAAAGCCTCCGGAACCTCCGAGATTCGGATTAGGAAACAGACGAACTTCGCAACCGGGAGGAAGATCGCTTGGTTTTAGCGTTTGTCCGTTATCGGAAATGTAGAAAATCGCCCTTTTGACGATTTCCGAATCTTGCGCCCAAGCTTTGAGGCTGCCGATCAGATACTCTTCTCTCTTAAAAGTGCAGATACAAACGGCCAATCGTCCGTTTCTTTCCTTATTGTTTAACGTTAAAAACCTTCCGGAAGAGAATTTCAATCCTCCTCTTTTGGCCTCCAGAACCGGATAGATGAACCCCGATCCCCCTTTCTTCACTTTGAATTCGAAGGAGATCGGATTTTTTCCCTGCCGGAGTTCCTGGCGGTACAGATTCGATTTCTCGCCTCTTGCTTCGGAAGCCTCCAGAGAAAGAAAACCGTTTCCTATCGCTTCGCATTCGAAACGGTAGGTACCGACACCGTAAGTCTCCTCCGCATACTTGGGAAACAAGGCGTTAAAGTAAGCGCCAAAGGAGACTTTCGTTCCTTCTTCCAGATCGAAAACGGTTCGGCCGTTCCGATTTTCCTGTTTCGGAGACTTGCCGCTAGATTCTAAGAACAATCGTTCGGAACCTTTCAATACGGGACCGACGATCCTTTGGATTTCAAACATCGAACGTCTCCGACTAAAGGATGAATTTTTCTCCCGATACCAACGGGATCTCCACTCCGTTCCAGACTTCTATTTTCCGGAAAAGATTCAATCGAACCGGATCTTCGGCAGAATAGAGATGAAGAATAGGAACCTCTCCGGAGTACGAGGCCCAGCCCGAAAACGTGCTAGGCGGTCCTAAGATCAGATCACATCGCGACATACAATAAAGATCCTCCACCATAGAACCTTGGGCGAGAAGCACGGACGCGCCGGGAACCGAATAGTCTTCCCCCTTTTCATCGGAGAAGATCAGGAAAAGAATTTTTCGAAATCCCTGGGAATTCAATTCGGATCGCAGCTCGTTCATTCTCTTACGGATCAGTTCGGATTCGAAATAGAATTTTCCGTTCAACCAGATACGATAATCCTTTCGTCTGTGATGAACGGCGACGATCCGATCGAAGCTTTCCCTATAAGAAAAAAGCAATCTGTCGGATTTAGAAATCGTCTCCGAGTTCGGAGCCAAGTATTCGAGAATCGAACGTTTCGCTTCGGGGTCGATTACGAAGTTTTTCATCCGAAATCTCCATCCAAACAACGCGATGATTCGCTTCCCGCGGATCTTCGCCTCGAACTTTTCCGAATCCAGAAACTCGATTTTATCGGAATAGTTCGAAACTGCGGATTCGTTATTCGTGGAATCGGAATATTCGAAAAACGGAAGATGATTCACACAAAAACCCGGGATACAGCGCAGCCGAGATTGTATGGCCGCCAAGACCCGGATATAAAAGGAATATTTTTTCCAATTCGAGGAGTCGAATAAAGAAGAACTCGGAAGTTTAGGATAACCGGGAACCAAGCCGTCCCGGAAACTGGCAAAATGATCTGAGTATTCGGAAAACGCCGGAAAAAGAAAAATCACGTCCTTTTTATCGCAGTACTGTATAAAATGCAGAAACAGAATCAAACGATTTCCTAATTGGCCGTAAGGAGATGCGTATATAAGAATTTTTTTCCCCAATGCCCTGCTCAAAAAAACCAATCGCACGTAAAAGAGTGTCGCTGCAGGAAGGCTAAGACAAGCGGTTAAGAATTTGATCAGTCCGTTACTCCGCATTTGCGTTACTTTCCGATCTTTCTATACACGTCCGCAGTCTCCGCGGCGGTTTTGTGCAGGGAAAAATCCTTCCATCTGGATTTTCCCGATCTCAATATTCTTTTTCGGATTTCTTCATCCGACCAGGCCTTTTCCATTGCGCTTAACAAAGAATCGTTCGATTCCGGATTGAAGTAAATCGCGGCCTCGGCCCCTACTTCCGGCAGACTACTTCTGTCGGCCAATACGGGAAGACAACCGTAAGCCATGGACTCCAAAACCGGCAGCCCGAATCCTTCGTAAAGAGACGGGAAGACGAAGACTCTCGCTTTGGAATAAAGGTACGCTAATTGCTCGTCCGTCACCGACTTTTGGAGAACTTTTTCGGAAAGGCCGACATCCGAAATGCAAGACTTCTCCTCCGGAGTGAATTTCCCCCCTCCTGCGCAGACCAAAAATGCGTCCGGACGGGAGCGGAAGAAATCGGGTAACCATTTCAGCAGAAATTTGAAATTCTTATAAGTGCCTCTCCCTCCGACGAATAATATGAAATTTCCAGAAGGGAGCTCGACGTCGGACATATTCGGACTTACGATCTTAGGGTCGATCGCCAAATGAACGGTCTTAACTTTCTCGCCGGGCACGTCGTAGATCTCCAGCAGATCTCTCCTAGTACATTCAGAAATCGTAATAATTTGATCTGCCTTTTGGATAAGGGCCGGTTTATATTCGGACGTTCGGTCTCCTACAAAGTCCTGCGGAAATTTTTCGTGTATCAAATCATAGACGGTCAAAACGAAAGGCTTCTTCCCGAGAAAAGGTAGGAAATAGGGGAAATAATAGGTCGGATGAAAAATGTCGAAACGGCTTAAGAGTAATTCGGTCAGAGTATTCGGTAGATTTGCGATCCGAGTCAGTTTTCTCTTTCCGGGAAAATGGTGTCGATGTGGGAAAAACCGATCTTCGAACCTAGGATTCCAGACCGAGCGGATGTATTCGTTCGCACTGACACGCAGACTAAGTTTCGCCTCCACACCGAGGGCGGGATCTTCCCTGAAACATTTGATCAACTCAGAATAATATCTGGAAATTCCACCGTGAGTTTGTATGGAAAAAATCTGATGATCGTATAGGACTTTCATATCTTACCGGTTTCCCGACTTCGATATTAAAAATTCGTGATCTTTCATGATCTTCGAATCTAGTTTACCGGAGATAAACCGCAGGTATAGATGACGCAACCTTGTTCGGGAAAGTCTCAATAGCGTTTCGGAAATTTTGACGTATGAGAACGCATGGAGAACTCCGTTCGTATAAAATCGCAACCCCAGAGAGTCGGCCATTCTTTCCAATGTCCTCTTCTGAAAGAACGTTATATGCTGTCCTCCTTCGAACGCATAATAGTACCATGCTCTCGGGGAAGGAACCGGCTCCTGAAACAATTCGGTCGTAAAGAAAAGGATTTTCGCGCCGGAATCCGCAAGACTCTCCTTCACGAACTCGAGGGGACGGATGGTATGTTCCAAAACTTCGAAGGCGGAGACCGCATCGAAATGCGCGCGTCCAAAGGTTTCCTTTTCGAAACCTTTCGAGAGGATATTTTGACAATACGGATCGGACCAAAAATATTCGAAACCCCTATCCCTCATTAGTCGAGTCATAATTCCATAACCGCCCGCGAGATCCAAATAGGCACCGGAAGAACCGAACGTACCAAAAAGCACGCAGGATAGCATTTCGGAAAAAAAAACGTTCCGTGCCATGATCCCGGTATCGGCGTCGATAATCGCGGAATCGTAAGCTTCTTTAAGCCAATAAGGTTCTTCCGTCTGAAAAGCTCCGCAAGACGGACACAAATAATAGGAAACCTCGTGTCGACCTAGAATTTTTTCGCGAAAAACAAAGGAGCAATCTCCCGAACATATCCTACAATTCATAAATTACTTTTTTATATTATTAAAATGCGAATGGAAACTAATTCCGGAAGTCATTTTCCGACGGAAAGAATCCTTCTCTTCAAAAAGGAAAAAATCCTGCTCGGCAGCCCGTTCCGACTATAATGGTGTTTCTCCAACCAGCCCACCGCGCCCTTGTGCATTTTCAGTTCGTTAGGAAAACGGAAACTATCGGCCAACTTTTCCGTTCTCATTTCGGCTCTCTGGTCGTCACGCGATTTCGTATGAGTGGCGTCTTCTCCGAAACCTACGTTTTGCACCAGATTTCGCGAGGAATTGATCGCCAAGCCGCCCCTTTGGTTCAGAGTGTAGACCCATTGGAAATCCCAGGTGTCGATCCTTCCGGAATAAGTACGTTCGAAAATCTCATTCCAAAATTCGCGGACTCTTGCCGAACTTCCTTTCCAGGCGGATATTCCCTCCTTGTTCCAAATTTTATCTTCTCTTAAATATTCCCTCCAAGCCCGCCTCCAAGTCGCCCAGCCCCAAACGTGAGGATAGCGGGTAAAGTAAGCGTCCGCATCGGACAATATTTCGGAAGGAACGAAGTTCGTACCTGAAACGTGCATGACCTTGGACTCGTTCCGAAATCTCTCTAAGGCGGTTTCGCAGAAACGGAAAAAATCCTCGGAGGGAAGACAGTCATCCTCTAAAATAATTCCTTCTGATTCGTTTCCGAAAAACCAATCTATTGCCTCCGACACTGCGGCCTTGCACCCTAGATTTTCCGCCCTATATAACTTTTCGATCCGGCATTCCCACGTAATTTCCCGTTCCGCAACCGCCCGCGTTGATTCACATAACGCGGATTCGTTCCTTCCTGCGCGGGGGCCGTCGGCGGCGATATAGATCCGATCCGGCCGATATGAGGCGAGCGAACGCACGGCCCTTTCCGTAGTATCAGGTCTATTAAAAATAAGTAATAAAACCGCGGCCTTATTCATCTTAAAAGGGCTCTCCAAGTCCGATTCCTCCAGAATAGGAAGGACTCCATCTGCATCCTAAAGGCGAATCTTGAATCCTTATGCAAGAGATTCAGAAACGTACTCGCGATACCCTGAGAAATCAAGGTGGACACCGCGGCTCCCATAATCCCCGCTCTCGGTATCAAAAAATAATTCAACGCCAAATTTGCCGCGCAACCCGTGGCGGTTTGATAAAGCTGAAAGCGTTGCAGATTCTCCAGGACAAACCAACGACTGCTCGCGATTCCCCAAAATACAAAAACTCCGGACCAAATATGGACGGATAAAATCGGCCCCGCGGCCGCGAAAGATCCTCCGTAAACGAATTCCATCAAATGGTTCGATACGAAACTCAAAAGCACGGCGATCGATAAGGAAATATACAACAGAATCGTATGCAGAAACTTAAGCTTATCCTTATATTCCTCCTGATCGGTCTCTCTGGAACGGATGATGGACGGATAAACGGAAGAAACCAGAATCATGGGAATAAAATACCAGACTTCGCTGATTTTTACTGCAGACGAATAGATCCCGACAGCCTTGTCGTCAATCATCTGACCGATCATCAGTTGGTCCGTTCTCATATAAAGGAGAACCGCCATATTAGACAAAAAAAGCGGCCAAC
The DNA here is from genome assembly GCF_004771275.1 of Leptospira fluminis. GTDB lineage: Bacteria > Spirochaetota > Leptospiria > Leptospirales > Leptospiraceae > Leptospira_B > Leptospira_B fluminis. Next base: position 189,760 of record NZ_RQEV01000012.1, on the reverse strand, counting down.
AATCCTTTAGAATAGAACGTATCCGATACCATCGCCCGCTCCAGATGGAGAGCCTCCCGTGATTCGCCTTATATAGGAAGAAATAACCTACCGTAGTCGCTATGTTCTCCAGAAACATAGTCCATACCAGAACGACCATTCCCAGGTCGAAAATCATCGTTAAAATCTTTACTATTGCAAATATTAGAAATATTGAATTTTCTAAAATAACGATATGTTTGGAATATATCTGAGATTCGAACCAGTATTTCACCACGGACCAGGCACGGATCGCCAAAGAGAAACCTAAAATCCAGGTCATCAACATCATTTCCGTGGAATGCGGCCTAAGAAAAGCAATCAGTATGATTGCCGTTGCATAGCTGACAAATCCTGCGATAAGCTGAAGCCCGAAGGAGGATCCGAGGATCTCCTCACGATCCGCTTCCGATGCCAGCAAATCCCGAACGATAATGGAGTCCATTCCCAAACTACCGATAGATCCGACGAGCGCCACCAAGGCGAGAACAAAGTTCAAGGATCCGTATCTCTCGGGCCCGAGGTATCTTGCGATCCAGATCCCGAGAACCACGCCCAAGCCCATTCGAATCGCGCGATCCAAAAAAAGCCAACCGGAGTTCGTAACAATACGACTCAAAGAAGAAGGACTTTCGGTGAGTCTTCTTAGGATTTTCAGCATTGGGTCAAAGCGATCGGATTGTACGGCGGACCGCTATCCGATCAGATTTCCTTTTTTGGAGAGGAGAAATTTCTCTTGAATAAGATCAGAATCGCGACCACTGCCAAAAGAATCGGCCCGCTCAAGACCGGTTGAAACAGTCCGTAGATTCCGATAAAAAATAAAGAGGCTAAAATCGAACTTCCGAAGAGACTTTGCTTTTCTAGAGATCTGGAAGCCATGGCGCTCACGAATCCATAAAGAATCGAAAAGATGGAAATCGCGATGGGGCCTCCGTCGCGATACAGACCGAACATCACGGAACCGAAAGCGTTATAACTGATAAAACGTCCGTTCGCTCCCATCCCTACCGTTTTATATTCATGCAGGTAAGCGCCGATCACGTCTGCTTGCGGATCGACCGGAATTCCGATAAATCGTCCGAAGTATATGAATACTTTTTCCAAACCCGCCAAGGAAGATCGTCCGTAAGTCCAATGATGTAGGATCGAGTTCGGATCGTGCAATTCCTTATCGAAGATAGAAAAAGACATGGTGTGATAATCTAATAGAAACAGCTTAAAAAATCTATCAAAAGCCAAACCGAGCCGGTTTTCTCGCAAATACCCTATCAGCAAGATCACCAAAATAACCGAGATTCCGATAGAAAGAACTCTCCATGAGAAAACGGAAAGTCCTTTTTTCCAATCGATTGCAGCGCCCCCAAGGATCAAAAAGAAGGATAACATTATAATATAATGAAACCCGAATCTTCCTAGCATCATAAACGCATCCAGACCGATCAAAAGACAAGCCATTGCGAAAACTTTCAGACGTCCCTTTGTCAAGTAGACGCCGGCCCCTATGAACAGGCTCGCTAAGAGTAGCGGACTTACGAATATGGAATATAGAATTCCTACTTTCGGACTCTCAAAAAGAACGGACTTACCCGTTCTCAGTCCGAACACGTCCGCCCTATAATCGACCGGCGCGACGGAAGTCGACATCAAATAGATCGCCTTGAAAAAGAAAAACAAGACTATCGGGAATAGGAAATAAACGATTATTTTTTCCAGCGCCTTCTCCCTAGACCGATCCAGCTCCTCGGTGGATTCCTGAAACGAGACGAAACCGGACTTATCGAAGTACCGAAATGCCAGGTTATGGATGAGGATGCCCGCAGTGACGGAAGTCAGCATTAGGATGTACAACCAAATAGCGTCTTTGGACGGAGAAAAGAGACCGGTCAGCGAAAACGTAGAGAGAAAAAGCCAGAAAAACCACCAAATCTGAACGAAAATAACGGTTAGTCCGGCTTTTCTAAGAAGCCAAAACGAAACGGATAGGTTTATTATTCCTGCAGCGAAAACGATTTCCGACATGTTTTACTATTCTTCCTTTTAAAGGGAATATTTTAGGGGAACGAAGACGATCGGGATCAGCGGGATCCGAAACCCGAAAAAATGGTCTTAAGTGTTTTAAAAAAAATTAAAATATCCAACCAAAGTGAAAACCTTTTGATATAGAAGAAATCGTATTCCAATTTCACCTTCATGCCGTCCACTTCTGCGGCATACCCCTGTTCCACCTGCGCCCATCCTGAAATGCCGGGACGAACTACGTGTCTATACGCGAAAAAAGGAACGTCTCTCTCGTACCATTCGGACAGATCCATCGATTCCGGTCTAGGACCGATGAAACTCATATTGCCGATTAAAACGTTGAATAGCTGGGGAATCTCGTCTATCCTATACCTTCTCAGGATTTTTCCGACTTTCGTGATCCTCGGATCGTTTGCTCCTTCCGTAAATCCTTTCCCTCTACTTTCCATAAACATGGTTCTGAATTTGTAAACAGTAAAAGGCTTTCCTCGAAATCCCATTCTTCTTTGACTAAAAATTGGAGACCCCGCGGTCTCCAATCGGATACAGATCGAGACGATAATCATTACGGGTAAAAACAAAGGAATCAAAACGAAAGCGGCCGAGAAATCGATCAATCGTTTCAATCTTTCGTAAAAAATCGAAGGCAAGAGAGTACCTAATTCGTTTTCCGACAAATGATTGATTTTTACGCGCCCGCTCAACGATTCCATAATTTGTTTCGTATGATAGACGGGAATTCGGGATAGAGTACACTTAGCCAAAAATTTCTCCCATTCGGGAGTAAGATTTTCGGATCGAAGGTCCGCCACCACTCCGTCGTATCTCTCCTTACCCAAATCCGGAATTTTTAGGAAAACCAATTCGGTACCGTGACTCTCTGTCAACTCGAGGGCCTCTCCGAAAGGTATAATGGCAAACCTTTGTTTTCTGTAACGATGTCCCAAAAAATAACCGACATAGCACCAAAACAAGGTGACCGTCGCTCCCAAAATCAAACCTTGAACGCTGTATTCGATCCGGTTCAGCAGATAGACAGAAATTAAAAATCCGAAAACGATCGTAGTCGTCGGTAATACATAGGCCGCAGATTGGGCACCAGGATATCGGAGCAATTTTCGAAGCAGACTCGTAACAAGGCAAAAAGCGAACAACACTCCGAGCAAGGTATTCAAGCTATTCGAATCGATGCGCTTCCAAAAATCGAAACCCCAGCGGGGAACCACCGTACTAGCGATGATCAATATGGTTCCCGAGATCAATTGGAAGGGAGTACTTAGAAGAATTTGTTCGTGAAGTCTAGAGTGACGCCTTGTATACATAAGGAATTTATTTCCAATTTCAAATAAGAGCGGTAGCTCCGTTCAGGGAGTTCAAGATCTTGTCGGCCGCAGACCCGGTGGAAAAGGTGGAATCCAATAACTCTCTACCTTTTTTCCCCAGTTCCATTCTATATCGTCTATCCAAAAGCGATCGCGCATTCTCGTAGAATTTGTCGTCGTCCCCGGATAGGGATATCAAACCTGCATTCGCATCGTGGACAATCCCTTCCAAATCGTTTCCTTTGTTGATTGAGCCGAGAATCGGTTTCTCCTGCGCCATATAACCCAGAATTTTTCCGGGAAAATTATGGGTCTTGTGCAACGGGTTTAACGTAAACAAACCTACGTCGAACTCCGCAAGCATCTCCTCATACTCAGCCTGAGAAACAGGGTCCAAAAGAGAAACGTTATGCAAATTCTCTACCTGGATCGCCTTGCGTACCAGATCGACCTCGTCTCCCGCGCCGACTAAAACGAAATGCACTTCCGCATGAATCTTCATTCTCTTTGCTAAGCGAATCAGATTCATCATATCTTGCGCCTGCCCTATATTCCCCCCGTAAAAATAAACGATCTTGTCCTCGATTCCGAGCTGTTTCCTATACTTACCCGTCGATTTTTTTACCTGGCGGATCGAGGCCCAATTGAAGAGAACATGCGCATTCTTAAAGGAAGGACGATTTGAAGCGAACCATTTCAGATTTTCCGGAGATTGAATTCCGATCCTATCCGCAGCCTTATAATTCAATTTTTCGAAATAACGGAAAAAGAAAGCCAGGGGAGAATTCTTTCCTATAATTCCGCTGTCGATTACCCATTGAGGAAAAAGGTCCCTCAGGATCAGATAGGAAGGGACTCCCCACAAGCGCTTCAGTTTAAAGATCAAACCGGACCAGAATATGGAAGGGGAATAATAGATAATGCAATCGTGCTTATTTTCCGAAAAGAATTTTTCGAGGGAGAGCCAAGCTCTTCGAGAAAGAAGCAATTCGTTTATTAGTCGTTTTATTTTGGAAACGTTTTTGATCTCTCCCGAAGAGAATTTCAGGACGTTAACTCCGTCCACGATTTGCGAAGTATGAGCCTCGCGAAAACCTATCCCGGGCGTGATCACGGTAACCTGATGATTACGGGAACGAAACTCGACTGCGAGATCGTGCATCATTTTCGCGGCCACTTTGATGCTTTCAGGAAGATAATCGTCTATAACTATACAGATTTTCATTCATTCCGGATTCGTTTTTTTCCAAACCGTCCGATTGATATAATGCGTATAACTTTGCACGATGGAGACTACTTTCTGGGACACGGACCCTCCCAAATAATCTCGGACGATCTTGCTTTCCCGTTTTTCCGTCGCGAATCTTTTGGTCACGATTTGGATCGATTCAAGAATGCCCTTCTTGGACAGACCGCTCATAATCAAAGTCCCTTCATCCATGCCTTCCGGTCGCTCGTGCGCGTTTCTAACGGTTATCGCAGGAAGGTTCAATAACGAGGCTTCTTCCGTTATGGTTCCGCTATCCGACAAGATACAGAAGGCGGAGATTTGCAGTTTAACATAATCGAAAAATCCGAACGGCTTCAGAAACACGACTCGAGAATCGATTTTATGTCCTTCCAAATTCTCCAATTTTTTCTTAGTCCGAGGATGCGTGGACACCACGACAGGAAAAGAGTATTTATCGCAGATCGCATTCAACGAATCTAATAGACTCCGCAGATTTTCCGGAGTGTCGACGTTTTCTTCCCTATGGGCGCTGACTAAGAAGAACTTTCCAGTCTCTAATTTTAGATTTCGAAGAATATCGGAGGTTTCGATCTTATCTTTGTAATAGAAAAGCACTTCCTCCATGTGGGAGCCGGTCTTGATTACGGTTTCCGGACGAATTCCCTCGTCCAAAAGATAGCGCCTCGCATGTTCGGTTAATACGAGGTTTATATCGCTCAGGTGATCCACGATCTTCCGATTTAATTCCTCCGGCACTCGCTGATCGAAGCAACGATTCCCCGCTTCCATATGAAAGATAGGGATCTTCCTTCGCTTAGCAGGAATCACCGAAAGACAAGTGTTCGTATCTCCGTATAGTAATAACGCGTCCGGCTTTTCGATTTCGAAGACTTCGTCCGCTTTCACGATAATCTGCGCGATGGTAGCAGATACCGATTCGCCAGCTGCGTTCAAAAAATAGTCCGGTTTACGGATTTCCATCTCGTCGAAGAAAACCTGATTCAACTCGTAATCGTAGTTCTGACCGGAATGTACGAATATATGCGTAAAGTTTCGATCGAGTTCTGCGATCACTCTGCTCATTTTGATCAATTCCGGGCGAGTCCCGACGATCGTCATGACTTTAAGCATGTAGATTTTCTCTGATATAATCCAATTTCAGCAGAAGTTCCTGAACCTCGGGAGTCCCTAGACGATGGGTATTATGCGAAGTATAATCGTCGAGCTGAGACACCTTCTGCTCCCCTTCCACGAAATACTTATTGTAGTTTAGATCCCGATTGTCCGCCGGAATCCGATAGTAGCGTCCCATATCCTCGGCCTTTGCCATCTCCTCTCGGGACACCAAGGACTCGTACAGTTTCTCGCCGTGCCTAGTACCGATGACCTTGATCGAATTTTGAGCCTTGAAAATCGCCAGAAGCGCTTTAGCAAGATCTTCCACAGTGGACGCGGGAGCTTTTTGAATGAATATATCTCCCTGCTTCGCGTGTTCGAAAGCGTGAAGAACGAGATCGACGGAATCCTCTAAAGACATGAGGAAGCGAGTCATGTTCGGATCCGTCACCGTCAACGCTCCCCCTTTTTTTATCTGTTCCACGAAGAGCGGGATCACCGATCCGCGGGAAGCCATAACGTTTCCGTATCTGGTCGCACAGAGGACTGTCCCACCTTCTCTCACCGTTCTAGATTTAGCTACTAAGAGTTTTTCCGCCATAGCCTTAGATATTCCCATCGCGTTTATCGGATAAACCGCTTTGTCTGTGCTTAATACCACGACCCTATGAACGCCGTTTGCGATCGCCGCGTTTAAAACATTTTCGGTACCGATCACGTTCGTCTTGATCGCTTCCATAGGGTAGAATTCGCAGGAAGGAACCTGTTTCAAGGCCGCTGCGTGAAAGATATAGTCGACGCCGATCGTAGCCTGATGAATACTATCGAATTCACGCACATCGCCGATATAAAATTTCACCTTATCGTTGGACAAAGCGATTCGCATATCTTCCTGTTTCTTTTCGTCCCTGCTGAAAATCCGAATCTCGCGGACGTTGGTTTTCAGAAATCTTTTCAACACGGTATTCCCGAAAGATCCGGTACCGCCTGTAATCATTAAGGTTTTGTTGTCAAACACGGGCAGCATCCAAGTATTTATCGTGATAATTCTTCATTCTTAAAACCAATAATTCCCAATCGTCGGGATGAAACGAAACCGATTCCCTGAATTTTTTCGAGTCCAATGATCTGTCGATTCTCACTTCCTCGCTGGGAACGATCCGAATATTCTTTTTGTATATTCTATTAACTAAAATTAATAAATCATGTTTCGATATCGGATCGGAGGAAATGTGATACAAACCGTTCAATTCCTTTTTGGGAACGATGAAATCCCTGATGATTTCGGCGAGCTCACAGGTGGGCAATCCGGAAAAAATCGCACTCGTATAACCTTTTACTTCTCGCTCCTGCGATAAAAACCAATTTACGAGCGAGTGGTTCGAATTCAGCTCGTGACCGACGATCGAAGTTCTTATCGTAAAAACGTGCGGTTTATCGACGACCTCGCCGATCTCTTTCGACTTCCCGTACAAATCCTCCGCGTCCGGAATATCCGATTCGACGTACATGCCTTTCTTGCCGTTAAAAACGCAGTCGGTGCTGATCAATATCAACCTGGCTCCGATCAATTCGCATAATAGCGACAATCGATGCGGGAACATCGCATTAACCGGAAGAGCGACCAGAGGATCTTTGGAGGCTTCCTGCTGCTTGATGATTCCTATACAGTTGACAACTAAGTCGGGTTTTATTCTGGCAAAGATTCCGCTCAATTCGTCTTGATTCAAAACGTCCGCGGTTTGGATGATCCGTGCTCTTTCATCAGAATTAAAATAACGTAATATATCGGAATTACGAACCGTTCCGTATACCGTCCAACCAGTTCCGTCGGACAGAATTCGGAAGAGAGCGTTTCCCAGCATTCCCGACGCACCTAAAACCAAAATTCGCATCTAAAGATCCGACCCCTATCTTTTTAAGCCAGATCCGGTATAAATGTCTTTTTTACCCAACCCGCGAGGAAGGAGAAGTCTGACGAAATTCCTGAACCGCCCGTCCACATAGGACAATGCCCTCCGGAACGGTTGCCCCGGCCTGCCGTTAAAGCTCGTCACGTTAAAGTATTCCTTTCCGATAGGAGAAATTTCCGAGAAGTAATAATTGGAAACGCAGCATCTTCTTCCTTCGTCCGCGACGACGGGGCTCACGGAATGCCAGGACCAGGGATTCGTTTCCATGATCGCCAGACGGTTAAACTTACTCTCTATCGTCAGATTCCTAAGAACCGATTCGTCCCAAAGTTCAAGATTTCCGCCTTTTTCCAGGCTCCAATCGGGGGTGACGTAAAAGAGAAGGTTCAACGTTCGGTACATTTTCCTGGTCATTTCGTGAGAATTGTCTATATGCGGATTCAGGAAATTTCCCCGATCCATCGCGCTCAAGCCCCCTGCATAAAGGGAAGGATCCGCTTTTTGCCCCTTAATTCCGGTGATGGACTCCACGACTTCGATCACTTTAGGGTCCTGAATGGCAAAAGTAATGTCTCTTAACAACGGGTGAAATCGGTCAAAGTTCTTGGAGGTATATTTTCTCTCCCGGAAGCTGCTCATAAACCGCATGTTCTCGTTGGCCGGAAAATTCCTATAGATGCTCTCCGTCCATTCTTTCGGAAGCAATCCGTCCAAAGCGCAGTATCTAACCCCGACTTCGTTTATCGAATTCGCGAATTGTTTCCGCAACTTGTCCTTGTTATCTGACAACGAACCTTGGATTCTTTCCACAAGATCCTCGAAACTGATTTCCCGTTTCATGCAGTAAACTCTCTCCGAATTTTGACCAAAAAATCGAAAGTTTCATCCGCGGCTTTCTTCCACGAAAAAGTGCCCGCGCGTTCGAACGCTATTTTAGCCAAATCCCGGCGCAATTCTTCGGATAATATCATTCGCTCCAAAACTCTCTCGATCGAAATCGGATCCAACGGATTAAAATAAAGCCCAGCATCGCCTAAAATCTCCGGCATGGCCGACATTTCCGAACATGCGATCGGGCACCCGGAGGCCATAGCCTCGGTCACGATCTGTCCGAAAGTTTCGCACGAAGAGGCAAAGGCAAACAAATTCGTTTTCTGATAATAACGCTGTATTTCCGAGTACGTTACTTTATCCAAATAAAGTATATATTTCTTTTCCGGGTCGGCTTTTTCAATCGATTTACGCAGCTTTGAAACCGCCTTCGGTTCGTCGGGGGATCCGATGAGAGTCAATCGTACTGGAAACCCTTTTTCCTTTAAGATCCGGACCGCCTCCACCACGTTCCACTGGTGCTTATATTCACCGACAAACGAAACATACAGGATCTCGAAAGGTTTGGATCCGTCGAAATCGGAAATGTTTCTTTGGACGGACGGCTTGGAAAAGAATTTGGGGTTGATGCCGTGATTCACCACTTTCGTTTTTTCCAACAAAAGGGGAACTTTTCGCAGGACACGGGAACGGGCGAAGTCCGTTAAGAATATATTTCCGTCCGCTCTTCTAAATGCGGAACTTTGGGTGAAGTACAACAGGAGTAATCTGAAGGAAGTTTTAGAAATTCCGTATCTTCCCATTTCCTTCGGTTCGAAGGGCAATAGGTTCTGACTCATAGATACGAACGGTCGAAATTTTCCCGAAAAAGTCCCCCCGGGAACGAATAGGATATCGCATCCTTCTTTCCGAGCCAATTCGCTTAATAGAAATTTCTGCCAGTAAATCCTGTGAAATAGGGATCGATCCAGATACTCGTGGCTTATTTTGGATAACCAAGGACGATTTTCCACGGCGGATAGAGTATTCCCACCGGCCCAGAGACACACTTTTTCTATACCTTTCGATTTCGGATCGGCGGCCTTCAGCAGCTCGACCAGATGAGTCACACCTCCGCCGCCCCGAATATTCGAAGCGTCTACTCCTATAATCATCTATCTCCGTTCCTATAAATATTCCAATATTCTAAAATTTCAGGAATTCCCCGGCCAATTCGTATTTTTTCCCGTTCAATCCGAGTTTAAATTCCGCTATTCCCCGGGTATTTTCGGAATCGATTCCGCCGAGATCAAATCGATCGTAATTTCTCTGTTTGAGATGAAGGATGGCGTTCCACAGAAGGAATTGGTTCGCCTTCAGGTTTCTACCTACCGGTCCGTTCCAACCGATGAGATAGGTGGCCGATAATCCGTGAGGAATTACGCAAATCGAGGCGACGGCTTCCCCTTCGCAAAATGCCCTAAAAATGATCGGAGAATTCTCCCCTCTCATTTGTTCGTTTAACAGAATCAGAAGCGGAACTCCAATCCCGGAAAACCCCTTTTCTTTCATCAACATTTCGTAACGGTCGATCAGCCAACGAAACAAAGTCTCGTCTTCTCCCGTTCCGACTTCGAGAGTCAATCCGGCTTTTTCGGAGAAATTCAACATATTTCTCCATTTCCCATCTAGTCGCGATCGTAGGACGGCCGCATCCTGAGTCAGATCTATCCATGCGGAGGTCCAAGGGAATCCCGACTTTTCGGAAAATCCGTAACGGTTCAAAAGTAAAAAGGCGTTGCCGCTCGCGTCCAGCTCCGGATTCATAAAGAGCAGTCTTCCCTTTTTCCAGGAGCCCAGTTCCGAGATATGTTCGAAGACCTCGCGTCGAACGTCTTCCGAAACCCCCTGTGCAAATAAAGGGCCTCTATTGATTCGATAAATTGTCAACAGACCGAACAATCTTTTTTCAAGAACCTGCACTAAGGCAACAAACCTTCTTCGGGAATAGAAGACTCCCCTCCTTACGTTCCAACCCTCCGCGTTTTTCTTCGCTTCTCCGTAAGACCAAGTCTGCAGAAGGTTGGATTGATCCGTGGATTTTAGAAGGTTCTCCCAGGATTTCTCGCGTTCTTGGTCCCAAAGTAAGGTCGTTCTTTCCGCGTTCGATCCGTTTTGTTCTTCTCTAGTTTCATATTCCGCGATTTCCGAAACACGAACGCTCTGGTGGACAGGAAAATACAACGTGTTCTCGCGGATGGCAATCGCATGCAAATGCTCGGCGTCACAATCGCGGATTTCCGGAGGCAAGTCAGGCCATGAACCCACCGGAACGTTTTTAGAATTCCAATGCGCGTACGCTTTTTCCGCATCGGAAGAATTCGCGAAGCGTTTTTCGAATAAGTACGGAATCCATTCGGAATTCGTGAATTCTTTTTCCGTAAAACTTTCCTCTCGATTTAAGACGGTATTCCAGACGATCGCATTTCGTTTCCTTGTACGAGCGATTTCTGCAAGCGCGGGGATAATACGCTTCAGGATTCTAAGAGACAACCCGCTTACTTGCGGAGAAACCATCCCGGCGGCGGAAATATCCTGCAGGAAAGGAGAAAGGTCCCGCCTGGAACTTCGAAATCCGATCTTTTGCAGGATCCTCTTACATAACCAAACCAGAGTGAAGCTTTTCTCGTAACCAAATTTCGCGAAGGAATCGGAACAAAGTTTTCCGATCGAATTGATTTCTTCCTTAGAAAAAGATAATTTAGAAGGTCCTTTATTTCTAAAAACTAAAACTGCCCCGTTTGCAATCGGAAGATGTTTATGCGGGCTATAGAGAACGAAGTCCCCTTTTTCCCCTATCCCTCTGATCGGCGCCAAGAGGTGGGCTGCGTCCTCGATCAACCATGCATTCCGTCCTTGACACAGTTCACTCGCGGCCGTAGCATTGTTAGGCTTTCCGAAATAATGAGCGAGAAGAAACAGATCCATCCGCTTCTCTTTGACCCATTGCCTGCAAACGGAAAAATCCGGCTCCCGATTCTCCGTGACCGGATAAAAAACGAATTCCGCACCGAGATAGCGGAGCGGAATCAGGGAAGAATTACAGAAATAATCCGGAAGCCAGATTATGATCTCACGTTTTTGTGCCAGCGATCTCCGATAAAGGGCAATCGCAGCCAAGGACCAAGCGGATCGGGAAAACCAAATGCCAGACTCCCCTTCTCTAAGCCAGGGTTTAGCAAGTTCGGCCTTTCTAACGAAACCGAAAAGGGATCGAAAAAGGATTTTAAACGAAGGCAAAGGAGCGATCGTCAAGTTTAGGCGCCGCCCCAACTTAAATATTTCCTCATTTTTCCACGATATATCAAATCGGCTCCCCCTTCCAAAAAGGCGCCGATCAGATTCGGAGGATCGTTCGGAGACATCGCATCCCGATAAATCGCCCAAGGTTTTACGTTTAAATTATTACCTCTCAGACCAGAGTAGACGTACTTGTATCTTTTCCTGGAAATCTCCAGAGCTCTTTCGTTAAAACTATCTATATCTCCAAAAGTATAAGCGAAGTGGTCGATACGAGTTCCGAGCTCCCTGGACAATCTATCTCCCGAACCAACGATTTCCTCCATTAATTTCGCTTCGTCTTCGATCATAGTGAGACGTGCATGGTTCCTGGTATGTGCTCCGATGGTATGCCCTTTTTTAAGGAGGAATTCAAGATCCTTCCATCCCATATTGGACCAAGAATCCGGAATTCGATCCGGAAGGAGTCCCGGATGGATTTTTTCGGCGATAAATCTCTTAATTTCCGAAGCATCCGTCAGACCTACGAAATCGGATACGATAAAAAAGAGAGCCTTGATTCCCATCGAATCCAGAACGGACTCGGCGACGATCCGATTGGAAGAGAAACCGTCGTCGAAAGTGAGCAGAAGTTTCCTACCGACTATAGGAACTCGCCCGTCGATCATGGCGGAAAAATCTTCCGGGCTTATGAATTCCCAACTTTTTGCGAGCCGTTTCAGCGTGGATTCGAATCGTTCGAGATGATTCGGAGGAACGTCGTGACAGATCAGAACACGAAGCTGAGCCGATCCTCCCGAAAGCAAAGGTTGAAACAAAAAATTCGCAAAACGGAACATGTAATACGAATTCGCAAATAAATAGCGGGGTAATGACATTCGTTAAATATATTTTAAAAATTGATCAGAAGGAAGCTACCTTCCCCCACTCAAAACGATTTCGTCCAAAAAGATCGCTTTTTGAATCACAAAAAATGGACGCAAATGGTGGCTATCCGAATAAATCGGCAACTCTCCGTCCAATTTAGGACAGACATCCTTCGAGCAGAAATATTCGAACGGGTCGATAACTGTCCCTCCATTACGCTCTATTACCTCCGCTAAATCCTTGCTAATCGAAGAGTTTTTAGAGATCAAACGGGTTTTGTCGATCGGATCGGCTTTATCGGATATTTTTCCACGACCGAATAACCAATCGTAACGAGGATTTATTAAGAGTTTCGGATCTAGGTGGCTGTCCGCAGGGCTAGAGAGAAGAACGTAAACGTCCTTATTCATTTTCACCAGAGATCGAATGTCCTCACCAAAGGCCCGAATCGATTCACTATTGACAAACTCCTTCTCGTAACCGTCCCAATAAGAACTGAACGCTATTTTAACATATTTCGATTCTCGGGCCATCTTAATACTTTCATTGTAAATGCGACCGCAATCCGTACCTTCGCCCGAGATTCTAGAATTAGGTAAGAAAGGACAACTATTACAGGTAGCAAACGTTGAACTTAAAATCGGCTTCGATGAAGAATAAATTTCCTTCAAACGCGGCCAATAATGTTCCATATGACTATCGCCGAGAAATAAGACTGCGGCTTCCGATCTCCCCGAAAGGGAATTCAGCTGCAACTTTCCTTCTTCGGAAGTTTGTGGATAATCCCGATCTCCGATCGCCGCCGCAATTTCCCGGACAGCTCCTATTTCCTTTTTTCCCAACGCTAACCCTGAGACTCGAAACGTATAAAAACCGAATCCTCCCAGAACGATCATCACACAAATCAAAGGTACAGTGAAACGTCTGTCGATACGCAGCGGCGATTCGATATACCGATACGTCAGTACGGCGAAAAATAGGCTTAAAAACACACAGATCGTTCTAACTAAAATTGTCGGAGTTTGTCCCTCTAATATATGCACAAAAGATAATATTGGCCAGTGCCAGAGATATATGGGAAAACTTATCAAACCGATAAATACGAACATCTTATTCGACAATATATTCCTATTCAACCACGATCGATTCAAATCGGAAATAACGAAAACGGCTCCTAAAGAAGGAAATATAGCCCGCCAACCGGGAAACACACTTTTTTCGTTCAGTAAAAATGCAGAAGAAAAAATCAACCCCAATCCGATCAAAGACAGAAATCGAGGGGAAATAATCCAATGTTTATAGGCATCGCTTCTAATAGCGGCCGCCAATACCGCTCCAAGAAACAACTCCCAAAAACGTGCAAGAGGAGAATAAAATGCGGCGACCGGATGACTTTTTGTAATGCCTATCTCGAACAAAAAAGAGATCAAAAAAAGGGCAACAATCAATTCCAGTTTGCGTTTAGACTTTTTCCAAACGAACATCAATAAGAACGGCCATAAAATGTAAAATTGTTCTTCGATTCCCAAAGACCAAAGATGCAATAAAGGCTTCTCGGAAGAACCGCTATCAAAATATCCGGCTTCCCGCCATAAGAAAATATTTGATAAAAAGAAAGATCCCCCAAATGTATGCTTTCCTAAATTCTTATATTCGGCAGGCAGAAGAATAAACCATCCGAAAATGCCACAACAGACCAGTACGACTATCAATGCGGGGAAAAGACGGTTGATTCGTCTCGAGTAAAAATCCTTTAAACTGAATCTTTCTTCATTCAACTGATCGAAAATAATACCAGAAATTAAAAATCCGGATATTACAAAAAAGACATCGACGCCGATAAATCCGCCGGAAACGTATTCCGGAAATGCATGAAATCCGACTACAAGTAAGACTGCGACCGCCCGTAATCCGTCGATATCCGGGCGATATTTCGCATTCTTGTGCAAGAGTAACTGCATGTTAAAGCGGATTAAAGAATCTTTCCTTTTAACCTTAACAAAGATATCCGCCAAGATTCCGGCAAGAGAAGTGAAAAGTAGAGTAGTCTGTTTTTAAACGAGGAATGGTTGGCTTTCAGTTTTTGCCGTGCTTTTTCGATGTCGCCGTTTTTGATTAAAAAGACCGCCTCTTCCCTTACGATTCCTTCCGTCAAAATTTCGACCTCTTTCGCGTAACGTTTGAAAAAGTCTTCATACTTTCTTCCGTATGTTTCCAGCATCATTCGAGTTTCAATCCAAACGAGTTCGGTCTTTTTCCAAGTCCAACTGTTGGAATGTATTCTCCACATCGATAGAACTTCGTCAACCATAGCCAACTTGCCAGTCATTGCGACCCGTCTGAACAAGTCCGCTTCCTCTATCATATTAAAACGCTCGTCGAACCAATAATCCAGGTTCTTCAAGGATTCTTTCCGGAGGATAATCGTTTCCATTGATAAAAAATAACGAGATAACAATCTGGAAAAACAATACCCGGTATAAGCCTTTGTTCCGGAATACAAACGCTTTCGGTAACCGTTCGAATTAAAGAACAGAGTATCGCAGTAAACTAACGATACTTCGGTATCTTTGAATAAGGGAACTTGCTTTTCTAATTTCTCCGGATACCAAAGATCGTCGCAATCCAGAAAAGCGATCAATTCGCCGGAAGCTTTCTCGATCGCTTTGTTCCGGGCGGCTCCCAATGGCACGGTTTCAGTTCCCGAATGGTATTTAAGCCGAGAATCGTAGCTTTTCGCGATTGCTGCGCTAGAATCCGTGGAAGCGTTATCCCAAAAAATAATTTCCCAATTCTGATACGTTTGCGCATAAACGGAATCTATCGCTTCCCTAAGATATTGCTCGCTATTATAACAATTCATTATAACGCTGACGAAGGGAGCCTCTTTTGTGCCCCTTCCGTTAGCCGACATGATTCAACTCTTTGATAAGCATCTCGGATACGTATCGAACATCCTCTTCATCCAAATCCGGATGAAGAGGAAGAGTCAGAAGCTCGGAGTATATTTTTTCGGTCACCGGTAGAGCAGGAGCAGAACCCGAAGCATAAAAACTTAATTGATGATTGGGTTGATAATGCAAGCCGGTCTGTATTCCGTAATCGAGTAATCTTTTTCTTAAAGCCTCCCGGTCCGGTAAGTCGCCGATACGAATCGGATAAATATGAGGCACAACCGAATCATAATCTCTATTTAAAGTCTTGATTCTTTTAGCATTCTTTAATAAGGAATCGTATAATTTCGCTAGTTCTTTCCTTTTCGTTGAGAACTCTGGAAATCTCTTCAATTGCTCGATACCGATGGCTGCCATGATATTGCTCATATGATATCGCCAACCTTGGGCACCGACGTCGAACTCCCAGCTTCTCTGTCCGGCAAAACGTTTATCGCTATCCTTCTCCACTCCTAAAAGACGCGCATCTCGGATCCGAGTTAAAATCGCCTCATCACTCGTTACTACACAGCCGCCTTCTCCGCTGGTGATATTTTTGATTCCGTCAAAACTGAAACAAACGATATCCCCGTATGATCCGATCCTTTTTCCTTTATGAACCGTACCGAACGCGTGAGCAGCATCTTCGATTACGCGTAACCCATGTTGTTCGGCGAATTTGTAGACCGCTTCCAAGTTTCCGACTCCGCCGGAATAATGCACCGGCATAACCGCTTTTGTTTTGGAAGAAATTCGCCTAGCAGCGTCGGAAAGATCCAAGAGACAATCTTCCGGATCAACTTCGCATGAAACAGGACAAGCTCCCGTGGCAGATATCGCCTGATATGAGGCGACATACGTCAATGACGGAACTAATACCTCATCACCGGGGCCGATTTGACAAGCTTGCACGGCCAAATGAAGCGCCGCTGTTCCGTTCACTACACAGACCGCAGGTCTTTGAAAATAGTCGCTCAACCGATCTTCAAATTCCTTAACTTCGGCGCCCATTCCCAAGAATTCGTGATCCAGCACCCGTATAACGGCTCTCTTTTCGCTCTCGCTCAAACATGATTTGGAGAGACGGATTAATTTCGATTTTTTATCGTTCGACATATTTATTTTTAAAGCCTTTGATTCCTCGAATTTTGTATCTTTTCGGGCGATTTCTTACTTTAAATGAATCGTAGGGTCGAAGTCAGGCCAGAGCTTGTCTTTCTCGGATAAGACCTTCGGTTCCAGCGGCCATTCTATTCCGAATCTTTTATCGTTCCAACGAACTCCCCTCTCAGCTTCCTGATTATAGAAATTCGTCACGAAATAAATTGCCTCTACACCATCACGAAGAGTGATAAAACCGTGAGCAAACCCTTTCGGAACGAACATCATTTTTCGATTTTCCTCGCTCAACTCCGCTCCGAACCATTTTCCGAATGTAAGGGAATCTTTGCGTAGATCCAGGATTATATCGTATAAAGATCCTTTAATACACCGCACGATTTTACTTTCTGCGTACGGTTCCAACTGATAATGCATTCCTCTCAAGGTCCCTTTCAAGTCGCTTAAAGAATTATTGACTTGCACGACCGAAAAATCCAATCCCAATTCTTGGAACTCGTTGGCACAAAACATTCTTGCAAAAAATCCTCGGTCGTCTCCTTTCTTTTCCAAATCGATCGTATATGCGCCTTTCAAAGGTGTTTCATTAAACTTCAAGTATGCCTCCTCCAATAAAGATGTTCATCCACCAACCCGGAGCTTTTTAGTTGTTTCAATTTGTTCAATCTCATGAATGTTGAATTTCTAAAATCAGAATCCGTAAAGTTCGCCTCTCGAAGACCAGCGTAAATTTCTTCGATCGTTTTGGCCAAATCCATTTGCGGGACGAATTGCGGCGCTAAGGTGGAAAATTTATCGAAATTCACTCGATAAGATCGATTGTCAGGTGGAGCACTACTATTGATCGAAACATCGACATTTCCGATAATTTTCGCAACCTCAACCGCAAGATCCTTTACTTGAAAGTTCCAAGAATTAGCTCCCGTATTTACGGATAGAAAAGCGCCACCGTTAGAATAAGGCCGTGATATCGACCATTCTATCGCTTTGGCCATATCTTTTACGTGAATCAATGGTCTCCAAGGCGTTCCGTCACTTAATATATTGATCCGTTTGGCGGTGCAGGCGCTGGCTACAAAATCGTTCAGAACTAAATCCAACCTTAAACGGGGACTGAAACCGCAGGCGGTGGCGAATCTGTGAGCGGTAATGATAAACTTTTGGTCCGCCAATTCCTGTAAGAGATTTTCCGCTTCGATTTTCGAACGTGCATAAGCGGTTAACGGATTCAAAGCCGAGTCTTCGTCTTTGGCGCCCCCTTCGGCAAACCCGTATACGCTACAGCTAGAAGCAAAGACAAAGTGCGTTACGCCGTTTCTCTTCGCAATTTTCGCCAAATCTACGGCGCATCGCGCGTTAATACTTTCCGTGACAGCTTCGAATTCCTTACCCATAGGATCGTTGGAAATTGCGGAGAGATAAACAATCGAATGCACACCTTTCAGAATTTCCTCCGGAAATTTCCTTACGTCTCCGAAATATTGGATGTCCATCGCAATCTCGGGAAGAATTTCATTCCGAATCAGGTTGGTAGTAAAAAACCCGGTATCAAAACCCGCCAACTGTAAATCGGATTTTTCCTTTCGTAAATGTTCGACCAATACCGGGCCTATATAACCCAAATTGCCAGTGATTAAAATTTTCATTCTATGATCCAAAGTGATTTAGCTGATTCTATCAAACCCAAGGTGCTCGACCGGAAACATAAAGATTCTGTAAAGTATCCCTATCACGAACCGTATCCATACACTGCCAATAGCCAGTATGCTCGTAGGCCATTAGTTGATCGTCCTTTACCAGATTCTCAAGCGGCTCCTGTTCCAGAATCGTGGAATCATCGGCAAGATAGTTGAAGATCTTGGATTCGAAAACGAAAAAACCGCCGTTGATCCAACCCTCGCCCGTCTGCGGCTTTTCCTTAAATTCCTTCACCGCTCCTGCCTGAATTCCCATACCCCCGAATCTTGCGGGAGGACGAACCGCTGTTACCGTTGCGATTTTCCCATGCGATTTGTGGAATCGAATCAATGACGATATGTCGACGTTGGAGACTCCGTCGCCGTAGGTAAGTAGAAACGTACCTTCTTTTTCCAATAGATTTTTGAGGCGAAGAAGCCTTCCGCCGGTCAAGGTATTCGGCCCCGTCTCCATTAAGGTTACCTTCCAATCTTCCGCAGTCGGATTGGAATATTGCACGGAACCGGTCTTAAGCTGGACCGTCAGATCGCTCATTCTTGCATGATAATTCAAAAAATAATCCTTAATTACCTCTCCTTTATAGCCGAGAGCGAGTACGAAATCATTGATACCGTATCTCTCATATATTTTCATTACGTGCCATAAAATAGGTCTTCCTCCTATTTCAACCATCGGTTTAGGCTTTACCGTCGTCTCTTCGCTGAGACGAGTCCCCAACCCCCCGCAAAGTATCACAGCTTTCATCTCTACCTGCTTGTTATCTACCCGAACACTCGGTTTATCTTTTCGATTCCGGCTTCCTTAGCACTTTTCCAAGACATACCGAAGATCCAAAATCAAATTGCTTATAAAATAATTTCCGATAAGTCCGATTATCTTTTTCTTATACTTTCCGCTGACTTGACGTTCGGACAGACCGGGAACGGATAGATAAGGACTAAACGGAGAAAGAACAAAAGTTTCCTTTACGATTCTAAAACGCGCCTTAGTATAATAAGGGCGCTCCTTACAGTACACCGAATCCGGATCGAAGAATTGGAATGTTAATTCGTGAAATCCGCGTTTATGCGTAGGATCCGCGGCGGCGCACCAGCTATTATAGTAAGGTACGCTAAGCGACAATCTTCCCTTGGGAGAAAGGATTCTCCAAATCTCCTCCATGGAAACCAGAAAATGATCGAGATGTTCCAAAACGTCGTACGCTTTTATCTCGTCCACGCTTCCGTCCTTCCAAGGCCAAGGTCGAATATTGAGATCGTGCACAACGGAAATTCCCGGTAATTCGGCGATATCGTGGTTTACCCAACCTTCGATCACGTCAGAACCCGCCCCTAAATTCAGTTTCATTTTTTCCTCTAGGTCGTTAATAATCGATGAAACCGCTTCGCCATCATCTCGGCGGAAAAGGAGCGAATATGATTTTTAGACTTCTTCGCCCGATGTAAGAAACTTTTCCGATTCTTAAGAAACTCGGATAAGGCGTCTGCGATGGAAGACGGAGACTCCGGAGGAACCAATTTTGCGAATTCGTCCGAAACGAACTCTTCGACCGCTCCCACTCTAGTGGCAAGAACGGGAGTGCCCGCAGACATAGCTTCCGCGATCGTATACCCGAATCCTTCGAAATCCTTGGTCAACATGGCCAGCAGATCTAGTTGCGCGACGATTGACGTCGGATTTCCCGGAATATAACCGCAAAACGTAATCCTGTCTTGGATACCGGACGCGATGGCCAAATTTGTCAGCCGACCCAATTCGATCTCTTCCCCCGATCCTACGAACATTAAACGAATCTTTCTTTTTTCGGAATCGTGAAGTTCGGACAATCCTAGAATCAGATCCTCGTGTCCTTTATATCTTTCTATCCGGCCCAAAATTCCGATAAGAAATTCCGTTTTAGGAATATTGAATGTTTTGCGTAGATCGACTTTTTTATCGTAAGCGACTTCGCCGAATAAAATCCCGTTGTGAATGACTCGGATAGGATTCATTTCCGTATTGAACCCACGGCGGTCAATGATGGTTTTTCGAGTGGCGAGAGAGACGCAAATGAGATCCGTGGCGGATTTTTGTACAGACATATCTATCAAATTTTCGAAAGTATTCAAGAAAACTCTTCTTGGCTGGGCCTCATGATGTATCAAAAGCATCCGTTTGGAAATTTTTAGAAATTTAGCGGAACGTAATGCGGCCAATCCGCTCCAAGCGCCGGGGTAATTCCCGTTCGTACAAAGAAAAGCGTCGATCCGACCGACCCGTTTCAAAATCCAGATTCCCCGCAAAATCTGGAATGCGAACGTTAAAGGCAGAAAGAAATAGGAAACGATTCTACCGAACAAACCGAAGTATCTTTTGCTTGTTTTGACGGAGTGGAAGGAAACTCTCGGAATAGCCGAGAGGTCGTTCCGAATTCTTTTGAGTCCTTCGTTGTCTTCATTGTGAATGATTACGAACTGATCTTCTCCCGGCCAATGGGAAAGCAAAGCGAGTAAATGCGTATCCACTCCTCCCCAAGATTCCTGATACCACCAGATTCCGATCCTCAAGCCGGTTCCGTTCCTTCCCTTATTTTAGAATGTCGGTTTCCGATTTCTCTAGCCGGCACTCCGCCGACGATCCGATACTCTTCGACATCTCGGTTCACAACCGCGTTCGCTCCCACAATCGCGCCCTTTCCGATCGTAACCCCGCGAAGTACGGTGACATTCGCGCCGATCCATACGTCTTCCTGTAAGGTAATAGGTGCGCGCATTTCTCCTTGGAGCAGCATCGGAACATTCAAATCGGAAAACGCATGATCCGCGGTCCGAAAAGAAACTCTGTCCGCAATCATACAGCTATCTCCGATCGTCATGTCGCAGGTTAAGCTAAAAATTACTCCGCTGTTAATGCTGGAAAAATTTCCGATCCGGAGAGTCCCTCGTCCGCGGAAACTCACTTCCTTATGGACAACCACTCCGTCGCCGAAGTGTAGATTCAAAGGCTCTTGCAAATCGGGATCAAAATCGGGAATCCCCAAAAATCTGGTCTTTTTTCCGAATCTTTCGAAATAATGAAAGTATCGAAAGAAAACGTAACAAGTTACGAGTAACGTCCGGATTCTCACCCTCCAGCCTTCCCATCTCTGGAAAAAAATTCGAAGCTTCATAAAACTGAGATCATATATCCGAAAAAGAAAGGACTCCGGCGGGATTCGAAGCTTAACCTACTCGGGCTTCCAGAGCATGAAGAATCAATTTAAAACTGATCAGATTCGGCACTTCGTCATCGTCAAATCGTAAACCGAATTCCTCCTCAAGTGCTAGTACGAGACTCATATGTCTTAAGGAGTCCCAACCTTTGAACTTGCCGAGAGCTACGTCTTCCGTAATCGCTTCTTTTTCCACGGCAAAAACGTTCGCCATTACTTCTATCACTCTTTCACGCATGGACAACCTCGATATAATCCAGATTTAAATTGGGAAAATTTTCGACCAGAAGAGAATAATCTTTGGAATCGTTGCCGGCGGTTTGGCAAACAAAATTGAACTGATCGTAAAAATCCTCCGTTTGAGAGTTCTTTTCGGTGCGAATAAATCTCGCATCGATCCTATCGATCCCGATGTCTTTTAGTCTCAGAACGATATCTTCCAGGATCTTCTTTTCCAAATTTCTTCCCAGAATCCGACAGCTCAGAAGAAAAGAATCGATATATCCTTGTTTCTCCTTTAGTTCGATCAATGACACACAGGTCAAGCCGTAATCTCCGTATCTATCCGTAACTTGATAACTGAACACCTTCCATTTCGGACTTTCCATCATATTCGAAATCTCGGATTCGGTGTATCTCTTCGTAGTGAGGTTGAATTGATTCGTTTTTTGAGTCAATTGAGCGATACGATTTATCTGGGGTACGGCATCTTCTTGGGAAACGATTTTCAACTCAAGCGACTTCAAGTAATCCGCGAGATCTACGAAATTTCCTTTCGCTTCCTGACGAAGCGATTCGGTCCTGTATTGCGAAGCCTTATCCAGATCCTCTTTACTGATATTTTTTTTATAAAAGATCGAATCCAAAACGAGCATGGACTGGACGTAATCCGTATAATTCTTAGCGGCCATGATGGAAGTGACTCCAGGAACGCTGGACTGAACGAGTTGGATCTCGAATTCGTTATCGTCGACAAAAACGAAACTATCGGTCCCCAAATTCAGCTCTTGCGCAAGTTCCAGGATATTCGTAGCCTTATCTTTCCAATTCACCTTCCACGTAACTACGTGCTCGGTTTTTAGAATCATATCCGGATGTTTTTCGAAGACTTGCCTCACGTCTTCCGGATTATTCTTGCTGACGATAGCTACGAGGACCCCCTTTTTAATCTGGCGAAATATGATGGATTGTATTTCACGATAGACTTTTATGCCGTCGATTCCGTCTTCTCCCACAATCCCCTTCCACAGCGTATTATCGCAGTCTAAAACGAGGACTTTCTTGATTTTGCCGACAGATCCCGAAATCGCGGGTAACGCTAACTCGGCGTAAGAGTGAAAATATTCGTTTTTAAACGGAGCCTTAGAGGAAAGAAAAAACCGAAGATCAAAGGCTTCTTGGAGTCCGATCTTCGCATAAATGTTGTCTTGGCCGACGAGCTGAAAAGACGGAGGCGCATTTTCGCGTAGAAAAAGATTTAGTTCTTCGATCAAGCCGCCCGGAAAGACGGGAGACAAGGTGTGAGACGTGTAGGGTAACGTCGAAAATAGATTCAGGAAGACTAGCTTACTTCCTCTTAAATTCTCAAAAAGAAAACTCAATTCCCCTTTGATCTTTCCCTTTAATACGTCGTACGGCAGAAGCGTTTCCGGATCGCTAAACAGGTATTGATCCAGCAAGTTCGCTATTTCATAAAAAATGAATATACAATCCAATTTGGCATATTTTACGGCATCTTGCAATATATTGTCGTATTCCCCGACCTGCACGACCGCATTGATATCGTTCTTTCTTAAATGGTATTCAAGAATGTCCTTGAATTGCCCCATAACGACATTCGAAATCACCACCGACTCATAAACCTGTTCGTTCGGCTTGAAATTCTGCTGATTGATTTTAAGTAATTCAGAATATTTTGGGTGTTGCACGAGAATATCCGCTTTAGATTGAAAACTGCCCGCCGGTAACTCTTAATATTTCACCGGTCATATAATCCGATTTTTGGGAAGCGAGAAACGCGATCGCATTCGCGACATCCGCCGGTCTGGCCAATCTCCCTCTAAGAGATTTAGCCTCTATCAAAAGCCGAGCTTTGGACGGGACTTCGGATATCAAATCCGTCTCCGTCATCGCCGGCGACACTGCATTCACCCTGATTTTCACCGAAGCGAGTTCGAGCGCCAGTCCTTTAACCAAAGCGTTCATTCCGGCTTTAGAAGTGGAATAGCCCAACCATCCGTTTACGGGTTGGTCAGCGGCCATCGAAGAGATGAACACCATACAAGGAGAGTAACGAGAATCGAAGAACCCGTAGAACTCTTTCGCCATCCAATATGGAACCGTTACATTCGCCGCTAGATGCCGCAAAAAATCCTCGTCGTTGGATTGTTCAAAGGGAACAAAAACTAACTTGCTGGAAACGGAATAAACCAATACGTCGATTGAATCGAAGTACCTCGAAATCTCGTTCTTGAATTCCCGAATGGAATTGGCGTCGTTGAAGGTTGCTCGAACCGAAAAGATGTTTTGTAGCGGAAATTCCCGCCTCAAACTTCTCGTAAGCTCCTCGGACGCCTCCCGATTTTTGGAATAGTGCAGAATTAAATCGTAACCGGCTTCCGCAAGAGTCTTCGCCGTCTCCTTACCGATTCCTCCGGTAGATCCGACAATCACAGCTCTCCGCTTCCTTTCTAAGACCGGATTTTCCATGCTAGCGGACTCGAGCGCCGGCTCTATGATTTTAACCTTGGCGATGCCTTTAGTAACCGTTTGGCCGTACTGGTTGAATATCTTCACGTCTAGAACTAGGAATTTTTCCCTAGGTTCCTTCTGCGTGATTTCCGCCTCGACTTTGATCCTGTCTTCGATCCGAACAGGAAGAAGGAAATCCAAGGTTTGCGAAAACCACAACGCCCCATCCCCGGGAAGTTTCGTTCCTATCAAAGTGGAAATGAAGGAAGCGCCTAACCAACCGTGTACGACAGGTTTTTTAAACGAAGTCCCCGCGGCAAAATCGGAATCGACGTGCAGCTTATTATTGTCTCCTGTAAGTCCGACGAATTTGTCCAAATCTTCCTGCGTAATCGTATGCTCCAAGGAAGCTTTTTCCCCAAGCTTGAAGTCCTCGAATCTTCTCATAAAGAGGAACCCTCCGCAGATATGGTATCCGTTCCGAAGTTGCGCTTGGAAGTCATTCTCGCCGGATTTCCGACATACACTCCGTAAGCTTTCGTCTCGCCTTGCAATACGGCATTCGGAGCGAGAACGACCCCCTCTTCGACGATACTTCCGCCTAAAACGACCGCTCCTGCCCCGATATGACTGAACTTTTTTATATGAATCGGCAAAAGAACGTCCTTATCGAAATATTGTCCGTCGTGCGAAATCGTAATTAACTTAACGTCAGGTGCTATCCGAACACCTTCTTCTATCGTAATAGGCGCGTTGGAACTGATGTATACGTCCCTGTTGAACTGCACTCCGCTTGCGACCTCGAGATTTTTCGGCGACTCGATCCAGACGTCTTTCCGGATCACGCAGGAACCGAAGATCGGAATTTTCACCCCCGCGAGTCTCCATAGGAATGGGCGAAGCACCGCAAAGGTGAGCAGATCCGGGAGAATGTTGCCGAAGCCCAAAAAAAGGACCTGCCTAAGTCTGAAAAAGAGATCCGTCCAGACGCAGTGCAAAGCGAGGCGGAAGAAGGTATATAATTTATTCAGCATATTTCTTCATTAACCGAGTAAATCGAACGTCTTTTTCCAGAATCTCTCTCAAATTTTCCCAGAATCTCTGCGAAACCTTACCGTCTATTCTGAAAAAAAACCTTCGGATCGTATTTTGAATCGTTTCGGCTCCTGTTGAATTTCGCCCGCCGTGTTCATGCGATTTCAGCAATTTCATGAGTCCGACTTGATCTTCGATGTAAGCGAGGCCGGATTCCCCTTCTACCGCAGGCGGCTTTTCCGAATCGAACACCCGGATCGCTGGGACTCCTAAATAAGCCGCTTCCAAGGCTATACCGGAAAAACCGGTTAAAACGAGATCCGATCCGTATATGAGTTCCTTGGTGCTTTTATCGGGATTCACTTCGATCGGAATTTTGACGTCGTTATCGAGCAATATTTTCGCGATATGCTCCTCGGAAACGGTGGGATGCTTGGACAAAATCACTTTCCAACCTGCCAAAGAACCCAATCCGGAGAATAGACGAAAAATTATCTCTTCGTCTCCGATGGAAGGAGCCAACAAAAGCGCTTTCGTTTTCGAAGGTTTGCCGCCTTTCTCATGTTGCATGCGCTTTTTCAATCGATATAAGCTGTCGTATTTTAGACAGCCGATCTTCCTGATCCTCTCTTTCGGATAATATTCGCTTAATATTTCTTCGAACTGTTTACCGTGAATAAAGTAAAAATCCGGCTCGGATGAAAAATTTCGATCTTCGGCCGTTTCCTCGAATTCTGCACGACGGTGGTACAATCCCAACTTGTGTCGATACGCCGTCGCGTGCTGGATCGAAATCCATAGGGGCCGAAAAATATGCCTATTCACTATATGATTTACGGCACGAATAGGCGCCAAAGTTTCCCCGTAATTGATGATTACTTCCGTACTCTTCCTCTCCTCCAGCCAGCGATCAAACATGACAGCGTAAAGAAGACTCCAAGGCATAATGGCGGAAAAACTGTTTTGAATTTCCTTGAACACGATGTCCGAAACTTCGGCCGATCCGATCCGAATCCCCGCTTTGGCGAAGGGCAAAAATAGAAATAAAAATTTAATGTAATTCGCAACGAGAGAAAGATGAACGTGAAAAATATCCCGCAAAGAAAGATATCGATCCAGAAAAACAAGCGGGCGTTCCGCTTGGTCGACATATCCAAGCACCCGCTTCCTCCATTGCAAGGGTCGCAATAAGTCCTCTCTAGCGAAATTCAATCGCAGCGCATAGGCGGAACGAAGTCCGTAATATACGTCGTCCAGAGGGGCCGCCTCGTACATCCTGTCAACGATCTTACCCTGAAACCGAATTAGGTTTGATTCCAGCGAGTGGAAGTATATGAACCGGTCTTCCTGGTAGGAAAAATCCGGGAGAGATTTCCCATAAATCCAGCAGACTACATATTTGAAAAGGCTTGCAAGAATTTTAATAATCGTTAGAAAGCGACTTCCCCTCCCGACACGTTCGTACTTCCGGTATTTAAGTCTTTTGTGAAGTTCGACATACCATTGGTTGTCGGTAAACGCATCCTTTTGAACCAGATTGCTGACCCACCACAAAGGAAAATCCTTCCAACGAAGCTTCTCTTTGATCCCCGAAGTTCTCCCCCAATCGGCGACCCAATCCGTAAAAATTTCCCTGGTTTCCTCCCAGGTCCAATCGGAACTAGCGGACTCGGAGCGACTTTTTCTAATCTTTCCCATCGAATTTCGGAAGGTGAGTCTATTAAATTCGAGTCGAATTTTATCCCATCGAACTCATCAATTTTTCCACCCGAACGAGGTCCTCCGGAGTGTCTACGGCACTCGTTTTATGTTTGGTCGGAGCCATTTTTACTTTTAATCCGTGCTCCAAGATCCTCATCATATCCACCGATTCTACGATCTCCAGGGGAGTCGGTTCGAGTTTGGTATATTCGAAAAGAAAATCACGTCGAAAAGGAATGACGCAGACTTGCTTGAACATGGGAACCGTTTTTTGTTTCGATCTAGTCGGAATCGGTTCCCTTGAAAAGCAAATAGCGTTCCCTGCCAAATCGCATACCACTTTAATACAATTGCGATCCTCGAATTCTTCCAGCGTTTCTATTTCGGAGATCAAATTCACAACCTGTACGGTATTGTCGTTTAACAAAGGTTCGACCGATTCGCGAATCATGTCGGAATGGGTCATCGGTTCGTCTCCTTGGACCATGACCACTATATCGAAACGCGTGTTCTCATCTCTTTCGAGAATTTCCAGCGCTTCGGCACACCTGTCCGAGGCGCGCTCGTGATGACTGCCCGTCATGACCGCGCGGCCGCCTATGCTCTTCACGTAATCCGCTATTTCAACGTCGCAAGTGGCGACGGCGGTCAGCGAAAGCAAAGGACTTTTGGAAACTCTCTCGAAGACATGCCCGATCATGGGTTTTCCCAAAATCTTTGCCATGGGTTTGCCCGGAAAACGGCTGCTCCCCATTCGTGCGGGGATTAACGCGAGAATATTCATTTTACCTTCCCTGGTTTATTAACACTATTCGTAAGAAAAACTGCATCTATGGAATACGCCAAAAATCGGTAACCTTCCGAAATTCGATCTTGTAACTCGTTTGGACTCGGAGCCACTACGTGAACGCCGCAAGGGATATTCCTGCTTTGGCATTCGTTTCGGATCCGAAGCATCGTTTCCTTGAAGGCGGGGTCGGTAAATCTCGCCGTAATCCCCATCGAGGCGGAAAGGTCGTATGGTCCGATCAGAATCGCATCGAGTCCTTTTACGTTCAAAATTTCCTTCAGTCGATCTACCGCATGAAAATGTTCGATCATCGCAACCAAAAGAGGACCCTGTGCCAGTACCGTATATTCGTCGAAATCTTTTCCGAACAGGTTCGCTCTCGAAAAACCGACCCCCCTTTTTCCCGCTGGAGGCCAGAAGCACAAATCCCTCACTTCTTCCAATTGCTCCGAACTCTCTATCATCGGCACGATAATTCCGCCCGCCCCCGCATCCAATGCCCTCTTACAGTCCTTAGCACTTCCTTGTGCCACTCGTACCAAAGGGAGAGTATCACCTAACTCCAACGCCCGGAACAAGTCGGGCAATTGCTGGACGTCTATGGAACCGTGTTCCAAATCCACCGCTACCCAATCATAGCCGGCTCGACCCATGATTTCCGCGACGGAAGCATTCGGGATTTGCATCCAACTCCCCACGGAAGTGCCGCCAGAATTCAATAATTTCCTAATATTACGAATCGATTCTAGTTTATTCATTTAAAAAATCCGAAAGCGTTTCGCCTTCGCAAAATTTCTGCAATTTTGCGTTTTCCGCCGTTTTTCTGAGTATAAAAGTGATTCCGTTGCCTTTCGCCGCCGTATAATCCGTCTCGCTGTCTCCGATCATACACGCATCCGATTTTAGGATCTCCCGGGATTCCAGTGTTTCACGGATCGCGTCCGTCTTCTTCTTAGGTGCCCCGAATACGTTCTCGAAATAGCTCTCGATGTCTAGATTTGACAGAATTTCCTCGATTTCTTCCTGTGGAGTAGCGGTCACCAGAAAGAAACGTTGCCTTCCCGAATTGGCCGAAATATATTCCTTCGCTCCCGGAACCCAAGGAGAGTCGATGACGGCCTGAAGAACCGTTTTGGAGAAAAGATCGCAGTATTCGGTAACGGTGTCGGCATCCGGCTTTATACCGGCCCATTCTAAGTATAATGGAATTTTCTCGAAGCGGGAAACTCCCCCATGCTCTTCGTGGTGGAGACGTATTCTTCGGATCAACGCTTCGTCGGCGCCGGAAAACAAACCAAGATAAGCCGCGGTTTTTATCCCGACGGATTCCTTGATCACCCCGTCGAAATCCCAGAATATCACTTTAAAATTAGATAAAATAATAACATCCTTATTTTCTACGCATCCCTATTTTCTTCGCAGGAATGCCCGCATTAACGGAATACGGCTCGGTATCCCGAGTCACCACTGCCCCGGCCGCAATGACGCTACCGACGGAAATTTTCACATCCTTTGTCACCACCACGTTAGATGCTATCCATACATCGTCTTCTATGATGATCGTTCCTCTTTTATGACGTTGCTTTCTCATCAACTCGCCTAATTCCGTTCCGTGATCGGCCGTTCTCAAAACCACATTCGGTCCGATCAGAACGTCGTTGCCGATGCTAATCAGCCCGCCCGAACCGCCCACAACCACATTCGTATTAATGGAGCAATCGTTGCCGATCCGAATCTCTCCGTCCGCGCCGTACAGATACAGCCGACCCATCGCGAAAAGATTGTCTCCGATGGTTACGTACGGTCCGCCGGTCACTAAAATGTCCGGTCCTAACACCGGAGATTTTCCGAGTTTTCTTACCGTCCATTTCAAAATCGCGACCCGCCATATATTCGCGGTTTTTCGGAAATACTTATCTATCCTGCCTTTTAATAAAAATCGATCGGTGAAACTCGTGTATAAAATCCACGCGACTCTGACGATGAAACGTACGATTCCTTTTAAAATTCCCAAAACCCGATCCGTCCTTATTCGATCCTTAGCGGATGAATGAAAGTCCTTCGATTTATCTTTTGCCTTCGACTTCTTCGATCAGTTGAAGAAGTCCCTGTCCGAGATCCACATGCATGGGAGGTATGAATTTTCTACCCAACTTCGGCTGGTATGCGTAAGGCGTCCGCACATAATGACCGATCTGCTCCCCTTCCGAAAACTCGACGGAATCAGGATGGCCGAGCATTT
The DNA here is from genome assembly GCF_004771275.1 of Leptospira fluminis. Taxonomy (GTDB): domain Bacteria; phylum Spirochaetota; class Leptospiria; order Leptospirales; family Leptospiraceae; genus Leptospira_B; species Leptospira_B fluminis. The sequence continues at coordinate 159,762 of NZ_RQEV01000012.1, read as the reverse complement.
CCGCGATCATCTTCAAAAGATCAAGGACTCTCATCGGCTCTTGTCCGGTCAACACCACGCTCTGATTGCAGAATTCCTCGCCCATCGCCGTCACGCTAGCCTTTGCAGCGTCCTCGACATGAATATATTCTCGTAGCGTATCCGGACTTCCTTGGTACTGGATTTTACCAGTTTCCAACGCCTTTTTTACGATTCGGTATAAACCGTTGCTTTCATCGGAACGGGGACCATACAAGGAGCCGAAGCGTAGAATCGTGTACTGTAGACCGTACTTTCTCTGGTATTCCTCGACATAGCTTTCGGAAGCTTGCTTACTACAGCGATAAAAACCGCCTTCTCTACTGAATACGTATATCGTACTCGCATAAAAAAACCTTCGGACCGAATACTTTCTACAAGCCTCTAAAACATAAACGTTTCCTAATATATTTACCTGCACGGTATCAATCGGCTTGTCTATGGCCTGATTCAAATCGGCAAGAGCCGCAAAGTTGTATACCACATCGCAGTCCCGAATCGCGCCCTCGATCTCCGACTGATTCAAAAGATCCCCTAGGATCATTTTTTGGTCCGCTCGCAGCCAAGGAGAAAGCACCCGATCGAAGATCGCCACCGAATGACCGGCCTCACTAAGTTGATCCGCCACGTGGGACCCTAAGAATCCGGAACCGCCAATCACTAATATTTTCATAAAGCGAATAAGATTAAGGAAAACGATTCCGATTAAATCTCGGAATAGTAGATTTCCGTATTCTCCAGCCCGAATATACCCGAAGCCGGCATCTCCTCTCCCATTTTTAATCTTTCAACGATTTCCTTTTTTGTTCCCCCGGCCGCAAGGAACATAACGCACCGGGAGTGTTTCAATCTGTTTGAGGAAAGACTCACCCTTTCCGCGGGAGGTTTCGGCGCATCCAACACGGCAAGAACGTCCGGAGAATTCGGCGAATCTCCCAATTCCCTGCCGGGAAAAAGACTCGCAGTGTGCCCGTCCTCCCCGATTCCCAATAGAGAAACGTCGAAAATAGAAGCAGACTTAAGAAAAACGGAATATTCCTTCGAAGCGGAAATGGGACCCAATTCGGCCGGTATGGAATAGATCTGGCTTTCTGCAACGGGAAGAAAATCCAAAAGAGAGCGACGCGCCATCGTGTCGTTCCGATCCGTCCCTCCTTTCGGAAGACAACGTTCGTCTCCGAACCAAAATCTCCAATCCGGCCAGGAAGTTCGGATTTCACGCAATCTCGAATATACGGACTTCGGCGTTTCTCCGCCCGCAAGAACGATATGAAACGCCCCCCTTTCTCGGATTGATATTTCCGCAAAGAAACTGATTCGTGCGACGATCGATTCCGAAAACTTTACTCGATCCGAAAAATTAAAAAAACGTAGATTCACGATACGGGTGATCGGAGAGCTTGCCCCGAAAAAAAGCGGACGATATCCTCGCACGCCTCACGTTCCATATCGGCGCGACAGTCTTCCGAGCAGGAGCCCATATGTTGAGTGAGCAAAACGTTATCCAGAGTCGCCAAGGGTCCGCGGTACGGCTCCTCTTCGAAGACGTCTATCGCAGCTCCCGCAATCCTCCCTTCTTTGAGAACCGAATATAACGCCTTTTCATCTACAATCCCGCCTCTCGCGGTGTTGATAAGATACGAGGAGGATTTCATACGCTCGAATTCGGGGGACGAAATAAGACCGACTGTCGACGGATCCTTAGGAACGTGGAGAGTGATCAAGTCGGATTCGCTTAATAACTCCTGTTTAGAGACCTCGGATACAGAACCACCCGACTTCCTTAAATCTCGGATTTTTTCGGAAACGTCGGAAATGTCGTGAATTAAAATGAATCGAACACCGAAACCTATAAGCATTTTCGCCAGAGTAAAGCCGATCCGTCCGAGGCCTACGATTCCGACGGTCGAATTTGCCAACCTTTTCCCGTAAGGCCGAGACCATCCCCCGGATCTTAATTCCTTATCTGCAGGAGTAATCTTTCTCAGGAGATCCAGCATAAGACCGAAGACGAGTTCCGCGACGGCCGGAGTAACCGCGTCCGGAGTGTAGGCGACCTTGATTCCCTTTGACTTACAAAGCTCCAGGGGGACGCTATCCAAGCCGACTCCCACTCTCGCTATGATCCTCAATGCTTCGGAAGTTTCCACCAACGGCAACAGATCCTCAGTACCGGCGACGATTCCGTTACAATCGGAGGCAAGTTCCGCCACTTCCGTCGGACTTAATTTTCGAGATTTAGGATTTATGAATATTTCATGCCCGGCTTCCTTTAAGATCCGCAACGGTTCCTGGTCGAATCGACAGAACGGGAAAGTAGATACGAAAATTTTGGCCATACGTTTCTGAATTAGTTCTTGGACCCTAAAACGTATTCACGATCGGAGATGCAGGCCACCCTTCCTTCTCGAATCAGCGCCTTCAGTTCTTCTCTATCTCTCGCTACTCTGGATAAGTTGAGTAAAACCGACTCATTGATGATTTCATCCGAATAACCGTTATCTAAAGGTTCGAATAGATAGTAGGGAATGCTCTGGAGAAAGGCTTCGATCACTCCGGTCGAAATTCCTCCGACGATCATCCTGGCCTTTTTTACATGCATATAAAAGAATCCGGTCAGGATGTCCGCTTGGAGATCCAATTCCTGTAAAATGTCCTGCACGTAATCGATCTCCATTTCCGATTTCACCTTTACTGCGATCCTCTTCATTCCCAAATCCATCATTGCGAGTAAGGCTTCGCGCAGAGTGCTCTTGGGAGAAGGAACGATACAATCCGGATTTAGGGAAAATACGACCCAGGTCATTACGATTACGTCGTAGATTTCGCTTTCCGTACGGTCTTGGTGCCAGTCGACAAGCGGTGTATCCGTAAGAATACACTTATCCTCCGAAACTCCGCGAATTTTAAAAAGATCGCGATTCGCCTCGCCGTAACATACAAAACGGTCGAATAAAAAATCCGATCCGTCGCAATTCTGTAACAAGGGGTAAAGAGGCAGAATCGGATAACCGTCCAACATAAAAATCTTTTGGATCCCCATTTCCTGCGCAATCTGTAAAATGATCGCGTACGGCTCCACTACTTCCCCAGGTAAAACAACGGTTTCAGGTTTATAATATTCTAATAGTTCCTTTTGATACGCGTAATTCAGAACAAAATTGCCCCTATTCGTGGCGTAGTTTTCGTGTAGATATTCGCAACAAAGATCTAGAAGATCCCTCTCCCATTTTACTCCTATAGATTTCAGCACTTCGCTTAATGAATCCGAAGTGATGATATCGGGAAGCCGTTCGGAAAAAACGCCTTCCGCTTCCTGTAAATCTGCGGTTGAAATGGAAACGTAGGCACCCTTCATGAAATTCTTAGAATTAAGCACCAATCCGGAATGATCGCCCGATACCCGTTTAGAATAGGTCCAATCGGAATAGTACAGCGTCTTCCTACCGTTCAAAAACGGACGAGTCAGTTTTTGCACTTTGCGAAAAACGCCGGAATATCTGGATATGCCGAGCACCCAATTTACGAACCGTTCGTCTGATAAAAGTACGGCCTCGCTTTTGAGGCGCATCGGCTCTGTCTCCGTCAGTTTTGTAGCTATCTTCGAAGCTACTTTTCTCTGCAACCTCGTGGCATCGCTAGGTAATCGTAAGGAACCGTCGGGTTCCAATTTCTTGTGGAGTCGATGAAACTCACCGTATAGCGTGGAAAACGCCACCCACGCTGAACAACTCAGGATAGGACCAACCGAGATTCCGTTCCGAAACAGTATATCCTTTCCGAATCGATCCTTGTACCAATTGAAGGAGAGATATAGAACTTGCCTATAAGGAGACATCGACGGTTATCTTTTCAATTCGTTCGAATCGCTTCGACGACCAAAAACTCGAACTTCTCATTCTGCATATTATAAGTTCTTGAAATAGTTTCAAGGTATTCCACCCTAAAACCTTCCGCCTCGAGCATCGCCCTCATTTCCCGAGGATGGTCGAAGCGAAACGGATAGGAGTTGCCGAAAAAAGGAGAATCTTCCCGACTGATTCCGTCCAGCGTGCTCGCGTCCAAAAGTCTGGACGTACCGGGATAAGTAAAAGCGTCCGAATTTTTGCTCGGAGTGTAACTGAAGAAAGCTCCTCCGATCTTTAGACAATTTTTGACGCTTTTCAGACAAGTAACGAAGTCCTCTAATCCTAAACAATATGCGCTAAAAATATCCGCAATGGCGTCGAATGTCCGTTCTTCGTAAGGCAATTCCGTCATGGATCCCACCTTTAAATCGGCCTCTAAATTCATATTCTTGAATCGAAGCGAACAAAGCTCGATCGCAGCCTTTGACAAATCGATTCCGGAGGCGGAAAATCCCTCTTTAGCCACCATCCAAAGATTTGCGCCGCTACCGCATCCTATCTCCAGGATTTTTTTTTGCCTCCGTTCCGGGTAAGGAATGGAAAAGAATCTCCGGCCCATGAACCGGCAAAATTCCTCGTTCGGATAATTCCGCTGCGAAGCGAAACCTCCCTTGAGATAACTAGCCTCGTACCAATCCTGAACGATACCTTCGTCTATAGACATGTAAAACCGGACCTAAGATGAAACACAGTGGAAGTCGAATCGAAATACGACCTCGAACGATTATTTATAATATAATTAAACGCGATCGCGTGTTCCGCTTCCCGTCACCCTCGCGACTAGGTGAATATCCGCACCGAATCCCGTTTTGAATTTAGCTATATCCGATAATTTTTCGTCGTCATAGCTCATCGGTGAAATGTCGAAATATTCGCAACCCAATTCTTTCGCATATAGAATCGCTTCCCATAACAATCTGTGAAAAATGGGTTTATCGAAATATTCACGCAAACTCACCGAATTTCCGTAGTAACAGGATTTAAAATTATAGGGAAAAAAACCGTAGCTTATGGCTTTACTATTCAATGATCCTATCAAAAGAAACGCCTCTTCCTTTTGCACCATCTCATACTGAAGCTTCCAGGTTTCCTCGCTTCTGGTCTGTCGTCCGGAAACGTCTATGTGCATTCTCATAAAATCTTCGAAATGCTTCCATTTTACGTTCTTTCCGTTTATCTTCTTAACGACCAGTTCTCGTTCCCCCCAATTCAACAAACTCTTATAGCTTTTTCTAATTTTAGAAAAAAGGATGGAACCGTCCTTTTCAAGGGGGACAAGCGGGTATTCTAAGATTTCATAGCCACCCTCCCGGTTCGAGATGACCTCGCGGGTATAAAACGAGAAATGTCCCATCGATATGTAATCGTAAATTCGCACCGCGTCGCATTCCAGGGAATTTATCTTGACTATAAATTCTCCGATCTCCTTGTTCGAAGGTTCCACACCTCCTTCTATGACCGTGCAAGGAAGCTCGCCGAACGACAGCTCCCTCCTGCCTTCCGGGTTGGTCATGATCGCCCCTATAAATGCCAACACCGGAACTTCATTTCGGATAATAACGAAAGAAGCCGGACTCGCCGAGGAACCGTTATCCAACGGACGTTGGATGTAGTATTTATAATTCAGTTCGGAATACTGGGCGGAATGATAGCCGGAGGAACTCTGGAGAAAGCGCACGTAATGCCAAAATAGCGGGTGTTCCTGCGTCAGAATTTTCATGCGCCGAAGAGTTCCTTATTTTTTCTGAGATAATTTGCTCCGATCCTATGAGCCGGAGCGCTATAGAATCGCGAATAAGAAGGGGAACGAAGAACGAACTGCCAGAATTTTTTCTGTAGTATTTTGTCCTCCTCACTTTCCTTCCATCCGCCATCCAATCTGGAAACCATTTCGAAAACGGCTTCGTAGATATCTTCGGACGTATTATCTTCCCATTCCAAACCTTGATCCAGGAAAGATTGGGAACTTCCCAATTCCCAAATCCCCGAACGGGTCATCTCATCCAATGTTAATCTCTTCCCGCCGATATATTTCAAATATTTGAATATACTGATGCTATTCGTATACATATAAGCGACGATCGTCACCGGAATCAAAGATACGCAGACTTCGGGAATCCGAAAAGCATGGCACAAAGTATCGATTCCTGAACCGGTAGTAACCATAAAATGGCAATTCCCGCCCAACCACATATCCAGGAAATCGCTCCTGAAACCCGATTTCGGATAATCGACGATCTTTCCGCCGCTTACCCCGACTTCCTTTTCCGTCACTTTTCCCATTCGAAACACCCAATAACCCTTTTCCGCAAGAGCCTGCATGGCTTTGTAATAGAGGGAAATATCCGAATTCCGAAACCAATGGTGGTTGGCGGTGAATTGGTTGAAAGAGGAGGAAGTTCCGTAATGCGTATTCATGTATGCTTCGTCTCGGATATTGAAACATACGAACTTATCGCCTTCCTTCATGCCGAGAGACTGCAGAAACGCTCTTCCTCGCCGATTTTCCTCTTCGGTAAAGGAAAGATGCGGCTTAGTCTTATCCATATAACGGTGCGGATCGGCAGTGGCGTATTTTACGGAAATCGAAGGTTTTTCGAGAAAATCCCCGAACGGAATCTTCGAATTCGCCCAAGCGAGATGCCTGCTAATGGAATATATCCTCAGTTTTCGCCGCGTCATCAGATCCCATTGGGAATTGCATACTACTTTATTATAATAATATAAATTAATCCCTTTATACTGCTCGGGATGAAGCTCCTTTTCCGCCAACAGACATTCCACGTCGAAAATGAAGTGCCCCATCCTATGGGATCCGATCGCTACGAAGTGGATTTTCACGAACGGTCTCAAAAGTCGAATCACCAAAACCGGAATCGACAAAAGAAGTAATAAGAGACACTTCTTTATCCTTTCAACGTTTTGCTGAAACATTCTCCCTCTTTTCCGATTTGCTCGGGCAATTCGGATCTTTTCGATTTCCGGAGCGAAAGATGAGCCTTCAACCTAACATGTCCCAGTGCAAAGCCGTTCCTCTCGGAATCGTCCGATTCGCCTTTTTCCCTAAAACGAGATCCATATACTTGGGCGGAAGACCGTGACCAGGTCTGATGCTTCGCAAATTCTCCTTCGTGAACTCGTCTCCGACCTTCATCTCTTGGACAACGTAAAGAGAGCGACGAAAGACCAAAGAGTTCTTTTCCGCCTCGGTGGGACCGTAATTCACCTTTCCGAGCGCCAGCCTAGCCCTGTCGGTTTCTATCACGAGAGATTTCAACTCTTCCGGTTCGATCGAAAAGGTCGAATCGACTCCCCCGTCCGCTCTTCGGAGAGTAAAGTGCTTCTCTACCACGGACGCACCTAAGGCCACGGAGGCGACCGCGACTCCGATTCCCATAGTATGATCCGACAATCCTATCTCGCAGTTAAAAAGTTCCCGCATGTGCGGGATCGTCAGAATATTCGTGTTTTCCGGAGTGGCGGGATAAGTGCTGGTGCATTTCAAAAGGATGAGTTGGTCGTTTCCCTGAGACCGAACGGCCTCTACGGCCTCGTGTATTTCCGAAATGGAAGCCATGCCGGTGGAAATGATCAGAGGTTTCCCCGTCTTTGCAACTTTCTTAATTAACGGAATATCGATATTCTCAAAAGACGCGATTTTATACGCGGGAACTTCCAGCTCCTCCAAAAAATCCACGGCGCTGAAATCGAAAGGAGTGCTGAAACACAACATCCCCTTCTCCTTACATCGATCCATGATCGGACGATGCCATTCCCAAGGAGTATACGCCACTTTATATAAATCGTATAAAGAAGATCCCTTCCAAAGACTCTTAGGATCGGAAATAAAGAATTCTCCCTCGGATTTATCGATGGTCATCGTGTCGGAAGTGTATGTTTGGATTTTTAACGCATGGGCTCCTGCCGCTGCGGCTGCGTCTATAATTTCGTAGGCCCTTTCCAAAGATTGATTATGATTTCCCGACATCTCGGCGATAACAAACGGAGTCGACGACCTGGATATAGTATGATTTCCGATCCTTATCATTGCGATTTTTTCCTGATTTCAAAAGTTCCTTTTATCCTATCCTGCTTCAACAAGGCTTCCGAAAATTCGATTCTGAACTCTCCCATATCGATAAAAGCCTTAGGGTAGCCCGGCGCATCCAACATTCTGATAAAGTCGTAGATATCCTCTTCGCTGCGCGATTTTCCGGAAAGGAGATCGCTTTCTTCCGGCTTTCTACGTTTGAACTCCGTAACGGCTCCGCTTTGAGGAATCGGCTGCATCCTTTCCCTTAAAATTTTCAGGATCATGGAATGAATCGTTTTGGAAGCTCGTAGAAAAATCTCTTCGGCGGTTCCGTAAAGATCGAGGTCTTGCTTACAATAAACCGGACCGGCATCGAGACCATCCCCGCATTCGATTGCGGATATTTTCGTCTTCGTATGTCCCCGCTGAATCAGATTTTGCAAAGGACTCCCGCCCCGCCCATAAGGAAGATCCGTCATATGAAAGATGACTGTCTTGAATTCGGAAAATATTTCCTTCGGAATCAGAAAAGACCAATGCGGAACGAAAACGAATTCCGGCTTCCAATCCCGAAGAAACTCCGTCGTAAGTTCTTGCGGAGAAACGACCAGCTTAGGCTCGGAAACCGTCCTCAACTCCGGATCGCTCGCCATCCATTCATTCCATTTTCTTGAAGTTAGGATGACGATCTTAGGCTTATTCGATTCAGACAATTCTTCTTCCTAAAATAAAACTCTCTGCGGCGGAAAATCCGACGGAAGCTCCTCGCCATTTGGAGAGAGCCTCTGCCGCCTCCAGCGATCTTGCGTGCGGGAACTCCCTCATTTCAGACCTGTATTCCGCAAGAGCATTCAACTTCTTCCTCAACTGAGATTCGCTTAACGAGACGAAATAGTTCGGAATGAAATGCCCGCCGGAAGGACCGATCTGCCATTCCGTACTGGATGGTACCTCGAAAAAATACAACTCTCGGACTATCTGCCCGGGAAGCGGGCGGCATGCTGTTACTACCGCTTCGTTTGTAATCCTATGATCGATATTCAGATCGTTATAAAAATGGGTGAAGATTATGCTGGGCCCGATTTCATCGATTTTTTTTTCCACGAGCTTTGTAACATCCAATCTATCCAACGAATCCATCCGATTATCCGGAAAGTCGTGGAGTTCCACCGATTTCACACCCACGATCTTACCCGCATTCAATGCACATTGATTCAGCTCGCTCAATGCTCCGATGTTGGCATTCCTGTCCCGTTTAGAATCTCTGCTAGTCAGACCTTCGGCCAGGATAAGAACATGAACCTCATGACCTTCTTCCGCGAATCTGGCCATAGCTCCTCCGCAACCCAAGATTTCGTCGTCCGGGTGCGCCGCTACGGTCAAAATGATCTTATTTTTCATATCGTTCCGAGTACTTATAAGTTACGAATTCCGACTCGGAACTCTCCTGCCGAAAGCCGACCTTCAGGAAACATTTTTGAGAAGCGACGTTTTGCTTCTTCACGAATGCCACGAACGTCGGAGCCTTTCCGAATTTTTCCGTCTGTGCCCTTAGACCCAGGGCGATGATTTCGGATCCGAAACCCCTCCCCCTATATTTAAGGTCGATGGAATAGTCGATCAAAAAGGCTCCGTCCTCTTCCCGCTTGTCGAACCTGACTTGACCGATCGAAATATTATTATATTCTAATATATAAATATCACTGTCGACATGAGCCAATTTTCCCAGGAACCAGGAAGTATGCTTCTCGATCGGGATCTGCTCGGAATTAAACGCGGCCTTCCTCGTCTCGGGATCGTTTGCCCAATCGAATAAAAGCAGCAGATCTTCCTTTTGCGCCCGCCTAAGGTTCAACATAACACCAGAGAACGTATTTTTCCCTCTCCGGAGGAAGCAATTCCGCTCATTCTACCTCGAATTCCGTCGCGCCAGGAATGCTCCGACATTCGATTCAGCTCATGACCTAGGAGATTCAAATCCTTCTCCATCCGCCCCAAACCGGAAATCGCATTCGACAAACCTTCTATGTTTTCCTTTTGGTTTTCAGCAGTCTCTATCAGGATCATAGGCACACGACATCTCAACAATTCATATGTCGTCTGACCGCCGGCGGTGATCGCAATATCTACGCTTAACATTAAATCCCGAATCTGTTCCGCGCTTAAATTCGAATGCAACCTGGTATTTCCGTCGGATTTCCTTTTGATTTCGTCTAAATTGGAGAAGGCCGGTCCCAAAAGGATTTCTTTCTTCGAACTCGGATATTCGGTATTTAATACTTCCTGAATCCTCGGAACTAAATTCCAGCGATCTTCTCCTCCGACGGTGACGAGTACAGACTCCATTCCCTCTTTTGTAGGCAAAAAGGAAAGCGTCTCCCGAAACGGACGACGTAGAAGAACGTAATCCGCTCCGGTAGCGATCCGGTTCTTGGAAGAATCATACTGCAATCGATTTCCCCCGTATCCCGGGTTCAAAATCGTGGATCCGATCGGATACGGGATCCTATTCGTATCGTCGATACAAATTAACTTTTTAGAATGGACCTGCAGATCTTCGTAAACTTCCCGACCCGCGAGATAGGAATCCACGAAGACCGCCTCTACCCGCTTTCCTTCCAAAAAAGCGGGTAGAGATCCCGGGCGTTTCCAGTCGAAAGCAATGACGGAAAAAGGAAATCTTTCGTTCAAACCGGTACTATCTGTATCCAATACTATAAAAATATCATCAGAGACTTCGCTTAATATTTCTGCGAGAGCGGTGCAGCGCCGAAGATGTCCCAAGCCGGTATTTGCCAGACATTCCGTGAATAAAAGGATCAAAATAAAATAAGATTCCTCGAAAATCTATCCGGACTTTCTTTTCATATCGTACTTGAATTCTGCGATTTCCCAATCCTCAATCGTATCGATATCCTGGACTTCCATTTCCCTCAATACGAGCCCCGCGGTTCTTTCCGTCCAAAGTTTTCTATTCGAAAGAAAGCGATCCACATGAAAGAAATAAAACAGTCCTGCGTCGTGATACGAAGGCGGCAAATCCTGGGAGCGCTTGTTTCCATTCTCCGGAAAGTTCATGGCAACCGACGAATCGGAATCCATACGCAAAGATCTCTGGATCGGATACCCATATTTGACGACGGGAAATACTGTATCCCAATCGCCTGCTTTTAACAAATCCCAGGCCTTCTTGAGCTGGTCGCCATCCAATAGGCAAGCGGTAGGATAGATACAGCATGCGTATCCGAAATTCACGCTTGCGACTTGAGGATGATTCAAAACCTCCACTAAAACGTCGGCTGTTCCGGCGAAGTCGTCCGAATTCTCCGCACTTCGCATAAACGGAACGGTTGCCCCGTACTTTCTTGCGACGCCGGCGATTTCCTCGTCATCCGTCGAAACGATCACCTCTTCGAACAATCCGCTCGACTTAGCGGCCTCTATCGCATACGATAGGATCGGTTTTCCTCGGAATTCCTTAATATTTTTCCGCGGAATCCGTTTTGATCCTCCGCGAGCGGTGATAATCGCAAGATTCGCCATTTTATATCGTCGCCTATCTGAATCTCTCGGATCGATTTCGAATAACGTAATACTGAAAGTCAGAACAAGGTTTGATGACCGATCGGAGTCATCAGAGTCTTTACGATTTCAATCTGCTGTCGTTCCGTCAAACCGGGAAAAATAGGAATACTGATCGCTTCCTTGTAATATGCTTCTGATTCCGGAAAATGATTCCTATCGAATCCCATTTTTTCGAAATACGGCTGCCTATAAACGGGAATATAATGCAGATTCACCAGCACTCCGGAGCTTCTGAAACGTTCGAAAATCTGTGCGTGAGTATATTCAATTTCCCGCAACTTCAGTCGGATCACATACAGGTGCATTCCGGAATAGCTGTCTTTCCGCATATACGGAACGATAACAGGCTTGTCGGCGAGTAAAGAGTCGTATTTGTCCGCGATCGAATGCCTGGCTTCCACGAACTCCTTCAGCTTACCCAATTGGCTGACCCCGAGGGCCGCCTGGATATCCGTCATCCTATAATTGTATCCCAGATCGATCTGCTGGTAGTACCAAGGGCCGTCGGGCGCGTGCGTCATCTCCGAAGGATCCCTTGTGATCCCGTGACTACGTAATCTGTACATTTTTGCGAGGAGTTCGGAATCGTTGGTCAGGGCCATTCCGCCTTCGCCGGTCGTAATGATTTTTACCGGATGAAAACTGAAGACCGTTATATCGCTGTACTTGCAATTTCCGATCGGCTCTTCCTTATACTTTCCCCCGATCGCGTGCGAGGCATCCTCTACGATTTTAAATCCATACTTAACGGAAAGTTGATGTATCTTGTCCATTTCGCAGGGCTGTCCGGCAAAATGAACCGGGATGACCACTTTCGGGAGGGATCCGTTCTTTTCGGCGATTTTCAGTTTCTCCGAAAGTTTCTCCGCACACATGTTATAGGTTTTAGGATCGATGTCGACGAAATCCACCGACGCTCCGCAGTAAAGAGCGCAGTTCGCGCTGGCTACGAACGTGATCGGGCTGGTCCAAACACCATCCCCCGGCCCCACTCCCAATGACAGACAGGCGAGATGAAGTGCGGAAGTGGCGCTATTCACGGCGAGAGCATACTTCGCATCACACGCGTTAGCTACCGCTTGTTCGAACTTCGGCACCACCGGTCCTTGGGTTAGAAAATCAGATTTCAGAACGGCGACGACGGAATCGATGTCTTCCTGGGAGATGTTCTGTTTTCCGTAAGGGATAATCATACCGTCTCAGTCCTTCCTATATTCATTGCATTCCATCGATCAGTTTGATCGATCCCGGGCTACGCTCGGAAAATCAAACTTTTCTCGCAAATAATTCGCTGTAACGGCCTTCTTTGACGATTCGGCCGTCTTTCATCTCGTATATGTTATCACATTTGCTTACGGTGGAAATCCGGTGTGCAATCATAATGATCGTCAGTTCTTTTCCTAATCCTTCGATCGCATCCATAACCGCTTTTTCCGTTTCGTTGTCCAAAGCGCTGGTGGCCTCATCGAATACGATTACCGATGCCTCTTTATACAAGGCTCTAGCGATCCCGATCCTCTGTCTTTGGCCTCCGGACAATCGGACTCCGCGTTCTCCCACTATCGTTTCATAGCCTTCCTTCAGGCTCTCGATATGGGAGGAAATCTGAGCCTGTTGCGCGGCTCTCACTGCCTTTTGTCTGTCTATTTTTTCCGGAGGCGTTCCGAAAGCGATGTTCTCGAGAATGCTTGAGTCGGAGAGATAGATGCTTTGGGGAACGTGCGCTATGTTTTTTTGCCAAGCGCGCACAGTATCGAATCGGATCGTTTGTCCGTCTACGGTCAACTCACCGCTCGTCGGTTCGAGTAATCCCATGACTATGTCCAAAAGGGTGCTTTTGCCGCTGCCGGTAGTTCCCACAAATCCGATGCGTGTTCCCTTTTTGATCGCGAAGTCCAACCCTTTCAGGACGGACGGACCTTCCGAGTTATACTGAAAATACAAATCGCTACCGCGAATCTCGCTTTGGAAGCGTAATGGAGCCGAATTCTCGTACTTATAGGTATCGGGTAGTTTCTGATCCAGCAGCTTCAATACGTCCACGAGAATTGCTTCGGTACTCTGTAGATTTGCCCAAGATTGGAAGCCCTGTTGTAAAGCCGGAAGCATTCTCTGAGCGCCCAACGCCAGAGTTCCCAAAGTCGGAATGACTGTCGAAAAACCTCCTTCGCTGAACGTAAGGCTATAAGCGAAAAAGGCCATAAGCACCATGGCCAAAGCTTCGATCGTATAACGCGGGCTACCGCTCATAAAAGCGTTGTTTCCCTGGGCGACGCGAAATCTACGATCCGATTTGCGGTAGGCTTCGCAATAGACGTCCTGCGTACCGTCGATCAAAACGTCCCGGATGCCTCCTAATCCTTCCTGCAACGATTTCATAACGATCGTTTGTTCGTCCGCGATAACCTTTCCGTTGGCGAGAAGTTTCCTTTTAAAAGCGTAAGCTACGCTGGAATATAAAAGTCCGAATATTAAGGAAGTGGAAATTGCCAACGAAGGATTGATCGCGACGGATCCCAAAAGAATCGTGATCAGAACAAACGCGGAACTTAAGAGAATCAGGACTTGCTGAATGATTCCTCCCGATACGCTGTTAGCCTTGGATACGATACCGGTAACGATTTCGCTGCTGTTTCGAGAAACATGGACGCTATAAGGTTGGTTCAAAGTCTTCTTATAGATCTCCATGCTCAAATCCGCTCCGGTAGCGAAGGACAATTTCGTCGTTAGCCAAAGCAGAATCAGTCGCATCGCGCCCGCCAAAATCGCCGCGCCTGCGAAGATCATCGTCAGAGGAAAAAGCAATTCGTTGGGAGTTTTAAAATTCCAATACTCGATAAAGGGTCGTATCTCCTGCAGAGAAAGGACCTTCTCCGGAGCCGTTAAAACGGCAAGAAACGGGAGAATCGCCCCTATACTTAAGACTTCCGTAAAGGAAGTGACGACGATCATAATGAGAAGTAAAACGAATTGCCTATGCCTCCTCGGAGCCAAGTGCGTCCAAAGTCGAACGAGAGGAATTTCTTTTATCTTATCAAAGTTCATAGAAGAAAGGCGGAACGGAATATTTCTTTAGAACGGTCCCTTAAACCAATCGCCGGGAACATCGTGGGGTTTCTTTTCCAACCCTTCCAGGTCCTCGGCACTCACCGTAACGCCGAAAGTTTTTGCCGCCTCGATCGCGATCTCTTTCGCACCGCGATAATAGTATTTTGTCAATCCAAAGCTGGAGGGAGACGCGAAATCCGGTTGTGTTAAGCGAAGTGGAGCGGATTTTAACGCGCCGAACATATCCAGACAAACTCTGGAAACGACTTCGCTAGCGACCGAAGCGAAAGGGGAAGAGGAATCTAACGCTAATAACTTTCCCGTTTTTCCGACGGAAGTAAAAACGGTGTCCCAGTCCAGAGGACGGATCGTTCTCAAGTCCACAATTTCGCAGGATATCCCGTATTTTTCCAGAATCTTAGCGGCGTGGATGGCTTCCATCGTCATATAAGAGTAGGATACGATCGTAATGTCCTTTCCTTCCCTAACGATCCGGGCCTTACCTATCGGAGTCTCATAATAACCTTCCGGAACGTCGCTTTGCACGTTATGCAACCAGCGATGTTCCAGGAATATGACAGGGTTTTCGTCGGCTACGGAAGACAATAATAATCCTTTTGCGTCGTCCGCACTGGTCGGCATAACCACCTTCAAGCCCGGAATATGGGCAAACCAGGATTGCAGGTTTTGGGAATGTGTAGGTCCCTGTCCCCATCCGTGCCCGATAATCAGCCGGATCGTAATCGGGGCGGATTTCTTCAAGCCGAACATAAAATACCATTTGGCGGCCGAATTCACCACCTGGTCCATCGCATAAAGAAAGAAATCCAACCGTTGGTGGATCATAATGGGTCGGATTCCGTTAAGCGAAGCCCCTACTCCCACACCGGTCATCCCGTTTTCGGAGGTAGGCATGTCGAATACTCTTTCTTCTCCGAATCTTTCCACCAATCCTTCGGTCGTCCCGAAGATCCTCTTCGGATCGTTCGCTCCGAGGCCGAAGCATATTACGGAACCGTTTTTTTCCATAGCGAGGTGAATCGCCTCGTTGATCGCCTTTGCGAAAGGAATTTGCCTTTTCATGATTTACTTATACTCCGATCGATAGGACTCGGCCATCTCGGGAAACTCGGATTTCTCCGCAAAATCGAACGCATCCTCGATTTCATGCGCTACTGTCGTTTTGATATCCGTTAATTCCTTGCGCTCCGTTCCGGAAGAGATCAACTCTTCCTGTAATTTCAGAACGGGATCCCTATCCAACCATGCTTGCACTTCTTCCCGGGGTCTGTAGCCCAGATCGTCGTCCAAATTCGGACCGCAATGTTCGAAGTGCCTATAGGTGTAAAATTCCCAGAAAAAAGGACCGCCGCCGTTTCGCATATCGGCGACGGTTTTAGAAACGGAACGATACACTCCTAACGTATCGTTTCCGTCCCCGACGTCGCTCCGAACTCCGATTGCGCGCACCATTTCATGGATTTTTCTTTCGGGCGGCTGACGCACCGAAAGAGGAGAGTAAACGGAAAAGAAATTATTTTCGCAGATGAACAAAACCGGTAACTTTCTGACGGCAGCGAAATTCGCGGCTTCATAAAAAGCTCCCTCTTCGACAGAACCGTCCCCGAAGAAAACGCAGCTCACCTGATTCGTCCGATTCAATTGGATGGAAAGACCTAGTCCGACTCCGATCGGGATACTGTTTCCGACGATGGAAGTGGAGCCCATGAAACCGCAGGCCAAATCGCTCAAATGCATGGAACCGCCGTGCCCGCCGCTACAACCGGTCTTTTTTCCGTAGATCTCGGCTATCATGGCTTTCAGATCGCCTCCTTTTCCGAGATAATGAGCGTGAGCGCGGTGGGTACTTACCGCGAAATCCTCTTTGCTCAAAACGAGTCCTACCGCGGCGGCAACTCCTTCCTGTCCGATACTGAGATGGGTCGGACATCTCATCCTGTTCTGACTGTATCTTTTGGATATTTCCTCTTCCGTCATCCGGATCCGCAGCGCGGAAACGTACAAATCCATCAATACGGATTTCGAAGAGATATCCGTTCCTACCTTAGCACTCATAAAGCAACCACATTAAAATATAATAATCGACTAAAATATCGGAGAAATTCAACCCTTATAGAATTTGTTCACGCTTTCGGCCACGAATTCCAACTCTTCCCGCTTAAGGAATTGGTGGATGGGTAAAGTCAGAATTCTTCTAGATTGTTCCTCTACGACCGGAAAATCCCCCGCTTTGTATCCCAAGCTTCTGCTGGCGGGTTGTAAATGGATAGGAATCGGGTAATGAATCGAAGTTTCCACGCCGAGTTCCGCCAGACGATTCTTTAGTTCGTCCCGCTTATCCACTTGGATCACGAAGGTATGGAAGGTGTTGAATTCCTCCGGTTTATCCTCGGGAATGTACACGAAGTTCCTATCCAATAGTTTTTTGTAAGCTTCCGCGTTGGCTCTTCGAGCCTGAATCAGTTCCGG
Source organism: Leptospira fluminis (assembly GCF_004771275.1). Taxonomy (GTDB): domain Bacteria; phylum Spirochaetota; class Leptospiria; order Leptospirales; family Leptospiraceae; genus Leptospira_B; species Leptospira_B fluminis. Next base: position 142,680 of record NZ_RQEV01000012.1, on the reverse strand, counting down.
TAATTTGCCGATCCTGAAATTCAAGATCCCTGCCTGCAAAGCGTCCATCCTGGAAACCAGTCCAAAAAACTCCACGGTGTTACGATCGACCAATCCGTGATTCCGATATCTGCTCACGTTCTGATAGATCTTCTCGTCGTTCGTCGTGAGAAAGCCTCCGTCCCCGCAAGCGTTCAGATTTTTAAGGGGATGAGTGGAAAAGCAACCCACAGCGCCGAAAGATCCGCTGGTTCTTCCGCTCCATTTCGATCCTATCGATTGAGCCGCATCCTCTATGATCGGAATCGAATACTTTTCGGAGATCCGAAGAATCTCATCCATCGAAGCGACTCGTCCGGTCAAATGAACGGGCATGATGGCTTTCGTTTTCTTTGTGATCGCTTTTTCTATCTTGCCCGGATCGATATTCTGGTCGTCGCACACATCCACGAAAACCGGGACCGCCTTCAGATGCACGACGGCGGCAGTGGAAGCGATAAACGAATTCGGCGGAGTAATGACCTCGTCTCCAGGTCTCACTCCGATCGCCGCCAAGCCGCTCATTAAGGCGTCCGTTCCGCTATTGAGTGCGACGGCATATTTCACTCCGCACAGCTTTGCGACGGATTCCTCGAACTTGGAAACTTGGTCTCCTCCGATATAATTACCGGAGCCTAGTATGGATTCGATAACGGGAAGGAGTTCCTGCTTTTCCGTCTCCCATTGGCGAGAAAGGTTCACGTAAGGGACTTTATTCGTCGTTTTCATTTTAAAGAAGAGTAAAATTCCTTAACGGTCGCGATTACGTAATCCATTTCTTCCTTCGTGAGATGTTGATCGCACGGAAACGTAATGATCTTCCCGACGTGACCGTCGGTGACGGGAAAATCTCCTTCCTTATAACCGTATTTTGACAGAGCTCGTTGCCGATAAATGGGAACCGGATAATGGACTTTCGCTTCGATTCCTTTTTTAACGCAATACTCCAGAAGGCCGTCCCGGTGTTCCGCAAACACGATGTACAAATGATAGACGATCCTAAAACCGTTAGGACGAGGGGGGAGTTTGATTTGCGGAATCGCGGAAAGATTCTTATCGTAGTAATTCGCGTTTTCGATCCTTTTGTTCGAAATTTCTACGGCGCTCGGGATCAACCAATTTCCTACGACGGCTTGGATCGTATCTAATCTGGAATTGCATCCTAGAATTTCCACGTGATCCCTGTCGATCAGACCGTGATTTCTTATTAAGCGAAGCTGTTCCGCCAAGGTGTCGTCGTTCGTGGTGATCACTCCGCCGTCCGACCATACGTTCAAATTCTTCAGCGGGTGAAGAGAAAAGGCCCCCGAATTTCCCCAAGTACCTGCCTTTTTCCCGTCGATAGCTCCGAGGATCGATTGACAAGCGTCTTCCACGATCGGTAGATTGTGCTTCTGAGCGATCGGGATCAGTTTACGCATATCGGTCATGTAACCGGTAAAATGCACGGGCACGATGGCTTTCGTTTTCTTCGTAATCGCTTTTTCCAGTAGATCCACGTTCATGCAAAACGTGTCGTCGCAATCCACGAACACTGGAATCGCTCCCAATTCCGCAATGGCGCCTACGGTAGCCACGAAAGTGTTCGCCGTGGTTATCACTTCATCGCCATGCCCGATTCCGAGAGCTTTTAAGGAAAGCTTAATGGCGTCCGTTCCGGAATTCACTCCGATCGCATGTTTCGTTCCGATAAGCTCGGCGAATTTTTTCTCGAATTCGACCAGAGGTTTGCCTAACGTGAAATCGCCGGTAACGACGAACTTCTTCAGATCGTCCCAGAGATCCTCGCAATTTCCGAATTGTTGGCTTAAATAGGAATATCTGACGTGCATTATTTTTACCTTAAATTGACCGATTGCATTCTTTTAATATTGAAATATCTCTCGTCCGTAAGCGAATTCGGCAAAAGATCCGCGTCGAAGGCTTTTTTCAGATCCTCGACGGCTTCCTTGATGGAATGATTCGCCTTAAAACCGAGCACCTTAAAGATTTTTTCGGAAGAAACATGATAAGAACGGTTGTCGTTCGTAGGTGTGGTGATCAGCTTGACGTCGTCCCCAACCGTTTCCTTGACCATGGTTGCGATCTCCAAAACGGTATGATTCTGAAATCCCGCGTTGAACACGTCCCCTGCGATCTTCTCTTTCGGAGCTCTCAAGAGGGTCAGATACGCTTCGACCATATCGGCGATGTGGATATTCGGACGGAGCTGGGAACCTCCGAACACACTGATCTCCCTTTTATGATACGCAAGGTTGGTGAGAATATTCACGACCACATCAAGCCTTTGTCGAGGCGAATACCCGCAGACAGTCGCAGGACGAATGGTGACCGTCGTAAAATCGTCGGATTGGTATTCGCTTAGAATCTTTTCGCAATCCGCCTTGAATTTGGAGTAATCCGTAAGAGGCTCAAGTTCGAAATCTTCGGTGACGTTCGGCTCTTCCTTGATTCCGTAAACGGAGGACGAGGAAGCATAAATGAATCTTTTAACGCCGGCCTTTTTACTGATCTCGACGAGAGGACGAAAAGCGTCAAGGTTGATCGATTTTCCCAAATCCGGATTCAGCTCGAAACTCGGATCGTTGGAAATACACGCCAAATGAATGACGGAATCGTGTCCAGGAATCGTCCTCTCCAAGACGGCCTTATCCCTGATGTCGCCTTTAATCTTTTTCAAATTCGGGTGGTCCTTTAGAACCTCCTCTCCGTATAACATCAAATCGAGAACGGTTACTCTATATCCCTCTTCGAGTAGACGCGGAACGAGAACCGCACCGACGTAGCCTGCGCCGCCGGTGATATAAATACTTTGAATCCCTTGAGACATGTTCACTCCAAATTCTTAATAAAGTTTTCTAATTTCTGCCTTGAAACCGGAATATTTCCGATAATCTGCACCGCTAAGGCCGCGACACAAGCTCCGATCGCGGAAGCTTCCATGAGATTCGCTCCCGAACACATACTGATCGCCATAGCCGCAAAAAGTGAATCCCCTGCACCTGCTACGTCCACCGGGTTGGAAACGAGCGCAGGAAAATGTTCCTTTTTTCTAAAATAATCGGGAGAATCGTTCGAATAAGCGATAAACCCTTCTGCACCAAGCTTGACTAAAAGGTTCTCCGAACGTGTACGCTCCAGCAAAGTGTTCGCGATCCATTCCACCCCGTCTTCGTGATTGCTCAAAGCGATTCTAGCTTCCCGTTCCGTAGGACAAATCAGGTGAAAATCTTCGAACTTTGCCACGTTGCCGACCTGACTGCTGCATTGAAGATCTCCGAAAAGGAAAATTCCTTTTTCACGGGCGATCGACTGGATCTCCGAAAGCACCTTGGGCGTAACGACTCCGTAAACGAAATCGCAGATTAAAATCCCGTCGACTCCGTCCGCGAGCGACTTAAGCCTTTCCAAAAATTTATCTTCGACGGACTTGGACAGAGAATGCTCTTTTAGTCGACTCACACGAAATAGCTTCTGGTTTTCCACCATATAACGGATTTTGAATGTAGTCGGCCTGGTGGAATCCCGGATCAGATGAACTTTGATTCCTTGTCCTTCCAATTCCTTTCGCACCAATTCGGCGTTTTCGTCCTCTCCTACGACCGATAAAAAAGAACACTCCGCTCCTAGCGCCTTTACGTGGGCCGCGACCACTCCCGCACCGCCTACGAATTCCTTGGTTTCCAGTTCCCGAACGACCAATACGGGGGCTTCCGCACTCATTCCGATCGCATCGCAAGCGACATATTGGTCAACGATCGTATCGCCTATGACTAGAATTTTGGACTTCGAAAAGTTTCCGATCCGGGACAGCAGCCCGTCCGAATTTACTCCCTGTCTTTTGCAGGATTGCAGAAATAAATGTCTTCTCTCCGACTCGATTTCCGACTGACTTCCGTGGAGCAAATCCGAACTGGCGTAATGGATTTCCCCGGCATGAAAAACCACCTGTCCGCCCTTTTCCTGGATCGCTGCGATAGCTTCTCGGATATCCTGCCTTTGTGAATTCTCGAATTCCTTTCCCAAAACCAATACGGCAGGATGAATCCTATGGATAAGCTGCTCCAAAGATATCTTATCCAAAACAAAAACCGAATCCACGAAGTGAAGGGAAGCGACCCCTTCCGCCCTTTCCATTTGGTGGAAATATTTATTACGCTTCGCCTCGATATTCTCGTCCCCGAGCACGGCGACTTTCAGCCCCTTGGAAAGACTCCTCGCATATTGCAAAAATCGAATATGCCCCGGATGAATGACGTTGAAATGACCGTAGCAGAGGACGAAAGGATGCTCCGCATTCGAATCCTCCAACTGGGAAAGGTCCGAGACGGAGAGTATTTTTTGGGAACTGGATGTCATGCTCTGGAACTCAATAACTCGTAGATCGGATTGGATCGAAATTTAGACTGCCACTCGTCCATCTCACCTTCTTCGGAAAAACGCACTTCTCGTTGGGCTTTAACCAGCGATTCCTGATTGCCGATATCCCGCATAACGCCCTTATTTTCCCAAGTGGCGATTTTACCCAAAAACTCCGGGAGCACTTGATTGCTGAAATCGTGAATTTCGGGTCTGGCATGCAACCACTCCAATAACTCGGGAGAAAGAAGATAGATCGCGGCGTTCGCCAAGTTACCCGGAGGATTCCGCACTTTTTCATGGAAATTCCTAACTACGGAACGTTCGTCCAATTCTACGATCCCGCAGGTTTCGGGAGTCTCCGTCCGGAAGGTCATCATCGTGAGTAGAGATCCTGCCGGCCTCTCTTCGAAATGGTATTTTATAAACGCGGCAAAATCACAGACACAGAGATTATCGCCGTGAATCAGCAAAGTGGTATTGCCCTTGAAAAAATTGTAGTTTTCAAGAAGCGTTCCGGCCGTCCCCAAAAGTCGAGGTTCGAACACGGACTCCACCCTGCCTTGAAATTTAGGTCTATTCAAAAAATCGAATACTTTCTCCGGTAGGTAATGCACGTTTACAAGTACGTCCTCTATACCTAGAGCGAAAATCTGATCCAGCCAGATTTCCAGAAGCGGTTTTCCGGAAACCGGCATGAGACACTTCGGCCATTCATCGGTGAGCGGCCGCAGCCTAGTTCCTAGCCCCGCAGCCAGCACCAACGCGCCTATCGATTCGCTATTACTTTTCGTCACCTAAGTATTTAAACCAATCGGAAGTAGCTTTCTCTATCTTGTCCGGAGTCCATACAGGAGCCTCCTTCCAGTAATCTATATTCTTGATAAGTTCGGCCACGCCTTTTTCGATCGGGACTTTCGGATTCCAGTTCAGATCCTTTCGAATCTTGGAAATATCCGCGTAAGTCGAGTCCGGTTCTCCGGGACGTTTCGGGATACGGATAGATTCCCCGCCGAGCAATTCCACGATCCGATTGATGGAAACCGTTGCCCCGCTGCCTACATTATAAATCTCTGATACTTTATCGCTTTTGGCCGCCGCAAGAACCGCTTCGGCCACATCCGTGACAAAGGTGAAATCCCGAGTCTGGTTTCCGTCCCCTACGACCGTGTACGGCTTGTTGGCCAATTTCTGCGCAAGGAACACTCCGAAAACCGCTCCGTACGTGCCGGAAGTCCTGGATCTTGGACCGTAAACATTAAAAAAACGTAAAGATAATGCGGGAAACTTATAAACCTGAGCCCAGTGCATTACGAGCTCCTCGCCCATCCTCTTCGTAAGAGCATACGGATATTGCGGCAAAATCGGTGCGGTCTCGGGGGTCGGATAGACTTCGGGGATGCCGTAACAGGACGAAGACGCCGCATAGACGAATCTTTTTACGCCTTGGTGCCTGCTCGCCTGCAGAACGTTCAGAGTTCCGTTTACATTGGATTGAAAATACCCCTCGGGGTTTTGAATGCTCGGAACGATATCGGCGAGAGCGGCCAAGTGAAACACGTAATCGACGCCCTTAAACTTCGCGATCCAGTCCCCTTGGACGGACAAATCGCATTCGAACAGATCGATTCGATTCTTTACATGCTCTAGGTTGAAAGGTCGTCCCGTACTGAAATTGTCCAGAACCACGACTTCGAAGTCGTCTTTCAATAAAACATCCACCAAATGGCTGCCGATAAACCCTGCTCCGCCCGTAACGATTGCCTTCATGAATTCGATTCCTGGCCTTTTTTATACATCCACTGCATCAATATGTGTCCGACGATCAATTGCAGGTCCTCGGAAACCTGCATGTCCTCTATCGCGAAATGAATCGGATGCTGGGCCAACGACTTCGCCTTCCCTCCCGAATATCCTAAAATGGCGAAGGTCTTCATGCCCAAACGATTCCCGACCTCCAAAGCCTTGAGAATATTCGGGGAATTCCCGCTACCGGACAAAACGATGAGAACGTCGTTCGCATCGGCTTTCACCTGAAGCTGTTGGGAAAAGATAAACTCGTAACCTTCGTCGTTGGCGATACAGGTAATGACGGAAGAATTCGCCGGAAGCGCCTCTATGCGCAACCCGATCCCTTTTCCCTTATCTATTCCGTAATTGAAATCGTTGGCGAGATGAATTGCATTCCCGGCACTCCCGCCGTTGCCGCAAATGTAGACCGTTTTTTTGGTCTTCCATGCGTCCCAAAGGGATTCCGCCAGAGTTTCGATCGCGGAAATATTCTCCGTTGAGAACACCTTCTCCAGTCGAGACACGTAATTCGAAATGAGATCCTTCATAAACTTTCGCCTTCCAAAGAGTTTAAAACCAAGTTCGCGATGGCAAGAGAGGAGGTGACTCCGGGAGACTCGATTCCTAGGAGATTTACCAATCCTTCCATCCCGTGCTCTTTTTCCGTTTGTATTAGGAAATCTGCAAATTTCTCTTCCGGCCCGTGAAGCTTAGGCCGTATGCCGGCATAGCTAGGCTGCAACTGATCCGGGTGCACTTGCGGAAGATATCTCTTTACGGAATCGTAAAATTTCGACCGGAGATTCTCCGGAACGTCGTAATTCTCCCGCTCGACCCATTCCACATCCGGTCCGAATCTGATACCGCCCGCCAGATCTAGAGTAAGGTGAACCCCCAACCCTCCGACCTGAGGGAGCGGATAGATCAGATGGGAAACGCGGATGTTCGAACCCGTTAAGGAAAAATAATGGCCCTTCGCCATACGAAACGCCGCCGGACGGGATTCTTCTGGAAAATCACGGATCTTTCCCAAAAAATCGTAAGCGCCCAAACCGCAGGAATTGATCACTTTTTCCGAAGTGAACTCGGAACCGTCGTTTAACGAAATTCTCCAGTGCTTTCCGGCTGTTTCGAGAGAAACCGGATATTTATTGCAGATCAAGGATCCATATTCGCCGCTAAGGTCGGCCAAATAGGAACTCATCAAATCTTTAGTCTCGACGATTCCCGTTTCGGAAGAATAGATAGCCGCAACCGCTCGAACGGAAGGTTCCGTCCGTTTTATTTCCGACTCATCCCACCAATACAATTCGCCGATTCCGTTCCGCTTTCCGTTCTCATACAAGGATCGCAGCTTAGGAATTTCGTCCGCTTCCACCGCGACGATCAGTTTTCCGGTTTTCTTAAAAGGAACGTTCTTCGTTTCACAATATTCGTAAAGTAGCCTTCTTCCCTCGATGCATAACTTGGTTTTTAAGGAGTCGGCGCCGTAATAAATTCCGGAATGGATCACCTCGCTATTCCGAGAACTGATCCCTGTTCCGAATTGGTTTTCCTTTTCCAGAACAAAAAAACTCTTTTTTCTCTCGGCAAGTCTCCTGCCGCAAGCCAGACCGATCACGCCTGCTCCGAAAACTACGTATTCTACGTCTGCCGCCAATTCGATTCCCAGTTGCCCTTATTTCCTGACGTTTCCGTTCAAAAAATCGGCGTAAGCGATTCCGATCCCTTCTTCCAATCCGGTCTTCGCCTTCCAGCCTAAGGAGTGCAACTTGTTCGAATCCAGTAACTTGCGGGGAGTTCCGTCGGGTTTGGAGGAATCCAAAACGATCTCGCCCTTGTATCCGACCGCCTTTTTGACGACCTCCGCCAATTCCCGGATGCTTACCTCTTGCCCACTTCCGACGTTAACCGTTTCGTTCGAAACGTAATGTTTCATCAAGAATACGCATGCGTCCGCTAAATCGTCCACAAACAGGAATTCTCTTAGCGGAGCCCCGGTTCCCCACATGACGACTTCCTTGCTATCGGAAACTTTCGCTTCGTGGAACCGGCGAATCAGGGCGGGAAGCACGTGCGAATTCATCGCATTATAATTATCGCCTATACCGTATAAATTCGTGGGCATAGCGGAAATAAACTGCGTATGATATTGCTTATTATAATATTCGCACATTTTTAGACCCGCAATCTTCGCGATCGCATAAGCCTCGTTTGTCGGTTCCAATGCGCCGGTAAGCAATGAGTCCTCCGAAATCGGCTGTTTTGCGTATTTCGGATAAATGCAAGAAGATCCCAGAAAAAGGAGCTTCTTGACCCTATAAACGTAGGAAGAATGAATTACATTATTCTGAATTTGTAAATTATTATATATAAAATCCGCAGGATACGTATCGTTCGCGTAGATGCCGCCTACCCTCGCCGCCGCCAAAAAAACGTAGTCGGGTCTATGGTCTTTGTAGAATTTTTCGACGTCGTCTTGTCTCAGTAGATTCAACTCTTCGGAACTATGGCCTACTATATTACTAAAGCCTTCCTCCCGCAGAACCCGAGCGACGGCCGAACCCACCATTCCATAGATCCCTGCGATATATATCTTAGCGTCTTTTTCCATACGATAAAACACCTCGTCGAATCCGCATCAGACCGACTCGTGCCCCTCCGAAAGCCTCTCCTCACCGATTCCCATCCTTTCCAACTCCTGCTTGAGTTCCTCGTATTCGCGCTTTTTGATGGAGTAATAGGTAAGCGTTAGCTGGATTTTCTCCTCCAGCCCTGCCGGGGTCAGAATATAGGCATATGCCAGTTTATTTTTACTGTTCTTAAAGTTCTTTGCCTTGATCCAACCCTTCTCCAAGAGAGCCTTGAGACAATAGTTCGTCTTCCCCAGGCTGATGCCCAAAGCGTTGGCCAGATCGCGCTGGTTAAAATCAGGACGATCTTCGATCAATTTTAGGATTTTATGCCTGAGCTCGTCAGTCATGAGAAATGCGATCGGGAATCGGGAGGAAATCGAGGCGTTCCATATGGCTTCGCCCCTTGGGTCACAATGCCTTAAAATCGAATCCAGTAAATCGCCGGAAGAAACACTGTCAAGAATTTTGTTCAAGAATTGAACGGACACTTATGGACGAAATGGCAGGAGAACCCGGACATTTTAATCTCCGGCCAGTAAAGTCCGGCCTGCAGGACCTCCTGCAAAACCTTTCTTCCAAAAAAGAATGGCAGAAAAGGGGATTTTGTGAAATGAGCCCAGGGAACCCCGCCGCTCCGCTCCAGCCCCCGCCCAGTAAGGGCGGGGCCCTCCCAAAATCCCGCGCCCTCCTCGGCCCGCCGAACAGTGTTTCTCTTTCTCGAGAACAAAAAAAATTAGCAATTTTACACATAGAGTGCCAATTTATCTCAAAAAAAAGTTGAAACTTTTTTCAAAATTAGCACTCTATATATACAAGTGCTAAGACAAGTGAGGACAACCGACATGAGGCACCAAGTCGATTTTTTACAAGAAATGCGCAGGATGCAAAACAGGATTCACAACCTATTCGAGCCCGTTTGGGAAGGAAACCGTGCATTCCCTACTCTGAACGTATATTCAAACCAGGACCAAATCACCGTTACCGCGGAAATCCCCGGTTTGACTTCGGAAGACCTGGAAGTCACGGTCGCGCATAATTTATTGACAATCCAAGGGGAAAATAAGGAACCCGATCTGGATTCGTTAAAGCCGAGAAGACTGGAACGTTCCAAGGGAAAATTTAAAAGAACCTTGGAGTTACCTCTGGCCGTCGATTCGGAAAGAGTACAAGCCACAGTCAAAGACGGGATTCTTACCCTGGTTTTACCGATCCAGGAAAACGAAAAACCCAGAAAAATCAAGATAGAAGCCTAAACTCTTAGGAACGCGCAGGAGAAGAGCGAATGAGCATTTTAGAACTTTCAAAAACCCTAAACAAGAATCCGGAAACAAATCAAACGGAAGAAGCAAACCGCGAACGGACGATTCGACCTAAGCTCACTCCGGCTGCGGACATATATTCCGACGAGGAAAAATACGTCCTCTTACTGGATTTACCCGGAGTCAAAGAAACCGATCTTGTGATCAGTTTGGAAAAGGACGAACTTCGTATCGAGGCAAAAACGACCCAGCCTACGGTACGCGGAGAATTGAGGTACTCCGAGTATGGAACCGGAGATTTTCGAAGAAGCTTCGCCGTCTCGGAACATCTGGAAGAGGAAAAAATTTCCGCAACATTCAAAAACGGAATCCTTAAGGTCACCCTTCCTCGCAGAAAACCTGCAAGCAAAAAGATCGAGGTGCAAGTAGACTAGGACTTTCTTATCGAGCCGAACGATAAAGACGGCAGTTCGAAATCACCCGGGGAATCCCTTCTCCGGGATTTTTTTATCTCCTATTCTCGCTCTCTTTCCGGACGGCGAACAAGAACTCGGGCGGCTTTCCGACGAAGGATCTTTGCCGCAAGTCGTTTAGATGTTTCGAAGCCAGTGCCTGATCCCTTTCGAAAGTTCTTCCGGGCTTGTTCCGGTGGGATACGCCGAGAGAATATTCCCGTTTCGATCCACCAAATACAATACTAGCGTATGGTCCACTCCGTATCCGCCGACCTTACCTTGCGGCAAAGGAACCTTTTTCGAGACCACGCCGAATCCTCTTTGCAGAGCTTCGATCTGATCTCTTCCTCCCGTAAAGGCCTTCAAAGCTCGATCGGGAAAACCTTCCGCATATTTCTCCAAAACCTCCGGAGTGTCTCTTTCCGGGTCGATGGAAACGAATACGGGAACGATACGTGAGGAATCCGGACCTAAAAGTCGATACGCCCTTCCCATTTCCTCCAACGCGAGAGGACAAAGATCGGGACAATGCGAAAAGCCGAAGTAAACGAGAAAAAGTTTACCTTCCAATCCGGAAAGTTTGGTTTCAATCCCTTTAGAATTCTTTACTATTGCCGTTTTCCATTCGATCACTGGTTCTTCGCCGGCAAACTCTTTCTTTTTTTCGAAATAGGAAGGCAAGAACCCTACCCCGATTCCGACCGCCACAACCGCAACGCCGATCAGTATTTTATAATAATCCGTTCGAGATCGCATTTCTATTTCTCCCGAGTTTATGGAACCTTCATACTGCGACGATCCAGCCCATCGCTCCCCGGTCCGCCATTCTGGTTTGATGAGGGTGAAACATATAGCGTCCTCTTTTCGTTAAGGTGAATTCCACGATCACCCTTTCCGTTTGTCCGAGGGCGACCACGTCCGTGTGTTCGTCCGGAGTCAATCTCGTTCCGGTTCTGAAGACGTCGAAAGTCTGGGAATGTAGATGAAAAGAGGCGATCGGATCGTGCTCGGTCATGTTCGCTATGTACAATCTCACTTTCTTTCCTACGGGAACCTTAATAGGAAAGCGGTCGTAAAAACCGGCGATTCCGTTCCAGGTATAGATATCATTCTGCCCCGTCTCTTTCAAATCCCATCCGGAAAGTACCAGCATGTATTCCAAGGCCGGAGGGCGACCACCTGGCGGATCCACGATAAAACCTCCGTAAAGCCCTTTGGACATGTGACTTGCCAAAGGAGGAACGTGACAATGATACGGATGAAACCCCACCGGCCCAGCTTGGATCTTGTACAGCCTTTCTCCTCCAGGAACGACAGGTTCCCAGCCGTCCTCTTGCGGATCGTGGGATCCGTGAAAATGAATGGAATGGGGATGATTGGAATGGTTTCTGAAAAGGATTTCCATTCTTTGACCTTCTCTGGCACGTAAAATCTTTCCGGGAACGATCCCGTCGAAGGTCCACGCGTTGACGAATGTCTCGTGAGCTACCATCAGAGGCATTTCTACGATATTGATTTCCGTTTTAAAAGTGGAGCCGCTCGGTGCTGAAGGCAAAGCGGAATGTAATTCCATTCTGGATAAAAAATCGGATCCGATCAGATTGGGAGGATGCACCATGCTCCCGTAAGAATTTCCTCCGATGGAACCGGGAACCCGGGCGGGGGTATTCGACCGAGACAAAGAAGGATCTACACCGGAAGATGTCCGACAGAAGGAAAGAGCATCCTCTCCGGGCTTGGACTTAACCTTAGAGTAACCCAGACCCGCTGCCAAACCGGCGCCCCCCAGTCCCAGCCAACGCAGAAATTGCTTTCGATTCACCGCAATCCCTAGATTAAAATCGGGAAATAGAGGAAATCAAAATTACTAAAACGAGGACGGCCGCCCCTCCGTAAACCAGAGAATTTCTGGCCCATACTGGAATCTTGGATCCTCCGAAAATATGGTATGCGCCCGCACCGAATAACGGAACTAGGACGATGGCCGCCGTCCAGAGGCTTCCTTGTTTCGGAGTCACATCTTCCCTCTTTGCCAGGTCCACCAAGGCTAGGGGAGCCCATAATGCGAATAGAATATAAGGAATGTAATATCCGTAAAAGTTGAAAAGAAGGACGATAAATCCGGGTTCGTAAATTCCGTTCGTATTCATAAAAATCTCCTAATATACTAAAAATTGCTTAAGGCAGAGGATTCGGTTCGTCGACGCCATCTTATCCTCCCACATTTCCCACGATGATCCCGGCGAGGACCGCTAAGAAACCGAGACTAAAACCGAAACCGGTAAAAAGAAGGGAGGATCTCAGCCATTTCGGAATATCCGTTTTTGCGAAACCTAGGTAACACGCGCCGCCGAAATACGGAATCAGGACGACGAAAGCGAGCCATCCATAGCGTATCGATTTTCCTGGTCGGATATAAGACAGTAGATCGGCGACGCTCAAACTAGTCAGACAAACGTAAAGAAGCATGGGGAGAATATAACCGAACAAACGGAAAAACAGAACTTGAACGTCCAAAGGTCTAGGTGCGGAAAGGCTTCCCAACACGTTTCCTATTCTAGGTTTCCTCTCCGCCAAAATTTTCTCCGCTTCCTTCGGCAGAACGACTTTCTCCATATCCAAACGGAAATCTTCGAAAGGATGTACGGCCGGTTTTACCGGGGCGACGACTCCTCCCGGAAGGTTTTCTTGCGGCGGAGGAATCGGCTGCGTCTTCCAGTCTCCGCTGACGTAACGGCCCAAAGTCGCGTCCACCATAAGGGAAAGAATATTGTAGGTCGGCATCAATTCTCCTCCGACGGGAAAACGAATGCCCGGCTTACAGGAGGAAAATTGTTCCAGCAAAGGCGGAACGGAGGTCTGGAATCTGTTTTTATCGAAACAATTACCTACGCTGATCGGACCGTTCAGACTGAGATCTCCTAAACCTGAGGAATGAACGGTGTTGTCTTCGATGACGTTTCTGTGAGAAAGCCAAAAGTTCTCGTCCAAGTTCGGCAGGATCGCCACACCGAAGTTCTCATGGCCCACGACTAGATTCTTTTTGATGACGTTGCTCAAACCGCCTGCGATCATCACTCCCGTACCGTAGGAAGGATATTCCAAGGCCTTCGCCGGAGCCTTGAGATTATTATTATCGTAAACCAGATTAGCTACGATCGTGGTTTCCCGTTCCGGAGGAAGCAATTCCCTATCCAAAGAATTCGGCGCGAGTCCTACGATATTGTTCTTCCATACGGAACTTAAGATATAAAGATCTCCGCCCGCGTTCGTCCCGGAATAACCGAGTGCGTTGTTCTCGGAAACCAGGTCGTAAAGAATCGCCCGGCAAGGATAACATTGTCCCACGTAGATTCCCGAATCGGGAGAACCGGAGGCGTAAGAATGCTCCAAAACGCCGTCGCTGGAATCGAAAGCATAAAGCCCATAATCACCGTTATTATACGCAGTCAGGTAGGATCCTCTATAACCTTTAACGCCGGTCCAAAAGAAGCCGTTTAAGGTAGCGTTCCTAGCCGTCATATTCTCGATCGCTACTCCGTTCGCTCCGACGACGATGATACCGTTTCCTCTCTGGAATTGTCCGTCCAGAACGACCTTGTTCCGGTCCACCCCCCGGATCGTAATCGACGGAGTGGTGACCACCACTTCCTCATAATACACTCCCTCGGAAACCAGGACCAAATCTCCCGGAGAGGCCGCGTCCACCGCGTTCTGGATCGTAGGATAGGTTTGCGGAACTTTCCGAACGATTCCGGAAAAATTCTCCGCTGATTTCCAAGTCTTTCCGATTTTTGCGGCCGGGTTGTAGGCCACGTTCCCTACGACGATATCACCAATCATTCCCCGTTTCCCGTCGGGAGTCGCATGGAAGGAACAAAAATACGGGAACACGCCTTCTTTGGGAAAGGTCACTTTGATCTTTGCTCCCCTAGGCATGACCAGATTTCCGTAATTCTTCTCCGTGGACCAGGACCGATCGATAGCGATCGCGTTATGCGGATTGGCCCCTACATTCACGAATTCCACGGCTCCGCCTTTGTGAACCCTTTGCATAGGAGGCGAAAACGCGTTATCCGCCATTACGACGTGAGCAAATCCTTCGGACTCGCCCTCTTTTCCGCCGCAAGAGGAAAAAAAACCGCCTATGAAAATCCCTACAAGGAATAGCCCTATCCAGGGCAAGAATCGATTCGGTTTTCGATCAACGGACATAGGTTCTCCTCTATGCACTTCATTTATGAGCTTTTACTCATTTTCAGCAAATTCTACTTAAAACCCGTCAGAGACAACCTTTTTTTGAAAGGTTATTTTTGATCGATCGTTATGTTTCCATATCCTTAGGTTCTTTTCCCTTTGACGTAGGCAAAGATTTTCCCGCCCAACCGATCCCAGTCCAACCAGTGATTAAGGAAAGCAACGGAGAAAGCAAATTCAAAAATGCGAACGGAAAATAAACCGCAGTGGGCACTCCCAAAGCCGCCGACATAAAAGACCCGCAGGAGTTCCACGGAACGAGAGCCGAAGTCATGGTACCGGAATCCTCGAGGATCCGGGAAAGATTGCGCGGATCGATTCCTTTTTTAACGAACGCCTCGTGGAACATTTTTCCCGGAACGACGATGGCCAAGTACTGGTCCGCGCAAAGAACGTTTGTACCCAAACAAGTGCAGACTGTGCTTGCGAACAAGGATCCCCTTGTTTTTGCCCTTCGTAAGATTCCGTCCGCGATCGCCTTGGTCATTCCTCCCCCCTCCATGGTCCCCGCATAAAACATAGCCGACAAAATCAACCAGACCGTCGATAGCATAGAGGACATCCCTCCTCTGGAGAGAAGTTCGTCCACAACGACCTGTCCCGTTTTTACCTTCGTCCCTTCCGACGCGGCTAGCAGAAGCTTTCGAAAAGCGACGCCGGCTGCCTGCTTCAAGTCCTCCGCTCCTCCGAACATATCCGGTTGTGTCAGGACTGCGAGAATTCCTCCGGATAAAATCCCCAAGAAAAGGGACGGCACTGCCGAAACCCGGAAGTAAATCATCAAAAAAGTAAGAAACGGGGGAACAAGCAAGTACCAGCCGATATTCCATCCGGAACGGAGAGTGTCAACGATCGGCTTGGCCGCAAAAACCTCTTCTCGGATATTCTGACCGAAACCTAAAAGGGAAAAAACGACCAGACAGACCAGAAAAGCGGGAAGCGTAGTACGAGCCATATTACGAATATGTGATAATAAAGGCACTCCGGTGATCGAGGAGGCAAGATTCGTGGTTTCGGAAAAAGGGGAAAGTTTGTCTCCGAAATAGGCTCCGGACACGATCGCTCCGGCGGCCATCCCCAACGGAATTCCCAATGCGGCGCCGACTCCGACCAGAGCCACACCCACCGTACCTGCGGTGGACCAGGAACTTCCGGTAGCAAGAGAAACCACCGAGGAAAGGACCAAGGCGGAAGGAAGAAACAGGGAAGGATGCAAAAGTTCGAGACCCCACACGATCAGAGCTGGCACGATTCCGGACCGGATCCAAATTCCGATCAACGCTCCAATCAATAAAAGGATCAGGATAGGCTGTAGAACGTTCCGCATCGAATCCAGGACGGTCTCTTCGAGTTGATCCCAAGAGATCCCTCTCAAGCGGGAAATTCCCGCGGAAATGGCTCCCGCGGAAAAAAGAAGGATTTGAGCCGGGCCTTCGGCAATCCCCCGACCGAATAGAAAACCTGCGGCGGACAGGGACAAAACCAAAAACGCGAAAGGAATGAGTGCGACTACGATCTTGGGAGGCTCCCGGTTCATAAACGAAATTCCGACGGAATCGTATCCGAAATTCGTAATATTTTGTTTCGATACGGATGCGGAAATCTAAGGGAAAGCGCGTGCAAAGCCTGCCTATCCCAACCTAATCTAAGCATCAAATCCGGTTCATTTCCTTCGATATATTCCAAAAAAACGTCTTCGTCCTCTCCGTACATCTTATCACCGATGAGAGGAAACCCCAAGGAAAACAAGGTGGCGCGGATCTGGTGCAGTCTTCCGGTTTTCGGTTTGCAAATTACGTTCGAAACTCTTCTCCCGTTCCGGATTCCTTCCCCCGCCTTGCGAAAGAAGGTCTCGGAATACTCCCATTCCGAATCCGATACTTCGGAGCGATGAGTTTCTTCCGGAAAAAACTTCCTCTTTTTTCGAATTTTGGAACTAGAGTCCGGGCCTAGATATCCTCGGGCGAGAATCCGATCCGGAAAACGTCCGACCACTGTCGCCAAATACGTTTTGGATACGAGACGATCGGAAAAGAAAGAGGCTAGGATGGACGCGGTTTTCTGATCCTTACCGAAGAGTACGACTCCGGATGTTTCCCGATCCAGACGATGGACAAGATACGGTCTCCCGAATCTACCATCTGCTTCCAGCAAGTCCACGAGGTTGTTCTTCCTGTATTTTCCGCTGGCGTGGACGGGAAGGTCCCCCGGTTTGCCGACCGCAAAAAAGCGATCCTCTTCGTACACAATCGTAAAGCGGGAATCGACCGCAGGTTCTTCCGTCTCCCCGGGAAGGTATTCCACCTCCTCTCCTTCTCTTAACAAGTGCGAAGGCTTCGCAGCCTTTCCGTTCAGTAGGATCTTTCCCTCGGACAGGTTCCGTTTCCAATAAGAGCGGGAAAGGTAAGTGAAACGTTTCGCCAGAAAAACGTCCAAGCGGTTTCCCGCCTCCTCCTTTCCGATTTTCGTCCGGAGCGCGTACTCGTTCAGGTGGATTCTCCCGAATCGAATCCCATGTTCGGAATCTCCTCCATTACGGATCCGTCCGGTTCCGAATGAGCCAGCCCGGAAGACGCTTCCACAAGATCCGAAGCGGGGGGCGAGATTTCCGAAACTTGCTCCGCTTGCGTCGACTCTTCCGGCTTTCCCGGTTGCCGGTTCTTTTCTTCGGTTCCCGGAGCCTGCTTTCCGCCGTCCGGACCGAGCTTGGAATCCACAAATTGATTCAAGAGCTGCTCTTCCCTAGCGTTCAAATTAAAGAACTGGCAACCCACGCGGAACATCCGATCGGTATTGACGATGCTCCGGATGACGCCCCGAAAGGTCCCTTTTAACTCCCGGTTCATCTGCATGTCGAAAAGGAGAGTCTCACCCACTGCGAAACTTCGGGAAAAGAAAATGGATTGAGGATGTAAAAAGCCCAACCCCATCCTGCTGATATCCTCTACGATGCATTTTTCCTTGGATTCCTGGAAAAAACCGGAATTGATCACGTCTCGTGAAATCGCTGCGGAGAAAAGAGTGATATTGTTATAATCCTCCGTATCCATCGATTTCTCGGACAGCACTTGGACATAGCCCAGAGGGGTATAGTTTTTGTAACGGATCAGTACGCATATTTCGGATACGAATCTGGATTCGATCTTGTTCAGGGAGATCAGTTTTAGGTATTCCTCCATAGGTACGAAATTACTACCGCCGGAACTCCTTTCGTGCCTATTGATAACGAAGATCGATTGCTCGAAATTGTACATGATCCGCAATCGGTTGTCCATTCTATCGGATAGATACACCAAAGAATCCGCATACGATTCTTTGATCTTCTTCGCGTGCCTCTGGATGATCTCTTCCACGGATTTGTCCACGAATCCGATGGATTTTCTCAAATGTTGCTGATTGATAACATTATGAATTATAATCGGATCGCTTTCGGAACTCTCCAGCTCGACCCTTCTTTGCGAACGTTTTGCTTCGCTCACTTTTACCGCCTGGACCCGAAGTAATTCCAGTCCGTTGTTTGCGTTTCTACCTGTTACGGTAAACACTCCGTGGAAGAAATGAAAATTATGGGTTAAAAATAGGATGCGGGTCTTTTCGCTGGAAGGTTTTCCCGGAATGGAAACCAGAAGATAGAGACTGTCCTTGATGCCTACGATTTTGACGGGATAAGAACGTCCTTTAATATCTATGGATACGGGAAGCCGAGCAAACAATGTTTGGAGAATCTTCCCCAACGCATCCGCTTCTTTTACCGTTTTATCCAAGGCTTTCCCCCGAAAAAATGAGCGATTCGATTGTTAAAGGACGAGTTTATATTCGACGGTAACAAAGGGAAGAAATTTCCTAATGAATTTACGAAAAGGAATCATTGCCCGAAAGAAACGAGACGTTCCGGAAGAGCGTGTAAGGAGGGAAAATTATCCCTTTCCTAGTCCCGAATTTAGAACTTTAGAACTATTTTGGATTCGCGGAATTCAGCTTTCCGAATTCTCTTCCTTTTTACGGAAAAGGAACTCCCGTTTGATTTCCGAGATTTTCGAAACTCCTACCGTATTCATGGATTGGACCAGCCCGTCCGTATATTGGCCGATCAAATAACGTACGCCGGCGACCCCTCCCCCTACGGCGGAAATGGCCATCGGTCTTCCTACCAAAACGGTATCCGCCCCTAACGCATGCATCTTAAATACGTCTTCTCCGCTCCGGACTCCCCCATCGACGGATACATGGATCCGACTTCCGACCGCCTCTCGGATTTTCGGAAGTACTCTTGCGGTTCCGGGCATATCGTCCAAAACCCGCCCACCATGGTTCGAAACTACGATCGCGTCCGCACCGATTTCCACCGCGAGGATCGCGTCTTCCGGACTCATGATCCCCTTCAAAACGAAAGGCAATCGGGTGAAGGATCTTACCCGAGCCAGAGCGTCCCGATTTCTCGTGATGGACGGGATTTTTTTCTGGACCATGGTTCTGAAATTCACCGCATCAATGTCCATTCCGAGCGCCAGTATCCCTCGCTCTTCCGCTTCCCGGAATCTTTCCTTCAAAAGTTCCTCGTCCTCGCGAGGTTTGCAGATCAAAATCCCTTTTCCGTTCACCTTGGATAATGCATCCAACATCACCAGATACTTCTCGGGACTAGCCCCGTCCCCGAGCCAGGCAATCGTTCCCGAAGCAAGACACCCTTCTAACAACGTATAGGCGAGAGTATACTCGTCCATTGCGCCGTTCATATTCGTGATGGCTCCCGTCATAGGAGCGGCCATAAAGGAAGAGGCCAACGGTATTCCTAAAAAATCCGCAGCGGAGGAAGCGGAGACATGATCCCGGATATATCTTGGCAGCAGGGAATATTCTTCCAAAGCCTTTATATTGTCCTGGAAAGTACGCATTCTTCCCACGCCGCCCATCCCGGGAACTCCGGAAGCGCAATCCGTTCCGTCACAGATCCTGCAAACCCAGCAAATTTCCTTGCCGAATCTCGCCCTCGCGTTTTGTGCGATCTCCTTTTCCGAAATGGAATATAGTTCGTCGCTCCCGAATTTCACGGTGGAGAGAACGGATTCGAAGATCTTTTCGGCCTGGGAAAGAGTGTCGGCGGTGACGATCACGTGCCCGGTCTTTTCTATATTATTCGTGGGTTCGGGGATTATATCCCCTATTTTATGAAATAAGAATATATCGGTGACCCCGTCTATCTTCTTGGCCTCATCCAATCCTTCGATGGACAACAGCTTACCTTTGGGCGCAAGAAGCGCCCTTTCGATGGATACTTTTTTGTGGAGCGGTTCTAGGTTGTCCGGCTCTTCTCCCAAGGCGATCAGTATGGCCGCTCGGTTCAAATTGATCCCGCTCGAAAGCGGAAACGTAAAGGCAGACATGAAGCCGCCGGAAAGTCTGGCCGCGATCTCTCCGACTTTTACTCCGTCGGGAGTAACCTTGATGTCTCCCTTTCCTGCTCCCCTGCGAATCCCGAGAGCCTTCATCCCCCGGAACATCACGTCTTCGATCTCCTGTAGGACGGATTCCGGAAGAGAAGAAGGCATGTTGTGCCCCATTTCGATGAAATAAGGCTCCCGTTCGATGATCCGATCCGCAATTCCTGTGATTGCGAAGTTTCCGTCCCAGGCCAAGGCGTCCACCGAGACCTCCGGTCCCGGCATGTATTCCTCCAGGATCATCTCTCCCGTAGGAGAATATTTTTTTGCATGCTTGAATGCCGCCTGCAATTCCTCCCGGTTATTGACCTTGACCACGCCTCGAGCACCCATATTGTCCGCCGGTTTCATGACCAAGGGAAATTTCAGGAATTCTAATGCATCTCTCGTATCCTGGAGACTCCAAATCGGCGCGAAACCGGGAATCGGAACCCCGGCTTTTTTGAGACGCTCGCGCATCTTGACCTTATTCGAAGCGGCCTCCGCATCTACGAACCGGATTCCGGGAAGATCCAGGGCGTTCGCGACCGCAGCCACCGTCATGCTGGCGTCAGTGCCTGCGGTGATCACACCGTCCACTTTGGTGGTCGCGGCTAAACGCTTCGACTCCCTGACCATCCCTTCTATGTCCTTCGTGGACATGATCATCTGAATATCACAGATTTTTAAACCCGGTGCTTGGGGATTCATGTCCGCCACGATGGTGCGCAACTGCATCGTCTTAGCGGTCTGGATGATGGGAACTTGCAGAAGCCCCCCACCCACGATGAGGATGGTTTTACCGACGACTTTTTTGCTCACGGAAAAGCGGTCGCTCCGATTTCCAGAGGGATTGCGTCCGAAACTCTTTCCACGGTTTTGACGCTACCTTTCCGTATGATTCCGCCCGCCAAAAGATAATTCCCTTCTTTCGGATAAAATATCGCGGATTGTCCGGGAGCCACTCCTTTCAAATCCTCTAAAGGAAAGACTCGCAAAACGTTCCCTTCCTTCTTGGCCTTCGCGGCGATCGCTCTGGACCGATAACGGACCTGGACCCTGCATTCTTCCTCCTGACCTTCCTGCATCGGATTCCAAGCTTGAAAATTCAAATCCTCCACGACGAACGATTCCACGAAGGTCTCTCGGTCTTCCCCTAACACCACGGTACCGTCGTCCCCTATGGAGATCACGTACAGAGGGTTTTTCCACGCGATCCCGAGTCCTTTTCTCTGACCGATCGTAAAGTTTTCCTTGCCGGAATGTTTTCCTACGATCCTACCGTCCTGAAGCTTGAAGAACCCGGGAGTGAATTCCACATTTTTGCGGGTCAAAAATTTTCTATAATCGTTTTCCGGAATGAAGCAGATCTCTTGGGACTCCGCTTTTTCGGCCACCGGAAGCCCCATCCTTCTCGCGATTTCCCTCACTTGCGGCTTGGTCATACCACCCAAAGGAAAAATCACGTTCCTGAGATTTTCCTGGGAAAGTCCGTACAGATAATATGCCTGGTTTTTATTATGATCCGCCGCGTCGGAAATCGCGTATCTCCCGTCGATCTCCACCACGTTGGAATAATGACCGGTAGCGATCTTCTCGATCCCTAAAGCCTTCGCCTTTTCGAACAAGGCACCGAATTTCACGAAAGTATTGCATTCCACGCAGGGGTTCGGAGTTTTTCCTTCCCGATAATCGTTCACGAAACGATCGATCACCTTTTCCTGGAAAAGTTTCTCCATCTTGATCACATAAAACGGAATGTTAAGAGAAAGGCCGACGTCTCTCGCATCCCGAATGTCTTCCGGAGAACAGCAGGATTTTTTGGTGGTATCGCAGGCCGGAGCTTCGTATTCCCAAGTGCGAAGGTTGACGCCGATGACTTCGTAACCTTGTTCCATTAGGAGCCCTGCAGTCACGGCACTATCGACTCCGCCGCTCATGGCAACGATGATCTTTCCCTTACTCACGGCTCGCACCTGTTTCCTTTCCTACTATACCAATCAGACTCCTTTTTGTGTCCAAAAGAATTCTATAGTTTTCCAGCCAATTCCGTCCGAGAATCCCTCGGATTCCCTTTTCCGCGCGAACGGAGCCGACTTCGGAAGGAATTCCTCCCGGAAAAACCTCCAGTTCGGAAAGGCAGAATTCGGTCCCTTCTCCCAATTTACGCACGAAAACGGGACAAAACGGTTTAAAGATCCGGATTTTCGCGGAGAGTTTTCCCCCTCCGAAATTGAAAACTGTGACTTCCCCCCCGTCTTCATAGGCCAGATCCTCCGCGCCTGTCCATTCCATGGCCGTGAATTTCGCTCCCGTATCCAAAACCCACGCTTCCAGATTGATTCCCGGCGGCCGAAGAACGAAAACCAAAGGCTGCCCGAATCTCAAATGAAGGTGAAACAGATTTTCCTCCCCGAAGCCGGGAGGAGGAAGGGAAAGAGAGGAATTCCAGACGGAAATTCTGCGTGGGAGCTCGAGCAAGACAACTTGACCGGCAAATGCGTTCATTCCGAGCAATCCTTGTATCCGCAGCTCCGGAGGGAAATCGTGGGAATAAAATTCCACGTCCTCGAATAACTTGCCGTTTCCATAGAAGAGCGGAAATTTCAGAACCCGTCGGACCGAACGTACGCTCCCGCCCGGAAAACTGGCGCTAAGCATTCGGGTCGGAGATCCTGGGGGAATCAAATCTTCCTTCAAAAAAGAAGCAAAGGAACCGGTATCCAATAGGAAGCGGACCGGCGCCTTTCCTTCCTCTAGAGAAAGTTCCAGAATGGGCAACTGGTCCACATGTCGGATCGGAAGACGCAACCAGGATCCCCCGGCGACCTCCTCCGTACGCGCGTATTCCGGAAGAAAGTCCCGTATGTGAATCGGAACGCAAAACGAACAGAGTAAAAGGGGGAATAGGATCTGCGCCTTACGTAAAACCTTCAAGACGAATGTAAAAATTACATTAGTTTTTTAATACAACGGTTGTTTGGACAACGGGTATAGTCGATCACGCAATCTCTGTATTCGATCCCTGTCTTTTCATCCTTGGATTTGTATTCGATAAAGCAAGCATAGGGAGAAAAATCGAATTCTTCCCGACCCAAGGCCCGATTTTTGATCCTTCTCCCCAATTCGGCTTCCTCGATTTGGGTCAGATAAAAATGATCCAGCGCTAGTTGTCTTTCCATGCTAGACCTATCGGCCGAAACCGAAAACGGTTTACTCTGATTTTTTTCGGGACGGAAGAAAGTCCCGAAAAGAGCGTTCAATTCGGATTGGTGGAAGTCGGCTGGTACGGAATCGTACGGTTTTTTCCGGAATGCTTTGCCTCGTACAGAGCCTTGTCCGCCCGTTCGATCAAATCCTTATTGTTACGATCCGCCTGCCAGATTTCGGAAACTCCGATAGACAAGGTCACCTTAAAGTCGGGCCCTCCGTTCGGATTCGGGATCGAAGACGCTTCGACCGCCTTCCGGATCCTTTCCCCCATTTCAAAGCCTCGCTTTAAATCGGCTCCGGGCATGACCAAACAGAATTCCTCACCGCCGTATCTGGCCGCTATATCGTGCTTCCCCGCGCTTTCTATCAATTTCTTGGCGACGGCGATCAGCACCTCGTCTCCCGCCTGGTGACCGTGGGTATCATTGAATTTTTTGAAATTATCAACGTCCGTAAAGAGAAGCGCCAAGCCGGAACGTTTTTTCCGGCTCCTCTCCATTTCCTCTTTCAGTTTGGTCTGGAAGTAATGATGTACTTTCAAACCGGTCATCATGTCCACGGTAGCCAGTTCGTAAAGTCGCGAGTTTTCCACCGCGATCCCCGCGAGAGTGGAAAGAGTGGTCAAGAAGTCCCTGTCCTCCTCCATCCATTCGCCCAAGGTGATTTTTTCTCCCAAAAGCAGAAGTCCGTTCACCTTGCCCTTCGCGTTCAGAGGAATGATCAGGTCCCCTCCGATCTTCCGAAGGAATTGGAGCTCCGGACTCAAACCCATCGCTTCTTCCACCTGGTCCGGCGTCATCGCTTTCAGTTTTGTTTCCAAAAACGTAATTAAAGGCGCATCGGTCTTGATACGAAAGGTCACATCGTCGTCGCTCAGGTCGAATCCTTTGAAACTCGGCTCGAGTTCGAAGTAATTCGAATCCGCCTCAGGCGAAAGAAAAATCGCCGCGCTCAACGTTTGAAGTTGAGCCAGACATATGTTTAAAATGGCGTCTATAAGATATTTATAATCGAGTGTAGAGTTGAGAGCCTTGCTGATCTCGATTAATTGCTTTTGATCGTAGATCTTTTTCTCATAGTACTCGATCATCAGAGGATCGTTATCTTTTCCGATCAAGTTGGATTCTCCCGGTCCGTGTTTCAATGGTTCTCGTTTCGCTATGCCCGACTGGCGAAGAATTTTTCGATTCATTCAAAGATACATTCGCTCAAGGTAGTAGCATCAAAAACGTTTCCTTGGGGAAATCAAACTCTTTTTAGTTTTTTCGCTTGACTTTGGGCCCTGGCTGGGGAAACATGGTTTCAGACACCGCGCGGTGGAGCAGCCGGTAGCTCGTTGGGCTCATAACCCAAAGGTCACAGGTTCGAATCCTGTCCGCGCTAGAGTGTCTTTTTCCCTTTCTCCAATCCAGAAAAGCAAACAATTAGACGAGTAAAAGTTGCTCGTTTCTACATTCGGTTTCGTATTCTTTTCGTTAGTTACTAAAAATCCTAATTCCAAAGGGTTAATTTTTCTAGGATCTTCCCAATTCTGAGGATCGTTCCGCAGCTCTTTTTACCGCAGACATGACTGCGTACGGGAATTTGTTTCTCTCCAATTCTTCCAAACCGGCAATGGTAGTTCCGCCCGGAGAAGTGACTCTGTTTTTCAATTCTTCCGGATGAAGGTCGATTTTCTTTTTTCTTTCTTCCAGAAGTAACTCGGCCGCGCCTAGGACTGTGTGAATCGCAAGATCCAGAGACTGCGTGTACGTTAGACCGGAAGAGACCCCCCCTTCGGCCAAACTTTGGACGAACCTCAGGACGTACGCCGGTCCGGATCCGGAAAGTCCCGTCACGGCGTCCAAAAGTTCCTCTTTAGAAACTTCCAAGCAGTACGAAATGGGAGAAAAAATCTCCCGAACGTTCGGATACAATTCGGAATCTCCGAAATAGGCAAGAGCGCCCTTTCCTACCAAAATCGGCAAATTCGGCATGATCCGTACCACCGAGGATCCGGAAGGAGAGGATGCGCGTAGGATCCCCGTAGGAATTCCCGCAGCGACGGAGAGAATTTTTTTAGGCGATGAGATCGTCTTGAGAGTCTTGGAAACGTCTCCGGGCTTTACGCACAGAACCAGTAGATCCGAGGCACGCACAAACTCGCTCCAATCTTTCTCCAGAAGAATTCCTTCGGACTTTTCCGGCGGGAGGAAGGGATCGAATCCCAGGACCTTACTTCCTCCGATTTTCAGGGAGCGATAGATGGCCCCCCCCATATTTCCGCACCCTACGATTCCGACCGTTTCCGATTTCATGAGCGTTCTCCGAATATTGCGCTTCCGATTCTGACAAAATCGCTTCCTTCCGAAACCGCGATTCTATAATCTCCCGACATTCCCATGGAAAGTTTTCCTGCGGGAAAATAATCCGACCGAATTCTTCCCAACTGATGAAACACTCTCCGCGTTTCCGTAGGATCTCCCGAACTCGGCCCCATGGTCATCAATCCTTCAAGGCGGCAGAATTCGGTATGCAAATTCGATTCTTTTGCCAGAATTCTCGGAATCTCCTGCTCGGCAAATCCGGATTTCGAATCTTCTCCAGTCAGATTGACCTGTAAAAAAATCCCCATCTTCCATTTGTCTTTTTCCAAGCGTTTCTTCAGTTCGTCCCAGGAGGCGATGGACCCCACTCCGTGCGCGTAGGAATACATTCCTACGTATTTCCGTAAGGTTCCACTCTGGACGGGACCGATATGGTGGAGCACGAAATCCCGGTTCGGAACCCCCAAGTCCCGGAATTTTTCCAGACCTTCCTGCACTCGGTTCTCTCCAAAATGAAGGCAGCCCGCCCGAAGAGCTTGGACCACTTTCTCTTGCGGTTGGAATTTGGAGACCGCTATGATCGAGACCCGAGACGCCGAACGGAGGGATTCGATTTCCCGTTGGATCTCCTGGTATCTTTCCGAAACTCCCAAGTTGCGTAGGCCTTAGAGGATTATTCCTCTTTGGATTTCTTTTTTAGCGTAGATACTTCTTTTTCCAAACGCTCCACTCTTTTTTCGAGGGAGGAGGCAGGTTTTTTCTTGGACCGAGCTTGTTTGGATTTCTTTACGCCTAATTTTTTCTCCAATCGATCGACTCTTTTTTCCAGAGAGGTCAGACGGGAGCGTTTTTGGACCGAAGAATGCTTTCTTTTTGTCCCGTTTTTTTTTCGGTAAGAGGTTTCCTTTCGGTTCGATCGGAAGTTCGATTCGTCGAACTTTGCGGATTCGGAGGAATGTTTTTCCTTCCAACGTGGAGGTTCGTCTTCTCCGAAGGTCGAAGAAGGCGGTTCTTCCCGTTTGGGATTTTCCGAACGCTCGGAAGGCTTGGTTTTTCCGACTTCCGGTCCGAGTCCGGGAACCTCGTAATCCGTTTTAGGAAGAGGTTTGGGTATTTCCTTCGGGATCTCTTTGTTCGGAGAACGTTCCGAATCGAAATTTTGCGAGGGAGGAGTCGTCTCCTTTGTCTGGGGAAGTTCGTCCAGACCGATAATCACCCTTTCGCTAGGAGCCGATTCTCCCGGAGAGGATTGTTGGCTTTTTACCCAAGTGGATATTTTATCCCGCTGAAAGATCACATATACGATCAAGCATCCCAATAAAAGGATTAGCAGGCCTCCCAAAAGAGTTTTCAAAATATCCCGGTTCATAGGTTTTCCTTTTTTATTTATCGGACCAGAAAGCATGAAAACGGGCAAAAAACTGAGGTTTGCTCAGGTGAAATCCGAATTCTTCCGAAGGAAGTACCGTGGAAGTACGGTCGAATTTTCTGCTACGGAGTCTGTTCGTTCTCTTATTCGTACCCGGTCTATCTTGGGCTCCTCCGGTGACTCGAGACCAGGACGAATCGAGTCGGGTCCTTCAACTCGAAAAAGTACTCCAAGATTGGAAACACTACAATCTTTTTCTGGTAGATTCGTTCGAGGGAGAACGTCCTTGGGAGATCTATCGCGGAATTTCCTTCGTAAATAGAATCGAATTCACGTCCCAGGTGCCCGCCTCTCCCGCGTTTTTAAAAGAGAGAGAACTCTACAAATCTTCCCGGCCGGAAGAGTACAGGTCCATGATGGTCCAGAGCAATTTCGAAAATCCCAAATTGGAACGTCTAGAAATACGACCCAAGGAACCGATCCGCTTGCCGATCGGAATTCCGACGCGGATTTTCTTTTGGGCTTATTCCTCCAACCATAACGCCTCCGTGGAGATCGTATTTAAGCAAAGACATTCCCGGGAAGTGGTTCAAGAAATCGGGAATTTGAAATTCGACGGTTGGAAACGGATCGAAGCCCAACTTTCTCTTCCTCGCAGGAACATACGATTGAACCAATCTCTGAGATTTCCCCTAGAAGTGGGAGCGATCCGGATCAAGCCGAATCCCTTCCAGGAAAAAGGGGAATTCATCTTCTATATGGACCGATTGGGAATCCTGATCGATAGCAGGGACGAAATCTATCCGGGAGCGGAGATCAAAGACAATTGGGGTACTGCTCTCTGAGAAATTCCTCCAGTCCTTTGGGATCCTTAGGATCAAAACGATAGGAGTTCCAATTCAAATAACCGGCGACTTCCACATTCGTGGGATTGTCGTCTATGAATACGATTTCCCGTTCCGGAAAATCCACTTCGATCCATTGGTAATATTCCTGGGAGGGTTTGCGCACTCCCATTTCGCAGGAAAAATAGAGTCTGTCCAAGGAATGGAGAAGACTTCCGATTTCCGGGAACCGAAGGAGTTCCTTGTACCAGATCGAATAGTTGCTGGCCAAAATTACTTGAAACCCTTTCTGTTTTAGAGTTCGAACCACCTGAGCGGTTTCCTCGATAAGTTCCACGGAGGAGAACATCTTTCGTTTCAGTTCTTCCGGACTGGGAAGTCCTGCCAGCCTGTGGGATTCGAGATAAAATCTGGAAAAGAATTCCTGCTCGTCGATTTGGCCTTTTTCGAATTCCAAGAAAGCTTGCCTTTCCCGGCCGTTTTTAAAAGATTCCAACTGATCCTTGGACAACAAGGCGCGCAGAGCCGAGTGAAACGGATCTTTGATCAGTGTGTCCATCAGATCGAACACGAATAGCGGAGATCGCATACCCCCATGCTTTTCTTTTATAGAATTTTGACGATTCTTCTTTGGATTCCGATTCGTGTTTTGTCCCTATCGATTCCCGCTGCTCGGGAATTCTTCCGAGTGAGGAAGGAAGACTTCGTCAGAATTCGTTCCCTTCCCGATCCGGATCCGGCACGGAAAGTAATTTGGTTCCACGCCTCTTCCGTCGGAGAATTGGACCAATGCAGGGCCCTCGCAACCGTATTCCGGAAACGAAAGCCGGAAACTCTGATTCTACAGAGCGTATTTTCTCCTTCCGTCCGGGAATCGCAACTGGATGCGTTTCCCGCGGACGTTACATTTCACCTTCCCTTGGACTTTCCTTGGGCCTATGGTTTCTTGTTCGATAAATTCCGACCGAGAACTTTAGTATGTATGGCCTGGGACCGTTGGCCGAATCTTTTGCTCTCCGCAAAAAAAAGAGGAATTCGAACCTTGCTGGCCTGCGCAGTCATCACTCCTCCTGCCGGTTTTTTGGGAAAAAAATTCTATCGCTGCGTCTTCGCCCTCTTCGATCGAATTTACCCTTCCCATCTTTCCGCGGAAAAAAATTTTCGAGAACTCCTGGGACAAAAAGCGGAGATCAGGACGTTGGGAGACTGTAGGATCGATACTGTGATTCGAAAAGTGGAGTCGAATCCGGGAAGCTTTCGGAGGCCGAACGGATACCCTTTTCCGAAGGTTCTCCTTCTGGCTTCCACGTACGAGGAGTGCGAAGGTCTCTTTCTCCCTTTACTTTCCGAACCGTCGTTAAACGACTTCGCATTCTGGATCTTTCCGCATAAAACGGATCCCGCCAGAATCCGATCCATCTTAACCGAGGTTTCTCGAAGGACGGAAAACGTTCGCCTCTATACTTCCGGTCCTTTTGAAGCCGCTAACGCCAGAGTCGTGGTTTTCGATGTTCTAGGTATTCTTGCGTTCGCATACCAAGCCGCCGATTTCGCCTATGTAGGAGGAGGACTGCATCACCGTGTCCACAACGTATTGGAGCCGGCTTATTTCGGGTTGCCGATACTGACTGGTCCTAAGATCGATCACTCTCCGGAGGCCAAGGAGCTGAATTCACAGGGAGGATTGTTCATCGTAAAAAACGAAAAGGACGTTTTGGAAACGCTTTCCCTTCCCTCCGAAAGATTGGAAAAAATCGCCTCTTCGAATCGGGCTTTTTTGGAATCCGGAAGAGGAGCCGCGGAGCGGATTTACGAGGAATTGGAGAAGTAAAAAAAGGTTTCCGCAAGGGTGCCGGCGAAGACACTAGGGAGAACATGTCGATCTACCGCTGTACCGCAGTAAGTATCCGGACCACCCCTCTCGATTTTCGCGGAAACCGGGAAAGGATTCTGGCTGCATTAGAAAAATGCAAAACTTCCTCGATCGTTCTTTTTCCCGAACTTTGCATTTCCGGCTACGGTTGCGAAGACGCTTTCTATTTTCCTTGGGTGTGGGAACATTCTTGGAAAAGTCTGATCCAAATCGCGGAAGCCTCAGGTTCCAGAACGGTCGTTGTCGGATTGCCGTTTTTCCAGAGCCCTTATCTTTACAACGTAGCGGCGGTATTGCGGAACGGCAAAGTGATCGCCTTGGTACCGAAACAGAATCTTGCACAGACGGGAGTTCATTACGAAAACAGGTGGTTTACCAAGGGGGAAGAAGCGGATCCTTATGCCGTCGCTCCGGATGGGAGTGAGATATCTTTCGGCTCCGTACTATTTGAGACGGACGATTTCAATTTCGGGATCGAAATCTGCGAAGATTCTTGGGTTCAAACCAGGCCGGGGCAAAACTTGGTGGAAGCCGGAGCGGATCTGATTCTTTCTCCCGGAGCCTCCCACTTCGCTCTCGGAAAGCAGGAAACTAGAAAGAGACTTTTCGGAGAAGCCTCACGGAACGGCGCGGGGGCCGTATTGTATTCCAATCTGAACGGCAACGAGTCGGGAAGGTTGATTTTCGAAGGCGGATCCTTGGGATTCTTGGAAGGTGCTCTCGTGACGGAAGGACCAAGATGTCATTTTACGGATTTTGAATTCATTCATCTGGATTTGGATTCGAACGACATACGTTCCAGAAGGGCACGGAATTTTCGTCCTTCCGGCACGAGAGAATCCAGATCCAAAAGCAAAAACCTGCAAAGGATCCGGATTCGGGAATTACCTTCCGTTTCGGTGAAAGAACGGGTTTCTCCATCCGCGACGGAGAAAGGAAGGGACGATTATCGCGATTTTACGCGGGCCGTCTCTCTAGGTCTGTTCGATTATTTAAGAAAATCTAAAACGAAAGGTTACACTCTTTCCCTTTCCGGAGGAGCGGACAGCGCCGCCTGTGCCTTGCTAGTGAAGGCGGGGATTCTGATCGCGAAAAAGGAGCTAGGAAAGGATTATCTTCCATCCATCGGCCTGGACGAGAAGAATCTACTTTTCACACTGTACCAAGGAACCGAAAACAATTCGGACCTGACCCAAAACAGCGCCCAAGCCTTGGCAGCAGAATTGGAAGTTCCTCACTCCAGTATCCGGATCGATTCCGAAGTTTCCTCCATGATCCGAAAGATTTCGGAAGTAGTCGGTTACGTTCCGAATTGGGAATCGCACAATCTCGCCCTCCAAAACATCCAAGCCAGGGTTCGATCTCCTTTGATCTGGCTCTTGGCTAACGTAAACGGCCATTTGCTTTTATCCACCGGAAACAGAAGCGAAGCCAGCGTAGGATACACTACCATGGACGGCGATTCCTCGGGTTCGGTGGCGCCTCTCACGGGAATCAGTAAGGAATTCCTGTTGGCTTGGCTGCGAAACGTGATGGAAGGAAGGGACGAAATACTTCCCGCAATCCGATCATTGGAGAAGATTTTAGATTCCAAACCTACCGCGGAACTCAAACCTCTACAGGACAAGCAGGAAGACGAAAAGGATCTGATGCCTTATCCTTTATTACAAAAGTTGGAAGAATCCTTCGTTGTAAAAGGAATCTCCCCCTCGCAAATCGATCGGAGCGTGGATTGGGAAAATCCCGTGGAGGTTCGAAACGGGGCCGAAAAATTTCTCAAGCTCTTTCCCGCAAGCCAATGGAAACGGGAAAGGCTGCCGCCTTCCTTTCATTTGGATAGTTACGGGCTGGATCCGAAATCCAGCTTCCGCTTTCCGATTTTGAGCGAAATTACGTTCTGATTTTCCGGAATTCTCCGAAAACCGGATCACTGCCCCATTTCGTCGAAGGCTTTCTTTTTGTCCCGCTGCACTTGTTCGAATTGCTGCACCATGGATTGGCGTATCGTCTCCAATTTTTTTTCCTGTTCGTCGTCCCCGGAACCTTTTTGTAAATCCACCAGATAGTTGACTATGTCCAAACGATCCTTGGCCTGCTTTTCTATAAAATCGTAATACGTTACCGTCTGTTCCTGGGAAGCGGTCCGACTCATAACCGCACGAGTCGCATCCGAAACTCTTTGCTCGAATTGTTTTTTCTGCTCTTTTTCCGCCGGACTTAATTTCACCGGGATGAGGGAGTTCCCGGGAAAACGTTCTTTCAATTGCTGGAAGCGATCCATCTCTTCATTGGTATAAGGTTTTCCGGTTTGAGGATTGACGGGATTGTCCGCGTCGGCCGCATCCTCATTGCGTTCCTGGGGTGAACCTGATTTTTCGCTTTCTACATATTCCCCCTTTCCCGAACGAAAAAAATCGGAATCGAAAACGGATCCTGCCGGTCCGGAATTTCCCCCCGAACGATCGGAAGACCGGGAACCGCCTCCGCCTAAGAGACTGGCCACCGCGTCCGCCTCCCCTTTTTTTCGATCGGACCCTCCGCCGTCCTCTCCTCCGGAAAAAAGGAAAACCAATAATAAAATGAAAACTATGATAAAGCCGCCGATGAATAGAATCTTACGTATGCCGTTCAAGACGATAGCCTCCGTATTTTTTAGTTGTAAGACCGTCCTTAGGGTGAATCCTATCCCTGTGGGTCGTATTTCGGGGATCTCATACAGCTGCTATACGGGCAACCTAAAAACCCGACGGATTGGCAGTGCACTCTTCTCTCTTCTTTTCCTCCTTCTATCGAATGGATGCGGAACGAACACCGAAGTAGCCCAATCTCCTTTCGTTTTTCTGACTCCGGTTACTGTCCCCCAAGTCTATAGCGTTCAAGCTACGAATCCGGGGATGGATAATTATTTTAACGTTATCGATCCCTTGTATTCCATCAATTATGCGAATTACAAGCCGAACTATCTCTTGAAATATTTCGTTACGAACTTGGAACCACAGTTTGTAGGATACAACCTGTACATCACCGCCGCCACCCCGTCCATCGCGGAAACTTCCACTAGCGGAGGATTGTATTTGGTGAACGGAACGCAACCTTCCTTTCCGCAATTAGCGATTCAGGATTCCACTACGACCCCGGTTATCCAGAGGGTCCAAAACTTCGTCCCTCCCCCCGGAATCACCTCTTTTCAAAAATGCGAAGTATATACTTTTACGCTAAGGGCGCTATTGAATTCCGGGGTTTTGTCCAACCAATCGACCCCGGTATCGCGCTGCAGTTCCTTGCAACCTGCTTTAGAATGCGGGACGGATACCAGTTGCAACCCTTCTTACTGCCAAGACCCCGCATGTATCGCATCCGTACAGGCCACTTGTTCCGTAGGAACCATATGCAATCCTTGTAATTATCCAAGCGTGGCCAAAATCGGTTGCCCTTGCCCTTCCGGCGTTCTTCCCCCCGGCTGCAACCTATGAGCCTCTCCTGGGATTCCAGGTTCAAAGTCCAGCCGGGCACGGCATACGTGGTTGCCACTCCCATCGGTAATCTGGAAGACATTACATTACGAGCGATAGAAGTTCTGAAGCAAACGGACCAAGTCTATTGCGAAAACGCGGCTTACAGCAAACGACTCTTCCTGGCCTTCGGAATTTCCACACCTTGCCGGACCTTGTACAAAGATCAATCGGAACATCCTTTCGCGAACGTGATCTCCGACCTCCGTTCCGGACAAACCTTGGCCTTGGTTTCGGACGCCGGAACCCCCGGAGTGTCCGACCCCGGTTCCCAGTTGGTCCGGGTGTTAAGAGAAAACGAAATTCCTGTGGTTCCGATCCCCGGAGCAAGCGCCCTTACCGCGCTTTTGTCAGTTTCCGGCTGGCAGGTCCAACCCACCCTTTTTCTGGGATTTCTCTCCGAAAAAAAAGGGAAAAAAAGGAACCAATTGAAGGAATGGGAATCGTTCGAAGGGGTACTTGCCGTCTTCGAGTCCGTCCATAGAATCAAGGATACTCTGCTCGCTGCACGGGAAATTTTCCCCCAATCTCCCATTCTGGTAGGGAGAGAATTGACGAAATTGCACGAGGAAATCCTGAAAATCGACCCTGAGCAGGACCTCGAGACCCTAAAATTCGCGGAAAAAGGGGAATTTGCTATCTTAATCCTAGGAAAACCTAAAAAAATGCTTAACGGACGTGTCGGGGTTGCCGATACTTTCAAGTAAGAGGGAAAACCAATGACCATTGACAAAATAGGCGGCATCAGTGGCGGTTCCTACGAGCCTCGTAAACCGACTCCTGTAAGGAAAAACGAAGCCAAAGAATCTTTCGATAATATATCCATATCTGATACTGCTAAGCAAAAGGCTTCTGAAGCCCGTTTACAGGCCGAAGTCCAGGCAATCTCCCAAAAGATCGCTTCTTCCCCTATAGATTCAGAGCGTTCCGCCAAGCTGAAGGAAGTTAAAGAAAAGCTAAAGAATGGTGATTACGATTCTCTTAGCCCCGAAATTCTGAACGCGGTTGCGGATCGGATCGCCGAGTCTTTTCTCGGACGTTGATTTAACCTGATTTCCCGGAATAAAATCCCTTGCATTCCGGGTTCTATTCCGCCCCTTCCCAACCCTAAATAACGGGAGGACCGCAGGTGCCGATACTCCCCGATTGGATTAATTTCAGTTTTCCCACAAAAGTGCATTTTGAAGCCGATTGCGGCTTCAAAATGGGCAGTTTTATCAAGAACATAGGAACTAGGGCAGTGATACTTTCCACTCAGACCGAGTTGGAAAACATGGACGAATTCTCCATCATCAAGACTTCTCTGGAAAAGCATATCGACGGAGTCATCCTGTACGATAATATCGAAAAAGAACCTACGTTAAAGGAATTGGATACCGCGGCCTACTTCGCGAGAATTTCCAACGCGAATTGTATCATCGGTTACGGTTCCTATGAAAGTTTGAACGCCGCAAAGCTGGTTTCGGTACTGGCCAACAGCGATTCTTTTGCGGAAGAGATATTTATCTCCAAACGCGGGCCGAAACTAAAGAAGCCCATTCCTACGGTTTTGATTCCCACCCACCCCATTATGGGTTTAGAATGTTCTCCCATTGCCACGATCTACACGGACGAAGACAGAACGGTCCGTTACTTTACCCATGAGAATTTATTTCCCGAGCTGGTGATTGCGGACGCGAAGATCGGCGCCTTTATGACTTCTGCCGACGTGGCAAAGGTAGGAGTCGGAATTTTGGCGGCCGCAGTGGACAGCATTCTTTCCAAATACTCGAACGAACTCACGAACTCCTCCTCATTAAGGGCGATAGAACTCATATATAAGAACCTGGTTCCGGCGATTCGCGATCCTAAGAATCTACAATACAGGAATTCCATCTTTGGAGCCAGCATTTTGGTCGGGATGTCCCATTCTTCCAGTTCATTAGGATTATGTTATGCACTTTCTCTAGCGGCCTCCAATCTGACTAATCTGGACATTTTCCAAGCCATGTCCATTCTTCTCCCTCACGTCATGGAATACAACCTCACATCCTCGGCCGGTAAATATGTGCTGATCGCCAAAGCTTTGGACGAGGACATCACGAATATCTCGGTGATCGAGGCCGCTATCAAAGCAGTCGAAGGAATCAGAAAGATTTATATAGAACTTCGCATTCCGCAAAGACTCTCGGAATACGAAGTGCGAAAAATAGACCTGCCAGGGATCGCAAGTTTGGCTTCTTCCTTTCCTTTTTTAGACTGCCTCCCGCGGGAATTGCCCAAAAACGAAATCGAAACGATTTTAGTTGCAGCGTTCTGAGGAAGGGTTTCACAAGGAGATCGTCGGGACTAGGACTGTGCTAGGGGATTTTTTTGGCGGCCCCCACCCAGGTTCGGGTGGAGGCGGTGGGCTCGTGGGCAATTCCGCCCGTTTCTCTATCACAAAAAGATCATACCGACAACCTTTTTTTGCGCTACTTTCATGCAGGAGGTCCTGCAAACAATTTTTACCAAAAAAGGTTTACTGAAAAAGGAATTCATGCTAAGCGCGTTGGGTCGTCGCTTCGGGGTACCACCGCACCGGCCCCCGCCCAAAGAGGGCGGGGGCCATCCCCCAAAAAAACACCCCCACCCGAGCGAATCCAGGAACTGAAGAAAAAGAAACTAAAACCGGGAAAAACATTTGAAAGGGGCCCCCAAAAAATCAGAATGGAAACAATGAACGAAGAATCTATCGACACTGTAATCGGAGACGACATCCAATTCAGGGGTAAACTCCGATTTAACAATGCTCTTAAAATCAAAGGGGCCTTTAAAGGAACGATAGAAACGACCGGAACATTAGTCATCGGAGAAACGGGACAAGTCGAGGCGGATATCGAAACCGGCACTCTTGAGGTGGAAGGCGACCTCAAAGGAAACATCAACGCTGCCCAAAAAATCTCCGTCCGAAAAACCGGTAAAATCGTGGGAGATGTCAGAACTCCCGATCTGGAAGTCGAGTCCGGGGCGAAGTTCAGCGGAAACTGCATCATGTAGCCCATGCCGAAACATGGCCCTTCCCTTTCCGACCTTCCTCTTTCGAATCTTTCCGGCTTAAGCCCTCTTCAGTCCTTTCTATTATTGTCCCGTTTTCAGGACGGGAAACCGACGCCCACGCGACTCAGTCCTAGATTCGAAGACTTACCTTCTCCTTTCTTGTTGCCGGATATGGAGAGCGCTCTCGAGCTTTTAAAGCAATCCGTTCGGGAAAAAAAATCCATCCTACTTTTCGGAGATCGTGATAGCGACGGAGTCAGTTCCACGAGTCTATTGGGAAATTTTCTAAAAAAAATCCATACGGGAAAATTGACGATTAAGACTTCAAGCGAAGAAGATTACGGTCTTTGTCCTCCGGCCATGAAGTTCGTTCGGGAAGTGAAACCGGATCTGCTCATCACGTTGGATTTCGGCACTAGCAATAACTTCGAAATCGAGGAATTGAATTCCGAAGGGATGCAAGTGATCGTCTTGGATCATCACGAGATTCCGGAGAAGATTCCCACTACTTGTAAGTTGGTTTCGCCTAAAAGAATCGATTCCATTTATCCTTACGAGAAAATCTGTACGTCCGTTCTGGCCTGGAAACTTATTACCGCGTGGCTGTATGATTCGTTGGAAAAATCCGGCGAGTACGTTTGGGTCCGCGACGGAGAAACATTATTCGAAGGATCTTTGGTCCGAAAAGGGATCCTACTTTTCCGAGGGGAAAGATCGGTCGCAGAAAATCTATTTCCCTTTCCCTTTCGGGAATGGCCTACTGCTATCGAAGGGGAATATCCTGAAAGATCCGTGTTTGTTTCCCAATTATCCGAATCTCCGGATATCTGGGAGGAAGTCAGACAAAATCTGGACTTGGCCGCAATAGGTACGATTACCGACATGATGCCTCTGACGGGCGAGAACCGGATCATCGTTCAAAAAGGTTGTAGCGCCTTGCAGAAACTCCTCTCGGGAATCGATTCGCACCGCGCCGGATTGAAGCAGCTGATGAAGCGCTTGGATTTAAATCCGAAAAAAATTTCTGCGAGAGATTTGGGTTGGAGTATCGGCCCCGCTTTGAACGCGGCGGGAAGGATGGGCAAGACCGAGACCGCGTTAAAGCTTCTGCTAAGCGAATCGGATCGGGAAGCGGAATCTTGGGCCGCCGACCTCTTGAAATTGAACGAAGAAAGAAAGGAACGGACCAAACGCAATTTATTTCGAGTAGAAGGATTCCTGAAACGCAAGAAAGAAAGGACGGAACGTCCCGTACTTTTTTGCTACGAACCCGACTTCGAACCCGGCGTTTCCGGAATCGTAGCAACTCGACTCGTGGAGCAGTACAGAAGGCCGGTCATCTTCATCGCCCCCGATCACGGCCATGCGAAAGGAAGCATCCGTGCGTATGGAGCGGAGAACGTTCTAAATCTCCTAAAGAAAGCGGAACCGATTTTTAAGCAATTCGGCGGTCATAAAGAGGCGGGCGGATTCTCTCTTCCGATAGATAAAATTCCTCAGCTTGCCGAAATCCTTTTCCAGGAGGCCGATGGGTGGCTTAAGGAAGAAAAGGAAAGCAGTTCCCTTTCGGAGGAAGAAAGCGTCGTCAGCCTCCAGCCTATCGAACTGGGCCCCGGAATATACGATGAATTGGGGATATTCGAACCGTTCGGTCAGGGAAATCCCGTTCCGATTTTATCCGTGAGGGCGGCCAAAGTACTTTCGTACAGACCGCTTTCCGAAGGAAAGCACGCAAAATTCAAAATCCTTTCCGCACCGGATTCGGTTCATTTCATCGTATGGAACAAGGCGAATGAGTTCTCCGAAATTCTCAGATCCAAAGGAGTCCTGGATCTCTGGGGGTATCTTGAGGAAAACACGTTCCGTTCCAAGACAACCCTGCAAT
This sequence comes from Leptospira fluminis, assembly GCF_004771275.1. Lineage (GTDB taxonomy): Bacteria > Spirochaetota > Leptospiria > Leptospirales > Leptospiraceae > Leptospira_B > Leptospira_B fluminis. The sequence continues at coordinate 104,464 of NZ_RQEV01000012.1, read as the reverse complement.
TCGTGGTCACTGCTTTCGCTTAAACGTCGTCGTTCTGAGAAGAATCAGACTGTCCTTCCTCGTAATTTCTGTCCGAATTTTCGGCCAACTTATCTTCCGAGGAACCCCCTTGCGATTTCCGGTTCCTCTCGCGGCGTGGTCTCCCTTTAAAATCGATTCCGTCCCGTCTATGGTTTCGGGAAGGCTTTCCCTCTTTTTTTCCGGACGGCAAAACCGGTCTTTTGCGTACGGAGATTTCCCAAAAGAAGGCGCATTGCAGGGCCTTGTCGTTATTGTCCGCTATCGCATTTATTTTGAACACGTAAAAGGCGTCGTAAAAGAAATCCTTCTTACGGAAAAAGTTGTTTTGGGAGGCCTTTTCGTCTTCGGTGTGGTAAAACCTATCCTGAGAAGCAAAAACCTTAATCAACCTTTCCTTGTCTTTCTTCGGAGTTCCTAACCTTTGAAAAATCGGTTCCATAGCGCTTTTCAAAGAGGCGACCAAATGGCCTCCCTTTTTGAGGATCGCATCCTGCACGATATCCGAAAAAATTAATGCGTAGAAAATCTGGGGAGTGAGTTCCTCTCTTTCCGATAGTAGCTTGTCGGCGATCGCAAGGCGCTTCCCCACTCTGGTTTGTAAAAACTTCTCTCCGAAGTCTGCATCCCTCTTCTTTTCCTTTTCGAATGCTTCCTTAAACAGGACGTCTAAAAGATGGTTCTGTGCCATCCCCTGAAATATGAGAGAGGTCTTCCATGTGCGGAAGATCTTATTGTATTCCTCCAACATTCTGGAACTTGAAGCTTTTTCCAATTCGGAAACGTTCTTTTTAATCGACTTGGAAGTTCCCTTATCGATCTTCAATCCCAAAAGAACCGCAAACTTTACGGCGCGTAGCATTCGAACAGGATCTTCTCGGAAAGAAATTTCCGGATTCCCGATCACTCTTAGTTGACGGTTTCTTATATCGTCGTATCCGCCGACGTAATCTACGATGGAATCGTTTCGAATATCGTAATAAAGCGCGTTGATCGTAAAGTCGCGGCGAGCGGCGTCTTCCTGCGGGGTTCCGAACTTATTGTCCCGCTTGATCAGATAATCCTGCTCTTCGTCGTGTTTACCGAAACGGTGTTCGGGAAGGGACCGGAAGGTGCTCACTTCGATTACCTTTCCGCGGAATAGGATATGAACGATTTTGAAACGACGACCGATGATTCTACAGTTATTAAAGATTTTCTTAATTTGATTCGGAGTAGCGTTAGTCACCACGTCGAAATCCTTCGGCTTACGCTCCAGAAGAAGATCCCGCACTCCGCCACCGACGATATATGCTTTATATCCGAATTTGTGTAGTCGATGGATGATTTTTACTGCATCCTCATCAATCATATTCTTACGGATAGGATGGGCGTCGCGATAATATCTCTTTCCTTCCGGGTAAATTAGAATGTCGTCGACGGATCCTATTTTTTTCTTGAATAGATTGGACAGAAATTTCATATGATAGGATGTACAGTCCTATAATCCCCCTCGGATCCCTACCTGCAAGTAAAAATCTATGAACATCGAGGCAAAGTTCGAAGACCAACCGAGTTATCGCGAGAGACTGAAAATTTTCTATCTTCGCGCTCGTTCGAACTGGGCGAGATTTCGGGACAAAGGCTCGCGAAAAATTTCCGTGCTCCTCGTTCCCCACGACCAAGAAGCGGTCTTAAATCTGGAAGTCAGCGTGTTCATGGCGATTTTTTTGGCCGTTCTCGCCGGAGTGCTTTTCTTACTGGCTGCCGCTTTCGTGATCTACATGAATTTCTTTTTCGAGCCCGACAAGGAATTGATTAAAAAAACGGACAACAACGTAGGACTCTTTCTTTACTACGACTCCTTGCTAAAGGATGCGAAAAAAGAAATTTCCGGATTGGAACGAAAGACGGAACAGCTGAACCTTGTGGCCTGGGACGAAGTTCCTTGGAAGCGCATTCTTACTTTCGACTATGTACCCGAGTTCAGCTTGAAAAAGCAAATACCGGAATCGTCGACTAACATGAATTTGTATCAGGATACGGTGGAAGGATTTGCGGAACGCAACATAGAACTTTTCAAGATCAAGCACGCCTTCCAAAACGCATTCGATTATCTGGAGGAAAGGGAATCCATTCTCTATGCGATGCCCCGAGGACGACCTTTAAAACCGGGAGTGGGCTTCGTCACTTCCACGTTCGGAGGTAGGGTGGATCCTTTCGGCCTGGTCCCTCTGGGTGAATTTCATTCGGGAATCGATTTTGCGGCCGGAGAAGGAACTCCTATTTACGCCACCGCTCCCGGAGTCGTCGTAGATAACGGACAGTCCGCAGGCGGATTGGGACGTAGCATTCGCATCAATCATTTGAACGGATTTTATACCGTCTACGGACATTGTTCCCAGATTTTGGTGTCTAAGGATCAGATCGTGAATCGCGGAGATCTGATCGGACTCGTGGGATCCACCGGAAAAGCGACGGGACCTCACGTGCACTACGAAGTGCATATCGGTTACGATCCCTCTATGGATCCTGCGGAATTCGTAAATATGGAATGACCGCTGCGATCTCGAAATTCCTCCCGTTTCGAGAAAGAAAAATTACAAGGAAAGATACAAATCCAAAGTAGGTAATATGTTCGAAGTTATCCCCGTACCCAAATGGCTCATGAGCTTTGTTCAGGAGTATATCAGCAGAGACTGGCATGGATTGTCCACGTTCAGCCTTTTAGTCGTACTCGCGTTTTTAGCCGCCTCCTATCTTCTGCCTAAGGAGCTGGAACGCAGAGGTTTGGAACCGGAGCATTCGGACTGGCTGCTCATTCTGGCCGTCATCGGAACTCTGGTAGGAGCTAAGATATTCTTCATCTTCGAGATCTGGGACCAAGTCTTCGTGGAGACTCCGGGCTTCGACGGAAAATACCTGTACCCCATAACCCATTATAATGGCTTTCCGGGAAGACCGGGTTTATGGAGCAGCCTTTTTTCCGGTAGCGGCTTGGTCTTTTACGGCGGCTTCCTTTTCGGGCTTTCCTTCGTTACTATCTATGTAATGAAGCACAAACTGGACGTGAAAGCCTATTTGGACGCGGCGGTTCCGAGCATGGCGATCGGTTACGCCATCGGTCGCCTAGGTTGTTTCGTTTCCGGAGACGGGTGTTACGGCTTTGCGACGGACGTGAGAATTCCCTTACTTGTATTCAATTACGACGGAGCTCATCCTTCCGGCGTTCCTGTCTGGAACACTCCTATCATGGAATCCGCGGTTTCTTTTCTATATTTCGCGTATTTCCAAGGATGGGCAAGATTCCGGAATTTCCGTAAATTCAGCTTGGGAGCACAGTACCTGATTCTGCACGGAATCGCGAGGTTGAGCGTGGAATTCCTAAGAGTCAACAAAGCGGTGATTCCTTTTACGGAGCCTCCAAAATTGGTGAATATTCCTGCGGCGGACGGAAATCCCGAATTTCTCACAAGCTATTATTGGCACGGATTCTCCCAATCACAATACGTTTCCATCGCCCTGATTCTAGCTGGGATCTACTTCATGGTTCGGTGGAAGCTTTGGGAAAAAGAAACCGAGCCGGTCTCCGCGACAGTCCGCGCTTAACGAAAAAAAGGGACTCCGACAACGGAGTCCCTTTTCATTCTTCCATCTTTGCCTGAACGGATTCTCCTCGGAGAGTCCGGATCATTTCCGGAATGTTCAAGTAGTTATTCGTCTTATACAAAACCGTTCCGGTGGAAGAAAAAATCACGAAGAAGGGCAATCCGATTTTGAGTTCCGGAAACCTGGGATCGTCCTGAAATTTCGGAAAAATATGGTCGTCGTCCTTTATCTTTAAGAGCACTGCTTTGTTCAGTACTTCGTTCAATTCCGGATCGGAAAGAGTGAGGTCCTCGAACTCCCTACAATTCGTACACCAATCCGCATAAAAATCCACGAATAAAAGGCGACCCTCCGACTTCGCAAGTTGGAATGCAGCTTCGGAAGTCCGGTGCCAACCTAGATTTCCGTGCGTTTCTATCGGATCCGCGTGCAAGGATGCGGGGGATTTTCCCCATCCTACAAAATGAATTAAAATCGAAAGCGATACGATTGCACCAGACAACAAGAGGGCCTTCTTCATTTTTTCCGTTTTAGGAAGCGCCTTACTTTGGTAAAAAAAGCACGCGGCCAAAATTCCCAGAGCGATCGCCAACACACCTAAACTGGAAATACGATCCATCCCCCAGAGCTTCATCGCCTTATCGTAATACATCCAAGCGAAATAAAATACGACTCCTCCGAGTGCGAACTGGATCCATTTCATCCACTTACCGGATTTCGGTAAGTGGAGACCGAACACTCCGATCAATAAAAAAGGAATCCCCAGACCGAGACCGAACAAGCTCATTTTCAGAGAGGCTAAGGCCAAAGAAGAGGCGGAAACTTCCCCCACTCCCGCGGATACCTGGATCAGTATGGCCACGACGACCGGACCCACGCAAGGAGAAGACAAAAAGCCGGCACCCATTCCCAAAAAGAAGGTTCCCTTCCACCCGGGAAGCTTCTTATCCTCTTTCGAATAAAACGTAGGGAGACGGATCAGATTTATGGAACCCATCGCTAAGAGAAAGATCAGAACGGAAAGGAATAGGTTCGTGACCGGAAACCGTAGGATCGTATTGAAGGCCCCTCCGGTAAGTCCGGCCAAAAGACCGAAGCAAAGGTACATGAAGGCGAGTCCGAAATAATACAGAAACGGGTGGAGGATCTTGCTCTTTCCGCATTCCCCCCGATTCTGTATGATCCCGACCGTGATCGGATACAAAGGATACACGCAAGGCAGAAGGCTCGCCAAAAAACCGCCGGCAAAAAGAAAAAAAGCCCCGAAAACGGTAAAAGAGGAATGGTCGACGCCAGATTCTATCCACCGGTTCAAAGACTGTAGGGTTCCTCCGGAAGAGAAACTTTCAGCAAAGAGGGGTGTGGAAAAAAGAAAAGGGAACTGTAAAAAAAAGACTCTGGAAAGTTTCACATTCTGTATCACTCGAAATCCACTCGTCCGCCGTCGCTTCCAGAATATTTATTCCGTAAAAGGCAGGTTCTTTCCATTGTTTTTCCCACCTAGATACCGACAAACGTCTCTTGGGTCAATTCGGAATCCCGACCGATTTCCCTCCGTCCTAACAGTTGGACTGGATTCGGAAAAGAATGGCCGCAAAAAGGGTTTCCGGTCTCATTGATTTTTGTTTCCAACGGAAAAAACCGAGCCTACTTGTTCAAGAACACTGGCTACGCCCTTTCCGGTCCCTTTTTGAGGTTTTAGCCCGACACGATTTTGCCGATAGAAATCCTAATGAAGGGGAAATTTCCGACCAAGAAGTCGACGGGAGCAGTTTTAGTTTTGCTGGCTCTGATCCTATCGGGAAATTCCGGACTTTCGCCCGTCCCGGTTTCGATCAGCACGGAACCTGACCTGGACTACAATTACGAATACGAAAAAAACGGACCGTATACGAAATTCTCGGATTGGGTTCCGTACAAACTACACAAATGGGAACCGAAGTTTCTGGAAGATTACTACGAAATGTACGGTTTGAAGCTGCATTACAAGGAAAACGAACTCCGTAGAAACATATTCTTCCTCAAGGCGGGCCTGAACCTAAGATTCCGTCACCCTCGAAACGCGCTCTGCCAGGTGAAAAACGAAGAAGAATACCATAAGTACCGGTTGCTTCTCTTCATGCATATAAACCTTCAGATCATGCGGTCCTATATGCGCATCGCATCCCAATTCGATAAAAGACACCTCTACTTCTACAATCTGGACTTCGCACATGAACTCAAACAATCCTTCGAAGTCGCGGACGGATTCTATCGGGAGGCGGTTCCCTATTGGGAAAAAGCAGTTCGATATGCGGACGAGGCCTCGGAAGTGGATTCGGATTTGGATCTAGGAACCATGGAAACGGAAAGGTACGAGATCATTACGGGAAAACTTGATTTCGGAAAAGTCATTTCGGATCATCGAGGCAGACTGGAGAAAAAAAGAGCCACAGTAAAGGAATACTTGGTCAAGTATCCGGAAGCGGATAAACCCAATCTGGACCAGATCCCCTAATTTCCCGCGTCCGAAAGCGCGAAATACAAGCACGGGACTTCCGCAAAAACGAAAAGCGAGCCGTTAAAACAAAAAACCCCGGAAAAAATATCCGGGGTTTTTTGCCTCTGCTTTTTCTTTCCGATCAGCAAGAGTAGGTGGTGAGAAACTCGAAGGGGTGCGGACGACCTTCCCAAGGCCAAATCTCGGTTTCGAATTTGTAAGCCTTGTAAGTTTGGATGAACTCTTCGGTAAACACGTTCCCTTTTTTGAAGATTTCCTTTCCGGCCAGCATGTGTTCGACCGCCTCTCTAAGAGTGTGAGGCATTTGCTGGATTCCCTTTTCGCGGATTTCGTCCAGAGTGAGCTCGAACAGGTCTTCTTCCCGTGGGGGTCCCGGATCGATCTTGTTCTGGATTCCGTCCAGTCCCGCCATGAGCATAGCGGAAAAAGCCAGGTAGGGGTTAGCGGAAGAATCCGGAAAACGGAACTCTACTCGCTTCGCTTTTTCTCCGCTTACGAAAGGAATACGAGCGCAAGCGGAACGGTTCTGAGCGGAATACGCCAAAATCGCGGGAGCTTCGAATCCTGGAAGTAAACGTTTGTAGGAGTTCGTGGAAGCGTTCGTCCAAGCTGCTACGGTTTTACCGTGCTTCAACACGCCGCCGGTATAATGAAGAGCGATGTCGCTCAATCCTTGGTAGCCGTTGCCCGCAAACAGGTTCTTTCCGTCTTTCCAAATGGACTGGTGGCAGTGCATTCCGTTACCGTTATCTCCGTAGAGAGGCTTGGGCATGAAGGTGGCAGTCTTTCCCCATTTATGAGCCACGTTCTTAACTACGTATTTCAGTTTTTGAACGTTATCTGCGGCTTCGATCAAGGTGCCGAATTTTACACCGATCTCTCCCTGGGCCTGAGCCACTTCGTGGTGGACCACGAACGTCTCCATTCCGATTTTATGAAGCGTTTTTACGATGTCCGCGCGTAGATCCACTTGTGAATCCACCGGAGCGACGGGGAAATATCCGCCCTTGGTTCCGGGACGGTGTCCGGTATTGATGGATCCGGGCATTTCGGTGTGGGAATTCCAAATTCCTTCGCTGGACTCCAGCTCATAATACTGGATATTGATTGCGTCGCGAACTTTCAATCCGTCGAAAATAAAGAACTCGTTTTCAGGTCCGAAATATACCGTATCACCGATTCCGCTGGATTGCAGGTATTGAACCGCTTTTTTAGCGATGGAACGAGGACATTTTTCGTACGGTTGGTTTTTATAAATATCCCAAACATCGCAGAAAACCACCAGAGTAGGATCTGCGGTAAACGGATCCAGGAAGATGGTGGTCGGATCGGGAATCAATTGCATATCCGATTTGTCGATCGGTTGCCAAGCTGGGATGGAACTTCCGTCAAAAGGAAGACCTTTCAGAGTGTCTTCGCCTACGGAATCCACATGGTAGGATACGTGGTGCCACGCGCCTTTGATGTCCGTGAACCGGAAGTCGTAAAATAGAATCTTATTCGCTTTAGCAAAAGCGATCACCTCTGCGGCATTTTTAGCCATTGATATGCGTCTCCTATGTTTTTCTACTAGGTGTCTCTAATTCACACGCCAAAAGCGTGATTCGTCAAAAGATATGCAAAAGCCGTGCCAAATAAAGCTCCGCTTTTCCTAGCCACTAGAATGCCTTTCCCGAAACCTTAACGAAAGAAAGGAAAGCTCTTCCTGCTCACGCTAAAAATCCTTGAAGTGGAGGCAATCAGGAAAAAACTCCTCACCAATGGTTTCCCTGGAATTTTCGAAAGTAAGAATCCGCTTGTCTTTTCACCTACACCTGTACCGTAATAGTACACTCCGCTCAAAACGTACTCATGGACTCCCCAATGAAGGTTGATTTCATTTTTCCTTCTCCGCAGGATCTGCCCGTTCGAACCGATTCGGAAGAGTCGAATTCTTTTCCACCTATACTTGCGGCGATGGAATGGGGAAAAGAAAACGGAGCGGATTCCGTTTCCTTTCTTCCGATCGGCACCGAAGGCTGGTCGGAAATTTCCCGTTGGGAAGAGTTTCCTCTCCGGACGGAAATCGTCCAAGCCGAGAAAGAGGTTTCGGACCTGCTTCCTCCTTTGGTTTTCCGAAATCGTCTTTTAGTATGGACTCGCAACCGGGAACAGGAAATCGCGGAAACCTTTTTTCTCGTCTCCGAGCAGCTAAGAAAATTCCGAGAGCAAGCGTCGGAGCTTTTGGAACTTCCGATCTCCCCCTTTCCGAAAGTGTCCTGGACGGAAGAGTCGGAAGGCACGTCCATCCTTTTGTCCGATCTGTGGGAATCCCGTAAAGGCTCTCTGATTCGATCCAAAGATTTTATCCTTCCCGAAGCCTTTCTATTTGCAAGCTCCGTTCGAAGAGAAAGAATTCCGGAAATCCGTTGGACGGAGTTGGAAGACAAAACGACCGTACTCGTCGGAGATTTTATTTCCCGAAGGAGCATAGGAAAATACGGGCACGTGATCCAGGCTCTCTTTTCCTCGGAAATCCCGGAAGAAAATCCGAATGTCAGAGCCTATCGGCCTAGGGAGATTTTTTCCGTTCCCTTTCAGCTTCTTCTATCCGCGGCAATTTCGGCCGAAGCTTGGGAAAGATTGGTGTCCTATTGTCTGGAAGAAAGACCGCATAAAGAGGACATCGCAGAAAGGTTGAAAACCTGGACGGAGAAGCAACCGGAAACGGAATTAGATTCCGGAATCCGTTCGCTCTTCGAGGAAAGAACCGTTTTGCTCGTGGATAAATTCACGGGTAGAAACGACAGAAGACTTCCTGCTTTTCTGGAGAAGGAATACCGTAAAACGGAAGAGATTCGAAAGCGGAAAAAGGAGACCAGATTACGGGAAATCGAAGAGGAACTTTTGCCTAGGCAATTGCTTCTTGTGGAAGCCCAGTCCAGGTTCGAAGTCTCACAGAACGATCAAAAAACATGGGATGAATTCGGGAACAAATGTAGACAAAAGCTGGAAAGCCTCTTGTCCGAGCAAAGGAATCTATCCAAGGAAAGTGACTCTTCCAACGGCAGAAAAGCGGAGGATTGGAACCATCTGGTTTGAATGCGGATTCGTCCCCTGTTTTCCCTCTGGAGAAATCTTTGACAAGCGGGGGATTCCGAAAAAAATGACGGAGAAGTCCGAAAAGACTTCATAGTAAGAAAAGACGGCGACGTAGCTCAGCCGGTTAGAGCAACGGAATCATAATCCGCAGGTCCGGGGTTCGAATCCCTGCGTCGCTACCACTTTTTAAGATAGGCCTATGAAAAAGAATCTGCTTTTCACCCTCCTTTTCTCCTTGTTCGTTTTGTTTGCCACCGCCAGTGCAAGCGCGCAAAATCCGGCTTGCGGACAGATTTGCGATTTCTACACGAACTGTGTGGAATCCCAAACAAAGAAGAAGCTGACTGCGGAAGAACGCCCCAAGGCGGCTGCAAGCTGTCTCGCAACCTGTCGCAAAAATTTTCCCGCAGTCACACAGTGTTATGAAAGCCACGCCAACCAATGCGTTCCTTTCAACAACTGTTTGATCAACGCATACAAAGCCAAAGAAAAGAAATAAGGAATTCGGCACCGCTTAAGGAATCGGAACATCCGATTCCTGGAAACGGTTTGAATCCTAGGCGCCGACCAAAAACCCCCGATCAAAATCCTTAAAGACCGGATCCAATCCCTTTTCGCGTAGCATGGCGAAGATTTCCGGGATCCTTCGAACGTCTTCGATTTCGAATTGTTTGAGTTCCGTTCCTCCGGAATACCCTCCCGGGTCCGTTCTGGATTCCACCGAGAGTTGAGTGACTACCATTCCGGCAAGATGGTCCCGCATTTTAGAGGACTCTCGGGTGGATTGCACGATCCCGGAATCCGGCAAAAACAATCTTAAGGCAAATAGGAATCGGACGAATTCCCGATCGGAAACGGGAAGGGTTTCATGAAAATCCCCTTCTGCCGGTCTCATTCTGGGAAGAGAGATTTGGACCGTGCTTCTCCAATATTTTTTGGAAATGTAGGAAGCGTGCTCTCCCAATTTGAACATTTCTCCGTACGGATTCGCAAGTCCCAAAAGCGCTCCCAAACCGATCTTCCTGAATCCGGCGGAACCTCCGCGGTCCGGCGCTTCCAATCTGTATCTCATGTTCTTCTTCATGCCTCGGAGGTGATAGGAAGAATATGCATCCGGGTCGTACGTCTCCTGGTAAACCACCAATCCCTCGACTCCCTCGGAGACCAGATCCGCATAGCCTTCCGTGTCGAGCGGATAGATCTCCATGGACACGGAATCGAAAAATTCCCGCAGAATGCGGACCGCATTTTTAATATATTCTAAATTCGTTTTGGAGTATTCCTCTCCCGTTAGAAAGAGAAGGTGACGGATCCCTTTTCCTCTCAGGATGCCGGCTTCTTTACGGATTTCCGATTCGTTTAACGTCCGCCGTGGAATCTTATTCTCGAAACTGAATCCGCAATAAACGCAGGAAGAACGACATTCGTTGGAAAGATACATGGGCATGAACAGGGAGACCGTATTTCCGAATCTCTTTCTCGTCCAGGACCTGGATAAGTTCGCCATTTCCTCCAAATACGAATCGGCCGCCGGAGAAACAAGAGCCAGATAATCCTCGAAACCGACGGCTCTCCCCGATGCCGACCGATCCAGCGCGAATTCCACATCCGTTTTCGTTTTGGACAGTACCCGAGTTACGGCTTCGGAAAAAGGAATGGAATCAAAAAGTTCCGTGTACATTACGATTTTCTTCTTCTAAAAATCCGGTCAAAGGGCTGGAAGCGGTAGCGGTTTTCCGCACCGCCGCTCTACCGGATCCGTACAGATGAGAGATCCTTCCCGCTTCCGTGGCGAGCCGGAATGCGAGTCCGATCTTTCCCGGGTCTTTTGCGATGGCGATTGCGGTGTTTACCAGGACGGCATCCGCACCCAGCTCCATTGCTTGTGCGGCGTGGGAAGGTTCTCCCAATCCTGCGTCCACGACGACAGGAACCCTGGATTGCTCGATGATGATTTCCAGATTGGCAAGGGTCTTAATCCCTTGGTTCGTTCCGATCGGAGAACCTAAGGGCATGACGGTCGCGCAACCCGCCTCCTCCAGATGTTTGCAAAGGATAGGATCCGCATTGATATAAGGCAATACGATAAAGCCGTCCTTTACGAGAATTTCCGCCGCCTTCAAGGTTTCGATCGGATCGGGCAAAAGATAAACCGGATCCGGCGTAACTTCCAACTTAACCCAATTCCCGGCACCCAACTCTCTCGCTAGGCGGGCCAATCGTACCGCCTCCTCGGCGTTTCTCGCTCCGCTAGTATTGGGAAGAAGTAGGACTTTCTTTCTATCGATATGGGAAAGGATATCGTCGGAAGCCGATTCCAGATCCACCCTTCTCAGAGCGACGGTTACGACTTCGGTTTCGGAGGAAAGTATGGCTTCCTCCATCGCCCGTCCGGAGGAGAATTTTCCCGTTCCCAGAAAAAGCCTGGAGCGAAAGGACCTCCCCGCGATGACAAGTTCGTCGGATTTCGGCTGCATCAAAAATTAGACTGCCTCGGAAACCTTTCCGGCAAAGTCCCTTGCCTGGTCCAGTCGGAGGCTGACGATCTTGGAAATTCCAGGCTCCTCGTTCGTAACCCCGAAAATGGAATTCGCGCGGTGAATCGTGGATTGCGCGTGGGTGATCACCACGAATTGAGACCTGTCTTTGAACTTATCCAGGATTTGGCAAAACCGCAGTTTATTCGCTTCGTCCAAGGCCGCATCGATCTCGTCCAAAAAGCAGAATGGAGAAGGTTTTACCATATAAATCGCGAACAATAATGCGATCGCCGTCAGGGATTTTTCCCCACCCGAAAGCAATCTGAGATTTTGGACGTGCTTGCCCGGAGGCTCGGCCATAATTTCGATTCCCGCGTTCAGACTATCTTCCCCTTCCACCAATTCCAGGATGGCCCTACCCCCGTTAAACAGAGTAGAGAAAGTTTCCTGAAAATTTTCCCGGATCTTTTCGAAGGTTTCTCGGAAGAGCTTTTCCGATTCCTCGTTGATGTTCTTCAGAATTTCCGAGATATCGTTTTTGGATTTTTCTATATCTTCCTTCTGGGACCGATGGTGTTCGTAGATTTCCTTGATATTCCGATATTCGTCTATGGAAAGAGGATTGATGGAACCCAACATTTGGATTTCCGATTTCAATTTTCTTAATTTGGATTCGTTCTCTCCTCTTTCGAATTTCTTATCCTTGAATTCGTCGGAAAGCTCCTGTTCCGAAATGGAATAATCGTTGTACAATTCCTCGGAAAAGGATTCCAGCTGTACTCGAAAAACCGAAACAGCTTTTTCCTTTTCCGTCAACACGGGAAACAGGTTCTTGTAGTCTTCTTGGTTTTTTTGGATCTCGTTCTTTAAGCCTTGGATCTCTCGAACGATATGACGCAAAGCCTCTTTTTCGGAGTCGAGAGCCCGACTCATCTCCAGGAATTCGTTGTACCTGTTTTCGATCTGCAACTCCAGATCCGTGACTTCCTTTTCGAATTCCGTCTTTTTGACTAGGAGGGTCTTTGTCGATTCCTTGGCGGAAAGAATCCTTTTTTCGACTTCCGCAATTCTCTCGGAAATGGACTTGGAGCTTTCTATCTTTCCGTTTCTTTCGGAATTCAGTTCCAGGATCCTTTTTTCAAAATCCACGGTTCTTTCCTTGTTTCCTTCCACGTCTTCCCGCAGAAGTTCGATGGAAACTCCGGATTCCTTGATGGATCTGGTATGATTCTCGTTTTCGAGAATCAAATCCTCCAGCTCCTGGTCCAAACCTTCCTTTTGGGAAAGGAATCCGTCCCGGTCGAACAAGAGACTCCTGAGCCCGTCCTCTAAAGAAAAATACTGGGAAAGACGACCGCAAAACTCTTCGGTCTGTAACTCGGATGCGAGAGAGAGGATTCTGGCCCTATTTTCGGGAGTGAAGGAAATCTCCAATTCGGAACGGAGGCTGAGACCCACGGAATGCAGACGGTCCGCTTCCGAAAGCAGGATCTCTTTCAGCTCTTTCCTCCGGGTTTCCGATTCTTGAGCCTCTTTTTTTCTGGATTCCAATTGGCTGATGAGGTCGAAGACCACCTCTTTTAATCGATCCCGCAATTCCACATGTCGTTTATCATTGGAGGTAATGCGACCCTCCTTTTCCTGGATGGAGGCGTTTTCAAGATCGATGCGGGTTTCGAGATCCGTCTTTTGTATTTTAAGTTCCTCGATCGCTCCTTCTAGGTTCCGAATCTGGGCTTCCAGCTCTACCGCTTCCTTTTCCGCCCTTTCCTTATCTAGAACCAGGACGCTCAAAGAGGATTCCTCGGAGGACAGGGATTCGCGAATTTCCGAAATTCGATCCTGATAGTCCTGGATGATTCCCTTATTACTTTCCACCTTATCCTTCTGGATTTGGGTCTGGGTCAAATGGTCCAGAAGCTTTTTATCGATCTCCGCGACCTTCTTTTCCAGATCGGATTTTTCGGAATCCAGGGATTCGATCCGTCCCGTTTCCGTCGAGATACGTTCCAATAGAACCTGGTTCTTTTCCTTCACTTCCCGCAACTCCGTTTCGGAAGCGTTCAACTTCCGGGTAAGAGTATCGTATTTTATAAATCGAATGATCTTGTCCGTTTCGTCCAACTGTTGCTTGAGACGGAAATATTCCTCCGCTTTTTCCGCCTGCTTTTCCTTGACTTCCATCTCCTTTTTCATGGTGCCGATGATGTCTTGGATTCGCAGAAGGTTTTGGCTGGTATCGGCCAATTTCTTGAGCGCCTCTTGGCGCTCCATTTTGAAACGGGAAATTCCGGCTGCCTCTTCGAAAATCAGCCTTCTTTCCTCCGGTTTGGAGTGGAGAATACGATCCACCTTTCCTTGCTCCATGATGGAGTAGCTGGATTTTCCGATTCCGGTATCCATTAGAATTTTCTCAATATCCTTGCGCTGCACTCTGGAATCGTTGATGAGATATTCGTTGGTTCCGTCAGCGTACAATCTACGGGTCAATTTGATCGTAGGGTAATCCATCTTGATGAGCTTGGAGGAATTGTCGAAGACTACGCTGACCTCCGCGTAACCGGCGGGCTTACGAGCCTCGGATCCGTGAAAGATCACGTCGTCCATCTTTTCACCGCGCAGTCCCTTGGCGGATTTTTCCCCGAAGACCCATTTTAAAGCGTCTACAATATTCGATTTACCGGAACCGTTCGGACCTACCACAGCGGTAAATCCCGGATCGAGAAGTACTTCTGTCTCGTCCGCAAATGTCTTGAATCCAACAATATTCAGGGTTTTAAGATACATGGTTTTTTTTGTTTCTTCGGGAAATTGATTGCAAGTGACCAGAATCGGGCAGACTCTGGAATGCCTAGGAATATTATGTCTCACGATCTCCCGGAAAAAACAAGAGAAATATTCGGGAAAAAACCTTACCTAGCGCTCTATTTCCGAGAACCGGAAGCGAGCTCTTCCCCGTTCCGTCTGCAAGAAGCGAAAACGAAAGGGGAAGTTTTTCTTTCCCGAAACGAAAGAGCCTTGGCCAGTGCGGTCTCTCCGCGCACCCAAGCGGTCCGGCAATTGGAAAAGGTGAAAATCGTTCCTACGGATCTTGTCGCGGTTATAGGCTTGGGAAACCCGCACCTGATTCTGGAAACGCATCTGAAAATGGAACCGGGGCAGATCCTTCTGTTAATCGACAACGAAAAAGAACTCCTCTTCCCTCTTTGGAAGGATTGGCTGGAGCCGGTGATGGATATTCCGGGTCGTCACTTATTTTTGGGAGAAGGTTCCCTCCCCATTCTTTGGAATTATTTGGAATCCCTTCCTGTGGAAAGGGTTTCCGGAATTCGGATCGTCAGGAATGCGGCGAGCGTTTCCGGAAGCGAGACGTATTATGCCGAAGTAGAAACGAGACTCCGTAAGATTCTTTCCTCCAAGATGAGCGACCTCTTAACCAAGTTCGAATTCGAACGGATCTGGGTAAAGAATTCTCTCGTGAACACCGCAAACTTTCTTTCTCCACCCAATCCGAAGACGAGGATCGAATCCCTCAAGAACCGCTTCGAAGGAGTTCCTTCTCTTCTCGTATCAGCCGGCCCCAACCTCCGCCGTCAATGTGAATGGATCCGCTCGGTACAAAATAAGGTTTTTATCCTTTCCTGCGATACATCTTTGAAGGTTTTATTAAAGCACGGAATCGTACCGGACGGGGTCATGACCTTGGACGCGCAGACGCATTCCGTATTCCACTTTTTAGGCGAGAATTCGGAAGCGATCCCCCTTTTCGCGGATCTGGTAAGCTCTCCTCCTATATTAAGAAATTTGAAATTTCGTTCCGTGGTGCATAGCGTCACCGCGAAATATCTCGTGGATGCCTCCGGAGAACTCAAACGGGAAGCCACAGCCGGAAGTAGGAGCGCGGAGGCGCTACTCGGTCAGATCGGAGACGTACAGTCGGGAGGAAGCGTAGCGACCACCGCCTTCGATCTGCTGAGAGGGCTGGGATGCAAGCCCTGCTTTTTGGTCGGACAGGATCTGGCCTACTCGGGAAGAGAAATCCATTCCACGGGGACACATCACAACGAAAAATGGCTCACACTATTGAATCGTAAAACCAGCCTGGAAAAGATCAACGAAGCGGTCGTTCGAAAACGGGATACGAGATACGTCCCCTCGGTAACCGGAGGAGAGGTTCTGACCGATTACGTTCTGGATCTGTACCGCCATTGGTTCGAAGAATCCGCTAAATCCCTGGATTTTCCTGTTTACAACGTGAATACGCAAGGAGCTAAAATCGAAAACGTGAACAATATAGGACCGGAAGAAGCGAATTCCATCCTTTCCGGATTTCCCGAGCACGGAAAATTCTGGAAAGAATTTCCCGCCTGGAAACCGGAAACACTGAACGAAACTCTGCCGGGTTCCCCTGGGCGGTTCAGGAAGGAATTGCTCTCCACGATAGAATCGATACGATCCAAGTTTTCTTCTCCGGAGAGAAAACGGGACTCTTACGAAAACCTGACGGCTCTCTTCCGGGAAACTCTAGGAACTTGGGAAGATTTGCGATACTTGATCCGGAAAACCGAAGTCTATATCCTAAGGCACAAGGACACACTGGAGGAATCCCGTAAATCGCAGCTTTTTCTCGGAGCGATTCTAAAGGAATTCTCCGGTCTAAAAAGAAAACTTTTGGCCGGATCGGACCAGTAAGATGGAACCCGGAGAAACGGAATTTTACAATCGGTTGGGTATAGACTCCGTATTAAGCGCGGTGGAAGATGCCGGGCATTCCGTTTCCGGACACTGCTTGGCCTTAAACAGTCTGGAAAACAGAGTCTATGACGTGGGATTAGAGGAAGGCGGTCACTTGATCGTCAAATTCTACCGGCCGGGCAGGTGGACTTTGCAACAAATTTCGGAAGAACATTCCTTTCTGCTGGAATTGGCCCGAGCGGAAATTCCGGTGATCGCACCCATGGCATTGGAAGGAGGGGCGACGATACGGGAAATCTTAGGCATGTATTACGCTCTTTGGCCCGCGCAGAGAGGTCGGTTAGTGGAGGAATTGGACGAGATCTCCTTGCCTATATTAGGAAGACTTGTAGCAAGAATTCATAATATAGGCGCCTCTGTCGGAGCGAAAAATAGGCTGGAACTCACCGTTCGGAATTTCGGCGAGGATCCTCTCCGATTTCTGTTGGAAAAGGAATTCCTTCCTAAGCCTTTGCGCAAGAGATACGAGGATGCCGCGAGGAAAGTATTCCTATCCTTTTCGGAAAATTCCCGGGATGTTCCCTTCCATCGGATCCATGGGGATTGTCACAAAGGAAACTTGATCCGTACGGAAGAAGGCTTTTGCTTCATCGATTTCGACGATTTCGTGACCGGTCCCGCAGTGCAGGATTTCTGGATGCTCCTGCCTTTCGGAGATTCCCGTGCGGATTATGAACGGGAATTATTTCTAGCCGGATATCGGGAATTCCGGGAATTTTCCGATCGGTGGTTTTCCTTGGTGGAACCTTTGCGGGGACTCAGATTTATCCATTACTCCGCTTGGATCGCGAAACGGTGGGAGGATCCTTCCTTTCCGAACGCGTTTCCTCATTTCGGGACGGAGGAATATTGGGAACGGGAAACCACGGATCTGGAACGCCTAGCCTTCGGACTGTACGTTGAGGAAACGAATGTCCAGGAACGGAATTCGGCTTCGGAATCCGAAGAACTTACCAACAAAGACTTTTTCTGGGATCTGAACTGATGGACGGACTATCCACACAGATTCTTCAGGACATCTTTGCTTCCACCCAAGACGGGGGATTTCTCACCATGAGGGATTTGGAGCTGAAGGTTTCGGAATCGGAACGGAGACTTCGCCCCATTCTGGAGGACCTAAAGGAATCCAGAATGATCGTGGAATATTCGGAAGGATTTCAGATCGCGAAAATCGGAAGCCAGTATTGCCGGGCTAGATGGGGATGAGTCTTGCTCCGAACAAGAGTTAATCGGGCAGGACTTTTTCCTTTTTTGTCCGATTCAAAATCAGTACGGCCAATATCGCTAAGGTTCCTCCGGTAAGAGTGGCAAGATTCGGGATTTCCCCTAAAAACATCCAACTTCCCAAAACGGCGGTTACCGGAACCAAAAAGATGAACGAACTCGCGATGCGGGAACCGAGTCGACTCGCCGCATAGAAATACACCGTGGTTCCGAACGTGGTGGAAACGACGGAAAGATATAGAATCTGACTCCAGAACTCGATTCCTTGCGTAAAAGCGAGTTCGATCCCGTACGGTATCGCCAAAAGAAAATCGAAAACCGCCCCTATCGCAAAGACATAGAAGCTGTAGACCAAGGGGGATATTTTCTGTCCGGCGCTATGACTATTCAGACTTAGGAAAGCCCAACTGAAAGCGCATAATAAAAAGAAAATATTCCCGGATTGTAAAATTCCTTCCGAGGATTTATCCCATATATGTAATAGTACTAATCCGCCGACAAGCCCCAGAGCTAGACCGAAAAAGTCCTTTCGGCTAGGAATCTGCCTTTGCACCAGATGAACAAGAAGATACGTGAAAATCGGATTGATCGTGGTTACGAGTACGCCTCCCGCTCCGGCAAAACCGCTATTCAATCCTAGAAGAAAGAATTGGTTGTAGATCGTATACAAGATCGCTCCGACAAATACCAGCAAGGTCGTCCTCTTGTCCGGTAAGCTTACGGATTCCTTTTTCCAAAGAAGGATCGGAACGACGGAAAGAGCGGTCGCCAAAAAACGCCAGAAGATGATCACGTTCGGATGCAGTGTTCCCACGATAACCTTTGCGGAAGGCCAAGCAAATCCCCAGGAAATCATGGAGATCACAAGCAAAACGAAAAATCTGACGGAGGCTGTTGCGTTAGGATTCAAATCGTAAGACTCCTTATGCCAAAATGGTCAAGTGACCGGACGATTCAAATCCAATTTCTATAGAGGAGATGAAGGCGCATCTATGGCGGGAATCCGATCCACGATCGGATTCAAAGATTTTTGGAAAGAATGTAATTTCGCAGGGACTCCAAATTCACTTTCTCTTTTTGGAACTGCAGGCTATTTAACGTCCGGGATAGATTGCTTTCTCTATCTTTGTAATTATTGATTTTCAATACCGGATTGATGACCGTCAAAACGGTATCTTGTTCGACCAAGGTGCCCGCCAAGGAAACGTAAACGGATTTATCCCCGTTCGTTTGCAGATCCGGCGGGATTTCGAACCGATGGATCAGAGAATCCTTTCCTGAAGTTTTTAAGACCACATAAAACGGATCGATCTGGTACAGAAGACCGTTCTTTTCCTGGTACTCTTTTTCCCAGAGATAATGGAATCCTAGGACCAGCTTAGTCGAATGTCTCATCCCCTTTTCCGTCAGGAATTCGCTCTTCTTGGTAAAGACGAACTGGGTGGCCTTGTCTTCCGCGCTGAATACGTATTGCCCCCGAAAGTCGCGAAAATTCAGGATCTTTCCGTCCAAGACCACGATAAAATTCAGATTCTCCCGATTGATTCCAAGAACGGTCAGGTTCTCGTTCGTAGCGATCAGGACATCGGAATCCAGACGTCCGTACTGGAAGACCGAGTTTGGAGTCATCGGAACGGGAGAAGCCGAGGGCCTTAGAGAGTGACAACCGAAGGAAAGAAGCAGAGCGAAACAAGGGAAGAGAAGATTTTTCATGGCGACCCCGAATAAGCTACCGATAGGGCTTTCAGAATTTGCGGAGAAATTTTCAATTCCCTTCAATCCGGAACTCCGACGGGGTTCCGAGAGATTTAGAGAAAAAGCTAGGCGTTCAGATCGATCAGATAGCCCCTACGGAGAGCCTGGTCGTCCGTGTTTACCCCGACCTGAGCGATACTCTTAGGACCGGTAACCACATTGTCCAGATTGGTAAGCGGATGGAGACGATCCGGCATATTTCGGATCGTGAATTCCGACTGAGAAAACTGTCGGGCGGCCCGGTTATTGCTTCCGGATGCGTTTATTTCCTGTAACATTCTGCGAAGTTCCTTTTTTTCGAAGTATACCGGTTTAAGAATGAATTGTAAAGCCTTAAAACCGATCCGGAGACAACTTCCGATCCACATAACCGGCGACGATATGCTGCACTAGATTATAGAAAATGATCGGGAGCATTACCGACGGATAACCGGCTAGGCTAAGAGAAGCCAAAACCAATCCGGTCCCATTGTTGTTCATACCCAAGCCGAAAACCAAGGAGGACCTCTCCTCTCCCGAACTTTTCAAAATCCGGGCAAGAACGAAACCTGTAAAAAAAGCGAAAGCGCAGAGACTTCCCGTAATGACCAGAATCACGAATAAAAAATCCCAATCGGGTTCCGAAAACACCCCCGGTAAAACCACGGAAGCATTCGAATAATTTAAAACGAGTAGATTCAGCAGGTTCGCGTCCTTGATCGGCTTTTTGGCGCCTTCTATATATTTTCTCTTCATTAAAAAATGAAGCCCGATCCCCGCCAAGGTCGGCAACAATACCGACAGAAACAAAAACGCCCCGATCCCGTTTTCGGCGATTTCGTGCAAACGCTCCGAATATTCCCCGGTGGTGATAAAGCCCACGGAATGCAGACCGATCGGAGTCGTCAGCGGACTTAAGACGGTGGAAAAGACGACTAGTCCTAGACTCAAGGCCAGATTGCCGTTGGATTTCTGCGCCCAAGCGGTGGACGAGGCGGCGATAGGCATGGAGGCGATCAAAGCCAAACCTACGAGAATATTCTGCACCTCGTCGGGATTGTGCCACAGCACCATCAAGTAGGAGACGACGAACGTGAATGCGATCGGTATGGAAAGGTTAGCCGTTAATCCGATCAGTAGAAGTCTAGGATTTTTGAACAGATTCAAAAGTTCCGATTTCTGGATTCCCAAACCCGCATTGAAAAGCAGAAGGGAGAGCAAAAGTAAAGATAAGGAAACTTTAATACCTTCCCCGCCCCAAAAACGGAAAGTACCGAAATCCGTGTCACGGATCGCCAATCCGAATTGCGGGAAAAAACCGCCCAAAATATAGGAGGCGATGATGAAATAGAAAAAATGACGATGAAGAAAATGAAAAAAATTTTCTATGAAAGCTGGAATCCGTTTATCACTCGGTTCGCTCAAAGTGCCTCCCCTTCCCAACGAGGATAGATCATTTCCGCATCCTCATTTTTTACGTTATGATCCGACAAAGGAATATCGTCCATTAAGCGAAATCCTTTGGGTTCCTGAGCGAATTCCGGAAAATACTCGAAAAACAGTTTGGAAGCGACGATTCTGTAGGAGGCAGGATAGCGGGACTTGAACAAATCGGTGAAATCCAATTCGGGAAGTTGGTGAAATTGGATCCTGTCCTCGAAGTTTACGAATTCCTGTTTGGAAAAAGCGGTGTTCCTGGAAACGATCTCGTCTTTTAACAGAATCCAATCCAGCTTGAACCGCATACGATATCCTTGGAAAGCGGAGGATCTTTGCATCAGGTTGACGATCCTCATCAGAGGATATTCCAGCTTTACGTACGGAGACAGATAGACCATCAGATATCTCTGGCTGAAACCCAGGGGTTCCCAAACCGTTTCCGGAACTTTTTCCAAGTCGGCGTCCGCGTTCAGATCTTCCAGCATGGAATGGAGCGCAGGTGCATTCTTCTTTTCTCCGAAGAACTCCTGTAACACGATCTCTCCGAATTCTCCGAAATACAGCCATTTATAAAAATCCTGAATTTCCAGTTCCGGATGTCCTTCCAAAAACCGGTTTAGGCTCAGGATCTTCTCTTCTCGAGTTCTGTTTTCGTCGATTTCCTTATGAATCATCGGTAATCCTGACAGATTCTAACAGGGAACGTGACGATTTCAACCGTAAAACAAGCGTTCAAAATTTCATAAAAAAGACTTGATTAATACGACCGCTTGGTCATATTAATTTCACATGAGAATCAGCGCCGAATCAGCCAAGAAGAAAAGAAATACTCTCATCCTCAAGGGGATCGATCGATTTCGCAGATTCGGATATTCCTCCACAGGAATTCAGGAAATTGCGGACGAAGCCGAAATTCCTAAGGCTTCCTTTTATAATTATTTTCCGACCAAACAGGATTTCGCTTCGGAGGCTTTGGAATATTATTCAGAAAATGCGATTTTATGGAACGATCGCATCCTCCGGAAAACCGAGGAGGATCCGGTCTCTTCTCTTTTGAATCTCTACAAAGAAAGAATTCGATTGGAGAAAAAATTACTGAAAGAAGGCGTCTCTTGTCTCGTAAACGTGTTCGGGCAGGAACTAGGTCATTCGGAAACTTCCCTCCGAAAAACCCTAAAGGACCATTTCGATTCCGCCTTGGATCAATTGGCCTCGGTGATCCAAAAAGCGAGAGCATTCAAAAATTTGAATATTTCCGGATCAAACAGGGAATTTGCCTTATTTTTAGAATCTGCCTGGAGAGGATCACTGCTTGTGGGAAGAGCCACCGGATCCTTAGAACCGGCGGAGAATTTTTATAAATATCTAATACAGCTATTGGAGCATAAGGAATAAGGATATGGAAACTGTACAGGCACAAAAGATCAGGGAAGGTCATAAATATTCCTTAAACGTGCGGTGGGACGAGCTGGACTCAAACCGTCATGTGAACAATAAAAACTACCAAGGCTATCTGGATGAGGCAAGAATGAGGGCGATGAGGGCTTGGGGAGCCCCTATGGAGGAATTCGCGGATAAGGGTTTCGGTCCCGTGATCTTAAATTTGAATCTGAAATTTCTAAAAGAGATATCCTATCCGGAGGAAATTACCATAGAATCGGATTTGATTCTCGCTTCCTCCACAAGAGCCGTCTTCGAGCAAAAAATCATTCTGTCGAACGGAAAGCTGGCCTGTCAGGCAAGCACCGAGTGGACCTTAATGGATCTGAAGAGGAAGCGCCCTGCAAAATTTTTGGAAGTTCTCTCCGCGGCTTAGTTCGAATCCGATCCTAAGATCGATTTTCGGGAACTTTAGAAAGAGTTTATTCCTCGTCCCGGTGGTATTTCTCTTTATCGGAGGTGAATTCCTTTCCTTTGACCAATCGTATCAGATTGG
The DNA here is from genome assembly GCF_004771275.1 of Leptospira fluminis. Classification (GTDB taxonomy): domain Bacteria; phylum Spirochaetota; class Leptospiria; order Leptospirales; family Leptospiraceae; genus Leptospira_B; species Leptospira_B fluminis. The sequence continues at coordinate 81,708 of NZ_RQEV01000012.1, read as the reverse complement.
TCCTGTGTAAGAACAGGATAGTCAAACTGACACATACGGTTGCCCAGAAAATCGGAGTATTGAAGTCTTTGCCTTCTATTAGAGAAAGCGAATAGTACGAAATCGGCAGAGCAATCGCTCCGCCGATGGAGCCGAGGGAAACGAATCCGAAGATCTTTTTCAGGCTTAAGAATACGATCAAAGTGATCAGGATGGATCCCGGAGCAAGCACGGCAAAGACTCCGAAACTGGTAGCAACCCCCTTTCCCCCTTTAAACTTTAAAAAAGGGGAAAATATGTGGCCCAGAACCGCGGAGATTCCGCACAGAAGAGGGAGTATGTCGGCTCGATCCGGAAAGAGATATTTCGCGAGGAGTACCGGAAGCGCGCCCTTTGCTATGTCGAGTAGAAGGACGGGGAAACCGATTTTCCAACCCAAGAGCCTAGTTACGTTCGTAGCGCCTATATTTCCGCTCCCTTCTTTCCGGATGTCTATGCCCCCTAGGAATTTGGCCATTAGAAATCCGAAAGGCACGGAACCTAAAACGAAGGAGGCTGGGATCGTCGCGAAGGATTCGAAACTCATTTTCGATCCGACCTCAGTTCCAATCGGATGGGAATTCCCTGGAGGGAATATTTTTCCGTAAGTCTTTTTTTCAGAAAGGAAAGCAGATTCTGCTTAAAGTAATCCACATGGTTCACGAACAATACAAGATGAAAGGGCGAAACCGAAACCTGAGTGGAATAGAGCATTTTGGGCGGACGATCCGCGGAAAAAGACCTTCCCGCCTCGGTCATCCAAGCACGAAGAGACTGATTCAATTCAGAAGTGGAAATCTTACGATTCGCTCTCTCTGCGAGGTCCACGGTTAATTCCATCAGTTTGTGAATTCTCTGTTTTTCCTTTGCGCTCAGAGTAATGATCTGCACTTCCTTTAACAAAGGCAGCCTCGAATACAATCTTTCCTTGTATGCGTCGAAGGACTTCGCGTCCTTTTCCTGGATCGTATCCCATTTATTCACGGCCAACAAAAAAGGCTTTCCGGCTTCCTGCAATAGTGAGACGATCTTTTTGTCAAATTCCCCGAATCCTTTCAGCGCATCCAAAAGATGGATTACCACGTCCGAATTCTCCAACGCCCGTTTCGTCCTTTGGTAGGAATAGAATTCCAGGGCTTCTCCCTTGTCTGATTTTTTACGGATCCCTGCTGTATCCGTGACCAGGATCTGCTTTCCGCCAAAGACCAAGGTTGTGTCCACGGAATCACGGGTCGTTCCCGCCACGTCACTGACCACGGCTCTCTCCATTCCGCACAAAGCGTTCAAAAGACTGGATTTTCCCGAGTTGGGTTTTCCTACGATGGCCAATCGAAAATCATAGGAAACGTCCTTGGCTCCTTCGTTCTCCTCCGTTTTTGTCACGTGACGTTTTGCGTTCGGTAACAAAAATGCGATCTTTTCCAGCAACAAAGAAAGGTTTCTTCTTCCCATGGCCGAGATGGGCAGAAGCTCCGACAAACCCAAACGGTAAAACTGGTCCAGGTCCTCCTCGTCTTCCGGGTTGTCGACTTTGTTCACGCAATATAAAATCGGTATCTCGGTCAATTCGGGATCTTTCCGGAACTTCTCGATCAGTTTGGAATCATAGGCGGTCACCTCGTGCAGATCCAAAAGAAAGACCACCAAATCCGAACGGGAAAGTTGGCGGAACGCGTTGGTTAGGATCGCTTCATCTAGACCGTCCGGCTTTTCTATGTCCAAGCCGGGAGTATCGCAAAGATGAAAGTCCAATCCTTTTTCCCGATTAAGGACCCTGGCCTGGAGTACGTCTCTCGTGACTCCGGGATAATCCTCGGTGATTGCCAATTTCTTTTTAAGAAGGGCGTTGAACAAAGTCGACTTTCCGACATTTTGCCTTCCGACTATGCTTACGACCGGTACGGTATTTCTCTTAGCGGCCATGTTTATGAGTAGTTCTTAGCCTTGATCGCTCTTGCGATCTCCATCTTCGCGTCGCTTTTTTTCAGGTCTTCCCGCTTATCGTAGAGTTTTTTCGGTTTTGCCAAAGCCAATTCGACTTTAGCCCACCGGTTGTCCTTGAAATAAACTTTGGTGGCGATCAACACCAGCCCCTTTTCCTTGATCTGTCTGTCCAATTTTTCGATCTCTTTCTTTTTGAGCAGAAGTTTTCTCGGACGAATCTCCGGATGATTCGCATAACCCCCGTTCTTATACGGAGTAATGGAAAAACTGTCCAGAAACACCTCGCCGTTTTTGATCTTAGCGAAAGCGTCCGTCAAATTTGCCTTCTTTTCCCTAAGGCTTTTTACCTCGGATCCGGACAAAACGATGCCCGCTTCGATGAAGGAAATCAGCTCGAAGTTGAATCTGGCTTTTTTGTTTACCAGAGGTTGGGGTCCGGTTTCTTCCTTTTTCTTTCCCATTTCGGCTCGTTAAGCGACCCAAAAGGCCGCTTTGAGTTAGTTCCGGGACGAATGGTGAGTAAGAATCAGTCTTCCCAGTTCCGCCCCTATCAAATTAGGCATATTGTAAAAATTTTCCGAAGTGATCTGTATGGAATCCGGAAAAATATGCTCCGCTATATAACGTCTTCCGAGACCTACCCCGAGAAAGACGTAATTCTTATTCGAATGTTTCAAGATCTCTGCTTTCAATCTCCGGTTATCCCGGGATTGGATCTCGTGCTCGATCTCCGCCTTTCCTCTTTGTCCTCGAAAATCGGAGATCATGACCAGGATCCTAGTCTGGGCCTCCGGGGAAAAGTAGGATTCGATCTTCTCCAGCAATTGGTATTCTTCGATGGAATCCCCTTGCCAGTCGCTTCGAAGAGAATCGAACATTTCCTCCTCTTTTTTCGCGTCGTACGGCTCGTCTATCCTCTTGATTTCCACCAGATCGATCCTATCCTTCCGGTTCAAACGGTCGGAATAAGCCGTCACGGAAAAATTCACGTCATGCTCGTCCAAGATATGCGCCGAAGAAAGCATGGCGGACAAGGTCGCCACCGCGTATTCGAAATTGAAGATCCTTCTCGCTTTCGACACTAAAAAGGCCACCTCTACCCCTTTTAATTTCTCCTCGTCCTTATCGATCGTGGTTTTATCGAATACCTTGGAATCCCCTTTTCCGGAAAGAAAGGAGATGTATTTGCGGGTATCGATCCGATTGCCTTCGCTTCGGTACATCCGATTGATATCGATTTCCGGATCGAAGAGTCTCTCCAAATTCAGCTCGACTTCCTCCAGGTTTCTGCCGAACACTTCCTTGAATTCCTTTAGGGAAGCCTGGACGGTATATTCCCATAGAATCCTGCGTTTTGCGAGAAATGCTTTGTACAATTCTTCGGTACGAAATCCCCAGGCGCCCCCTCCCCCGGCAGGTTCTCCTTGGCCCATGTTTCCTCGGGTCTCCTGTCCGTACCAAGCATCGGCCCCCTCCTTGACGGAACCCCCGGTCGGAGGGGTATTGATCTCCAGTCCTTTCCTCAACTCTCCTCCGGAGTTTTTGAGTTTGGCTTTTCCGGTAAGCGGCTCCCTTTTATGGAGTTCCGGATCCCACCAGCGGCTCTTTTCGATCGCCGAAGACGGAGTTAGAGTTTTTTTTTTCTTCTCTTCCAACTCTTGGAAGAACTCGGAGACGATTTCGATTCCGGAAAGCTGGAATTCCAGGATCCTTTCCAACTCCTTACGTTCCGCGGGATCGGAGATCTGATTCGAGTAGGCGATCTTCCCGCCTCGGAACGCTACTTCTTTTAAACCTTCCGTTCCGGTCCGGGGATCCGCATATCTATGGATATGATCCTTCCAATGCAGAAGATTGGACAATCCGAACGTATACGGCATCAGATTCGCGGAGCCGATCGTTCTCTTTCTGGACAAGTCCTTGATCTTGGCGTGAAAATCGGACATTTTCTCCACCAGATCGCCTTCGGGGAGATAGAAATTTAGAATTTCCTGAAGCGTTTCCGGATCCTCCAAATCGGGAAACAGAACGGAAGTAAAGCGGTTCCGGAACGCGCGGGAAATCGTGGGAGTCGATTTCGTTTTTCGGAAGAGTTTCATGGCGAAGACTCCGGAATTTTCCTTGAGCGCGATCGGAACGGTTTCGCCGCTTTCCGGAGGTAATACCAGGGAGCGCGCGTCGTCCGTCAGCATGTTCAATTTCTCGACCAACTCCGCGCCTGCCGCTTCGAGATTCGTAATGAGTATATTGCCTCCTTCGCGGATTCCTTTTGTGAGGGGACCGTCCACCCAACCCACTTCGGATCCGGTCGTAGGCTTTAACGCTCCGATGATATCCGACGTGTGAATCCCTTTACAAAGGTGGACCGTCTCCAGCGGAAGTCCGTTCGCTTCCGTAAACATCGGCAAGATCAATTGAGGATCCTGTTCCTCGGAATATTCGATGAGAACGTTTTCCCGAAATTCCACGGCCGTATAGACCTTCTCCGCGAACTCTCTCAGTTTCAGCGGCATAGGTATCTGAGCCAGTATCTCCTTCGCCTTCGTCTCATCCGAAACGGGAATTCGCTTATCGTTGCAGTATAAAAAACCTTTATGAATCTCGAATTTCGGCTCCGGCAGAGACGGAGCGGAGCTTAGGCCCATCTCCTTCAGGATCAATTCCTGCTGGGAAACTCTATCCTCCGTCTTCCTAAACGGCTCTATATAAAAATTCCATAATTCTCTAAAGAGCAAATCGGGCTCTTTCGCCTTCAGGCCGATGATGCGAGCGCAGAGTCGTTTTAGATTCCGGATATTGAAATGGTATTTTTCCAGGTCCCCTTTTCCGATCGTCCCGGACACGACCCTAGTTTCGGTCTCCAAAGAGATACGGATGCAGGATTTGAGAAGTTCGGTTCCCATCTCCGGATAGAGTTTGCTTAAGATGAACAGGATCTCATCGGGAGTATGAGGATCTACGTACACCACGGAGTAATAACGGGTGATATCGAAGGGCAAAGGTTTTCGTCCCTCGAAACCTTCGGAAGGATTCTGTGTTCCGATGAAATTGAAACCGTTTTCGGCTCCGATTCTGACTCCGTTCCCTTCTATCAATTCCAGATAATTCGATTCGTAAACGGTGGAAAACCTTTTGATCACATGGGGAGGACAAAGGTTCATCTCATCCGCTACGAAAGTCGCGCCGGAACGAACCGCGGAAGTCAGCGGGCCGTCCGCCCAAGCGAATCCCTTCCCGTCCAAAAGGAGACGGTAGGACCCGATCAGATCTTCGGGAAGGGTGTCTTCGTTAAAACTGAAACGGGAAGTAGGATGATTCCGTCTATGGTTGATGTAATAGATCAGGGCGTTTTTTCCGACACCGGCGTCTCCGATGAGAAGGACGGGCCTTCCTTCCAACATGGGATACAGGATGTTTTGAAGATTGCGGACCGTGGAATCCGTTTCAACGAGATCGGAACCTAGGCTTCCGGAGTTGTTTCCACTTTTCGATACTGGGACTTTCAATCCTGCGATTTCTACGGTTTGCATGTCTCCAAAATGAAAGACTAGGACTCGGAGGCAATCCGAATTCCCGGAAGGAAGCGCCTGTGTTGGTTGGGAATCCCAACCGTTCTCCGGAAAAAAATTCGGATCACGGAGCGAATTTCCGTTTGTTACCCGAACCGGTTGCCCGGTACCCTTCCCTTATGAGCCAGTCAACACTCGAATACGCCCTTGCAAACAGGATTCGCGGCCTGAATTCTTCCGCCATTCGGAAAGCCTTCGAATTGGCAGGGACTCTGAAGAACCCGATCAATCTGTCCATCGGACAACCTCATTTTCCTTGCCCTGAAAATATTGTGGAAGCAGGGGTCAAGGCGCTGAGAGACGGTAAGACCGCGTATACGCTGACGGCGGGAATTCCGGAATTACGGGAGGCGCTGGCATTAAAATACAAACGGGAGAATTCCATCCCCTACGCGAGTCCCGAACGCGTGCTAGTTACTTCCGGAATCAGCTCCGCGTTTTTGTTGCTTTTCAATGCATTGTTAAACGAAGGAGATGAATGCTTGGTCGTCTCTCCTTACTTTCTGATGTATCCGGAATACATCAAGATTTACGGCGGTAAAATGCATACGATCTCCGAGAATTTCGAACCGCCCGATCTGGCGCAATTCAAGGACAAAAAACTGAAGATCATCATCTTCTCTTCTCCCTCCAATCCGACCGGAACCGTTTTGAGCAAAGACCAATTGACCGGCCTGGCCGACCTGGCGGAAAGAACGGGAGCCTACCTGATTTCGGACGAAATCTACGAAAAATTCGATTACGACAAGCAGTTCTGCTCCGCAGGTTCCTTTTACGAAAAAGCGATCACTCTTTCCGGTTTTTCCAAAACCTACAGCATGACCGGACTGAGATTGGCCTCGATTCTGGCTCCGGAACCGATCATACGCGCGCTAACCACCCTCCAACAATATACGATCGTTTGCGCTCCTTCCATAACGCAATGGATGGGGATAGAAGCGCTCAAAACGGATATGAGTTCCTACATAGACGATTATAGGGAAAAGCGCGACTTTGTTTATGAAAATCTAAAGGACCATTACGAGGTCAAAAAAAGCCAGGGCGCCTTCTATTTCTTTTTAAAGATCAAGGAGAAGGACGAGGATTTCATCGTTCGCGCGGTCAAGGAAAAAGGTCTGATACTCGTTCCGGGATACATTTTCACGGACTCCGTAAATCATATCAGAATCAGCTTCGCTTCGGAATGGGAAAATCTGAAAAGAGGAATCGCCGCGCTGAAGGATCTTTCCGGAGCCTGAACGGAGCTTGGACCCAAACTTAGAATTCATCCCGCAATCCGCCGCATCGGTCCTTCTCGAATGGGCGGGAGGGTTCCTGATTTCCGTTTCTTTGGGAAGTTTTTACTCCACTCTCGCGTTCCGTATTCTTCGCTTCTTTTACGGTCCCGAGAGAAAGACGGGATCCTTCTCTGCGCGACTGCTTCGTTTATTAACCGAGCCGTCTGCTTGCGAATCCTGCGGGACGAGGATCGCCGGACTCGCGCTCTTGCCCGTATTCGGTTATTGGTTTTCGAAAAAAAAATGCGGGAACTGTGGAGCGGCGGTCAACCCACTCTATTCCCTCTGCGAAGCGTCCTTCGGTTTTCTTTTTGCGATCTTCTTTTTCTTTTCGGGAAAATTCCTAGCTTCCCTCGTATTCGTCGCGCTTTGCGGTCACCTCCTAGTATCCTCCGTTACGGATTGGAAAAAGTTCTCCCTGGATTATGAAAATCTTCCGTTCGTCCTCGGTCTCGGAGTTCTCCTAAATTTTTTGACGGATTCGAATCTTCCCGAAAAATCCGATTGGATCGTTTTCGGGTGTTTCTTAAGCGCCTTCTTTGCGATTCATTTTCTATTCCCGCATGGAATGGGCTTTGCAGACGCGGTCTTTGCCCCTTGCTTCGCGTTCTTATCGGGACACCCTTGGTGGATTTTCTTTCTGAATGCGTCCTACGCGATCGCGCTTGCAATCACTCTGGGAACCCGCAAAAAGGGGGAAAGTATTAGAGGGATTCCCGTTCCGATGGGAGTGTATTTTTCCTTAGGTCTCGGATTGACATTTTTGGCAAAAGCTGCCTGGAACTCCGGGTTGCTTTACTGAGAGGATTTTAGACCCTTTGCCTGGAGGAGAGAGCAAATGCCCCAGAATATCGCGGATCTTCGGAACGAATATCTAAAAGCCTCACTGGATGAATCGCAAGTGGGGGACGATCCCCTTTCCTTCTTCTCCCGTTGGTTCGAGGAGGCAGTACACTCTGAAATCAAGGAACCGAACGCTATGACCTTGGCGACGATCGGAGAGTCAGGAATACCGAACGCGCGAATCGTACTACTCAAATCGATTTCGGAGGGGAAACTGCGGTTCTTTACTAGCTATACCAGTACCAAAGGACAGGAATTGGAAAAGCACCCTACCGCCTGCCTCCTGTTCTTTTGGGCGGAACTGGAAAGACAGGTTCGCATACGCGGGAGTATAGCGAAAGTGCGACGGGAAGTTTCCGATGAGTACTTCCATTCCCGTCCCGTTTCCAGTCAGATCGGAGCCCTCGCTTCCGACCAAAGCAAAGCGGTGGCCGACAGAAAGGAATTGGAAACCAAGTTCGAAGAACTCGCCAAGAAATACGAAACTTCCCCTGTCCCGCTACCTCCGACTTGGGGCGGATACGAACTCACACCTTACGAATTCGAGTTTTGGCAGGGAAGAAGGAGCAGACTCCACGACAGAATCCAATTCCTGAAACAGGGATCCTCTTGGGAGAAAAGACGCCTCCAACCCTAAAGTTAGTTCAATCCGAGGAGGTGGCCCAGCTTCATCTTTTTGGTAAAGAGATAATGGTGGTTGTTTCCGGTTGGCTTGATTTCTATCGGGATCCGATCCACTACTTCCAGGCCGTAACCTTCCAAACCGACGATCTTTCGCGGGTTGTTGGTCAGTAATTTCATCTTTCCGACCCCGATATCTTTCAGGATCTGCGCTCCCACCCCGTATTCTCTCAGGTCGGGAGCAAAACCCAATTTTTCGTTAGCTTCCACCGTATCCAGGCCTTCGTCCTGCATATTATAAGCTTTGAGTTTGTTGATGAGTCCGATCCCTCTCCCCTCTTGGCGCATATAAAGGAGCACGCCTTTCCCTTCCTGTGCAATCATGGAAAGCGCGGAGTGAAGTTGGGGGCCGCAATCGCATCGTCCGCTTCCGAAGATATCTCCGGTCAGACATTCCGAATGAACCCTGACCATAATCGGATCGTTTTTGTCGACCTCTCCCTTGATCAGAGCTATGTGGACCTTGTCGTCTATCAAAGTGGAATAAGCGCGGATCCGGAAATCGCCGTATTCCGTGGGAAGTTTCGTCTCTACTTCCAAACGGATCAAGTTCTCTTTTTTTCTTCTGTAACGGATCAGGTCTTCTATCGTATAGATGTTCAATCCGTGTTTCACCGCGAACTTTTCCAGATCGGGCAATCTCGCCATCGTTCCGTCGTCGTTCATAATCTCGCAAATGACTCCCGCAGGATACAGGTCCGCCAGTTTGCATAAATCCACGGAAGCCTCCGTGTGACCCGCTCGTCTCAAAACTCCTCCGGAGACCGCCTGCAACGGAAAGAGATGTCCCGGTTTCATAAGATCGTTCGGAGTCGTCTTCGGATCGATCAGCACTTGGATCGTAGTCGCCCTATCTTGGGCCGAAATCCCCGTGGTGGTTCCTTCTCTAGCGTCGACGGAAACCGTAAATGCGGTCCCGTGCTTGTCTCCTAAAGTATGGTCGTCGACCATCCGGTTCAAACCGAGTTGCCTCAACCTTTCTCCTTCCATAGGAAAGCAAATTAAGCCTCTTCCGTAAGTGGCCATAAAATTGACCTTTTCTTTGTCGGTAAATTGGGCGGCGCAGACGAGATCCCCTTCGTTTTCACGATCTTCGGAATCCACTAGAATGATCATTTTTCCGGCTTTTATATCTTCGATGGCTTGTTCGATGGGTCCGATCATAATTCTATTTCCACCTCATTTATTGGACTGGATTTTTACCAACCATAATCGAGGAAACAAGCCGAAAAACGCTTTCGGCCGTTTGGATTCCCAACGAACTTAGGCATCAAAGGCGGAGAGAAATGCAGGAATTTCTGGAGCTTCCGAGGCCGAGAAACCCTAGTTTTCTACCTTTCCGGATTTCAATAGATGTTCCAGGTATCTCGCCACAAGGTCGATTTCCAAATTGACCTTGGCTCCCGGTTTCCAAGAGACACCGGCGTTCGTTTTTTCCAGAGTTTCCGGAATCAATACGAGTTCGAATTCTCCGGGATGAGAATCCACTATAGTCAACGAGATTCCGTCCACTGTGACACTACCTCGTACCGCAAAGTATTTGGAAAATTCCGGGTCATGTCGGATCAGAATCCGGAGCACTTTTCCGTCGTCCTTCTCCTCTACGGAGTCGATTGTTCCCGTAGCATCCACATGACCTGTGACGAAATGCCCGCCCATTCTAGTATGAGGCTGAACCGAGCGCTCCAGATTTACCGTGGTTCCGACCTCCAAGGTTCCGAAATTCGTGAGCTCCAGAGTTCTGTAGGAAGAATAGAACTCGAATACGTTTCCGCGTCCCTGAAAGGAAGTCACAGTATGGCAGGCTCCGTTGACGGAAATAGAGTCTCCGTTTTTCAGGTCGGGATCCTTCCACTCCGTGCGCACGGAGAATACTTTGCCTTCTCCCGTATCCGAAACGTTTTCGATTTTTCCGGTAGCTTCTATCAATCCGGTGAACATATTTTTAAAATCTCCCACTCGTCGGAATCGACTCGGAATTTCCCGTAAGGACACAATTCCGTTTTCCAGTCCGGACGTCTCCCCTGTTCCAGACGGATCGTACCGGATCGGACCTGCAAACACGCATCGCCAATTTCCATTTCTCTGGAAAATTCGGAATACAAAAAATTTCCGCCTTCCACCAAAGCCAAGCTTACTCCCCAGCCCGCCAATCTCTCCAGAACCAAATCCTTAAAGGAATGTTTCGGATAAGAAACCACCCTACCTTCGGACAAATCCTCCATACGTTTCCTAGATACGGTACCGTATTTTACGTCCTCGGAAAGAAAAAAGGCGATCTTTTTCGAACCGTATTTCAGGTTTAATTCTTCCTGGATTCTCCAGAACTCTTCCGGCACTTCAGATTCTTCGGGCGGAAAAAAAACCCGAAGAGGTTGGTAATCCCTTTCATCGGTCCCATGCTCCGAAATCACCTCTTCTCTTCCGGCGAATCGGAACAATTCGGAAATCAGACCGGGGAACCCGCCCTGCGAGGAAATAAAATCCTGTTTTGGAATATCTATTTTTTCTAAAATGAAAGCCCTCTTTTCGGGAGTTCTAAAGTTCAACTTAGGCAGGTCGATCCGAACGGTCTTCGGGCCCACTAAAATCGCGTCCATTTTAGCCCGTAAAAAGGAGAGAAAAAAATCCGAAACCGTATTGGAGATCTTTTCCCGGAGTCCGCGATGACCCGAATAAAATCCGTCCTTGCTTAAGGAGGATTTCAACAAGATGGAAGGCCTGGACTTAGAAATCAAACTCGTAAATCCGAAGAGAAAAACGGAGGCGATTTCCGCGAGTTCCGGATGGGGAACTACGTTCACCTTCGCGTTCGTCAGTTCCGCAAGTCCGTCCCTTTTTTTGACGAGCGGATTCGGATCCCGCCATCCGTAATACAGTGTTTCCGGTTTTGCCTCTAAAAATAAATCTAAGCAGGGGGGTGTCCTGCCGAAATGAGAACAAGGTTCCAGGGTTACGTAGGCGTCGTGAGGCGGCAACCCATCGGAAAACTTCTCTCGAAGTTGGCGATAAGCCTCCCGTTCCGCATGGTTTCCTCCGACTACTTTAGTTCTTCCGGAAGCCAGGATTCTTCCCGAGGAAGGATCGGTCAGTACGCAAGCTACCGGGGGATTCGGTGAGGAGAATCCCAAGGACAAAAAGGAGGATCGAAGGAGCTCCTCCCGAATTTCTTTCGGGAGGGAGTGTTTCAAGATTTTTTGAACCGATTCGATAAGTCGTCGAAAATGTCCACCAAAGGAGCGGCGATGAATATGGAGGAAAAAGTTCCCAGAACGATTCCGAACGTGAGCACGTAAGCGAAGTCGTACAACTCCACCGCTCCCCCTATGATGATCGCCACGACGGAGATCAAGGTGGCAAAGGAGGTATTGATGGTTCTACTTAGGGTTTGATTGATGGAGATATTGATCACGTTGGAAAACACGTCCTTCATATTTCCGGAATTTTCCCGGATCCTGTCGAACACTACGATCGTATCGTTGATGGAATATCCCAATAGAGTCAAAAGGGCGGCAATGATAGGCACGCTGGGTTTGATCTGGAAGAATCCGATGAACGCCAAGGTGATCACCAAATCGTGGACGAGAGCCAAGATGGCGCCTAACGCGAATTTGAATTGAAAACGGAAACTTAAGTATCCGAGAATAATCAAAAGAGTCAGCCCGAGCAGAGTGATTCCCGTAGAGGTCAATTCCGCTCCCACCACGGATCCGACTTGGTTGGCGGAAAGAATCGCTTTTTTGTCGAGTTTAAAATCGTCGGTCAACAGTCCGATAAGCGCGTCTATCGCCGAAATCTGTTTGGCTTCCGGCGTGAGGTTGTTTCCTTTTTTTTGGAAATACAGTTCTTTGATCCGGTCCGCGGAACCCAATCCTATATCGATCTGAAAATGGTTCTTTTCCTTGTCCATCTGGACGAGGACGGCTTCGATCCCTTTGGAAGAAAAGTAATCCTCCAAACTTTTCCGGTCGACGGATTTGTCGAATTCCACTACCGTTCTGAGTCCGCCGTCGAAGTCCAAAGAGGTGGCAAAACCCTTGTATTTCCCGAAAGTCACTCCGAAACCTACGACGATCAGGAGCGTAGAAAGAGTGATGGAAAGGTATTTGTATTTTATAAAATCAAACATTTTTGGGCACCAGCCTCTTGAATCCGATTTGGAGTTTCGTAACCCCGAGTTTATTTACGAGCAGATCCATGATCATTCTGCTTAGAAAAAGAGAAGTGAATAGGGATGTGACGATCCCCCAGCAGAGAGTGATCGCGAATCCTTTGATCGGTCCGTTTCCTAATTTGATCATCAGAATCCCGGAAATAAGAGTCGTAATGTTACTATCTACGATGGTCCAAAACGCGTTATCGAAACCTTGGGCAACCGCCGCAGTGACATGCTTGCCGGCTCGAAGTTCCTCTTTGATACGTTCGTAAATGATCACGTTCGCATCCACGGCCATACCGACCGTAAGAATAATCCCCGCAAAACCGGGCAAGGTCAGCGTGAATCCCATCAAAGAAAGCAAGGCCATGAGAACGATCACGTTTACGAGCAGGGCGATATCGGCGACCAGACCGGAAAGACGGTAGATCGCGACCATAAACAATATTACCAGCACGAATCCCAAAAGCACGGCCTTCAAACCCACTTCGATCGATTCGATTCCGAGAGTGGGACCGATGAATCTCATTTCAAGAACACTGAGCGGAATCGGTAGAGCTCCTTCGCTGATCACGTTCGAAAGGTCCACTGCTTCCTCGCGACTGAAGTCTCCGTCGATCTGCGCGTTCCCGCCCGCGATCGGCCCCTTGATAACCGGAGCGGAAATCACCTTGTCTCCCCAGACGATGGCCAATTGACGACCCACGTTTTTGGAGGTGATTTCGAAGAATTTCTCCGCACCCGCGGAGGTCAGGGTAAAGGATACGAAATATCCCAGACGGTTATTGTCATAGGAAGGCCTGGCGTCCCTCATGTCCTTTCCGTCAAGCGCGATGGCCCTTTCCAAAACGATGAATTCCCGAGGGAGAAGAGGAGCTTTCGGATTGGCGCCTCTTGCCCACAGAGCATACAACTTGTATTTTTCGGGAATATTATATTTCTTTTCCAAGGTTACGAGGAATTTATCCTGTTCGTCCTTCCCGATTTTTTGCTTTATAATATTCTGAAATTTTACTATATCGGTTTGTTCCCGCTTGTCCTCGGCGACTAGACGGTTTTCTTCCGTGTCTATCAGGGTTTGGTACGTTCCGCGGCCGTCGCTTTGGCTCTTGGGATCCCTGGCGGGTTCCTTTAGCCTATATTCCACCGTCTCGGTGTTCCGGATAATATCCAATATTTGGGAAGAATTGCTGACCCCGGGAAGGGATACTTCTATGGAATCCTGGTCTTTCTGGATACGAACCTGGGGTTCCGTCAAATTCTGGTTGGTAAGACGATTGTCGATGATGAGCTTCGCTTTTTCCAGCTCTATCAGTTTTCTGGAAGGATTGAGGGTGAAGTAACTTTCGATCTCCGCGAGACGATCCTTGGCTTCCTGTCTTTCCTTTTCGACTAGGTTCTTGTCCTCGGATTTCTTGTTCAGATTTTCGATTTCCTTCGCATAACTATCCCGGAGCTTGGAAGCGTAGTCTTCAAAGTCCCCTTTCAAGACGACGCGCATTCCCCCTTGTAAGTCCAATCCCAGCTTGATGGTAAGAGGCCTTTCTCCGAAGAAATATTTTTCCACCCAAGTGGGCCGCAGCTTATTCTTTGGTTCCAGGATAAGTTCCTGGTTTTCCTGGGAAAGCTGGTTGATCTTTGCGGAAGTGATGAACCTTCCCGTAACCAAATAATAATCCGCGTCCGGAAGGACTCCCGGATCGGGTTCGATCTTCCAGGCGTCCTTAGGATCATAGTCGTTTTTCCAACGTTCGGAAAAACTTTCCAGGGCGGCCTTTTTCTTTTCTTCCGGAAGATCCCGGAATTCTTTTCGAATCGCGAGTTCCAGCTCTCTGGTTGCGAAGTTAGGATACAGTAGCGTTAAGGAAGCGGCTACAACGAGTATGGGTACAAGGATCCATTGGGCGGATTTCAATTTCGACTCCTAGTCTCTTCTCACTTTGTTTATTGTCACCGGAGAGCGCCGGCTGATACGCGGCCCGCCCGCCCGAAGACGGTACAAGGCAAATAGGATGATCAGTCCGAGAATGATGATGGGCTTTTTATATTCCGAAAAGAAGGAAACGATCGCGTTTTGGTCCTTTTGCTCGGCGGCCTTCCGTTTTTCTTCTTCTTTCTTTTTATCCTGGCCCATCTGCAGGATATTTCCTAGTTTTTCCTGAAAGGAATTCTCCGATTTGGAAGCGTTCGAAGAAGTGTCCGAATAACCGGGAAGATTCTTGGGATTCAGCGCCGTCTCTTCGTTTACCCAGTACGGTTTTTGGGGACGTCCGAACTCTTCCTTTTTGACCGGTTTATCGGCGGGCTCTTCCGGATTCTTGGATTGTCCGTCGGGACCGGTTCCGGATTCGTTCTTAGGATCGACTGCCGATTCCGGCTCCACCTTTTTCTTGGTTTCGTTTTCCTTTGCCTCGGTCGCAGGTTTCTTCTTCTTCGAGCCTTTCTTAGATTTCTTCTTTTTGACGGTCTTAGCGCCCTGGGCCTTTTTATCGGATGCAGCGGTCGCTTTTTTAGGTTCGGAAACCTTGTCCAAAAAATCGATTTCCTCCCCGTCCTGGCCGAAGGCAGGAAGGGTCAGAATTATGGAAAGAAAGAGGCATAGGATTTTTTTCATCATCTCACCCGGTCACTACTATACCTATCGGAAGGTTGCGGTTTTTACCCTTCCTTCTTCTTTACGATCGTGCTCGTATTAAACGTTACATTCGTATCCTTGGCGATAGCCAAAACGACGACTTCGTTGTTTTCCTTGAACTCCACCACTTTTCCGTGAATTCCGGAGGAAGTAACGACCGTATCCCCTTTTTGGAGGCTTTCTATCATGGTCTTGCGTTTCTTTTCCTCGTTTCTCTGGGGACGGATCACCAGGAAATACATGATCACGAACATAACCGCAATCATTCCGTAGGGAGAAGTCAATAGAGACAGAGGATTTCCCGCAGACGGAGCGGCAGCGCCTGCATCCGAGGCTTGCGCGAGTAATAGAAATGAATTTAAATCGAATTGCATCTTGTTCGTCCTAAATGAGTTCCGGTTGGTTCGGTTTGGAGCCAGTATTTTCCCAACCTACCGTTTGGTAATTAAATTTTGAAAGAACTGCTTCGTTTTTCCGCTGCTTAGCTGTTCTAATGCGATCCGGTAGCCTTCCTCGATCGAGTGCACCTTTCCCATCACGAACAACCCTGCCCCCGCATTCAACGCGACCGCATGTGCTCCTGCGATTTTTTCCCCTTCCAGAATTCGGCGAGCGAGTTCTTCCGCCTGGTCCGGTCCCGAAGTGAAGACTTCCTGGGGAGATTGCGTTCCGAGCCCGAGAGTCTTGGGATCGAAGTCCTTCCTCGAAATCACGCCGTCTTCCAATAGAGTATAATCCGTGGTTTCAAAGATGGAGAACTCGTCCAAACCGTCCCGGGAATGGCAAACCAAGGCCTTTTTCAAACCCAATCCCTGAAGGACCCGGATCAATGTTTCCATCAGTTCCGGTTCGTACACTCCGATGATCTGGTACTGCGGAGAAAAGGGATTACTCAACGGTCCTATCATATTAAATGCCGTGCGAAAACCCAACTCTTTCCTGACCGGAGCCGCAAATTTCATGGAAGGATGCCACATAGGCGCGAAAAGAAAGGTGAAGCCGCTCTCTATCAAATGGGATTCCACTTCTTCCTGAGTCTTTTCGGTGTTATAGCCCAATCGGGTTAAGATGTCGCTGGACCCCGTGTGGGAAGAGACGGAACGATTTCCGTGTTTGGCTACCTTCAACCCTAAGGATGCTAGAGTGATGGCGGAAAGAGTGGATATATTGACCGTTCCTTTTCCGTCTCCTCCCGTTCCGCAGGTATCCAACATGTCGAAGGGAAAAACCGTCTTCGGTTTTAAAGCGTTCCTGCGAAGCGCCAGGGAAAATCCCAGAAGTTCGTCTACGGTCTCCCCCTTGGATCGTAATGCGGTGAGAAAGGAGGCGAGAAGGATCTCGGATACGGAACCTTTCATAATATCGTTCATAACTGCTTCCGCTTCCGCGACCGTTAAAGGCTTACGGTCCAAGACTTTCAATATCGCTTTTCTAATTTCCATTTTTACGAAAGACCCTCCTGATCGCGCTCGGCTGCAGAACTTCTCGGTTCGAAACTAGATAACGGATGCCGGATAAAACCGTAATGAAGGTCGTAAGTAGCATCCCGAAATACGGAACGAAACCTCCCAGTTCGAAAACCAATTCTCCCCAACCCGGAACTCCTTCCTCCTTCCAGGAAAGGAAAAAAGCCTCCGCATTCCCGGAAGCGATGGTAAAAACGGTAAATCCCGCTTCTTTTCCGCTATGATATACGTCGTTGATCAGGGTCCTTTTTTTGGAGGAGACCAGAATGAAGAAGATCAATATCAGAATGATCGCACCCATTTGAAATGCGGTTTTGACCTTTCCCAGCATGGTGGTCCGTATGGAATTCCCCTGCCGAATCGCCAAAAACCGTAGAGTTGTGATCAACATGTCCCTACCCACGATCAGAAGAACCATCCAGAGCTCTATCTGTTCGTGCAGAAAGATAAAAGTAGTGAAGCAGCCCACCACGATGATCTTGTCCGCGAGAGGATCCAGAAATTTTCCGAATTCGGTCTCCTGTTTCCATTTTCTCGCCAAGTATCCGTCTATAAAATCTGTGACGGAGGCAGCCGCGAATAAAACGAGAGCGGCGATATGATATGCCTGCTCTTTTTGATACAAAAACCAGATGAAGAATGGCAAGGAAGCCACACGGAGGACCGTAAGCGTATTCGGTATATTAATATTGGAGTTCAAGCGTTCGACCAGGTTCCCATCATATCGTACTCGTAAAAAGATTCCACTTTCACTTTTCCGATCATTCCGGGCTTGAGACCTGGATCTTCCACATATACGATCTCGTCTATTTCCGGAGCATCTTGGAAGCGTCTCACGATCGCGGAACCGTCTTCTATCCCGTCTACGATTGCCGGATATTCCTTCCCGATCCGGGACTCGTGGATTTCCTGCAGAATCTTCAAATGAGTTTCTCGAATTAAGTTGATTCGCTTAGCCTTTTCCTTTTCCGAAACGGTTTGCTCCAGGTTCGCTCCGGTAGTACCGTCCTGGGGAGAATACGAAAACAGATTCACCTTTTCCGGTCTCGTCTCCTCTATAAATCGAAGGATCTCATCCACATCCTCCCCTGTTTCTCCCGGGAATCCCAAGATGAAGGAGGTTCGGATCTCAAGCCCCGGACGGGTTTCCCTCGCTAGGGAATACAGGTCCCGGAAAGCGGAATAACTCCCGCTTCGATTCATGGATTTCAGTACCCTCTCCGAAACGTGCTGGAGAGGAGATTCCAAATACGGTGCGATTTTAGGGATCTCCCGGAAGAGTCCGAGGATTTTCTCCGTCTTTTTATCCGGATATAGGTATAGAAGGCGTAAAATCTCCAAGCTCGGAACCTCCGAGACTTTACGGATCATGTCCAAAAGAAGATCGCTGTTCTTCCCGTAGTACACCGTATCCTGAGAGACTAGACAAATTTCCTTGGCGCCGGCTGAGATCGCTCTTGCGGTATCCTGAAGTATGTTTTCCAGCGGAGAATCCTGGAACTTGCCTCGGAGAGAAGGAATGATACAGAACGCGCAGCCTCGGTTGCAACCGTCGGAAACTTTCACATAGGCATAGGGTTTGGAATAATTTTCGATCCCGGGAGAAAGCTTCATCCTTTCTATCAGTTCCGCGTTGAATTCCGGCTTGGGATCCCCTTCCAGATCGCGCCGGAAAGCTTCCCGCAGAATTTTTCCGGCTTGGGAATACCTCCCCGTTCCGAATACCAAATCCACTTCGGGGATTTCCGAGGAAATATCCTTAGGATAGCGCTCCGCAAAACAGCCGACCACCACCACCTTCTGCCCTTCGCGCTTTTTAGCCTGGGTCGCTCCCAAAATCGTTTGGATCGTCTCTTCCGTTGCGGAACGGATGAAGGTACAGGTATTGATCAGATGGAAGTCGGAATCCTCAGGCGTGGATGCGGGAGAAAATCCTTCCTCCAAAAGGGAATGGTGCATGCTCATGGAGTCCACCGTATTCTTGGGACATCCTAGAGTGGTGATGTAAAACTTTTTCTCCAAAAGACCTTCTACTCGCCCAGCTCCTTAATGATAAACTGGGTGCTATCGTAAGGGTTGGGCGTTTTAATAAAGACTTTCTTAACTAATTTTCCGGGGCGGCCTAGGACCACCTTGGTCTTTCCGTTTTGAATCATTTCCACGGCGGAACCGTCACCCACCTTCAATTCCAATCGATCCTTGGCTTCCAAGGATCTGGTTTCTCCGCTCTGCACCAATCCTCTGAATCCCATCTGTCCGTCCATGATGAACTCGGCATAGCTAGGTTTGGAAAAGAAAAGTGTGACCTGGATAGGAACGTCTCCTAAGGTCTTGGTAGAATTCGAATCTTCCGTCCCCTGTTTGGTCGCGTTGGAATTCCCCGGGCGTTCCTCCTCGTTCAAGGAAACGAGAACCTTAGCGGAACTGGCGGTAACGCTCTGAGCGGTGATTCGGATACTTCTTCTCAAAGAGGAAATTTCGGGGACGGTATAACTGAGAATCTTTTCCTCCCCTTCCGAAAGTTTGAATTTATAAACGCTTAACTCGGGATAGACGTTAAAAGCCAAAAGGGCCGTGTTGGTCTCGGAACCCTGCTCCACTCCGGTGATGAACAATTTACACTGCTGGTTTGAAACGCTGAAACTTACCCCTTGGTTCGTGGTCAGGATGAAACTCTCCGGCCTGGTTTCCGGAACGGACCTGTTTACGAAATCGATATTTTCGGGAATCTCCAATTTCCGACGCCCGTCCTCCGAGACTTCGTCGTCGCTTCCGGACCCGTCGAATACATAAGGAAAAGCGAATATTCCAATAAGAACGATCAATAAAGCTCCGGCGGCGGTAATGAGCTTATTTTTGTCTATATTCAGGTCGTAATAAAAGGAGGAAGTCGGACGAGTCAATTCCTCGAGCGGCGCCTGGGATTCCTCTATCTTTTCTCCGCGGTACAGGTTTACCAGCATGCCCGTATCCAATTTGAGATAGCTTCCGTAGTTTTTTAGGAAGCCGATCGTAAAAGTTTCACCCGGAAATTGCGCGTAATCCTCCGTTTCCAACGCGAGGATATATTTCACGGAAATATTGGTGTCCTTGGACACGTCTTTGACGGTGAGTTTTTTTTCTTCCCTAGCCTCCCTAAGGATCTGCCCTACACGCTTCTGATTCAATTCCGCTCTCCTTTTCAGGGGAAGATTATTCTTCCGATACCAAGGGGTTATTTACGATTTTTGCATTTCCATCAGGGCGGAAATTAAAAAGCCCATCTTCGACGTCCGCATTTCGATCCCAGCCGGAAAACTCCACAGTGGTGGTTTTGCCTCGACCGTCGCTTGCAACCGCTCTCTTGATCAAAAAGTTCTGTTCGTCCACATAGAGAGTCATGGTTTCATATCCCCCGATCTTTTCCCTTTGTTCCAAGGCCAGTACGAAATACTTACGGTTATCCTTGGGAGAGACCTGAGGTTGTTCTATCGAATCGAACTTGTAGTGATACTTCCTGAAAATGCGGGAAAGGCCTTCTTCGGTGGCTGCGGCAAAAATCGGCCCCGACTTATTGGATTTATTTAAAGTTAAATCCTGTTTTCCCACAGCGTTCAGACGTTTGATGAAGATCCAAAGAGTCTTTCCGTCGGAAACGATCTCGTCTCCGGCAGGATCCGAAAATTCGTACCGGATCTTCCCGCCTTTTTTATAATAGCAGATCCCTTTCATGGATCTCGTCTTTTTATTGGACTCGGTTTGGATGACGAAATCCGCCTTATAGGATTTGATCTCCGAAAAGGTCTTACGTACCTTCTTTACCACTTCGGACGGAGAGTTCCAACCGTGCTTTGTGGAAGACTGTGCTCCCAGGCCCAAGGCCGCACATAGGGCAAAAAGCCCGAAAACTAAAACCTTGGAGACTCGGAAATTCTTACGATCTTTCATTTTGAGAAAAAGCCGGGATTTTTTTTCCAGGATGGAGAGTATCGGCCCGCCTGTCACTTGGTTTCTTTTTTCCGGGCGAAAAATCCCCCGGACAATGACGACAGTGATTTATCTTAGAATTTCCCTTCCTTTCGATCCTAGAATCGCAGTCACGTATCCCCTTTCCTCCATCAGTTCCATGATCCGAGCGGCTCGGTTATAGCCGATCTTCAATTTCCTTTGGAGATAGCTAGCGCTAGCTTTTCTTTCCGTTCGAACGATATCCCATGCTTTATCGAATAATTCCTCGTCCATTTCCTCCGCGGAATCCGTTTCCGATTCCTCCTCGAAATCGAGTTCCACGTACGACGGAGAACCGTACCGCTTCGCTTCCTCCACGATCTTTTCGATTTCCTCCTCGGAAATATAGGGAGCCTGGATCCTGGCCAAGTCGGCGGAAGTGGGCGATTTGTAAAGCATATCCCCTTTTCCCAAAAGGGACTCAGCTCCGTTCATATCTAGAATGATTTTCGAATCCGTTTTCTGAGCCACATGAAACGCGATTCTAGCCGGACAGTTCGCCTTGATCAAACCGGTAATCACGTCTACGGACGGCCTTTGTGTCGCCATCACTAGATGGATTCCCACCGCGCGGGACTTTTGGCTGATTCGAGTGATCGCATCTTCCAAATCCTTTCCGGATACCATCATTAAGTCGGCCAACTCGTCGATGAACACGACGATGTACGGCATTTTGGAATACCCTTCCCGGTGATAGTGCTCCTCCACCTTCTCGTTATAGGAACGGAAATCGCGACATTTCAGTTGGGAAACCGCATCGTAACGAGCCTCCATTTCCTGAATCACCCAGGCTAATGCCTTGGTCGCCTTTCTCGCATCCTTGATCACGGGCATAAGTAGATGAGGTATATCCTCGAAGAGAGTGAGTTCCACCATCTTGGGGTCGACCATGATAAAGCGCACTTCTTCCGGCGAAAGATTTAGGACGAGAGAAGCGATCATGGAGTTCAAACATACGGACTTACCCGATCCGGTCGTGCCCGCGACAAGCAGGTGGGGAAGTTTATTCAGATCTATCGAAATCAGCTTACCGGAGATATCCTTTCCAATGACTATATTCAGATCTTTCTTCTTCGCTTTCGGAGCCAGGGAAGAACGAAGAATATCTCCTAGGAGTACGTCTTCTCTGTGCTTGTTCGGGACTTCTATACCGATCGTGGATTTTCCGGGAATCGGTGCCACGATACGCACGTTTTTGACGGCAAGATACATCCTTAATTCGTCGGTCAAAGAAGTGATCCGTCCCAGTTTGATTCCGGGAGGAGGCGTCAACTCGTAGCGGGTGATGATGGGTCCACGCTCCCAAGCTACTACTTTGGTTTCGTAACCGTACACTTTCAGTGCGTTTTGGATTTCGAAAGCCACCTTTTCCGATTCCACTCGGAAGAGAGCGTCCTGTATTTTCGTCGGATTCGTATGAAGGCGATTTAACGGTATATGATAAACGGATCTCTTGGAACGAAAGATCGGAACCATCGAAACCGGAGTAAAGGGAAGTTCCGCTTGTTTCGGTTTGTCCTCGACCGGAACCGCCCGCTTATAAGTTTCCGCCCTCTCAGGTATCCTTTCTTCGATCGGAGTCGAAACCTCTGGAATCGGAGATTGCGTCACGACCGCGGGAACATTCTCTTCGAAAGTTTCCGCCTCCAATTCTTCCGTTTCTTCGATACCAGCTTCCGAAGAAATGTCCTCTTGTTCGGTACTTTCTTCTTTTTCCTCGTCTAGGAAAGCATCGGAGAGGTCCGGCTTAGCGGGAGAAAAATTCGGTTCGTCCTCATCTACGATTTTTTCATTCTCTAACTCTTTCGGATCGAGAAATTCATTCACTTGAGGAGAAGCGACTTTTCCGCCGTTGCGAAAATCCAATATCTCCCAGCTTCCGGGGTCTTTGGTAAAAGCTCTCTCTTCCGAAGTCGGAACTCCGTAAACTTTTTCCAGAAGGCCGGAAGAGGCGCTTTTGAATTGGAAAACTTTTCGGTCCTCCTCGAAAAAGCCCTCTAAAATCCCGGAATTCTTGTATTTAATCCTAGTTTGAAGATTCTCCTTTTCCGAGGAGTTCTTTCTTTCACTTCGAATAAAGGATTCCAGATCCCTTTTTTCATAAATACTCTGACGAGGCGGGACGATTTCCTGCGAGCTCCGAGCCGAAACTTCCGAAGAGGCTTCCCGTTGAAACCAAGGAGGAGTTTCCTGGGCCGTCGAATCCGAATCTTCCTTCCGTATATTTAAAAATTTCGTAATATTCTCTCCCAATGAGAAATTTCGGGTTCTCTCAGGAAATAGTCTTGCATACGTTCCGGCTTCGGAAGGGCGAGGATTTTGATTGTAACCTGCCAGCCATTGTTTCTTCCAGTCCGAAAGGGAAAAGCCGCCTTGTGCCATAATTCTTCCTAAAAAATGTACCGGAGATTCGTTCAAATAAACCAAGATTCCGTAGAAATAGATGACGAAGTGGATGAGAAGTCTGCCGGTCGTTCCGAGTACGTATTCGAGAGCCACGGCTAAGGCTTGGCCCAACACTCCTCCGTTCGAAGCGAAGGAAATACCGGAAGGATTCCCGAACACGTTGAGGCTTACGGAGACGGCGAGCAAAAAGAGAGGAATCGTAAGCAATTTACTCGTGGCATCCTGGTTCGGTTTGACCAATAAGGTTCCGCCGGTCAAAATCAACATGATTCCGGGAACATAGGCGGCGTTTCCGAATAAATACAGGATACCCCAGGAAAGATAATGGCCCGTCCGACCGAAGAGATTCGTCTGCACACCGTTTTCCGCAATGGAGAAGGACCCGAGGGAAAGGGTCAGAAAAATTCCGATAAAAAGCAGCAGATAAGGAAGGGCAGCCTTCCCCCTTTCCCAAATCAAAGCGTTCTGGTCGAATCCTGACTTTACTTCCATACCTACTAAAAATCGGCAGTTTTTGGAGAAAGGAAAAGAGAATTAGAACTTAAAGCGTCGGGGACTAGGATTGTACTAGGGGTTTTTGTGGCGGGCCCCCACCCTGATTCGGGTGGAGGTGGTGGGCTCGTGGGCAACTTGCCGCAAAAACCCCTATCATAAAAATGTCTTTTGCACAAGATTTTTTTGGATTTTTTTCTTGCAGGAGCTCCTGCAAGAAATGAAAGAAAAAATCCCTTTCCAAAATCCCAAAATTCTGCTATGTGATCAAAGCCGATGCGCACCGCGGGGTACCACCGCACCGGCCCCCACCCAGAGCAGGGTGGGGCCCCTATCTTCCCGTACTCCCAAACCCCCCGGCTCCTCTTTCGGTTTCCGGTAATTCTTCTACCGTCTCCCAATCCATAAGCCAGGTCTTCCGCAAAAGAAGCTGGGCGATCCGGACTCCGCTTTCCAAATGGTAAGCCGACTTTCCTAAATTCAATATCGGAACAAGGAGCTCCCCACGATAATCCGAGTCGATCGTTCCCGGCGAATTCGGAATCAACAGATTATGCTTCGTAGAGAATCCGGATCTAGGCCTGATTTCAAAATGATATCCGTCCGGGATGGCAAAAGAAAGACCGGTCGGCACCAGCTTGACTTCGCCGACGGGGAGTTCCCACACGGAATCCAGACAAGAATACAAATCGTATCCTGCGGAACCGCTGGTTTTGATTTCCGGCAGCTTTGCGCTGGGATGAAGTTTTTTAACTGGAATTTTCATGAAAAGTTCCGTCAAGGATAGGAAAAAGATTCGAAAATTTTCCGGACCTTTTCCTCCTCCTTGGAATTCATTTTAGCAAAAACGGATAAATGAAGTTTAGGAAGAGCAAGAATCTTTGCGGAAAGTGAATTCAATTCTTCTAAAGTAACGGACCGAATCTCGCGCATTCTTTCCTCGAGAGTATAGTATTTTCCGTAATAGATTTCCTGAAAGGCGATATTGTTCATTCGACTTTCGGTATGTTCGTATCCTATGGACAGACTACCTTCATGATTCGTCTTTGCATCCTGCAATTCCTTTGCACTGATACCTTTGTCCAAAAATATTCGAAGTTCCTCCAGGATCAGGGAAATGGATTCTAAAAATCTATCTTTGGAAGAAGAGCATACGATGGAAGTAACCCCGATATCGCGATACGAAGAGGGATAACTGGTAATATTATAGCATAGTCCCCTCTCTTCCCGGATTTTCTGAAAGAGGCGGGAAGACATCCCCCCTCCTAAGATATGAGTGAGAAGGGAAAGGCGAGTCGCGTCGTGAAATCCTCTAGGGCAACCTTCCCCACCCAAAATAAAATAGGCCTGCTCTGTTTCCTTATTTCCTTTTCTAAAAAAACCGAACTCTTTTTTCGGAGTCTCGAACGAAGCGAAAACTCCCGCTTTCGTTTTTCGAGAGAAGTATTTTTCCACTTCCCCTAAGACGACCTCAGGCTCGTAATCTCCGGAAAGCGAGATAATCATATTTTCCGAATGATAATATTTCTCGTAGAACTCCCGTAAGGAAGAAGGAGTCACCGCTTTAATACTCGCTTCGGTACCGATGATATCCCGACCGAGTGCGTTATTAGGAAAGAAATTGTTATAATAGAAATCGTGAACTGCGTCCTCGGGAGAATCTTCGTAGCCCTTCATTTCCTCCAAAACGACTTCGGCTTCGGTTCGGATGTCTCGCTCCCGGAACAACGGAAGAAACATCATCTCGGACAATAACTCCAGCCCGAGACCTAGGTCGGAAGCAGCTAAAGTCGCGTGAAAATACGTATACTCTCTGGAAGTGGCCGCGTTAGAATAGGCCCCTACCCGTTCCCAATCCTCCGCCTGCTGTTTCGCGGATCTCTTTTCCGTGTCTTTGAACAGCATATGTTCTAGGAAATGACAGTATCCCGCCTCCGATCCGGTTTCCGACCTGGACCCGACGCGAACATACACGCCTACGGAAACGCTTGCCGAATAAGGGGCGCGTTGAAACAGAACGGTAATACCGTTTGATAATCGGATTTTATGAGTTTGTTCTTCTTTTAACGCCAATGTTAGAAAGAAGGCGCCGGCCGTAGCCGACGCCTGCATCCATTAATTAAACTTCGAGAGCGTCTCTACGGGAAAGATCGATTTTTCCGGTTTTGTCCACGTTCAAAACCCGAACCCGAATCATTTCCCCTTCGCGAACCACGTCTTTCACGGAATTTACCCGTTTTGAATCCAATTTGGAGATATGGCAAAGACCTTCTTTACCGGGAAGAATCTCCACAAAGGCCCCGAAATCGGTGATCCTCTTAACTTTGCCTTCGTAAATCTTACCGACTTCTACTTCCGCAAAGAAACCTTCGACCATTCCCGCCGCTTTTTCGGCGGATTCCATGCTGGATCCGGCAATGGTTACTCTTCCGTCGTCGTCTATATTGATATCCGCGCCGGAAGCTTCGATGATCGCGCGGATATTCTTACCGCCCGGACCGATCAATTCTCCGATTCTATCTTTCGGAATATGTTTGATGATGATTCTAGGCGCCTTTCTCGAAACGGATTCTGCGGCCTTGGAAATATGTTTTTCCATCACATCCAAGATATGGAATCTCGCTTTTTGAGCCTGAGCAAAGACCGATTCCAAAACTTCGAACGCAACTCCTGTGACCTTCAAATCCATTTGGAACGCCGTAATCCCTTTGCGAGTTCCCGCGATCTTGCAATCCATATCCCCAAAGTGGTCTTCCAACCCTGCAATGTCGGATAGAACCGCAAATCTTCCCTTATCATCGGAGAATAATCCCATCGCGATTCCGGAAACGGAAGAACGGATCGGAACTCCCGCCGCCATCAAGGCCAAGGACCCGGAACAGACGGAAGCCATGGAAGAAGAACCGTTGGATTCCAATATTTCCGAAACGACACGGATCACATAAGGAAAATCATCCATCTTGGGAAGAACCAATTTCAAGGCTCTCTCCGCCAAATTTCCGTGACCGATCTCTCTTCTTCCCGGTCCGGAGGAACGTCTCACCTCTCCCACGGAAAACGCCGGGAAATTATAGTGGAGCATGAAGTTCTTTTCCTTCTGCCCTTCTAAAGTTTCGTATCTTTGGTTGTCGGAAGCAGTACCTAAGGTGACCGTTCCCAAGGATTGGGTTTGCCCTCTAGTAAAGACTGCGGATCCGTGCACTCCGGGAAGAGGACTCATCTCCACGGAAATATTCCTGATTTCGTCCAGTTTGCGGCCGTCAAAACGGACCCCTTCGTGCAATACCTGCTCGCGAACGATCTCGTATTCCAATTCGTGAAGGAAATTCTTGATGTCCTTGATCTTTTCCGGATCGGCCACCGTCGTCTTAAAGAATTCCACGACTTCTTTGTTGACGTTTGCGACTTCTTTGGAACGGGATTGTTTGTCCGGAGTCCGATTCGCTGCGGACAGCTTATCGAAAGAATATTCGCGGACCGTAGTCAGTAATGCCTCGTCTTTTTGTTTGAGTTTGACTTCCTTTTTGACTA
Source organism: Leptospira fluminis (assembly GCF_004771275.1). Classification (GTDB taxonomy): domain Bacteria; phylum Spirochaetota; class Leptospiria; order Leptospirales; family Leptospiraceae; genus Leptospira_B; species Leptospira_B fluminis. The sequence goes on along the minus strand of NZ_RQEV01000012.1, from coordinate 54,703 downwards.
CGGCAAGTTCCTTGACCCAAGTTTCCTGCAATTCCACGAATTTAGCGATGTGGGATTGTGCGAATCTCAGCGCGGCAAGCATCTCTTCGTTGGATAATTCCTTTGCTTCGCCCTCGATCATTACGATATGAGTTTTTGTTCCCGCTACGATCAGGTCCAAATCGGAATTCGGGATTTCCTTGTTCGTAGGGTTTACGACCAATTCCCCGTTGATTCTACCGATCCGTGCTCCCGCAATCGGTCCATTAAAGGGAATATTAGAAATAGATAATGCTGCGGAGGCGGCGTTTAACGCATGACCTGCGGTCGAAACTTCGTTGTCCGCAGATAGAACCTGCACCAACAGTTGCACTTCGCAAAAATATCCTTCCGGAAATAACGGCCGGATCGGGCGATCGATGATACGGGAATTCAAAACCTCGTGCTCGTACGGTTTGGACTCCCTCTTAAAATAGCCTCCCGGAAAGCGGCCCACGGAATAGATTTTTTCGGAATATTCGCAGGTAAGCGGAAAGAAATCCTGCCCTTCTTTCGGTTCATCGGCGGCGCAAACGGTGGCTAATAAAACAAGATTTCCGGTTTTATAAACTACGGACCCGTGAGCCTGCTTGGCCCAGTCTCCCGTTTCGAGAGTGATTGTGTCCCGGCCAAAAGAGCCGGAAGTTGATTTTGCCATAATGAACTCCTTTACTTGCGGAGTCCCAGAGTTTCGATCAGTTTTTTATAACGCTCTAAGTCGTTTCTTTTCAGGTATTCGAGTAGTTTTTTGCGTTTACTCACCAGCTTTAACAGTCCGGTTTTAGAATGAAAATCTTTCTTATGACCTTTAAAATGCTCGTTTAGTCCTTTGATGCGTGCGTCCAGGAGAGCGACCTGCACTTCGGTGGATCCGGTATCGTTCTTATCTTTCGCAAATGCAGAGATAATTTGCTTCTTGGCTTCCGTAGTTATCATAGCTTGATTGTACCTTTGCCAATTTTTAGATGCCAGGGCTGGGCGTCCAAGCTAATTTTTAGGAAAGACTTTTAAATATTTATAGGACAAACTGCCAGGAAGTCCCTCTCTCTTGCACCAGGCCAATATCTCCCCTTCGGGAGAAGTCAACAGGAATTCTTGGGCAGGAATCCATTCTAATTTGATCTTCTTCCCGTGGAATACGTCTCGGATCTCCGTTCCGGGAATTTCCAATGTAGGAATGTCCAAAATTTCCTCCGGTGGATGAATTTTGACGGTCTTTTCCTCCAGACGGGGAAAATGATCCGCCTGCTCCAGAGTCAATTTTCCCACTTTGGTTCTGACCAAAGATCGCAGGCTCATGGGTAAGCCGCAGGCATTGCCGATGTCCATCACGAGCTTTCTGATATAGGTTCCGCCCGAAACTTTCGCCCGAAAGGACATACCGGTCGCACCCACTTCCTTAACAGAAAACTCGTAAATTTTGATTTTTCGAATGCTGGGGGGTACGTCCACGCCTTCCCGGAACAATTGAGCTCTCCTCTTGCCTTGCACTTTCAAGGCGGAGATCTCCGGCGCGATTTGTTCCTCCCAATTCGGAACCTCGGATAGGACTCCTTCCAGTTTCGAGCGATTCTCCGAATACCAATCCTTTATTTTTGACTCCTCCCAATCTTCCAAGACAAGACCTTCCCGATCGCCTGAATCGGTGGAAAAGCCGAATTGAACTTCGGCGATATATTCCTTGTCCTTATTCAAAAATAGAGAGGAAAAGCTAGTGGACGAACCGATGGGAAGAACCATCAAACCGGATGCGGCCTTGTCCAGAGTACCGGTGTGACCGACCTTTTTCAGTCCCAAAGATTTTTTGGCTTTTATGACCAAATCGGAGGAAGTCATTCCTACCGGTTTGTCCAGCAGCAAAAAACCGATTTCAGTCCGGATTTGTGGGTTTTCTCGTAAGTCGAAGGGATTCATCTAAACCCTGGATATATTCTTCATCCCAAACGAAATGGATCTTAGGAGTTACCCGCAGATTCAGTTTCGTAGAAAGAGTGGCGGCAAATTTACCCGCAGCGCTGTTCAAGCCTGCGAGCAATTTTTCCTTTTTCTTGTCAGTAACGATGGAAGTGACATATACGTTCAGAAACCTTGCGTCTTCGGAAAGTTCCGAACGATGGACGGAAACCATATGAACCCTAGGATCCTTGACCTTACCCGTCAAAATCATCATGGCGACGGTTCGGACCGTCTCCGCTTCGATTTTTCTTTTGCGGATCGGACTCAAAGATAACCGCCTTTCAGTCTAGCTTCCGCTTGATCACCGTTACCGTGTATGCTTCGATCGTATCCCCGACTTTAAAATCATTAAAGCCGTCCACTTGAATACCGCATTCGAAATTGTTCACGACTTCGTTTACCTCGTCCTTGAACCGTCTTAAGGATTTGAGTTTTCCGTCGAATACGATGACTCCGTCGCTGATCACGCGGATTCCGGAAGCTTTCGTAATCTTTCCTGTCGTGACCATACAACCGGCGATATTTCCGATTTTGGAAACCTTGAAGATCTCCCGGATTTCGGCGGTCCCGATGACTTCCTCGATCTTTTCGGGTTCGAGAAGTCCTTCCATGGCCATTTTGATCTCATCTACAACCTGATAAATGATGCTGTAGTATTTGATCTGTACTCCCTCTTTTTCCGCCAAGGCGATGGTCTTCGGATTCGCTCTGACATGGAAACCGACGATGATCGCATTCGAAGCCGAAGCGAGCATCACGTCCATATCCACGATCGCACCGGCACCGGATTGGATGACGTTCAGTTTTACGTCCGGAGTGGAGAGTTTTTCCAAGGCTTCCTTGATCGCTTCCGCAGATCCTCGAACGTCCGCCTTGATGATCACCTTGAGTTCTTTCAAAGCGCCTTGCTTGATGAACTCGTTCATATTTTCCAAAGTCACTTTCGATCCGGCGGCACCGGCGTTTCCGATCCGCTCGAACTCGATTCTGTGTTGGGAAATATTTCTGGCTTCCTTTTCGTCCTCCATCGCATCGAAAGGCGCTCCCGCGTCGGGAACTCCGTCCAAACCGGTCACCTGAACCGGAAAAGCGGGTCCCGCTTCCTTGATGAGATGACCGTAATCGTCGTACATCGCACGAACGCGACCGGAGAACACTCCCGCGACGAAAGGATCTCCGATATGCAAGGTTCCGTTTTGGATCAGAACCGTGGCGACGGCTCCTCTACCCGGATCCAATTTCGCTTCCACGATGGTTCCCTTCGCTCTGCGTTTCGGATTGGCTTTCAAATCCAATACTTCGGCCTGCAAGAGCACAGCGTCCAAGAGTTTGTCGATCCCGATGTTTTCCTTTGCGGAAATCTTGCAATACATCGTGTCTCCGCCCCAATCCTCCGCTTGGAGTCCATGATTGGCCAATTCCTGCATGATTTTATCCGGGTTGGCCGCAGGAAGATCCACTTTGTTGATGGCGACGATGATCGGAACCTTAGCATCCTTAGCGTGGGAAACCGCCTCCAAAGTTTGGGGCATGACTCCGTCGTCGGCCGCAACAACCAGGATTACGATATCCGTTACTTTCGCGCCTCGGGCCCTCATCGAAGTAAAAGCCTCGTGACCCGGAGTATCCAAGAAAGTGATCTCGCCTCTTGCGGTTTTCACCTGATAGGCGCCGATATGCTGGGTGATTCCACCCGATTCCGTATCGATTACGGAAGACTTACGTATCGTATCCAACAACTTCGTCTTACCATGGTCTACGTGTCCCATGATCGTAACGACTGGAGGTCTGTGGATATAATCTTCAGGATTATCTTTTTCCTCTCCGATCAAAGTTTCTTCATAGAGGGAAACGACCTTGACTTTGCATCCGTATTCGTCCGCAAGAATAGAAGCCGTCTCCGCATCGATGATATTGTTGATCGTGACCATCATACCCATTTTCATGAGCTTTCCGATGACGTCTCCGGGTTTCAGGTTCATTTTCTTGGCGAGTTCGCCAACTTGAACATTTTCTAATAAAGTAATTTCCTTAGGAACGGAAACGCCGGTCGGACCGCCTCCCTTCTGCTTGCGAAAGGTTTGCTTAAAGAATTTGGAATTTTCCGTGCCGAAAGACGCTTCCGATCTTCCTGACTTTTCCTTATCTCCGCCGCTGCGTTTTTTATTGGAAGGACCGAGGACTCCCCTGCCTTCTCCTCCGGGAGGACCGGCTACACCTGGTCCGCCGGGACCACCTTGACCGCCTCCGGGACCACGATAACCGCCACCTTGGCCTCCACCTCCGGGACCTCCGCGATAGCCACCACCTTGACCGCCTCCGGGACCGCGATAACCGCCGCCTTGGCCGCCGCCACCGGGACCTCCACGATAGCCACCGCCTTGGCCTCCCTGACCGCCTCCGGGACCGCGATAACCGCCGCCTTGGCCTCCACCACCCTGGTACCCTCCACGGTAGCCGCCGCCAGAAGTATCGGAGGAAGAATCCCGACTATTCGGGCCCGTATAGGTTTGCCTTTGGTTCGGGCGGGAAACGATGATATTATTGTCTTCTTTTTGGAAAGGAGATCTGCCACCGGAATGATCTCCTGCTGGGGAGGAAGAAGTTTTAGACGGAGGAAAATCCTGTCGTTCCTGCCTCGGTTCCGAATGCTGCGACTCCTTCGGAGAAGAAGGTACTTGCTGCTGCCGAGGATGGGAGGTCGCGCCTGAGTTCGGATTTGAGGATTGTCTCTGGTTCACCGGAGATTCGCTTGCGGCTTCTTTTCTAGCCGGGGAAGGAGAAGAAGTCTTTTCTTCCGACTTCTTCTTAATCACCAGTTTCTTCTTCTTGCCGGCGTCACCAGAACCCTGGAGCTTTTCCTTGATTGTCTTATTCTTATCTTCCATATAATTTCCTGGTCTTCTACAGGTGCCCTACGGTTCCTTACAGACTTACGGCAATCGAAAAGAGATCAACTCTCTTCCACCCACTCCACTGATTCGGCCAAAATCTTGAGAATTTGAGTCGCGGTGGTCGGACCGATGCCTGGAAGTTTTGCCAAATCATCCTGGCTGATCTCGATTAACGCCTCTACGTCCTTGATTCCGGCACTCCGCAAGAGCCCGATCAAGCGGGCAGACAGCCCCGGCAAATCCTCCAACGGAGTAGCACCGTCATCTTCCTCCTCTTCCACGGGAGGACTGAACAATTTTTCCAGTCGTTCGCGGGCTTCCGGAGACGAAAACTCCTCGTTGTACTGCGCGATGGTTTTGATGTCGATCCTGTATCCGGTCAGTTGAGAAGCTAGCTTCACATTCGATCCATTGATTCCTATCGCTAAGGAAAGTTGTTCCTCCGGAACGATCACCATGGCTTCTCTTCCTTGGGTATCTACTTTCACGTCGAAAGGCTTGGCGGGAGAAATCGCGTTCGCGATGAATTCCGCAGGGTCATTGGAATATTGGACAATATCGATTCTCTCGTTTCCGAGTTCCCGCACTATGGACTGGATCCGGACTCCTTTCATCCCAACGCATGCACCTACGGGATCGATATCCCCTCGGGTCGCATGAACCACTACCTTGGTGCGAATGGACGGTTGCCTGGCCACGTTCACGATCTCGACAAGCCCGTCGTAGATCTCAGGAATTTCCATTTCAAATAATTTCTTAACAAAATCGGCCGAGGCTCTAGAAAGGGTGATCACGGGGATCGGTTCCCGAGGCCTGAGTTCTACTCTTTGGATGATCGCTTTCAGCCTATCCCCACTATGGTATTTTTCTCCCGGATTCTGCTCTCTTTTGGGCATAATCCCTTCGACTTTCCCCAAGTCTACGGACATGGCGTCCTTTTTCCAGCGCTGGAAATAACCGTGGGTCAACTCCCCTTCTTTCGCCTTGTATTCTTCGTAAAGCAGTTCTTTTTCCATGTCCCGAAGGCGCTGGAAAACCATCTGCTTGGCTTGGCTGGAAATGATCCTGGAAAGCTCCATTGGCTTTTCTTTAAATTCTAATACTTGACCGATTTCCGCATCCGGATGAGAGGATTTGGCGTCGTCGACGGAGATTTCCAAACCGTCTTTGGGAAGAGTATCGACTACCTTGCGCGGAACCACTATGACTACGTTATCCCCGTCGTTATTGGAGTTATTGGAAGCAAATTCCACCTTGATCGGGTTTTCGCTATCATCCAATCCGTCCAGCCCGGACTTCTTTTTGTAGGCCGTAATCAAAGAGTCCCGTATGACTCCCATAACCGCTTCCCGGTCCAGGGACTTATCGGCGCAAAATTGCTGGATCGCCTCCAACAGATTGCCTTCGGATTCTTTCTTCTTTACTGCCATAATCAAATACTTACGTACAAATTTCCTTTCAGTATATCCTTCAATTCCAGGAAGGCTTCCCTTTTTTTCCCGCTTCCTTTTTTACGTTTGGAAAACGGTTCCAAAACCAATCGGTCCCCTTGCCTATCCAGGATTTTAAAGATCCCTTCTTTCTCGCCTCGTTCCCCCTCGACCCGATATACCAGCCGAACAGGAATTCCGCGAAACCGGTCCAAGTCCCCCGGCAATTCCAGCTTTCTTTCCGCACCCGCGGAAGAAACTTTCAAAGTATAGTTCAGATCTGGGGAGATCCGTTCCAACTCTTCATTCAGTTTTCTGGAAACTTGCTCACATTCCAGAAGGCTGACAGAACCGTACGGGTGTTCGAGGTGATCCAACTCTACCTCGATCAGCGTATGGTTGGGCCTTTGGCTAACCATGAGTGCGTACAACTTAACTGGTGCATGCAGGATACTTTCTAGGATCGAATCGATCGTTTCCTTACTGACTGTCAAGTGCCGGCCTTACAGAGAGTCTCTGAACCGCCTCTCCCGCCCTAGGCGGAATGTCTACCACCGAAACCCGGTTTTCTGAAGCCGAATTTCGATTTGTATAACCCAAACTATGGGTTGGTTCCCGATATCCTTTCAAAGTATTTGGGCCAAGCCCTAGTGTAAAGTAAATTTTAGGGGGTACGCTGCGGGAAGCGGAGCGGTTTTCTTCCAACAAAACAGGTCGCGATTGAGAGAGAATCCGGCATTCTGGAATCGAAGTCGGTATTTTCGAATTTCGTTTCGAAAGAATCGTAAAAAAAATCAGAAAAAACAGAATTTCCTTTTTTAATTGGAATCTTGAATAACCTATGCTCCGGCTGTCGGTATTTGACCGCCAGCCCCAAATTATGCTCCAATTTTCCAAAAACAAAAAAAAGAACCGATATTTCCTTTCCTTCCTTTCGATTTCCGTCCTTTTTTGCGCATTCGACTGCTCCAAATTCCGGGTGGACGATTACAATCCTTATCTATACGGAAGGATCAAGCTCGGAAAAGATTTAAAGGAATTGCAAGTGAATATAGTCAATCGGGTTCCTACAAATATTCCGAACCAGATTGCGATCGCCTCCGGATTGATGTATGTTCCCGACTTCGAACAATCCCTGATCAAAGTTTTCAATACGGAAGGAGAACTCAAATTCCTGATCGGCAATGCCAAAGAGAAGGGCGTCGAAAAGTTGAGAATCCACAATGTGAAATTAGGCAGAATCGGCCTCGTCGCAGTATCCTCTAGCGAAGACGTTTTTATTCAATCCAGAATTTCCAAGGAAGACGTAAAGCAGGACAAAGCGCCCGAGAATATATTCACGAAGAAATCAGGAGAGTTTCGGACGGATGCGGAAGAAGCTCTGCCTTCCGTCATATTAAAAATCAACGATTCGGGAAAACTCGTACAGACAATTTATTCGGACGGAGTCGGAGGTTCTGTTCCTTTCGGATACGTGGAGCGGATGGAAACAGGAAAGAACGATCTTCTCTTCGTTTTTCATCGTTCCAACGGAGAAATGCGGCTTTCCGTCTTTGACGAGAACGGAAAGGTGAAACGAAAACTGGATTCGAGCGACTTTAAAGACATGGTCCATTCCGCTTCCGATGGAAGCACTTGGTACATAGACACGATCCTATCTCATTCCGAAGGGGATTATGCGCTCGCTTCCTTCAGTTTTTACGAAGCGAAATCAGGTCGATTTAAGGGAAGAAAGATTTATCGTTACGACTGGGAAACCAAGAGAATCCTCCCTATCAAGGATATCCAAGATCCGTCGGAAACCCTTTATTGGGTTCTAAACGACGATAACTTCTTTGTTTGGGAAACAGAAGCGGAGGAAGGAAATTCGGTGAGACTCCAGGTTCACGACGACGACGGAAACCATGTCAACAATATACGTCTGAATTATCCGCCTCCGAGAGGACTCTGGAGAGAGACTTGGATGGATGCGAACGACGAGATCTACTCCGTCAGAATCCGATCCGGCTTTTTAGAAATCCATAAATGGAAGTAAGAACGGATGAAATGCGAATCCCTATTTACGGACGAGGAAAGCAGGGAGTTGGACAGACTTTCCGTCTCGGAGAGAGGGACCGCTTCCAGACTCCTCATGGGTTTTGCGGCAATTTCGATCTTTCAAACCTGGAAAAGTAAATTCGAAAAAGCCGGGTCGGCCCTCCTACTTTGCGGCTCCGGAAACAACGGCGGGGACGGCTTTGCCCTTGCCCACTTTTTATCCGCGGAAGGAATCCCTTGCAGAGTATATTATAAAAACGGCAACCTTTCCGAGGAAACCTCTTTTTATAAGGAACTCTGCTCCGGCTCCGGGGCGAAATTATTTCCTATAGAGGAGTTTCGAGCCGAAACTTGGAATCGGAAAGAAGTGGTGGTGGACGCTCTTTTAGGCACGGGTTTTCATCCTCCTCTTTCCGAAGAAATCGCAAGAATCGTAGAAGAAATCCGAAAGTTAAAATCGGACGCCTCCTCGGAATGTTTCGTACTCAGCATGGACACTGTTTCCGGATTTTACCCGGGAAGTCCCGAACCATTTCCCTCCGATGCGTTAGCCGAAATAGGAGTGCCTAAATTAACCAATCTATTTCTGGGCGCTCCCGCGAGAGAAAAGACCTTTCATCCGATCGGTTTTCTACGAAAGGAATTCCCGACGAAGCAGAAAGTATTGGTCCGAGCGAGTAAGAAGGAACTTAGGAAACGAACCGAACGAAAAAAGGATTCCCACAAATACTCCAACGGTTCGGCCGTTTTTTTGGGAGGCTCGGAAGGGATGGCGGGAGCGATCCTCTCCTCCGTCTTAACGTTCCATGAAGCGGGAGGCGGAATTTCCCTGATCCGAACCCCTTCCTCCGTTACGCTTCAAAAAGTTTTAAAAAAGGATTCTTCCCTAATGGTAAAATCCTTTTCCGCTCGAGAGAATCCGTTTCTCGGAGGCTTTGCCGGAAAAGCCAAAGTGTTCGCTCTGGGTCCGGGACTTTCCCTCGAAGATTGCCCGACGCATCCACTTCCGGAAAAAATTCCCGTAATTTTGGATGCGGGAGCGATCCTGCCTTATTCCGGTACCAGATTGGGCCCGAACATATTATTCACTCCCCATTTAGGAGAATGGTCTAAAGTCGTCGGAAGAGCCTGTTCTCATGTCTTGGAAGGACAGAAGGAAGCGGCACAATGGGCAAGAGAAAGAAATTGCCACGTACTTTTAAAAAGCGACGTTTCCGTACTATGCACTCCGGAAGGAGATTCGTATTTTTGGCCCCATCGAGACGAGAGGTTGGCGGTGATGGGAACCGGAGATCTGCTCGTCGGAATGCTTGCATTCTTCCTGTCTAGAGGGCATGATATACCGGAAGCGGTTAGACTTTCCTTAAGCCTATTCGCTTCCGCTGCGGAAGTCTCGGAAGGACATCCGACTGCCGGCAGAATTCGAAAAAATATCCGTAAGGTACTTTTCCATGGCTAAAGGATATCACTCCCGCTCTCCGGAAGAATTCCGGGAATTTTTGAAGCAGGTCCAAAAAAAAGGAAAAGAAAGATCGAGGACGAAATTCATTTTATTCCTGGATCTGATCCTGCTTTTATTCATTTTTGCGGTGGTTGCCAGACTGATCAACCCGCTCGCCTTTACGGGCAGAAAGGAATCCAAGCCGACACAGGATTCGGAGATCCGCATTCTCGTCTCCGCGGACCGAGAAGGCGGAAAGGAAGTCCCCGTTTTTTTCCTTTTTATGACCAATTCTTCCGGAAAAGAAATCCGATATCCGGATCGGCAGACCGAATTTATCGGCAAAATTTCCACGAGTTCCGGACTTTCCTGCCTGGAAGAGGAGTGGAAAATTCCCGAGAAAACGATCCTACCGGGAAAGACGGAATTCTTTCGATACGAAGCGGATGAAGCATCCGTTCGGAATCTGCCGCCGGATTGCAAAATCCCAAAATCGAACTTTTGGACGAATATTACGAAAAACTTCTTAAAGGCGAAAGAGCGGGACTTTGAACTCCAGATTCGAAGGAAGGAAGAGACTCTGCGTCTGAGGATTGAGAAGGTTTAGGTTCCCCACCCTACTCTGGGTGGGGGCCGGTGTGGTGGTACCTGCATTCGCTCGCCACGCCGATTGCCTATCACGGATTTTCTATTTAGTAAAGCGATTTTCGGAATTCTTTCTTGTTGGAGCTCCTGCAAATAAAATTCCCGATTCGGATCGATTCGCCCTTTCTTTTTTCCAAAAATTTTCTCCTTTTTGTCCAGTTTCTCCGCCTCCGGTGGATATACGGGAAAACCCTCGGAGAAAGGCCGCGCACATCTGTGCTCCTTCTTCGAACTAGGAGTAACAATATGAAAAATTTACGGTTCTCTTCCAAGGATAAACGGTCATGAAGTTCCGCTTGGTTTGGATCTCCGTCCTCGTTCTATCCCTTATTTGCATAGGTATACTTGCTTCGGTTTGGTCGGCTAGTAGCGAATTGCTTTTTCCGGTTTGGAGGAACGCTTCTAAAAATTGGTCCGTTTGCGATCCGGAAACGGAAAAACATTGGGGGAAAGGTTGCGGAAATCTTCTTCAGACTCGGGAGTTCCGATTCGAGGAAGGTACGTTTCCTTCCTTAAACGGATACGAACTCCCCGGTTGGTTCGTTCGAACCGCGGAAAACGGAGGGGGGAAACCGCAAGGAGTAATTCTATTCGTTCACGGAGGCGGCTCGGATCGAAGAGAAATGACCCGATACGTTCGCTTTTTCCTCGACTTGAATCTCGACGTCCTGTCGGTGGATTTAAGTTGTCACGGACAGGCCCCTTGCGTTATGCCCGGATTGACTTATGGCGAAAGGGAATCGAGAGACGTAATTTCAATCTATCTCTATCTTTCCCGCAAATATTCCAAAGTATATGCGCTCGGATCTTCCGTGGGAGCTTCCTCCATATTAACCGCAATACCGGAGATGCCCGAACTCTCCGGAGTGATTGCGGAAAATCCGATGTTCGATTTTAGACGTCTGATCTTGGAAACTTCCTCCGCTCCCAAATTCATTCCGGAATGGTTTAAAAAATTTCTGTTGGAAGTCTCTATGGTTCGAGGCAAATTCGACGGAATCTCCAGCCCCGCGAATTCCTTACGCATGCCGGGAAAAATTCCCGTTTTCTTTATTCACAGCAAGGAGGATAAAATAGTGCCTTACCGTCACACGGAAGAATTGGCGACCCTATACAAAGGGCCGAAGACGGTTTGGCTCTTGGAAAAGGGAGAACATGGATCCGTCTGGGAAAAGAATCCTAACGAGTACCGAAACCGAGTCCGCAATTTTCTGCAAAGAAAAAGTCCGTCCGGAAATTGATCGAGGAGAACGAAAATGGAAGAATATTTGATATTGATGCGATTGGATTTGCTCACCAAGGAAGCTCAGCCTTCCCCGGAACAGATGCAGGTTTATATGAAGCAATACCAAGATTGGGTCGGAGGCATCGCGGCTCAGAACAAATTCAGAGGCGGGACCGGTCTTTCCAAAGAAGGAAAGGTGGTAAAGTCGGGAGGGATCGTAATCGACGGCCCGTTCGTGGAAATCAAGGAATCTTTGGCCGGCTTTATCGTAATTTCCGCGGAAAATCTGGAAACAGCATTAGAAATCGCTAAAAAATGTCCCATTTTAAACGGGGAAGGAAATAGTGTGGAAGTCAGGGAGATTTCGGCGGCGCACGACCCGAGTTGAACCTTTTCTCCGGATATTCTTTGAGGATGCCATGAACGAATACGAGCTCATCCCTCACCTATTCAGGACGGAATATCGTAAAATCATCTCCGTGCTATGCAAGCGCTTCGGTTTCAGCGAAATCGAAATTGCTGAGGACATAGCCGGAGATACGTTTGCGGCAGCCTCGGAAATCTGGAAAATCAGGGGAGTTCCTCCGAATCCGACGGCTTGGCTCTATTCGGTGGCAAAAAACAAAGCAAGAACTCATCTTCGCAGGAACTCCATCTACGGAAACAAGGTCCTTCCGAATATGGTCGATAGGATTTCGGATTCTGGAGAAGAAATCGATCTGTCTCCGCAAAACATCAACGATAGCCAACTTCAAATGATGTTCGCGATCTGCCATCCGACGATCCCTCCGGCGGCACAAGTGGGACTTTCCCTTCGAATCCTCTGCGGATTCGGAATCGAAGAGATCGCGAATGCGTTTTTAACGAACAAAGAAACGATACAAAAAAGATTATTTCGAGCAAAGGAAAAGCTTAGAGCGGAGAAAGTACCGATAGAATTTCCGACGGAATCCGAAATCGAGGAAAGATTGGACTTGGTCCTCGCGACGATCTATCTGCTATTCAACGAAGGCTATTACTCCTCGAGCGCGGAAAGAACAGTACAAAAGGAACTTTGTTTCGAAGCGCTTCGCCTTTGCAGTATTCTGGCGGAGAACAAAATCACGGACAAACCTAAAGTATATGCGCTACTTTCCCTCATGTGCTTTCATTCCTCCAGACTCGAAGCCAGAACGAACCGGGACGGAGAACTAGTCCTATACGAGGATCAGGATCCTTCCCTTTGGAACTCGGATTGGATCCGAAAAGGAATTCATTTTCTGCATCGCGCTTCGTCGGGTTCCGGGATTTCGAAATATCATCTCGAAGCGGGAATCGCCTACTGGCACACTTTGAAATCGGATAGTTCCGAAAAATGGGAAAACGTATTGCAGCTGTACAATCGTCTTCTCCAAATCGAATATTCCCCCATGGCGGCACTAAATCGTACTTACGCTCTTTCCAAAGCGAGAGGAAAAAAGGAAGCGATAGAAGAAGCCGAAAAATTGGACTTAAAAGAAAATCGCTATTATCATATTCTGTTAGGCGAACTTTATTCAAGTATGGACTCGGAGAAGGCCAAACTGAATCTTCAAAAAGCGATTTCGCTCGGCGGAACGGAAATCGAAAAATCGAATCTGCTAAAAAAATTGGAACAACTTTAGTTCCCTATTTACGATACGCCTTGGTTTCCTTTCTCCAGAGGCTTTCCTTTTCGGAAAGATATTCCTCCGCCTCCAAATAGGAGCGCTTCCCGTCCAGGTAACCTAGTAAAAAATCGTCTCCGACCAGAAGTTCTATCGCGGAAAGATCGGAACGGAATTCGTAAGGCCCTTTCAGATACGAAAAATCGACTGGATAAAATTCCCTCAGAGTACGTAATAGATGTAGCCCGAACAAGAGGCTATGAAATTCGGAAGGCTTCTCCAGCAATATCTGAAATCCTCCGCATACTTTTCCGGCGTGTTTATGGAAGGTTGGAATCATTCGGAGCGGCCTTAAACGAAAGACCCCTTTCTGAGGTTCTTCCAACGTTTTGCGCAATCGTTCGTCCGAATCGTTCAAATACGGAGCTCCGAAAGTTTCGAAAGGACGAGTCGTTCCTCTCCCTTCCGAAAGATTCGTACCTTCCAATAGACATAGCCCAGCATATACGAAGCACGTCGTAAACGAGGGAATATTCGGAGAGGGAGGAACCCAAAGAAACGGATCGTAACTTTTGCTGTACATCTTTCCGAAAGAGTAAAACTCGAAATCCAACCCGAACGTATCCTTATAAAATTCCAAAAGTCCGGCTGCGGTCAATCCATGCCTATGCGGCACGCCGGGAATCCCGACGAAGGACGAATACTTTTCCTCTAACGGACTCCCTTCCACCTTACTCCCCGCCGGATTGGGCGAGTCGAATACCACGACCTTGATCCGATGTCCACCTTCGCGGTTTTTTCGATCCACGGTTTGCAAGAGATAGAGTGCTGAGGTTAAAAAGGTATAGTATCTTGCGCCTACATCCCGGATATCGATTAGGATCGTATCCAACCCGTCCAAAGATTCCGGAGAAGGGACCAGACTTTCTTCGGCGTCTCCGTACAGGTTTAAGATCTGAGTGTCCCCTAGATTGTAGGAAAGGGAAGATCCGGAGACTTGGTCCTGCAATTCCGCAAACAGTCCGTGCTCAGGCAAAAATAATTTTTTTAGTCCGTATTTCGCCTTGATCGTTCGGAAATGATAGTCGTGTTCCCATCCGTATGCGCTTTGATTCGTCAACATTCCGATCTTAGATCCGGATAAGAGCGCGTCCAATTTCTTCATGTCGCTTAGGAGCATTCGGGGAGGTACGAAATCAGTCAAGCAGTAGAGGGCTTCCCTTCGGATCCGAAGAATCCGTTTTGGAGGAGACAAAATTCAGGATCCGGCAAGGATCAGGGGATTTTAGATCCGATCCTAGAAAAAGAGTTTCCCGTATCGGTGAAGGATTGTTTTCTTCTTAATTTGCTCTCTTTTACGAACTTATGGCCATAGATACAAGTGTTCCGAATCAAAAAGTAACCGTCCCCGCCGGCAGCATCCTTTTTCCGGAAGGCAGTCCGGTAAACTCTCTGAACGTTTTACATAGCGGAGGATTGAGGTACGTCGCCGAGGGTCCGAAAGGGAGAAAATTGGAGCTCTTCAAACTCTCCGGTGCGAATTTGACTCCCGGAGCCTCCGCCTTATTTTCAGGAGGAAGGTATCCGTATTCCATCTTCGCGGAACAGGAATGCGTCTTATCCACGTATGTTATGTCTCCGTCAACGGTGTCCAAATCTCTGGCTGCACGCCCTTCCCTAGGAATCATGGTGGGTCGCTCTCTCCTGCGCGAAATCACGGAACTTTTCAAGAGAACGAACCAACTCCGCAAGATCTCATCCGATCTGGCAAAAACGAACGATAATCTTTCCTTATTGTATTACCAATTCAATCCTGCGGTTTTTCCGGATATCAAACCGGGGCAACCGATTGCAGAGCCGGGCGCGGATATCGTGGATCCTATCCTGAGATTGTCGCGGGAGAATCTGAAGAATTATTTCGAAAATGGAGGAATCCTACCGGAACGACCCACCGCGACCTATTTGGACGAGGAGCACTCCCAACAATTGTTGAAATACTACCCGGAAGAGTTGGAGTTCCAGGACCAGGAATTCAATTTTCTGCGGAAACTGATCCTGGCCGATCCGAATCTCTTGGCCCAATTATTCGCTCCCGATCCGAGCATGGTTTCTTATGTCTGCGAAAAATTAGGCAAAGTACAAAGCGAACTCACGGAAAACGGAAAGGGAATCCTGGAAGAATTGGAGGAAGCGCTCCGTTTTTTGATCGGCGGAGAAGAGAGTCTCACCGAAAAATTCTACCTCATCCTGGACATGACCGCGAACGGATACGCGTCGTCTTCTCCCGAATTCGTCGTGCCCGTATTACAGGCGATCTCCCAAAAAATAGAGAAGGCATTAGCGGGACACCAGGCATTATTCGGATCGCCCATGCCGGCTCCCTCTCCGAATATCAAATCCTTCCTGGAAAAAACGGCGGGCCTGGCCAAGAAGTACGAAGGGAGTTCCGCCGCCGCTTCGTCGAACGGTTCCATCGGAGTCGACAGCTCCGCCGATGCGGCCGCGATCCGGAAGGAACTTCAGAATTCCGCCTCCATGATCATACAGTATTCCGGCTTAGGCGGGGAAGCGGTTAAGGAATTCTCCGCCTTAATGGTGAAGTTGAAATCCTTAAAGAACCCCTTGGAATCCGACAACGATACCAGAAAGCTCCGTAGATTGATCACTAAGATTTATTTCGATATTTATGCCGGATGTTTTCAGAAATACCTCAACTCCAATAAGAACGTTCCTAAGCCGGTGGATCTTATGTTGAAGTACGGCTTCTTTGACGAAACCTTATTGGACGATTCACAGTTGGTCTTCATGTCCACCTTCAAGGACGCGATCTCGCCTCCATCGGCCATTCCTATCCATTACGGACAGGAATGGCTGGAAAGGATCTATAGGCGCGAAGCCCCGACTTCGTTGGACGAATTAGGACAGAACTTTTTCGATAAGGTGAAAATGGACAATAGGAACGCGAGTTTCAAAAAGGAGTCCGATCTTCCCCCGGATATAGACAATCCGGAAGCGCGTCTAAAATTCGAATTCGCCGCAATGTACGAATCCAACGTGAGACTCACGACGGGATCTCTTGCGACGTATCTCCCCATTTTGACCAAATACCATTCCCAAATCCCCCTAGGAAAAGCGTACGTCTCCAAAAAGATGCTTACGGACGCGATCAACGAGATCGTGGGAGTCGATTTTTCCGTCTTTAGCAGGGAAGTGATCTACAATAACCCGGAACTGGGAATCAATAAGGAATTCGTGCAAAGATCCATCATCCCGGATTTCATCATCGTTCCCTCGATCGGAAGCAAAGTCATGATGTGGCAAGAATTGTCGGTCCACAGAGGTTCCGGGTCCAAAGAGAGTCGCGGACGCATCGTTCTCCCCATCTTCGTCCAGGGAGATTTAAAGTCCCTTCTCATCGACGCTTTTGCGGCCTTCCGCTGGGAACTCTGCAAGACGATCTTGGGTCCCGAGTGGAATAACGTCGGGAACCCGTCCATTACGGCGGACTATATGGACTACGTTCAATTTTATAAAAAGAACAAAGACCTTTCCATCGAAGTAAAAGAGAAGTTGGCCGCGGAATTCAAACGATTCAGGAACGAAAGGGATATTTTCGCGAACGACTATCAGCTTTGGATCAAGTACGAATCGGAAAGCGTGCAACGTTTAAATCGCGTCGTCAGAGGAATCTTTTATCGGCATATCCCGTTTGCCAGGCCGATCCGGGAAAAAGTCGCCAAGATGCCCGCATTCAGCGAGATCAACAACCGGTTCATCAATATACGGACCAGAAAGTTCACGGAATTGGAAAACCGTTATAAGAAATACATCAACGCGATCGGCTCTCTGCCCGATCCCTTACGCGAAAATTTGGAATTCTACCGGGTATAATCGAAAGAGGACGTTTTACACGTCCTCTAAAAGATAAGGGCGAGTGTATTCCCTCACGATCTCTACCACGAATCTACCCCAGGATTTAGGATCCTCCGGGGATATTTCGATCTGTCTTATTTTGGAAAAATAAGGATTGGGTTTAAAGGCGGTGTGGGTAAGTTCCATCGCTCGCAAATAATTATCCACTCTCTTCACTCTGACAAAATTCAGGAGTTCCGCTTGGACCTTATCCGCCGGAATGTATCCGATGATGATCAATCTCGGAAACAGGGATTTTTTCAAAAGATTGATAAAGTCCCCGAAACTGTCCACCCGATCGATGAACCCTTCGTAGGCACCTCCGCCCAGGTTCATAATCTGGGTCACTATGTCCATGGTAAAGGAAACACCCTCCGCGGAAGTCATATCCGAGATGATGACAATCCCTTCGTCGGGTTGGAAGGTTTTGAATTCCACCGAACCTTTAAAATGACGACGCAGTAACTTTGCCGTTGAAATATCTATCTCGGCGGCCTTAGGTACGAGGATTTTTCCCGTGGAGTCCGCAATCGGTTCCCGGGTAATGAGGTATCTTTTTTTGGCGGCGTTTTGGTTCATCACGCGAAACGCCTTCACTTTCTCCTCAAGTTCATCCAGGTTGCAATACCCGATTTTGAGGACGTTTTCTCTAGCACGCTTTTTTAATTCAATATCTTCCATACGAATTGTCTGGCAAGACCGGCCGTGAGGAACCAGAATACGGATGCTTCCGAATTCAGCGATAATTTACCGGTCGTTCGTGGACAGTATACTAAAAAAAACGATCCTGAAAAGCCTAGTTTTTGGTCTCTCCAAAAAGGCTTGTCCTCCACGGGGCGCTTTTCTGAATGGAAACAAGAATGAAACCGTCGGAAAAAAGGAAAAGGGAACATTCCGAAATGCCGACGTTAGTTCGGTTCGCGTTATTCTTGCTCTTAATCGGTGGCCTTTCCTCCTGCCAGTCCGTCGAGTTCGTTCCGGACGTCGCATATCGCGAAGATTTGATCCGGACCCACAAACAATCCTGGAAAGAGATAGAAATCTTAAAGCAGGCTCCTCGGAATAAAAGTTACGAGGTGTTCGGTCGCATTCTACTCCGGAATTTCGGAGACGGAAAAGTGGAAAAATACTATATCGACAAGATCAAAAAGGAACTATTCGAAAGGGGAATGGACGGAATGTTTTATTCCGGAAAAGGCCTGGTTCCGGTTCCCGCCACGGTTTTCATGAGCGGAACCTCCGCCGGATATTCCACAAACGTAGTGGAACTCCCTCAGTCCGCGAAAGTATTGGAAGGTATCGCGTTTCGGTACAAGGAATCCGACAGGGATGGCAAAACGTCTAGATAGCGAGATCAAAGTCGTTTCCAACGGGGATTGGATCTTCCGAGGAATGAAAATAGAGCACCGGGAAGTTCTGGCGTATTTCCGAAAAAACCTTAAGGAAGCGCCCGACGGTGTGTACATCGACAACCGATACGGGGATCTATCCGAAAACGGTTATCTACTTTTGGAAGGCTATCCTCTGAATCTGATCCGAGTGGGAGAAGAAAACGGCGAACTCCTCTTTTTAAGCGACGCGGGAGAAGAATGGAAACTCTCCGAATTGGATCTGATAGCGGATCGGGAGGGAACTCTCATCGCGAAAAGAAAGGGAAACAAGCTCTTAAAATACAGGATCGCGAGAAACGTGGCCGCCGATCTCTCCCGTTTTTTAGAGGAGACCGACAAGGGTCTCGTGTTGCGTACGAAAACGGCCACGATCCGATTGCCCGAGACGGAAGAAGGCCCGGAAGTCCCTCTTCCACCGGAGTTCAGAAGTTAAAGATCTCGGGGAGTCTTAAATTCCGGTATTCAATTCTTCTCGAAGGCGTTTCGCTTCCTCGAAATCGGGTTTTATTACGATAGCCTTATGAAGGTATTGAAGCGATCTCTCAGGCCTATTCCAGATTTTGTACAAGGTCGCAAGGTTAAAGAGAGAAATATGTGGAGCGTCGTTCAACGTGCAACGCAATGATTTCTTTAACCAATAAACGGATTCCCGTTCCCTGCCCATTCTGAGCAAAAGGATACCGATCTCGTTGCAAGGATTTCCGTATTCCGAATTGATTTCCACCGACCGGTAAAAGTAATACAATCCTCTCTGCCAGTTGGTTCTTTGATTTTCGATCAAACCTAAAAAGAAATAGGCTTCGTGATCTTCCTTATGCTCTAAAAATGATTTTAACAGGAATTCGGACCGATCAATGTCCCCGGCTTTGTAAAAGAATTTTGCGGCTTCAAGCTTATCTTCAGGCGTCAGGTTTTCCAATTATCTACCCGTTTTTTCTTTTATTTTCGGCCGCCTGACTCGGGAGCTTAATTGCGTTTTCCGGGGACGGGCTCTTTCCCGACGATCTGAAGCAAACTGCGGGCAATTCCGTTTCCGTCCAATCCGTATTGCAATAAGATCTCCTTTCTTTCTCCATGATGGATCGGCTCGGAGGGAAAACCGAAAGCTTTTATGAATCGTCCTAGGTATTCCGGAGAAATCCGATTCAGCAAGTACCCGGACGCTCCTCCATCCACGTAACTTTCATCCAAGATCGCAAAATGACCTACTTTGGATAATTCTTCGTCCAGCGCTTCTTTTCCCAAAGGTCTCAGCCAAACTAAGTCGATGAGGGTGACGGATAACCCTTCTCCTTCCAAAATTGCCGCGGCTTTTTTGGCCTCCTCCAAAATGGAGCCGATGGATACCAAGGCGATATCCGTTCCACGCCGCAGCACCCGAAACGTTCCGGGCTTCAAATCCGTGGAAGAGGAAAAATTCAGATCGGAAGTCGCCACGCTCGCTTTCGGAAATCGGATCGCGATCGGCGACTTGTCGTAGGTTTCCATAAACCGCAGGGAATCCACGAGATCCTGGCCGGAAGACGGCACGAATACGTCCATATTCGGCAAGGAAAGCAGATAGGAGAGATCGAAAAGTCCTTGGTGAGTTTCGCCGTCGGGTCCCACGCAACCGGCGCGGTCGATTACGAACCGGACCGGAAGGTTCATCAAGGAAACGTCCTCGACGAGTTGGTCCATAGCCCTGGTTAAAAACGTGGAATAAATGCACATATACGGAACGATATTCCCGTTCGTCATCGCTCCGGCAAAAGCGACGGAGTGTTGCTCCGCAATCCCTACGTCGAATACATGGTCCGGAAATTTGTTCACATATTCCCCTAAGCCGGATCCCTCGATCATGGCGGGGGTGATCGCCGCGATTCTCGGATTCTTTTCGGTAAGTTGCGTAAGAACTTTTCCGACGATCTTCGAATAGGAAATCTTGGAATCGTCCCCGGATTCCATCGCGCCGTCTTCCTTTCGGAAAGGGGTTACGCCGTGGTATTTGATCGGATCCTTTTCCGCAGGGACGTAGCCTTTTCCTTTTTGAGTGATCACGTGAAATAGAATGGGGCCCTTCATGCTTTTGATCTTTTTAAGCATACCCACAAGACGAATGACGTCGTGGCCGTCCTCCGGACCGATATAAACGAATCCTAAATCCTCGAACAGTCCTCCGGGAGTAAATACGTCCTTGAAGCCTTTTTCCACGCGCCTAAAGAAACTTTCCATCGCGGGTCCCACGATGGGCAGCCACTTTAGAAAAGTATAAAATATTCTTTTCCAGTTCAGATAAAAATGCGAACTGATGATATTGTTCAGATAATTCGAAATGGAACCTACGTTCTTGGAGATGGACATGTAGTTATCGTTCAAAACGACGATCAGGTCCTTTTTCAGATGCCCTGCGTGGTTCATGGCTTCGAGCGCCATTCCGGTCGCGATGGAAGCGTCCCCGATGATACCTACCACGTTATAGGATTTTCCGGTAAGATCCCGAGCAACGGCTTCACCCAAAGCTTGGGAGATGGAAGTTCCCGCGTGACCGGTATTATACAGATCGTAAATCGATTCCTCTCTTTTCGGGAATCCGGAAAGTCCTTTGAATTTACGGACCGTGGAAAGCTTCTCCTTCCTGCCGGTAAGGATCTTATGAGGGTATGTTTGGTGGCCCACGTCCCAGATCAACCGGTCGGTGGGAGTGTCGAATACGTAATGCAACGCGACGGTCAACTCCACGACGCCAAGATTGCTCGCAAAGTGACCGCCTACTCCGGACAAAGTGTCTATGATGTAATTTCTAATCTCGGCACAAAGTCGAGGCAACTCCTCCGGAGATAGTTTTCTAAGGTCCGCGGGAATACGGATACCTTCGAGATTGGATTGTTCTTGTTGCATGAATTCCGTCGTTTAACGGTCATCAGGACTGCTCCGCTGCGGAAAGGGGTCTGCGTAACAACTTGAGATCCTCTTCGTTCACCAAATCGATCAGTTCGTAGATCCGTACAGGTTTCGTTTTTCCCTTAACCTTTACCAAATCCAGCTCCCTGGCGATTACACGGTCCTTGACCTTTTCGTATGTATATTCTGAGATGATGATATTGGTCGCGTATTCCTTGTTGGACCCTTCCAGGCGCGAACCTAGATTGATCGTATCTCCCATGCAAGTATAGTCCATACGGTGGGAACTCCCCATATTTCCTACGACCGCAGGCCCGGAATTCAATCCGATCCCTATATCCATCACGGGAAGATCCCGGCTTTTCCACTCTTCCTTCAAGACCGCCAACCTACGCATCTGAGCGATAGAAGCGGCACAAGCGTAGTACGCGTGGTCCTCTAAAGGAACCGGAGCCCCCCAGAATGCCATAATCGCATCACCCATGTATTTATCAATCGTTCCCTTGAATTCGATAATGATCTCCGTCATTTCGGACAAATACTGGTTCAAGAATTGAACAAGCTCTTCCGGACCCATCTTTTCGGACATAGTGGTGAATCCGCGGATATCGGAGAAGAAGATGGTGATGTCCCGTTTCGAACCGCCCAAATTCAGATTATCCGGATTTTTTAGGAGTTCGTCCACCACATCTTTGGAAACGAATTTGGAGAAGGTGCTCCGGATGTATTTTACGTTCTGCTCTTCCGTCAGGATCTTATATCCTATGATCCCGACGAAAATGAACAACTGCTCCAAGATCACCGAAGGGAAAATATGAACGATATTGAATTCGGTAAAATTCACGAGAGCGATGACACTATAGACCAACGCCAAGGCGATGATAAACAAAAATCCCCACGAGGTCCTGAGCCTCGGAAGCACTAGCCCGACCAACAAAGCCATTCCGAAATAGATCAGGAAACTTCCCCATTCGGGAATCTCCAGTAAGAAATCCTGATTCAGGATGGTATTGATCGCATGGGCGTGGTGTTCGATCCCGGACATATCTCCGAACGGAGACAAGTGGGTATCTTTTGCGGCCCCTCTTCCGGTCGCATAGTACATCGCGACTAGGAATATATTGTTCTCCACCTGCGCAGCGGCCTCTTCGTCCCACATTTGCACCACTTCGAAAAGCTCCGTGTTTCGGAAGGAGAACAAGCCGCCCGCGAAATTGATTTCCATCTGACCGTATGCGTCGATCGGAATCGTCACTTCCCGCGAGGCATTCGGCTTTGCCATGATGTCATTCGTTTCCCTCTTCATCGTCTTAAAGTCGAAGTTTGTGATGGTTTTTTGCGGGATGTTCTTGATCTTAACGTATTTTCCCATCACGACTTCCGTATCTTTCTGAACGTCGACACCGTAGTATTTACAGGCGATGATCAGGTCGATGGAAGGGTAATATTCCGTCTCCTTAAAAGGACCGGAATTGACCAATTTCGCCACCAAGGGCATACGTCGGTTCAAGCCGCTTTCATCTTTCTTAATATTCGCAAACCCTAAACCGGTGGATCTGGATCCGACCGGCTCGATGGGAGGCTGGGGAAATTTCAGCCAGGGTTGTCCGATATCGTCCGGGTCGGTGACGTTCTGTAATTTGAATTTGCTTAGGACCTCGATCCTCTTTTCCAAATTGATGATCGCTTCCTTGGATTCCAGACTGGTTTCCATAGGATAGTCGAACATCACCCTGGGGTTCCCGTCCAGAGCCTTGGCCATTTCCTCCGTCTGTCCCGGCTTGTAGTCGACGAAGAAAATATCGAACATCAGCAAGTTGGAGGTCTTCTTGAACTTATCTATAATATTCGCGTAATTCTTCCAGGGAAGAGGCCAGACCCCTTCCAATTTCTCCAAAGTATTGGTCGTGATCCCTATGATTTGGATGTCGCGACGAGCTCCGGGAGGGGGTTGGTATTTTATGTATTCGATCGTACCCGCATCGGATTCCTTCTCGCTTTTCGTAATTCCTCCTCTCGCAAGATTGAATCTCCAGGAAACGGAGGATTCCTCCAAATCCGCGAACGGGGTAAACACCACGTAAAGGTCGAATACTAAGAACGAAACGATGATCGCCAGCCAGAGACTTCCGACGGCTTGTTTATTTTTAACGATTTTTTCCAGAAACTTATAAAAGAAATAAGCGGAGGAAAACAGAAGGGCTGCTCCCCCGAGAAGCACATTGAGCGCAAAAGGGGAATTCGATAGGAAGGCGTAATATAGATGGGCCAGAATCCCGATCGCCGTCAAGGATCCGAATACCAGATCCAAAACCGACGGTTTAAAGGGGGACTTAGATTCGCTCATTCTTTCCTCCGAGTGGAAACTGGAAGGATTTTGACCTCGGATCCTGATTCGTCAATTTTCTTCCAGTTCTTTGGAAAGAAAATATCGACGAAGTTCCGTTCGGATCGAAAAAAGACGAAGGAAAAAAAATTCTCGATCTTAGGAAATCGCCTCGCTCCCTCTCAGAGAGGAGGATACGGAAGCTGAAAATTCGCGCAATTTTTCCATACAGGTTTCCCGATTTTTTCCGTTTTCCTCGATGATCCTCTGGACCGCGGAGCCGATGATGATTCCGTCCGCATATTCCGAAATCTGGGCGGCCTGTTCGGAGGTGGAGATTCCGAATCCCGCACAAACCGGAAGAGAGAACGTTTTTTTGGTAAGACGAATCCTCTCTTCCAGCCCCTCGGAAACCGATTTTCTTTCCCCTGTTACCCCGTAAGAAGTTACGTAATAAACGAAACCGGAGGCGAAATGACGGATTCCTTTCATCCTCTCCGGCTTGGTCGCAGGAGTCACCAAATGGATCAGGTCTATTCCCCTTTTTTTTAGGGATTGAAACAGCTCTTCGGATTCGATGGCATCGTACGGTAGATCCGGAATGATCAAGCCTTGGATTCCGGAAGTTTTGGCCTTTTCCGCAAAAGTTTCGAAGCCGTAACGATAAATCGGATTGAAATACGTTAAGTACACGAGAGGCACATGAGGGTGTTTGGAATAGATTTTTGCGGTCGTATCCAGAATTTGGTCCATCGAAAACGGATGGGCCAGGGCTCTCTGAAACGCCTTTTGGATCACGGGACCGTCCGCCACAGGATCGGAAAACGGAATACCGAGTTCCAAAATCCCCGCTCCGCCTCGGATGAGCGCATCCGCCCAATCCACACAGGATTCGTAATCCGGGTCTCCCAAAGAAATATAAGGGATGAATACGCTGGCATTTTCGGAAAACACGCTTTGAATGGCGCTCAAAGGATTTCTCCTTTCAGGATTCCGGTCAGGCGGGCGACTTCCGCTACGTCCTTATCCCCCCTTCCGGAAAGACAAATCAAAATGTCCTTTTTCTTACCGAGGTCCTTTGCCAGATCTCGAGCAAAACGGAAAGCGTGGGCAGTTTCTAGGGCGGGAATGATGCCTTCCACTCTGCAGACTTCCAAAAAGGCGTCTAACGCATTTTCGTCGGAAACGCTTTCATAGGACACTCTACCGGTTTCATGAAGGTAGGCGTGCTCCGGCCCCACTCCGGGATAATCCAATCCTGCGGAAACGGAATGGGCGGGGAGAACCTGTCCGTTTTCATCCTGTATTACGAGAGTCTTGGTCCCGTGCAGAAATCCCGTTTTACCGAAAAGCATGGTTGCGGAATGTTCTCCGGGAGAAGTTCCTTTACCCCCCGCTTCCACGCCGTACAATTTCACTTTTTTTTCCTTTAAGAATTCGTGAAATATCCCGATCGCGTTCGATCCGCCGCCTACGCAGGCCACGACCGCATCCGGCAATTTGTCTTCCGCCTTACGGAATTGCTTTTTGGATTCCTCTCCGATAATCGCTTGGAAATCGCGGACGATCATCGGAAACGGATGAGGGCCGATCGCGGAGCCTACGATATAATGAGTGTGGTCCACGTTTAAGGCCCAGTCGCGCATTGCTTCGGAAGTCGCGTCCTTTAGCGTGGCGGTTCCTGCGGATACTCCGACCACTTTTGCGCCTAACATCTGCATCCGGATCTCGTTCAGCTTTTGACGTCTAAGGTCCTCTTCTCCCATGTACACGACCGTATCGAAACCGAATAAGGCTCCTACCGTCGCGGTCGCGACACCGTGTTGCCCGGCTCCCGTTTCCGCGATCACTCGTCTTTTTCCCATGGATTTGGCGATCAGCGCCTGGCCGATCGCGTTATTGATCTTGTGCG
This sequence comes from Leptospira fluminis, assembly GCF_004771275.1. Classification (GTDB taxonomy): domain Bacteria; phylum Spirochaetota; class Leptospiria; order Leptospirales; family Leptospiraceae; genus Leptospira_B; species Leptospira_B fluminis. The sequence goes on along the minus strand of NZ_RQEV01000012.1, from coordinate 29,008 downwards.
CACCGGTATGATTCAGGTCTTCCCGCTTGAGCCAGATCCTGGCCCCGCCCCAAGCCTTGGTCAGATTTTCCGCGTAGGTAAGAGGGGAAGGTCTTCCTATATAATTCCTGCGATAGTATTCCAGTTCCTTTTCGAATTTTTTGCTCTTCTTCAAACGCCGGTATGCGGTTTCCAATTCGTCCAAGGCACGAGTCAAAATCTCGGGAGCGTATCTGCCTCCGAATTCTCCGAAGTACCCTTCTTTTCCGGTAAATCCTCGATCTTTTGCCATCTTTCTTTCCTGGGAAGAGATCACTCTTCCGTCAAATCCTGAACCAATTCCTGGCGCAAACGTTCCACTCGCGAAATCAGATCGTCAAAACCGCTAAAAGGAAAAATCTCCTCGCGGTCCCGTTTTCGATCATAAAGGGAAATCTCACCCGTTTCGAAGAATTTTTTGCCGACAGTGACCCGGATCGGAAAGCCGATCAATTCGGAATCCTTGAATTTAAATCCCGGTCCTAGATCGCGATCGTCCCAAAACACTTCGAAACCTTCTCCGCACAACGCGTCGTAAAATTCCTTGGACTTGGCTTCCTGCTCCGGGCCTTTTCCTAAAGTCACGAGCGCAACTTCGTACGGAGCTATGCTGATCGGCCAGTGGATTCCCTTTTCGTCGTTGCATTGCTCGATCACCGTCGCCATGGTTCGGTTCACTCCGATCCCATAACAACCCATGGTAAGCGTCCTAGCCTTGCCTTGCTGGTCCAGAACTTGGATTTGAAAGGCTTTGGTGTATTTATCGCCGAGTTTGAATATATGTCCGACTTCGATTCCTTTTTCCGCCTTCAGAGGAGTTCCGCAATCCGGACAAGGATCTCCCTCTCGCGTCAAGGCCACGTCCAGGACTTCCGCTCCGGGATCCATTTCCTTTGCCGGAACGTAACCTATGATATGTGCATCCTCTTTTCCCGCGCCCACAACGTACGCTTCTTCCTTCCGAATCGACGAGTCTAAAATCGCGCGAAACGGAGCCTTTGCATCGGATGGACCGATATACCCGGGTACGAGTCCTACCTTCCGAAGCTCGGCTTCCGGGATCATTTCCAATTCCGTCCATTTCAAGGCGGTCTTCAATTTGTTTTCGTTCAGCTCCAAATCGCCGCGTAGAAAAACCAATACGGATTCCTTTCCGTTTTTGAGAGCCACCGTTTTGATCGTATCCTCCGGACGGACCGATAGGAGCTCCGCGACTTCCTGGATGCTTTTCTTTCCGGGAGTGGGGACCTCCTTTTTCTCCTTGGGTCCTTTGGTATGGAAATCTTTGGGAAGAACGAAAGGAGTTTTTTCGCTATTCGAATTATAGCCGCATTTACCGCAGAGTAGAAGAGTTTCCTCTCCGATGGGGGAAACCACCATGAATTCCTCGGAGGCGGAGCCTCCCATGGAACCGGAATCGGCTTGGACGGGAATCGTTTTCAACCCGCAGCGTTGGAAGATCCTGCGGTACGCCGTCCTCATATCCTGGTAGGTCGAATCCAAGGAGGCGTCGTCCAAATGAAAAGAATATGCATCTTTCATAATAAACTCACGGGAACGGATCACGCCGAATCTGGGTCGGATCTCGTCCCGGAATTTCGTATGGATCTGGTAGACGTTGACGGGCAGATCCTTATAGGATTTTAATAAAGGTTTGATCAGGTAGGAAAAGGATTCCTCGTGCGTCGGTCCCAGGGCGTACCATTGGTCGTGCCTATCTTTGACCCGGAACATCTCGGGTCCCATGGCGGACCAGCGCCCTGATTGCTCCCAAAATTCCGAAGGAGTCAGAATAGGAAGTTCGAATTCCAGCGCTCCCGTGGCGTCCATTTCCTGGCGCACGATGTTCTCTATCTTCTTCAACACCCTAAGTCCCATAGGGAGGAAGAAGTAAAAACCGGAACCGGATTTACGGACCAGTCCCGCGCGAATCATCAGTCGGTGCGAAGCGACGACCGCGTCCGCAGGATTTTCTTTTTCTGTAGGTAAAATATATTTTGATGCTCTCATGCCGGCCTAACGGAAGAAATCGTAGTAGCTGACATAGAACCCGAGACCTAGGAGAAAGAAGAATCCGATCCTTAGAATCCCTTCCATCACTCGTTGGGGCAAGGGTCTACCGGCCACCGCTTCGTATGCGAAGAAAACGATATGTCCACCGTCGGCCACGGGAATCGGAAGTAAATTCATAATCATCAAAGCGATCGAAATCTTAGCTACGAATTCCCAATAATCCAGGAGACCGTTGCCCATAAAATACTGGGATGCCTTAAAGAGACCGACAGGACCGGAGAGACTATCCTTAACCTTGATCAGGCCCGAAAAAAGCATCCCCAATCCTCTCAGATTGTCGGAGATCATTTTGACGGTGTCCTTTCCGGATTGAACGAAGGCTTCCGCAAAGGAAAGTTTTCGATCCATTCGTTCTTCGCTGACGTACATGGTCGCCCGAAAACCGAGTAAGCCAATATTTCTTAAATTCAGGGTCGCGTCCCAGGCTTCCCCTTTGATCTGCAATCGAACTCTTTCCCCGGATCTAGTTCGAACTTCGTCCAAGAAGTCCTCGAAATTCTCGAAGGTCTTTCCGTTCAGTTTCAGGTTCCGCAGTTTCAACTTCACTTCCGGATCGTAGCTCAATAGATTCCGGGAAGAGGGAGAAAGTTCCGGATACTTCTCATCCTTCAAATTCTTAAACTCGACTACGAAGGCGGGAAGGACCGGCATTTCCACCTGGACTTTTTCCCGGGACCAAGGATTGAGCAGAGGGTATTTCTTGCGGTCGATTTCCAGTCTGACCTTTTCTTTCTGAAATTTGCCTAGAGTCGCCTGCAACTGGGGAACGGTATGCACTTCTATGCCGTTGACGGAAAGAATCCTGTCCCCGTCGTTCAGGTAATCCAAGGCTCTTGCCTGAAGGATTTTCTGGCGTTCCTTTGCCTCCATCAGAGCGGTCTGTTCCGCGGGAAGTTCGTTCCCTACGGCGATGCGTTCCATCCGTTCCCTTTGGTATCGTTCCGCTTCCTTGTTCTTATCCAATTTGGAGGAAAGCCAGTGGTACAAGCGGTCACTTACGTCGAATTCCGCTTCCACCCATCGTTCCCCTGCGAACTCGATTCCCAAATAGGAATCCGGAACCGTAACTTCGAATTTCTTCCCTTCCCTTTCTACCGAGAGAGATACCTGCTTTCCTTTGGAGAGCCCGAGTTCCGAGACCAATTCGTATTTCGTTTCCGTAGGAATTCCGTTGACGGCCAAAATCCGATCTCCGGACCTCAATCCTGCCTGGTATCCGGGGGAGAATTCGTTGTAAGCGGGCTCGAGATAAATCCGATTCCCGGAAGGATTATGACCGTAGAGGTACAGGCCGAACACGATCAGGAATCCCAGGATCAGGTTGAAGAGCGGCCCTCCGATCACCGGAATCATTCTCTTGAGTGGAGGAGTGGAAAGGAACTCCCCTTTTTCTCCCTTTACGTTGCTTCCGTATTCGTCCCCTTTGAAAAGTACGTATCCTCCGATCGGAATCCCGGTGATTTGGAAAGTGGTTTCTCCGATTTGCTTTTTCCAGATTCCCTTTCCGTATCCGATGGAAAATACCCTTGCTTTCACTCCCACGAGCCAACCCATCACCAAGTGCCCGAGTTCATGGATAAAAATGCAGAGCGCGAGCATAAACACTGCGCCAAAAATGAGAGTCAGCACGATTGCGATACCTTTCCTTTTCGCGAATTCAAAACAAAATTTCGGGTCCTCGAATCGGCTTCCTGAAAGCCCTCCAAATCCGTCGGATGGGAAATCGGAATGCTCTCCAGAGCTTCGCGGATCCTATCCGGGATCTGAGTAAATCGGATTTCACCTTTTAAAAACAATTCCACCGCGATCTCGTTTGCCGCGTTGAAAATCGAAGGAGCTGTTCCACCCGCGATTCCCGCTTCGTACGCGAGCGCGAGTCCGGGATAACGTTCCGGATCCACTTCCAAGAATTCCAAGTTTCCCCAGGAAGTACTGGGATGGGGACGTAGCGTTTTAGGAACGATGTCCGGATAAAAGAGGGAATGCGCCACAGGAAATACCATGTCCGGATAGGAAGAATAGACCAAACTAGCTCCGTCCTTGGTTTCCACGATTCCGTGGGCGACACTTTGCGGATGGATCACGACCCCGATTTTTTCATAAGAAAAACCGAATAGATAATGAGCCTCGATGACTTCCAAGCCCTTGTTGATCATTCCCGCGGAATCGATCGTAATCTTGGGTCCCATATTCCATGTGGGATGCCGGAGCGCCTGCTCTACGGTGACATTCGGAAGTTCGGAAACCGGAAGTTTCCGGAACGGTCCACCGGACGCGGTCAGGACGATCCGTTCCACGGAGTCCCGATTCGTATTTCGGAGAAGCTGGAACAACGCGTTGTGTTCGGAATCCACGGGAACCAGATACGCGTCGGAAGTTTTTAATAATTCATTAATATACGGACCGCAGGTTACGAGGGTTTCCTTGTTGGCGATTCCTATTTTTTTTCCGGCTCGGATCGCCTCCACGGTCGGGGCGACACCGCTCGCGCCTACGACGGCGGTTACCACCGTTTCCACTTCCGGATCTACGACGAGTTGACAAAGAGAACCCGAACCGTACAGAATTTCGGTCCGGCCTTGCTTGTTCCCCAAAATCTTGCGATCGACCGAATCGGAGGAAATACATAGGAATTCCGGTTGGAACTCCTTCAAAATCTCTTCCGCTTTTGCCAGGTTGGAATGTACGCTGCAGGACCTAAGTCGGAATTCCTCCGGAAAAGTCCGGATCACTTTAAGCGTGGATTCTCCCACGGAACCGGAAGCCCCGAGGATACAGACGTTCCTGGCCATATAGGAATTAGACTGGGAAGCCTAATGCTCCTTTGATCTGAAGATAAAAATAGAGCATAGGAACCGTAAGAAGTAACGCGTCTGCCCGGTCCAAAACGCCTCCGTGACCCGGAATCAGATTGCCCGAATCCTTGACTTTCGCATCCCGTTTCATCGCAGATTCCAAAAGATCCCCTACGACACCCACTACGGAGAGGATTAGGGAAATCAAAAGAACCTCCGCCCCGCCGATCGGAGGAGAACTTCCGGTGTTCTTTTCCCAAAGGAAGTTCAATAAGAATACGGAACCCGCGGCGACCACGATCCCGGAAGCGTATCCTTCCCAGGTTTTCTTGGGAGAAATCGCCAATCCCGCCGGATTACGACCGAACCAGCGTCCTCCGAAGTAACCTCCCACGTCCGTCAAAAACGTCGCGACGGAAACCAGGAAAATATAATAAATGCCTTCGTTCATCCCTAGCAAAAGAAGCAGATGCCCCAACGGAATCGAAGCGTAAAACACGCCCAACACGGTGGAACTGACCGAGAAAATGGCGCCGTCCAGAGGCCTGCGAAGGATCTGTAGGGTGAAACTGCATAAGAAAAGTAGAATAAAGGCGAAAGTAACCGCGTCGAAAGGCGGTACGAAGAATTTGAAATTCCTTTGGAAGAAGGAAGGAACCTCGAATTTATTCTGAGCCGCCATGAATCTGAAGTAGAACAAAAGAAGGATGAGCAAAAAGAAAAAAATCCCCGTTCCCTTAAAAGGCCTTCCGTCCTGCCCTCTATCCGACAATCTATAAAATTCGGTTAGGCCGATCACGCCGGCAACCGCTAGAATGAACAGGGTTTGAAGATAGTAAAAATCCCTGTAGAAAATCATGAAAAGATAAACAACGACCAGTACGGCGGCGGAAAGGATCCGTTTCGGCGTTTCACTCATTTTCTAAACCCCCAAATTTCCGAGTTCTTCCCGCAAACCAATCCAAAGCGGATTCCAAACTTTTGCGATCGAACTCCGGCCAGAGAGTATCGCAAAAAAAAAGTTCTGCATACGCGGATTGCCAAAGGAGAAAGTTCGATAAACGCTGCTCTCCCGCGGTTCTGATCAGTAAATCTACGGGGGGAAGGGAGTACGTATACAAATATTTTTCGAGTTCCTTTGCGGAGACGGGTTTCCCTCTACCGATTCTTTTCTTCTGGCGGTCCTCCAAGAGCTTTCCGAACGCGGAAAGCAATTCTTCCTGAGAGCCGTAATTCAGGCAGAAGTTTACGGTGAGGTTACGATTTTTTCGGGTGACTTCTACGGCCTTGTCTATCTTGGACAGAACCTTTGCGGAAAGCCTCTTTCTGGAACCGGAATGCAGGATTCGAATCCCTTTTTCTGCGATCGGCTCCAGTCTGGATTCGATGTATTCCACCAGAAGATCGAAGATGGACCGGATCTCGGTGATCGGACGTCTCCAGTTTTCCGTAGAAAACGCGTACAAGGAAACATTTTCCAATCCGATGGAAAGGCTCGCGTCCATAAGACGGTCGATCGCATCGGCGCCCGCCCTATGTCCTTGGGAACGGGGAAGTCCCTTTGCGGTCGCCCACCTACCGTTCCCGTCCATGATAACCGCCACGTGGCGGGGAAGTTTTGGCCGTACAGGAACCACTTTAAATCGTAGTGATTTCCTTCTCCTTATCTGCAGTGACAGCGGAGATCTTATCTATATAAGAATCGGTGACTTTCTGGACTTGGTCCTGGAAGGACTTGAGTTCATCCTGGGAAATTCCTTCGGAATGGCGCTTCAGGTCCTCGAGTGCATCCCGACGGATGTTCCGTACGGCGACCTTCTTTTCTTCCGATTTGGATTTGACCACTTTCGCGAGTTCCTTCCTCCGTTCCCCCGTCAGCTCGGGGATGACGATCCGGATCACCATTCCGTCGTTGGTAGGCTGGAGCCCCAAACCGGAAGCTTGGATCCCTTTTTCTATATCCTTGATGATCCCTTTATCGTACGGGGAAACCACGAGAAGTCTAGGCTCCGGGACGGAGATGTTTCCCAACTGATTGATCGGTGTGGGAGTTCCGTAATACTCCACTTTTAGGTCCTCGATCAAGGCAGGATTCGCGCGTCCCGTGCGGATTCCGGCAAAATCCTTTCGGAGGAGTTCCACCGTTTTGTCCATTTTGGACTTCATTGAGTTTAAGATTTCGTCATTCGCCATCGATCCGTATATCCTCCGAGTTGGAAATCAAGGTACCGATTTCCTTTCCGACGACCAGATCTTTTAAATTGCCCCGCTTGAAAATGTCAAATACGATAATGGGCATATTGTTTTCCATACACAAACTTAACGCGGTGGAGTCCATTACCTGCAGACGTCGTTTGATCGACTCCATAAAAGAAACCCGACTGTAGCGTTTTGCAGTCGGGTCTTTTTTCGGGTCCGCCTCGTATACTCCGTCCACCTTTGTGGCCTTTAGGATCAGTTCGCATCCCACTTCCACCGCACGAAGGCTAGCCGCGGTATCCGTGGTGAAATACGGATTTCCGATTCCACCGGCAAAAATGACGATCCGTTTCTTTTCCAGGTGGCGGACCGCCCTCCTACGAATATAACTTTCGGCTACGGAATGGATGTCTATGGCGGATTGTACTCTCGTATAGAGTCCTTTTTTTTCGCAGGCATCCTGGAGAGCCAGAGCGTTTTGGATGGTAGCCAACATTCCCATATAGTCGGCAGTGGCTCGGTCGATTCCTCCGACCTTTACCAGATTCGCGCCTCGGATCAGGTTGCCTCCCCCCACAACGATGGCGATTTCCACGCCCAGGGATTGGACTTCCTTGACTTCCTCGGCTAAAGAGTGCGTTTTTTTACTATCGATTCCGAATTCGCCCTCTCCGGCAAGCGCCTCGCCGGAGAGTTTGATCAGGACACGTTTGTACTTTGCCGTTTCCTGAACCAAAGTTTACAGGCCGCCTACCTGGTAACGGGTAAAGCGGGCTACGGTGATGTTTTCGCCGAACTTCGCGATGGACTCCTTAACCAGGTCGTCGACCGTCTTGGAATTGTCCTTGATAAAGGCTTGGTTCAAAAGACAGATTTCGGAAAAATATTTCTTAATCTTACCCGGAACGATTTTTTCGATCTGCTCGGACTTTTTACCCTCTTCCTTAAGTTGGGCTTCGATCATTTTCTTTTCACGATCGATTTCCTCCGCGGGCACCTGGTCTTCGCTTACGTATAAGGGAGACATGGCCGCAATCTGAAGACAGAGTTCTTTGCCCAGAGCCTCGAAGGATTCGTTTCTCGCGACGAAGTCCGTTTCCGAGTTGAGTTCGAGCAAAACTCCGATCTTGCCGTCTCCGTGGATATAGGAAACGGTACGACCTTCCTTGGTTACGCGACCCGCCTTTTTAGCGGCCTTCGCGATTCCTTTTTCCCGGAGCCAATCGGCGGACTTATCCAGGTCGTTGTTATTTTCTACAAGAGCCTTCTTGCAGTCCATGAGCCCCGCTCCGGTGCGGTCGCGGAGTTCCTTGATCAGGTCTGTGGTAGATGCTGACAATTTCTACTCCTCCTTATTCGTTCTTGTCGATTTCGATCGTAGCCGCTGCGGAAGAAGATTCGGGAGCGGTTACGGGTGCTGCGGGTTGTTCCTCGGATTTTTTGCCTTTTTCGGGATCCTCGTCCATGATGAACTTACCGCTCTCATCGTATTCTCCCTGGTATTCCAGAGCCAGAGCCTCGGAATCCAAGTCTTCGCTGAATCTAGGTTGTTCAACGACTCCACCTGTCCCTTCGATCACCGCATTGGACATCGTCTCCAGGAAGAGAGAAATGGCGCGGATCGCGTCGTCATTACCGGGAATCGGATAATCGATCAGTTCCGGATCGCAGTTGGTATCCACAACGGCGAATATTTTCAAACCGAGTTTGCGGGCTTCTTTCACCGCGATCTCCTCTTTTTTAGGATCGATCACGAATAGAATGTCCGGAATGGAAACCATGTCCTTGATTCCGCCCAGAGTTTTGCGTAATTTTTCGGATTCCCGACGGAGAGAAAGGATTTCTTTCTTGGTTTTCACTTCCTTTTCGAAAGTGTTTTCGGATTCCATCGCTTCCAATTTTTTCAATCTTGCGATGGACTTCTTAACCGTATTCCAGTTCGTCAACAGACCACCCGGCCAACGGTTATTGATGTAATACATATTGGAGCGGATCGCTTCTCTTTCGATGGCGCCGCGAGCTTGCTTCTTCGTTCCGACAAATAGGACTTTTTTCCCTTCGTTGGTCAGACGTTTTAACGCGTCGTATGCTTCCTTCGCTTTTTGTACGGTCTTTTGAAGATCGATGATGTGGATCCCGTTCCTCGCAGTGAAGACATAGGGAGCCATTTTCGGATTCCATTTCCGGGTCTGGTGTCCGAAGTGAACTCCGGTTTCCAGAAGGTTTTTCATGGAAATTACTGACATGAGTTGTTTACCCCTTTTTTAGTACGAAGAACAATGTCGCCACAAGTCCCAAAAGACTCGCAGGGGTAACTTGAACTTCGACTTTGATTACGTAAAGTTCCAGCCGAACGGCTTCCTGGAGCAGGTAGACGGAAAGGAAATGAATCCCTAGCAGGCGATCGATCAGAACGCCTAGTACGGCTCCCACCAAGGAACCTAGGACAATGGCAAGGGCGATTTTTCCCGCTTTTGCGCCGTCCATGGGTCGTTTCGGGCTGGTAGATACCAATTTTGCAGAATTGGCCTAGAGGTCAATCCTTATTGGGAAGGATCATTTCGCAGTTGCCGTCGAATACCACTCCGTCGGCGATCTGCAACTTGGCCGTCTTGATATTTCCGTTCACTTTTCCGGTAGGAAGCATTTCCAATCTCTGGGTGGCGATCACATTGCCGGTGATTTCTCCGCCTACAACCACGGTGCCTGCCTTGATATTTGCCCGGACTTTGGCCCCTTCGCTTACCAAAAGGAAACCTTCGGATTCGATTTCCCCATGGAATTCGCCCAGGATCTCCAGCGGTCTACGGAAATTCAGAATCCCGGAAAATGCCGTTTCCCTTCCCAAAACGGTAGATATGGCTCCGTGTTCGGTGACTGTACGAATGGGTTTTGTTGCGGTTGTTATTTTTTTGGTCATGATACCGAGGTTATTTCGTTTTCATTTCAAAGACTCCGTCCCAATCTTCGGGAGGAGGTTGCGCGATAAAAGCCTCGCAGCGGCCTATGTATTTTTTGGACGGTCCGTCTCCGGGGGTGATTTCCAGAGCTTTTTTGAACAGCCCTAAGGCATCCGTGAACTTTCTGGTCTTGTAAAGCTGTAGACCTTCGTTATACAGGCGAAGAGTTTCCTTGAAAGACTCGGAGACCATACGTTCACTCCTTATATAGGATTACTACGGCAGTGGAATAATTCTCCGCGTGACTGATCGAAACGGAGACGCCGCTATAACCTTTCTCGAGGAACAATTCTTTCGATTTTCCGTGAAGTACCAATTCTTTTTTTCCGAATTCCTTTCCGAAAAGCTCGATTTCGCGCATGTCCAATGCGACCTTATCCCCTGCTTCTATCGCCTTGATAAAGGCTTCCTTAACGCAAAAGCGGCCGCTCAAATGAGGAACCGGATCCTTTCGCCCGTTGCAATACTGGATTTCCGTCTCGGAAAAAACCCTCTTTAAAAAGCGCTCTCCGTGCTTGTCCAAAAGATCGCGGATGCGGTCGTTTTCTACGATATCGTTTCCGATCGATATTTTCATTCTTCCTCGGGCTCCGGCAGAGGTTCTTCCGAATTCTGTTCCGCCTCGCCTTCCGTAGGCTCCTCTCCTGCCTCTCCGTCTAGGTCCGGCCGGATCCGATACAAAATGGAGATCCTGTCCGGAAAGAAACTCTGTATGTCCACGGATTTCAAGGAAGGCGCTTTCGTTAAACGAACTTTGGCCATGACCGGCTTGCTATCTGGCAAAAGTTTTTTCGCCTTCGGGTCGTATCTGTGGGTGCAGGCGACCGTAGCCGACAGACCCTTAATGATCTGGATACTTCTCAAAGGAGTTTTTGACTGTAGTTTTACGGAAATTTCCTGCTCGGAAAATTCCGCCTCCAGACTTTTATCCAAAGTCTGGCATTTGATCGGAACTCCCAGTACTATGCTTTCTCCCGGCGTGGAGGAGATCGCGATGATGTTCACGCGGACCGAGACTTCCTTTACGTTATCCCGATAACGGACTCCGGAAGGAAGTTCGGGAAGTTTTTGTTTTGTCGTAAAAGATTCGGTTTTGTCCTTTAGGGAAATGGACGGAAGGGAAATTCTCCCGATTTTCTCCAAATGGGCGTGGCTCCCGACCACGGCGAGATTGGTCGGAGAGATAAAATGCGAGGACTTGACGTAATCCTTGGGCGGATCCCCGGAGAATTTCACTTCTAAAGGAAGGTTTCTCGTGATGCTGGAATCGACTACGATCTTGACCTTGTCTTTCAAGCGGGTGACCCGGAGTCCGGCAGGAACTCCTCCGATGCGGACCACGTTCACGAGGTTTTCCCCCGGATGAAGGTCCGCCGCGGAAATATAAGCCTTTAGAGACGGAGAGTAAAAGTTCACGTAGTCGCGAACCCCTTCCACCTTGACCGGGAATGTGGTATCGGATCCCTTTGAGATCGCCATCCCTCCGGAGAGTTTCGGGTAATCGATCTTAATATTCACTTCCCGTACGAGGATCTTGGAATTCTGAAGATTGATGTAAAATACGATCGCAAGGACCAGGGAGCCTAACTTAGCTTGCCAGTTATTTAGGAGGGCCTTAATCACTCTGTTCCTCCTTTTCGTCCCCTTCCCCTTTCTTTTCCGGACCGGATTTCTTTTCGTGAAGAATCGTATTCAACAGATTCTTCAACTCTATGGGTTTGACCGGATGGATCATTTCTCCGTCGTGGCAGACGGAAATCTCGCCCGTTTCCTCGGAAGTCACCACGACCACGGCGTCGGATTCCTCCGCGATTCCGAGCGCCGCCCTATGCCTTGCACCCATTCTGGCATCGTCCATATTCTGGGCCATGGGCAAAAACGCTCCGGCGCAGGCGATCCTGTTCTGCTCTATGATCACCGCGCCGTCGTGAAGGGCCGTATTCTTTTTAAAGATGGTAAGCAGCAAACTCGTCGAGAGGATCGCATCCAACTGGACCGATTGTTCCGTAATTTCCTTCAGACTGTGCTCCCGGACGATGGCGATGATTGAACCGGTTTTATTCTTGGCCATGATTTTGGCCGCTTCCACGATTTCGTCCAGATCCGTAACCGTTTTTAAAAGAAAGGGACGAAAGAACTTCAACCTGGCCATGTCTCCGGTGATCTTACGAAGTTCCGGTTGCAATAAGACGATGATGGCGAATACGAGCGCGGGACGTATATTATCTATGATCCAGTCCAAAAGTTCGAACTCGGCGTATTGGGCAAAGATTCCCAATAACCAGATCAGTCCGATTCCCAACAATAGCTGGACGCCTCTGGTCCGGCGAATGGTCGCATAAAATTGATAGATCAGGAAACTTACGATCAGTATGTCCAGGATGACGTTGATCCCGAACCGATCGTTTTGAAAAAGGGTAATATTCTTAAAGAACCCCATCGTCCTTTTTTCCTTAGATGCCCAACACGGAAAACATGTCGTACAGACCGTTTTTTCTTCCCACTAAGAACTCCGCCGCCCGTACGGAACCTACCGCAAACGTCTTTCTGTCCTGGGCTTTATGGGAAATCTCTATCCTTTCCTCCGGGGTGAAGAAAAAGACGGTATGGTCTCCGATCACTTCCCCGGCCCGAAAAGAATGGATCGCGATCTCTTTCGGATCCCTTTCCGGTAAAATCCCGTGTCGACCGTGGATCACGTCGGATTCGGATCTTCCCAGGGTTTCCAAAAGAATCGCCTTCAGTTTTTCGGCGGTTCCCGAGGGGGAGTCCTTCTTGTGACGATGGTGTATGTCCTGGATTTCTATATCCGCCAAATCTCCCATTACCCTAGCCGCGATTTCCGTCAGCTTGAAAAGAAGGTTCACTCCCACGGACATGTTAGGGGAGTAGACGATCGGAATTTTAGAAGAGGCATCCATCAGTAATTTCTTATGTTCTGCGGTGATCCCGGTCGTCCCCACGACGGCCGGTTTTCCCGCCGCAACGCAGACGCGCAGGACTTCCTGTAAAACTTCACGGAGGGAAAAATCGATGATCGTATCCGCCTCCGAAATCGCCTTCTCCAAATCGCTCGTGAAGAGGATCCCGTTCGGCTTCAATCCGGAATTTAAACCGGCATCCAACCCAAGACACACCGACTCTTTTCCGACCACTGCGGCCGAAAGTTCGGATTCTTTGGACTGGGAAAGCACCTGAATGATAGCCTTCCCCATTCGGCCAGAGGCCCCGATTACCGCGATTCGATTTTTTCCCGCCAAGAATTTCCCCTTAATTATAACCTTTCTCGATCAAGGCGGCGACGGTCTTTTTCAATTTTTCCGCCGCGGCATTTTGGGACAGCGGAGTCAGCGGAAGACGGATCTCCGGACTGCAATGTCCTTGCCAGCTCATGGCAGCCTTGATCGGAATCGGATTCGTTTCCGTAAATGCCAATGCGAACAAATCCAAAAAATCGTAATGGATACGTCTAGCGGTCGTTAGGTCTCCTTTACGGAAGCAATCCACCAACCGAACCAGGCTGGATGGAAATAAGTTCGAAATCACGGAAACCACTCCGACTCCGCCGACCGCTAAAAGAGGAAGGGTAAGGTTATCGTCTCCGGAAAGCACGGTCATCTTGTCTCCGACAAGGGAAATCAACTTGGACATCTGGCCCAGATCTCCCGTCGCCTCTTTCATGGATCGGATACGCGGGTGCTCCGAAAGCCTAAGAACCGTCTCGGGCAAAAGATTCACACCGGTGCGTCCCGGAATATTGTACAGCATGATCGGCACGGAAGAATGATCGGCGACTTCCTTAAAATGCAGAAACATTCCTTCTTGGGTGGGTTTATTGTAATAGGGATTCACTTGCAGGATCCCGTCCACCCCGTCCTTGCAAGCGGCTTCCGTCAGTTCCACCGCCTCTCTCGTAGAATTGGATCCGGTTCCAGCCACGACCTGGATCCTCTTATCGACAGTCCGGACAGTCTCCCGAATGAGTTCCGCATGCTCTTCGTGGGATAGAGTCGGCGACTCCCCGGTCGTTCCGCAAGGTACCACGCCGCTCACGCCTCCCAATATCTGCTTTTCCAAGAGTGAAAAATAAGCGTCGTAATCTATTTTTCCGTTTCGAAAAGGGGTGATGATGGCCGTATAAACGCCTTGAAACATAATTTGTAAATTCCTTAGCCCGGGAGGATTTGGCAATAAAAATACCCTCGGATTTCCCTTCCGCGCAGCTTCCCCGGTTTAGGAACAGGATTCCGAGTTGCCTGGAGTCCGTCCGTCGCAATTCTGGGTTTGTCGATGCACGTTTCTACGGAACTTCTGGTCTATTATTCCGCGACTTTTTTACTCTCCTTAGGTCTATGCAGACTTTATATAGGTTCGAAACGGATTTCGATTTCGGACATTCCGAACGAACGTAGCATGCACCAGGCCGCGACCAAAAAATCGGGAGGGATCTGGATCTTTTTTTCTTCCAGCCTGATTCTAATCGTATGGAGCTATTTCGGCCGTTCCGAATTTCCCCTGCATTGGTGGACGGGAGTCTTTTTCTTTTTTTTGGTCGGATTCGGGGACGACGTAAAGGGCTTAAGCCCGTATTTGCGCTTCGGGGCTGAGTTCGTATTCCTGGTCGCTTGGATCGGCTTGGCTCCGTTCCGGATCTCTTTGTTCGGAATGGACCTAGGAGTTTCGCCCGGAGGTTACGGAGAGATCGCGCTCATTTCTCTTTACCTTCTGTTTTTCGTGAACCTCTGCAATTTTATGGACGGTTTGGACACCTACCTCGTATCCAATCTCGTATTTACCGCCTTTGCGACGATCCTCTTGACCGGTAACGATTTACCCTTTTCTTATCTATCCATCTTTGCCGCATTGTTCGGCTTTTTGGCGTGGAATCTTCCCAAGGCGAAATTGTTTTTAGGAGATTCCGGTTCCCTATTTTTAGGCTTTGCTCTGGGTGCACTTCCCTTCTACGTCCAAGGCAAGAAGCCGTTCGAAGTTTCCGATTTGTTCTTCTTGGCCCCCGTATTTTTTACGGACGGCTTACTTACGATCTTCGTTAGGCTGAAAAAAAAGGAGAATATTTTCCAAGCCCATCGCATTCATTTGTACCAGCTTTTTGCGGTCCGCACCCACCGCAAAGGATGGGTCGCGCTCCTATTTACTCTTGCGAACATTCCCGCTCTCCTTGCTTGGGCTTATCTTCCGAGATACTGGTCCTTTTTTGTCTCACTGGTTTTGTATTCCGCGGCGTATTCGTATTTCAGAAGATCCGTATCTAAAGCTCCCCTTTTCGAGAAGAATCCGTAGATCACTTGACGAACTTAGGGCGGAATAAAATCCTCTCGGAGTCATGTCCTCCTCGGGAAGGTTTCATTCCGTCAAATATCTTCCTCGCCTCGCGGAATTTCTGAACAACGAAATCGAGAAGGGCTTAAAGGAAGTGGAGGATTTACAAAGTCTTTCCGCGTCTCATTTCGAAATCCTGACCTTTCTACTTCGAAAGCAGAAGACGAATATGTCCTTGATCGCCAGAGCGATCCATAGAAAAAAACCCACCGTCACCGTGCTAGTCGGCAAATTGGAAGAGTTAGGTCTGGTAAAAAGATACTCTTCGGAAGAGGACAAAAGAGAGACGAACATAGAACTTACCAGAAAAGGCAAATCTCTCAAGAGAACCGCGTCCAAAATAGGGTCGCGCGTTCTCTCACTGAAACTTTGGGGCTTAAATCCGCAAGAGTCCGAACAACTCTTTGATTTATTAGAAAAAATCTATACTCATCTCAGAAATTCCCGGAACATCTAAGCCTATTTTTCGAACTCGGCTCTTCTTCCCGCCAATGAAGCCGCTACTCCTTCGTGCGCGTCGGGAGTCTTAAGGCTTTCCTTGGTTTTTTCCTTATCATATTTCAATATCTCCGCAAGTTCCCGATTCAGATACCTCATTCCTTCCTTGGAAGCTCCCACCGCGGAGCGGGAATTTTTGGAGAGTTTCTTGGCCAATTTGGAGGACGCTATTTTCAGTTCCGAGGGCGTCTGGTAGACTTCGTCCAACAAACCGATCTCTAACGCTTCCGAACCTTTGTACATTTCCCCGGAAATGATATGCTGCTCCGTCTCCTTCCAGCCTACGATATTCGCAAGCATCCGAGCAACGGAAGCCGGGACTCGAATTCCGATCTTGACTTCGGGAAGCCCCATCCTAAGATTCGGGAGTCCCATGCGAAAATCGCTGGCAATCGCGATCATCGCACCGTACCCTATCGCATGTCCTCCGACTTCGGCGATAACGGGTGAAGGAAAAAAATAAATCTTTTCCAATATTCCGAAAAAATGATTTAGAAATGGGGACAAATCCTTGCGACTCTCCTCCGAACTCAATTCCGAAAGGTTCAAACCTTGGGAAAAGACACCTTCCCGATCGCTAGCGATCACGAGTGCACTCAACTTGGATTTTGCCGCGCCGTCCAGAACTTCCTCTAGCTTACGGAACTCCGCCAAGGTAAAGCTATTCCTTTCATCGGTATTTAGTCCGATTCTCCCTATGCTGTCCTCGACCGCAAATCGAATGGAATCCATCGCCACCCCCCATTTAGTTAGATATCTTACTATTTAGACCGAAAAAATCTTGTAAAGGAATTTTCTCCGCTGGATTTCAGTTATACCTTGCCATTAATTTTTTCAATCCGAGCAGCGCAGGTTCGTAATCGGGATCGATTTTCAATGCGGCTTCGAATTCCTTTTTGGCCCGATCCAGGTATCCAAGGCTTTCCCAACAACAACCTTCGTTGAAATACGGATAGATCCGGACTTCATATCTAGGTGCGGACTTCGCCTTTTGTAACCAGGGAACCGCGTCCAAAAACTTCTTCTGTTGCATCAGATAGACGCCTATGTCATTGTACGGATTTCCGAGCTTGGGATCCGTATCTATGGCGCGGTGACAATATTCGATCGCCTTTTCCGTTTTGCCTGCCAAGGAATAGACCCAGCCGAGAAACGTCCAGGCCTCGGCGGTAGGACGAAGGGAAAGGCTTTTCCTGTAGTAAAAAGAGGCCTTCTTTAGATCCCCTTCCGTTTGGAATTTGTATCCTTCCAAAAAGTACTGCTTTGCGTCCTCGTTCTCTCCGAATGCCCGTAAATACATGGGGTGGATCATTCAACCTTCTCCTCTACCGCACGAGTCCAAAGCTCGGATTCATTTGCGAACTTTACATATCCGGGAAAAAAGGCTTAGGAAGTTCATTCGGTCGCCGTTCCGGGCAGTCTAGGCTAGAAGACATATGTTTACCAGTATTTTTTTAGATGCCTACGGATTACTTCCTACCTAGAAAGACAGTCTCCAGACGGTAATAGATGGCAGGGATAATGAACAAAGTCATCCCGGTGGCGGTAAACAATCCGTATACGATCACGGTAGCCAAAGGTCTTTGCACATCGCTTCCGATTCCCGTCGCGAGGGAAGCAGGTAACAATCCCAAGGCGGCGACAGTTGCCGTCATTAAAATCGGCCTTAATCTGCTCGTGGCGCCTTGGATCACCAAATCTTTCAAAGGGAGCCCCTTACTTTTGAGTTCGTTCAGATGCGAAACCATGATCACTCCGTTCTGGATCGCGACTCCGAACAAGGCGATGAACCCCACCGAACTGGAAACGTTCAAGGTCATCCCCCTCACTATGAGCGCGATAAGTCCGCCCAATAACGCGGCGGGAACGATCAAAAGAAGGAGAGTAGCGTGCCTGAAATTTCCGAACGCGGCATAAAGAAGGACGAACATCACGGAGATCACTAACGGAACGATGATGGCGAGTCTTTTATTGGCCCTTTCCTGGTTTTCCAGCTGACCTCCCCAGACGATCTGGTATTTCTCGGAATCGAATCGGACGTTTTGCTCTATGTTCTCCTTGGCTTCCTTAACGAAAGAAGAAAGATCCCGTCCGCTTAGGTTCACTTTCACGGTCAAGTGCCTGCGATTTCCTTCCCGGGTGATCGTACTTTCCCCCGTGGTCAATTTTACTTCCGCGACCTGGAATATCGGGATCTTGGCTCCGTTAGGCGCGGTTAAGGTCAGGTTTCCGATGGCCTCCGGCGTATTTCGGAATCTCTCCGCATAACGCACGGTGATATCATATCTCTTCTCCCCGATGAAAAGTTCGCCGATAGCCTGCCCTCCGATCGCGTCTTCCACAAGATCCGATACGTCCGAAACGTTTAGACTGTATCTTGCGGCGATTTCCCTGTCGATACGCACCTGGATTTGAGGCAAAGGAGGTTCCTGATCGATCCCGACGTCCGAGGCGCCTTGGGTGGATCTCAGTTGGCCCATCACCTTCTTCGTCAGTTCCCTGGTTTCCCGAAAATCCTCGCCGTAAACTTTCAGAACCAACTCGCTATGAGCTCCGGCGATCTTATCATTGACGTTATCTATCATAGGCTGGGAAAAACTGACGATGTATCCGGGAAGAGTCGCATATTTTTTTCTCAACTCGCCTATGAGTTCGCGTTTGATCCTGCCGCTTTTCCAGGTATCGTAAGGTTTCAGTCCGATGGAAGCCTCTATATGGGAAGGAGTCCAAGAGTCGGTTCCATCGTCGTTCCTTCCGAGCTGAGTCACCATGTGGGAGACCTCTTCGAATTTCAAGGTTTCATGACGC
This sequence comes from Leptospira fluminis, assembly GCF_004771275.1. GTDB lineage: Bacteria > Spirochaetota > Leptospiria > Leptospirales > Leptospiraceae > Leptospira_B > Leptospira_B fluminis. The sequence goes on along the minus strand of NZ_RQEV01000012.1, from coordinate 10,317 downwards.
AACTCGTCCGCCATTTCGGAACCCTTCGCGATGGAAATTCCCGGGGGAAGCTGTACCTGTAGCCAGATCGATCCCTCGTCCAATTCGGGAAGGAAGTCCTTTCCGATAAAGATTCCTAAAAAAATCGTCAGAACCAATGCGCCTCCGAAATAACGGAAGGCTTTTTTCGGGGAATCGAGAGTGGACTCTATTATGGATTTATACTTTTCGGAAAGTCTTTCCAGCCATCGGTTGTGATAGAGTTTCTGGGGCTTTCGGTACATGATATACGCCAGACCGGGAATCAAAGTCAAGGCCACTAAAAGGGCGCCCGCAAGCGCATAGCCGACGGTATAGGCCATAGGAGTGAATAATTTCTTTTCTATCCTTTCGAACGCGAACAGGGGAAAATATGCGGTGATAATGATGATCGTCGCAAAGAAAATCGGTTTCGCCACTCCTGCAGTCACCGTCGCGATGTCCGTGACGGTAAGCGTCCGATCCGGATCCTCTTCCCTCGCTTTCAAAACGCTTTCCATCATCACGATGGCCCCGTCGACGATGATGCCGAAGTCTATTGCTCCCATGGAAAGAAGGTTTGCCGGAATCTTGGTGAAGTTCATCAGGATAAAAGCGATGAGGAGAGAAACCGGAATCGTGATCGCGACCAGTACCGCTCCCCGCACATTCCCCAAAAAAACCACGAGTACGATGATCACCAAAGCGATCCCTTCCGTTAAGGTTTTGGACACAGTACTCAAAGTAGTCTTTACGAGATCCGTCCGGTCCATATACGGAACCAGCTTAACGTCCTTCGGAAGCAGGCCGTTATTCAGCTCCGCCACCTTTTCGTGAATCCCCTTCAGCACTACGCTGGGGTTCTGGTATCTTAACAGGAGTACGATTCCGGAGACCACGTCGGGATTCGAATCCTTACCCGCGATCCCCTTTCTCTCCAGGTTACCGTATTTCAGTTCCCCCAAATCCTTTAGATAAATGGGAACTCCTTTGTTCGACTCGACTACGATATTCCCGAGATCCGAAAGCGACCGGATCCGGCCGATTCCTCGGACCACATATCCTAGATCCCCCATTTTCAGAAGACTGCCGCCGGAATTCGTATTATTTTTTTGTACTGTATCGATGACCTGAGAGAGGGAGACACCGAATTGGGTCAGACGATTCGGATCGATCTCCAATTGGAACTGCGTGGTAATCCCGCCGAAGTTGGAGATGTCCGCGACTCCGGGCACCTGCTTCAGCTTGGGAATGACCAACCACTTCTGCAGTTCGCGCAATTCCCGGACGTCCTTGGAATTCGATTCCAACGTGTATCTGAAAATCTCGCCGATGGGGGAAGTAAGCGGATCCAATTCCGGTTTTGCGCCGGAAGGAAGAGACACCCCTTCTATCCTTTCCTTGATCCTTTGCCGAGACCAATAATCCTCCACTCCCTCCTGAAATACGAGAGTGATGATCGAAAGTCCGAACGTACTTTTGCTCCTCATCACCGACAAACCGGGAGTCCCGTTCAGCGCCCTTTCCAACGGAATGGTGATCTGCTCCTCGATTTCCTCCGCGGCCCGACCGGGGAATTGCGTGATCACCTGAGACGTCACGTCCGCGATATCGGGATAAGCCTCGACCGAAAGTTGCTGCCAAGAATAGAATCCGAAAACGCAAAGCAGAATAAAAAGCGCTATGATTAAGATTCTTTTGGAAATCGTCGAGTTTAAGTAATTGAAGATCATTTTATAAACCGTTCTTCCGGAATTTCCGGAGCTATTTCATTTTTAGAAGATAAAAAGTACCTTCCGTGATGATCTCGTCACCGTCCGCAATTCCGTCGGTGACCACGATCTCGTCCTGAAAAGAATCGGAGTCGTCCGTTATGATTTCCCTTTTTTCGAAATTCCCGTCGGATATTTTCAGAAACACGAATTTCTTATCGTTTTCCTGAATGATGGATTTTGCGGGAATGAGAAGCGCCTTGCCCACTTTCGACCGGAAGGTCACGCTGGCAAACATGCCGGGTTTCATTTTTCTCTGAGGATTGTCGAATCCGACCCGAACTTTCACCGTTCTAGTTTCCACGTCCAGAATATCGTCTATATACAGTACTTTTCCCTCGAAGCGATCTTCCGGGTAGGCGGATATACGGGCAATGGCGTCCTCCCCTTCCGCGAGAAAACGGATATCTTTTTCCCTCACGTTCGCCGTGATCCAGACGCTGGATAGGTCCGCGATGGTGATTAGGTTTTGGTTAGGATCGTTATGATATTCCCCGGGAGCCAATCCCATGGAGATCACTCTTCCTCGGATCGGAGAATACACCTTCAAGGGCTCGCCCAGGCTGGTTTTTTCGGGATCTATATTATATATTTTTAATCGTGCTTCCGCCTGTTTCAACTGGCTCTTTGCGACTTCGAAGTTCGTCTTCGTCTGTTCTACGTCCTTCTTCATCCCTACGCCGTTATCGAAAAGGTCCTTTTGGCGGTTCATATTGATCTCCGCTTGTATGATCTCGGCTTTTGCACTGAGATAGTCCTTCTGCGCTTGCGCCAGTTCCGGAGAGTCTATCGTAAACAGAACCTGTCCGGGCTTCACCGTGTCCCCGAGCTTGACATATATATTGATGATTCTCCCCACCAAAGGAGGGGTCACCTTCGCCATCTTCGTGGAGTTGGCCTCGACAGAAGCGGGGGCCTGGACCTCCTTTCGGAAATCCTTCAACTTGATCAGGCCTGTGGCCAATCTTCCGCGAAGAGTGGAATTTTCCGGCAGTGAAATCCTGTTCCCGTCTACAATGAAGTCCTCCGGAAACGGCTCCTGTTTTTTCGCCTTCTTACATGAGGCGAGCACGATCAAAAGAACGGGAAGGAATTTTATAAAAGTTTTCATAGTTCTATTTCCCAAATGCCCGCCGCTCTTTGGAGTTCGACCACTTTGATGGCGTAGTTTTTTAGGTCTTGGTAATACGTGAAATATACGCTGTTCAACATTCTCTGCGCGTTCAACACGTCGAATAAGGAGGCATTTCCCCTTTGGAAACTGTACAGCCTTCCCTTATACACTTTTTCAGCGTCGGTTAATATGCTCGAATTATAGATTTTCAATTGTTCGCTGGCGAGCTGGTACTGGAGATAAGCGCGTTTAACGTCCACTTCCGCCTTCAACTTAGCGGCCTCTAGGTCCACTTCCGATTGGCTGATCCGATGCCTAGCCGCTTCCAAATCCCCGGTATACATGTTCGAAATCGGCATGGTGACTCCGAAAAAGTAAGTCAACGCGTAGTACGAGGGAGAAGGTCCCGTCGCGTTCGTGGATCTAGTATAAAAGTTATTCGCCACTTCGAAATTGAAGTTCGGCACCCGATCCGCTATCGTTAATTTCTGGTTGTTGCCGGCGGCGACCTTGTTGTATCTCGCGGCGATCACATCCGGCCGTTTTTCAAGAGCATGACGGATCAATTCTTCCATGTCGTATTTCTTAACTTGAATATTCAAATTCCCTTTCGGATAAAAAAGAGAACCTCTGTCCTTTCTGCACATCAGTTGGTTCATCGCCAACAAGGCCGCCTTCAGGTCCGACTGGGAGGTCAATAAATCGTTCTTCATCAGGTTCGCTTCGATCGCGGCCTGGGTCACGTCCGTTTCGGAAGCGTCCCCGAATTTCAACTTGATGGCGGTGGAATCCACCAATTGCTGGAGACTGCGGAGGGACTCCTCTTTCCTTTGAATGGTCAAAAGGATGGAAAGAGAATTCGCGTACGTGATCGTGGCATCCGCCCTCAGTTGGAGTAGAAAATCCGCAAACAATGCTCTGGATTGGTCCGCTAAACTGGTGGCCAGATTGATCCTCGCGGACCGCTTTCCTCCGAGCTCTACGGTACCTTGGAAACCGGCATACCATTGTTGGGGAAGATGTTTATTGGAAATGTCCGCGGACTGGTTCCCGACCACGAAGTTCGGATTCGGAAATTTTCTGGCGACATCGATCTGTGCCTCGGAAATATTCACCCCGTATTTTCTGGATGCGAGCTCGTAATTGTTGTTCAATACATCGCTCAAATAATCCCCGAAAGGAATCTCCGGATTGGAGGAACCGATGGCGAGAGGATCCTGCCCAAAGGAAGGGGAAGGAAACGTTCCGAGGAAAAATAAGGAGAAACCGATAAAAGCGCTCTTTTTCATCTTTATCTTCAGAATTGTATCGGATAATACAACGTAAAAGAAACGTTAACTATATCCGCCTTAAATCCGTGGTCGGCGGAAAAAGACGGAATCCCCAGAGTCATCTTTCCTTTTAACCCGTACACCATGGGAGTCTCGAAGAAAAGCATGAATCCTGTCCCTATCGCGTTTTTTTGCTGGATCTTCTTTTTAGGATAAACACTGAGAACGAGCGCAGTCATCGGATCCACTCCCCAAAAATTCACCAGATTCTCGTATGTGATCAAATCCGACTTTCGCGGGGAATAGCCTTGAGCCATCAGGAATGCCGCTAAGGTAGGAGTATCCAATTTTTGCGAATTCAGAAGGAAGGCTGACTGCACAGGGAGATCCACCACTCCCGATAAAATATTATAGGCGGTCAAGGTCTGTATGTACGCGGAGGAATGAAACCCAGTACTCGGGTCCGCCGATAAGGACGCGATCAAAGGTTGGTACCTGTTCTTGATATACATGTCCCCGCTTTCGTTCACCACGGAAACTCCCACGCCCCCGCCGAACCGAAAACCGTCCGAATTCGGCCTTCCCCAAAAAAAGGCCGGCAGCAGGATGGAATAATATCCGTTAGCGTTCGTTCCTACGTCCTCTCGTTTGGTCCGGTTTTGGAGTCTGGTATTGATGAAGTTATCCAAACCGTAGTTCGTAGCGCTCACGTTATCCGGAATCGAATCCATCTCCTGGTTGTCGAAGCTGAATGTGGTCGTATGACTCAGAAGCTGTACGCCGAAATATTCGGCAAGAGCCAAATCTCGAGACTTGAGTTCCAAAAAAAGATTCGGTTTCACATAATGACCTTGGGTCTGCAAGGCAACATAGTCGTGACGCCGAACGGAACCCGTGGCGTGAGAAAAACCCAGCCCGATATTGACGGAAAAATATTTCGTCCTGTATTTTTCTTCGGCAGTATCCTTTCTCTTCTGCTTGTCCGCTAGACTTTCCGAGGTATATTCCTGGATCATGTCGTCCCACTTCGAAGCGGGAGATTGGTCCGGTGCAACTTGCGCGTTCAGATTGGAAACAAATACCAAACGCCACAGTAAGAAACACAGTGCAAACGCCTTCAGAATCGGAAGAAATCCGGAAAGAGGAATTCGCATCCAAGATCCGCGGTTTTGGAAAGCGTAAAAAAGGGAAAACGAAGACGGATATCTGCGAAGAAGAAACATTTCGACCGCTAAAATAAGATATTAATACTTGGGTTTCCGAGAACGGCTACTCGCAAAGCCATCAAAATACGTCGAGCCGTCGGAGCGATTTCTTTTCGGTTTTTCCTGGAAATACGCCAATTAAAATTTCCTTAGAAGGTCTTTAGAATTTTATTAGAGAAAATCCGATCAAAAACGGATCAAAAAATCGATCGCGCAAGATCGATAGACTTTCAGCAAAAAACAGTATTTCAATTTACGATTCTTCAACCTCGATAAATTGTATTATTATAATCTTATTTTGCCGTAAAAGCGGAAAACTTAGAGTTATTTGAATGCATATATTGGTAATAGAAGACGACGTTCGAGTCTCCGAATTGATCAAACGAGGACTGGAAGAGGAAGGCTTCTCCATATCCACCGCATACGACGGGGAAATGGCGAGTAGAATCGCCGTACAAAACGACTTCGACCTGATCATCGCCGACATCATACTTCCGAAAATGAACGGAATCGAGTTATGCAAAATCATTCGAAATTCCAAGCCGGAAATTCCGATCATTATGCTCACTGCCTTGGGAACGACGGACGACAAGGTGGAAGGATTCGACGCCGGAGCGGACGATTATCTGGTAAAGCCCTTCGATTTTAGGGAACTTCTGGCGAGAATCAAGGCGCTTCTAAAAAGGAACCAAGCCCCTCCGAAATATCCGGGAGATTTATTGAAGTATTCGGATCTGGAAATGGACCTGAAGACCAAAATAGTACGCCGGGGAGGAAAAGAGATAGATCTTACCCCGAAGGAGTTCAAATTTCTCGAATTTCTGATGCGGAACCCGGACAGAGTCCTTTCCCGGGCCGAAATCTCCGAAAAAGTCTGGGAAACCTCCTTCGATACGGGCACGAATTTTATAGACGTGTACGTGAACTATCTTAGAAAAAAGATAGATAACGATTTTGAAGCGAAGCTCATACATACCAAACCTGGAATGGGATTCATCTTCAAAGAAGGCTGATCCGTGAAACTAAGGAATAAACTGACCCTAATCTTCTCCTCCATAGTGGCGGTTCTTTTACTCTTCTTCGCGGTATCCATTTATATTACCTATTCCGAAGATAGGGAGGAGGAATTTTACAAAAGACTAAAACAACTCGGAATGACCAAAGCCGATCTGCTCATCGGCGCCAAGATCCACCCTCAATCGCTGCAGTTGATCTACGCAAGCGCACCGAACTCCTATTTTCAGGATGAGGTCGCGATCTACGACAAAGATTTCAACCTTCTATACCACGACTCTTCCGATAACGACAAAGTCAAAGAATCCAAGGAAATGTTCGAGCGGATTCTCAAGGAAAAGGAAATCCATTTTTACACGGATTCCGTTCAAGCCGTGGGATTCGTATACCATCACAGCGGGTCGGACTACATAATAACCGCCGCCGCAGTGGACGGATACGGATTGGCTATCCTGAAAAAGTTCAAATACAAACTCGCATTCGGATTCCTGATCTGCGTCTCCCTCACCTTCCTAGCAGGCAAAATATTCTCCATCCAAGCTCTCCGACCGGTCACGGATCTAGTCACAAAAACCGAAGAGATCACGGCAAAGAACCTGGACCTCCGCGTAAACGAAGGAAACGGAAAGGACGAGATTTCCAAACTAGCGAGAACGTTGAACAGGATGCTGGATCGATTGGAAAAATCCTTCGAATCACAAAAACATTTCGTGTCCCATATCTCCCACGAATTGCGGACCCCCCTATCCGCATTGATCACCGAACTGGAAATATCCAAGAACAAGGACAGAGGGGTAAGGGAGTACAAGCAAACGATCGCTTCGGCTTTGGAAGACGCCAAAAAGATCGTTCGCTTAATAAACGGACTGCTGGATTTGGCCAAGGCCAATTACGATTCGTCCGAAATAGGATTCAAATCCCTGCGTCTAGACGAGATCCTGCTGGACGCGCGACAGGAATTGATCAAACAAAACGCAAATTACAGCCTGAACCTTCATTTCGCGAGCGATTTCGGAGACGATCTGGACTTCATATCCATTCTTGGAAACGAGTATCTTTTAAAAGTGGCATTTTCCAATCTGATGGAAAACGGATGCAAATTTTCCGAAAACAAACAATCCACGGTTTCCATAAATCATTTTAAGGAAAAAACGATTCTTACTTTTACGGACAACGGAGTCGGAATCCGGGAATCCGAGATTCCCAAAATCTTCGATTCGTTTTATAGAGGTTTTAATTCCAATTTCGCTTCGGGTAACGGAATTGGATTAGCCTTAGTGAGTCGGATCGTGCAATTGCACGGAGGAACGATCACGGTAAAATCCGAGGAAGGCTCGGGCTCCTCTTTTATCGTGGAGCTTCCGCACAGATAACGATAAAATTCGGAATCAGGATATAGAAGATAAAAATGGAAGCCTTTCATAAAATCAATTTCGCTTCTTTGACGGACACTCTCATAAGTTTAGGTGCCGCCTTCGTTTTAGGAGGCCTGATCGGATTAGAGAGGCAGTACAGACAACGGACTGCCGGCCTAAGAACGAACGTCCTTGTAGCCGTCGGAGCCGCCATCTTCGTGGACGCGGCGAATCGTCTCCAAGGACACGAAGGAGCGATTCATGTCATCGCTTATGTGGTTTCGGGAATCGGCTTTTTAGGAGCCGGAGTGATCATGAGAGGAGAAGGAAATGTGCGCGGATTGAATACCGCCGCCACGTTATGGACTTCCGCCGCGGTCGGCGCCTGCGCCGGAGCGGATCTTTTACTGGAAGCTTTTTTAGGTTCCGCATTCATTTTGGCGACCAACACTCTATTACGTCCGATCGTAAACCGCATCAATCGCCAACCTTTGGACACACGATTTGTGGAAGTGACGAATATCGTAAAGATCATCGCCGACCGGGAAAGACATAAGGAGGCCTTGGAATTTCTCGAACAACTTCTGGAGACCAAAGGCTTTCCGATACGCGACCTGATCATAAGTCCGTTCGGGTCCGATTCCGTGGAAATCCAGGCAGTGCTCGTATCCAGTTCCGTAGAAAGCGGCGAGCTCGATTCGCTGATAGAACGTCTTTCCGGTCAGGAAAGTATCGCCCAAGCGTTCTGGACGAGCGCAATGGAGTAAAAAGTCCCGCGACAAAAGACGGGACGGTTCTAGGATTTAAAAAGCGATTTCTTTATATCCTGAATATAACCTTTCAAATAAGAAGGAAAACTTTCCGGATTTCTCCGATGATCGAGGACCAATTTCGATCCGCTATTGTGGAGCACTTTTTCGATTTCATCTTCGAACTTCTTGCATGCCACTTCGAACTGATTCGGATACAGTTTACTTAAGAAAAATCTGTTTATTTCCAGAATCACGCTCGAGATTTTCGGGTGCCTCATTTCTATTCTAAAATCCAGAAGATCCGCATTGAACAGGGAATATTTTTCCAAAGGGATCCAGGTGACCCAGAGAAATATGAGAAGCCCGAAGATGGAAAAAAACGTTAAATGAATTCCCAGTAAAGGCAGAACCAGAGTGAATACGACCGAAACGAATCCCCCTACGGAAACGCCCGTAAACATATAAATCGAATGAAGTCGGACAAAATGCTCTCCTCGGAGGATGTTTCGGATCATCACGAAAAGAGAAACCAAAATGGATCCGATGATATATCCGCAGTACGGAAAGTAATATTGGAAATTTCCCCGGAAAACGCTTTCCCCATTCTCGGCAACGAAAGGGGAAAGCCTCCCTTCCCAGGACAGCCAAAGGAAATATACGATCACGATCGTATGAAGGATCGTAAGTGCCAAAGGAGGGTTCTTCAGATCCATCGGACGGGTATAATTATAAGTGATATAGGTAAGTAAGACAGGAACGAATAACGGAAAAACGGTGATCAATTGGATCATCGTCCATTGGAATCCGGAAAAAAAAGAGTAGTCGCTCCAAAAAAGGGAAAATCCCCAAAAGGACAGGGTGGATGCCATCAAGGCAAAAGCTTTGCTTAAATTGGTACGATGGGAATATTTATAAAAAAAGACCGCCGACCCGAATACGAGTCCGAACATGATGAGTCCCATTCCAACCTACCTAAAAATCAAAAATATTCGGAATCGAAAAAGGAACAATTCGGACATCGGACTGACACCTTCTTTTAACGCCTAAGATAATTTTTAATTCCTGCGTTTTTTTGGCGTCAACCGACTTTTCCTGCCACGCTTCTTTCAGGACCAAAAAATGAAAAAATCCCATAGATTTATCCTAACTGACGGCCCTCCGATTCGAAAAGCTGAAACCCGCAATCGATTCACTCACGTTTTCTTGGAGCCGGACAATCCGAACTCCGGGGTTTCAAATTTCAGTTAAACCCTCTTGCTCTTCAACTTTCCCAGCAGATCGCCGACTCCTACCGCTTTCAACTTCCTCTCCAGTTCGTCGACCTCCTCGACTAACTTCTGCATTTCGGAAAAAACCCGATCGAATTTCTTGTGATAGGAAATCAACTTTGCAAAGAGTCCTTTGATCTGTTTGATCCTTCCGCTGGCACTCAATTTCTCGTGCCGCTTCCGGAACTGCTCCACTTTTTGAATCATCGCGATTTCTTTCTCGGAGAAGCGTAAATTCTGCTGTTTCTTCGCACCAATATCCATAAAACATCAATCCAATTACATTTGTTTTTTATAATATTCAAAGAACTAAAAAAACCGGGGCCTTAAGCCCCGAAAATCTTCGATATCTCTGATACTTATCTTTTAGCGACGTAGCTATTGTAGGTTGATTCGAATCCGATGCTTATAATATGGCTGGATTCGCTTGCAATCTAGAGCAATCTTTGTTACTAACCACGGTCGCGGAGCCGCTCATTACCGAAAATCGAAGCGGAACGCCGCGTCGTGAATCTTTTTTTTCATCATACTTTAGCAACTAAAATACCCCCAATAACGTACAATCAATT
>NZ_RQEV01000003.1 GCF_004771275.1 Leptospira fluminis | reverse complement strand
ACGGTTACTTCGGGAATCTCCTCCATGGGAATATGGCCCGCTCCTTCATAGATTCGGAATGCCGCTCTCGGAAGGCTTTTTTTCCAATTTCCGAAATATTCGTATTTTAGCCATTCATCCTCCGTCCCCCACATTACCATGGTAGGTTGCCGAATTTTATCGATTCCTTCCGAGAGCTCCGGGTTCGTGAATTTTTGGCGAGCCATAACGAAAAAATAATTATAGGCGCTACGGTTTCCCTCCCGCATGGAAAGATCCGCATACCTGTCTTTCAGTTCTTGCGTGACTTTTTTCTTGTCCCCATAAACCTGTTCGACGCTTTTTTCTATCATGAACTTCGGTAAGATGTGCTTTGCGAATGGACTTACCAGAGGATGGCTTGCCAAAGCGATCATAGGCGGTAAAGGTTGGGCATAGCCGACCGAATCGATCAAAACCAACTTTAATACCTTTTCGGGATGTTTCAGCGAGTAATTCCAGGAAATATAACCGCCCATGGAATTTCCGACCAAGTAGAATCGATCAATCTTGAGAGCGTTCAAGAAACGGTCTAGGGTCCGGACACCTTGCGACAATTCAAGACCGTTCAGATCCTTTCCGATTCCAGTCAAACCGTGTCCCGGAAGATCCAGTCGGATCACTCTGTATTTGCTTTTTAATTTTTCCGCCCAAACGTCCCACGTATGCAAGGAGGAGCAGACTCCGTGTAAAAGAACGATTACAGGTCCTTTCCCTTCGTCTCGATAATGCAAATCGACGTCGTCTATCCGGATGAATTTGGAACTTTCGTTCGCGTACTTAGATTTCAGTTCTTCCAAAGGGATGGATCCAATTCCCAAAAATCGGCACGAACCGAAAAAGAGAAGAACCGACAAAAGAAAGTACTTCGATTTAAATATTCTGTTTAGCTTCACTGGATTACCTCATTTCATAAGTTAACCCATCCAATGACAGCCATATCAACCTCCCGAAAAATAAGGGTAAAGCGGATTTCGGTTTTTTTGCCCAAGTTTTGGATAAAGTCAGCGGATTTGCCCAAAAAAAGGATTCTCCCTATTGACAAAAACTGAATGACGTGTCATTCTTATACCATCAGGAGATAAATGAAATGGTTCAAGTGGATGTTTTTTGGTCGTACGGATTGGGGGCCGGGTATGCAGTCGCTGCCGCTCGTCAGATCCGAAAATTGCAATCGGGAGAGGGCGAAAAGGGTAGCCTCCCTTCCGTAAAGAAAAAGGGAAATTCCGTATCCTTTTGGAATAACGAGTATTTCATTACGAATTTATTGTATTTGTCTCTCCTATTCGCTCCTTCCGGCCTGTATCTTGTTTGGCAATTCACTAGTTGGGAGACGATGCACGCGGGAGATAAGGGAATGCCGGGGTGGTTGGTCTGTTTATTCGGCTTTACGAACGTTTCCCAAGGAATTCTAGGTTTTTGGGTGGTTTGGGCCTTGTTAAAGGCGGGCCGGGCGTTCTTGGCCTACTTGCAGGTAGCCATAGGTTATTTCGGAATGTTTTTCATTCTTGTTCACGGCTGGGACGGTACTGGATACAAAAGATTCTTCTCTCCGACTGCGGAATCTTTCCGAAACGACTGGACTTGGTTTACGGCACAAGGTTGGTTCACTTCCGACGTAGCGATCACATTGTATGCAATGGGAGTCATCCTGATTCCGATTCTGATTTGGTCCATGCTGAAGATAGAACAAGAAGGATGGACAACTTCCACTTCTCAGGAATTTCCCGTCTCCTCCAGCCCTTCTCCACTGGGATCGACCGCAGCTTTTCTCGCGACAGTCTTTATCGGATCCTTGGGATTCGCGATCGTTTCAAGCGTCTTAATCCACAGTTTAGGTTGGATCTTGGGAGTTTCAGCTTCGATAGTTTTCATTTACCTTTTCGGTTTAAGCAAGTTCGGACTGTTCCGGTATTTCTATCGGAATGTGATGCAACTCCCGAGCGAAAAGGCTTCCGTAAAGGTAACGATGAAATCAGTGGCTTGATTCCTTTAGTGTAAAAGGAGAAACGATTCATTCGCGGGAGGTGGGAAAAGGAAAGTCCCCACCCTTCTCTGGGCGGGGGCCGGTGCGGTGGTACCCCCTGCCGCCCAACTTTCGCCAAATATCAGTTTTTTCCGATTTTGAAAATCTATTTTTTAAACTGAACTTTGCAGGAGCTCCTGCAAAAAATCAAGCCCGAAGCCTGATACGGATTCCCGCTCTTCTCTCCACTTTAAGATCAATCGCTTAGGGCTTTCTTATATTCCTCAATGAGAAGATCCGGGTTTTCCCTTCCGACGGAAATACGTACCAAACTCGGATCCAAGCCTATTTCCCGCAGGAACGCTCTTCCTTTTTCGGTAGAAACCAATTCATAATGGGCCAAATACATATAAAGCATATTGAGAGTGAATTCGGTTCCAAAGCTGGGCCCTTTCAAAAGCTCTAGAGAATCGTAGAATTTTTCGAGCGGGATCCCCGGTTCTATCGTAATCACTCCGCAATGCAGATCTTTTTCCCGAGCTATTTTGGAGAAATTCTCCCGGTTCTCCTCGGAACCGCTCCAGTGAACGGCTTTGATCTTGGGATGGTTTTGAAAAAACTTCGCTAAAATAAGGGCGTTTCTTCCGATCTCGCGAACTCTTTCTTTATACCCACAAACCTCATACGCCATACGCTCCAGATCCCGAACGTAAGGAGATTCGACGAAAGCCGGACATCGGTCTTTTAAAAAATAAAAATATTCGGATTTCGGATTTAGAAAAACCGCACCCATCATCACGTCCGCATTGCCGCAAGCGAATTTAGTCAAACTCTCTACGATAACGTCCGCATAAGGAGAAAGATCCACGACCGCGGATCCCGCGACGGAAATATCCGCTATCAAAGGAATTCCGTACCGGTCCAACAAATTTTTCAATTTAGGATAATCCGGTACTTGGATCAATGGATTGGTCGGAGATTCGGTAAGAATCGCCGCGACGCGGTTTCCTTCCTTTTCCAAAAATTCTTCCAATTCAGAGAGATCAGCTACCTCGTGAAAAATCCTAGACCCCCGGGAATATTTTTCCAAAATTCGGATATTATCCACATAGAGCCAACCTAGGCGTAACCAAAGGATCTTTCCTTCCTTAGCTCTGGCTTCGTCAAGAGCCTTAAATGTAGCGTAAATTCCGTTCATTCCCGAAGTGGTTAAAAGGATTTCCAGATTCCTACCGGGATATAAATTTCCGAGCTCCTTGCAAACGCTCGCATTCGGATCTTCTTCTTTAAAGGTTTCTTCCGAATATAGGGAATCGATGAGCCCTTTCTTAAATAAATAATCCTCCGCCTTACGTGAAGACACTAGGCAACCGGTATGTTGTATGAAAGATAAAACTTCCAGTTCTTTCTCTTTATTGTCCGGAAAGACCAAGGTAACGATTCCCTCGTCTTCCAGGATCGAAGCGGAAGAAATTCCGAAAAGATCGACGATGTGTTCGGCCGCTTTTTTAGAATTTACGATGAACTGAGGACCTTCGATCCCCTTCCTTTCCCGATTATAATCTAGGATTTTTTCCACATATGCGTGAGCGATAAAGCGAGGGTAACCCGCTTTCAAACGGGAAAGGGTTTCCACACGCTTTTCCTCATATCCGACCACGTCGGCTACGAGCGGCAAACTCATGGACACCGCGTGTACATTGGAGAATGGGATTCTTTCGCCGCACACGCGTCGAAACGGTTCTTGCACTTCTTTCAGCATAATCCGTCTACCATCGCAATCTCAGAGTAGGAAACTTCAACCAGGAAAAGCACTTAAGTCGAAGTTTAATGCGTCTGCGCTTCGGCCAACCGTTTGACTCTGTCTTCTTCCGTGAGCGCCCCGATCAAATCGTCCAGATCGCCTTCCATAATCGCGGACAGATTGTGACTGGTAAAACCGATACGATGATCGGTGCAGCGACCTTGCGGGAAATTATAGGTCCTAATTCTTTCCGAACGGTCCCCCGTACCAACCATCTGTTTTTTGAGGGCGTCTGCGGCGGCTTTTTTCTCTTCCGCCTGCTTTTCCAAAATACGAGCGCTCAAAATACGCATCGCTTTGGCCTTGTTTTTATGTTGCGACTTCTCATCCTGACAAGCCACCACGACCCCGGTAGGAATATGAGTGATCCGGACCGCCGAGTCCGTCGTATTTACGTGCTGTCCGCCGGATCCCGAAGAACGATAAACGTCCACGCGCAGATCGTTTTCGTTTATATTCACTTCCGATTCCTCGGCCTCCGGTAGAACCGCGACAGTTACCGCGCTGGTGTGAATCCTGCCCCCGGATTCGGTCGCCGGAATCCTCTGGACCCGATGAGTCCCCGCCTCATATTTAAATAGATCGTAAGCTTTGTCGTTTTCCAAAGCGAAAACGATTTCCTTTAATCCGCCGATTCCCGTCGGAGAAGAATCTATGATTTCGTGTTTGATTCCTTGTTTATCCGCGAATTTCGTATACATGCGGAACAAGTCGGCGACGAAAAGTCCGGCCTCGTCTCCGCCGGTTCCCGCTCGGATCTCCACTAAAATATTCTTTCCGGAGTTCGGATCGGGTGGGAGGAGCAGAATTTCCAATTCTTTTTCCAAGGACGCGATCCGGTCCGAAGCGGAATTTCTTTCTTCCTCGTACATGGACCGCATTTCGCCGTCCTTTTCCGTTTTCAGAAGTTCTTCCGCTTCCTTTTTATCTTGGGTTAGTCTTTTATATTCGGAGATTTTTTCGAATAATGGCGTGAGACGGGACCGTTCCTTGTAAAGACGCTTTAATTCCTCGGGTTGGGACGCCGTAGTAAGTTCGTCCGAGATTTTCAGGTATTTTTGTTGTATTTTTTCTAGTCTATCTAACATAGAAACAGTATCTCATTGCCTTAGTACTTCACTCCCTTCCATGGAAAACTACAATTCAATTCTTTCCGAGGTTTCCGAAAGGATCCTTTCCCTGCTTACAGGTTTGAACTCCTACAGAAGCCCGTACGCGAAAACGATAGGAGAACCTTCCGATTTTATCGACGGGCTGACCCAAAAAGCCTCCATCCAATCCGCTTTGGCGAGCGGGGCTCTTTCCTTACCCACCGGCGCTTTCGGCGCCATAACTTTGGCTCCCGAGACTTTTTTGGTCCTTCGAATCCAAGGAAAACTGATAAAGGATATCGCCGCTTTGTACGGTAAGGAATCCCAAGTTACGGAAGAGCTAATGGCCTATTGCCTTTTTAACGACAGGACGTCCATTTTCAGGAATATCCTCCGGGAAGTCGGGTCCCGTATTTTGATCCGGCCGGCTACCTGGGAACTGATGAGACAAGGAATTCTTAGGGTCGCCAAATCCTTACGAAATTCTTCCTCCTCCGGAGGCAAGAAACGCGGTATTTGGATTTCTTTACTAGGATCCGCACTTTCAGGCGGACTCTCCTATTCGGAAACGAAAAAAGTCGCGCATAGAGCCCAGTCGGTATTTTCTAAAGAAATCGTTTCCGTTCCCTCGGACGAACCTTGGGTGGAAGAAACGGCCTAATCTGCATGAACAAATTAGAAATTTTGCGTAGAGTCTGCGGACTTTTTCTGATCATCCTCTTTTTTCTTGGGAATTGCAAAAGCAAACAGGAAAGTCTGATCGAAGAAATCCAGGAGTTGATCGAAGAGGAAAAATACGAAAAAGGGACGGAACTCCTAAAGAATTATCTTTCCCATCCTAGATCGGATGCGGAAATCCTTTCAAAGGAAAAACCCGAATCCCCTCGAATCGTGGAGCTTTCTTCCGACCGAAAACGACTCGTCTTCGTAGAGGACAATAAACTAACGATTCGAGACTTGAACGAAGGCGGCGGTTCCGAAAGCAGAAAATTGGATGAAATTCCCGCATCCGTCGCCGTTTCCGTCAAAGCGAATTTTGCACTTTCGGAATATCCGATGGCAAGCGGCTGTCGCCTATTGGCCCTTTCCTTAAAAGACGAATCCTTACAGTACGAATCCGGCGCCCAAATCTCCTGTAGAAACCGGGGAGGCATCTCGGACGACGGCTCCAAGATTTTTTACTTCGTGGACAACCAATTGTACGAAGAGAAGACGGTCGAACCTAGAACTCCAAAACTCGTACTGGGTAAGGAAAAAATAGCTCCCCCTTTCCCGAATCTGAAATCGAGATTTTATCTCTATCCGATCGGAAAGGACTTCCTATTGTTTTCGGGAAACGCCGGTTCTTATACCTTGTATTATTTCCAACCGGACAAAAAGATCGCGGACAAGATAGACCAGGAAGTCATCAGCCCCCAGCTTTATTACGGTCCTGACAACTCTGCGTTTTATCTGGGCGGAACCATAGGACGGCTCCACCTTCGCAGAGTCCAATACGGAAAAGGAAAACCGACGATTTCCAAATTATTTACGGTAAGCAGAAAGGAAATCAATCCTTGGAAACTTTCCGCAAAGAATGAATTTCTTTCAAATTATTCCGGCAAAGTACATCTTTGGGGACCGATGAGGAAAAGCCAAATTCTTCCTTTATTATGCGAACGGACCTGGGTGGTTCATCCCGAGCGAGTCCTGTGTGAGACCGAATCGGGGAGTCTTTACTTAACCGGTTTGGAATTTCCGGACAACGATTGGACCTTGATGAAGTTGTACGAAGAAGTTCGGAGTAAGTAAGAACGGTTCCGTTTTTCGTCACCCCTGTGCGAAGGACGACGCTCTTTTTCTAAGGATGTCAGAACTTTCTCCGGTCAGGCCGATTTTTACTTTTAAAGAAAGCCTTCGTTTATATTTCCATACTTCCGCCCCGAAATAATATCTTTCCTTTCTTGACAAAACCGAATTGAATCTCGTTTATTATGCGAAGTGAGAACCTATAAACTTCTATTTCAAAGCAGCGCTCCGATTTCAAATATCTCGGTCTCCCTTTGTTACGAATGTAAAAAAGAGGATTTCCTGGAAGTGTTAAATAAATATTGCCCTTACGATAAGAGGATAGTATACTTCGTGCGCTGCGGCGGATGCGGTCGAGCAACAGGATATTTTTCTAATTTAGAAGATGCAGTCAGGAAATGGCGCGGCATGCAATCCTAAATTAGTTGTTTGTAAAACGTTTGTAACAGATTTCAGACGCTGTCAACAAACTAGATTGCGTTATAGTAAAAATCAAAAATCTTACTGTTAAACGACATCGATCAAGCCATAGACGAACGCATTCCAAGCACTATAGATTCTATGCCGCTTCGCAATACACTACGACCGCGACGCAATCGCATTCGATGGAGGGAAAAATGGAAATTCAACTGGTCTATGAAACGACTTGTCCGAACAAAGAAACTACCAAAAGGCTAATAGAAAATATCTTACTCACGCACGGAATTCTCACGGATATCATCGAGATAGATAAGGACGATCCAAATGCTCCGAATTTCGCAAAAAACCTCTCGTCCCCAACGATCCTAATAGACGGAAAGGATATCGAAGAAGGCACCGAAGGTCCCGGAGGCAATTCCTGCAGGCTTTACAAAAACGAATCCGGAAAACTTTCCGGAATTCCTCCGAGGCATTTATTGGAAAACGCAATCCTGGAAGCGAACCGCAAAATCCATTGATCGAAAAGAAACTGTTTCGATCGTTAAAAGAAAATAATTCTAAAATTATAAATATAGGTTCAACAATGCGGGTCCTTTCGGACCTTCCTTAGGCTCTAGATTTCCGTATCTAGTCTTGATAAAGCTCGCTCCGGAAAATGTTTCCTTCCAAATCGATCCGGAAAATAAAACCTGACCGCTAGATTCGAATCCCGCTTTGGAAAACCAATCCCGAACCTGACCGTCTCCTTCCTGAGCTCCAAAAACGACCCACCTGGAAACGAAAGTCTTTTTGACCGCATCTTCCGTTTCGGGAATCCGGATCCCATTTCCGAAAAGAATTCCTACTTTCGCAAAAGGTGGAGAAGCGACCCATAACTCTTCTTGAACGGAGTCGGCTCCGGCAACCAATTCGGAAGAGACGGAACCTGCTCTCACTTTCTTTCGCGGAGTCGAAGCGGCGTAGATTTTTCCATCGGGTCCGAACAAGAATCCGCGCTCCTCCCAGTTTCCCGGATGGATCTCTAACCCTTTCTCGGTCATTTTCGGTCCGGGCAAAGCGATCGTTCCCGCTAGAATGTGGACTCCATACAATTTAGAGAGTTCGGAAAAAATCCTTTCGTAAGCTTCTTCGGATTTTTTTGCGATTTTAAATCGAGTCTCTTCTTCGGAAAAGACGGCGACACCAACCCGAAAAGGGGACAACCTGGAAAACCGCAAAGAAGAATTCCAGGCCTCGATTTCATTTTCTGTGGTAAAGATTTCCTTTCTCTGGTTTAACAAAAAAAGGTAATTTCCGATTTCTGCAGGATAGACCACTAAAGTAGTCTTGTCCAGCCAACCTTTCTCTTTCGCTAAAAGAAGCGGTTTTTCCAGCCAAGAGCGAAATCTATCCTCTCTCGAATAATATTTGGGATCGAATTCTAGTTGAACGAGCAATAAATTGCCAGCCCTGCGATTGTATCCGGAAGACTCCGCTCGAATTTCCCGCTTTCCGTCCAAGGGAGAAAATTCCTCCTCCGAAATCTCAGTTCCGGAAAGAATCCAACCTACGATTAAAAATATTGGAATTAAAAAAATGGATAAAATGGCGTTTTTCCAAAATGGACTCACAGAATCCGTCCTCCTTCGAGAAAATTTTTATCCTTCAAAAGAGGGAGGAAATCCTTTTGGTAGAGAAGCATCGCATCCAACATGTATTCATAAAATAGCCCTCTCGGATCATAGGTTTCCGCGTTTACCCACGCGATATAATCGTGTTCATCGGAGAGAACGATTTCTCCTTCCAAAAATTCAGCATGATAGGCAAGAATAATACACGGATGATTCCCCTCGCTTACGCGGTGTTTATGGACGAAGATCGGATTAGGACGGATCCGAAGTTTGCAGGACGTTCCCATTTCTTCCTTCAGTTCCCGAGAAAGACTGTCCAGCCAATCGCCGTAAAATTCGTCCTCATTCATTCTACCGCCGGGTAAATCGCCGAACCCGGACTTACGATCTCGTAAGACCAACAGTTCGGCTCCCCTTCTTAAAAATACTTTTTGGGTAATCTGAAAGAAACCGTGACGGGTCAAAAATTTTCCCTCCTGGAAGAACTAGGGTTAGTCGGTCCGTACGAACCGTGCCTGACAACCACTTTTATGGAATCCGGTTTTCTGGCCTCGACGTAAGCCTCAGGAACTTCCTCCCCGGAAAATTCGGCGGCAATCAAAAGCCGGGACAATCCCATCAAAAATCCTGGTTGAGAATCCAGAGCGGAAAGAGTTCTTCGAAAATCTCCGCATCGACTGGATTGCAAATTTCCTCCGTTTCCGATCCAATCCATGAACCGGTCCTGCGTTTCGTTCATTCTCGGAACAAGAATCGATCCTCTCGGTCGAAGAAGAGACGGACCATCCGCTTTACCCGGACGAATCACGGAGTCTATGGCCGAGAGAGAAGAGACAATGGCAAAATCGAAACGTCCTAGATCTCCGGTAAATTCGGGAGAAGCCGAGAAATTGGTCGCAGCAGTCAAGGAGCCGGAAAAAAAACGGATCCCTTTTTCTCGTGCCTTCGCAAGTAAGAGTTCTTCTGCGGAAGATAAAATCACCTTTTCCTCCAAAAACACCCAAACCTGCCTGTCCGAAGGTCGGATCCCCCAGCAAAGATTCCAAAAATCCTCCCGTAACGGCGCTATCGTAAGTTCGTCTACCACCAGTTCCGTTAGATTTTTGATTCCTAAGGAAGCCTGACCGTTCGTCGTTTTTCGATGAATCGCCATAGGAGTCAGTTCCATCGAAACTTCCAGCCCCCTAACGGCTCCCGTGGTGTCGAATACCAGGTCGAATTCGTTTTTCAAGTCCATCCAACGCAGAGACTCGGAGATTCCTTTTTTCAGGAATTTTTTTCCCGACAAATCTGGAGAAGTTCCGGAATCAAGTCCGTCAAAAACGAAAACTTCGTCCGCTCCCGCACTGAAAGAAATGTCTTTTAACGCTTCTCGTTTAACGACGGACGAGATGCTGAAATCCGATCCATGGTTGCGACGATACAAGTCCAAAGCCCCAATAAGCAAAGAACCCAATCTCCTTGGGCCTAGTACGGCAATTCGTTTCGGATTCGAACCGAGGCGTTGCAAAGAAGTTTCAACGGCATGGAAAGAAGCGGAAAAAGGTTCCAGAAGAACCGCTTCCGAATCGGACAAGGATCCGATTTCCACCATAGTACCGATCGGAGCGAGTACGTAAGGTCCGAATCCTCCGAGCAATCGATCGATTCCGAGAACTTGCCGGTCAGGGCTATGGGTAAAGAGTCCGCGTCGGGCGAAAATATCCGGACCTTCCCCGCGAGCGGTCGCTGTGTCGTTGATTTCCAATGCGAATTTTTTCCCCGTTTCGGGATCCGATGCGATCACCTCGTGACCGATCACTTGCGGAAGAGGAAATGGAAGAAACCGTCGATCCAAATCCGTCGAACAGACGCCGCACAATTCCGTTTTGAGAAGGCGATATCCTTTTCCTAGAGTCAGATAGGATTCTCCGTTTCTTAGAATCTCCCAACCGTCCCGTTCCGAACCTTCGACTCTATACGTGGATCGGGTAAACGTGTCGTCCCGATGATAATCGAAGGCGGAAAATTCCAAAAATTCCAATCAACGTCCTCCGACAAAAAAACCCAATATAAGCAGTAGAATCACGAACACAAGATTCAGAATGAATCCGGTATGTAACTGTTTTCGTTCCTTATGATTCAGGAAGTAAGCGGCAAAGACGACCGAAAGAAATCCTCCCAAATGAGCCCAATGTGCCACTTGATCCCTGGCAAATAAATTCGTGATATCCGAGTATACCATGACCCATGCCAAGGCGAAAACGGGAAAGGGATAGTTACGCTTTCGAATTCGAATCGAGAACGGAGACAAAAGCGCCGCCACCGCCGCCAAACCCGAGATCGCTCCCGAAGCTCCGACCGCGGGGCCGGAATCGTCCAAGAACAATCCCCTCACCAGAGAATCCAGGAAACCCGAAATAAAGGCGCCCATAAAAAAGAAAAGCAGCCACTTTCCGATTCCGACCTTGTATTCCACAATACGACCTAAAAAAAATAAAAACAGCATATTCCAAAACAGATGAGTGGCATCGGCGTGCAAAAAAGCCATGCCGATCCATTTCCAAGGATAGAACTCGCCCGGACGGCTGATAAAAAAATCCTCCAAAATTTCGCGAGGTACGAAGGCGTTTAAAACGATTTGAGAAATCGAAATGAGAAGAACAAAGGAGGCGGTTAAAGGAAATTCGAATAAAAAGGCCCTCACTTCTTACCCTCATTTATAAAGTGGTTCAAGTACGCTTTCAACATCACCTTCAATTCCCGTAACATTCTCTCGGCAAGTGTTCGATCGTTTTTTTCCCTAAGCCAACGGGACAAAACCGAATCCGTCACTTCCACGATGATCCGGGAAATGATTTCGCCTTCCGGATTGTCCTTCATTCCGGGAACGATTTTCGAAAACAGATCCGAAACATTGGTCGCGATAAAACGGTTGTTTTCCCGATCGATCTCCTCCAACTCTGGATCCAATTTAATATTCGACCAAAGAGGTACAAACCCGGGTTCCGTAAGATATAGATGTGCAAATGCGTCGATCACCTTGTCTATCAATTCCGGCCAACCCTTCTCATCCACTTTCACGGTGAGAAAACCGATAAACATCTCGTTGACACGTTCCAGATGTCTTTTTCCGACAGCGTTCAGGATGGCATGTTTGTTCGGAAAATATTGGTACAAGGAGCCGATAGGAATCCCGGCTTTCTGCGCGATCAGATTCGTCGTGATCGCTTCGGCTCCAACTTCGTCCAATAACGAAGCTACAATATCCAAAATATATTGAACTCGCTGGATTGCTCTTTTTTGGGAAGGAGCTTTTCTAGGTTCCAACCCTAATGGTTTAGACTTGGGAGAAGGTTCCGCGGATTTTCCGTTTTTTACTACTTTGGCCAACCGGGTCTTCTCCGAAAAACGATCTCTTCTTCCCATAGACAGGTACAGGATGAATCCTTCAAGAAAACTATTAATTTGCCCCGTAGTAACGAAGAATATGTCGGAGACTCGTTAAGTAAGAAGCTCCGAAAAGATTTATATGGACTAGAATGGGATAGATTTGCCAGAACTGAATTCGATCCTTAAGATTTCCCGGATCGTCCAAACCCGATGTGGATAAGATGTCCTGCATCTCTTCCAAATTCAAAGGACTACCGAAAAGTTGAAGCATGGCCAGATCCTGTTCCGGATGAGAATACGAGACCGAGGGATCGATCAGATAGGCATGTCCGTTTTTTCCCTGCAAAATATTTCCGGACCAAAGATCTCCGTGAATCAATCTAGGTTGAACCCTGTTAAATCCCCATTCGATCGAGAATTTTTCAAAAACGTTACGAACGGACTGAATGTCTTTTTCGGTGAGAAGTTTCCTACCCTGCGCCAGGTCGAGTTGCGGCTTTAAACGGACCTGCCAAAAGAATTCGTCGAAGTTGGAAAACCAGCCGTTTTTCTGCGGAAGAGATCCGACGAAATTATCCCGCTTCCATCCCCAGGAACCGAATTCCCTACGATAGAGGTTCTTTAAGCTTGCGATCAGATCTTCTCGAAATCCGGCTCCGGAACCGATTTCTACGAATTCCATAGCCAATAAGGAAACCTTTCCCAGGTCCACCGTCCCGAAACACTCCGGCACCCGAACTCCTAGACGACAAAGCTGTTCCAGGCCTTCCGCTTCCGTTTCCGCCATTTCCTTTTTAGGAATGACTTTGACGGCCACTCTAGATCCGTCCCGAAAACTTACGGAATAGAGCTCGAAAAGACTGGAAGAATGAAAGGCCACTTCCACCTTTTTAGAAGGGGAAAGCAGGCCCAGTCTTTCCAATCCGTCTCGGATCAACTCCTCATTACGAATATTCGTGAGAGCCATCGGTTCGTATCCTTCCCGATTCGTTCATTCGGGTCCCTCTAATTAAAATCGGAGGACGAACAATCAGGATTGAAGAAAAATCCCGAATAGGTTTCCTTAATATTACAGGACGAAGAAATGAGACGCTTTTCTTTTACTTATGTGCGCATATTTCTCACCTTCCTTTTTTTTCTATGTCCCCTGGCCGCAAAATCTTACCCGCATGTATGGTACTATGCGATCGGTGACGACCTGAAAAAGAACGATTTTGATTGGCAGAGTAGATTTCAGGAAAATGTAACAATCTGCTTTACAGGAGGGAAGGTCGAAAAAGACGGAAAGATAACTTGGATCGAAATACCTGCGTCTAGATTAAACTCCGGAATCGCGAAAGGGGTGTGGTGGATCCCTTTGTTTACTTTTTCCTCTAAAACCGCGGGAATTCATCTTTTAAAATCGGAAAACCGGAGAAAGGCATTTCTCGAAAACCTACTTGGCTTTTTGAAGAAGTACCCGAAATACTCCGGGATTCACTTGGATCTGGAAGGATTGCCGCCCTCTTCCGCGGATGATTTCAGAATCCTACTCGAAGAGTTTCTTCCTGCTTTTCGCAAGGAAAACAAAAAACTTACGATTGCTCTCTTTCCTCAGATAGGGTTTTCCCACGAACCTTCGGGATTTCATTCGGAAATATCCCGGATCAATTCGGTTGACGAGGTGGTTTTAATGTCCTACGACTTGCATTCTCCGAAAACGAAACCGGGACCGGTAACGGGGTTGTCTTGGACCAAGGAGAATTTAACGTTCTTGCTTAAGAGCTATTCCCCGGCACAGATTTGGCTCGGGATCCCGCTCTACGGTTATTCCTGGAAGACGAATCGGAAAAAGCCGGACATCATCACTCGAAATTCCTCTACCCGTAAAATGACGGAGTTCGGCCGGAAGCAAGACGGAATTCACGTTCTCGAAAACGGATCCGAGATTTCCAGCCTGATCGTTGATGAAACGGACTGGACTATACTCGTCCGCGAATTCGGAATTCGAGGGCTGGCGTACTGGCGTTTGGGTTTTTAATTCTTTGCTGCGAGGCGGTTTTTTCTTCCCATCTTCCCTACCCCCCGGAAATCCTTTCCTCAAACTATGAAAAAGAAAATACTTCTTCTCGGTTCCGGCGAACTCGGAAAGGAATTCGCAATAGCAGCTCAAAGGTTAGGCCAACACATCGTCGCAGTGGACAGTTATGACAATGCACCCGCCATGCAAGTGTCCCATGAAAGGGAGATTATAGACATGTTGGACGGAACCGCCCTGGACAGGATCGTAGAGAAGCACAATCCGGATATCATCGTCCCTGAAATAGAAGCCATACGTACGGAACGATTTTATGATTACGAAAAAAAAGGAATCCATGTAGTTCCCAGCGCGAAGGCCGCTAATTTTACGATGAACCGAAAATCGATTCGGGACCTGGCAGCAGGAACGCTGGGCTTAAAAACGGCTAAGTTCTCTTACGCATCCAGTTTAGAGGAACTCAAGCAAGCGACGAAAACGCTCGGTATTCCTTGTGTAGTTAAACCTCTGATGTCCTCTTCCGGAAAGGGTCAATCCATAATCTGGACCGAAGGCGAGATAGAATCCGCATGGGTCGCCTCGCAGACGAAAGGAAGGACCGGAGCCTCGGAAATCATCGTTGAGGAATTCATACGCTTCGAGTCCGAAATTACCCTTCTCACGGTCACCCAAAAATCCGGCAAAACTCTCTTTTGTCCTCCTATCGGTCACCGCCAAGAACGCGGAGATTACCAGGAAAGCTGGCAACCTGCCGAGGTTTCGGATCGACAACTCAAAATCGCCCAGGAAATGTCCGCCAAAGTCACGAAGGAACTTGGAGGTTCCGGAATTTGGGGAGTGGAATTCTTTTTGACCAAGGACGATGTATACTTTTCCGAACTTTCTCCGAGACCTCACGATACCGGAATGGTTACTCTTGCCGGAACCCAGAATTTCAACGAATTCGAACTGCATTTGCGCGCAGTGTTGGGACTTCCGATTCCGGAGATCATCCTGGTTCGCAGAGGTGCAAGCGCCGTGGTTCTTTCGGAATCGGACGGAAAAATTCCGATCGTAAGCGGCCTGGACATAGTCTCGGAAATGCCCGAGTCCGATCTGAGAATCTTCGGGAAACCGACCACAAGAAAGTATAGAAGAATGGGAGTAGCCCTATCGTATTCGAGCAAGGAGGAGTCGCTATCTTCTCTCCGAAAAAGAGCTACCCTGATCGCTTCCAAAATCAAGGTGGATTAAGAAACTTACGTAGGATCAGGCACCATATTTCCGTAATATTCCAACAGTGCCGCTTCCTCGGTTTTGACGATATCATTCTCTATGGAAATGAATCCGCGGGACTTCAGTACTTTCGTTCCGCGGCTCACGATCTCGTCCACTTCTCTGGTTAAGTAATTCCCTTTTCTAGAAAGAATGACTTCCGATACGAGAGAACTTAGGTCCGGGATCGCGACTTCTCCGCCTTCTTGGACGATCAACTTTGCGATCAATTGGTTCGGCAGAATACGATGATGTGCCTGCCAGGATCGAGTGATTTCAAGCGATATAGACAGGGTCGGATCGTCCTCGTGGATGTACCTGGAGACCGGAATCGGCTCGCAAAGGTCCATGTATACCTCCGTCCTCTTAAAAAGAAAATCCTTAAAGGAAAGACGTTCTTCGCTCCCTGCAAATTCAGTATCTTCCGGCACGTTCTCGTAGGAAAGGACGATGGGAACCACGATCACTTCGCTCCCGGTCCTCTTAAACGCGTCTACCGAAGTGGAAAGAATTCCCGTTTTGATCGGGATGATTCCTCCCGTCCTGGATCTCGTGCCTTCGGGATAAACGAGGGTGGGAATCCCCGCCTCCAGCATCATGGTCGAATATTGGGTAAGACAATCCAGATAAAGAAGATTTCGATTTCTCTTTCTATCCACCATGTACGCTCCTAGAGATTTAAGCACGCGCGCCAAACCGGGCGTACCCATGACCTTTTTATCGGCCGCGTATCTAGGAACGGGCAAGCCCAACCATCTTAATCCGAACGCGACTTCGATGGAATCCAAATGGGAACGATGAGTCGGAGTATATAGAATATCGTAGCGAGACGCGAGGGATTTCACCTCTTTGACGCAGCCTCCGATTTTAGGCAAACCGCCTCCCGGTTTAAATCCGCCGATCGCGAATCTCGTAGGCGCCACTAGATGAATCAAGGATTCTCGAAAGAAAGGTCTGTAATCGTCCGCGATTTCGGACACGTAAAATTCCACGATTTTTTCGAGGTCGCGCACATTTCTAGTTCCATACGCCTGGTCCGCTTCCTTCCAAAGTTGAATTTCTTTAGGAAGCAAAGCAAGGTCCGTTGCGGATTTGGTTTCCACGGCTTCTTCGTACCTTTTTTCCAAGGACTTTATCTGCAACCCCGCCTGCTTTAAAATACGATCCGCCATCCCCGGTTGCGAATTGATATGCCTCAGAATCCTGCGTCTTAGCGCGGATTGGAATTCCTTTCCGGACGCCAGAGATAATCCCGAACGCTTGGCGGCGAATTTAGAGATGGTCCGAATCTCATCGCTTGTGGATTTGGAAACGAAACGGATGATCTGCGTCGGAGATACTTTTCTGGTCAGAATTTCGAATAAAGTGGTGAATAACGGCAAAGAGAGATCTTTTTCCTGAGCCAAATCTAGAATCGTGGAAAGAGCGTAAGCACCCTCCACATGCGATTCGCTCTGGCTCATCTCCCTTTGGATGAATTCCTTCGGATTAAAGAATAATTCCAACCGTTCGAGTAGATTCGGTTCCTCCTCTCCCGAAATCAGTTTCCGGACGAATCTTTGCCCGTAAGCACGGTTCCTACTAACGCGGGAAGTAGACGTGGAAATCAGATCCGCAAGTCCAAACTCCATTGCGGATTGAGTCGATAACTCCATGGATCTCAGTAGGTCCAAAATTTCGGAAAAACCGAGGCGAATCAATTCTCCTTCGAAATTACTTCCGCATTCCGGAATACCGCTAGCGATACCGCAGGCGATCGCAACGGGATTCTTGAGGACTCCGACGACTTCGAGAGCTCGTATGTCTTCGTAAGTCTTGGTGTGATTTCGCCCGCCCGAAAAAAGATCCTCCACAATGGAGGAGGCTTTTTTTCCCGTAGAAGCCACCGAAAAAAAACTGTGTTGGTTTTTAATCATCTCCGTTAAAAGATTCGGTCCTGCCACTGCGGCGTACTCTATATCCGGCTTTCCGATCTTTTCCTTCACATGAGTGACGTAATCGGAAAAAGTCACGCTTCCCGTCTTTCTTCTGGTGGAAGAGGAAACAAGGCCCTTGGTAAAAGATAATATGACGTGATTTTCGGATACGGAAAGAGAGGAACAAATACGATCGATGACGTTTTCCTGTAACCTAGACGGAACAGCCGAGATGATGATCCAATGACCTTCTGTTAGGAAATCCGTATCATAGACAGGCGTTACGTTTTCGGGAAGAGGTACGTTCTCGTCCAAAAGTTCTACGGAGCGATCCTTCTGAATCCGCTCGACCTTTTTTCTATCTCCGTACCATAAGAAGACGCGATCCGCCTTGGAGGAAACCATCGTGGACAGTTGGACACCCATGGGTCCTCCCCCGAAAATCGCCACGTTCGGATAACGGATCTCCAAAATTTCTTCATCGTTCATCTAATATTTCCGTAATTTCTCTTTCTGACGAAATGCATAGTTTCCCTCCCGAGTGAAACAAGAAAACCAATAAATCGATTCCGAGTTTTCAGGTTGCCTTTCCGGACTCTCCGCCGAGTTTAGTTAGAAAATCGAAGTCGAAAAAAAGAAGATCGCTTTTCTTTCGACATTTCCTTCCATGCGAATCCTAGTTAGATTGATTCCGACATTCATTTGCGCGCTTCTTTTCACGGATTGTGCCACATATTGGTCGCATAGAAAGAATGATTTGCAGGACGTATTCACTTTCGGAGTGGAAAATCCCGGCTATGGCGTAGGAGTCAGATTGGGTCCCTTGGCGGGAGGTTTCGTTTTTCAAGGCGGCGAGAGTGCCCCGGGAAAAAGGGACTTGGGAATCGGCTACGGACTCCGAGGAGGAAATTTCGGAAGCTATCGTTCCCAACAGCTCATCTTCGGGATTTTAGGAAGCGATAAATTCCACTCTCTCCCGTCAAAAAATCCCACCGTAACGGGATCGCCTTCCGACGCGAATCCAAGCGGAAAAACGGATTCCGGCTCGGGAGAAAATTCCGGATTACTTTTTCCGGAATTGCCCGACGCCGAAAACCCAGAAGGCACGGACTCCGAAATGGATACCTTGGAAGAGCGCCAAAAAGCTAAAAGTTACACGCTTCGTTATTTGCAATTTTATAATATACCTATAGACGAAAGAAGGAGAAAAAAGAAAGAGGCCTTCTTTAGAAAATACGTCCAGAGTTTGGATCCGGATAAAAAAAACGACGCCCTGCAGGCATACCTGGCCCAAAACCCCGAAAACAAGGACGATTATCCTTTGGCGTTTTTATACCAAATCGAAGTATATTTGGGCGTTCGCTACGGAGTAAGAATCGGTTTTAATGTGGCGGAATTTTTGGATTTTATCCTGGGCTTTACCGGGCTGGATCTTTTAGAGGACGATATAGAATAAAAAAAGCCGCGGAACACGGCTCTTTTATCATTCGAAATCTCAAGGAAATATCAAAGTTTATATTCGTATTTCGTAATTACGCCTTTTTTATCCACGACCACCCGAATGAATTTCGTATCGGGAGAAATCTTAGAAGGTTTATCGGCGAGAGTCTTATAGGAGTTCTTTTGATAAGTTGTGGATTCGAGATACCATTCCAATAAGGAACCGTCCTGGGTGTTTTCCTCCACTGTGGGAGTTCCCAATAAGGCTTCGGCTTTCAGCCTCTTATCCCCTTGTTTGATCATATTCGCTTCCACAACTCGAATATCCGAATTCGGTTGGTAAGCCGGCTCACTCTTCTTCTCTTCCGAAGAACAAGTTCCCAAAAATAAAGTCGCAGAAACCAATAGGATCGCAGAAAAAATTTTTTTCATCCCTCACTCCTTTTTATGCCATCTTCTGAGGTGGATTAAAGCGGATCTATTCTTAACCGAGGAACGGATTTGTCACGCGGAATTTCCCAACTTGGGCGCGAGTCTTACCAAAAGATCGTCCAACGATCTCTTTAATCGATCGACTTTTTCCTGAGTAAGACCCGAATCGGCAAACAGACGTTCCGGAATACACTCCGCCTTCTTTTTGAAGTTTCTTCCCTTTGTAGTCAGCTTTACGACCAAAGACCGCTCGTCCTCTTCGGATCTCTCCCGGGTCAGCAATTTCTGGGATTCCATCTTTTTTAGAAGAGGAGTGAGAGTGCCGGAATCCAACAATAGCTTATCTCCTATTTCTTTTAGAGGAATGCCGTCCTTTTCCCAAAGCACAAGTAATACGAGATATTGGGGATAAGTCAGATCGAACTCTTCCAAAATGGGACGGTATAGAGCCGTAACCACTCTGGAGAGTGCATAGAGCGGAAAACAAATTTGCCGATCTAGACTTAAAAGATCTTCTTTCACTTTTTCAAAAGATCCTTTATCTGTTGATCGATTTTTTCGGGCGGAGTCATCGGTGCAAAACGCTTAATCACTTTTCCTTGTTTGTCCACCAGAAATTTGGTAAAATTCCATTTTATGGAAGTACTCAGAAAACCCGGAGCTTCTTGTTTCAGATATTTGAAAACGGGATGGGTTCCTTCGCCGTTTACTTCTATTTTTTTAAAAAGCGGAAATTGAACTCCGAAATTCATCTCGCAAAAATTCTGAATTTCCGAATCGTTTCCTGGTTCTTGATGACCGAATTGATCGCAGGGAAAGCCCAATATTTCCAAGCCCTCGCCCTTATATTTGTCGTACATAGCTTGGAGTCCTTTGTATTGAGGCGTAAAACCGCACTGACTCGCCGTATTGACGATCAAAAGGACTTTGCCCTGATAATCCCCCAGTTTCTTTTCCTGCCCGTTATTCAGGGTCGCCGTAAGTTCGTATAGATTTTGTGCCATGGATGTAAATAGCCTTCCTATGTATAATTAAATTGCATACAATTTAATTTCTTACAATCCATTTTTTCAACCTTTTGGAAAATTTTGCGTTACAAGATCAGATTTTTATGGATAGGGAAAAAATAAATTGCCTATCTAATTTAGAGGATGCGGCCTCTCTCGGATATACGGGATCCATGGAATGGCGATACTGATAGGTAAAGCGAACCAAAACGGCATCGTTAGGAATATAATCCAGAGTGGCCGTCCCTCCGCCGGTTTGAAACCCGTGTTTAGTTCCCGTTTGAACGATCATCTGTTCCCGGTCGGCATATCTTTCGAATCGTGCGCCGATCCTCCATTCCGGCAGAAAACGGTATCCGATCCAGAGATTTCCCGCGTATTGTTGCCTATAAGCCTTACTATTGCCTTCTATATAAGCGGGACCCGAGGAAAGGTAGATCAACTTCATATCATCGGCTCTTTTTTGATAACCGACGTCGAAGGAGGAAGCGATGGTCAAGGTGTCGGAAGGTTTCCATTCCGCGATAAAATTATTATAATACCGAACTTCCTTCGGAATCGGAGTCGGTTGTTCGTTCCCCATAAAGGTGTTCCATCGAAACATCAAATGCTGAATCGGGGTCCATTCCAAACGGAACCCGCCTGAAACGTCCTTATTATTATCCGTAACGACTTGGTAACCGTTGTCCAAATGCAATTGGTATGAGAGTTTGTTGGTTATCCTTCCGCTCAACCTAGCGCCGGAGACGTAATAAGGAACGTTATCCAAAGCTAAGGATCGGGTATACACGAAGTTATCGTGGGAAATCCAGGACTCGTAACCTATATGTCCGAAATAAATCCCCATATCCAACCAGGTGGATTTTCCGAGTTTGATACCTCCGTATGCCTCCTGCATGTTTCGAACGCTGAATTCGTTGCTGGTCTTTCCGGTAGTACCTTCGCCGACGTAATTTGCGGCGACCGAAGTTCCGAATTGAACGGCAAAACGAGCTCTAAATTTTTCCGTTTCAACCTGAGCATCCAGATATGCGAGATTGATATTGAATTCATTGGTTCGAGTCGCCTGAGTCGTATACGCCGCTTCCTTTGAGTTAGGCCTGTTAAAATCCGCGTTGTAATAACTATCCACAAAGAACCCTATCTTAATAGGTAGGGGCGCGACGTAGGCAGGCTGAAACGCTTGTGGAAGCGCGGGATTTTCTTTTACTTTGGCTGCCGTTTTCGGCGCCCCTTTTGCCGCGGATTCCGATTTTTCCTCGTTTTCCACATGCACTTCCTTTTCGGCTTCCTCTTCGGTTTTCATTTTCCCGTCGACGCTTCGATTCTCTTCGGAACGGATAGGAAGGCTTAGGAAGAAAAGCCCGAGAAGGCATATGATGAGATAAAAATGAATCAGGGGAAAAAATTCTCGATTCCGAAGACGATATCTAAAACGGGCAATCATCTGTTTGAGTACTCTATTTTCGGACGGCGAAAGTCTATTTATTTTTCTAAATGAGCGGAATCCTAACAAAAACTTAACATTAAACGTTGAAAAATTAAGATCCGCCTTTTTTATCAGTTGAGTCGAGGTCTTTAAAATGGAACAGCAAGGCATTCTGATCACTGCAATCATTCTCTTAACGACCGCCGTATTGTGCGTTCCCGTATTTAAAAAAGTCGGAATCGGCTCGATCATCGGCTATGTCGCCGGCGGAATCTTGATCGGTCCTTACGGAATTCGCTTAGTGACCGGCGGAACCGAGATCCTGCATTTCGCGGAATTCGGAGTGGTCCTTCTCCTTTTTCTAATCGGATTAGAACTTAGGCCTCAGACCCTATGGATTCTGAGAAAACCCATCTTCGGAATGGGCCTGACTCAAGTCGTTTTATCTTCCGTGGCGCTGACTTATCTCGTCCATTGGGTCTTTTCCATAGAGTGGGTCCCTGCCGCATTGCTCGGTATCAGTTTTTCTCTTTCCTCTACGGCTTTTGCACTCCAATCTCTTGCGGAAAAAAACCAGTTAAACACTACGACAGGTAGATCCGCTTTCGCCATCCTATTATTCCAAGACCTTGCCGTAATTCCGATCATGGCAATCCTCCCGCTGGCGGCCTCCGGCGGAGGAACAGGTCAACATCCCGGTTTCGATTTTACGAAATTCGCTCTGGCCCTATTCGCCATACTTTTAGTCATTCTCGGAGGTAGATTTCTTACAAGACCCTTGTTCCGGATCATAGCTTCTTCGGGAAATCATGAAATTTTCGTAGCACTCTCTCTACTACTCGTACTCGGCGTGGCTTTGATCATGGAACAAGTCGGACTCTCCATGGCTTTGGGATCTTTTTTAGGCGGAGTACTATTGGCGGATTCCGAATACCGACACGAATTAGAAGCCAATCTGGAACCCTTCAAAGGACTTCTCTTAGGATTGTTCTTTTTGGCCGTAGGAATGTCGATGAATCTCGACGTTCTGAAACTGAATCCTTGGTTCGTATTGGGAATTTCCGTAGGTTTGATGTTCGTGAAAGGATTGATTCTCTTCGTAATCGGAAGGGTCAATCGACTGAGTACGGAATCCGCATTGAATCTATCCTTTAATATTTCGCAAGGAGGAGAATTTGCCTTCGTAATTTTAAACGTTTCCGCTCAGCTAGGAATATTAGAAAAGCAGATTTCCGAATATTCCATTGTTGTCGTTACGGTTTCCATGTTATTGACTCCCTTTTTTACGATCTTAAAGGAAAAGATTTTCGACCCGTTCTTTCGTAACGAAGAGGATACCCCTCCGGACGTGATCGAGGAGAGAAATCGGGTCATCATCGCCGGTTTCGGAAGGGTGGGACAAATCATCGGTCGTATGCTTTATGTCCATCGGATCGGATTCACCGCATTGGAACACAACGCGGAACAGGTAAATGTGGCGCGAAAATTCGGGTATAAGATTTATTTCGGAGATGCAAGTCGACTGGACTTATTGATCTCCGCCGGAGCCGAGCAGGCGGACATATTGATCCTGGCGGTCCAAGATATGGATCTCTCCGTTAAAATCGCGGAATTGGTAAAGGCGCATTTTCCGAACTTGCAGATTATTGCGAGAGCCAGAAACAGGGCGCATTATTTTAAACTGTTGGATTTGGGAATCCGCAGTATCCGCAGGGACACGTTCGCTTCGTCGCTGGAAATCGGAGGGGAAGCCTTAATGGAGCTGGGCTTTTTGCCTTCCGAAGTGGAGCGTATACTTGAGAAATTCCGCGCGTACGACGAGGAAATGTTGATGGGCCAATACAAAGTCAAACACGACGAAAAGCAATTGATCGCTTTTTCCAAGAATGCCGTAAAACAATTGGAAGAGTCCTTTGCTGCGGATAGACTCGAAAAAGAAGC
Organism: Leptospira fluminis; assembly: GCF_004771275.1. Taxonomy (GTDB): domain Bacteria; phylum Spirochaetota; class Leptospiria; order Leptospirales; family Leptospiraceae; genus Leptospira_B; species Leptospira_B fluminis. The sequence continues at coordinate 694,671 of NZ_RQEV01000003.1, read as the reverse complement.
GGCTTCCTGATCTTTCCAAATATGAAAAATCGTTTCGGCCTTTCGTTATTCTTTCTGGTATTTTTAGTCAACGTCGTTCTGCCGGTGGTTCCCCGCTCGGACGCGATCTGGAACGTTCCTACAAGTATGAGCATCTTACTGCAAGGAAATATAAATCTGGACGAATATCCCGAATTGCAGAAGGAATTCGGCGGATACGGATTGGTCCAAATCGACGGGAAGTCCTATAATATTTTTCCGATCGGGGCCTCCTTACTCGCCCTTCCTCAATTATTTTTGATGACTCAAATCAACGGATCCAAAGAAATTCTCAACCACTCCTTAGAGGCGGGAAAATTCGTCGCCGCTGCCTGGATGGGAATCGCTGCTTTGTTGGTATTTTTGGGTTTTCGGGAAAAGTTCGGTCAATCCAAAGCCCTTCTTTTTTCGTTATTATTCGCATTCGCTACTCCGGCTCTTTCCACAGGAGGAAGAGCGTTATGGCAACAGAGCGGAGCGCTTCTACTGAATAGCGCCCTTTTCTTCCTTTTACTACGCGGAAAATACGATATACGAACGATGATTTGGGTCGGACTCGTTTGCGGACTCGGTGTTTGGGTAAGACCTACGACTCTTTTGATTTCCGGTCCGATCTTTCTATTTTTCTCGCTAAAGCGAAGGCTTCGCGCGAGCTGGATTCTTTTATCTTTCCTGCCCTTGGTCGCATCCTATCTGATATTCAATCAAAACTTATACGGAAGTTTGTTTCCCGTTTATTTTTCCCATCACATAGATCGAGTTTTCAGATTCGAAACGTTCGGACAAGGACTCGCAGGAATTTTGATCAGCCCGAACCGAGGTTTGTTGATTTGGTCTCCTTTTTTATTTTTTTCCGCGATCGGGATGCTGAAGATTAGAGGACAAAAGGACTCGACCCTTTCTTGGTTATTTCTTTCCTGCATCGTCGCACATCTTTTCTTAATTTCCAGTTTCGATATGTGGTGGGGAGGTCATTCCGTAGGCCCGAGATTACTTACGGAAATCGTACCTTTCTTTCTCTGGTTTGCGGCAAAAGGGTCGCCCGATTTTTCTAAGTCGAATCCCGGAAGCTGGCTTCGATCGATTTGGGTGGCAACATGTATCTTAAGCGTGGTTTTTCACCTTCGCGCATCCGTAGATCTGGGCCCGACTTTATGGAATCGAAGTCCCCGAAACGTGGACGAATATCCCGAAAGAGTTTGGGACTGGAAAGATCTACAATTTTTAAGCGGGGATCACGCCTTAAAATTCTTTTTATAGGATTTCGTTCGGGAGAAATTCGAAAGGAAAGGAATTGCGGGCAGAGGGACTCGAACCCTCACTAGAAGCTTGGAAGGCTACGGTGCTAGCCATTACACCATGCCCGCGACGAATTTAAGGATAGTTTTTTGTTGGAGAGGAGGATGTCAATCGAAAAGAGTGATTTTTGTATGTGGGAATCGGAAGTACAAAATTGGGAGAAGGAACTCCCTAAATTTCATTCATATCGAAAAGAGTTCGAGCGCATCAGCCATCTCAGAAATATTCTCGGCCTTCTTCATTGGGATATGGAAGTCACCCTCCCGAATGCGGGACAAACGGAAAGAGGGGAACAAATCGGATTGCTATCCGGAATGACACACGACGCTTTTGCCGGGGAATCCTTTCGAGCACTTATCGAAGAAGCGATCGAAGAAAACGCAGGCTCCGAACTCCCCGGTAAGGAAGCGAGAACCCGCGAAATGGAAATCCTGACCAAGGACAGAAATCGAGCTGCCACCTTACCCACACAATGGGTGGAAAAATTTTCCCGCATTGCGAGCCGATCACATTCCGTCTGGATCGAAGCGCGAAGAAAAAACGAATCGGATCTATTTTTACCCGTTCTGAGCGATCTGATCGAACTCGTGTTTCAAAAAACCGATTATCTGGGTTACGAAACGGAACCTTACGATTGTCTGTTAGAGGAATACGAACCCGGTGCCACCGCCGCATCTTTGGAAATTTTATTCGAAGACCTTAGAAAATCTTTGGTGCCTTTGGTCGCTAAGGCCAAGGATTTTCCGCCACCTTTCCGAGGCGCCTTTCCCGAAAGTTCCCAGCTACCGTTTAACCTAAAGTTGCCCGAGCTTCTGGGCTTACCGAAAGACTGTTTTAGATTGGATTCTAGCGCGCATCCTTTTTCCACTTCCATCGGAACTTTCGATAAACGAATCACCACGCGCTACGACGAAACGGATCCTTTATCCTCCGTTTTTTCCGTTCTCCACGAGACTGGCCACGCGCTTTACGAAGCGGGAATCTCCTCCATTCCGGGTGCATATTCTCCTCTAAAAGATTCTGCCTCCCTGGGAATACACGAATCGCAAAGTAGACTTTGGGAAAATCAAATCGGAAGATCCAGGGAATTTTGGGAAGCGGTGTATCCCTCCTTTTTAGCTTCCGTAGGCTTGTCCGAAAAGGAGTTGCCCCTTCAAAAACTTTATTCTTTCGTCAACCGAGCCAAACCTTCCTTGATCCGTGTAGAAGCCGACCAGATCACCTATAACCTGCATATCATACTCAGATTTCATTTGGAAAGGGCCATGTTCAAAAAAGAATTAAGCTTAAAAGACCTAAGTCATTCTTGGAACACAGGAATGAAGGAACTTTTGAACGTGGACGTTCCGGACGATAGTCGCGGTTACTTGCAGGACGTCCATTGGAGCGGAGGTGCATTCGGATATTTTCCGACATACACTTTGGGAAATATCTACGGCGCACAATTGTACGCTTCCTTTCTTTCTAAGCACCCGGAGTTCCCATCGGATTTAAAAGCCGGCAAAACCTCTACGCTTTTGGATTGGCTTCGAAAGAGCGTACATTCCAAAGGAAAGAGATGGAAGGCGGAAGAAATCATTGAACAAGCAACCGGTGAAAAACCGAACGCCAAATTTCTAGTAGAATACCTTTCCGCCAAGATAAACGAACAGGAGTAATCCATGAGCCACGAAGAAAGCGAAGATCAGACAGTAAAATCCTTCGAAGAATTATCCTTTTTCGATAACCTGGCGTTGTATTATTTGTGCAACGAAACCCCGCCCCAGACCCTCGCCCTCGCGTTTCTGATTGGAGACAAAAAAGTATGCGGATCCATGTTGGGAGTTTTGGAGCCGAAAAGAAGAGCTTTCGTACACGAACTGATGGCGAAAGAACAGGATGCGCCTGAGGAGAAAAAAAGGAGCGCAGCCCAAGGGCTGCTTATCATCGCGGAGGGATTATTGACTCGCAACCTGATCCGCAAGCAGGGAAAATTTTATTACGGTACGGAAAGGAAATAAACTGAATTTCCTTCCTAGTATAAAGGTCTACCTAGTAGCGCATTTACGAACAAAGCCAAAGTCAAAGACGCGAAAATCAAACTTGTTACAAGCACACTAGTACGACTCAAATTTTTACGCACAGCAAGCCAGGCAAAAATCGGAAGAATCTGTAAGGAATGGATCCCTAGAAAGTGAGCGATCCTGAAATCCCCGCCTTGCTTGCTCCAGTTCAATAAGGGAATTCCCTCTCCTCCATCCGGAACTCCGACCGAGTGTGCGTTGATCGCGCTCATATAGGATCCGGCAAGAGATGCGAACACGAATATCCATAAGGACATTCTAATAGAAAGCACGATTCGATCATCCAATCCGGAAATCGGTTTTATGAATTTTCGGTCGATTAAAATCGCCACGGGAATCACCGGAAAGATGAATAAGCCCATGATTCCGTATACGATCCCGTCAAACGGTGTGGATTGATTGAAGTGGGAAGACACTCCGCGAGCAGCTTGCAAAGTAATTAAACTTAATTCTACGGCCATCGCGACCGCAAAATATAATTCCGCTTTGCTTTTGAACTTCGAATATTCGCTGTTCAATCGATCCAAAATCCATCCCATCGTCCAGTTGAAAATCCAAATCGATATCGCGAACTTAGCGGGTTTGATCCATGGATTTATTCCCAAAACGGTTCTTTCGTCGAACGCCATTAGAACCAGATACGCAGGTAAAACCAGTATGGCGATCAGTCCTCCAAAAAAAGAGATCGGACGGCGAGTTCTCAAATCGTTAAGAAATCCTCCCGATTCCTCGAAAACCGAAAACGGTGCGCTATATGCCGACATGAATGCCTCCTTTAACCAGTCGTATAACGAAAAAAATAAGAAAACCTATAGGGCCGAACATGAGCGTCAAAAATAAACAGGGAATCAAGACCCATCTGGAAAGCTTGATGGATTCCGCCTCCTTCGATTCCCAAACCCCCAAAAACAAATCGAAAGCCAGATAATGCACCCATCCGCCCAAAAGAATCCAGGGATTCGAAAAGAGGGTCGATACACCCGATAGAGATTGGAAACCGCCCTCGGCACCCAAATGTGTACCGAGAATCAACAAATACCCGACCGATAAAAGTGCGGACCAAATTCCGTTTCGAACCAAAATTAGGGTGATCTTAAGGTTCGGAAAGAACGCCAATAAAATCCAGCCGACTAAGGCGAAGCGGTTCGATATCGTAAAAAGCAATTCAGGCGTCACTAGATGCCCCCTTTTTTTCCCAAAAACCCTAGCGCTAAAGACTTGCCTTGCAAACGATACGGCCCAGGAATGTTACATGTGGTAACACCTAATGTTACCATCGTCAACATATTTTTGGAAAATCTTATGGCGGCTCGAAAAAAAAGCACCAAACCGGCAAAGACTTATCATCATGGAAATTTGGCCGAAACGTTGAAATCTCTGGCCCTCAAAAGATTGAAAGAAAGTAAGGATTCCGCTTTCACAATCAGAGAAATCGCTAGAGAAGCAGGAGTAAGCCACGCTGCCGCATACAGACATTTTCCGTCGCACCGGGATCTCTTAGCGGAAATTTCAAAGGACGGCTTTTTAGGAATTACGAAAGCGTTTCTAAAAGCGGAAGCGGAGGCAAAAGCGGACGACCCTCTGGATCGGCTGGAAAAAATCGGAATCGCTTACGTTTCATTTTGCGTGGAAAACCCGGGATATTACCGGGCTATGTGGCATACGGATCTCGGTCCGAAAGACGATTTATTGGAATTGCAGGAAGCCGGTAAACAGTCCTTCCTCCGTCTTTGGGAAACCGTCCTGGCTTGTAGGGAAAAAGGAGTTTCCGATTTTAGCCCCGAAGAACTCGCAGCGGCTGCCTGGTCGATCGTCCACGGTTTTTCCACTCTCGTCAACGAGAGCCAACTCGTCTATACTTTAGGAATCGACAGAGGAAACGCAAAGGAAGTGGCCAAAACGATGGTCCGACTTTTCGTAAACGGAATTAAAAAAAGGGAATAAACCTAGCCGGAAAACGGTTTCGACCTATAGATGGAAACGAAGCTATCGGTTTTTCCAGGCCGCACATCCGAGTAGCGCCCACCCGGAAAGAAAGCAAAGACCTCCCAGAGGAGTAACGGCTCCTAGAATTTTCACTCCGCTGATCGCAAGTATGTAAAGCGAACCGGAAAACAGGAAAATGCCGGAAAAAAAGAACCAATAGGAAAGTCTAATCAAAGCCGATTTTTGAAACCACGGTCCGATGGACAGCACAAGCAACACCACGGAATGGATCAATTGGTATCTGCTTCCCGTCTCGAAGATGGACAACGAATCTTGACTTAAAACGGATTTTAATATATGAGCGCCGAAAGCTCCCAACGCGACGGCTTTAAAACCGCTGATTGAAGCCAGTAGCAAAGGAAAATTTTTAGAACTTTTGAATTCCATAACTACGAAACCTGATGCACTTCCTACGGAAGATTCCGAATATGTAAGCGGTATTTTCGATATCCAATCTGCTGTCAAACAAAGCTTCAATCGAACTCTCATGCATTTTTTGCCGGAGTTCCTCGTAAAAGCTCGTCGGACCGAACACGAAATTCACCGGTACGAAACTTTCCCTAGAGCCTTGCTTCAAGGGCAATACCAATCGGATCCCGGTTTGGCAACCTTTGCTTTCTCCCTCGAATCTGACGATCCGGTGTTCGGACCAATCCCAACCTTCCAAAGAGGTATGAAACATATCCTTGAACGGGAGCGAAACCGTAGATCGAATCCATCCGTCGAACCCTCCCGTTTTTAACATAGTCGAGCTTGCTCCGTAATGAATAGAAGGATCCCTGAAATTAAATCCGTTCAAGCGCACTTCGTTTTCAGGGGGAATCCCTAAGCCGGTCGGATACGGTTCCGGACTCCGACGAACGAGAGCCCTCCTTCCGCCGGCGGTAATGCAGGAGATTACGGCTGAAAATTCAGCGAGAAGCAGGGCGACTAAAAAAATCCCCTTATAATTGAAGCGAAGATTCATTCCTTCTTCAAAAGCCTTTGTGGTAATTTAACCCCAACACCGGAAACCCGAGTACATTTCTCGAAATACAATCCGAATATGAAAGACCGATAACTGTAATCCGTCTGGACGTCGAAAAGAAGATCCGCCTTATCCTTGATTGCGTTTTGTACGGCACTTTCATAACTCTCGTCTCCCGTATAAACCAACCAAAGCCAACTCGTCCCGCAGGAATTTCCTTCGAGTCGACCGACAGGCTCCATTCCCCGAACGTCCGAATAACTTTGAGAATAATACCAGCCCGGAGATTTGATATTCGTATAAATGCAGGAGGAAAGGAACATAAAACAGAGAGTCGGCACTGTCCGCTTCAGATGTTCGGAAATAAAATTCTTCATTCCCCGATTTTCGAGTTCTTGTCATCTAAAAGTCAAGGTAAAATCCCGAAATCTCCTTGTAGGTTGATTTAGAGGATAGAAACAAGTATCGATGCCTACGAAATCCGCACAATCGTATATAAATCTGGAAAGCGAGTTCGGAGCGTTTAATTACGAACCGCTTCCCGTCGTATTGCACAGAGGTAAAGGGATCTACGTTTGGGATACCGACGATAAAAAATATTTCGATTTCCTGTCAGCTTATAGCGCGGTTAACCAAGGTCATTGTCATCCTCGTATTATAGAAAGTTTAATCGAGCAAGCCCAGCGCTTAACTTTGACCTCCAGAGCCTTTCATAACGATCGGCTCGGCCCCACCGAGAAATTTCTCTGCGAAACCTTCGGTTTCGATCGAATGCTCCCCATGAATACGGGAGTGGAAGCCGCCGAAACGTCGGTAAAACTCGCAAGAAAATGGGGTTATAAAGTAAAAGGTATCCCTGCCGATAGGGCGAAAGTGGTGTTCGCTTCCGGAAATTTTTGGGGAAGAAGTCTAGGCGCGATTTCCGCCTCTACCGATTCGAATAGTCGGAACCAATTCGGTCCTTTTATCCCAGGATTTACGACGATCCCTTATAACGACGTTTCGGCGTTGGAAAGAGAATTAGAAGATTCGAATGTTGCAGCCTTCATGATAGAACCGATACAAGGTGAAGCAGGGGTTATCGTTCCGGATCCGGATTATTTGAGAAAATGCAAAGAGATCTGTAAAAGTAAAAACGTCTTATTGATCTTCGATGAAATCCAAACGGGCCTAGGGCGAACCGGCAAGCTACTCGCCGGAGATCATGAAGGCGTAAAACCGGATTTGCTCGTTTTGGGAAAGGCCCTTTCCGGAGGAACCTTGCCCGTGTCCGCCGTATTGTCCTCCGACGAAGTAATGCTAACGTTAAAACCGGGAGAACACGGATCCACTTTCGGCGGAAATCCTCTTGCATGTTCCGTGGCCAAAACCGCCGTGGAAGTCCTGTTAGAAGAGCAACTTTCGGAAAATGCCGAGGCCCGCGGAATCGAATTCAGACAAGAAATGGAATTGCTACATGGCGACTATCCGGACAAGATCAAACAAGTCCGAGGAAAAGGTTTGTTAAACGCAGTCGAATTCTTCCCCGGAAAAGAAGGATCTCTCGCAAAAAAAGTCTGTTACGATCTCTTGGAGAAAGGACTACTCGCAAAACAAACCCATGATCACACGATCCGATTCGCACCCCCCTTATGCATCAACCGGGAGGAAATAGGAATCGCCTGCGATAAGATCTCGGAATCCGTACGTAAAACCCTTGACGGATCCCCGAGATAAGTCCATAACCTTGAGACATGCAAGCAAACGAGGAAAAATACATTCGGGTTTGGAAAAAAATGAATGTAGGGGAAGTAACTTCTCATCTCCTCATCATAGACGACCTGTACGGGACTTGCGGAAACTGCAAACACCTGGGTTTGAACTATACCAAAGACAGATCTTGTCCTAACTGCGGAGCTAAATTCAAATACCTGGCAACCAATTTAAAATCCCCGGGAGAACTCGCAAAAGTTCTCGCAAGGATCGAAAAAGAAAAACTGGACTTCACTCTTATCGACAGAGAGGACTATAATTTATCTAAGGCCAAAGACGCGGTTAAAGATCTGTTTAAATCGGCGGAATGAAATCGACCTAATTCGAGGAATTTCCTTCCAAAGTCCTTCTGAATCCTTTCAGGCTTTCTTCCAAATCCCGTACTGCAGGCAGTAGCTTTTTGTCGTCTACAAAGGACCGGTTTTCCGTAGATTCCAGCTCCTTGTAAAGTTCTGCCGTCAGACTCCGAAAGGAGGATTGCACGAAGGCAAAAGACTCCTCCAGGTTCCTCGGTGCCAAAGCCCTTTTCCGCAATCGATATTTCCGCCCGATTCCGAACAGAAATCTAGAAACCAAGAATCCGTACGCGGGCAACAACAGAATTAAAGCAGTTTTGAACGTAGCAAACAAATCCCAAGACTGGGAAATGGAATGTTGCAGGAAAGACCTGATTCCCGAAACCGCCAAAACGGCAATCGTATAGTTGATCCTTGGGGAAGAGGGGGAAAGACTGTTAAAAACGATCAGGAGCGGGATAGAAAAGAGTAGAACCAGAACCAAGTCCAAAGGAAAGATGTTGGAAACTAATTCCAAAAAATCAACGATGGCGTTATAGGTTTTGACCAGGTTGTCAATGGACTGACTCAACCTGTCAAAGTCCGTCTTCAGATTGGAGAAGAACTGGGTGATCTGGCTCATGAATTTACTCCGCAAAATTCCGGGATGGGAAAAAGGAACCCTCCTACTCGGAAAGCTGCAAGAATTTTCCTTTACTAAGAAGCTCTTTATCGTCTATTCGATTTTCGCTTTATACTTCCTTCTTTACCACGAATCGCATTTACCTTTGTTTTGGATGGTCAGCCTGGCCCTCGTCGGCTACTTGGCCTCCACAGTATTGTTTTGGGGAATCGTTTACTCTTACAGAAAATTAGAGGCCAAAGTAGTGATTCCTGCAATCATCACGGAAGTAGGAATTTCGCGGCCTACCACCGCGTTGGTTCCCTGGATAGAAGCGGCGCTTTTCCTAATTTCGATACTGATCTGCTACTCGACTGAATTTTTCGCGAACAGATCCGGTCTGCTGTTTTTCATCATTTATTGCATCGGTGCGCTTTCGGTTCGATTTTTAGAGAATAAAATCTACTATAAAGCCGGCTTTTTAGGAGTCCTAATTCTTGCTTCCGGTCTCGGCAGCTTTAAAGCTTTACAATTCACGGAAAATTGGGTGGCGTATATTCTATTCAAGCCCGCCTTCCAGGAGAAGGATCTGACTCGCTGGAATTTTGACGAGACTACGAGGATGGTCTCGAATCCGGACTTGAAGCTTTCTTTAAAACTTCCGGAAGATTTTTATTTTCACAACCCCAAAAATCTAACTTGGGAAAACAAGACGGGAACCGGACAGATTGCAGGAATCATTTCGACCAGCGATTCGGACCCGAACCGATATCCTTACATCCGCATCTTTTATGTTCCGCAGCCTTACGTGGAGATAGATCCTTTGATCTCCGAGTTTAAGAAGTACCTGGACCTATTGGTAAGCCGAGGAGATATAGAGGAACTGAACGAGCTGGAGCACGAGGATTTCGACAACCGGTATTCCGGTAAGTTTTGGACTTTTTACGACGTGTTAAGACCGCGTTATGCGAAAACCGGGATCTTCGTTCTTTCAGAAACTAACGAAGGAGACTCTCTCCTCTTTAACGTGACCGAAAGTCTGATCAAAGATCGGAGGCACGAAGAATCGGTGGAGGCCATTCTTACCAGCGTTCGTAGAGAATAAGCGGACGTTCAACCGGAAATTTTTAAATAGCTCAAGTGATTAGCGATATGCATCGCATGAGCCATTTCATATTCTTCTTTCGAGAGTTTGCCGTAGGCAAAATGCGGAGCAAACTCTCCTTTGTGATTGATAAAAGATTCCATGGCCTTCCGAAGATTCGCTACTCCTTCTTCCAAAGTTCCCTGTTTCGGCAATTCCGGCGCACCGGGAATCGGCGCGTTCAAATCGTGGGACATTTTTCCCCGAATAGAAAAACTTAACAACGCGAACTTTCCTAGAGTCGACTGAAACAATTTCGATTTACCTTCAGGATAGCCGACGATAGAATACCGGATACTTTCCGCGCAATGCACGAGAACCTGAAAGGGACTCCAATCTCCGTAAGGTAGAACTTTTCCCGCTCGACTCAAATTTTCGATTTCATGATCGGCTTCCTGCAAGGTGCGGAATCTGAGCCCCCGATCCGTAGTACCTTCCGCAACATTCGAACACGATTGCAATAAAACCGAAGAGCCGGATAGACAAACCGCAGCCAATGTAAGGCTCGCACCCGACCTTAGAAATTCTTTTCGATCGATCCTCTTTTCCATCCCGGTCCTCGTATCAAAATGATGGAAAACTATGAAAGATTCCTTACGGTTGTCCAGTAAGTTGCGGTGCGTTCGGTGGAAAACTCCGCAACTTCAGCGGGAAGGAACCTTCTTCTCCCTGAAAAGGCCGACTTGGATTGCCGACAAAGGATCTAACATCGTTCCATGAACGCGCAAACCAAGATGAAGATGCGGTCCCGTGGACATTCCTGTACTTCCTATTTTTCCGATGAGATCCCCTTTCTTAACCCTGTCTCCCGATTTTACGGACAACTCGGACTGATGCATATATAACGAATAAATCTCCGAGCCGTGATCGATGACGGTGAAATTTCCTTCATAATGCATCGGTCTGGCCAGAATCACCGTCCCATCGTTGATGGCACGGATCGGCTCTCCGATTCCGCCTTTAAAATCCGCTCCGCCGTGCGGCTTTCCTTTTTCCTTATTATAGATTCTTCTTTTATAAAACGGACTATTCAGTACCGGATTCGATACCGGATAATCGAAGTCCGACGATATCTGCAAATCCGTTTTCGTTTGGAAAGCTTTCGTTTTCGCTTCTGAACATTCCCGTATAAATGCCATGGTCTCCTCCGGAAGAGAGGTCGAAGTGTATTGTTTGTCCATGGTAAGATGCGAAACTTTGGTGGTAGCAAACGGTGTTTTAGAAATCGGAATCTCGTACTTCTTGGACTCGCTTCTTCTAAAAAGATTCTTTTCCGTAATTTCTAATATTCCGGACGATTTGGAAAATTCCGGAGATACCGGTATAAAAACGTAAAATACTCCTTCTTTTTTGGAAACCGGGAGTTCCTGCCCATCCCAAGCCACGCGGACCCGATCCAATTTTGAAAAAATATCCGGAATCGGACGGATGGAAAGAAACAGTAATTCTCCTTGGGCAAATTTTCGTCCGACAAGGCGAAAGGAAAATAAGGACTCTTTTTTTTCTACGATTTCACCTTCCGATCTTTTATTCGTACCCGCTCCGCGACCGGAAGAACTTTTTTTAGAAACTCCGGCCTTTGTTTTTTTCGAAGAGGTATTTTCGGTGATCGTTGTGGCGATTTTTTGATCCTTCGATCCGGCCGTCCCCCCTTTCGACTGGGCATGACTCTGCCAAGTAGAGACTAAACAAATGATCAAAACGATTCCGAACTGTTTCGGCAGGGTAGTTTTTTTCTCCATGAAAATACCTTTTAATCTTCGGATTTTCGCAGTCGCACGTGCGGAAATTTTTTCTATGAAGATTTTGGACGAGACCGAACCCATTTTCATCTCCTTGAATTTTCCCGATCGTGTCCAAAACGGATTCGCTCGAAGAGAACCTCATTTTTTCCCATGAGTTTCCGTTCATTATGTCCCTTAGAATCTTCCGCAGTGAATTTCTCCAAAAAACCCCTCATAAAATTTCCCAATCAACCGATGGATGGAAAAGGACGCAAAATATGACGAACCCAAAAGAGGAATGGTTGGAGCGGATTTATTCCCTATTCGAGGAAGAGATCCGATTGTACTCGGAAATTCTGGAATTGGAGAAGGAAAAAACGACGGCGATCGGGAAGGCAGACGGGAAATCGCTGGAAAGAATCGCAAAGAGAACCTACGAGCTGATCGTTCATGCCAGCGAGATCGAGCGGGTTCGCATGAACACCATCCAAGAAAACCATAGTACGGAAAACTCTAACATCGAGGGAATTTCTTCCTCCGCTACTCTTACCGAATTTCTGAATCGGTTGGATCGCGAATCTGGATACAAATTGAAGCATTTAGGCACTCAATTGAAGGACGTTGTTCATAAACTTAAAGATCGGATCAAGGCTAACGATAAATTGATCCGCACTAGGCAGGACTTCCTGAAAGCGACGATCGATGCGATGAGAGAAAACTCTAAAAGCGGGGAAGTCGCGACATACGAAGGTGAAAGCCCGATGAATTCCAGGACAAAGAAAAAAAGATCTTCGGTTCTGGTAAACGCCTCCGCTTGAGGCAGTAAGGATAAAGGGAGAGAAAATGGGATCCACATTCTCCGGATTGGAAATCGGCAAACGAGGTTTGACCGCCCACCAACAAGCTCTGCAAACAACGGGGCATAACATATCGAACGCCGACAATAAGCATTATTCCCGCCAAAGGGTCGTATTGCAAGCCACGGATCCTCTATACGAGCCTTCCTTAAATAGAGCTCACTTGCCCGGACAAATCGGACAGGGGGTGGAAATTGCCGCCATAGAAAGGGTACGGGACAATTTCATAGACGATAGGATCATAGAGACTTCGGGAGTTAAGGATTACTGGGCGGCAAAAAACGAATATCTCTACCAGACGGAAACGATCTTTAACGAACCCAACGGAACCACCCTTAGGACTTTGATGGATAAATTCTGGTCGTCCTGGGAGGAATTATCCAATTATCCCGAAGATAACGCTCATCGTTCCGTAGTTCTGGAAAAAGCCCAGGGTCTCGGAAGCAGAATGGAAGACGTATTTAGAAAACTTTCCCAACTTCGGGATCAGGCCAATCGAGAAATCGAATCGCATGCCTTGCATCTGAACGTCATCGCGGAGAACATAAGGACCCTGAACGAAAGGATCTCCAAGTCCGAAGCGCTAGGAGATCGACCGAACGATCTGTACGACAAAAGGGATTCCCTATTGCAGGAACTTTCCGGACTAACCGACATTACGATCGGTAGAAGTGACGAAGACGAATTGATGGTCTTTATCGGACAGCAGATTCTCGTACAAGGCGGAAAAGCCAACAAAATAGAGATTCTCGGAAATCCGGCTAAGGACGGTCTTCTGGATCTTTATTGGCAGACAACCGGAGACCCCGTTTTACTCCGAAAAGGAAGACTGCAAGGATTAGTGGAAGTCCGAGACGCCATCTTAAGGGAAAAGATCGATCAAGTAGACGCTCTTGCGGTCAACGTGATGGACGTAATCAATGAGATCCATAAAGACGGATTCGGAATCAACGGTAACACCAACCAAAACTTTTTCGAAATCAGATCTTTGGCTCTCAATACGTTCGGAGAATACGATTCGGATGGAGACGGCCAAAACGACATCACAGCAATTTTCCGGGTTTCGGGTAAAAACACGTTGGACCCGGATAGACCGGTAGGCATTGGCGGAACCCTGACTTTCCACAAGCCGGACGAAAAGGAAACTCCCGTTTTGGTGCCTTACTCGGCAAACGATACTTTAAACGGTATTATTAAACGAATCAATGCATCGAAAGTAGGAGTCGTGGCTTACATGAACCACGACAACCAGCTGGCCTTAAAGGCGACGGTCGCGGAGGATTCCCCGAAACGGAATTTTATTCTGAGACACCTGGAAGATTCCGGAGACCTTCTTGTCGGTTTGACGGGTATTCTAATGGCATCCGGGCCGGCAGGAGCTTACGACTACAAACGTCTAGGCGAAATCACGAAGCTACAGTCCAAACCGGAAGACATTACGCTTTCTCCGCATTTTCATCCTTCCTCTCATTTCAGGATTAGCGAGCAAATCGCCAATAACGTGGCGAACATCGCCGCAGCGAGAGGAAAAGACGTCGGAGGAACCGGAGATTATAATTCTCCCGGCGGACACAAGGACGGAAGAAACGCGCTCTTGGTCGCGTCGGCTCTTCGAAACAATCCCGTCATGGTGGATTATTCCAAAACGACTGACGATTTTTACAACACTCTCGTTTCAAAATTAGGTACGGAAGCCAGGGAAGCCAAACAGGAGTGGGGCATCCAAACGGATTTGATGACCGAACTCGAAAATATGAGACAATCCGTTATGGGAGTCAGCCTGGACGAGGAAATGGCCAATATGGTCCAGTTCCAGCATTCTTACAACGCGGCCGCAAAGATGATCAATACCATGAACGAAATTCTGGATACGATCATCAATCGGCTAGGCGCGTAAACTTCCGCAGGAAATAGCAAGGAGGCCAAGTCATGATGCGGATCACCAACATGATGCAAAATAACACGCTCGTGAGGACTTTGAATCGTCACCAGTTGGCATTGGACGAGACCCAAAATCAGTTGGGTACCGGCCAGAGGATCAAAACTCCTTCCGACGATCCAGGAAGAGCCACAAATCAAATGTTCTTCCGCTCTCGCATAAACGAATTAGAAACTTTTCAATCGAATATAGACGACGGTTTCGGTCGACTGCAGCAGATAGACGGAGAATTGGATCGTATCGGAAATCTTTTTCAGAGAGCCAGAGTTCTCGCAGTACAGGCTTCCAACGGCATCTACCAAGGAGACAAAGGATTCGAGTTGGAAGTAGCCGTCGGCAAGGAGATCGACGAGCTCCTGCGCGCGCTCGTGGACATAGCGAATACCCGGGACGCGACTGGTCGCCCTCTATTCGGAGGACATGTGATCGAGCGTCCGCCTTTCGAACCTATCGAATCTAAAATCAAAGGCCTCCAAGGCTTGGAATTGAAGAACCAATATATAGGCGTGGAATATCGCGGAGATATCGGGGAACAGATCCGGGAGATCGAAAAAGGGGAATATATACCCGTTACGGTTCCCGGAAACAAAGTTTTCTGGGGAACGAACATGAGCGTTACCAGCCGCGTAGACAACTCCGGTTATGTGGCGGTATCCGATCAGAAATTCAAGATCGACGGTGCCGAGATATTGGTGTCCGCAGGCGATACCATCGACGACATCATCGATAAAATCAACAACGCTCCGATAGAAGTCAAAGCGAACAAACTAGCTCAGGACAATATCAGTCTTAGCTCGACGGCGCCCCATCAAATCTGGTTGGAAGACACGGAAGGTGGAACGGTGCTTCGGGATATAGGTCTTATCGACCCGGCGAATTCGGAGCCGCCCAACAATTACAGCAAATCCGCAACGGTAACCGGACTATCCGTATTCGACGTGCTGATACAATTCAGAAACGATTTGATCCAAAAAGACCAGGAACGGATTTCCGGAAGAGACATCCAGGATCTGGACCTTGCATTGGAAAACGTTCTTCGGTACAGAGCGATCACCGGTGCCCGGATGAATCGATTGGAAGAACATTCCCAGAGAGTGGAATTCGATAAATCCTATATGACCGAGCTACTTGCCAAGAATGAAGGTATAGATTTCCCGGAGACCATCATGAATTTGAAATGGTTGGAAACGATCCACCAGTACGCTCTCAATGTAGGATCCAAAATCATTAAACCTACTTTGATGGATTTCCTACGGTAAACAACCCGGGAATTTTCGTTGTAGGAAGCCAATTTAACGTTTAAACTAACGGGATCCGAAAAGATCCCCGTAAAAAGGTCGGTTATGGTTGAAATCCAAAGCAAACCCTTCGGAAAAATTCGAATATCTGAGCGCCAAATGATCCGTTTCCCCGAAGGACTCTTGGGATTCGGGAATTATAAAAACTTCGCCTTGATCGAAGAGGAAGAGGAATCCGTCTTTAAATGGTTGCAATCCGTGGACGAAGTGGAACTCGCTTTCGTTGTCATTCCGCCTTCCTTATTTAAGAAGGAATACGTACCCGTATTGAATCCCGACGAACTTTCTCAGATAGGTATAGCGAGCGTATCCGAGGCCCTTGTTTTAGTTATCGTAACCATTCCGAACGACGATCCCGCCTCTATGACGGCAAATCTCCAAGGTCCGATTTTAATCAACAAGACCGACCTAACGGGCAGACAATACGTTTCTAGAAACGAAAACCATTCGGTTCGCGAACGGATTCTGGAAAGCGCAACCGTGGAGATGTCATAAGTGCTCGTATTAGCAAGAAGAACAAACGAATCGATAATAATCGGAGACGATATCGAAATCGTTATCGTAGACATCAAGGGCGATCAGGTAAAAATAGGGGTTAAGGCCCCGAAGGAAGTTTCCGTACACCGGGCCGAAGTATACCGCGAGATCCAAGCCGAAAATAAAAAAGCGGCGGGAGCAAAAATCAAGCCGGAGGAGCTCGGTAAAATTGGCAACATCCTTAAAAAAGGCGATACGAATAAAAAAGATAAGACTTAGTACCCTTCCCGTCTTATTAAGTCTTGCCCTTCTCTCCTGGGAATGTCTTTCCGCGCAAAGGAAAGAAATGGCCACCTTGTCCGATTCCGCCGTTCTGTTTTATATCCATAAAAGTCGCGAGACTCCCGATTTTTTAGAGCCTGAAACCTGGCTTCCTCTCGCTTCCACCGTGTTAAGAGAAGTCCATTTCGATTCCGACGAAAAAGCCGCCTTCCTGCAAAGATGGGAATCCTTGTTCAAATATCTAGGAGTCAGCGATAATATCGTCGGCGTAAAGGAGCCGATCCGGCTTTTTACGGAAGAAGAATCCCGAATTCTGGGAGAATTGTTATACAAAGCGGAAAAAGAGATTCCGGACGGAAGTCCCAAGGCATACCAGATCATTCTCAAAAGAGAAGATCAGCTCCGGCCCGGGTTGAGGATCAGACGCACGGTTTTCTATCTTAGAAACCGTGCGGATTGTATGCTCTTCGAATTCGGAGAGATCGGGCAAGTCGTGGATTTCCAAACCGCTTATGCATTGCGGGACTGGATCCTCTTTCCGATCCGGGAACCGGAAACTTCTCCCACAAACTCCGTCTTTTTACCCGAAGTTCGTCCTGTCGGTTTAGAGTATGCGGAATCGATTCCGAACCGAAACGCCGTGAAAAATCGTCTTTGTGTCCGTCCGAATTTCTGGACCGAAAAAAAACTTTCCGAACCCGAATCCGTTCCCAAGACAAAATCTCCGAAAGACGCGGCGGATCGTCTGAAAGTTTTAAAAGATCTCTTGGAAAAACGCCTGATTACGAAAGAAGAATATGAACGTAAAAAGGCAGAGATTTTGAAAGATCTCTAAGCCTATTTCTTTCCGCAAAATTACGGGAAGGACCATACATTAGATTAAAAGACCGGAGCGACCCCTTACGGGGTCGCTCACGTAGTGAGAATAGTGAAGAGAATTGGATATATGTTAACTAAGTGATCCGATAAAACCGGTACTCAGGTAACATTCCTTAAGTACCATATACCGAAAACGCATCTGTTGGACAGATTTTTTTTCAAGAAATTTGCGGATTTTTCATAGGAAGGCCGCAAAGCAATATCTCTCTTTAAAAGGCCTTAACGGAGTATTCCTGTCAGCACGTTAGAGACAACTTCCCGTCTCCTCTTTCGAAGATCCGACGAAATTCAGACCCCTCTCTAAGCGTAAAAATTCCGCTGAACGGAAATTTTTCTCTCAACCAAAGGCAAGCGGATCGGAAAGAGACAAAATCAAATGGTTTTGAAAGTCTTTATTTGCGTAGCACAAATTCCGATTCATACTCGGAATCGAACCTACAAATTCGGTCCGATAAATTCCGAATACCAATATAATATTTTCCTTTTTTTGCCCGTTTGGCCTTTTCTCGAAATTTCTCGGACCGAAGATCCAAGTACGGATGGGTCATAAAATATTCGCCTACGGGGGATTCCGTTTTTTCCTCTCCGCCGATGGATTCCTTTAAGTTCTGGAATGTTTTTCCCATCGCAAAGGGATCGTAACCTTCCCGAAGCAGAACTTTGTATCCGTACTCGTCCGCTTCATCTTCCTGGTTTTTGCTAAAACCGGGCTTGAGTAGAATCCCGACGGCTAAATCCGCAAGTTCTCCTAGACCGGCCGCATCTATTTTTCGACTCAAAAGTGCGAAGCGAACCCCATCCATACAATGGGAAAGTTCCACATGTCCGATTTCATGCCCGATCACCGATACCAACTCCGATTCGGATTGGACCGTCCCTAATAGGCCGGATGTAACGAATAAAACGCCGCCTGGCATTGCAAAGGCGTTTGCTTCCCCCGTTTCGAGGATCAAGATCCTATAATGAAAGCCTTTTTTATTTCCCTCGGAAAGTCTTGCGACCAAGGATCTTAAATACGCCAAATCAGGATTTTGTTCGTTCTCTCCATAGCTGGAGTATCTTTCCGCGATCGCATCTCCGAGCTGCTTTTCATCCAAATCCGATATCGGAAGCACCTTGGTCAAACCTCTGTCCAGAGTTTTAAGAGGTTTTCCCAAAAGTTGGAACATCGGAGCCAAGGTGGCCGGTTTCTCCACGCCGATCTTGAATACCGAAACAAAAATCGCCAGGCAGGCGCCGGATAAAATCAAAAGGAGAAAGAACGCACTTCTTTTATTGAACATCCGATTTCTTTCCCTCGGAAACTTTGTATTTGCCGTAAAGTGTATTCATTAAAATTAATATTCCCCCTACTCCTAAGAAAACGAAAGCACGGGTAATCGTGGACGATTTGGAAAGATCCCAAAAAATCAGACGTAAAAGACAAAGCATCATGGCCGTTAACGATGCGTACCTGAAATGACTTTCCCTTAAAAAGAGCCCTACTAAGAATACTACGAACACTTCCGTCATCCAAAGTAAGGTTAGGAAAGCCGTATCGAAACTCCAGAATAGGAATAAGGCTACCGTGATAAAAAGCGGATAGAAGATCATCATATTGACTCTCGCCTCTATCTTCTCGGCGAAACGATCCACTAGAAAGGGAAAGCCTTCCGACGATTGCGGTCGAAAGGAAGGTCTTAAATAGATCAGAATCAGATAACCCGTTTGGAAAAAAAGAGAAATCAGTCCCCCCACCCATTCCTGATCGGCCCAAAAAAGGGAAGGCGTGACGTTAGAGCTAGATAGGAACGCAGTATGTCCGCAAGAAAGCCAAAACAAAACCAAAGAATAGAAATGAAATCTGGAAACCGAGAAGACTGTTTTACTTACCGCTTCCGTCAAAAATGCGAGCAGGATCCAAGCAACCGGTAACCATGTACTCGGAACTTCCAGAGAAACGGCCGTAATCAGAACGACCAGAGCTAACTCCCAAAACAAAGGTAGACAATTTCGAAACCAAATCGGATTCTTTTCTTCCGAAGAAACGGTGGTACAAGCCCAGTAGACGAACGCGCAGATCGCGAAAATCTGCACTAGCAAACGGACCTTCAGGAAACCCACGGAAAACTCGGATTGCAGATGGACCAGGATATGCGCGCCTAAGAACAAGCCCACAAAAACCAGTGCAAAGAAAGCCCAAATCGGAGCGGCTTCCGAAAATCCTCTTTTCCAGCCGGAAAACGAATCCCCCTTTTTTCCCATTAGAAATCGATAAAGTTCTAGATAAAATAGCGAAAACAAAAGCCAAACGATTCCCGGGAGAAACGAGGACGTAGGGTTTCCTAATACGAATATTTGCAAAGCTAAATGAAGCGAAAATAGAACGACGCCGGGTTGCGACAAATATTTGTCCCCGGAGTCGATGCCGCGGATTTTCGATAGCGGAATCGCGGAGAAGCAAAAGACGATGACGGGAAGAACGCGCAAAAATCGATCCACCGCCCCTAGATTTTCCCACGAAGAAAACGCTAGCAAATGAACGGCTATCGCAAAAGGAAAGATTCCTATACCCAAACCGTTCCAATCCGTTCTCTGACGTAAAAAAAGTAGGAGAATTCCGAGGCAGGAAAGAACCCACAAGTCGCGAATTTCGCCTGCAGTCTCGAAGCATAGCGCGGAGAGCAAAAAGCCGCAAAGAATCCCGGCGGGAGAAACTTTCAGCTTTTTGGAAAATCCGTATATATCGTCCCAAGAATTCGATCGATCCGAATATCGAATACTATCCAGGACTTGAGTCATGAGAGAAAGGGAAATCATTCCTAAAGAAGTCGACAAACAAAGGAAGGATCTTAGATCCCCGTTCTCTTCCGTCTTAAAGAACCATAATAAAATCAAAAAGAAAAAAAGGGAAAAATGAAGCAGAGCGCCCCCGACTCTCGTAAGAGTTTCCTCTCTCTCCTCCGAAGCTACGAAGAAGAAGGAGAAAAACAGGAAGCCTAAAATCAAGTTTATGGATAAATAATGTAATTCCCATCTACTTAAGAATATGACCCCTAAAAAGGCAATGCCCAAGGAAACGAGAGTGTCCGTCAGATACAACCAGCGTATGCCGGCCGCTCTCGCTCTTCTCGCATGCAAAAAGACGAAAATGGCGGCAAGAACGAGAATTGGTGCGTTCCATTTGGAACCGGTGGCATAGAATGCGAAGCCGATTGCGGTCGCAAACCAAGAGGCAAAATGACTCAGAAAAGCGAGCTTATCGAACGCAAGCGAAGAATAGATCTTTCTATAATGGACTAAAACTGAGACGGAACCGACCAAAAGGGTACCGATCATTCCGTACATCCTACCTATGGACTCCGGATCCGCGCCGGAGGAAAATACGTGCTCTCTGTACAGAAAATTGATCGCCGCAAAGGAAAGTACGCTATAGATAAGGTGGTATTCCCATTTGAATCTATACGACAAAAACAAACCGAAAACCGAGACACCTATAGCTACGCCGTAGACCAGATCCGTCATCGGCAAAATCGCCAAGGCAAGCAAACTCAGAACGATATGTAGACTGGCAAACTTTTGAAAAGAGGCGAACCAAGCCAGAGAAAGATTGACAAAGACTCCGAGTAAAACTAGCAGTAATCCCAGAGATTCGGTCTCTACCCATTTCATTCCTTGAAAAGAGACGGAGCCTAGACAGGCAAAAAGGACAACCGCACCGGCGGCACTTCTAAGCCAATAAGCGATTTGCTTCCAAAATTCTCTCGTACTCAGATAAATCGAACACGCAAATAGTCCGCCTGCGATTCCCAGTACCATAAGGAACCTGAGAAAGGGAGACATTTTTAAGGCCGCGTAAATTCCGAGGAAACCGACCCCCATTACCAAAATGATTGTTCCGAAAATACCGGTCCAATTCTGAGCCAAGGATTTTTCGATTTTCTCCCAGAGGGAAGACTTCCAAAAGGAAGTATAGAATCGAATCGTCGAGGAGTCGGCAGGCTCCAAAATCGGAGAAGGCTCCCTTTTTTCCGGAAATACCGAGGCTGGGGGAGACGAAGTCGTCAGGGTGGATTTTTTCTCCCGAACCGGTGTCTGGGGTTTTGGGACTTCTTTCGGGACCGAAACGAATTTTCCCGATTCTAATTCATCGATCCGGTTCTCCAACTCCTTCAATCTTCCTTTCAATTCCTTCACCCTCACCCCCAAAAGGAGGGGATAAACGAAGAAAAAGACCAAAACCAAAAAGCCGACAAACCCGAAAAATTCCAACATCGAGCTTTCGATTTAAGAAGAAACGACAAACTTGTAAATTTATTTTTGCATCTTGAACGCCTTTCGCACCCTTTAAAAGTTCTTGCACCGAAGGATTTTACGGTGTAAAAAACCATTCTATCCCTAAAGAGAGAGAATCTACGTTAGATAATCTATCCGCCGAGAAGAAGGCATCGGAGTTTTCGAAAATAACCGTCCGGACAGAAAAAATGGTTTCTGTACCTTTGGATGCTGTTATCTTCTAGGAAACGCGCCTGGACGATCCTAGATTGAATCCGAAACAATTTGAGTCCGAATTTCTATTACAGATTTTCGAAATTTGCCCCGAGGCCATCCTCTTAACGGACCTAAATGGAACCGTACAAAAAACGAATCAGGCGTTTTTGGACCTATTCGGATATTCCGAATCGGAATCTCTTTCCTTAAATCTCTGGGATTTTTTGAGACCAAATGCGGTTTCCCTAGACCCGGAAGAAGCGATTCAAATCTTAGAATTAGAAATCCCTCATAAGAACGGAAAACCCCTTCGCGTGTCGCTAAAATTGCACGTTAGTAAACCGGCCGAAGAAAAGAAAAAAGCCGTTTGTGCCTTTTTTCGGGAGGTGATCGGAATAGGATCCGCCGAATCACGCGATCTCCGGTCCACGAAGGAGAATTGGGAGGCGTTAAAACAAATTTTCGATTTAAATCCGCTACCCATGTCGATTTCCGAAATCGATTCCGGAAAACTGATCGATGTCAACGAACGCTTTTCCCAAGAAGTCGGATACTCGTTGGAAGAGTTGATCGGAAGGGAAACTACCGGTCTCGGAATTTGGGAGAACAACGAACGAAGACAAGAAATCATCGAACGTCTGCACAAGGAAAAATCAGTAAGTAATATCGAATTGCTCTTTCGGAGGAAATCGGGGGAGGAATTCTGGGGTCTCTTTTCCGCACAGATCATCGAGTACAAAGGGCGGCCTGTCTTACTAACGATCACCTCTCCTATATCGGAACGGATCCGGGAGGAACGGGAAAAAAGAAAGCTCCTGGAAGATATGCGGGAAAACCAGGAGATATTGGATCAGATCATACGTTTAAATCCGTCCGCAATCACACTTTCCAAAGCGGACGGCACGTATCTTGAAGTAAACGATCTTTTCCTAGAGTATGTGGGAAAACCTAAGGAAATGGTTCTAGGAAAAACTCCCGTCGAATTGGGAATCTACTACAACCTCAGCGACAGAGAAAAGGTACTAGCGGGATTAAGACAGGACGGGATCGTCAAGAATTTAGAAATCAATATGGAAACCGCCGAAGGTAAAATCCGACCGGTTCTCTTTTCGGCGCGCATGCTTGAATCTAGAGGAGAAAAGAAGATTCTCGCAATCGGATTGGATATCACGGATATCAAGGAGTCCAGGGAAACATTGGAATCCTTGGCCAAAGAGCTGGAAAAAAGTCGGGAATTATTTCAAAGACTTTTTCAACTCATCCCTTCCGCGGTGATTCTAACCGACTTGGAAACGAGGGTCGTAGTGGACGTGAACGAACGTTTTCTGGAACTCACCAAATTTTCAAGGGAAGAGATTCTAGGAATGAACACCGCGAATATGGGAATTTGGGATTTGGTGCCCGAATTCCGGGAATCCGTATATAAGTTGCTCGAATCCAGGACCGAAGTCACCGGGCTGGAGTCGGTATTTAAAACCAAAGACGGTCTCCCTATACCGGTCTTATATTCCGGAAGAATCGTAGTTTTGAACGATCGACCGCACGTAATCTCCGTTTGTACGGACATCTCGGAGAGAAAGAAAGCGGAAGAAGAGTCCCGCAGATTAAACGAAGAGCTATTATTCAACAAGGATCTGTTCGAAAAGATGTTCGAACTCAATCCTGCGGCAGTCAGCCTTTCCGAATTGGAAACCGGAATTTATAGACAAGTAAACCACAACTATTGCGAATTGATCGGGTTTCCGAGAGAAAAAGTCGTAGGAAAGTCTTCGCTCGAACTCGGCATTTGGATGACGAACGTAGATCGACAAGCTCTCGTCGCCGAATTGAAGGAGAAAGGTTGGACCGGTAGCATAGAAGCCACGATCCGACATTCGGACGGAACGGAAAGACAAGTACTATCGGGGAATCGTGTATTTCCCGTAAACGGCAAAATGATGTTGCTCGCTTTGTTGATAGATATCACGGAAAAAAAGAGAGTAGAATCCGAGCGCGACGAATACATGGCGAAGATGTTGGAGAGCAAAGAACTCTTCGAACAGGTATTCGAAATGAACCCCGACACGATCACTATCTCCGAATTAAGCACCGGAAGATATATCAGCGTAAACGAAAGGTTCACCGAGATGCTCCAGTACTCCAAGGAAGAAACGATCGGAAAAACTTCTCTCGAGCTGGGAATCTGGACGAGTTCCGTAAGAAAAGAGATCGTAGATAATCTCAATCAAAAAGGATTAACGCGGGAGATGGATGTAAAACTCGTCCGAAAAGATGGGTCCATGGTGGACGTTATCTTTTCGGGACGGGTCGTTTATTTGGGGAA
This sequence comes from Leptospira fluminis, assembly GCF_004771275.1. Lineage (GTDB taxonomy): Bacteria > Spirochaetota > Leptospiria > Leptospirales > Leptospiraceae > Leptospira_B > Leptospira_B fluminis. The sequence continues at coordinate 670,296 of NZ_RQEV01000003.1, read as the reverse complement.
ATCCCCCGCTCTGATTGCCATTACGAGAGACGTGACCCTTTCTAAACTTGCCGCCAAAGAAAAGGAAGAACAAAGCCAAAGGCTTTCCCGCCAGGCAAAAGCTTTCCTCGAGATGGCCACGAATCCGGAATTCGCTTCCGGAAATCTGGACCTTGGAGCTAAAAAAATATGCCGAATGGCTTCGGATACTTTGGATTGCGACCGGGCATCGATCTGGATATTCGAACCGCGGAACAAGGAAACCTGGAAAATGATCGCAGGTTGGGACAGAAAAACCGGAGCTTATTCGGAGACGGGCTCTATGAGAGTTTCCGACTTTCCGAATTTCTTTGCAGCGATAAAAACGGATCGCTTCATCGACGCGAAAGATGCGATTCACGACCCTCGTACTCACGAATTCGCGGAGTCCTACAGTATTCCTCAAGACATAACTTCCATACTGGACGTTCCGATTTTTCTTAGAGGAGAAGTGATAGGTGTGATCTGTATGGAGCATAGGGGTCCGTTGCGGGAATGGAAAGGGTACGAATCCCAATTTTCCGTAACGGTAGCGGAGCAGATCACCCAGCTTTTGCTGAACGCCGAGAGATCGGCAGCCAAAACGGATTTGGAAAAAGCGGTAACCGTCCGCACTTCCGAACTTGCGTCCGCTTTGGACAATCTACGCAAAACCCAGGACCAACTGATTCTATCCGAAAAAATGGCCGCTTTGGGACAATTAGTCGCCGGGATAGCCCACGAAATCAACAATCCTCTCGGCGCAATATCCGCCTTAAGCGGTGAATTAAAAGCCTACTTGAATTCCTCCGCGGATCGATTGGAGAAACTAGGAACGACTCTCGCCTCCGTCAATCCGACACTGATCCGTTCGCTATCCGATTTTATCCGTTACGGAATAGGGAATAAGGAATCTCCTGCTTCCCGAGAAGAGAGGCGGATTTTGCTAAAAGAAATCAAAACGAAACTCGCCGAATTCGGATTCGAGAATCCGTACTATCTCGCCGATCGATTGACCGATATAGGAATGCAATCCGCCTTGAAGGAGTTTCCTGACCTCCTCGAGAATCCGATCAACTTTCCCTTACTCGATTTTGCCATAGACGAAATCCAAACTTACAAAAACGTGATTTCCATCCGCCTAGCGGTCGATCGAACCTCTAAAATAGTCTATGCCTTAAAGAATTACGCACATATAGATCTGGGCGGAAGAAAAGTGGAAACGGACTTAGCGGAAAATATAGAAACCGTCCTGACCATATATCACAATCAAATTAAGAACGGAGTCGAAGTGGAATTGGATTTTCCGATTCGACCGAAAGTCCCCGCTTTCCCGGACGATCTCTTACAGGTTTGGACCAATTTGATTTACAATTCGTTACAGGCGATGAAGTTCAAAGGCAAAATCTGGATTTCCATCCGGGATTCCAACGAAGATGTAACCGTTTCGATAAAAGACAACGGACCCGGAATTCCCCAAGACGTGAAAGCTAAGATTTTCGATCCGTTCTTCACGACCAAAGGACCGGGAGAAGGGAGCGGATTGGGCTTGGACATATCGAGAAGAATCATACTGAAACACGGAGGAAGAATGGAGTTCGATTCCAAACAAGGCGAAACCGTATTCAAAGTGATCCTTCCGAAATCGTGACTTTTTTTCGTTTGATCCTTCTCCGGTTCGAAGAAAATTTTAGCTATGAAAAGGTCGGCCGCAATCTTCGTCACATTCCTTCTAGCTTCGTTTATTTCCATCGGAGGCAAAAGCAAAATCCCGGCTCAAACGGACTCGATTTCCCTGAAGAACGGTCCCATGGTCGGTTACTCGTCCCATAAAGAAGTGAAATTATGGGTGCAGACCAAAAAACCTGCAAAAGTCTATGCGGAGTACTTCCCGATACAGGATCCGAAGACCAGGAAGAAAACCGCAGAAATCACGACCCGCCACGAAAACGGAAATGTGGCTCATCTGATCGCGGACTCCCTCGAGCCGGGTACGGTTTATTCTTACGTAATTTACGTCGATGACGCACCCATAGATATTAGGAATACGCAGCAATTTCGGACTCTACCGATTTGGATAGGAAAACAGAACGGCCCGCCGAATTTCCGTTTCGCTCTAGGTAGTTGTTCGTTTATCAACGATCCGAAATACGATACGCAACCGAAACCGTACGGAGGTAACTACGAGATTTTCCGCTCCATCCTGTCTAAAGAACCCGAATTCATGTTATGGATGGGCGACAATATCTATTTGAGGGAACCCGATTGGGACTCCAGGACCGGCTTTCTATATCGGTACACCCACCAAAGGGCTGTTCCTGAGTTGGCTCCTTTGCTTGCGAGAGTTCACCAGTACGCGATTTGGGACGATCATGATTGGGGACCGAACGATAGCGATTCCTCTTTTTGGCTCCGGGATACGGCGGAAGAAATGTTCAAACTATTTTGGGCGAATCCCAATTATGCGAAATACGGAATCTACGGATCGTTTACCTGGGGAGACTCCCAATTCTTTTTAATGGATGACAGGACCTTTCGGACCGCGAACGACAATAGGACGGGCAAACGATCGTATCTGGGAGAAAAACAATTGGATTGGTTGATCAACTCCTTGGCGTTTTCCAAATACACATTTAAATTCGTGGTCGTCGGCGGACAAGTGTTGAATCCCCTGGAGGTCTATGAAAACTATTCCACGTACTCCGAGGAAAGGAACCGATTGATCGCCGCCATCCGTAAACTAAAGTTGAAAAACGTGATATTTCTGACGGGGGATAGGCACTTTACGGAATTGTCTCTGCTCGAAGAAAACGGAGAAGAACCTCTCTACGACCTTACCGTTTCTCCCTTAACCTCCTCCACCTATCCTCCGATCACGGAAAAAAACCCTTTAAGAATACAGGGAACGCTCGTAGATGACAAACGCAACTTCGGAACGATCGAAGTTTCCGGTCCTTTAAAAAGTCGAAAATTAACCGTTCGCATATTCGATTTTGAAGGCAAAGAACTCTGGACCCGCGAAATTCCGGCAAAATGAGACTTATGATTCTGTTCGGAATCCTATTCGGAGCGATTCTTTTGCTTTGCTCGACTTTTGTCGTACTGCTCTATTACAACCAGGACAAACTTATCTTCTTTCCCGAAATATTGCCGGAGGATTATTCTTATTCTTTTCCCGAACCGTTTGAAGAAGTCGAACTGCAGCTATCCGACGGAGAAAAGATATACGGATTGTATTTTCGGACGACTTCGGAGTCCAAGGGAACCGTACTCTATTTTCACGGAAACGCGGGAAGTCTGAGAACTTGGGGAAGCGTTTCCGAGGACATACTTAGCAACGGCTGGGACATTTTAATAACCGACTATAGAGGATACGGGAAAAGCAGGGCGAGTCTCACGGAGCGTGGATTGTACGAGGACGCGGAGCGTTGGTATTCTTACTTGAAGAACGACAGAGGAATTCCGGAAAATCGCATCGTCCTCTACGGTCGTTCCATAGGAACCGGAATAGTAGTCGACCTATCTTTAAAAACCGAACCGCGTTTTCTAATCCTGGAGACGCCCTATACTTCTATGGTCGATCTCTCGAAAATTTTCTATCCGTTTCTTCCGAGTACCTTTCTTTCCTTCAAGCTGGATTCGAAATCCAAAATTTCGAAAATCTCCTCTCCGATATTCATATTTCACGGAACGGAAGACGAGATTGTTCCTTATTCCCAAGGAAGGTCTCTTTACGATATAGCGATTAGGGAAGGAAAAAAGGCCCAGTTTATCCCCGTTGCGGGAGGAAGCCACAACGATCTCTCCGTTTTTCCGGAATACCGCAAAGAATTAAAACGAATTCTTTCCCGTTAGTTTTGCGAATCTTGCGCACTTTTATTAAATCTTTTTAATATATCGTCCAGATATTCCACCTGGATTTCCTGTATTTCCATCAACTTACGATTTTGATGGGCGATCAAATAATCTATTTTTTCGTGCAGAAGTTTGATCTCCAATTCCGCCTTAAGATTGATTTTGTAATCGTGTTCGCTTCTTGTCCTATCCTTCTGTTCCTGACGATTCTGGCTCATCATAATGATCGGCGCCTGGATCGCCGCTATACAAGAAAGAATCAGGTTCAATAAGATAAACGGATATTCGTCAAAGGGTTTTAAAAGCACATACCCCATGTTCAAGGCGATCCAAAGAAGTATGAATCCGAAAAAGGAAAAAATAAAGGTCCAGCTTCCGCCGAATTCGGCAATTCTATCCGAAAGTTTTTCGCCGAAGGTAAGTTTATGTTCGATGATGGGTTCTATATTTTCGGAAAGAACCTGGTTTTTTTCGATCGAATCTAGAACTTCCTTTTCGATCCGATCCAATTCCTGAGATTCCTCCTGAACCAAATTGCTTAGGTACTTTCTTTGGAATTCCTTTACTTTTTCCGAAGATAAGTAAGAATCCAGGGTCAATCCGGGATACTCTTCTTGTATTTTACGGAAAATGAATTTAGGAAGCGAACCGGCCCTATAACAATTATCCGGATCCAATTCTTTTTTCGTTATAAAGCAAACGGCACTCTCCATAAAAGCACTCCTAAAAAACTTCGAATCCTGAAGAAGCCATCCTACCCCGTCTTCCGACCCGGATAAGAACCCGAATCGAAGACCGGGCATCGAGCTTCAGAAATATTCCGGAAACAGAACTTTGAGTTTCGCCACGGTTTCGGAATTTCTCCGTTCAGGCGCCGTAATGATCGAAAACTTAGTGCTGTTCTTTAAAGACAGATCGTCTCCGTTTCCTATATCGGAAATCAACGCTGTGAGCAACCTCTTAGCGCTGTCCGCATTTTTTCCCAAATTGGCCATCACCATTTCCGCAGTGACCGCTTCTTCGTTTTCTCTCCAGCAATCATAGTCCGTAGACATGCAGATCATTTGGTAGGCGATTTCCGCTTCCCGCGCCAACTTCGCTTCCGGAAGAACGCTCATGTTGATGATATCCGCGCCCCAAGACCGATACATGTGGGATTCGGCCCGCGTGGAGAAGAGCGGACCTTCCATACAAACTAAAGTTTTGTTTTCATGAATGGGCAGGCCGATTTTATCCGCGGCCTTTTTGATCCGCGAACTTAGATTAGAGGAAAAAGGATCCGCAAAAGGGGCATGAGCGACGACACCCTTGCCGAAGAAGGTCGAATCCCTTCCACGGGTTCTATCTATAATTTGGGAAGGAAGGACGAAATCCAAAGGTCGAATCTCTTCGCGAAGACTTCCTACGGAACTAAAGGCAACGATCTCTTCCACACCTAAGAGTTTCAACGCGGCGATATTCGCCTTTCCCGGAACTTCGTGAGGCATCAAAAAATGTCCTACCCCGTGTCTCGGAAGGAAGGCTAGGAGTTTTCCCTGAATCCTACCTATTTTGATGCTATCGGAAGGTTTTCCCCAGGGAGTATCCGGAAGTACTTCTTCCACGAGCTCCATGCCCTCCAGGCTATAAAGCCCCGTTCCTCCGATAATCGCTACTTTCACCTTAGTAGACATTTCTTTCTCCTCTGCCGCAGTGCGGAAATCGTAACTTCCAAAAATGCGACAGGGGGTTGGAATGTAAATCTCGACTTGAATTTAAGAGGAAGTCTGACCGCTTAAAACTCGCAATTCTGCCGCCCGGTTTTTGATGGTCTCGATCTCATCGTTCAATCTGCCGGAGTCTTCGTTGATCTCGTTAATCTCCCTCTCGAGTTCGCCCATGGTCTTAATCATCTCGGCCTGGCCTTGCATCTGCTCTTTCGTGGATTCCAAAATATCGCCGGATACGATCTTAATGCTCTCGATTTCCGAAACGAATTGCTGGACGATCGTACGTTGCTCCGTATAAAGATCGTTCATTTTCTGAATTCGCTCCGAAGTATCCAAAATTTTAAATTTTTGTCTTTCGGTTAATTCTCCCGTTTCTCCGGAAGCGAGTCTGGCTTGCTCTATAAAGTCCCGGGACTGTTTAACGATCGCGGAGATCGATTTTGCGTTTTCAGACGTAAACTCGGCCAATTTACTGACTTCGTTCGCGACTACCGCAAATCCCCTACCGGCAACTCCTGCTCGTGCAGCTTCTATAGAAGCGTTCAAGGCCAAAAGGTTCGTCTTATCGGCGATCTCTCCCATGATCTGATTGATCTCGTCCACTCGGTTAAACGAATTCGCAATATCTACCAGATATAACTTAGTTTTTTCCGCGGCGATCGTGACGTTTTCCATATCCGCCTTGTTGTCTTCGGCGAACTTGGTTAATGCCTGACTATAATCGGAGATATTTTTGATCAGCAGTCCCAGTTTATCCGAGTTTCCGACGAGTTCGGAAAGACTGGAATTCTGTAGCTCGATGGATTGAGAAGTGCTGTTGGATGCCGCCGACAATTCCTCCAGAACGGCATTCGCTTCCTCCAAGGCCGCGGCTTGGGATTCCATCTTCTCCCCCGTTTTACTTATGAATAAGGCGAATTTCCGGATCGAATCCTCCAAATTTTCGGCGGAGCGATTCACCCCGACCCGATTGTCGGAGAGCGTTTCCAACAGCGATTTCGATTCTCGGTGAAGGCGGGAACCTTCCTCCGTTAAACGATAAAACAGTTTCATCAATTGGGCTAAAACTAGACTCGCCGCAAAAATGAAGGCGAGCTTGATGACTTCGGTGGAACCGCTCAAATGTCCGGGAAGTTGCGAAACCTTAGGGTCCTCTACAAGAACGACGCCGACGGACAAACCGCAGGCAAGCGCGATCCCGGACCCGATGGTGCTCAAGCCTCCGATTACGATGACGAAGGAGGTTTCCCCCAACAAACAGGAATACATCATGAAATAGAAATATATGAAAAATAAGATCGGATTTCTGAGAGTGGAAGCCGCCGTATCCGCATCGACCAAGGAATCGAAGATCAAAGTGGAAGTCAGCACGAGAACGTCGCCGATCACTAAAATCTTATGGAATCCGACCGACATTTTGCCTTTGCGATTTCCGATAAACGCGATTACGCAAAAAATTCCCAAAGTCAACGTTCCGAAACAATGCACCAGAAATTGCACCGGTTCGAAGCTTTTGTAAGCTCCCACCAAAGAAACCGTAAAAAGAAGGACCAATCCGAATCGTATCCGATTGATTACTACTCCGCCGTTTTTCCAAAGTTGCAAAATAGAAGATTCCGACTTTTGGAGAGTCGAATGATTGGTTTCCATTGTATCCTTCCTCATTGAACGATCGTTTTTAGTAGGTTTCCGGCGATTCGAACTCTTTCATAATTTTCTCAAGTTCAAAAAGGCCTTCTTCGAACAAAGCCGGCCCGGGCTGTAGAATAATCGCCGGATCCATTTCGAAAATCTTTTGGTTCCTCAACGCCGAAACGTTTTGCCATTCCCGCCTGGTTCTAACCCATTCGAAATCCACAGGTTTACCGCACCAACAGCCGACGATAATGTCGGGGTCCGCATCGGCCACATCCTGCAACGAAACGATTCTATCCTTTGCCAAGGTCTTTTCCCGAAAATCGACGAAGCAATCTTTGCCTCCGGCGATGTCGATCAGTTCGGAAACCCACCGAATTCCGGTAATAACGGGCTCGTCCCATTCCTGGAAAAAAACCTTGGGTTTGGATCTATTCGACGAATTCTTTCGAACGTTATCCAACTTTCTGCGATATCCGTCGATCAATGCGGTGGACTCCTTGGCTTTTCCCACCAATCCCCCGACCAGTCGAATCGCCTCGAAAATCTCTTCGAGGCTCCTTTGGTTCGTAACCAAAACGTTCAGACCTTCCCGGATCAGATCCCTAGCAAGATCGGCCTGTATATCGGAAAATCCGATGACTAGGTCCGGTTTTAGCTCTTTTATTTTTCTAATGTTACCGCTTATAAACGCAGAGACTCTGGGTTTTTCCTCTTTCGCTTTAAGCGGTCTGACCGTGTATGCGGAGATACCTACGATACGATCCTCCTCCCCGAGCAGGTAGAGGAGTTCCGTAGTTTCCTCCGTCAGACAGACGATTCTTTTAGGCCCCATTCCTTTTTCAGCTATGGTATTTCTTTTTGTCCTCTATCAACCGATCTACGATGGACGGGTCGGCCAAAGTGGACGTATCTCCGAGGCCTTCGAATTCCGCCCCGGCGATCTTACGTAAAATCCTGCGCATGATCTTTCCGGATCTGGTCTTGGGAAGGGCCGGAGTCCAATGTATCACGTCGGGCCTCGCGATTTTACCGATCACTTTTTCCACGGTGGAAATCAGTTCCTTTTTGAGGGAATCATTCGTGACCACTCCTTGTTTTACGGTGACATACGCGTAGATACCTTGTCCTTTGATATCGTGAGGAAATCCTACGACGGCTGCTTCCGCCACGGAGGGATTTTCCACCAAAGCGCTTTCCACTTCCGCGGAACCGATCCTGTGACCGGATACGTTGATCACGTCGTCCACTCTACCAGTAATCCAGTAATACCCGTCTTTGTCTCGGATAGCTCCGTCGCCGGTAAAATAATAGCCCTTATAAGTGGAGAAATACGTGTCATAGAATCTTTTCGGATCTCCATAAACTCCCCGCATAATGGAAGGCCATGGGGATCGAATGCAAAGATTTCCGGAAACTTCCTTTTTGCCCTCGAGTTCCTTTCCGTTCTCATCCACTAAGAGAGGTTCGACTCCGAAAAAAGGAAGCGTTGCCGAGCCCGGTTTTTGGGCAATCGCTCCGGGAAGCGGTGAAATCATCACTCCCCCCGTTTCGGTCTGCCACCAAGTATCCAAAACGGGGCATTTGGACTTACCCACGTTCTTATAATACCACTCCCAGGCTTCCGGGTTGATCGGTTCTCCGACGGATCCGATCAATCTAAGAGTCTTCAAACTTCTCTTTTCTATGGGCTCCGTTCCTTCGCGCATAAGGGAACGGATCGCAGTCGGGGCCGTATAAAAAACGGTTACCCCGTGTTTATCGATCACGTCCCAAAATCTGCCCGAATCAGGATAAGTGGGAACTCCCTCGAACATCACCGAAGTCGCTCCGTTTGACAGAGGGCCGTATACCAGATAACTATGACCGGTCACCCAACCTATGTCCGCCGTACACCAATACGTATCGGAAGGCTTAATGTCGAAAACGTAATGGAAACTCATGGTGACCCCGAGAAGATAACCTCCCGTAGTATGCAACACTCCTTTCGGTTTTCCCGTAGACCCCGAGGTGTACAGAATAAACAAAGGATCCTCGGCGTCCATCGCTTCCGGTTTGCAGTATTGTGGTAGAGAAGGGTCCTTCATAAGCAGATGCCACCAATGATCCCTACCTTCCTTCCAACCTAAATTCGCTTCTTGCCCTGTCCTCCGGACGACGATCACGTCGGACACTTTCTCGACCGCGGCATCCAGAGCGGTGTCCACCGCCTTTTTCAGATCCAAGCCCTTTCCGCCTCTGTATCCTCCGTCTGCCGTGATAACAAGCTTGGGTTTGCAGTCGTCCATCCGGCTCTGCAATGCTTCCGGCGAGAATCCCGCGAACACTACGGAATGAACTGCTCCTATTCTCGTACAGGCCAAGAGGGAAATAGGCAATTCCGGAATCATAGGAAGATAGATGAGCACTCTATCACCCTTCTTTACTCCGAATTTCTTCAGAATGTTCGCGAGTTTATTTACTTCGCGATACAGATCATGATAAGTGTATATCTTATACTCGTTAGGGTCGTCGCCTTCCCAAATGATAGCCGCTTTATTTTTTAAGGGAGAATCTAGATGGCGGTCCAAGCAATTGTAGGAAACGTTTAACTTTCCGCCTTTAAACCACTGGACTTTCGCGTTCTTAAAATCGTGCTCTAAAACCTTATCCCATTTTTTGAACCAATGTAGTCTTTGAGAAGCTTCTCTGGACCAGAATTTCTTGGGATTTTCTATGGATTCTTTATAAAGAGCTTTGTATTCTTTCAGGCTGATGTTCGCTTTTTTTTTGAAATCAGCGTTAGGCTGGACGATTCTTTCTTTTGCCATAACCACCTCCGCAAATGCAGCAGGATGTCCTTAAAAAGGAGCTTGTCTACCAATTCTCAGCGGTTCCTTTCGCAAGAAGGACGAATCCGTAAAATATCAATAAAAACTGATTCTTTGTGCTTCGATTTTTTCCTCGGATTTATTCAAATCGATCGAAAAAAAGAATGCGATTAGACCAAGGTATAGCATGTAGGCTCAATGCAGCAAAAAATGGAATCCCCGGAAAAAGACGGACTGAAGCGAAAAATCCTCGTATGGCTGGTTCCTACACTCGTGGTTTTTTTACAGAGGATCATCGGCTTAACCTCTTCTCTCATCGAAATCGGAAAAGAAGAATTCGACTCCCTTTTCAAATCCAAAAAACCGTTCATACTTTCCATTTGGCATACCAACGTTCTGTATTCTCCCTATCTGCATAGAGGAAGAAAGGTAGCCGTATTGATCTCAGAATCCAAGGACGGCGATTTTATCACCGGAGTAGTCCATAGGTTCGGAAATACGAGTATCCGAGGTAGTTCTTCCAAAGGAGGTTCCAAAGCTTTAAAAGCGATGATCGTACATCTGAAAAAGAACCTTCCTGCGGCCTTCACTCCCGATGGCCCGAGAGGTCCCGCTTTGATCGTACAACCGGGTCTCATCGCTTCCGCCCAAGTTTCCCAAGTTCCGATCGTTCCCTTCCATTACGAATGCACCAGGCAATGGATTCTCGAAAAATCCTGGGACAAACACCGTGTCCCGAAACCTTTCACTACCTTCGTAGTTTCTTACGGAAAACCGATCTGGATTCCTAGAAATCTGACAGAGGAAGAATTCGAATCCCAACGTCTCCTTGTTCAAGACGCCATGATAAGGAATAAACAGATCGCGGAAAAAAAAGCAGAGGAATTAAGATCGCAATCCGGTTAGGTCGAACCGGTTCGAATCAGATCCAAAAATTCGTTTCTCGTAACCATGTTCGTTTTGAATTCTCCGAGCATACAGGAAGTAAAGAGTTCCGAATTCTGTTTTTCCACGCCTCTCATCATCATGCAAAGGTGCTTAGCTTTGACCACCACCGCGACACCGAGAGGTTCAAGAACTTCCATTAAGGCGTTTCCGATCTGCTCGGTCATCCGTTCCTGAACCTGCAGTCGTCTTGCGAAGATGTCTACGATTCTAGGAATCTTAGAGATTCCGATGATCTTTTTATTGGGAATATAACCGACGTGTGCCTTTCCGAAAAATGGAAGAAGATGGTGCTCGCAAAGGGAATACATCTCTATATCCCGAACCAGAACCATCCCGCGGCTTTCCTCCTCGAAAATCGCGTTATTAACGATCTTATTAATGTCCGCCGTATAGCCGGATGTTAAGAACTCGTATGCTTTTTTGACCCTCTTTGGAGTATCCAGCAGACCTTCCCGACTGGGGTTTTCTCCGATCGCTTTTAATATTTTGGTGACTTCCTCTTCCAAATCGAACCCTCTTTCGAATAATGAACCTTTTTCGTTTTATCGCGAAAAAAGACAATACTTAGACGAAGAAAAAAAAGCTTGTTCCTTCCTGCGGAACAAATCGGACAAAAAAGCGTAAGACTTGCCAATCTCGGTCCAACACCGAAAATGACTCGATCCGCATGGAATCTCCCATTTTAAAGATAGGCTACGACGCAAGAATGATCGCACATTCCGGAATCGGAATGCGGATCCGAGGAATTCTTTCGGAACTCCCGAAGATCGCGGAAAAAAACGGAATAGAGATCACCGTCCTAGGATCCAGGGAAAAGCTGGAAGCATCCGGATTAGACTCTTCCATTCTTTCATTCTATAAATTCATACCCTATGATGCTCCCGTCTACTCCCTCCGGGAGATGTGGGGAATTTCGGAAATGCGGGAATTCGATATTTTGGATATTCCTCATTTCAATGCGCCCTTACGTTATTTGGAAAAATGCATAGTGACGATTCACGATATTATTCCGTTCCGTTTGAAGCAATTCCATTCCTCACCCGCGAAACAGATTTATATGCACCTCGTTTTTTCCCTACTCAGGTCGGGGGCGGCGCGTATAATAACGGTCTCCGATTTTACGGCTAAGGATTTGGAGGAAGTATTCGGATTTTCCCCATCGACCATGCGAACCGTCTATAACGGAATCGATTTCGGTCTTTTCCATCCGAGACCCGCAAAGGAAATTCAGGCATTCCGCCGCAAGTACGGTCTGGAGCAAAATTATCTACTCAGCGTCGGAATCGGAAAAGAACATAAAAATCTCGGCTTCGTATTGAACGTTCTGAAAGGCCTCTGGTCTTTGGGAAAAACCGAAAGACAATGGGTGATCGCAGGAGCGGATGGAAAACTCCCGGAATATCTGAAAGCGGACGCTTCCGGATGGGAGGACAAGATTCGAATCCTTCCCCGGTTGGAACCGGAAGAACTGAGCGTTCTCTACTCTAGCGCGGGGCTTCTGCTTTTCCCTTCTTTGTACGAAGGTTTCGGCTTTCCTCCTTTAGAAGCGCAAGCCTGCGGATGTCCGGTATTTTCCTCCGATTCGAGCGCAATGCCGGAAATTTTAGGGAAATCCGCGTTTTATTTCTCACCTATGGATAGGGACGGCTTCGAGTCCGGTCTATTAGAACTTTTGCATAAACCGAAGATCGCAACCTCAAAAAAGCGACTCGCAACCTCGAATGTAAAAAAATACGATTGGAAAATTTCCGCAAAAAAAACGGTGGAAGAATACTTACTCTTAGCGAGAAAAAAGAAACGTCTATAAAGGATCCTTAGGTAAAACGGAGGCCGATTTCCGATCCAAAAGTTGCGACCGGATCCGTTTTCTTTCCTCTTCCGTATAGGCCGTCCACATTCCGATCTCTTCCAAGGTTCGAAAGCAGCCTTGGCAGAATCCGGTTTCCGGATCCATTTCGCAGACTTTTATACAAGGGGATCTGACGATCATAAAAACTTATCTCGGCGAAGGTTTCTTCTTCTTAGACGTAGCCGATTTTCTCTTATCGCCTTTTTCGGAAATTAGAGTGTTTCGATTTCCTTCCACCATTTCCTTCAAATCCGTAAAAAGGGAAAGCCCCGATAATCGTCCGGGTACGATCACATGAGACGCTCCGTTATTCTTCAAAACCCCGGCTTCCGCGATATCATCCGTCGTCAAAATGAACTGAGGCTGGTGGTCCCTACAGATACTTTTTAAAGATTCCAATAGTCGGCGGTTTGTCGTTCCCTTAAGAATCATATCCGAGATCGTACATACCACGTATCTGGCTTCCTCTATGCCTAAGTGATGCAGACTTTCTGGATGCGCCAAATCCCCGTAGGCCCATCGTATTCCCTTAGATTCGAGCGTTTGCCTATAAATCGGATTAAAATCCACGACTAAGATCCGCTTCAACCAAGACGGCCTTTCTTTCTCTATTCCTTCGATCAATCCCTGGGCGATCCGGAAATAACCGAGAAGCACGATATCGCGCTTCGGTTCCCCCGTGACCTGCGATTCCAACGGCTCCCTCGCTTCCCGAATTCCCAAAACGGATAAAAACGACAGAATCCCTCTCGCAATCTTATCGTTAAACAGAATCACATACGTGGACACGATGGACGCAAGGATCATGGAAGTAAGAACGATCGCCTGAAGCTCTTTTCCGATATGTTCTTTTTGTACTCCCAAAGCCAAAATAACTAGGGAGAATTCGGAGATTTGAGCCAGATTCAATCCCGCAATGATTCCGGCCCGAAGACCCTTTCCTGAAAGAAAGACGGTAGGCGCCACGATCAAAACCCGGCTCAAAATTACGAAACCTACCGCCAAAAAAGCGATCCGAAGATCGTCGAAATCCGGCGTTTGGATCTTCATCCCGAGCGCCACGAAAAACAAAGTGATGAAAAAATCGCGTATCCCTGAGAGCTTACTAATAACGTCCGCTCCGTACGGAAAGGCGGCTATGCTGACCCCCGCAATCAAAGCTCCCATTTCCTTGGATAACTCCGCTTTTTCCGCGATCCCGCACAGCAGAAAACACCAGGCAATGGAAGTAATCAAAATCAGTTCGGGCTTTGCCGCAGCCGCCAAAAAGAGACGGGAAAGTAAATAGCGGCTAATGACGAATGCGAACACTACCAAAGCGGTTCCTTTCAATAAGGAAGTGGTCACGTTCAGAATTCTCGGATCCTGGAGGTCCGGCTGAATCCCCATGAATAAGATAGCCCAGATATCCTGTAGTACTAGAACTCCGATCGTTAAGCGACCTGGCACGGTACTGATTTCGAACTTATCGTGCAGAAGTTTGACGACGATCATAGTCGAGCTCAAAGATAAGGCGATCGCGAAGTACAATAGATCGAAATTTCCGGAGCCTTTGGAAAATACGCTTTCGAACGCAAACCAAGCAAACGCGACGCCCACAAAAAATTGAACTATGCCCAGAACGAACATGGACAAGCCCATGCGAGCTAATTCCTTTAGATCGATTTCCAGACCGATGATGAATAAGAGTAGAATCAGCCCGATTTCGGATATGAGCTCTATGCTCTCTTCTCCGTGGACATAACCGATTCCTAATTTGGAGTCGATAAAAGGCCCGAATAACGGACCGATCGCTAGGCCCGCCAAAACGTAGCCTAAGACCAGGGGTTGCTTGAACACCTTTGCAATATGAGAAAATAACGTGGCAAAAATAATGCTTAAGGCGATGTCGGTGAGTAGGCTGACCGAATGGTGATCCATTTTGTGAGATCCGAGATTGGTTTGCGTCCAAAGGTAGAAAGCAAAGTCGTACAAAAAAGACTTTTTTAAAAAAGTCCGGCTTTCCCATTCTAATTTTTATGGAACCAGGATTCCATCTTGTCAGGTTCGAAAGGAAAAAGCGGAATCTAGTCCTCGAAAACGTATATGTCCGGAAGGTTACGGAATCTTCCGTCGAAATCCAATCCATATCCGACTACAAACTCGTTACCGATACGCCAGCCTATGTATTTTACGGGATATTCCACGTTCTCCATGCCTTCTTTACAAAGAAGGGACACTACTTCCAAAGTCATAGGGTTACGGGAAAGGATGTGCCGGATCAGAAATTTCAGTGTGAGTCCCGTATCGACTATGTCCTCCAAAAGCAGTACATGACGGTCCGTAATATCGGAGTCCAGATCCTTTAGCAATTCTACCCTTCCGCTCGATCCTTTTCCGGAATAAGACTTTGCCTGTAGAAAGTCCACTTCTACGGGAAAGGGAATGGCTCTCGTCAAATCCGAAAAAAAATAAACACCCCCTCTCAGTACGCAAACGAGTACGGGTTCCTTTCCTAGATAATCCGTCGCTATCCGTTCTCCTATTTGAGCGACTCTCGATTCGATTTCCTGCCGAGAGATTAGCGGTTTTAGAAAAGGGTTCTGTGGAAGAATAAAATCGTTTTTCATGGAATCCAAAACCTCTGCATTTGACAGGGGACAGCTCCGCAATCCTTCCAGTCCGTAGAATTCAATACCAGAGACAGAAACCCGGAAGTCGGAAACTTTAAGAAGAGCGATTCGGGGAAAGTTTCCTTCTTCCCGAAAATCAATCTTTCGGCAAGGTTCTCCAACCCGGGATTATGGCCAACGATTAATACGTTATCTAAATCGTATTCCAACTTCCTTAATAATTCCAAAAGCTCGGATCCTTCCGCTTCATAAAGAGAAGAGACAAAATTCACGTTCTTTGCAAGAGGTTCGGGCACGTTTAATATGCGGAAAGTTTCCTTCGTTCTTTCCGAAGGGGAGACCAAGGCAAGATCTGTCGAAAAGGAGATTTTGTTCAGATATTTCCGTAGTGTTTTCGCGTTCTTTCGTCCCCGTTCTGATAACGGGCGTTCTTTGTCGCGCGAATACGAAGTTTCCCAATCCGATTTGGAATGCCGGATCAAATAAATCGACTTCAAGAACTCGCCTCCGATTCGGAAATAGTGAAATAGGGGAATTTCATTGACAAGGATCTTTCAAGTGGATACAAATTCCGATCTATGGCGAAAGTACTTCTAATGACAGGAGCGGTTCTACTTCTGTTTTCGCCTTTATACATCACGGCACAAATTGCGGGTCCTCCCGACGAGGAAAAAGCCAAGAAGGAACTACAAACGCAATGGACCAAGCGATTTCCCGGAGATAAAGTCCTAAGCATACATTCCACCGGAAAACCTAGATTGATCGAGGGAGATACGTCCGAAGATTCCACTCCCGATGTTCGCTATAAGTTCTCCTTCTTTTTGACTGCGCGGAACAAGGACGGTAGAACGACAAAGACTCCTGTGGGCGTGATTTTCCAGTTTACGAGAAATAAAGGCTGGATCTTTGCCGATATCGGACTAGCTCGGTCAGTAGTTCTGACCGAAGCTGGAAAAGAGCCTCCGAGTAAAGAGGAAGCATACCAACTTGCGGAATCCGCAATCTTCGAGGAAAAAGGCAGAACGAATAAGACTCTGGATTCCTTACGGTTAAGCGAACCCGAATTCGGACAAAATTCCACGCTCAGTAAGGAACAATTTTGGTTTCGCTATGAAGGGGAGTTTGAACTTTCCGAAAACGGAACGAAGACTATCTGTTCGGATATCGTTCTAAGAATGGTCAAGGAAGGGACCTCCGCTACCGAATGGAAGGTGGAATGGGAAGACAGAGGAAAATGTCGTCCCAAGGAAGATCCCTGAATCTTTCCGGGAATTTTCGATCTAAGGATTCGCTTTGATGAAAAAATTCCCCTGCTTTCCCTTCGACCGAGAAGCAGGGATCTTTTCCGTATCAGCAAATTCTCCATTTCGAACCTTTTGCATTAGTAAAACGGAATCTTTTCCTAATAATGGATGGTTTGCAAATCCGCCCAAAAACTGTAATACCCTAGCGTTTTTTTTCGATCCGAAATTTTTCGCGTATGAGACCAATCCGGAAGTCCTTACGGAAGGATGCACGGTCTCATCCGAAACGATTTTTTCCAACGAAGATGCGGCTCCGTCGGATTGGAACCTACCGATAAAATCCAGGATCGCTTTTTGCTCATAGACTCGGACTCCGCTATCTTTTAAGATACCGTTCAAATACGGAATCGGATCGGAAGATAAGCCGGATATCCTGGCGTATTGGTCGTCCCGATTCGTATGCCCCGTCTCGCTCGTGATTTCCCGAATTTTGTTCTTGATCTTTGGATCCAAAAATTGTGCAAATACGTCGGACGGTAACTGGACCACCAGCAGAAAAAAGACGGCGAAGATGGATTCCTTTTTCATTTCAATTTTCCTAATAAGCCAAAGGATTCGAGCGTAAAACCCAACCCTGTTCGCCGGTTAATTGGGATTGATTAACGCTCGCGTTTCCTAACGGAAACATGAGATTCAAACCCCCTGAATTATAGAAACCCGATCCTAAACATCCGGAAATCGTAATTTGACCGTTGGTTCCCGGGTTACGACATTCGGGAGTTTCGGGTAGTGGGTCTACATATACCTGAGAGGATTGATCTATCTCGACCGGATGATATAATCCTAAGAAATGCGAACCTTCATGAGCGATCGTATTTGCGAGAAAGGTAAGATCGTTATCCGATAGATTTCCGCCTGCAACACCGGAAGATCGATGGTTTTCTATAAAAACGGCCATCCCTGATTTAGGAGTTCCGATCTTCCCCGGTAAGCCGGGGATTCCGGCAGCGATTCCCAAAAGACCGTCATGGAGTTTCGGATTCACTGACGAGGAAAGTTCGGAAATAAAAAATACGTTCAACGCGTTCGGATCCTGCGCTGCAGAGGAGGTAGTGTACAATTTTGCCAAAGAACAATTCGTAGGACTAGTCGCGGAATCGTTGAAGATGTCGGAAATTTCGAAGCGGTTTCCGTTCGTTACGTCTCCGCAGGACGCCGCATCATATACGTAATAAGAAAAGGAAAGATCGATTCCGACGGAAGGTTGACCGAAAATCTGAATGAGCCTCGCGGTAAGTGCGTTCGATCCGACCAGCGCGGTAAAAAAAGTCGGATTCGTAAAGACCTGGCTCGCTCCGTTATTCACCTCTATGAATCGGATCGTAAGTCTTTTTCTGGACTGCCAAACCTTACTCAGACCGGTTTGCGAACTTCCGACAACCCCTCCTTGCTCCGGTCGAAATTTATATTCTTCGCAAGTTTGAGGGATATTATTGACCACTTTCCAACCTGAGATAGAAGACGTGATCGCTGATGCGGTCGTCACCATGTACGTCCTGAGTTGGCTATTCGTTCCGAAGTTGTCATAGCCCGATCCGGGAGCCGCGTAATCGGGGGAAGCCCCTACGGGAAACGAAGTAGTGGAAGAATAAGTTCCTCCGCCTTCGTCCTTATTGATCGAACTCTCACCGAAAGCCCCCGCTGCAGTCCAGTACCCGGCCATCATCGCGCTGGAATTTGTCTGATTTTGGGATGCGTAAAGGATCCCCATAGGATTGTATCTGCCGAGACCCGTCCAAGAATCGTATCCGTTCAAATAAATGGTTCCGATTCCGGATTGGTACGCCGAATCGTAAACACTGTAACTCGGATTTATAGCGGATAACGTATATTGCGGAGAGCTCGGAAGATTGGTTCGTACATTCTCACTCGGATCGCAATGGTATTTTATTTCGTCGACGATCATTAGTCCCAAAAGTAGATCCGTATTATTATCCTTCTTGCCCGATTTAGAGCAGGAAAGTAAAAGTAACGGAAGGACGGTAAGGATCGATAGTGACGTAATTTTTTTCATATAATTCTATTTTATCAGGTTTTCCGACGCCATCCGTTGCAAAACTAAAGGTCGCGCTTTTCCGACAAAGAGGGCAATCCTATTTTTCGCCTTGATTCGACGGCTTCCCAATTATAAGGATTGTTTTCCCACAATTTCCGAAACCGATTTGGCCCCAAACTTTTCCAAGGTTTTGTCCAAAAATTCCAGGATCCGTAAGGGCAAAAAGGGACCTTGGTATATATAACCGGTATACAGCTGGATTAAATCCGCCCCGGCCAAAATTTTTTCCAAGGCGGCTTCTCCGGAATCGACTCCTCCGACTCCGATGATCGGCAGCTTCCCCCGTAGCGTTTCATACGCAATCCGAATCAATCGAGTGGATCTATTGCGTAGAGGAAGACCGGAAACTCCCCCTTCGGATTCTACGTTAGGATATCTCTTTAGAACGGTTTTATCTATTGTGGTATTCGTCAGAACCACACCGGACATTCCGGACTCCGGCAGGCATTCCAACAATTCCCTCAGTTCCCTCTCATCCATATCCGGTGCAAACTTGACGAAAGTCGGAACAGGAAATCCGCCTCCTAAACCGCTTCGAATCCCGCCCGCCAACTTGCCAAAATTTTCCGGTTTTTGGAAATTCCTTAAGCCGGGAGTATTGGGAGAAGAAATATTGATCACGAGATAATCCGCAAATCCGATCAACTTACGGATGGAATAAAGGTAATCCTCCACCGCGTTTTCCTCGGATACGATTTTGGATTTCCCGACGTTGATTCCTCTTACTGCAATCCTATTCTGTCTTTGAACGGTATCTAAGACTCGGTCCGCCCCGGGATTGTTAAAGCCCATACGATTGATAAGAGCCTGGTCTTCGGGATAGCGAAAGACTCTCGGCTTAGGATTCCCGGGCTGCGATTGTCCGGTAACCGTTCCGATTTCGATGGAACCGAATCCCATCCTCGAAAGGAAAGGATACAGTTCGCCGGTTTTATCGAATCCCGCCGCAAGACCCACAGGGTTGGAAAATCGAATACCCGCAACTTCCGTTTCCAAGCGAGGGCTTTTAAAACATGTAGAATTTTCAATCGCGAAAAATGCGAACGGCAAATTCGACGATACATCCAGAAGTCTATACGCGAGAAGGTGAGCGGTTTCCGGATCTAGGTTCAGTAGGATCGGTTTGACGGTTTTTTCGTACGCCCATTGTTTCCAGCGGGAAGGTAAATTCAGCATTCTAAGACCATCGAAATATCCGAAGGCCCATTGTCAAAAAAACGAAGCCGAAGATCGTTAATAAAGCGCAAGCTGGTAAACAATCCACAAAGCTGGCACCTTCCACGAATACTGCACGCAAAGAATCCGCCATCAAAGTAAGAGGCAGATTCCGTACGACCGGAAGTACTATTTCCGGAAAATTTTTGTAACTGAAAAAGATTCCGGAAAGCACCATCATCGGGAAGGTGACGGCGTTCACTAAGCCGTTTCCTACCTGCGAACTTTGGGCTCGGGAACCTACCAAAATTCCGATACAAGCAAAGGAGAAATTTCCCGCTAGATACACCGCGACCGCACCCCAGACGGAACCGAAAAATGCGTTATCGAAAACCGTAAACGTGAACGTTAAAAATAGGATCGATTCGAGCACGGTAACGATCAATCTGGTAAAGAAAAACGAAAGCACGAAACCCAACTTATTCATAGGAGTAGCGGACATCCTTCTCAAAAGTTTCTTCATACGCATCTCGATCAGATTCCAACCGACTCCCCAAAGACAGGAATTCATCACTCCCATGGCGAGCATTCCCGGTACCAAATAATCTATATATCTGGTGCCTTTAGAATCCAAGGTCCGTATTCTAGCTCGGGCAGTTTCCATTTTAGATTCCGCGAGCAACGCGTTTGAAAGTAAAAGATAATCCCTTTGTGCATTGGAATTCTTGGGGTCAAAGGAAAACTCCAGATTGCCCTCCGAGTCCTCACTAACGATCAGATTCAATTCTCCTCGTTTCAATGCCCGGAACGCCTCGTCTTCGGATTGGATCTTCGGTCGAACGATCCCTAACCCATGAAGGTTGCCTCCTTCCGTCGTCGCAAACGCCGATTCGATCCTTTTACTTAGGCCTTCCGCATTCGGAGAAGTCGATAGGACCGCCGCCCTGGTTTCCAGGACTCCTCTCGTCGTAAACGCGAGTCCCAAAACTCCGGCAATCGCAATCGGAAAGACGAATGCCCAAAAAATGATTCCGGGCTCCCTATAAAATTCCTTCAGTTGGATCGTGACTAAATGATATATCTGTTTCATTCTCCGAGTCCTCTACCCGTCATCGAAAGAAATAAGTCATCCAAAGTTTTCTGGTGGCATTCCAATTCTTTCAATGCCAATCCTGCCTTGGAAAAAGAGTCTAACATCGCGGGAAGATATTCCGTGATCTTATCCACGAATACCCGACCTTCTTTGTTGGAGGGATTCCAAAGAAATTTGGAACGTCCGAGTTTAGGGAGAAAAACTTCCGGCTCTTTGCCGGCTCCGCCTTCCAAGGTAAATCTTACGATTTCTCCTCCGCCCATTTTTCCGAGTAATTCCGACAGAGTTCCTTGGTCCAAAATCGTTCCTTTATCCATTACGATGATTCTTTCGCAGAGTACTTCCGCCTCTTCCATATAGTGAGTCGTAAGGATCATCGTAGTACCTTCGATTCGAAGGTCTTCCAAAATCTTCCAAATGTCCCGTCGAGCTCCCGGATCCAAGCCGGTCGTCGGCTCGTCCAAAAAAAGAATTTCAGGACGATTCATAATGGAGACGCCTAAAGCGAGTCTTTGTCTCTGTCCTCCGGACAAACTGTTCACAAAGGTTTTTTTCTTTTCTGTCAGGCGGGTCAATTCCAGGATCTCGTTCAATCGTTGTTCCGGAGCTTTGTAGAAACTTCCGAACAGTTCCAGGGTTTCCCACACGGTAGCCTTATCCATGAACCGAGTTTCCTGCAGTGCTAGACCGATCTTTCCTCGAAGGAAAGATTCGTTGTCTTTCCAGGAAGCACCCAATATGGAGATTTTTCCGGAATCCGGAGATTGGATCCCTTCCAGCATTTCAATGAGAGTGGTCTTGCCTGCACCGTTCGGTCCAAGCAAAGCGACGAATTCCCCTTTTCGGATCTCCAAAGAAAGGGAATTCACCGCAGTTATGTCCTTGAATTTTTTGGTTACGTTTTGAACGGAAATAACAGTAGAAGAATTTAACACGATTCGAGCCTGGGGATCAGATTTCCATCCCGGTGATTATCCTTCGATTCTTTTTCCTACTCCGACGACATCCGTTTCGAATAGGGAATCAATTCCGCAAACGACTCGCTTTTTTAGCCCAGTCCCTTTTGAGATAATCGAGAATCCGTTCCTTATTCCTGCGTGCGTCCCTTTTGCCCAACTCGTATGTCTCGCGTACGCCGATCGCATTCGTATAATCGAAACTAGTAATGGGTAAAGGTTCGGAGGGATTCATCAAAAAGCAACGACCCAATAATCTCGGATCCTTGCCGACTAAAGTCGTGGATTCGTAATGGACACCGATAATCTTTGCGGACGGAGGAAACGCTTCCAAAAGGAGATTATTAGTCAGACCTCCGTCCAGATAATATTCCTTTCTATGCTTTTGAAAGGAAACTACCGGAGGAATCGAAGAGGAATTCAGGATAATCTGCTCGATCGTATTCGGATCCTGAAAATCCGATTCGGTAAAAAGGACTTCCTTCATGTTCCAATTCCGAAGAACACGGAACGTTCTCTCCGTATTCAAACCTCGATTTCGGTCCCGCTCATCCTCCAAGAAAGCTCTTCCGGTTTCGGCAATGAGACGCGCCAAACGAAACGTGTTTTTCAAAGAATCTCTCTTCGGAAAAGCGCGAATCGTATGGATATAAACCTTTGCGCCCGATTTGATGATCTTGGGAAAATCCATACCGAACCGGATGGTCTTTCTGTACATCTCTTCGTGCGGAAAAGCGGGTTCTCCACGAAAGAGTTTTGTGAAATAAAAATTACGCGGGTTCTTCCGAACGATTCTTTCGAAAAAAGCCACGGATTCTTCTTCGGATTCGCAGAGAAGACAGAGGACCATAGCGGCTCCCGCAGAAACTCCCGAAACTTGTCTGAGTTTCAATCCCCAGGATTTTAATTCGTGCCCGATTCCTAATCCGTAAAACGCCTTACATCCTCCGCCTGCGATAGCGAAGCAAATTTCGTTTTCCAACCATATCCCCTGGAACACTTCTCCCAGCTTTAAGTTCGATTCCTGGTTTTTTCGGGAAAGAAATTCTGTATCGTCGATGATTGGCATTGGATTCCGCCGGAGTACTTACAACTATTCCATGCGGAAAAGAAAGAGTTTAAAGCGATTTTTCGAACAAATCTCGGAAAAGAAATTTTTCTCCGGAAAAAATGAAAAAGAGAATTCGGGCTTTAAGAATGCGTTTTATTCCCGTTACGCTGGAGTCGAACCAGAACTTCGAAATGGTGCGTGCGCGGAAAGAAATCCGCAAGAACCAAATCCTCTATCCTATATCCGAACTCGTCCAAGGCGCGCAAATCCCGAGCTAAGGTAGTATGATTGCAACTGGAATAAATCAAAGAACGAGGCTTACGCAACTCCAAGGACGCCATGACTTTTTTCGCAGCGCCGGATCTTGGAGGATTCAAAATCCATAAGTCGGATTCCGAAGAAATCTTTTCGGGAAGGGACTCTTTTTCCAAATCCAGCACCTCGAAGGAAAGATTTTTCCTGCCCGCGGTCTCCGCATTTTCCCTCGCCATACGCACCGATCGTCCCGACAATTCATACCCGATCAGTCGTTTTATTTTCGCCGATAAAGAAAGACTGATCAAGCCGGCCCCGCAATAAAGCTCCAAAACGGATTCGGTTCCGGCGGGAATCCAAGAGCGGATCCGTTCCAGCCAAGGTTGGACCAAAAACCGATTCACTTGCGTAAATCCTCCGGCCGGAATCTTCCAAACCAGTCCCTCCTCGAAAAAAGGGCCGACGGTCGCTTCTTCCTTGTCGTACTCGAACACGGAATTTCCGAAAAACCTGAGTCGACATTCTTCCTTGTTTGTCCAGCGCGTGGAATCCTTAAGGACGAAAGAAAGATACTCGTTCATTTCTTTTGGAAGTTGCCTGCATCCCTCCTCCGGGAGGCGGACAAACAGATTCGAATTCTCCCTATAAAATCCGGGGAGAATTCCTTTTTTCGTACGGAGGAGCTTTATCTGTGCGGTATTTCGATAGTGATCGCTAGGACCGGACAAAATTGCGATGGCAGGCAAGCGTGATCGATCGAACTTCGCGATTCCTTGCAGAGTATCCAATAGAAGTCCTTTTTTAATATCGAGTTCTTCTTCATAAGACACATGTCTATAGGAGCAGCCTCCGCATTCCGGAAAGGAGGAACAGTCCGTACCGATCCGAGAAGGCGAAGAATTTCGGACGGATTTTACCCTGCCCCAAAGGAGCTCCGATTTTTCTTTCTCCAACAGAACGGTGACGATCTCTCCGGGAATTCCTGCCTTTATGAATGCGGTCTTACCTTCGGTATGGGCGATGGTTCTTCCTAGGTTCGCCCATCTTTCGAGTGCGATGTCCCTTATCTCGTTTTCTTCGGAAAGATTCCCGTTTTTCGATTTGGAATTCCGAAGGTTTTTTTTCAAATTCCAAGGACGGTTCTTTTCCGAGCCCATAACTAAATCACCTTGACAGGGGCCCCCTTCCTGTCAGTAAAGTATTCCTTAACCGGAGAAGTGGCCGAGTGGTTTAAGGCAGCGGTCTTGAAAACCGTCGTGGGGAAACTCACCGTGGGTTCGAATCCTACCTTCTCCGGATAGGAACGAATGGAGATGTGCCTGAGCGGTCGAAAGGAGCAGTTTGCTAAACTGTCGTATGGGGTAACCTGTACCCAGGGTTCGAATCCCTGCGTCTCCGAATGTTCCCTCCTTTCCGTCTGACACAGCCAGGAAGAAAGAAAATATGTCCTCCCAGAGATTCAATACCCGGGAATTCCTGGAAGATGTTAGAAAACTTTTAGAAGGAGAGGAATACCCGAACTCCTTCGCCGCGATCTCTTATATCCCTTTTTTCGGATGGTTCCTGCCTTGGTTTTTTAGAAAACACCAGGAGATCTGCAAATTCCACGCAATCCAAGCGATGAAGCTAAATGCCGGATTCGTATTTTTGTATCTGGTGGTCTGGTTTCTCCGAGAATTCCCGATCTTAAGTTCCATTTTGAAATTGATTCGCGCCAATCCTATCGTTACGGATTTCTTAAGTTACGTAGCTTGGGTTCTTTTAACGGGATATAGCGTCCTCGGCGCATTATGGGCGTACCAAGGCAAAAAAACAGTATTACCTTTCTTTCCGGAAATAGAAAATGAAGTTCGAAAAATACTCGGTAAAATTCGCGGAACTCAAGGATAAGTTTTTCGCTCGCCTCGAACCGGAACTCAAACGGGGAAGAGAATTCGCGACTTCGGAAACCTTCCGCGTGTATCTCGTGACTCTTCCCTTATTCGGGAATTGGCTCCTCGGATTCACCTTCTTTCCGGGAGAAGAAACCGTTCTCAGATATTCCAAGCTTTCATTCCTAAACCTATTGTACTTCGTGGGATTTCTTTTCTCTTCCTGGATCCTTTCCTGGATTCCGTTTGCGGGCCCCTGGCTGGGAAATCTATCGCATCTGATCGGAATTGTCGTCTATGTCGGTCTATCCGGTTTCTTGCTATACAATTACTCTAAGGGAAAAAAACTGGTCCCGAAACTCCCGGAAGAGCATCTAGCGCTTCTGGAGAGAAAATTTTTTCATTAAAATCCGCGCCCTTAGCTCAGATGGATAGAGTATTTGACTACGGATCAAAGGGTCGGAGGTTCGAATCCTTCAGGGCGCGCCACTTCTTTCTTTAAAATCCTTCGGATCCAAGTATCATCCCTTTTTCTTTCTACCATTTTCGCTCCGAGTTCATCCTTTTATAAAGAGACATAATATGCTGGTCTTGGTATAAATTCTTTTGTTTTTTTTCCTCTAACACTTGACATTTATACTGAGTCTCAAAAACGATAGTACCGTTAGGATAGAGGCCTGTTGGATGGAAAAATGCCATTGCGCTCAAGTGAGATTCGAAACGATCGTACAAAGAGCCGTCTCCGAAGGGAAAGATTATAGAGAGGTAGTACGATCCTGTGGTGCTGCGGATACCTGCACTGCATGCAAAGACTACCTTGTAGCCTATTGTGAAGAGCGATTAAACCTTGCCGCGACTCGATAGAGAATATATAGAAGAATCACTTTACCGGCGACTCCTACAGGAAGCTGCCGCGTCCCCCCGAAAGAGAACAAATCACAATTTTCACGAACTCTCGGAACCGTACCAAAGGTTCCTGAATGTGCTTACAAAGGACACGTACGTCCAACCCCATCGACATAAAAATCCTCCCAAGCCGGAAACGTTTTTAGCACTCCGGGGAAAACTGGGGTTCATTCTCTTCCGAGAAGACGGAAGCGTTCTGGAGACCCAAATTTTGAGTTCGGAAGGACCCGTATACGGAATCGATATTCTTCCGGGAATTTACCATACAGTCGTCTGCCTTTCCGAACATTGTATCTGTTTCGAAGGAAAGTCGGGACCTTACGATCCTCAGTCGGACAAGGAATTTGCCACATGGTGTCCTCCGGAGTCGGACCCGAGCAAAGAAGAGTACCTGAATTTTCTACGTTCTCTTTTTTAATTTTTGAGAAGGTCCTTTTTCCCCAAAAGGGATTCTTACTTAAATTCTTTCTCTTGAATCGAATAGGATTTCGTACAACTCTCGGATTTTCCGCAAGTTTCGACCCGGCAATGTAGGAAAAGGAATGATCCTTGTACTTCCTGCTTCGAACGGGGCCTTTTTTTCTTCTTCCGTTTCGGAAAGATTATGTCCGTTAAATCGAGGGAGATTCTCTCTCTCCATGTTTTATAGATTCGGAAAACGAAGAGTCGGAATTCACTCTTTCTCGAGAGAATTTTCTTTTACGAAGGAGGAAAATCCGGTTTGAAATTTACTAAAACTGTTGCCACAGTATTTTCCCGGGCAAACATGCGAAAGGTTCGGGTGGAGCAACGTCGAAAGCCCGAATCCGCTTCGAATTCCCTTTACGGAAAGGAAAGTTATGCCTGAGTTCGATCAAATCGATCTGATGAACTACGCCGTGTACGGCAATGAACACGACCCGGAATGGGCCGAGATTCGAAATTATATCCGTTCCAATGCTGGAGCCCAAAAGGAATACGAGGAGATGAAACGAAACCTCGCCTCGATCCAACCCCGGAGAAAGCAAAAGGAAACGGGAAGGCCGCAGTCCGGCGGACCGGAACCGAATGAGCGAGGCTCCGGTTCTTCTAAAGCTGCGGAACCGGATAAGAAATGGTGGAACGTATTTTTAGGGGAATAATTTCCCGAACTGGAAACCGGTATGGATAAAGAGGCAAGGGCTTACCTTACGATTCGAAATTTTGTCGCTCCGTTTATCGGAATGGCGGTGAATATCACCGCTTACGGTACGGAACACATCGTTTCCGACGGCAAGTTGATCCTGGTCTGCAACCATCGCTCCGACATGGATCCGTTCATTCTCTCCTGCACATTCCCTAGGTTCATTTCCTGGGTGGCAGCGGAATACACGTTTCGAATTCCGATCTTTAAGGATCTCGCCAAAATTGCGGGAGGAATCCCCATGTCGGTCGACGGTAAGATATCCCTCGCTTCCATAAAAATGATCCAGCAGGTTTTCAAACGAGGAGATGTATTGGGAATTTTTCCGGAAGGCCATGACTACATGGTACAGAACGATTTCAAAAAACCCATGGTGGATTTTCACGAAGGTTTTGCGGCGTTTTCGATCCGGAACAAAGTCGATATTCTTCCCACCGTCATCATCCCTGTGGAAGAGACCTACTCGGATATTCCCATCCCGCCAATCGTTCGTAGCTTCATGGGAATGCCGAAAGAAGTCTGCGAAATCAAAAAGCGGGCGATTTATAAAAAAGTGAAAGTGGTTTACGGGGAAAAAATAGATCACAGACCGTTCTTGTCCGGATCGTTGGAAGAAAATTTAAAAAGCCTTTCCGATGAAGTTCGCGTCCGGATGACGAGATTGTTGGAAGGCCAATACGTGGAAACCTAGACTTCCACAATTCCTGTAAACACTTCCTGAGCCGGGCCAGTCATTAAAACGTGTCCCGATTCCAACCACTGGATGCGAAGGCTTCCCCCTCTTAAATCGATCCGGACGTCTTTTCCGGTTCTTCCGGTCAAATGTGCCGCCGTCATGACCGCACAAGCGCCGGTTCCGCAAGCAAGAGTTTCTCCAGCCCCCCGTTCCCAAGTCCTCTGGTAAAGATGGTCCTTTCCTTTTAAAGAAACGAATTCCACGTTTACCCGTCTCGGAAATAAATCCGTTTTATTTTCGATCAAGGGACCGATTTCGTGAACCGGAAAGGAATCCGGATCTTCCACGAAAATCACGCAATGAGGATTTCCCATGCTTACTGCGGTAAACTTCAAGGATCGGTCTCCGATTCGGATCGACTGCTCTAAAACCGGCCCCTCTCCCGCCAAATTCACCGGAATGAGGGACGGTGCAAGGATCGGCTTTCCCATATCGACGGAAACGAACTCCACCTTATTTACGGAATTTACCGCTAAATCGACTTCGAGTAAACCTGCTCCGGTTTCGATGATCGGATTCTTTTTGGAAGTTAGTCCGTGATCGTACACGTATTTGGCCACGCAACGAATTCCGTTACCGCACATTTCGGACGAAGAGCCGTCGGCGTTGTACATATCCATAAGGAAGTCGCCCCGATTCGAGCTTCGAATGAAGATGACCCCGTCCCCTCCGATTCCGAAATTTCGATCGGAAAGTTTTTGAATCTGTGCCGGGCTTAACCTGAGATCGTCCCGAGTCGCATCTATGTACACGTAATCGTTTCCGATTCCTTCCATTTTGGTGAATTGCACTTTCGCCAATTTACGTACCTGTCCCAAACCGCATTGTATTACATCCATCCTGAAAGCGACCGTCATCAGGGAAAATCCAAAAAGTTCGCCCGTTCGGACCTTTTTTAGACTTAGCCGATCGCACGGTTTTACAAAAATAACACCGCTTCTTAAAGCACTCTCCCTTGGTCCGTAGCTAGGACCAAATTCAGAGCGGAGCGTAAGTCGGGCGCTTCCCAATAACTTCCTGCGGCATGACTTCTTTTTTCCAGAACGGAATCTTTCTTATTCGAATCGGATAGGATCCCCTTTATGTGAATCGCTTCGATTCCAAAGTCCAATGCTCCTTGGATATCTCCTTCCAAAGAATCTCCAATCATATAATCCTGCCCGATCTTCCGGGAATCCAAGCTTAGCGCTTTTTCAAAAATCCGACGGGAAGGCTTTTCCTCACCGACTTCTTCGGAAGTCGTCAAGTGGTATTTAAAGTTGTTCGGAAGTAACACTTTTAATTTTAGAAGTTGTGTTCTGAGATTCTCGTTCGTAAGAAGAATCAAATCCTTATGTTCCTGGATTTCCCGAAGCAACCGAAGTATTTTACCGAACTCATTTCCGTTCTTTCTCTTCCATTCCTTGATTCCGAGCAGGAAAAGACGAAAATATTCGGCTTCCAAATCCAGAACCCATTTTGCCCGAATCGATCCGAATAGGGATTCGGACATTTTTTTGAAGTACAATAGTCGCAATTGATTCGTGGATTTTTTGGGTAAATCCCGTTTTGCTTCGGTTCTTGCCGAAGAATATTTCAGTCGAAATTCTTCCGGATTCTTGAAACCGAATCGTTTCGCGTTTTTCTCCAATTGTTTCAATGTAGATTCGTAAATCGTTACGGAGTCGAAAAGCGTATTGTCCAAATCCAGTAGAAGAGCCATGTGGGAAAATTTTTCCGGCCGGGGGAAAAGCCAAGGAGAATCCTCCGCCCGACATCTTTTCCTTGCAGTACCCGTTCGGTCGGCAAAGATAAGACGAGTATATGAACGAGGATCGTCTTTCCAGGAGAGTATTTCTTTTTACTCTAGCCTTATGCTCCGCGGCATTGGGAATCGGAGCCCTCTTTAAGTTCAGAAGAAAAAAATTAGAAGGATCCATTCTCGGACCGGATAAAAACCTCGGACATAAAATCCGCGATTATTCCCCCGGAAAAAACCCGGTTGGAGAAACGAAAAGAACGAAGGTTCTGATCGTCGGTGGCGGTATTTCCGGACTTTCCACGGGATATTATCTCAAAAATTCCGGGTTCGAGGACTATCTGATTCTGGATTTGGAAAAGGAAGTCGGCGGCAATTCCAGGTACGAGGAACGGGCAGGCTTCCGATTTCCATGGGGAGCGCATTATCTTCCGCAGCCGGGAAAAGAGGCGGTACTCGTACGCAAGTTTCTGGAAGAGATAGGTCTCGTTGTCGGAACGGACAAGTCGGGAGATCCGATTTATGCGGAAACCTCTCTTTGTTTCGATCCGGGCGAAAGACTTTTTTACCAAGGGAGATGGCACGCAGGGTTATTACCTAGAAGGTCCGGGGAGCCCGACGAACAAGAGGAAAAATTCAAAGAAATATTACGTACTTGGAAAAACCGAATCGGCAGAGACGGAAAACGCGCATTCGTGATTCCGATCGATCTGTCTTCGAGAGATCCTTCCATTTTACGGTTGGACATGTTTCCATTTTCCGATTACCTAAAGTCCCAGGGCATCTCTTCTCCCGAAATCCTCTGGTATGCCGATTATTGTGTCCGGGACGACTACGGCGCAAATTCGGAAAGTATATCCGCTTGGGCGGGACTACATTATTTCTGCTCACGACCCCATGACGAGGACGATTTTCCGGCCGTACTAACCTGGCCGGAAGGAAACGGATTCCTGATGGAAAAATTAAAAAGCCGTTCCGAAGGTCGGATCAAAACCTCTCAGTTAGTCTTAAACATAAAAAAAATCGCAAATACATGGGAAACGACCGTCTATGATGCGACGAGAAACCGGGAAACCAAATACGTTTCCGAGCAGGTGGTTTATTCCCTACCTTCATTTACGAGAAAATATATATTGGGGGAAAAAAACCCCGCACTGCATCGACTACAGTATTCCCCTTGGTTGGTCGCAAATTTATTCGTAGACGAAGTTCCGGAAGGGAAGGGACATCCGCCAGCTTGGGAAAACGTGATTTATCGGAGCAAAGGATTAGGGTACGTGGTTTCGACCCACCAAGACCTTAGGGCTCAGAGGCCGCAATCCGTTTTGACTTATTACCACGCTTTCGGCGAAAGGGATACGATCGGTTCCAGAAATTACATGGCTCGGAGTTCCTGGAAAGATTGGAAAGACGGAATTCTCTCCGATTTGCGCAGACCTCATCCGGACATAGACGGACTCGTCACTCGGTTGGATATAATGACGATCGCTCACGGGATGATTCGACCGAATCCGGGCTTTCTCTGGGGAAACGATCGCCAAAGCCTTTCAATTTCCGCTCAGGGTCTTCATTTTGCACATTCCGATTTAAGTGGAGTATCCATTTTCGAGGAAGCTCTCTATAGGGGACACGAAGCCTTTAAGAAAGTGAATAGAGATCTGGGGAGAAGTTTTTGAAACAGGAATCTTCGCAAAAAAATCCTTGGATTTTTTCCGCAAAATTCGATCTGATCTGGATCATCGGTCCCGGAATCTTTTCGGTGTTGATATTGTATTCGCTGGATTTGGCCGGATTATCGAGCGGGATTGCCGGATCAGGTTCGGGTAGAACGAATGGAAAAGCCTTCCCTTCCTGGCTATGGTTGGTTCTCGTTCCCGGCATCGATGTCTCGCACGTATATTCCACTTTATTCCGGACTTATTTTGATAAGCGACAATGGGTAGAGAGAAAAACTCTCCTAACGATCGTTCCGATCTTCTGTTTCTTAGCGGCATTGATACTCCACTCTTTCGGAAAAACGATTTTTTGGAGAATTATGGCTTATCTGGCCGTGTTTCATTTTATCAGACAACAATACGGTTTCTTGGCGCTATACTCCTCCAAGGAACCGAGGGAATCCAAGGTACTTCCTTTCGCTTGGGAAAAATCCACACTTTACGCCGTAACGATCGTTCCAATCGTCTATTGGCATACGACTCCGGAAGGCCGTAATTTTGAATGGTTCTTGGACGGGGATTTTTTCAGTTTTCCTCAGGCGGACATAGCAACCTATTCCCTGATCTTTTTTTGGGGTTGGGTCTTTCTGTATTTTATCTCCCAAGTTTATTCCTACCTTAGATCGGGTAGACTGTCCTGGCCCAAAAACCTATTACTTTTAAACACGGCTATTATCTGGTATGTGGGAATCGTCGTTAAAAACGACGACTTAAGTTTTACCTTGACGAACATAGTGAACCATGGAGTTCCCTACATGGCCTTGCTGTTTATGTACGGAAGATTCGCAAAAGGGAATTTTCCCGCGATATATTACGAAGCCTTTAAAAGGATCGGTTCGGGAGTTTTCGCGTTTATAGGTACTCTAATCCTGCTTTCGTATTCCGAAGAATGGCTTTGGGATACGTTCGTCTGGCGGGAACATCCTCAATTATTCGGAAACGATCCGATCGTAAAATCCGGTATCGGAAGAGGACTCGAATCGGTACTGGTCCCTCTGTTCTTTCTCCCTCAATTCACTCACTACGTTCTGGACGGATTCCTTTGGAAAATCGGAAAACAAAACTCCGAATTGAGGAATTTCTTCGCGCTTCCGAAAAAGGACGAATAGAATACGGAAATGTAAAAGACGAATTTCCGAAGACCCCTGGATTTGGGGAACCACGAACGGCGGCTTTCCATAATAGCCCACTTCGGGATAAAAGCCGGATTCCGTTCTTTTCCCGATTTTGAAACTTCGTATCGATTCCGTCCTTCTACTCGTTTTCCGTAAAGTTACAGAATGAATTCGGAAGGGTCGGGAAAAACCTCGACTGCTCCGAGGTTTTCCGATAGACAAGCTTGGTTTTCCCCCCATAATGACTAAAAAAGAAAATAGGGATCCGCCTCCATGATCATCGTAGAAGGAATCGACTACATCGTAATACCCACGGGAGATTTGGAAAGCTCCGTGAAGTTTTATTCCGAACTATTCGATTTTGAAACCATCGAAGAGCGGACCGGTGAATTTGCAATTATAGGTCTAGATTCGGTTAATATCAAACTTTTACATACGAACGGTAGTAAAGGAGCGCTTAGCGAAGCCAAGTCCCCCGTGCTCAGCTTCGTTTTGGACGTCGATGATTTTACGGAAGCTATCGTGGAATTGGAGTCCAAATCCGTTCAGATTGTGAGAGGACCGGAAGCGAGGGATGGGGGAGAATTCCTGCACTTTTTGGATCCGTCCGGAAACATTTTAGAAATCAATTACAAAGAAGATTGAAAGTCTTAATTTGAGTAGATGAAATTGAAAAGCCCTCTTTTTGAGGGCTTTTTTGTTTTTATAGAAGCGTTCCATTTTAGGATCAGGCGATTTTATCGATGAAAGCGCCTTTGACCTTGTACATATCTCCCGTATAATCCAAGCTCGTGGCTTTACGGTCGTTCGTATTTGCTTGTTTGTTTTCGTAAGGTTCGTTCATCAGCCCTTCCACTTTCGGGAGCTTTCGGTTATCCAGGGAATTCTTTTCCTGCAATCCGAGTTTTATGGAAGAAACGACGCTCATATTTCCACTCACCCAAAATCGTAACTCGCTCCGGGTAAAAAACCAAGCTTTTTTTCCGATAAAGATCCATTAGGGGAAGGATATATTGCAGTTTCCGGTTCCGGCCGTAATAAACATTTGAACTGTATAATATGTCGGGAAGTTGATCGTAGGTTGGTATACCCAGCTTGCAGGGTTAGAAAACGCTCCCATATTGGTCTGGCCACATGTCGGAGAAAAATACGTAATCGCGGCGTACGTGTCGCAACCTATCTTTACATTCGTGGGCCCGTTTAGATTCAAATCCACTCGAATCGCATGCGTTTCGACCTGTCCATTGATGGCAAAACTCTTGGCAGTAGGATAGGTAATTCCTAGCTCCGTTCCGTAGGCTCCGTTATAGGCTTTATAACAATCCACATAGAATTTAGACCCGTAGCAATTGGTCGCGGTGCTTCCGTTCAAAGGGTCACAAAGAACGACTCCGTTGGTTTTCATCACGTACAATAGTCCGGATGAGGCTCCTGCCGGTACAGTCGTCGTGATCGTCGTCGAATTTGCGGTAAGAATGGTAGCGGTCACTCCGTTGATGGTCACTGCGGACGTGGTTATATCCGTACCGAAATTTCTTCCCGTAATCGTCAATTGGGTCGGCAAGTACGGCGCTATCGGAGGAGATCCTGAAGGCGGATCGATTTGCGTGATAACCGGATTTCCCAAACCCAACAAGGTCGAAAGATCCGTATGTTTTGAAGAGTTCTGACAAAAGAGAGAGCCTAGAACTAAAATCGAAACGAGTAGAATCCGCATATTATGAGTCCGCATTTTCCCTACCCTATAACCGATCAAAGAATCGCCTTTTGCTTGCCGCACGGAAAAAACCCGGCAACTTACCCTATTATCGGACAGAATTTACTGCCAGAAACAAGATTTTTCCGGAGATCATCACATGAACCCGACCGTTCTTTATTCCTTGGAAAACAAAATAGCAACTATTACTTTAAATCGTGCTGAGAAAAGGAACGCGATTTCTCGTGAATTGCTCTCTCAGCTTATGTCGCTTATCAATGAGGTATCCGCCGATTCGGAAATCCGGGCTTTAGTCCTTCGGGGGGAAGGGCCCGTATTTTGCGCGGGAGCCGACTTAAAGGAAAGAGAGGGGATGAGCGAAGCGGAAGTGCACTCGTTTTTGGACTCGATCGGAAAATGTTTTCTTTCCTTGGAAAATCTTTCCTGTCCTACAATCGCCGCCTTGGACGGGGACGCTTTCGGAGGAGGACTGGAATTGGCTCTTTCTTGCGACTTTATTATTTTAAGAAAAAGCGTTCGGGTCGGGCTGACTGAAACCGGCTTGGGGATCATACCCGGTGCCGGAGGCACCCAACGTTTGCCTAGACGGATCGGGACTTACCGCGCTATGGAGATGATCCTATCCGGAAGGACGATCGACGCCGAAACCGGTTACGCGTACGGGTTGGCAAATTCGATATCGGATTCCTCGGCCTATGAGGATGCAAAATCTTTTGCCACGGTCCTTTCCGAAAAAGCTCCTATCGCGGTCCGTCTCGCGAAGGGAGCTATACGAAAAGGAATCGGCTTGGAAATGGAAGAAGCATTACGAGTGGAACGCGCCCATTACAACCAAACCTTGGATACCGACGACAGGAAAGAGGCCCTGCTCGCCTTCAAAGAAAAACGGAAGCCGAATTTTAAAGGCAAATGAATCGACCAAAAAATTGCGGCTTAGGTAAACACGATTTCTATTATTGGCAATAATACCGGGTAGAGAGTGGATCAGGATGATATTGACGGGCAAAGAGATTAAAAAGCGTATCGGAACCGATATCCTGATCGATCCTTATTCGGACGAAAGATTGAATCCGAATTCTTACAACCTAAGACTTTACGATGAACTGCTTCAATACACTGCCCTACCGCTGGATATGAAGAAGCCGAACGAAGCGGTAAAACTGAAAATCTCGGAGTCCGGTCTCGAACTAAAGCCCGGCGTATTATATCTCGGTCGCACCGTGGAATATACGGAAACCCACAACTTAGTCCCTATGCTGGAAGGCCGATCCTCCATCGGTAGGTTGGGTATGTACGTTCACGTAACCGCGGGTTTTGGAGACGTAGGATTCAAAGGATTTTGGACATTAGAAATCTCGGTCATCCAACCTTTAGTCATCTATCCGAACGTGGAAATCTGCCAAATTTTCTACCATACGGTGGAAGGCGAGATTACGGAATACAAATCCGGAAAATACCAAGGCAATAAAGGGATCCAGACTTCGATGCTCTACAAAGACTTCGAAAAGGGAAAATATTAACCTTCGGAGCGGTCTCTCTGAATAAGCCTTACCAGCTTCATCGCATTTTCGTTGTTCGGATCCATTTCTAGAGCTTTACGGGCATATTCCATCGCCAATTCGAATTGCTCCGTCTGTCTATACAAATCGGACAAATTGACCAAATTATTGCTGTTGTCCGGTTGTAGGTTCTCCATCTTTTTCGCAGCTAAGATCGCGTCGTCCATATGTCCGATCCTACGATTCGCTAGAGACAAATAGTACCAATACTCCACCAGATCGGGAT
Source organism: Leptospira fluminis (assembly GCF_004771275.1). Classification (GTDB taxonomy): domain Bacteria; phylum Spirochaetota; class Leptospiria; order Leptospirales; family Leptospiraceae; genus Leptospira_B; species Leptospira_B fluminis. The sequence continues at coordinate 634,266 of NZ_RQEV01000003.1, read as the reverse complement.
CGGAGCCCAAATATTTGTTCAAAACCTCGACGGCTTTTGCGTAGTTCTTACCCTTGAAACTGAGCAGGCCTAAAAGTTTGGTTACCTTCGTATTTTCGGGATCGTTTTTATAAAGGGAATCCAAAGCCTTGATCGCGTCCTCGGCCTTCCCGTCCTGATAATCTTCTCTTGCTTTTTTATAGACGGATTTCCAATCTTCGGTTCCCGACTGGACTTCGTCTTCTTCACGATTCCGTCCGGACGGGTCGTATTCTATGCGGAGCAGTGAAAGATCGTCAGTCAATTCTCCGTATTCCCGGATCTCCTCCTCTATTCGTACCAGATCCCCGTTCCCCTTTTCGACGAATTGCAAGAAGAGCATCTCGTCCTCGTTGATCGTTCTTACTTCCTTCTCCGGCGTCAAATCCAGGTCGTCTTTACCGTCAGAGCCTACAATCAGTACGTCTCCCGGTTCCAAATTCGTTTTTAAAACCTTGAATTCGTACTCGGAATCCAGTCCGATCTTTCTTAGAGTCAAACTACTTTCTAGGAATCCGGCGCGACCGTCACGGTAGAGAACGGAAAAGGGGTGCTCCGCGTTAAAGTACCAGACTTTTCCGGTTTCTTCCTCCACTAAGAGAAACGTTCCCGAAATGACCATGGAACCATTAAAGGATTTGAATACGGACTGAGTTTCCAGGTATGTCTCGCTCAACCATTGTTCCGGAGTCATATCCAAAACGCGATCGTTAGCCGCCGAACGAGCCAATATCGAATTCACGACCACTCCCATAACGAGAGAGCCTCCCGCTCCCTGCATGGATTTTCCCATAGCGTCACCATTCATAGCAAAGGTATACCGCTTATAATTATGATCCTTTCCTAATCTCAGGTTACCGGTGACACAGATATCTCCGCCCAAATCCGCGCGCTTCCCTCTGAATTCGAACTGCTTCTTTTGGTGCAAAATGAAATCGGTCTTTACCTTAACGGACTTATTCGCGTCATAAAACAAAGGTTTGGCCAATAAGGAAGTGAGAAAATAGTCCCCGTCCTGTTGCACCTTGAGCCTTTGCAACTCCTCCATTTTTTCGGATAATTCCCGGGTCCTTTCTCTAACCTTGTCGGCGAGGTGTTCGGCATAGTCCTGGAGTTCTCCTCTCGCTTGGCGAATCGAGCTTACCATACTGTTGAAAGAGTCTGAAAGGAATCCGATTTCGTCCTTCACTTCCACGGGAACCTCGACGTTTAAGCTGCCCTCGTTTACCTTTTCCACTCCGCTCAAAAGTCGGTTCAACGGAGTAACCAAACTTTGTCTAAAGAATAGCGGAAAGACGAAAAGAATCACGATCAGAACGACGCCCAAAATGACTGTTTGCTTTACTGCGGTGGGATGCATGAATTCCCGATATCCCCGATACGAATATCCTAACTCGCTAGTAAGATCCTTTTCCGCATCATAATGAATATAGGCTACGAAATGCTGGTGTTCGTCTAGACTCTTACGATAATGCCTGCTCAAAGCCGGTTGGAACGGCCTTAAATACAGTAGGACCTCCGATTTTAATTCTCCGGGAAGTAAATCCCTTCCTTCTAGCGTACATTCCTTCCACTTCGAAAGGATATAATCCCGAAAATGCGATACGTCCGCTGCGGATCCTTTTAGATAGTTTTTTCCTTCCTGACAAAAATCGATCGGAAAGATATAATCCAGCTTGTTCGCCGCGACGAACACATTCCGATTTAAGGAAACTAAGAATTTAAAGAGATTCGATTTTAATTCCTTATCGTCGGTCTTGGGATTTTTTTCCAGATAATCCTCTATGGATTTCCGGTATCCTTGAAAGTATTCATGGCCTTCGCCCAGGACCTTTATTAGGCTGCGTCTAAAATTCTTATCCGGAAGACTTTTGATCCGTTCGAACAATTCCGTATTTCTGAAGTCGGCTTCCAACTGGGGAAGCCTTAGATCGAAGGCTTTGTTATATTTGGAATAATCTACCGGATTATCTCCGCCTTCCCAGTTGACTATATATTCCATTTCGGGGGCCTTCTGCCCCCCCTCCAATACTCTTTCCATGTTCACGATGCTTTTGGTATCGTATTCCGTCTCCTTGTCCTGATCGGAGATGAAAACCAACGCTTGCATGATCAGCATAACCGTCACGAAAGTGATCCCGACGATCTTGATCATGAACGTGGTCTTTTCCTCGCTGAAATTCAGGAACATTACCAAAATCAAAAAAATTGCCAGCGTAATCAATAGAACGATGGAAGTCAAAAATGTGGAGCGTTCTATCACGCCGTCCCTGCTCATGATATTGGTCAGAGCCGGGATCACCCCGCCGACCAACATGGATATCATAAAAGCCGCAATGGCGAATCTCACCCGTCCTTTCGTTATAATCATCTTCCATACGGGAATCACTAAAAAGGACGTGAGAACGAAAGCGCCGATGATAAGCGCAATCGTTCTGGAAACTTTTTCAGCGTTAAAGTCCCAATGGTGAGCCGTAAAGTGGTACTTTTTGGGCGCATTCCATGTCGTATAAAAAAACAGGACGGTGGCCACGATCGCTACGACATACATGCCGATCAAAAGAGACCGGGAAACTTTCGGATTCGTGTCCTCCGGATACCTGGCAATGAACTGCCCCAAATGCAAAATCGCAGGGAAAATAAAACCGACAGTCATCCAGCGATGATATGCGGCCATAGGATGATAGATCATCGCCGCGATAAAATAGCCCAACCAAAGAAAGGAGAGAAACAAGGCACCTAAAGCCAGATGGCGCGTACTGGAGGAGCGTCCCTTTAAAAAAAGAAAAAATAAGGAAGCGAGAAAGACCGTTAAAAAGGCCAAAAGACTTCCGAACGAATAATAATTTAAGAGAATATCTTCTTTTAGGATAGTGAATAATTCCATATTACAGCGGATTCCGATTTCTTAGTAAAAAGAGGATTACGAATGGTTTATTCTAGTCTTACTTATATTCTGATCAAACGAAAAACGCGAGTCTGGCGGAAAGCTAAACCTAACGATTGTTCTAAGATAAAACGCCGTTCGTTAAAGTGAGTCCCAGTCCTTCATTTTCGAAAATGAATGGATCGAGTAGGTCGAATATTTTCCGGGCAACACCCAGCCTTTCAGTATAGACTCCCAATTTTTGGGTTGAATGGAGCGAAGGACCGCTAACAATCCGTTTCCATCCGACAAGTCCTGGCTGATCGCCGTTTTTAAAAATTTACGATAATTTTCGTTTCCCAATTCTCGATAAAGAATTCCTTGCAAACGTACGGATTTGGAGTACAGCCAAGCACCGACCCGAGGATCGTCCGAGTGAAAATTCTCCGCAAGCGGGGGATCTATTTTGGAAGGGCGTTCCGACAACTGCCATTCTTCCGAAACGGATGAAATTTCCTGTTTTGTTAGCTTGAGAATTCCTTTCTTAGCCAGTAAAAACGGCAAAAAAGAGACGATTCCCTCGGCCAGCCAAATAGGCTCCGTAAAATAGTAATGCCCCAATTCGTGCAAAAGCAGCGCTGGGGAACCGATGGGAACCAATCCGGATTCCAAAAAAATTCCTAACTCCTTACCGGTCCCGCCTGAAACATTATTGTATCCGCCGATCCGAGTTCCATTTAAGTAAACCGACTCTTTAAGGACCAAACGGATGCGGTTTTTTTCCGACTCGGGTAAGGTCTTGTAAATCGGTACGGTAGCACGCTGGAAAGAAACTCCCGTATAAGATTCGTAAGCATCGATCAGATCTCTCGTCTTTTCGAAAGCGTATTGGTTCCAGCTATGCGCCGTCGTCTCGTTTCTGATCGTAAAGACCGTATCACCGTCCCGAAATCTGACGGAGCGTTCCATTCCCGAAGTAGCGCCGTATTTCGAAAGGTTCTGGGCGTTTCCTATGCTCGAAATAGACAATAGGAAAACCCCGATCAGAAAACGCCCGCAACAACCGACGGATCGTTTTCCGACGAGGCGTTTCCGTATCACCGGTCCCTCTCGATAAGACGAATCAGTTTGTGAGCGTTTTCGTTTCCAGGTTCTCTCTGCAGGATCTTCCTAGCATATTCCTCTGCACGGTCATAAACTTCCATCAGTCGATATATATCCGCCAGGTTTACTAGGTTGGATAAATTTTCAGGGTCCACTTCCAGCAACTTGAGGCTTGCGGAAAGGGCCTGTTCGTATTTACCCATTTTCTTATTGGCGATCGACAGATAGAACCAGTATTCGTGAAGGTCCGGATCGCTTCCCAGATAGTTATTCAGAACTTCTACCGCAGTCGAATAATCCTTCCCTTTGAAGCTCAATAAACCGAGTAACTTATTCAATTTCTGGTTGGCGCTATCATGCATATAGCCCGTCTTCAAAAGATATAGAGCTTCTTCCAACTTACCGGTTTTATAGAGTTTTCGGGCGTCCTCGTACACCGCATCCGTATTGAGGGCTTTGTCTATATGGTCCTCGGAATCGAAGATATCTTCGATTTCATCCTTCTTGGGCTCGGCTTGGAATTCAATCTTCAGGAGAGATAGGTCGTCCGTAAGTTCCCCGGTTTTTCGGATTTCCGTTTCGATTTCCTCGAGATTGCCTCTGGATTTTTCCACGTGTCGCAAAAATAAGGTCTCGTCCTCGTTGATCGTCCGAACCGTCTCTTCGGGAGTAATGTCTACGTCGTCCCTTCCGTCCGAACCGAGGATCAAAATATCTCCGGTTTGCAATTGAAACGAATGAACCTGGAAATCGAATTCCGAATCCAAACCTAGTTTCCGTAAGGTCAGACCGTCTTCCACGAAACTCGCCTTTCCGTCTCGTAAAAGAACCGTAAACGGGTGTTCCGCATTGAAATACCAGCACTTGCCGGTCTCGTCTTCGACCAAATAAACGCATGCGGAAATCACCATCGAACCGTTGAAAGATTTGAAGACCGCATGAATTTCCAGGTATATATCCGCCAACCATTGTTCCGGTGTGGAATCCAAGATGCGGTTGTTTGCCGCGGATCTGGCCAAAATGGAATTCATAACGACTCCCATTACCAAAGCCCCGCCTGCGCCTTGCATGGATTTTCCCATCGCATCCCCGTTCATCGCGACGGTGAATCTTTTAAAAGAATCGGATCTTCCCAGGCGTAGATTTCCGGTGACGCAAATATCCCCACCCAAATCGGAATGTTTTCCTCGGAACTCGAATTGCTTCTTTTGCCGGATAATGAAATCCGTGGATACCAATTTGGATTTATTCGCGTTATAAAACAGAGGTTTTGCCAAAAGGGAAGTGAGGAAATAGTCCCCGTCCTGCTGCACTTTGAGCCGCTGGACTTCTTCCATTTTTTCCTGCACCTCTCTCGTTCTTTCCCGAACTTTTTCCTCCAAATTTTCGGCGTAATCCTGAAGTTCTCGTCTCGCCTGTTTAATCGAAGAAACCATCGCGTTAAACGAATCGGCGAGAAATCCGATTTCGTCCCGAACTTTCACCGGAACGACTACATCCAGATCTCCCTTGTTGACTTTCTCGACCCCGGCCAGAAGACCGTTGAGTGGATCCACAAGACTATTCTTGAAGAAGAGAGGAAATAAGACCAATACGACGAAGATTACCGAAAGAAGAATGATCGTCTGTTTCACCGCCGTCGGGTGCATGAATTCGCGATAGATCAGATAGGAAAATCCGACTTCGCTCATCTCGCCCGTATCCGGCGAAAATTTCATGAAAGCCACGTAATGCCCGGATCCGTCCAGACTCCTTCGATAGTGGCGTGTTTCGCTCGGCTTAAAATAGCGGAAATATCGGAGAATTTCTTCCTTTAGCTCGTCGTCGGAGAGTTTCTTTCCATCCCAAAGACAATCTTCCGACCAATGCGAAAATATCTCCTGCTTATACGATTCGTTTCCCAGCGAATCGATAAAGGAACGACCCTTTTTGCAGAAATTCGAACCCACAACTCCTTCTAATCGATTGGCGGCGACGAAAGCCTGCTTATTCCATTTTTCCGCCTCGCCTAATAAGGCGGTCTTCAATTCTTCGCCGGAAAGTTTTTCGTTATGAGATACGAATTCCAATATCTGCCGTTTGTAACCGCCGAAATACGTGTGGGTTTGGTCCAGAATTTCCGCCAAAGATTTCCGAAAATTCTTTTCCCGTAAATTCCGGATTTCTTCGTAAATCGTCACGTTCTGAAGATCTATCTCTACCTGTGCGAGATTCAGATCTAATTTCCGATCGTATTCTTTCGAATTTAAAACGTCGCTATTGCCGTTCCACCGTACGATGTATTTTATATCGTCCGTCTTGACCCCGTTTTCAATCGCCCGCTCGATATTAACCATTTTCAAGCTATCATATTCGGATTCTTTTTCCTGACTGGAAATGAATACGAGCGCCTGCATGATCAAGCAGATCGTAAACAGGGTGATCCCCACGATCTTTACCATAAACGTGGTTCTTTCCGCACTATTATTGATGAACGCGATCACGAGAACGGAGAATGACGCCAAAAAGAAGATCACGTTCGAAGTCATGTAAGTGGAACGCTCCATAGCTCCGTCCCGGCTCAAGACGTTGGAGACATTCGGATAGATCGCAGCGACCAAAAACCCTACCGTAAACATGATCAAGGCGACCCGTCTCTTATCCTTCGTTGCGAAAATTCTCCAAATCGGAATGATCAGGAAGCCGACTATGGACACGATGGCGATTACGATGGCCAAATAGCGGCTCGCGTCGTAAGCGTTGACGTCCCAGTGATGAGCGGTAAAGTGATAGATGCGGTCGGCAATGGAAGTCAGGTAAATGAAAAGTATTACGACGACCACGATGACGGAATACTCTACGATCAAGACCCATTTCGCTAAACGCTGGTTGCTATTTCCCGGAAACCTCAAAAGAAATTGGGTATAATGAGTCAAAGCCGGAAGAATAAAGCCCCCCGTGATCCATCGGTGGTACGAAGCGAACGGATGATATAGGAGCGCAGCGAAGAAGTACCCGCTTTCAAAAAAAGTGAAAAGGATAAATCCCAAACCTAAGTGGGTCGTCGCCACCGTTTTATTCTTTAAGGTTAGAAAAAAAATACCGAGAAAGAAGGTGGTCAAAGTGACCAATAAACTTCCGAAAGAATAATAGTTAAATAGGACCAAGTCCCAAGAGATTGTATTTAACCCCATAAACTCCTAAGGTCGCTTCAAACCGCGGATATTGAAAGCGACTCCGACCGATTCTATGTCTTTGGTACGGCTTCTTTCGTTTTTAAGACGAAAGAAATCGCGGAAAAACGATTTAAGCCTTCACTATCAATTTGAAAAGGGAAAAATCAATAGAAAAATACGGGAATCGTCTCGATTCTGTCGATCATGGTCGCCTTTGAAAGAATCCGAAGGTTCAATTCGAATCTGATTTCCCTGATCCGAAAAGAACTATGGTCCCGGGTGCTTCTGGGATTGTTTTTAGGAACGATCGTCGGTCTGTGCTTGAGCCCGGAGTATGAACTGGTTTCGAAGGAGACGAGTTCGATCCTCTCCGCTTGGTTAGGACTGCCAGGGCAATTGTTCCTGATACTTCTACAGATGATCATGATTCCGTTGGTCTTCTCGTCCATCCTGCTCGGGGTCAGCGCCGGCGAAACCGTGGAAAATCTGAGAAAGTTCGGGTTCCAAGTTTTTTTGTACTTCGTCTTTACGACTTTCGTCGCCGTATCGTTCGGAATTGCGATCGCGAGTTTCGTTCGACCGGGAAATTTCGTGGATCCGGCCGGAATCCCCGAAACGGGCATTCTTGCAAAAATCCCTCCGCAAACGGAAGCTCCCAGTTTTCGGAAAATACCCGAGTTGTTTCTTTCTGTCTTACCCAAAAACCCTTTCCAAACTCTGTTCGCCGGGGACATGCTCGGCGTAGTTCTATTAGGGATTTTGGTGGGGGTCGCCTTACTTTCCCTAGACGGACCTACTTTCAAGTCTGTCACGGAGATGTTCCAAGCAGTCTTTAAAACCAGCATGGTTTTCGTGAACTGGGCTATGAAGTTAGCGCCGTTCGCAGTCTTCGGTTTGATCGCACAGATGACCGCAAAAATCGGCTTTCATATTCTCGTAAGTTTGGGCGTATATTTCTTTTGTGTCTTGGGCGGACTAGTCGTCGTTCTGTTATTCTACTCCCTTTTACTCGTCTTCATTGCGAAAAGAAATCCCGTCTGGTTCTTTAAGAATGCGGGGGAACTCCAGCTTCTCGCCTTCTCCACGTCCAGTTCGGCTGCAGTCCTGCCTTTTACCTTAAGGACCGGAATTGAAAAGATGGGAGTGTCCAAAAAAATAGCCGAGTTTATCATTCCTCTGGGTGCAACCATCAACATGGACGGAACCGCACTCTACCAAGCCACCGCTACGGTTTTTCTGGCTCAGGTATATGGGATAGAGCTTACCCTTTTCCAATTGGGATTCGTATTGGTAGCGACCGTGATCGCATCGATCGGTACTCCCAGCACTCCGGGTTTAGGAATCGTGATCCTGGCCACCATTTTGACCGGCGTAGGAATTCCGACGGAAGGAATCGGAATCATTCTAGGCGTAGATCGACTGTTAGATATGTGCAGAACCGTCGTGAACGTAACGGGAGATCTTGTGGCTTGCAACGTATTTCAAAGATTGCAGGACACTAAAGAAAATTCAACCTCTTGAAACGAAAATTTTATCGTCTGGCATTTTATAATATCTTGGCGAACCTAGCCGTCCCCTTAGCCGGGTTAGCGGACGCGGCGGTACTCGGACAGCTGGAAACCCATACTTTTCTAGCGGGCGTAGCGCTTACCAACGTGGTCTTTGATTACCTTTTTTGGAGTTTCGCCTTTTTACGCATGGGGACCACCGGACTTACCGCTCAGGCGTACGGAGAAGAAAACGAATCCAAATCTGATCTCGTACTTTTCCGGTCTCTGTTTTTAGGACTCGGGATCGGATTGTGTATTTTACTACTAAAAAATCCGATACAGGAGTTTTCCTTTTTTCTTTTGCAAGGAGACGAACAGGTAAAATCGGCCGGCTTGGAGTACTTTCAGGCTCGTATCGGAAGCGCACCCGCCACACTTTGCAATTTCGCTTTGATGGGCTGGTTTTTAGGAAGAAGCAAAAGCGGGGTCGTACTATTCGCTACCGTTCTTTCGAACTTATTGAACATAGTCCTGGATTTCTGGTTTGTACTCTACTTCGATTGGCGATCTTGGGGAGCGGGCATAGCTACGACAATCAGCCAGTTCTTTATGCTTTTTATTTTCCTATTATGTTATATACGAGAGAGGGATCGTTTTACTCTTTTCTCCGACGGCTCGGAAAAGTTTTTTTCATGGCCGGATTTCAGATCGCTATTATCTCTGAACAAAGACATCCTATTGCGCACAGTGATGCTGGTTACCGCGTTCGGGATTTTCAGAAATTTCAGTTCGGTTTTCGGGTCCGTGGTTTTAGCCGGGAACGCGATCCTGTTGGAACTGATTTTGGTAGCCGCGTACTGGATAGATGGAACTGCCGTAGCTACGGAAACCTTAGCCGGGGAGGCGAAAGGTAAAAAAGACCTCCGGAGCATGTCGTTTTTACTCGAGCTCGCATTGATTTCCGCAGGAACCATCGGATTTCTATTTTCATTTTTTATCATACTCTTTCCAGATTGGATCTTCCCTTGGATTTCCAAAAATCAGGATGTTCTTAAGATAACTTATCGATATAGATTCTGGTTAGCTCCGGTTCTCTTACTCGGTTCCGTAGCCTTCGTTTTGGACGGATTTTTTTTGGGTCTTTCCGAGGGAAAAATCCTCAGAAACGCTATGGTCATAAGCACGCTTCTGTTTTTTCTTCCCGTCGCGATAACGGGGAAGCAACAGGGAAACAACGACCTACTCTGGTTGTCCTTAGGTTTTTATATGCTTGGTCGTTCCCTCACTCTGGGACGCCAAGCCTTCCGGCTTTTGAACCTAAAAAGTTAACTTCGATCGGCATCCGTGGAACCGGAACCCTTAGGTACAATTCGGATTTCGACTTCCGCCGGGATCGGTTTCCAGTACTCCGAATCTTTCTGTTTGTACATTAACGGAGAAGGGAGACTTCCCGAACTTTCGCTCCTGTATAAATCCAGAACTTCCTCGCTCTTTTGGTACGTACGGGAAGATTCAACGGATTCGGGTTTTACGGAAGAAAGAGGAATCCAACCGAAGCCGGGCACGTAGGCTTCGAGCGCATCCTTAAAAACGGGGGAAGCCGGATTGGAAAGAACCACAGTTCGAACGGGACGGATAGGCACGCCTCCGTCAAGTAATGATTTTTTAAGGCCGTCCCAATCCGATCGGAATAATCTGGAATCGAATATCTTATCGATAAAATAATTTCCCGCTTTTTCTTTTACGGAAATCTTCGTTTTTTGAAAAGGTGATAAGTCGGCCGGAATTTCCTCCTTTTTCTGGAGAAATTCATCCATGATATAAAACCGAACGTTCGTCGTTCTCGCTTCGAATTGGTATTCTAGCGTATGATTTCCTTTGCGATCATCTAGGCCTAACTTTTTCGCCAATCCGCGAACCCCGGAAACGAAGTCTCCTTTGAATTTAGGATCTTTCGCTTTCAAATTTCGGATCCGTTGGTGCTCGGTCGTAGGTGGCGGGAGAAGTCCTAAAGTTCCTCCCATCAAACTAGGCTCGTCGAGATTATAGGTCAGCTTTACGTCGACCAGATATGTGGCTTCTCCGGACGCGAGAAAGCGATCCGTTTCTACGAAGGAAATTTTTTTCACTTCCTTACTGGTCCGGTCCACGACGAAAATCCTGCTTCCTAGAATTGCCAGCCCCCGAACATCTTTGGCAGGACTCCTAACGGAGCCCGTAATTCTGCCGTTGTTCGGGTCGTACCGGTATATATTGCCGTCCGAAGAATCGGAGATCCAAATGCTGTTTCTCGCGTAACAGATATCTTTAGGTCCGGCTCTATCCGTTAAAAAGCCTCCTAGAATCGTCTGCGTGCCTTTGTCATAAACGGATACTTTTCCCGAGTCTGCGTCCAAGATATAAAGGTAATTTTGAAAATTGGCGATTCCGCCGATCTTGTCTATCGGGACGGAAATTCTGTCCGTGACTCCGCCTGTATTCGGCTCGACTTTTAATATTACGCGTTTTGCGGCAACGAATACCTTTCCTTCTCTCGTATCGAAATTCAATCCCGAAAGAAAGGGAATCCCCAGATTAAAGACTTCCTGTCGTCCGGTAGGGTCCACTTTAAAGATAGCTCTGCGCTTGCTGTCTACAAACCAAAAATTCGTGCCGTCATACGACAGCCCGTAAGGATTCTCGGTCAATTGGATATCGAGATCGGCTTCTTCTTGGGCTCCGAGCTGCGGAAACGAAAATAGGATTAGAATAAAAGAAAGCGCAAAGACTAATTTTGTTCGACGAAAAGGTCTCGAATTCCGTTCCATAGCTCCTCTCCTAAGCTAGGCTGGGGTCCTGCGGCAGTAACGATCTCCATGGGCGAAGGCGTAAAAATAAAAACCAATGAAAGCAAAATCGCGATGCCGGAAACTTTCCGGATCGAATCCAAGGGAACCATCGGATCCGGAACGTAAGGATGTTCCACCCTAATGAAATAGTAGATGAGCAATCCCCAAAGGATCCACGCATAATTCCAGAAAGAAAGCGCGAGAAATACGCAGAATAAGTAATAGATCCAGCTCCGGTACTTTTCCCCGAAAACGGCATAAATTACGTGGCCTCCGTCCAATTGGCCGAAAGGAAGTAAATTGATCGCCGTGACCAAAAGGCCCACCCAACCGGCAAACGCAAGCGGATGAATCTCTACTTCGTACAAATTCGCGTCGAAAGGACCCAAGACCAATTGGTTGGCCCAAGCTACGAGTAAGCTCTCTCCGAATCGGACCTGAAACAATTCCGGATTGGCGCCGAGCGATTGGGACAATTCCGAGATCGGTACCAATTTCGAATACTTTAAGCCGATCAGATAGCAGGGGACGGAAAGGATCAGGCTCATCGCAGGTCCCCAGATTCCGATATCAAAAAGCTGCTTTTTGTCCCGGATCGGCTCTTGAATCTTTATAACGGCACCCATTGTACCGACCGGTGAAACGGGCAGAGGAATAAAAAAAGGAAGGGTCGCCCGGATTCCGTAATATCTTGCCGCTAAATAATGACCCATTTCGTGGCAGAATAGAATGCCCAAAACGGGAATCGAATACAAGTACCTCTCCCAAAACTGGGCTCGAATCCAATCCCATTGTAAAAACGGAAGATTTAGAGTCTCTTCCTGAAATGTAAGAGTCAAAAAAGTAAGAAGGAAGAGGATGATATGGAGTCCGTATTTTGGTTTTTCCAATGGCTGATCTCCTTTGTCCCCACCCGAAAGGCGATCGGGTGGTTGCGACGGATTCCTTGTTTACATATAAGGGAACCCTACATAGGGTTTCCGATAGGAGCCTTCTAGGCAAGCGCGAAAGGAACAGGGAATAAGATTGTTCGATAATATTAAAGCGATCCGAAGAAACGACCCGGCGGCAAAGTCTTATATCGAAATCGTACTATGCTATCCGGGATTACATGCGCTCTGGTTTCATTCCGTCGCGCACTCCTTGTACAAGCTCGGCCTTCCCTTAATTCCAAGGATCATCAATACGTTCGCTCGATTTTTGACGGGAGTGGACATCCACCCGGGCGCGAAAATTTCACCCGGCATTTTCATCGACCATGGCCTCGGAGTAGTAATCGGAGAAACGGCTGAAATCGGTAGGGGATGCCTGATTTTGCAGGGAGTAACCTTAGGGGGAACGGGAAAGGAAACCGGAAAAAGACACCCAACTCTGAAGGAAAACGTAGTGGTGGGAGCCGGAGCCAAAATTCTCGGAAATATTGTTATAGAACATAACGTAAGGATCGGGGCCGGTTCCGTAGTACTTCGAGACGTGCCGCCCGATTGCACCGTCGTGGGAATTCCGGGAAAAGTGGTACGTTCCAAAGTGGACTTCGGGGAAGCGGGAGAAAGGATGCTCGATCACAACGAACTTCCGGCCCCGATCGCTCGAATCTTTTCTATCCTAGCTGAAAAGATCGATACTCTACAGCAAGAAGTAAACGATCTTTATGCCAAAGTGAACGCGACTGCGCCGAAGCACTCTCCCGTAAAAGGGGATCAGGAACTTCAGGAATACATCTACGGCGACGGAATTTAGGAGTCGGATTTTAAAATCGTAAATCATTTGACAAAATTGGAAAAAGAAGCAATTTGAGTTCCTGCAAATTCGCTCGAAAACCCCGACTAAGAGATAAGTTATGCACAGCCTAAAACGAATGATTGCCTCTTCTTTTTTGTTCGGTTCGATTCTTCTTACCAATTGCAACGCATTAGTCAGTAACGAACAACTTTGCGGTAAAGATTTAAAGAATTACGATCATTGTCTTTCCATCCTGTTGCTTACGGATCCCGCTTGCGGACAAGGCACCGGCACTTGCACGATAGGCCATGTAGAGTTCGCCAAAAGTATCTGCGGAGATCGTATGAAACTCCAGGGCTGTAGGGCTCATAGGGATTAAAAACTTTTCGCAAACAAATTCCAATCGGAGCAACGATTCCAAAAAAGAAAAGCGACCTCTCTTCGAGATCGCTTGGTTCCGGCTCCGCATCTGTCTAAAAAGATTTATCTTAGGGGAATGAAACAGTCCACTCCGTCTTCTTTCAACTTGGTTTTCAGTTGAAGGGCCTTTCCCCGGTCCGAAAAATCTCCCATCTGAAGTACGAACATCCCTTCTCGCTCGAACAAATAAACTTTTTCGCCGTACTCCGCGGAAAGGTTTTTGCGGTAGTTTTCCGCAAGCTGGCTATTTCTAAAGACTCCTACTTGGACGGTTTGACCCTTCGGAGCGCCCTTTACCAAAGGTGCGGGTGTGATGACTTTTTTCGGAGTCAACTTTTCCGGTTTGGTTTCGTTCAATAGAGCTTCTTCATCGTCCACGTTCTCTAAATCTTCAGTTTCGTCTTTACCGCCCTTGCTGATTACTTTAAGTCCTACCTTTGCGATTCCTACATCCTTAAAGTCCAAGCTTTCTGCGGCCTTTTCCGATAGATCCAGGATCCGATCTTTCGCAAAGGGTCCGCGGTCATTCACTCGTACGGTTACTTCCTTGTCGTTTTCCAAGTTCTTTACTTTGATGACGGACCCGAGAGGAAGGCTCGGGTGAGCGGCAGTCAATTTGGTTTTATCGAATAATTCTCCGCTCGCGGTGGGCTTTCCGTGAAATTTAGGTCCATACCAGGAAGAATATCCGATTTCGTCAAAATCTCCGTCGGTGGGTTTTTTCGCTGCGGGTAAAGTCGCTTTTACAGGTTTATTATCCGAAAGTAGATCGTCCAAACCCCTTTGCCGACCGGCCGAATTTTGCGCCAATGCCATATCCTTTTTCGATTCCTGGTCCATAGGCGAGATTTCTTTTTCGAAGAAGATTTCCGACGGGTCGCCGGAAGCGCTGATGCTCCGTCTAGGTTCTACGGAAGCACAAGCCGTTATGGTGGTTAAAACTACGATCGCGGAAAACCGTTTCATTTTTGTCCTCAGTCGAGATTCTCTCCCTTTATTCATCGGAAAAATCCGGAAATCACCTAAAGACTTTTTCCGATTGCGGAATTTCTTTCTGACGTCGATACTCCAGATATGGCGGAATCTGATTCGCGTAAAAAATTCAACGAGGCCCTTAGACTAGAAAAACAGGGCAAAATCTCCCAAGCCGCGAAATTATACGGAGAAATCGTCCAATCGGAGCCCGGCTTCCAAAAGGCATATCTGAATCTCGGAGCCTTGTATTCCAAGTCCGGGGATTCCGAAAACGCGATCCGGACATACCGAAAAGCCCTGGAAATCGGAAAGACTCCGGAGCTTTACTACAACATGGGCGTTGAGCTATATCGACTGAACAGTCCGGAAGCCGCCATTCGGGCATTGAAAAATTCCTTAGAACTGAACAAGAGATATTTAAACTCCCATCTTCTGCTTGCCTATTGTTATAAACAATTGGAGAAGCCCGAAAAATCGGAGCTCTATCTAAAGAACGTTCTGAAAATCGAACCCAAAAATAGGACCGCGCTTTCCGCCTTAGCTACGATTTATTTCGATACGGAAAAATGGGAAGAGGCTTTGGATGCTACCGAGAAGGCACTGGCCGTGAATCCGAACGACCCTCGGATGGAAATTCTATTAACCGAAATCCATGTAAAATTGGGAAACTACAAACAATCTTTCGAGACTTTAAAGAAAGTCACCGCAACGGCGCAGGGTTTTTCCAATTTTTCGGATTCGGTTCGAAACTCTAAAAGGAATCCCAAACCGGAAGAGAAAATATTCTTCGAAAATTTGGAAACTCTGACCAAAAAGAAGCTGAACGATTTTAAGAATAAGTTGGTGCTTTCTAAAGAAAGTCCGGAAGATTTCGAGGCTCCGGAAGCTCAGGACGCGCTTGATCTTTCGCTCATGTATCTATTTCATGGAGATACCGAGCGTGCCTTAAAATATCTGTTGTATGCACAAAAAAATTTGGAAGAGAATCCCGCTAAAGAGGCTCCTTAATTCGCTTCTCCGAATTTTGATCACCCAACTCTTTTTGAGCGGGTGCGTTTATCCCGTGCGCTATGCGGAAACTTTGGAATCGGATCGCGGGTTTTTGTATCTTTCTTCCGAGCGATTTACGAAGGAAAAGATCGAGTCTATCGAAAGTCCATGGGAAGCCAAATCCCTACGAGGAAAAGCGATTAGCACGGAAGACCACAATAACCTGGGGATCCTTTTTGCTAAGAGATCTCTCTTGGACGAAGCCGAGCAGGAGTTTTTAGAGGCCCGTAAGTCGTCCGCTTCCGATCCGATTCCTATTTTGAATCTGCTTAGACTTTATTATCTGGTTGATGCGATTTCCGAAGCCAAGGCCCTACTTTCGAATTATCTAAAGCAGACAAATCCGACGGAACGGAATAAGATCGAAAAGATCCTACTAGACAATCTGAGAGAGGAAGAATTGGTCATTTTCTGGGACTCGTCCTCTTCCATTCCGGGACAGGAAGTTCATTCTTGGAACGGTCTAGCCGATTATTTTTACAGAAAACAGGATTGGTCAAAGAGCTATTTTTACTTGGAGAAGATTCTAGTCGTCAGTCCGTATCATAAAAACGCCAGAGGACTCATGCTAAAGATGGCGGATACTTTGGAAAAATGGGACGAGG
Source organism: Leptospira fluminis (assembly GCF_004771275.1). Taxonomy (GTDB): domain Bacteria; phylum Spirochaetota; class Leptospiria; order Leptospirales; family Leptospiraceae; genus Leptospira_B; species Leptospira_B fluminis. The sequence continues at coordinate 618,033 of NZ_RQEV01000003.1, read as the reverse complement.
CGATCGTATTCGGTCAGAGTTTGATAGGGACGGCAGAGCGGGTGCCCGATCTAGAGTATTATTTGGCCCACGCGTATTCGGAAAAAAAAAGATATGACGAAGCCCTGGAATGGATCCGGAAAGTTCCCGAATCCGACCGGGGTAATCTGCGTTTCCTGAATCTCTGGAGAACTTGCCTTCTATCCAGAAACCCCCGAGCAGACCTTACTCCGCTGGTACCTTATTTTAGAAGATTGAAAGCCCAAGGTTTGGAAATCTCGGAAGAGGATTTTCTACCTACTACCGTACCGGAAGGAAAAGAAGCCGCCGAAAGAAACATACTCGGTCGTTGATTAAAAATCCTCTCCGTGCGAAAGTTTCCATGTTCGAATCGCTTGAAGAAGTTTAGAAGGCGAATGCGTCCGGATCATAGGGACATTCCGCAGCCACAGGAAAAGTTCGCAGACCGCCGTGGGAACGTCCCGTTCTCCGACCGGAATCCCCCCTAAAGCGTTGCCAAGAAACGACTTCCGAGTCACTGACACCATTAAACTTGGAAATTCGTTCAAGAGTTCCGTCACGGAAGAAAGTACGGAAAAACTGACCGTCGGATCCGGGCTCAAAAAAAAGCCCATGCCGGGATCGTATACTATCCGCTCCGGAGAAATACCCCATTCTTCCAAAGTCCTCTTCCTCTCCCGAAAAAAAGAAACGATCTCTTGCAGTACCGTATCTGGCTCCAAAGGGGAATCTCGCTTCGCTTTGTCACCATGATTATGCGAATACATAACGACGTATTTCGTTACGGAGGAAGGAAATTTCCTCAGGGTCTCTCCGCTCTCCCCATCCGTAAAGGCCCGGATATTATTTATGAAATCGACTCCCTCTTGGAGAGCCTTTTCGATCACGTAAGGTTTGAACGTATCAACGGAAACGGCTATCTTTCGATTTTTAAGCTCAAGGACGATCTCCTTCATCCTGTCCCACTCCGCTTCCGGTTCCACCCAGCCCGCCTCCACATTCGAGGATTGCGCTCCGATATCGACGACGTCCGCCCCCTCCCGAACCAAGGACAGAGCTTTTTGAAAGGCAGCATCCGGATCAAGATATCTGCCTCCGTCGGAGAAAGAGTCGGATGTGATATTCAAAACCCCGAAAATCCGGGGCTTGGGGGGAAATCGCATCCTGTTTCTCGGGTTGAGCACGTCAGTTTCCATATTGATCCTTTGCGGTTTCCTTCCGATACTAGAGGAATCAGGGGGAAAATCCAGGGATTTTCCGAATAGCGAGAATAAACAGTATGTCATTTTACAATCGAAACAGCTTCCCGGATCTCTACTCGCTAAAAGCCTTACTCCTTTCCGCCTGTCTCTTAATCGGAGCTAGTCTTCCTTTTTACGGAGATCGTTGGGCTCAGCCACTCCCTTCCCTAGCGGAACGTTTTTTCGGGCCGCCTTTAAATACCCAAAACGACGAATACAATCCGGTGATCAGTCCCGACGGTCGTTACCTAATTTTCCAATCGAACCGACCGGGCGGAGAGGGGGAAATGGACTTATGGCTTTCCGAAAACGCGAACTACAAAAGCCGCGACGGAGAAACCGATTGGCGGAAGCCGGTGAATTTGAACCAGGATATCTGGGAAAAAAACAAAAAGGAACTCCCTGCGGGAGAACGACCGGCTAAGCTCCTAAATACGGACCGATTCGAAGGAGGAATATCCATCCGTTTCGATGATATCGGAAATCCGGTGGAAATTTTCTTCACTTCGATCAGAAACGAAAAGGCCGATCGGTCCGGTTTCGACGCATTAAATATTTATTATACAAAAAAGGACGATAAAACGAAACTCTGGACCGATCCGGTCCCCGTCCCCGAAATCAATTCCAATTTCAACGATAAGATGCCCGCGATTTCTCCTGACGGGAGATTTCTCGTTTTTTCCTCCGACAGACCCGGGGGATTCGGAGATTACGATCTTTGGATTTCCTACCGAAACCTTTACGACGGCTCCTGGTCTTCTCCCATAAATCTAGGAGATTCCGTAAATTCCAAATCGGGGGAAATACTTCCTTACATACATCCCGATGGAGAGCAGCTCTACTTTTCCACGAATCGAGAAAATGAGCGAAAGAAATTTTCGTTGTTTCGCGTCTTTTTGAATCTTCCCCAAAACTCGGATACGGAGGACGAGGAAGATAAAACCGCTATTTCCAAAACCAATCTCCCTTTTCCTACTCCGGATTCCAAGACCCTGGAAAAACTTCCCCATCCTTTTAATCTGGATCCGGCGGAAGGAATCGATTCGGAAGGAATTTCTTTCGATAGAGAAGGAATTTGGGCGTACATTTCCTCGAATCGAAACGGAGGACAGGGACAGCACGATATCTACCGTTTCCAAGTGCCCGAATCCTTAAGGAATTCCTACGAGGTTTCCTTTTCCGGATTGGTCCTGGACGGCTCCGAACAAACCATGATCGGTCTGGATGCGACCGTAAAAATCTCCGATTCCGTTGGCCCGAGTAGGACTATCACATCTAAACGAATAGGAGGAGATTTATCCAAAGGAAATCCTTCTAACTTCAAAACCGTTCTAAAAACGGGGCGCGTCTACAAAGTCGAAATTTCTTCTCCCGGTTTTTATCCTACGGAAGACCGCTTGGATCTGAGAGGAAACATAGAAAGAGGGAAGAAAATCCATAAAACATACGTTCTTCTTCCTATCCGGGAGGAAGACAAAGCGAAGCCAGAGCAGGTGCCCGTAGAAGAAGGCAAAAAATTCCGCGGAATGAAAGTGTCGGTCGTGGACGCAGTTACGAAAGAGTCCATCCCTGGAGCGAGCGCTACATTGTTTACGCCCAAAAATCGACAAGGAGAAAACCTAAAACGCGATTCGGAAGAAAAATATTTCCAAATACAAAATATCCCTGACACAGATTTCGAAATATTTGCAAAAGCTGAGAAATATATTTCAGAAAGTGTTAACGTTCTTAAGAAGGACGCGAAAGACGGGTCAATAATTTCTATCGCGCTGAAAAAAGAGGCGGACGTACCTGTTGTTCTAGGATTGAAACTCTATTTCGAATTTAATAAAACGAATTTGACCGAGGAACATAAAAGGCAGTTAGACACCATTGTCGATTACCTGAAAAAGAATCCGTCGGATAAGATAGAGATCGGAGGCCATACCGACAATATCGCCTCCAAAGAATACAACACTCGATTGAGTGCAAAAAGAGCGCGAAACGTCTACGACTATATCCGAAGCAAAGGAACCCAAGGAGTTCAACTAAAAACAAGAGCTTACTGGTATTCCAGACCCGAAGAAAACAACTCTACGGAACAAGGTAGAGCTAAAAACAGGAGAGTGGATTTTCGCAAACTCTAAGGAGCGGCGCAGATGGAAGTCGAATATCGATCCTTCCTTCAATCCCCACGCGTTTGGGATAAAATCACTGACCCTGCGAAAGTAGGATACATACTAAAGGAATACGTTCATAACAACGGAATTTTTCTTAAGGAAAATCCCTTGAAACAGGAATTGCAGATCCTGAAAAATTCCGAAGACGGGAAGATACACTTACGCATAGATCCGAACCAAGTAAATAAGGAAAACGAAATTACCGTCTATAAAACCTTAAGCAAGCATATGGAAATCGGCTTCCGTGTGGAACGCGTCGACGACGAAAACGGAATCGCGATCTGCATCCCGGAGTACGTCAAAATCGCGAAAGAGGGAAGAATCACGACTCGAATCGAAGGATTGGCCGGAAAAGTCGTCGCTCACAGATTTCATATCCAAAAAAAAGAACAGGATTCTACCAAAATACTCGGGACTTCGGGACAAATTCTTCTCACAGACTTGCACCGAAACTTGTTGTCAGAGTACCAAAATTCAAGGCTGATATTTCCGAATAGCAAGGATCTGACTCCGGAGCAGGATCTGATAAAACGGACCGGGAAAGCGATCTTTGTATCCGACGCATTCACGCTGGAGCAGCCTCCTTTAAACACACTTACGAATTTCGAAGTAATGGATTTAAGGACCGAGTTGGAGGAAGAAATGATCCTCGAAGATCGGATAAAATTCTTCCGCATGGGCAAGATCAAATCTTTCGTAATGGTGCCTTTATTTTATCGGGACGCAATGGGGGCCAAACTCTTAGCCCTAGGCTATTCCGAATCTAAAGACGGAGCACTCGACCCGGAAATTTTGAAGAAATACAAAGAGCTCGAAGTCGTTTTCAACGCTAGAATCGAGGATTCCAATACCCTAGATCTTGACGTTCGCCAAAACGTCGTAAACGCCTCCGAAGGCGGTATCTTACTGGAAATCACCGAATCCCAGTTGGTCGAATCGTTTTTGCACAAACCTTTCTTTACGGCGGACTTGACGTTTAAAATGCAAGCCCCTTTAAGATTCGCGTTTAAAATCCGACATATTTCTCAATTAGGTGAAATTTATCTCGTCGGTGCAGAAATAGTTGGCTCCAATGATGCTAAGGTGAATATGACTCTATTAAAGAAGAATCTAAGCTTCGTTAAGAGCCTTTAAGCGCATTGGAAAAACAAAAATCTTTTTTACCCACGGCCCCTTATAAGGGCACGAGAGACTTTTATCCGGACGATATGCGGTTTCGCAATTGGATGTTTTCCGTTATGCGGGAGACGGTTCAATCTTTCGGATACCAGGAATACGACGGTCCGATACTGGAATCCTTCGATCTGTACAAGGCCAAGAGCGGTGAAGAAATCGTACAAAGACAATTGTACGATTTTACGGATAAGGGAGATCGCCATGTCGCGATCCGCCCGGAAATGACTCCGACTCTGGCCCGAATGGTTGCCGGAGAAGTCAGAAACCTCGCCAAGCCGATTCGCTGGTTTTCCATACCGAACCTGTGGAGATACGAGCAACCGGGAAAAGGACGATTACGGGAGCATTGGCAGCTCAACGTGGATCTCTTCGGAGTCAATTCGTACCGTGCCGAAGTTGAGATCATACTCATTGCCGATTCCATTCTCAAGAAATTCGGCGCTCCCGCCGGCAGCTATCAGATCAAGATATCTCACCGGGGGATTCTAGATTCCTTTTTATCGAATTCACTTTCCCTACCTTCTGAGAAATGCCAGGCGGTTTCCAAACTTCTGGACAAGAAGGCGAAAATATCGAAAGAAGTTTTCGAACAAGAATTAAGACCGTTATTATCGAATCCCGACGGACAAATCCCCTTGATTTACGCTTATCTGGAAAGCGATTTGGAAAGCTTGTCTCGTTTTAAAGGAATCAACTCCGAGGCTGTGGAATTTATCGGACGCTTGTCGGCGGATTTAAAATCCCTCGGGATAGAGAAGCAGATTTCCTTCGATCCTTCCATTATCCGCGGATTCGACTATTATACGGGCTGCATTTTTGAAGTTTTTGATACGAATCCCGAAAACCGACGATCTCTGTACGGTGGTGGGCGTTACGACAACCTGATCGGTCTTTTTTCCAACGACCAATTGTCCGGAATCGGATTCGGTTTAGGGGACGTGACTTTTCGAAGTTTTTTAGAAGGTCACGGGTTGGTTCCGGATCTTCATCGTAACGATACCGTATTCATTCCGGTCATGGAAGAATCCTTATTTCCGGAAATCCTAAAATTGGCGTACGAACTCCGTTCCGACGGAATCAATGTGGAGACGATGCTGGAATCGGGTAAAGTCGGCAAACAGATCCAAACTGCCGAAAAAAAAGGTTATAGGTTCGTCCTCTTTTTGGGGGAATCTGAAGTCGCAAAACAGGAAATACAATTAAAGGACCTGAAGACCGGCACACAATCCGTGCTTTCGCGTAAGGATCTGTCCTCCAAATTAAAGGATTCGATGCTTGGTTAAAAAAGCGTTGAAGATAAAAAGTCTTTTAGGAAGGGCCGATTACGCTGCAGCCCTTTTCATCCGCGAAAAAATCCACGGTCCCCGCTTGAATCGGATCCTATCCAGAATCAATAGAGGGGAAATGATGATCCTCATCGTAATTCCCTACCTTGCTTACGCAGCTTGGAAAAACATCCTTCCGTATCCTTGGTGGATCGTTTTGCCGTACACGGGGATCGTGTCTTATGCGAACGATCGATTCGTTTTATTTCTGAAGAAGTCGATCGCGAGAAAAAGGCCTTTGATCACAGTAGCGGGAAAAGTGGATGGAAATCCGGACATGAAGCATTCTTTTCCCTCTGCTCACGCGTCGAATTCCATGACCGCGTCTTTACTTCTGGTTTTTCTATTCGGTTTTCCCGAGTGGTTTTTGGTGCTCAGTCTGATGGCAGGGATAGGTCGTCTCCTATCCCTGCATCACTTTCCGAGCGATGTGCTAGGGGGTTGGTTAATTGGAAGCGGATTCGGACTTTTGGGTCTTCTTCTTGGCAGGGGCTTTCTTTTCTTCCTTACCGGTGGAGCCTAAGGCTGCCAGGGTAAGCTTATGGCGGATCTCACCGCTATGAGTCACGGTAGTGGAAGACAGAATTTCGTCCGAAAGATCCAGATTGATTTTCTTCTCTTTCAACAATAGCTTCAGGAAGTTCAGGATATTCTTAGCGAACATTCTAGATGCATCGCCCGGCAGCGATCCCGGTAAATTCAAATGCCCGATTACCGAAACTCCGTTTTTAGTGACGATCGTCTTTCCGTGCTGGGTATATTCGCAGTTTCCACCCATACTGGAAGCAAGGTCGACCACTACGGAACCAGATTTCATCCTATCTACGATCTTTTTAGTGATGAGAATGGGAGCTTTTTTTCCGGGAATCAAAGCGGTAGTAATGATCGCGTCCGCCTTTCCGGCAAACTTATCGATTGCTTCCTGCTGTTTCTTTTTATATTCCTCGGTTTGCTCTACGGCATAGCCTCCCGCTTCTGCGGAATGACGAGCGCCTTCGACTTCCACGAATTTAGCTCCGAGAGATTGAACTTGTTCCTTTACTTCCGGGCGCGTATCGAAAACGTCAACGACTGCTCCCAATCGGCGGGAAGTAGCGATCGCCTGCAAGCCGGCAACTCCGGCTCCGATAATTAATACGGATGCAGGAGTAATCGTACCTGCTGCGGTGGTAAGCATCGGAAAGAATCGGGTAAGATGAGTCGCAGCAAGTAGGACCGCTTTGTATCCCGCCACTGTTGCTTGGGATGATAGAACATCCATAGATTGAGCTCTGGTGATCCTTGCAATCGCATCCAAACTGATAACGGTAACTTGCTGGGCGGATAATTTCTTAATCGTTTGGGCGTTCATCGCCGGCTGGAACATCCCGAGATAAATGCCGCCTTTCTTGATTTTAGAAAGCGTAGAAGAATCCGCTAAATGTATACTAGTCACTATGTCGGATTTTTTTAGGACATCTTGGCGGGTAACAATGGTAGCTCCCGCTTTCTTATAATCCTCATCCGAGAAATAAGAAGACTCTCCGGCACTCTTTTCTACCAGCACGGAAGCTCCGATTTTTTTGAGTGCGTCGACGACGTCGGGAGTGATCGCTACCCGGGTTTCTTCCTTCGCCTCTTTTAATACTCCGATGTTCATACAGCCTGCTCGAAAATAAAGTTTTTCGGTTCGATCCCCGAAAAATCGGGAAAAGTACGTCCAGATTTTCCCGACGAACGATTAATCCAAGTGATTTTTGAAATACTCGATCGTTTTCCGGATTCCGTCTTTTAACGCAACCTTAGGCTCGTAACCTAATTTTTGTCTCGCAAGACTAAGATCGGGTTTACGTCTCACAGGATCGTCTTGAGGCAACGGCCGATAAACGATCTTGGACGGCGATCCCGTTTCGCGAATCACCAACTCAGCCAACTCTTTTACCGTAAATTCTCCGTCATTTCCCAAGTTCACGGGTCCGATAAAATCGGGGGTATCCATTAACCGGATGATCCCCTCCACAAGATCGTCTACGTAGCAAAAAGAACGAGTTTGAGAGCCGTCTCCATAAATCGTGATATCTTTTCCGGCGAGAGCTTGCACCACGAAATTGCTGACCACACGACCGTCATCCGGAAGCATTCTAGGTCCGTACGTATTAAAAATTCGAATAACCCTTATGTCGACTTTATGGTTCCGGTGATAATCGAAGCAGAGCGTTTCCGCCACTCTTTTCCCTTCGTCATAACAGCTACGGATTCCGATCGGATTTACGTTTCCCCAATAGGATTCTTTCTGAGGATGTTCGAGAGGATTCCCGTAAATTTCACTCGTCGAAGCCTGAAGGATTCTCGCTTTTACGCGCTTGGCCATGCCGAGCATATTCAACATGCCTAAAACGTTCGTTTTGATCGTCTTGATCGCGTTTGATTGGTAATGAATCGGACTAGCGGGACAGGCGAAATTATAGATCTTATCCACTTCCAAGCGGATCGGTTCCGTGATATCGTGACGAATTAATTCGAAACGTGGATGATCCAATAATTTTTCCACATTCGCTTTTCTTCCGGTGTGAAAGTTGTCGAGGCAGATCACCTCGTGGCCCATACCGATCAGTCGTTCGCAAAGATGCGACCCGATAAAGCCGGCTCCGCCGGTTACTAAAACTCTGCTACCCATCCAATCACTCTTAATCTTTAAATTCTGTCGGCAGCGGTTTTCCGTTCAGATCCAATCCACGACTTAAAAACCACTCCATAACTTCTGGAGTAACTTCGCCCGGAAAAGGCGATTCTTCGGAAACTCCGTTTGCCGTTAAAACATCGGAATGAGGTTCGGCTAGGTCGGAAGCTTGGCTCGGAGCCACCGCACGTCTTAGGGAAAAGAATATGATGGATACGCTAAAAAAGGACCAGAGGAGGGCAATCAAATATCCTAGAAAGACAACCGATTTGGGCGCCGCGGATTTCGCATCTGTTCCCGTAATCCAACCTGCGAGAATTCCCGCGTCCGTATTTTGAATGTTTTCAGTAAAATCCAAGAGGTCGTAAAGACTATATAACGTAACGCTTGTTCCGAGAAAAACGGTAACTAATCTATCCCATCCGAAAGGTAAGAACGAGCTGATCAAAACGAATAGTCCCCAAGCCAATCCCGTTTTCTGAGCAAGTCCTCCGGATGAAGTGTATTTTAAGGTAAGGAGAAGGATCGCTCCACCGAAGAGTAACAGAGTAGGGCGTACAAGCCTCCCCTTAAATCCTCTGTTAACCAAAAAGCCGCCGACCAAACAACACCCTAAATACCCGGCCGAAACTACGAAAACGAACGGACCTTTTCCTGCAAGAGGAGAGGCTACCGTCTGTCCCGCTTCGTCTCCCTGCAGTTCTATCGTCTGAACACTTCCGCCAGTCAACAGAGTGGCCGTAGCATGACCTGCCTCATGAATTAGAACCACGAAATCTTTCAAATAGGAAACCCAGCCGTGATTCCAGTAGGATAGTAAAGTGGCAACGATGGCCAAGATCAATGCGAGGCGTAGGAAACGATTTTCCATGCTAACATGAATATCGGCACCCGCGCTAGACGGGATGCAAAGAAATCGATACCGACTTTCGAAAAGAAGACCGTCAATCGACGGCGATTCAGGTTTTAAAATGACCCAGAATACTCTTTAATCTCTCGGAATGTTCCAGAGTACCTTCGACGGTATGTTTTATGTCTTCCGATGTAGAGGCGATGTCCTCCGCATTTTTAGAGATTACGCTCATGGAGGCGGAAATTTCTTCCGACGCTCCTTTTTGCTGTTCGGAAGAATTGTTCATCATCTGTCCCAACGTAAGCAATTGGTCGGAGCTCATCCGGATTTCCCGAAGTTTATTGGATTGTTCGGAAAGATGTATCCTGACATCGGATGCGGAAGCATGAACCTTTTCTATGTAATCCTGAAGTTTCTTGAAAACATCCACGGATTGGTTGACCTTTAAAGCGCCCTCGTCGACGGAAAGAGAAGTATTCTTAACCAATTGAACGATGTCTTTGATACTGTGTTTGGTCTGTTCGGCCAACTTGGAAATCTCGTCGGCGACTACGGAAAAGCCTTTGCCGGCTTCTCCCGCTCTTGCCGATTCGATAGAAGCGTTCAGCGCCAATAGATTCGTTCTTTCCGAAATACCGGTGATTATGGAGACGATCTTATTGATTTGATCGGAGAAGGATTTGATCTCTTCCATCGAGCGAATCGCTTCGTTAAAAATCTGTTCGGCTTGCAACGCCTTTCCGGAAACTTCCCCCGTCTGCGACGCCAATTCTTCCATCGAGTGGGAAGTTTCCCGCAAAGAAGAATCGATGGATCCTATACTCGCATTTACATTGGAAAGACTTCTGGTCTGCTCGGCTATGGTGATGACGATCTCTTCGATCGTTTTGGATAACTGCACGGAGGCGGCAGCGGTTTCCTCGACCGACTGGGCTTGCGTTTGGGTGCTGGAACGGAATTTTTGCATAGACTCGAATAGCGTCTCGTAAAGATGCATGTTCCGATCGTAGTTTTCCTTCATCTGTACGATCAAGCCCCAGAGACTGATGGCAAGACATCGTATGTTGGTATAGATCTTATCTACGTCTTCCCTGCCTTCCTGCCTCCGGATTTCCGCAAGCATGTTCCCATTGACCATTTGGCGTACGATTTCGACCACGTCTAGAATCTTCGCACCCTGCTTTTTCATCGTGACCAAGACCAAGAAAGAACCTAGAATTCCCGAAATCGCCGTCACGCTGGAAGAAATCGGATCGGCGGGAAAAAGTCGGAAGCTAAGATACAACCCGGGTAAAAGCACTAGGCTTACTTGAACCGCCGCTAGACCGAAATTGCCCAACGCACTTTGAATGGAATGTATGAAAGAAGAAAGCCGATATCTTAGTCCGAGGCCGCGACTCAATTTCCGGTAAAGTTTCTCCGCCTTATCGATGTCTTGTCGACCCGCTTGTTTGCGAACCGACATATAACCGACGATCTCTCCTTGCTCCAGAATCGGCGTTACCGTCGCGTCCACCCAATAATGATCTCCGTTCTTTGCGCGGTTTTTAACGATTCCGTTCCAGGGTCGTCCGGATTTGATTGTGATCCAGAGATCTTCGAAAACGACAGGAGGAATATCCGGATGTCGGACTATATTATGAGCTTCTCCCAAAAGTTCGCTCTCGCTATATCCGCTGACGTCCGCAAAATCCCGGGATACATAGGTGATTTTTCCCTTCGGATCAGTGCGTGAAATAATGACCGCATTGGCGGGAAACCGAATCTCTCTGTTCGTAACTGGGAGGTTTTTCCTCATGATTTCTTTTTCTATAGTATCGTCATAGGAGTATAGCGAAATAAATCCGTAGAAGGATTTACCTTTGTCAACAAACGTAAAAATGCGATTCGGACGTTATGCCTCTAAGCAGAATGGACTATGGTGCAAAGAACAGTAAATAAGTTTGAATACATCCGACAAGTCCCCCAAGTAATGCACCTAGCAAAATTAAAGTCAATTCGTCTTCCCGAAAAACGGAATGAAGAAGACGCTCGAATTCCGTCGATGGAAGTTGGCTCAGTCTAAGAGAAATGATTCTTTCGATTTCCAGAGTTTCTTCGAGATATCCTTTCATCCTTTCGGCGGTTTCAGGTACCATTCCCACCACCTTATCTGCGATTTTTTCCTGAACCTCTTTTACTTTCGCGTTCCCGAGCAATAATTTCGCGTACGGAATTTTCTCCTTCAATTTTCTCTCCGATAATTCCTTAGCTCTTTCCGCCAATTCGCGTACGATCAAGTCTCCGCCTTTTCCTAGGAAGATCAATCGTATCAGGTTTTCCGTCGTCAGAACTCTGGAAGAAATTACGGAAGCGAATTCCCGAGAAACTTCCTTTTGTCTTTTTAAAAAAAGTCCCTGGTATTTAAAGAGGATGAAGTTTTTCGACTCCAAAGGATGAAATATCATGAGAATCGCCATCCAATTCGTGACGTAACCGACCACAACCCCCATAATGGGTAACGTCCACCATCGGTCGAAAATTTCCCAAAAGCACACCTGAAAACATCCTATTAAAAATCCGAAATAGATGCCCGATCGAACGATAAAATCGAATTCGGGTCCCCCGCATTTTCGAAAAACCTCGACGAGATATTTCGTATTCGGCCCGGACAAGGAAGCACGGACGAATTCCTCTATCCCCATAACCCGATCCAATTCCTTTCCGAAAGAATGATAAACCTCCCGTATTTTGACAGGAATCTCTTCTCGGATCTCTTTTTCTAAAATCTCCTTCGATCCGGGGGGAAGCGTCGCCCAGAGAACCGGGCTTTCCGCGACGATGACGTCTTTGACGATTTCAGATGAACGCATCCGTATCAAGTCTGCGATCAGATCAGCGATCTTTTCGGGACGGACTTTTTTGTACAACTCGTACGGACGAATCAGTTTTGAAGTCAGAATTTGAGCGATCAAACCGCTCATTTTTATCGCATGATGAGGGATAATTCCCTGCCATCCTATAAAACCGAAACCGACTCTTTCGTTCGGATAAAAGATCATTTTTACGGCGATATAGTTGGTAATCCAACCGACAAAGGAGGATGTCGCAAGAATGGAAAGAATTTGAATCGCGTGAGAGTCTGTAAAATTCCATTCCGACATGGACGATTATCCTAGGTCCTTCGACCCTTCTCTTCAACCACAAATCCGAATGTAAAAAGAAAGGGACTCCGAAAGACGCAAGAGGTTGCAAATTCGATGGTCGGATTTTCAGTGGAAGAAAGAAATCATGGATCTTCGGTTCGGTCTTCTTCTATCCGCTTCGATTCATCTTTTAGTGATAATTGGAGTATTTCTTTATTTTCGGAATACTGAGAACGCGCTCGAAATTGCGAACTTGCGTTTAAACCGGGGCGGGATTCCTAGTCTATATTTTTCCTTTCCTCCGGAATCCGGAAAAGGGTCGACTCCCTCGGAGAAAAAAAGCCAAACCGGATCGGAAACGGACGAAATAGAAAGGCTGAAAAACGAAATTCATTTTCCACCCGAAGCGCTGGAGCAGAGGCTAGAATCGGATTGTTCCTGGTTAATCGAAATCGGAAAGAACGGCGAGCCTAAAACGATAACGACCGTAAAGTCTTGCAAATACGCGGTCTTTGAAAATCATTTTCGAAAATCCGTTTCTCGCTGGAAATTTCAATTAAAGGAAGGTACTAGAATAACGGTGCCTGTATCTTTCCGAATAGAATCGAATGACTGATCAAACGAAATTCTGGTATGCGATCTACACCCTTTCCCGGTCGGAAAAGAAACTGGCGAAGGAGTTAGACAAGAAAGGGATCGAAAATTTTTTACCCCTGCTTCCACTTAAAAAACAATGGTCGGATAGGACGAAAACCGTTTTAGAACCGGTGTTTCCTTCCTACGTATTCGTAAAAATGGATTTGAAATCGGAGAAAATCCGGGTATTGCAAACTCCGGGCGCGCATCATATTCTTTCGCTGAATGGAAGTCCCTTGCCGATTCCGGAGGAAGAGATAGAGTTAGTAAAAATATTCGTGCGAGATTTTCCGGAACATTTACGGGTTCAATCCGAGGAGAAATTGGAACCGGGAAATAAGGTACTGATCACTCGAGGATCCTTTAAAGGGTATAGAGCCATCGTAGTCAGAAAGATCAGTTCTGTTTCGGTGAAGGTGAATATCTCCGGCATCCGATCCAGTATTTCGGTGGATTTGGATCCGGATTCCATAGAAACTCAGGAGGAGAAAAACATTGGGCGAAGCTCTTGATAAAGTTCAAAAGGCTTTGGACATAGAGATCGAAGCGATCCGTTATTTTAGGGACAATCTCGATCCGAAAGCGGAGAAGGCGGTGGAACTTATCTTCGCTTCTTCCGGAAAAGTAATCGTGACCGGAGTGGGTAAGTCGGGCGATGTGGGAAAAAAAATCGCTTCCACCCTTTCTTCGACCGGGACACCCGCGTTCTTTCTACATCCTTCGGATGCGGCGCACGGAGATGCCGGGATCGTAGCACAAGGAGATGTGGTCTTAGCAATCGGGAAAAGCGGGGAAAGCGAGGAATTACTGAATTTGATTCCTACGATTAAGAATTTAGGCGCAAAATTGATCAGCCTTACCGCTAATCCGGATTCCCGCTTGGCTCAAGATAGCGATTTGGTCGTACTCACTCCCGTATTAAAAGAAGCTTGTCCTTTGGAATTGGCCCCTACGTCGAGCACCACAATTGCACTTATGTTGGGAGACGCGATCGCGATGGCATTGATGGAGATGAGAAATTTTCAAAAAGAGGATTTTGCACTCTACCATCCCGCCGGCCGATTGGGAAAAAGGCTATCCCTGCGAGTCGACGATGTCATGAGAAAAGGGGAAAGACTTCCGAAAGTATTTCCCGAAGCGAATTTGGAAGTCGTACTTTCGGAAATCACCGCAAAATTGATCGGAGCCACCGCGGTCGTAGGGCGGGACGATACTTTGTTCGGAGTGATCACGGACTACGATGTGAGAAAGTTGCTTAGAGAAGGGAAGTTCCACTCCGACACCAAAGCATCCGAAATGATGAATCCAAAACCTGTTGTTTTCCAATCCGGAATTATGGCTTACGACGTTCTTCAAGCAATGGAAAGAAGGGAACGTCCGATTTCTATCGCACCCATTGTCGACCGGGAAAAACTTTTGGGCTTTGTTTCCGTTCACGATCTTCTGCAAAAAGGTCTATAAACGCTATATGTCCAAGACGGAGAAAATCTATACGGTGCTTACCCTGGACGAGGAAGAGTTCTTTGCATTGCAGGAGCTTCCTCCGGCGGACTTTATAGAAATTCGATTGGACCTGTTCCTGAACGAATCCGGAAAGCCGGAAAAAATACTGGATGCCCTCGATAAATTAAACGCTCGAGCGATCCTTACATACAGACAACCGGAAGATTCCAGCGTAAAAGCCAGATCCATCTGGACTCAGGAAGACGTAATCCCGTTTCTCCGTAAGTTGCAGGGAGGCAATCATTATCTGGATGTGGAATTGGATAAGGATAATTCCATTTTTACCGGAGCGGAGGATTCTAACTTCGGAATCGTCAGATCTATCCATTCTTTTTCCGGAATTCTAGGCTCGGAAGAACTAGAATTCTATTTTCGTACTGTGGCGGAAGAAGCGATCGGCTCCCGCAAAACGAACCTTCCTTTCGATCGGATTCTGAAAGTTGCGGTCATGCCCGATTCCGAAGAGGACAGTAAGGAATTCGTCGAGATCAGTCGGAAGATATCGGAATTGGTCAAAGAAGAGGGGACACGATTCGGTTATTGTGGAATATTAATGGGAGACTCGGGAAAAGAGTTTCGGATCTTTCCCGAAAAAATAGGGTCCCAATTCACTTACGCTTGTTTCAAGAATCCGAAAGCGCCCGGTCAGGTCGGGTTGTCGGAACTTTTAGAAAGCCGAAAAAGCAGCCTTTGATTATCGATCGGAATCGTCTTTTTCCGATTCTTCCGAGCGGGGATTTTCGGATTCGTCTTTCGGACTTCGAGTTCCCGACCGAGTTTCCAAAAATTGTCGAAAAGACTCGTTTTCTTTGAATTTTACGAATTCCTTATCCTTTAAGGCTGAAGTCCAAAGAGAAGGATTCATATCCGCCGCTTTTTTAATATAGTTCGTAGTCGCGTCCATATTTCCGAGCCGCGCTTGACATTTTGCCAACAAATAAAAAGCATTGGCTGAATTTTCGATTTTTTCCAGAAGGGGAACCGCCTTGTCCACGGATCCCGTATAAAAATACGCTTTCCCTAGGTAAAAACGATATTCTCTTTCCTCTTCCTCGTCGGGTTCCACGGATTTGAAATACCGGAGAGCTTTTTCATAATTCCCTGCATTCGTATAATACCTGGCTAATTTCAAGATACCATCGTTATACACTTCAGGCAAATTCTGAAACTTCGGATTTTCCTTTTCGATCGCGGAAGCGATCTCTTTTAGAGTATCATACCCTTCTTCTTTTTTGCCTCCCTGTATTTTACAAAGGGCGACATACATTTTGATTTCCCTGGTTTTTTCTCCGAATTCCAAAGCTTTTTCGGCGGTTTTAATCGCATTCTCGCAGTCCTTAACCTGCCATTTTATCTTAGTGATACCTATTAACGGAAGAACCGTCTGCTTATTCGCATAGGCTTTGCGATAATACTTGGTCGCCTCCTCGAAATTCCTTTTTTTATGGAAGGCAGCCGCCTGCGTTAGATGGGTAAAATAAAGTAATTTTTCCTTTTCGGAAGGGATCTTGGGTTCGATTTTCGCCAGAGCCGCCAATGCCTCATCGTATTTTCCGAGCCTTACCAGAAGCGCGCCGTACTTGTAGCCGTATTCCAGATTTTCGGGTTCGTCTTTTACAAGCTCGGCAAGAATCGTCTCCGATTTTCTGAATTCCTTTTCGTTATAGTAGGCAAGGGAAAGTTGCCACTTTATATTTTTATTATTCGGATCCTTGTTTAGCTTCTTTTCCAGGGAGGCGACGGTTTCCTGTTCTTCTTCTACCTCTTGCGGGAGCGGATTTTTTTGCGGTCGACTCCCCCCCGAATGCTTCTCCTCGGCTGCTGCACGAATTTTTTGGATATGGTTCAGATCGGGTGCGATTTTGAGCAAACGATTCGCATAGGCTATCACCTCGCCGTATTCCCGATGATAATTGTAATAGAGAATGATTTTTGTATAACAATTCACCAGGTCTTTTTTGGGAAGACTCAAAGTTACCGCTTTCTTAAAAGCCTGTATGGACTTCGTATAATCTTTACGGCTTTCATAAATGTAACCCATATACATCCAGGCTTCGCCAGAACTCGGGTTGCTATCGTTGTATTTTTGGAATTGTTTTAGGGCTTCGGTATAATCTTTTCGCGAATAGGCTTTTTTTCCCTCTTTTAGATCCGCCGAAAGCAGCACGGAAGAAGCGAAAAGAAAGTAAAAAACCACGACTCCGGAAAGAGGTTTTGCGAGGTTTAAAAAATCTGTTAAATAGCTTCGTCTGAGATTTTGACGATACCGACTGGGCATATATCCAGTTTCGAAAGGGAGCCTTCCGAATAAAGTGGAATTCTCCCTTTTAGTCTGGAATTAATTATTTCCTAAAATCTCGGATTTTCGAGCCGCCAACGCCCGGGAAGCCCTTAAACTTACGCTCATGGTCGTAATTTGCGGGTTTACCGAAAGTCCTGTGGGAAATACGGATGCGTCTATCACGTAAATATTCTTGTGCCCGTACAGTTCGAAATCCAGATTCACAGCCCCTTTTTCGGAAGAATCGGCCGCCTGCAAGGATCCGTGAGGGTGGGCAGATCCGACCGCAATGCGTCCCGGTTCTATGCTTTTTTCGAGTACCCAATCGAACTTACTGTTTTTATCGACTTTAACGGGTTCTTGGATATCGGGAAACGGGAAAATAATGGATTTAGCTCCGGCCGCCACCTGGACTTCCGCGAGCATTTTAATCCCTTTCAATAAATTTTTTCCATCCGTAGGGGTCAGTTCGAAATATACTTTTCTTCTTCCTAGAGACCATTGGACCGAAGAGTTCGCTTCTCCATCCGCACCGTCTCGAACAAGCACGATCCCGGCGTTCATGTGAGGAAACTTCTTCATGACTTCGAATTGGTTCGCCCCGTAAAAGGGGACCAAAGAACTCGCTAAGGTCGGCCGAAAGGGAGCAACTTCCAACCAAAATCCGTATCCCGTATTATTCTGATTATGGCCGTCTTTGATCACGGCCGACTGCGGAGGTCCGGAGAACATATTGATCTTCTCGTCAAAGATGGCAAAATTCGTACTAGTCGGGTGAAGCTTCAGGTTCCGACCGACCCAATCGTTTCCGAGTCCGGATCGTTGTAAAAGAGCAGGTCCTTCGATGGCTCCTGCGCTTACGATTACGACCGGAGCTTGGATCGTCATCTTTCGGATGATCTCGTCGGGAGCTTTTTCATAAGCGTCCGGTGCAAATTCCGCAACAACCGTTTTGGTGGCTCCGTCCTGGATATACTTCGCCCTCATGTTCGGAACCACCACAGCCCCCGCTTCGATCGCGTCGGGAATCCAAGTTAAAAAAGCCGATTGTTTCGCGTTGATGGGGCATCCTAACCCGCAACGTCCTAAACCGATGCATCCGCGGTTATTATTGCGAAGAACTTCCGGATGCAGTCCCAGACTTTTTCCGCCTTTCATCAACACATTATTGTTAGCATTGATCAGATTGCCGGGCACTTCGTGAACGCCCAATCTTTCGTGGACTTCGGAAATAATTCCTTCCATATCCTCTCTTCCGTATCCTTTCCAGCCGAATCGCTTTTGCCATTCGTCGGTAACATAGTGAGGAGGATAGAGAGATGTTTGCCAATTGACCGTAGTCGATCCTCCAATGGTTTTTCCCTGGAGAATGGAAATGGTCTGCTCCTCCGAAACGATGAAGCCCGCATCCCTATAAAGACGCGCTTGGGAGATAAATTCGTCTCCCGTAAATTTTGCCGGAGTAAAATAGGAACCTTCTTCGATCAGCAGTACTTTCCATCCTGCTTTCGCAAGAGTCGCCGCCGCAACGGCTCCTCCGGAACCGGAACCGATCACAACGACATCCGTTTTTACGTTCCATACGCCGTCAGTGATTCCTTCTTTTTTCAGAAAGTCCGCGTGCTTGCTCGGCACTAGAATTTTATCGTTAGCCGCTGGAATTCCGCCCATATATTTATCCTTCGTATCCTAAGAGTTGTTGGTAGCTCTTCTCTTTGGAGATCAAAAAGAAGGAAAGTTGACGCATGATATTGTACGCGCCCCGCTTCAAAGAGAGTGAGGAATTTTTCCAAGAAAGTAGTCTTTTCTCTCGGTTTTCTTTGGAAAGACTAGCCAATGGAGTAAAAGAAAAATCTAAAGCGAGAGAAACCAAAGTGGAAGTCGGCAAAAAAGCCAAGATCTGAAGAGTCGATTCCGTTTCGATCGGATAAGGATGACCGTAAATATATTGGTCGGCAGCGACGCCTAGATCGAAGTTTTCGATCGGATTTCCCGAAAGGAAAACGTCTTGCAAACTTCGGAAGGCTCGGTATTGGTTTGCCGACAACCCTTTCAAGTTGGGAACGGCTTCTCCGCCGCAGGAGGAAGCCGCCGGAATCAGCACCGCGGAAAGCGCGGCGCTTTTAAATAGAAATTTAAGAAAGCCGCTACGCGAAATCTCTTCTGAAAATAAAGTTTCCACTTAGACCTCCAAAACCTATCGCCCAAGGGCGAAGATTTTATCGTAACGAATGTTCTAAATTATTCTCGATTCTTTGTCCATCCTTTCTTCTGAAATTTTTGCATCTTCACATAAATACGGATTTCTTCGAAATCGATTCGATCCAATTCTACCGAAAGCTGTTCGCCAAGAGTGAAGATTTTGGAATACTTTTTCGAATAAAAAGAAAAATCCGTTTCCGAGGACAGTTCTCCTTCATCGGTAAATTCGAGAGCAGGCAAAACCGCTTCTACCATGGGATTGTCCAGATCTACGAAGGCTAACGAAGATTTAAAGCCCGTCAAAGTTGCATTGAATTCGCGGATTCCCGTTTTTTCCAAAAACCTACAGGCTTTCAGCTTATAATAATCCCTCTCCGCATCCGAAGCTTTTCTTTCCTCGTGGGAAGTATGAAGACTCATTACCCGTATATCTTCTTCATTGTACGGATTTTCCGAATCGAGTAGAATGCTCTGTAGAACCCTATGGCAAACCAAGTCCGGATACCTGCGAATGGGGGAAGTGAAATGGCAGTAATCCTTAAATCCCAAACCCCAATGACCGAGTTGCTCACCCGAGTAGTACGCCTGCATAAAGCTCCGCAGCAGGGATATATTGAACAGACGTTCAGCGTGACTACCGCTGATTATGGAAAGTACGTTCTTGATGGATTCGTAGCTAGCGTCCTGCATCTGAGCTTCGATTCCGTTGAGGTTCAAAAACGCATTCAGGTTGTCCAACTTCTCCGTGTCCATAGGTTCATGAACGCGGTACAGTGTAGGCCTTTTTTTCCTGCGAATAAATTCCGCCACCTTAATGTTCGCTGAAAGCATGAACTCCTCGATCAATATGTGGGATTGCAAGCGTTCGACGGTGGAGATTTCCACGATATTATGATCTCTATCTGTGATTACCTTCGTTTCCTTCAGATTCAGATCCACTCTTCCGTCTCGTAGCCGCTTTTCACGCAGAAGGTTCGCGAATTTCATCATCTTGTATATCCAATTCGTCGGATCTCCGGAAAGGATCTCCGTTTCGGCACGGTTATACGTGTATCTTTCGGCAACCTTGATGATCGATTTATAAAATTTGGCGTGAGTGATATTTCCCTGCCAATCCGCCTCCATCTCCACGGTAAAGGCTAAGCGATTTTTTTTCGCCACTAGGCTGCACAAATTTTCGGATAATTCAGGAGGAAGCATGGGAACGACCCGGCTTCCCATATAAACCGAAGTTGCGCGCTTGTAAGCTTCCTCATCCAAAGGAGAACCAGTCTTTACGTAATTTGCCACGTCAGCGATATGAACATAAAAGCGGATTCTTTTGCCTTCTTCCACAAATGAAATCGCGTCGTCGAAGTCCTTGGAATATTCTCCGTCGATAGTGATGGATCGGAGTTCTCTTAGGTCGGCTCGACTTCCCCAGTCCTCCACCGAACTTTCCTCGACTTCTTCGGGTAAAGCGCCTAATTCCGTGGATTCCGGATAAAGGATCTGATAGTTATATTTCATCAACATCCTCATCAGATCCGTATCTTCCTTCGTATCCGATTCGAATCGTACGAAATGAACCTCGTAAAGGTTTCTTTCCTGAGCGCTGTCTTCTTTCAGATTTACTATGATCACGTCTCCGGGTTTGATTTCGTCCTGCAAATCCCGCAGTAGACTTTTTCTAGGTAGGAATCCTTCCTTTCCGTCTCCATCCATATCCAGAAAAGATCCGATAAGGAACTTTTCCGTTTTTTCCGAGACTTTCATTCTATAAAAATCCCGTCCTCGACGCAGAACCGAAACGACTTCGCCTTCCAATTTTCCTTTTCTTCCGATTCCGGAAGGAAGGATCTGCACCGTATCAGCTTGTATTGAATTTCCCGTATATTGGGAAGGTACGAAAACTTCCGTTCCGGTAGTAAGTTTTACGAAGCCGTCCCCTCTTTTGCTAAGCGAAATCGTTCCTTCCAACGTTTGATCCGGGTGGACGAGCACGTTTTTTCCCTGGATTTCGATCAATCCCTCTCGTTCGAAAAACTCCAGCAAGTCTTCCGTTGATCTCTTCGTTTCCGACGCTTCCCATCTCTCTTTTCTGAATTTCTTTTTCATTCCTCCTTTTTCTCCCATCCGGGAAAGGAGCTCATGATAGGAAAGTAACTTACCCGATCGGGCCTGAAGATATCTTATAAGTTTTCGGCTTGGATCTTTTTCCCTCTCCCAATCGCCGGACTGTTTGTAAAAAGGCCTATGACCGTATCCGGGAATATGGGTCTCTTTCTTGACGGATTTTTTATCGGCGCCGGGTTTAACGCCTTCTTTCTTTTCTTTCTTCGGAACGGGAGCAACGGATTCGAAAACCTCCGGGATCGCCTTCGATTCCGAAATAGCCTTGTCGGCGACGCGATTCTTTGCCCGGGCGCGACTCCTCTCCTCCATCCGCTTTCTCTCGATCCGGCTCTGCTCCGAAATTCGAGCGTCTCTTTCCTTCTCTTCCTCGGTCTTCTTTTTCGTATGTGCACCGATCCGTGCTTTAAAAGCCTCTTTGATTCTTTTTTCCTCTTGCGGAGTCAGTTCGGGCACGCTGATCGCTTCCAACTCGGGAAGCTCTTTCGGTTTTCTCGGAGGGGATTTTTTTTCCTTCGGCTTTTCGGCAGATTTCTTTGCGCTCTGTTTCGGATCTTTCTTAGGCGGAACGGGCGAAGGTTTCTTCTTCGTCTTTTTTTTATCCATTGATTTCTTTGCTGTTTTCTTCATTCTAAAAATACCTTTAATTTATGATCCGCATATGTTCCGCGGATGTAGTTGGGGAGTAAATCCCGGAAGGAAAATCGACTCGGATCGAGAATCGCGCTCTGCAATTGCGCGACGCTTTCCGTTAAAATCGATTCGGAAGAAGGCAAACGATCTTCCATATTCTCGCCGGAAAAGAAATCGGGGCAATCCGTAAATCGTCGGGCGATTAAGTAAGAACTAAGCCTTTCTTCCGGAAGAATTTCCGCGGGTTCCGTCGGAGCAATGTCGAAACTTCCCAGAAAACCGATCCGGTCACGTAAAGCGAAGTATATCTTATTCTGTTTGGCTTCGATTGCAACGATTACTGCCGAATCCTCTTCCCGGAAATAATGTGAGGAATACACCTCTAGGCTATCGAATCCAAGAACGGGAATCTTCCAAATTTGGGCGAAATTTCTGGCTGTGGAAACCGATATTCGGATTCCGGTAAATGATCCCGGCCCCAGAGCCGTGACGATCAAATCCGGGGAACTCCATCCTGACTCTTCCAAACAGATTCCGATTTCCTTAACCAACCTTTCCGCAGATTCCCTGTTGTGAAGCCCGGAGTATCTTTGGAGATTCGTCAACTTCCCATCCTCTGAGAGGTAAAAGGACTCCACGACGATCCATCGATTGGTAGCGTCGAAGAATAGGATCTTTTTCATCCGATTTCCTTCTTTGCCCGGTTCAAAATGGACGCTAGCTCGGAATCGTAACTCATCCAATCGGATCCGAACCATTCTACATTAAGATTTCTAGATTCTTCCGCCCCGTTTTCGTAAATGCTCACGGACGCGGAACACCGCATATTTGAAAACGCTTTCGGAGCTCGATCCCACCATTCTACAATACAGATTCCGCGGCGCCCCCAATATTCTTCAAAACCTAAATCCTCCGTTTCCGCCTCGCCGGAAAGTCGATAAAGATCAAAATGGAAAATCGACAATTTCTCTCCCGCTTCGCTTTGAACCTCGGGTAAAGGATACTCGTTCATGAGAGTGTACGTAGGGGAGTTGACCCAAAGTTTCGGCCCGTTTTTATGCGAGGAAAGTTCTTTATATAATTCCTGCACAAAACGGGACACGAGTGTGGTTTTACCCGAGCCCATATTTCCGGATAGTAGAACGATAGGATATTTCCCCCGTTTCCAGGCCAAAGCCGTGGATTCGGCTAGATCGCTGGCGGGAATTTGCAGATCGTCGAGTCCGATATCGATATAACTCTTATGCATCGTCTCCTTTAAAAAAGTTCTAGGACTTGCTCCTTAGGAAAACGGTAAACGGAATTGCAGAATTCGCAAGTTACTTCGATCTGCCCTTGTTCCTCGGCGATATCCATAGCCTCTTCCTTTCCCAGAGTTTGGATCAGTTCCTTGATCTTCTGTTCGGAACAATCGCATTTAAATTCGGGTTTTCCCTCCTCCAAAGTATGAACGATCGTGCTCCCCAATTTTCCCAATCGATCCAGGCAATCATGAACGTTTTCCGATAGAAAATCGGTCTTATTAGCTTCGATAGCCTCCGCCCATTCCCGAACGGCTTCCACATGCACAGGTTTCGCTTCGGGTAAAGCTTGGAGGAATAATCCGCGGACATTCCAGTGCAGGCCGTCTTGTTTGAAAAAAATGACTAAAAAGGAAGGAACCTGTTCGGAATCCCTAAGATAATTCTCTATGTTCGTCTCGAAACTTACGTTTCGAAAAGGCACAATGGATTGATAAATGCATTCACCGTTTCTCCAACGGAATACTTTTAGAATTCCGAGATTTTCTTCCGAGATTTGATCCTGTTCTACGTCTTCTTCAGGTCTATATCGTAAGGTCGATTTCATTCTTCCGTCGCGCGTACTATATGCCAATACGGAGTGAATTTCGGAATCGTCGTAAAATCTGATCTGCACGCTGACTTTCGTTTCTTCTTTTACCAAATCCGCAAGAAAGAAAGCCGCAAGCATGGTCCTTCCTAAGAGTTCCGTGCCTGTATCGTCTATCCCGTGCAGGTGGGATGCCGCAGTTACCGCGTACGAAATTTCCGCCGCGGAATAGCGAAAATGTACGTCTGGGAGAATACCGTAAACATAAGAGTCTCGATTTTCCATGAAGGGCTTAAAATCGTCCTAATCGAACTTGCACCATTCTATTCTCTACGAATCGCATCGAAAAGACAGTATTTTTTCCTCGTTAAACTCCCGATTCTCAGTTTTCTTTCTGGAAAGGGTAATGGCTTTCCACGAACATCGTCCTACTTATTTTAAAACGACGATCATGAAATTCGGAGCTGATTATTACCCGGAACAATGGACTCCAAACGATTGGAAGGAAGACCTCCGGATCATGAAAGACATGGGACTTTCTGTCGTACGCCTCGCAGAATTTTCCTGGGCCCTCGTCGAACCGAAAGAAGGGTTATTCGATTTTTCCTTTTGGGACAAAATATTGGATTTGGTCGGAAAATTCGGGATGCAGGCGATCTTAGGAACGCCTACGGCAACCTTTCCTCCTTGGCTAGCGCAAAAATATCCGGAAGTCATGCAGATCCGTGATGGGATCACGAGGACCATCGGAACCAGAAGACAGGCCTGTTTTTCTTCCCCCAAATTTAAGAAAGCCGCAGAAAAATTGGTAACCGAAATGGCCAGAGCCTTGGGAAGGCACCCCGCGCTGATCTCTTGGCAAATCGATAATGAGATAGGACACGAAGGTTCGGACATAGATCATTCTCCGACTTCCCTCATCTCGTTCCGAAGCTGGCTCAAAAAGAAATACAAAACTCTCAAGGTTCTGAACGAAACTTGGGGCAGCGTTTTTTGGGGGATCGTTTTCGACGACTGGGACCAGATTCCAATTCCGGGACCTCATGTTTCCGCGAATTTCAATCCGTCCATGATCCAGGATTTTTACCGATTCCATTCGGATACCGTTGTGGACTTTGTCCGCATGCAGGCGCAAATCCTCAGAAAGCTATCTCCGGGAAGAATGCTGACCACCAATCTATATCCCAGTCCGTTTCTTCCCGTGATCGATATGGCCGAGTTATTCAGGAACTTGGATTATGTGTCTTGGGACAATTATCCGACATGGGGAGATCAGCAGGAACCGTTTCCTCACCCGTTCGTTTCGGTCATGCACCAGTACAATCGAGGACTTAAGAATCGCTCCTTTACGGTAATGGAGCAGATATCCGGATTCCAAGGTCATGAAGTTTTAGGTTATCTTCCGGCGCCAGGTCAAACCCAGCTATGGATGAAGCAAGCGATAACACAGGGAGCGGACCAGATTCTTTTTTTCCGTTACAGGACGGCAAGGTATGGTCAGGAACAGCTTTGCTACGGAATTTTGGATCATGACAAGGAATTGACCGAAAGATACTTCGAATTGCAAAAGGGGATCGCGGAGATTCTTCCTTACGCGGAAGATTTTGCATCGGAACCTTTTCCCGCAGAAGTGGCCGTCTTACACGACATCGACAATGCGAGAAATTTCAAACACCAGCCCGTATCTTCCGGATTAAAATTTTCTCCGGTCCCTTTTGCCCAGGTCGGGTACGACTTGGAAATGGCAACCTGGTTCGCGGGTCTGAACATTTTAAATGTGAATACCCACTTCCTTCCCGCCGCGGAGGCTGACTTTTTTAAATACAAGATTTTGGTTCTTCCTTTGTATTCTATGGTAGATGAAGCGACGGTAAAAAAGCTGGAAGAATACGTAAGCGCGGGAGGAACCCTCGTACTCGGTTATCGATCGGGAGCGAAAGACAAAAACGGTTGGATGCTGGATTCTCCTATACCAGGCCCGTTCCGTAAAATGGCGGGAATCAATGTCCGCAAATTCGAAGCGGTAGGAGAAAAACCGGTAAAATTCAGATTCAGGGTGTTACCGGGAACCTGCTCCAAAATCTGCGAAATTCTCGAACCGGAAACCGCCGAGGTTTGGGCGACATATACGGACGGCAAAAAGTTCTATAAAGGAAAACCCGTAATCACACACAATCGGTTCGGAAAGGGATCCGTAGTATATGTCGGAGCGAGTCTTCATCCCATTTCGTTTATGCTCTTATACAGGAGGATTTTGCGAAATGCCGGAGTCGGTTTTTCCTTTTACGGACCGAATGTGGAAAGAGTCTTGCGAAACGGAAAAGAGAAGAATTACGAAATCTATCTGAATCATTCCGGAAAAAACGTTTTTGCGGGCTGGAGACGGCTAAAACCTTTCGAAGTGCGTATTATACCGCGACGAAAATCATGAATCGAAAAGAAATAAGCGAATTGAATTCCATACTAGCGAACGTTCCGAAGGGATCGAATATTCCTCATTCGATTTATGTGGATAATCTTCATACGCCGTTTATAGAATTCGAACAGGATTATGCCCTCCCTCCCTGTTCCGTATTCGAAGTGGATTTTCCTGCGGCAAAATCATTTCTAGAAAGCGTCAAGGAGAGACTACCCGAACTCGTTTCAAATTGCCTGGTTCTTCCGGAACCGAGACCTAAAAGAGATAGCGATCGACTTTTTTTGGTAAAACCGTTTTATCCGGAAGAGGAAACCTTTCGCGAAAATTCTCCAAAATATTGGGAAAAACATCTTCCGCCCTATCTCCTTGTGGTGAGCTTTCAATTGATGTATTTGGGTGGAGCCGAAAAACAGGATGTTCTAGCCCAAGCCGTGCAGGGCAGAACTATGTCCGTTCGTACCAAGAGGATCTATTATTTAGCCCGCGTGGTTCCTCTCGATTACCTAGTGATCGACGACGGCTTGGTCGTGGACTTCTTTCCTCGAAAATACGGGGAGTCAGAATTTATGGTTCAAGTCGGAGCCGAATACCACGATAATATAAGACACACGCATTCCGAGATCTTCGACGAAGTGGACTATTCCAAGCAGATTAAAATCATAGGCGAAACTCTCGGAATCACCTCTAAGGATTGGTTGCTCGGAAGAATCTTCGAGCCTCTGGCAGTGGAATATCTGACATTGACGGCCAGATTTCTAGATAGCTCGTTAGGAAAGATAGCGCGCGATTTTATATCATTCCGGCAAGTTGTTGATCTTTTGTTAACGTCGGACAATATGACTTTTGAAGAATCCGCCCGGGAATCCCTTTATGCCTGGCTTCGATCCCATACCTCGGAACGAATTTTGTCCCCTTCCGGAAATATGGCCTGGAAGATTTTAAGGGAAGAACGGACCTAATATTAACCTGAGTCGAATGCCAATGGAATCACTTGCCCCTCCGATAGATTTTCCCCTGGAAGAAGTCAAAAAACGGATTAAATCCGTTCAGTCGATTTCCGGTTTAGTACTCGAATCTGCGAGAAAATTGCAGAAAGAAATTCGGGTTTTCGGAATCGTCTCGGATTCCGAAGAAAAGGATCGTATCACGAAAGCCGACGAATTGATGGGAAAATTCCTCATCGAATTTCTGAGACAAAACTTTCCCGCCGATTCGATCATATCGGAAGATTACTATCGCCATGAAGGAAGCAATTCCTTTCGTTGGGTATTGGATCCGATAGACGGTTCCATGAATTTTGTTCGAGGCATTCCACTATATGCGGTTTCCGTCGGCTTAGAACATAGAGAAACTCCCGTTGCAGGGATCGTATTCGCTCCGGAACTCGATGCCCGTTACTCCGCTATTCTGAGCCAAGGCGCTTTCAAAAACGGCTTACGGATAGACGTCTCCAATACGGACGCTCTAGCGAGATCCTTGTTGGTATCTAGTTTTCCTACGAACAGAAAAGAAATCCTGAACGAAGTGATCTCCGACATTACCGCCTTTATCAGTTGTGGGCGATCGATGAGAAGAACGGGATCTTTCGTTCTAGATACGTGCTGGGTTGCGGAAGGTGTGCTGGACGGAATCTGGGAAAAGGGCGTAAAACTCTGGGACACCGTAGCCAGTTCCGTTATCCTAATGGAAGCCGGCGGAAAGCTGACCGATTTTCACGGAAAGCATTTCCTCTCCGGACAAACGGAAGTGGTCGCTTCAAACGGAAAAATTCATAAACAGATCATCGATATTTTAAGGAACGTCAGGATTTCGATCGGGAGAAACTGACGAAAACCTATTGGAATTCCGATCGGCGGCTTTTCCACATCGGGAAAAAGCCTCCGATTTTTCTAAGAAACTTTTTCTTCGGATAACATATCCGTCATTTTTTCAAAAACGCTTCTAACGCGGAAATTTCCTCGTCTCCGAAAGGAAACTTGGTCATCAGCTTACTGTTTCTTTTAGGCGTGTATCCTTCCGGATAGCCGCCTTCTCGGATCCGAATCTTTAACAATTCAAGAGAAGAGTTCGCAACCGATGGACCAATGGGACCGTCCAATTTCGGATTTTGATTGTGGCAAGCGGTGCAATTCGCCACGTAGATTCCTTTTCCTTTTGCCTCCAGCTTTTGCTCGGGAGTGAGATTTTCCTCTCCTTTGCAAGCGATGAAAACCGAGGATAGAATAAGAAAGGTTCCGGCCAAAAAATAGAGGCGGCCGAAACCGCCCCTATTTTTACCGAACCCGATATTTCGGGAACGATTCATTTAAGCCGTCCTTATGCGGTTAACAAAGCTTCCATCAAAAGATAGGTTACCAAAGCGAAAACGGATCCGCTAGTAATTACTGCCTTAACGGATTTTATCGGTTTTACGCTCGGTCCGTTTTGGTCGGCAACCAACGCGTTCACTTCGACGATCAACGCGATCAAAGTGATCAATCCCAAAAACATACCCAGTTTATTAGGGCTATACGCCAGGGGAAGGTTGCGAGCCGCACCCATAGCGAAAAGCATCGGGATGGACAAAAATGTGTTCGTTCTGGAAGCCACAAAAGCGCGGTTTGCATTCGGTGCCGGATCAACGGTGGTTTCACCTTTCGCTTTAGCAATCACCACTTTTTGATTCGGCCAGATCACGAACCAAACGTTGGCCCACATAATCGTACCGAAAATTGCGCCTACGAGAATGACCACAACCCACTGGGAGTTATGAGGGATTCCGGTGCTCAAAGCCAGAGCGATCATCGCGATTCCGGAAAGGAAAGTGAACATAGCGCCCCAACGGAACCACCAGAGGGCGCGGGGAACCAATTTTTGCGTTGCGTTCTTTTTCGTATCCGCATCGGTTTCGTTAAAGAAAGGCCCTTGGACGAAATTGAAATAATACAACATTCCGATCCAAGTAATGCCCGCTAGAAAATGGATGTACTTAACTAAAAAGTAAAGACCCTGCTGGGTAAAGAGGGCGAGTTCCATGATTCCTCCGCTCACAGTTCAAAATTTTCAAATTCGGTGAAAAGCCGAACCCTTAATAGGATCCATTTCGAACTAGACCAGTCAAGCAGTTTTAGAAACTTTCTAAATTGAAATACCTTCCAAAGTCTCTCGTTCTCACGGGAACTTATCCTCCGATGTCCTGAACCACTGCCTTTTCAAATTCGGAAACGAAGCTAGGGGAATCGTCCTCGTCCTTTCCCCGAAACGGAAGAAACCGTTCACGCAAAATTTCCGATTCCGTTGTTAAGGTGACTGTCGTCTTGTGTCCGGCTCTTCGAGTAGAGGAGACGAATCTGCTTCCTCCTTTTCCGTCGGAACCATTAACGAGCAATTCGAAGTAGTTCTCAAAATATTGCTCCATATTTCCTGGAATGAAAATGTTTACGAACCCCGGAGGAAAAATGGAAAGAAATCTACCGCCTATTTTTGTCTCCGGAATTTTGGAAAATTTTCCGGTGACTGTATCCGTCTTTCCGTTTCTCGCGAAGTGTAGAGTGTAACCGAGTCCTCGAATATCTATCTTCAAACCGAAGACTCTTAAAAAAAGGTAGAACCTACAATGTAAGGAGTGCGGACGAGACCAGTACCCTTTCGGAGAATGCGGGATCTCGAGACGAATCGTTTTTCCTTCATTATAAATTTCCCAACCTTCGGAAAAGCCTCCGGGTTGGAACACCTGTAATCGAAAGGCGCTTTGCTCTAGTCGTTTGGAGAATTTTTCGTACGCTAGCGGAAAATTCTTCTTCATTCTTTCGGAAAGAGTGTAGGAAAGAAGAATCGAATCCTTTCGTCTTTGCAGATCACATTCCATATTCGAGCATAAAAAACGCTGTAGAGAGGAAAACGTCTCCAAGGGCGGTACTGACGGATTGCGCACATGTTCCAGAAATGATTCCAAATGCGGCATTAAATCGATGACGCTCAATTCGGGAGAAATCATTTGCGTTACTCTCCTGATTTTGTACGTCGGTTCTTCCCTGAAATGTTGCTTTTTAGCCTCTACATAGACCGTATAAGGAGACGATACAGTGAGTTCCGGAGGAGAGTCGGAAAGATTGGGTCGGAAGAAATCCTGTTCCTTCGTAAGGCGCATTCCGAGGACGAGAAGGTCTCCCTTTTCCGCGAATTCCTTTTCGTCGGATGCTTCGGGGTTTCCGTAAAGAATCCTTCGGACCGGACCTTCCTTAAAATCCTTTTGAATCACTTCCTGATACTGAAAATACTTTTCGAAATAATCGGCGGATGTTTTGTTTTTATGAACACAACAGAGAACGGAAAAAATCGGAAATAGAAACAATATATCGCGGATCGTCCTCATGAAGTTCTTCTCCGAATTCTATCTACCTTAACGAATTCGAATAAACGTAGCACAACGGAATCATCTACATTCCTAAAATATTCCTCGTGCAATATCGTTCCCGATCTGGAGTAAACGCGCAAATAAGAGGTTCCGTCCTTTAGACCCTCCGATAAATCCCCTTTCTTATCCAATAAAATGCTTTCGTAATCCTTATCGCGCTCACCCGAAATATAGTCGTTAACAGCGCCTGGCGCCTTATGCAGATCGAGATATGCCAAAAATTCCACGCTATCCTCGTCCTTTAACAAGGTTTGCATCTTCCAATAGATCTTTCTTCCATGCTTCCTGCAAAGAACGATATCTTTGAATCCGCAGCCTAAGAGAAAAAGGGTTTTTCCTTTAGAGGATTCGGAAGTAAACACCTTGCCCTTTTGGTCCTGCATCCGGAATTTAGGAACGGTTCCATTGAGCGAAATAGGAAGAGATACGAGCAGGATCGCGAAGAACAAACATGATTTAGACATTAAAACTTCCTGTCGAAGGTGCTCAGGATAAACGCTGCGTTCGTTTGACAGAGGAAATCGCTCAAACGTTCCCCAAGAATGTTACAGGGAAATTTTTTCGGGAAAAAATTATTTTCTATGTAGTCGGAAAATTCCGTCCCAATCTTTGCCGGGAGTCTGGTTCAAAAAGAATTTGGTCCTTTTCGCATAAAGACGGATCACACTGTCTAGAGGCTTCTTCTTATACAATTCCCTGAATATTGCAAAGGCGGACTTGAAGTCTCCGACCTTATATAATATGATTCCCTCGTTGAGTTTGGATTTTACAGAGTCCTTCCAATCCGCGAGTTCCGGAGGATCGCCCTCGTAAACTTCGTATAAAATCACGGGCTGAGTCTTGCCTTTTACGATCACTGTATCGATTTCCCTAGCACGGACCTCGGAAAGTAGATTCAATCTTAAAAAGGTATGGTGGGTGATCAATATCTTGGTCTTATAGAATGCCGTAAGATTTTGCACCCTAGAAGACAAATTCACCGTGTCGCCGACAACGGTCGTGTCGATCCGGCGATCGCTACCCACGGTTCCTAGAATCAAAGTGCCGGTATTGATTCCGATTCCCAAATCGGCTGGACCCGTCATATCGCCGCCTATAGACCCGGTCAAACGCACCATTTCGATAGCGGATTGAAGAGCATTGTCCGCGGAGTTGAATTTCTCCTTTTCCGCACGGTCGCTATGATCGGAAAATAAAGCCAGGATCGCGTCTCCGATATATTTATCCACGAAACCTGCATTTTTATAGATTCTATCCTCGAAAGCGGAAAGATATCGGTTTAAGTATTTGATATTTTCTTCGGGAGCCAATTTTTCCGATACGGTTGTATAACCTCTTAAGTCGGCAAAAAAAACGGTCATCGTCTTTTCTTTGGAATCTCCGATCTTAATTTCCACAGGGCTTCTTTTATCCAAGATGGAAATGAAATCGGAAGGAACAAATCTATAAAATGCGTCGCGCTGTCTGGATATTTCCAGGTTCAGCATTTGAGATTCTTTATATAAGCTGACGTATCGTGATACGAGCAAGCTAATGATCACGATGATGAATACGGAATATGCGATTTTAAAATAAGGATAATGTATTCCTATTATTTTATAGATCGCGTCCAAAGTGTCCCAGATCCCGAAGAGAGCACAAACCCCGATTCCTATGAATAATTTGACCGAATCCGCCTTTTTTCTACGTATCGCTTGAAAAGAAAAAAACAGCACATATACGAGCATCGGAATCAGCAGGAATTGGTATAGGCGCAAGTTAGCGAGTAGAAACTCGAAAGGGAGAATCCAAGTAGCTAGAAAAAATACGGTGCTCGCTCCGCAAAAAATTCGGATCGCCCAAAAAGTGCCTTCATTTCTATAAAAGAAATCCCGGGCAAAAAGTAAAAAAACGGGGACGATGGGCACCAAACTCGCGAATTCCAGTCTATAAAAATAGCTCGTGTCAGGTCCTCCCGGATAATTGACGAATTTATTATATATAAGATAGGAAGTGGAATAAAAGTAAATCGAGGACAGAAGGGAAAATAATCCGAAAAATAGATAATACGAATCCTGTTTTCTCGTTACGTAGAATAACACATGATAAAAACCGAATATAAAATATATTCCGAATAGGAAAATATCCAGATATTCCGTGCCGGAATCGTAAATTTCCTCCAAGGAGGAGATTTTGAATCCTCCGGCATGATAAAAGCCGAAATGATCGTTCGGAACATATTCCGTCACGGAAGCCTGTCCCTTGAATACAATCGCAATCTCATTCTTACCCGATTTCAAAATTCCCGCAGGAATCGGAACCGTCAGCCCTTTGACCGATCTACGCTTTGCTAGCTCTTTATTCTGCGAATCGAACCACTCTTCGCGAAGCAACTTGTCGTTTAGTCGAATCCGCCAATTTTCTCCTATATCGGGGAGATAAATTCCGGTCGGCATGGACAAAAGGCGGTTCTCTTTGGAAAGATCAAAAGATCCGCGGATATGAACCTCGTATATTCCCGAACGGGGAGAAAGATTGAATATTTTCGTGAACGCTAAGGGAAAGTGCGGTAATTCAATCCAGTGCAATGCGGAACTTTCCGCAGAAAGATTCGATTTTCCCTTCGTTTTCGGTGGACTCGATTTTTCTTGCTCGTCGAGTAACGTTCCTTCCCAACGTATGCTTCCGAGATCGATAGCCTGCGGATAATCCTTTGTTCCCGTACAATTCTGAAAGCCCGAAAAGGAAAGGAAACAAATAAACGTGAGGAATAGGTTTCGGGAAGCGATTCGGCCCAAATCCGGACCTCACATGACCAATTCGTCTTCGCCAGCACGCGCGACGACGATATCGCCGGATTCTTCCAGTTTTCGAATGATGTTTACGATTTTCTGTTGCGCGTCCTCTACGTCTTTGATTCGGATCGGACCCATAAAGTCCATATCCTCCCGGAGAAGGTTAGCGGCACGCTTAGACATGTTTTTGAATATCTTTTCCTGGACTTCCGTGTCGACGGATTTTAACGCTTTTGCCAGATCCGAGTTGTCTACTTCCCGTAAAACTTTTTGGATCGCGCGGTCGTCCAACAATACGATATCTTCGAATACGAACATCCGTTTCTTTATCTCTTCCGCAAGCTCCGGGTCTTCCTCTTCGAGTGCCTCGATGATGGTCTTCTCCGTTCCCCTATCCACGAGGTTCAGAATTTCGACCACGGAATCGATACCTCCCGCCGAGGTATAATCCTCGCTGGCCAGCGTGGATAATTTTCTTTCCAAGACCCGTTCCACCTCTCTAAGAACGTCCGGAGAAACCCGGTCCATGGTTGCGATCCTCTTTGCGACTTCCGCTTGGATCGTATGCGGCAAGTTTGAAAGAATATTGGAGGCTTTTTGCGGATCCAAATAAGAAAGAATTAATGCGATCGTTTGAGGGTGTTCGTTCTGAATGAAGTTTAATAGATGCTGAGGGTCCGTTCTTCGGATGAAATCGAAAGGCCTAACCTGAAGACTTGACGTCAAGCGGTTGATGATATCGATCGCTTTCTGATTTCCTAAGGCTTTTTCCAATAAGCCTCGAGCAAAGTCGATACCTCCGTTAGAGATGAATTCCTGAGCCATCATCAGCTCGTTGAATTCCACTAGGACCTTTTCCTTGTCCTCCGGAGTGATTTTGTCTAGTCTTGCGATTTCGAACGTGATTTGTTCGATCTCATCTTCTCTAAGATGTTTAAAAATCTCGGAAGAAACGTCCGACCCTACGGCGATCAAAAAGATCGCCGCTTTTTGCCTTCCCGTTAAAGTGGTTTTCTTATTCAGCACGGTTACAGTTTCTTTCCTAAAAGATATTATCGGCAAAAAAGCGCATTTTCAAGGCAAAGATTTTTCCGGGCGAATGGCTTGCCAATAAGACATAAATACTCCAATTTGGGAAGAGCGAAGGGGACAATTTTTGAAAACGAAAGTATACGAATATAAAAATTGCAGTACATGCCGGAAGGCATTGAAGTACCTGGAGAGCAAAAAGGTGGATTTCGAGAATTTGCCGATCCGTGAAACGCCCCCGAAAAAAACGGAATTAAAAAAAATGTTAGGCTATCTTAACGGCGATTCGAAGCGTTTATTCAACACTTCCGGCGGAGATTATAAGGAGCTCTCTCTAAAGGACAAATTGCCGAAGATGAGCTTGGATGAGCAATTCGAACTTCTCTCCAAAAACGG
Source organism: Leptospira fluminis (assembly GCF_004771275.1). GTDB lineage: Bacteria > Spirochaetota > Leptospiria > Leptospirales > Leptospiraceae > Leptospira_B > Leptospira_B fluminis. Next base: position 583,284 of record NZ_RQEV01000003.1, on the reverse strand, counting down.
AAATTTGGTAAAAAGACCTTTTGTCTTAGGCGAGAACTTCGGACTTGTAGGATTTAAGGAAGAAGAATGGGACGAGATCTTCGGTTGAATCTTTGAAACCGAAACCGGATAACCGCAAATTCATCGGAGACGAATCCGAGGTTATCCGGGAATTTTTAAAACCGCAATGGCGGTTTTATCTTCCGACCGAACTCATCATGGATTCGGGATATCGGGTTCCGAAGGCCACTCCTTTCGGAGAAATGGAATCGATACGCTTCAATTCCTCCTCTGTGAACTTGACCTCTGCAGCTTTCGTGTTCTCCTCCAGATAAGATCTTCGCTTCGTTCCGGGTATGGGAACGATATCCTTTCCTTGGGAAAGCACCCAAGCGAGAGCCAATTGTCCGGGAGAGACGGATTTCTCCGCCGCGATCTCTTTGATTTTAGAAACCAAATCCAGGTTTTTCTGAAAATTTTCCCCTTGGAACCGTGGAGCGAATCTTCGATAATCCGTCGGATCCAAGTCCTCGAACTTAGAGATTTGTCCGGTCAAAAATCCTCGACCTAGAGGGCTGTAGGCGACGAACCCGATTCCCAACTCGCGGCAAGCTTCCAAAAGACCGTCTTCGGGTTCCCTGCTCCAGAGAGAATATTCCGTTTGGAGAGCGGCGATCGGATGGACTTTCGAAGCTTTGCGAATCGTTTCGACTCCGGCTTCGGACAATCCTATGTAACGGATTTTTCCCGCCTTCACTAGATCCGATAAAGCCCCGACCGTATCTTCGATCGGAGTGCTCGTATCCACTCGGTGTTGGTAATATAGATCGATGTGATCCACTCCCAAACGTTTCAGACTAGCGTCGCAGGCAGCCTTTACATACTCGGGTTTTCCGTTGATACCTCGTTTTTGCGGATCGGAGGGATCTCTTACGATTCCGAATTTCGTAGCGAGTATGACGGAATCCCTTTTTCCTCGGATCGCTTTTCCCACCAATTCTTCATTCGTATAGGGACCGTACATATCGGCCGTATCTAGAAAATTGACGCCCAATTCCAAGGCCCGGTGTATGGTAGCTATGGATTCCGAATCGTCTCTTTTACCGTAAAAATCCGACATCCCCATACAGCCTAATCCGATCTCGGAAACGGTGGGACCATTTTTACCTAATTGCCTTTTTTGCATGATATCTCCCAACGCCGGACTTTTCCGCGGATCCGACAGCCGGTCTTACTTTTAAAGATCGGCGACCAAATCCATTCCTTTCCCTTCTCGAACGATCACGATTCCGTCTCCGGCGCAGTCTAGAATCGTGGAAAGTTCCACATCGAATATCCCTCCGTCTACGATGCCGTCCACTTTGGAGCCGTATTCGTTTTCCAACATATCCACATCGATCAAGAATTCCTCCTTAACGAAAACGGAGGTGGAAGTCAAAGGATTCGGATGGATTTCCATAAGAGCTTGGAGATACGGAGAGTCCGGAATTCGAATCCCGATATTCTTCTCTTTTTGGTTGGTAAAAGAAACCCGCGGTAGATGCTTATTCGCCTTTACGATAAACGTAAACGGCCCGGGAGTAATTCGCTTCATTAGACGGAAGGACTCATTAGAAAGTTGTTCGATATAATGCGAAGCGACGGAAATATTCGGGCAGAGGAGGGAAAGCGGTTGGTTTTTGGGAATATTCTTGAGTTTGTAAAGTTTTTCGACGCCGGAGTGGGATTGGGAATCCGCGATCAGTCCGTAAACCGTATCGGTAGGAAATATGTATACACCCCCCTCGGACAGTTTCTTCGATACCTGCCCGAGAATCCTCTTTTCGGGATTTTGGGAGTGAAGGGTTAGGATCATATAACCGAAGTTACACCCCCGTCCACTACGATAGTTTGTCCCGTGACATAGGAAGCCGCGTCGGAAGCCAGATACAATGTCGCGCCGACGAGATCCTCGGGTTTTCCAAGCCTAGCCATGGGTATCCGTGCCTTCATTTGTGCCATAACTTCCGGCTTTTCCTTGATCATTTCAGTCATGTCCGTATCTATAAAACCCGGACAAACAGCATTTACCCGATAACCGGAACTTACCCATTCTACCGCAAGGGCCCGAGTCATATTGATCACCGCCCCTTTCGTGCCGCAATATACGGATGCGAATTTGGTTCCCCGGATTCCCAGAACGGAAGCGATATTAATGATGTTACCGCCTTTCTTTTTATGAATCTTATAATACGCCTGACAGGAACGAAAAACACCCGTAAAATTCGTTTGGATTACGTTTTGGATATCCTCTTCCTTAAAAAATCCTGCCGGAAGATTCGTGGCCACTCCGGCGTTATTCACGAGTACATCCAACTTTCCGTGTTTCTTTACGATGGACTCGATGATCGGATCCATTGCGCCTACCGTACGAACGTCCGCAGGAAAAGCCTCGATTCCAGTCCCCTCCAATCGTTTGACGGATTCTACCGAGGATCCTGTTCCATATACGATCGCTCCGGCTTCTTTAAAGCCTTCCGCAAGTTGTCGTCCGATCCCGCGTGTTGCTCCAGTAACTAGAACGGTTTTACCGCTTATATCAAAAATATTTTTCAAAATTCTACTCCGTCTCTTTCCTGTTTTTTAGGTTCTGAATAGTTCACTTTCGGACGATCCTCTCCGTCGATAGGACTACATGGATGCTCCCGTCTTCTATGGTCCGCCTTTCGCCCTGCGGTAATATCGTACTTCTCGAATAATTTTTTAGAATCCAACCTCATGTTGTTTCCGTAATCCGTGCGTGTGTCCCGGTCTAACTCCCTTTTCTGAGGAAGAGGTTCGAGGGGGTCCGAAGGTTCCTTTTCCTTCCTTGCGGCTTCTCGGATCTTGTATTCGTCCTTCAACACGCCTCTATCGATGTAATGGCTATAACCGTCGTACTCTTCGTGAAAAGGATCGCAATCCGACAAGTCCGGTACGATTTTTAGGCGATCACAGAATAAATCCAAAAATCGACACGATTTTTCAAAGGAAAAGTTTCGGAAGTTCTGTAGATTCATTCCTCGGCAGGAAGATACGGAAACCGCAACCCATACGGAAAGAATCATTTTAACTATGACTCGCATCTATTATCGTTTCGATCCTGGAATCATATGGCTTCTCATTTTTTTTCGGACTTCGTGTCTGTCGCAGGTTTTGCTTCCGAAGAATTCTCACCCTTGGACTCGGGAGGTAGGGACCCTTTTCTGCTTTGGTATACTTTTCGGATGGCGTCTTTCTCTTTCTTTCGGCTCTTCTCTTCCGATTCGTTCAGAACTTCCAGACAATCGTCCCAATACTTCACTTCCTCGGAGTTCAGATAATCCGTTTCCAACACCCGGTTCCGGGATAATTTCGTTTCGGATTCCAGCTTTCCTTCCTTCGCTTTTTCCAGTAGAATTTTCGCCTTATAGAGCTGTAACAACCCTTGTTTGGCAAAATACAATCCCTGGATTTGGTTTCCGGATTCTCTTTCCCCTTTTCCCGCCAACCAAGTGTCACGGAAAATCTGAAGGTGTTTTTCTATGACAGGTACGAACGCTCTTCCTTCGGCCTCTTTGTCGATCTTTAAGTCCACAACTTTCGGCTGGAGTTCCTTTTCGAGACTATCCGATTTAGCTAGAACATCTTTGGAGTGCGAATCCGCGATCTGATCCAGTTTTACCTTTAACGCCTGAAAGGCGGAGGAAGAAGCCTCCCATTCCCCTCTTTGAAAGGCGGATTCCGCTTTGGAATATTCCGCCAATAAGGATTCCCATTCAGTTTTCTTACCGAAATTCAATAGTGTATTTCTTAAATATCGGAGACCGACCCAGGATTTTTTCCGGATCGAAAAGGCTTTGGACTTTGGATCCACGTTCGGATTCCTGCCGGCGACGGCCTGCGCTTCTCCCGAATGTTTGGCGGCTTCATCTTTCGTCGGCGAATCGGAGTTCGATTGAGCCGAAAGGTCGAGAATCAGAAGAGATGCGATAGCAAGTAGAATCGTGCGAAAGGATTTTATAAAAAAAGGAGCAAATCGTTTCATGTCGGCAATCCGTTCGTCCAGTGATATAGATAAAAGGAGTGCCTGGCAAGGCTTTTCTTCAAACATGGGGGAATGCTATACTTACGCTCCCGGTCTCCTCGAAGGAAGGAGGTCTTCGACTTACTCGGGCTTTCCTACAAAGTCGATCCACTAGACTTGGACGAATCGTCTCTGACTCGGGAGAGACCGCTGGAATATTTGGAGAGAATCACTTTAGCAAAACTAGGTCCGAAAGCCGAGAATACTTTGGACCTCCAAGTATCCGCGGATACGATTGTAGTACGCGATGATACTATTTTACAAAAACCCGAAACGGAGGAAAAGGCGCAGGAGATGATCTTAAGTTTAAGCGGCCGTTCGCACCTTGTCTACTCGGGTCTGGGTTTAAGAACGGGTGAGGAAGTGATATTCGACTACGATGTTTCCAGAGTGGTTTTTCGAACTTGGAACAAAAAGGACGCGGAAAATTATATTAGAAGAGCCGAGCCCTTCGATAAGGCGGGGGCATACGGGATACAGGACAACGATTCTCCCGTTCTGTCCTTTGAAGGATCGTATACGAATATCTTAGGATTTCCGGTCCGAAAATTCCTAAGATACCATCGGATATGGTCTTGCTATTTGGGAAATTAAGAAAGAAATCTTACGCGTAAAGATCGAGGATGCTTCCCCGCTTGAGACTCGGATCCGCCTTTAGCGCCTCGCCTTCCGGACCATAAAATTTCAGATTTGAATCGAACCTGGAAAAATCCCTTTGTTTCACAGGATCCACGGGCGGCACGATGCTCCGATTCATGACCGGCTTAACGTAGGTTAGTGCCTCTTCAGGAAAGGATACTCTTTGAATTCCGTCGCTGATTCTCATAAACCGACCGGAAATACATCCGACAGTACAAGGATCGACCGATCGAATCCCGATCTTTACATTATTTTCCCTTTGCCAACGACTTGACTCCTCCGATTTTTAGGGCAACCTGCTTTTGTGGCACTAGCGACACGGGAATCCTCCGCAGGTATGTACGAAAATCTCTTGGATTTTTTACACAAAACCAAGGGTAAAATAGACGATTTTCCTAAGGTACTTTTTGCGGTTACCGAGGATTCTTACGAATTCGGGCTCGTCAGTGATTTGTACAAGGATGCCCTCAAAAAATCGGGCGACACGTACGAAGTCGTCGTATTCGTTTCCGAACCCGGTGATCTGGAAAAATTCCAAGCTGAAGTTTCCAATTTGGATATGTTCGCTGCGAGAAAATTGTTCGTCATCAAATCCGGAACGAATTTCTTCAAACCGCTCCTCGGAAAGGGAAAAGCCAAATCTGGTCCAAATAACCATTTTTCCTCTCTACCGGATTCCGTAAAAATCGTCGTACATTACGACCATTGGGACATTTCAAAGGAACTTCTTTCTTTTTTCGGTGCCGAAGTAAGATATTTCAAATCCGGAAAAATATTTCCTGATAAACGAAAAGAGGCCGTATTAAAAGCATGTAAGGAGCTCGATGTTCGTCTGGATGCTCAGGCGGAAGAGGAATTCCTTTTAAGGATCAATCCCTCCGCAGGTTCTTATCTTAGAAATTTGGAAAAATTAAAACTGTATCTCGGAAAAAAATCCTTCGCAGTCGAGGATTTAAAGGAGGTACTGTTCCAAACTTCCGAATTCAGTGCCCCGGAAACTGTGGACCATTTTTTCGAACGGGACATGGTCCGCTTCGCAAAGGAATTTTCCAAATTTAAAATCGGAAAAGATTCCTTACTCTTGTTTTTAACATTGCTTAAGGATCATACGGATCGTTTGCGTAAATTCAAGATGATCTCCCGCTTTTACGAGAAGGTCTTGTCCGAAAAGGAACAATCCGATTTGCTCGGTATGCAGAATTATTCCCCCGCAAGAAAAAGCCATACCTTGCGAAGATTACGCAAAGAATCTTCCTCCTTTTCCGATAAGGATATTCTTGATATTTACGATTTTGTCATAGATATCAATAAGAAGGCAAAGACCGGATCGGAAAAGGAAGAAACCGTTTACTATTTCCTCAGGAAGGCGGAAGAGTTTTTCCGTCGTTAGATTCGAACAATTCGAACTCGGTGATTTTCCGGTAAATCGTTCGTTCCGAAATTCCTAGGATCCTTGCGGCTTTTTCCCGATTTCCGTTCACTAAGATCAGGTTCTTCCGAATGATCTCGCGTTCGTAATCCTTTAACGGTATACCAGTTCTGACTTCTAATCCGTTCCCTTGCGTGTATCGTGTGGAAAACAATTCAGGAGGGAGATGCTTAGTATCCAGAGTTTTGGAATTATGCATGGAAACCATTCCCTCCAAAAGATTCTTCAATTGGTGAAGATTTCCGGGATAATCGTATTCCAATAGAAAATGACCCAGCTTTTCGGAAACCTTTATGGTTTTCCGATTATAACGTTTTCCGATTTCATCCAAAAATTTTCTGACAAAGCTAGGAATATCTTCTTTCCTCTCGCGAAGAGAAGGCAGTTGGACTTGCAATGTCTGTATCTCGATAAAAAGGGATTCTTGCAGAATTCCCTGGCGAACTTTTTCGCCTACGAGAGGGCTTTCCGCCAATATATAGCGGTTTTTTCCCTTTTCGTTCCGGATTTTTTGCAATAGTTGGACTTGCGAATTCGGAGTCAATTTGGAGAAATTCTCTACGACAATCAGAAAGCCTTCTTTTCCTTCGAGAGAAGAAAAGATCTCGTTCGACTCCGCATCCGATTCCGCCAAACCGAAATCCACGAACTGAAAGCCGGGAAACTTTTCCCTAGACAAATCGTGAAAGATACGTCCGATAAAACTCTTACCGGTTCCGACATCGCCTAAAACCAAAACCGGAAGTTCGGACGTAGAAGTTTGCCGGATTCGATCCAGAAGCTTCTTCGTCAAGGGAGAGAGGGCAACGAATTCAAAATCTTCCATTTGTAGTTTCACGGGCGGGCGAGCTCCAGGATTTCTCCGCGGACTAGGCAATCAAACTTGGACTTTTCCGTGTTTTGAAAGTAGTTTCTCACAACCGAAGGATCGCAATCCAAAGTTCGGGGAGGGGAATAAGGATAATTTTCCACCGACTCGGGCAATACTTCCACAGCTTCCGAAGAATAAGGCGAGGAAAGAAAGGTGGCCTTCCAGATTCCTTTTTTTCCTTCCGAAAGCTCGAAGAAGCTGGGAAATTGCATCCAAAATGCTTTTCCTTTCGCTCTAACTAATGCTTTTTTCCCCGAAAAAAATTCGGGTTCTTTGGACGTGTAAGTTACCGATTTGCCGAACAAAACGGAGAAGTTGCTGCGAACCGGTTCGGAGGAAATCACCTTTTCCTTACGAATTTCTTCGTACAGGCTCGCTAGAGCCCAGGGATTCAGACTGTCACCAGAAGAATAAACCCCGCTCAAATCGACTTTTTCTAGGACACTTTCGTCGATTTCCGCCCCGGAACCTAAAACTTGGGGAGTTACGTACAATCGTCCCCCCTGAAAAACCAATGTCTTGGAATCCCGACTCGTCGCGATTCTCTGAAAATAGGTAACTTCTTTAAAATCCGCTCCCCGTACGGACGCCTCTTTCTGCGCCCTTCTAGATTCCGGTCCGGAATATGATGAATATAGAATAGTCACTTTACACCCAATTTGTCGAAGCGCTTCGATTGCAGCGGAATAACTGCCATCCGATTTGCCTTCTTTTGCGTTGGTTAGTATGATTACGGATAAAACCGGTTTGGTTCCCATTTTATCTTGCGAAATTAGAATTCTTCTCAGTCTTACCAGGGCATTTGCGATATCGGAAGTGACCGACTTTCCGGCAGGTTTCCACTCCTTCCATTGGGCAATCATCTCTTTACGAGTCGATTCGGGATAAATTTTAGAACCGCTCTCTCCGAAAATCGCCAATCGAAACTTCGTTTCAGGTCGCCAAGAGAAAGACTCTATTTGGGACATAAATTCTTTTCTCTCCGGAGCGAAAGAGAAAGATCCGTCGACGACGAAAATCTGGATTTGAGGAAGCGGCTTGGATTCTATTTTAACTTCTTTTTGGGATTTACGCGGAACGAAAAGGAGAGAGTTGCGGGTCAACCTTTCAAGGACTTCGAACAAATCCTTTTTACCAACGGCGGAGAATTCCTCCCAACGATACAGATTACAATCGAATACGGTGCGGTCGATTCGGATATTTATTTGAATCTCGATCGCATCTCGGACGACATAGTCTGTTTTAAATCTTAAACAGGCATCCTTGAAAGATTCCTTGGAAAGTTGCGGGCGAAGGTATTCTTGCATCTCGACCTCGGCACGACTTGAAAACACTTCTTTGATTTTTACGGAATAGACGTTGTTAGCGTAAAATTGACCCAGTCTAGCCAACTCGAACGGCTTCTCTGTCGTACCTTCGATGGCTTGCGGCGCCAACCCTTGCCAACTGCCGGGAAGAAATACGATGGTCGTCGCTATTGCGTCGCTTATCGGGAGAATTAACAGAAAAGTCCAATAAAGGCAGAAATTTTTTGACAATTGTGCGCTGCGAAGAAATTTTTTATTCCTGACCGCCGTAGCAAAAATAATTTTAAAACGATTCATTAAAAATAGCTTGCGAAATCCGTTTATTGGATATATTCCTCAAATCCATCTGATCAAGGAGAAAATGATGATCAAGAAACTAATCGCTATTTCACTAGCGGCTGTACTCTTCTCCTATTGCGGGCCTAACACTGCGCAAAAGGATGCTACCTCCGTTGGTGACGGCGGATGGTCTTTCGAAGGTTGGGGCGGACCCCCTGAACAAAGAAACGATGGGAAAACTCCTAAGGATACCAATCCTAAAGACTACTACTACATGAAGTTTTCTTCTCGCGCTTCCGCTAAAGCTGTGGCTAAAAAAAGCCCTGCGATGATGCAATCCACTTGCCGAGAAGCGTCTCGTTTACAGGGAGCTTCCGACGTAGTTAAGAAGATGGTTGGAGAAACCGTTGAATCGGCTTCCGGAGTGTCCGACGGTGAAGCAACTGCGAACGTAATCGTTTCGCAATCTGCTGGTATCGTTAAAGGTGTGGGAGTTTACGAGTGTAAAGCTACCGGTCCGGGTTCCGATCCGAAAGATGTTTCTAAAGACAACTGGGAAGAATGTCAGTGTGTAATCTACGCTAAATTCCCCGGTGGTCGCGACGCTCTTGTTGCAAAAGCTCAGGAAGTCGGAAAATAATTTAGGGTAACTTTTTTACTTACTCATTTTAAAGAAAACCCCGCCTTAATATAGGCGGGGTTTTTTATTGTACGGATTATTTTATAGAACCGTTTTAAAAGAAAAAGCCCGGGGAAAATGCCGCCAGGCTCACTCATTCCTTTTAGTTACCTTTTTCTATACCAATCCGTTCCGAAATAAAGTCCAGTGTGCAGATCGCGATTGAATATTGTTACGGAAACAAGAGGCGATTTTTCCTCATTCGGTTAGGGTAAGGCCGTACTCGGTAGCGATTGAATTCGCATCATCCAAAAACTGATCCCCTTTTTCGACGACCGACTTTAAGGCTTTCGTCGCTTCCGATTTTAACTGCTCTTGCTTAGTCGCATCCTGCATCTTTGCCGCTTCCAATAACTTGGTGCTCGCACTCCGCAGATTCCTGAGCGTATCTCCCAACAAAGGATCTCTGGAGAGGCTCGGGGAAGACGGTTGGATCCAAACGTCGTGCAAGTCGATAAGCTTACCGCCTTTTACGATCGATTCGTAGCATTTTACTTTAGCGAATTCTCCGCTTTCCTCTATTTCTAGACAGTACATTCCTCTTTGCAGCTTTCCCTTTGAAGGAGAAGTTAAGGAATTTTTAGCGAAGGCCTGCCCACCTTCTCCCACAACGAACAAGATCGCGTCGAAGAAATTCTTAACCGGAGCGAATCCTTCCTTATTGTCTACCGTCTTAAGTTTTAAGTATTCCGTTACTTTCTTATTTCCTTTTTTGTCGATCTCTTCGTGAGTAATCACTTCCAGACCGGTCACCTCTTCCATACCGTAAACGAGAGTGACCTGTTCCGCTTTACCGGTAGTCCCGGGTTTCTTATAAATCCACTGGTCCGAACCGGAATACTTAGTCCCTACGATCTGGCTCTGCGGTGCAGGTTGCTCTTTTTTGCATGCGGAGAACATGAAGGCGATCATAGCAACCGTGAGGAAATTTTTTATATTCATCGGATCTTATACTCCTTGATTGAACGGGTTTAATGAAGGACGAGCGATGATTCCTGTCAATCGGAATCGAAGAAGAAAATTAGACGGCGAATGCGGTCGTCGAAAACGATAACTCTTGTAAGCTTGATAAGGATTCTTTGATTTTTTCCGGAACCGTCTCTTGTAGAAGCCCTATTTTGAGCGGAATAAATTCGGGTCTTCCGTGAAAATAACGGACCATATGTTTTCTGAATAGAATCGGACCGAATTTTTCGCCGAAATTTTGGACCATCAGATCCAAGTGTTGGATCGCGACTGAAACCAACTCTTCCAGCCGAACCGATTCTCGAGAACTTTCAGAAAAAACCCAAGGATTTCCGATCGAACCTCTTCCGATTAGTACCCCGTCCACTCCGGATTCCCGTTTTCTACGAATCGCTTCCTCGTAACTAGTCACGTCTCCGTTTCCGAAGATGGGAACCTTTCTGGCGGCTTTGATATCCGCGATGGCATCCCAATCCGCTTTTCCGGAATAGCCCATTTCTCTCGTTCTTCCATGCACGGAAATCGCAAGCGCTCCCGACTCTTCCAAGATTCGGGAAACTTCCATATAATTACGGGATGTATCGTCCCAACCGAGACGGATTTTTGCGGTTACAGGTATGTCGAGCGCGGCCCGCATTGCCTCTATGATCTTTCCGGCATAGACAGGTTTTCTTAAGAGCCCGACTCCGGAACCTCTCATAGATACGTTTTTCGTAGGACATCCCATGTTTAAATCAATGATGTCCGGATTTAATTCGCGGATCCTTTTTGCCGCTTCCACGATAATCTCCAGTTTGTTTCCGAAGATTTGAAAAGTGACGGGCCTTTCTTCTTCCTTAAATTTAAGTTGTGAAAGCGCTTTTTTCGAGCCGACCGCCAAGGTGTCCGTAGAAACGAATTCCGTGTAAGAAAAGGCGGATCCGAATCTTCGTGCAATCGTACGTGTAGGACTGTCGCTGATGCCAGCCATAGGAGACATGGCCAACCATCCCGGAATTGCGACGGACCCGATACGAATCATTTTTCCTTACTCTCGCCGATCACCGTGCAATCTTGGACTCTATCCGTTCCTTTAATATCCACCACGCGTACTCCTACGGCAGTGCGTCCCATTTTGGAAATTTGGTTCGCTTCCGTCCGAATGATCATCCCTTGTTGAGTAACTAGAATGATCTCATCTTCGGAACCGACGGAACTCACTCCGACCGCAGACCCGTTCTTTTCTCCGACTTTTAGGAAGGCCATCCCTTTTCCTCCGCGACCTTTCGTGGAAAATTCCTCGAATCCGAGTCTTTTTCCGTAACCGTTTTCGGAGATTACGAATATATCATCCCCATCTACAACTTTGGACAATCCGACGATCGCGTCATCTCCGGCGAGACGCATTCCCGTCACTCCTTGTGCCGCTCTCCCTTGTGCCCGAACGTTATCCATTTCGATCCGTAAAGCCAATCCTTTTCTGGAGAAGATCATGACATCGTCGCCTTTGATCACGGATTGCACTGCGATCAATTCGTCCTCTTCCCGAAGACCGATCGCGATGATTCCTGATTTTTTCACATTCGCGAATTCGGATAATTCTACACGTTTTATGAATCCCTTTTTCGTTACCAAAAGCAGATCTTTGTGTTTGTCTTCCTCGCGGAACGTGAACACTGAGGAGATGTATTCGTTTTCTCCCAGACCTATGATCGCTTTTAACGATTTTCCTCTGGCTTCTTTGGAAGCCTGGGGAAGTTCGTATGCCTTCATCATATACGCTTTTCCGACATTGGAAAAGAACATCACGTTATCGTGCGTCATCGCCGATTTCATGATTTTTATGATATCATCCCGCTTCTGGGAAAGTCCTTGGATACCTTTTCCGCCTCTTCTTTGCCGCTTGAACGTATCGATGGGTAGGCGTTTTACGAATTGGTCGAAAGTGATTTGAAGAACGATTTCCTCGTCGGCGATAAGATCTTCCGCGTTAAAACCGGAGGACTCCACGCTTTCCAAGCTGATTTCCGTTTTCCGGACGGTTCCGAATTTATCCGAAACTTCCAGAAGTTCCGTGCATACTATATCCGAAACCCGATTCGGACTGGATAAGATATCCTTCAAATCCAGAATCAATATGCGCACTTCTTCCAATTCATCGATGATTTTCTGCACCTCCAGAGAAGTAAGTCTCTGGAGTCGCATTTCCAAGATCGCTTCCGCTTGGACTTCCGACAATACGAATCGGCTCATCAATTGTTCTTTCGCTTCGGGGGCATTTTTAGAAGCGCGAATGACCTTAATCACTTCCTCGATATTTTCGAGAGCGATTTTCAAGCCTTCCAAAATATGAGCGCGTTTTTCGGCCTTATCCAAGTCGAACTTGGTTCTTCTTACGATGACTTCTTTGCGATGCAAAGAATAGGCGACCAGGATCTCCTTTAGGTTAAAGATTTTAGGCTTGTTATCCAGGATAGCAAGCATGGTGATTCCATAACTTACCTGAAGCTGGGTCAGTTTCAACAGCTGGTTTAAAATCACTTGAGCGTTGGAATCCTTTTTACAATGGATCTCCACTCTAATCCCCTTCCGGTTGGAGAGGTCCAGGATTTCCGATATTCCCTCGATCTGTTTTTCGTTTACCAGTTCGCCGATTCTCTCCAAGAGAGTTCGTTTGTTGACTTGGTAAGGAATTTCGGTGACTACAATCACCTCTCGTCCCTTCTTATTCTCTTCTATCTCCACCTTGGATCGGATTCGGATCGAACCTCTTCCGGAGTGATAGGCGGAAAGGAGCCCTTCTCCCCCGATGATGGTTCCGCCGGTCGGAAAATCCGGTCCCGGCATGATCTTTAGGAGTTCCGGAATCGTAATCTCAGGGTTTTTTATAACTGCGATGACTGCCTGGATCGATTCCTGCAGATTGTGAGGGGGAATATTCGTAGCCATCCCCACTGCAATCCCCGAAGAACCGTTTACCAACAAGTTCGGAAAATTAGCGGGAAGTACGTCCGGCTGTTCCTTGGTATCGTCGAAGTTCGGAGAATAATTTACCGTCTCTTTCTCGATATCTCGAAGCAATTCCTCCGCGATTTTTTCCAGCTTCGCTTCGGTGTATCGATAAGCCGCAGGATTATCTCCGTCTACGGATCCGAAATTTCCTTGGCCGTCTATCAAAGGAACTCGCAAGGAGAAATCCTGTACCATTCTTACCAATGCGTCATAAACGGCGCTATCGCCGTGAGGATGGTAATTACCGATCACTTCTCCCACGATCTTAGCGCATTTCACGTAAGGTCTATCGCTTCTCCAAGCACGTTCGTTCATTGCGTGAAGAATCCTTCTATGTACTGGCTTAAGACCGTCCCTTACGTCAGGAAGCGCTCGGCCCACGATTACGCTCATCGCATAACCCAAATAGGCCTCTTTCATTTGGTCTTCGATTTCCACCGGAATTACACGAACTCCGTTTTTAAGCGCGTCACCGATATCGGGTTTAGACGCAGGACTGAATCCCAATGTTTTTACTTCGTTTTCCATCTCTTGGCTCATTCGCTTTTAGATCTCCTGTCTTTCTATTTTTCAGAGGTCCAGGTTTGCGACTTTTGCCGCATTTACCTCGATGAACCTGCGCCGAGGAACGACCTCGTCGCCCATAAGAATATTAAAGGTGTCTTCCGCTTCGACATAGTCGTCGAGTTTGACCTTCAAGACCACTCGCCTCTCGGGATCCATCGTCGTTTCCCACAATTGCTCCGGATTCATTTCCCCTAGTCCTTTGTATCTTTGGATGACGGCTTTCTCGGAACCGATCGTTTTCAAGTATTCCTCTTTTTCCTTATCGGAATACAGGTACGTGGAATTTTTTCCGTGTCTGATCAAATACAGAGGCGGCTGGGCCACGTATAAATATCCTTTTTCGATCACGGATTTCATATATCGAAAAAAGAACGTCAACAAGAGAGTCCGTATATGCGAACCATCGATGTCGGCGTCGGTCATAATGAAAATCTTATGGTATCTGATTTTATCCACGTTGAATTCGTCCTCGCCGATACCGGTACCCAAAGCCGAAACCAAAGTCCGAATTTCCTCGTTTCCTAAGATCTTATCTAAACGTGATTTTTCCACGTTCAAAATCTTCCCTTTCAAAGGAAGGATGGCTTGGTAATTCCTGTCTCTTCCTTGTTTAGCGGAACCGCCGGCGGAATCCCCCTCGACGATGTACAACTCGGAGGCAGCAGGATCTTTTTCGGAACAATCCGCGAGCTTTCCGGGAAGTCCTCCACCTTCCAATACGGTTTTTCTTCGGGTCAGATCCCGAGCTTTGCGCGCGGCTTCTCTTGCTTTAGCCGCAAGAATGCACTTTTCCAGAATCTTTTTAGTGACCGAAGGATTTTCCTCGAAGAACAAAGACAGACCTTCGCCCGTGAGTGTTTGCATGATTCCTTTTATTTCGGCATTTACGAGCTTCTCTTTTGTCTGCGAATTGAATTGCGGCTGCGGAATCTTTACGGAAATAACCGCAGTCAATCCTTCCTTCAAATCGTCTCCCGAAAGGCCGCTTGGTTGCTTCTTGGAAAGTTGCTGCTCTTTTTTAAGATAATCGTTCAGCGTTCTGGTCAGTGCGGCTCGGAATCCTTCCAAATGGGTTCCGCCAAGGTTATTGTTTATATTGTTCGTAAAACAAAAAATATTTTCGGAATAAGTGTCCGAATATTGGATCGCGATTTCCGCAACGACATCGTCCTTATTTCTCTCGAAATGGATCGTCTTGTGAAGAGGGTGTTTGTTTTCATTCAGATATTCGACGAAAGAAACAATCCCACCGTCGAACAGGAATTCGTGAGTTTCCGGCTCCGGTTTTCTGTTATCTTTCACGATAAGTTTCAGGCCTTTATTCAAAAAAGCCAGTTCTCGGAAACGGGTGGTTAATACGTCGAATTGGAATTCCGTAGTCGTAAAAATGGAGGAATCCGGTTTGAACCGGACTAAGGTTCCTCTATCTTGAGAATCTCCTCGTACGGATACAGGCCCTTGCGGGACCCCTTTTGCGTATTTTTGATA
This sequence comes from Leptospira fluminis, assembly GCF_004771275.1. Taxonomy (GTDB): domain Bacteria; phylum Spirochaetota; class Leptospiria; order Leptospirales; family Leptospiraceae; genus Leptospira_B; species Leptospira_B fluminis. The sequence goes on along the minus strand of NZ_RQEV01000003.1, from coordinate 568,005 downwards.
ATGCACTTTTCCCTGTTGGTAAACTTCCACCTCAAGCCATTCGGAAAGAGCATTTACAACGCTCACCCCGACCCCGTGAAGCCCGCCCGAAACCTTGTAAGCATCGTTTTCGAATTTTCCACCTGCGTGAAGGATAGTCATAACGACTTCGATCGTGGATATGTTTTTGTCCGGGTGGATCGCAGTAGGAATTCCTCGACCGTTGTCTCGAACTTCTATAATGTTATTGGGAAGAATAGAAATAGTAATCTCGGAACAATGGCCGGCCATCGCCTCGTCAACGGAGTTGTCCACGACTTCATAGACCATTTTATGGAGCCCGCTCTCGTCCTGTGTACCTATGTACATTCCTGGACGTTTTCGAACAGCTTCCAAACCTTCTAAAATCTTTATCTGACCGGCGCTGTAACTATTGTCTGATTGGCTCACAGGGTCCTCCAGGATCTAGGAATAGTTTTCTCGAAAACGCTAGGGAGGCAAGGAAATTCGTTCTGGTATAGGGAAAGAATAGAGTTCGATTAAAGGTATTCTATCAGTTCCAAAAGACGCTTTTTTGCAATCGGATCGGTCTCTTTTTCCAGGATTTTAAGCAAGTCGTCTTTCCCTACCAATCCCGTCTTAGGGGCCTCCGAGAAGGTCTTTCTTCTTTCTTTTTGGGATAAATTTCCGATCCGAACCTGTATCGCTCTTAACACACCCATTCCTAACAATCGTTTCGAGTGAGATAATATCCTTTGCTTCAAAAAGAACAGTTCCTGTTTATACGCAGCATGAGAGACTATTATGATTAAAGTATCACCCGAAATGGAATGAGGTTCCGATTCCAAAGAAAAAATCGGACCTACGATATCTGACCATCTTTGGGCAATCGTTCTAAGCGAAACCTGAGAATGGATATTTTCTTCGGACCAACCCAAATCCTCGAGTAAGTCCTTTAAATCGCTTATTTCGATTTTTTCGGGCTCTTCAGGCCCTTTTGTCGTAGGCATGGACGATTCCCTTATCTACCGAAAAAATCTGTTTTTCATGGGCAAGTTTGCCTACGTATTCCGAGATCCCTTCTAAATCCGTCGTGGTAAAGAAAGCCTGCCCCGCGTTCAGGACTAATTCTACGAAATATTCCCTTCTCTTAACATCGAGTTCCCGTATGACGTCGTCTATAAGGAGCACCGGTGTAATATCCAAGGTCTTACGGTAGTATTCAAAAGACGCAGCCTTTAGAGAGATGACGGTACTTCGTTTTTGTCCCTGGGACGCGAATTCCGTTATGTCCTTATCATCTATGCCGATAAAGATATCATCCCTATGCACGCCTACCGAGGTGTATCCTAATCTTTGATCTCTTGAGAAATTTCTTTGTAGTCGGGTTTTAAAGTCGTCCGGATCGGAAAAACTGGGTTTATACTTGATAAACAGTTCGTCTTTACCTCCGCTAAGCTTTATCAGATTTTGCCGATAAATTCCATCGAAGTCGTTTATCAATTTATATCTTTTTTCGTGAACAGATACGCCCTTTTCCACCAGCCTGGAATCCCAAATAGAATAGAGTCCCGCATCTTTCGATCCGGATTTTAACAAAGCGTTTCTATGTTTTAATATCTTATTATAGTCGATCAGGTCGTTAAGATAATCCCTGTCAATGGAGGATAAAAGACCGTCTATAAATCTTCTCCGTTCGGATGGTCCTCCTTCTGCGATCTGTAAATCGAGAGGTGTCATCAAAACGGTTATGAATTTTCCGATCAAATCTGATCTTTTTTTGATTTCTTCCTGATTGAATTTTAGCTTTCTTCTGACAGTAGGCCTTTTGGAATATCCGATTTCTATAAAGTCGACTTTATGGTCGGATTCCACTTCCGCCTTTAAATAAAAGCCGTCCGATTCCCAGCGGACTAAATTTCCGTCTTCGGATTCCCGAAAACTTTTCAACCAGGAAAGCAGAGCTATTGCTTCGAGAAGGTTCGTCTTTCCTTCTCCATTTTCACCTACGAAAAAAACCAATCTCGAATCGAATTCGAGGCTGACGTTTTCATGGTTCCTGAAATTCAGAAGCCTAAGGCTTCGTAAAAACATCGCGGAGCCGTTTTATATCTTCATCGGCATAATCACGGAAATAAAGTCCGGATCCGACGGGTCTTTGAATACTACCGGAGAACTTGAATCGCTGAATTCTATCTTAAATTCGTTATCATCGATGGATTTAAAGACGTCGGACAAATATTCCCCTTTAAAAGCGACGGTAATTTCTTCTCCGGAATATTCTATAGGCATATTTATACTGACTTCGTTTACGCCTTGCGTCTGCGCGTAGAAGTTCAGATTGTCCTTGGAAAAAGTAAGACGTATTTGTCGAGTCGGTTCCTCGGCGGCGATAAGAGCCTGCCTAAGATAGATTTGAAAATTCTCCTTAGGGATAGATGCGGAAAATTTGGAACTTTTCGGAATGACTTGTTCGTAATTCGGAAAATTGCCTTCTATCAATTTACAAAGTAATTCGGCCTGATTTGCGGTAACGTATATCTGATTATCCACAATTCCGATCTTACCGGTTTCGGCAGTCGTAATCATCTTGGAAATTTCCCGTATCGCTTTTGCAGGAATGATAACCGGATCTTTGAACATCAAAGGGGAAGGAAGATTCCTTTCTATCTTACAAAGTCTCCTTCCGTCGGTGACCGCAAAGATCAGTCTATCCTGTTTCGGAACCATATACAAACCGTTAAAGATATAACGTTGGTCCTCATGTGCGATGGCATATCCCGTTTTACGTATCATTTCTCCCAACAAGGCGGTGGGAAATTCCGAAATCAAAGCTCCATCCACTTTCGGGATCGTTTTGATTTCATCCGCATCCATACCGTTTAACTTGGTCTTATAATCGTTCTTCTGGGTGGCGTCCGTAATATATGTTACGCTCGAATCGGAATCGCTATCTTCTTTAGTAAGAGAAGTTTCCTCGAAGTGAATCGTTTTGAAAATACTAGACAACTGCTTTGCGGGAAGAGAAACACTTCCTTGTTGTTGAACTTCCGCATTCAAAGAAGTCTTTATCGAGATTTCTAAATCGGTTGCGGAAATTGAGACCATAGACCCTTCGGCTTCAAGTTTAAGATTTGATAATATAGAACGAATTTCCCTAGCGGAAATAACTCCTTCGACTGCGTGTATCGATTTTAAAAATTCGGATGTATTCACTTTGATCTTCAATTTACTTACTCCCTTTTAAATGCGTTAGCTTTGTATAAAGGTACTTCTATATATATTGTTGTTGTAGTTGTACTTGTTAATATGTAAAAAAACTATGTAGCTTTAGAGAATAAGGAAATATGTCGCATTTATATTGAAAAGAACAATTTCCAGAGGTTGGAAAAAACTCCGGATTCTCTGTAATAATAGCGGTGCCTTTTTTGAATATAAGGGACAGTAATTTGTTTTTATGTCTTATTAATAGTTTAAGCACATACAAATCAGAGTTTATTGATAGTTTATCTACACTCATTTCTCTGATTTTGTACGTATCATCGATAGGGAATTCATTGGAACTGGAAGCGCATTAGAATTTCTTCTACCTTACTGGAGAAATTCTTATCTTCTTTCATCAAAGATTCGATTTTACGAACGGCATGGATCACCGTCGTATGCTCTCCCCCAAAAATTCGACCAATCTGACTTTTGTTCATACGATAGCATTTGTGAAGAATGAACATGCAGAGATGCCTGGGGATGATGAGTTCTTTTTTACGGCTCTTTCCCATGATTTCTCTAGGATCCAGATTGTATAAGGAAGAAACGTATTCGATGACTTTGTCCTGGCTTAACTGAAGGTTTTTCTTTCTGAAAATTCTGTTCTTCAGGATTTCTTCGATCATCGAAGCGGTAAAAAATAAATGGGAAAAAGCGCGTTTGTGCAGAGCTAAATCGTTCAAAGCGCCTAAAAGAGTTCTCGTATCGTCTTGGATCAAATCGGCGATCAATTCCACCGCTTCCGTGGAAAGACCGAGATTTAAAACATTACCTTGTCTTTCCAAAATCCGGATTCGAATTTCGCGATCGGGAGGTTGGATGTCGGCTTGGACTCCGGTTACGAATCTGGATTTTAACCGATCTTGGATCGGCAATTCGGAACTAGGCCGATCCGACGCAATTACGATCTGTCTTTTCCTCTCGAAAAGAAAATTAAAGATCGTAAAGAATTCTTCCTGAGTTTTTTCCGCGCCGGTATTCAGAAGTTGAATATCATCTATTAGAAGACAATTGTACGACTGGTACTTGATTTTAAAGGATTCTATAGCTTCGCGAGATTGTAGCGCGAATAAGAATTCGCTCATGAACGTTTTTATGTCTACGTAGTAAGCCGTTTTCCAAGGATCTTTTTTTAGTATTTCGGATCCGATCGCATGGAGAAGGTGAGTCTTGCCCACTCCCACTTTGCCGAACAAATACAACGGATTGATTTCGGCAGGGCTGCGAACACAGTCGATAGCCGCGCTGTAAGCGAGACGATTCGAATTTCCCACTACAAAGTTTTCAAAACTATAATCAGGATTAAAGGAATAGGAACCGCCTCTGAAATTTTCGTTTAGAACTGTCTTTAAAGTTCCCGAAGATTCCAAAACGAGTTCGACAGGAATCCGAGTACCTATCGTTTTAAAAATCGCATCTTCTATGTAAATTTGGTATTTCTTTTCTACATGTGTTTTGATATTCGAAGACGGTGCGATCAGGATACATTTTTGATCGCTCAAGCTATCTAACTGGAGCGTATAAATGAATTTATCGAAATAAGTAGGCGGAATTTCTTTAGAAACTTCGTCTAGTATACGCTTCCAGCTTGTGTCCAAGCAAAACACTCCTTCCTTGAGTTTTAAATTCGCGATCCCCGGTCGTTTTCTTTTTAAAAGTTGGATACGCCGGAATGTAAAATAGGAGAAGTCGGAGAAAGAAAATACCCTCCGACGAGAATACACTATTTTTCCGAGGAGGGTCGCCTACAAATGAAAATTCGGAAATCGTTCGAGAAAGCTTAGTAAAAACGAATGAGATTGGCGATAGATAAAAAATTATGTCCCTTTCTTATATAGCAAAGATTCGAGTAGTAAAACCTAATCATTGTTAAACGAATATAGAGCTATAAACCGTAATTATCTTACGAAAATGGCAGACGAACCGATGTTGATTTACCGGCTAATTAGAACGGAGAATTTATTTTGCGGCTAAGAGACTCAGCTCGTGCATGAGTTTGGACAGGATGATGTTTTCCTGACCGTGAATTCTTTCATGCAGTTCTTTTTTGAATCTGAAAATAGCATCGAGCTTGGGAAAATTTTCTTCAACCTGCGTTTTCGAAAATTCCTGCAATAGAACAAGTCCGACTAAATCCAGTAGATCCTTAAAGGAAAATCCTTCTTTCCATTCCGGATGATCGTCCTTATAATCGATAATCCATTCCTCGAGATGCAATATATGTAAAGGTGTGAAAACTTTATCCCGTACTTTAGAAATGATTAAATCCAGTGCTTCTTTGGGACAGTCGAAGGTTTTCATACTGCCCCCTTGGAATGTAAAATATTCTTTTTCTTCTTTGCGATGTAATTCTTGGACGACTTTTTGAGGTAGATATTCGAAAGGAATGCAGACGCCCCGGCTCACAATCGTCTCTTTCAGAGATTCGAGGGAGTCCACCAAGAAAAGAAACCGAGTAAACGCGGGGGCTTCCTCCAGACTCTTTAAAAGTGCCGTTTCCGCTTCGTTACCGATCATTCCGGCCTCGGGTATTACGATAAACCTTAACTTCGATATATGAGGTTTATAATAAAGCCTAGTTCGAATCAACCAACGTATCGTAAACTCTTCGGGATTTTCTTCGTTCCCGATGGAGATCTGTTTATTTTTATCGGGAGGAAACCATACGATATCCGGATGTGAATGATGCATGAACGCTTTGCAGGAAGCGCAAACTCCGCAGGAGTTACCTTCCAAACAAAGCGAATGCCTGATGAATCTTTCCGCTGCGGATTCTTTTCCAGTACCTTCCGGTCCGTGAAAGATCAGTAAGGGTGGGATTAGGTTCGGCCGATTCGCGTATTTTTTTAGAAATACGAGGGCTTTTTCCTGACCTCGAATTTCTTCCAGCTGAAAGCCGATGCTCATATCTAGATTGGAATACTACGCGTAAACGGGAGTCAACCAGTGTTTGTAGTCGGGAATCTTTCCCTTTACCAGATCGAAAAAAGTGGTTTGTAGTTTTTGAGTGATCGGCCCGATTTTCCCGGATCCGATCGTCCGCCGATCTACCTGACTTACCCAAGCGATCTGAACACCCGTGCCGGAAAAGAATATTTCGTCCGCAATATAAAGTTCGCTTCTTGTGATGTCCCGTTCTACGATTTCGTATCCTAAATCTTTTGCGATCTGAAGAACGGATCTTCTTGTGATCCCTTCTAAAAGAGAAGAAGACAAGGAAGGCGTTAGGATTTTTCCTTCTCTCACTAAAAAGATATTTTCGGCAGAGCCTTCGCTTACGAAACCTCTTCCGTCCAAGAAGATCGCTTCGTCGTACCCGTTTTGTACCGCTTCGGACTTTGCTAGCGCGGAGTTGACGTAACCTCCTGAAACTTTGGAAAGAGTCGGGATCACGGTATCATCGAACCTTCTCCAGCTCGAAACCATGGTAGTAAGTCCTTTTTTCGTATCCAGATAGTCGTCCAGTTCCAGAACATAAATTGCGATTTCCGTAGGTACGTCGTGGAAGCGAGGCGATAGTTGCAAGGCGGAAGTATAAACGAAAGGACGAAGGTAGATGTTCCTTTTATATCCGGATTGCTTCAACAAGTCCAAAGTGATGTCGCGCAGTTGCTCCGGAGTCTTATCGCATTTCAACTGCATGATTTTCGTGGAATTCACCAGCCTCCGATAATGATCTAACAGCCTGAAAACGTAAATATCATCCGAAGTTTCGTCGTAGTAACCTCTGATTCCTCCGAAAACCGTAGTTCCATATTGGAGTGCATGGGTTTTGATATTAATGTTCGCTTCGTTTTCGGGGACGATTTTCCCCTCGAAATAAGAGAGTTTCTTGATGGATTCGGGCATGTACAAGGAACCTGAAAGGAGATTAATGATTACATGATTCTTTTCCCCTGTTTAGCTGTCGACTAATCCACCGGTAACGTGGGTAGGACTTGGGAAATGAGTCTAAAAGGATATATGAAAACTTCCTTCTTTCCGAATCTGTTCGATTGTATCGTTGTAGGGGCAGGTCATGCAGGAGCCGAGGCGGCCTATGTCGCATCGAGAGGAGGCGCCAAGACTCTACTTATCACTATGAACTTGGACACGATCGGACAAATGTCCTGCAATCCGGCGATCGGAGGAATTGCGAAGGGTCACATGGTTCGGGAGGTCGATGCTCTAGGCGGACTCATGGGTAAGGTCATAGATGCGACCGGAATCCAATTCAAAATGCTGAATACTTCGAAAGGTCCGAGCGTTTGGGCGCCGCGTGCACAAGCGGAAAAGAAGGAATACCAGCTCAAGGTGAAGCACACCCTCGAATCCATTCGCAATCTTTCCATTCGACAGGATACAGTAGAAGACTTGCTTATCGAAGACGATCGTATCCAAGGAGTGAGAACCGGTAGAGGATTCGAAATTTATTCGAATCATATTATTCTTACTACGGGCACGTTTCTTTCTTCGATCGTTCATATCGGAACGTATCAAAAAGAAAACGGGCGATTCGGCGAGCCGACCGTCAAAGGTCTTTCCCGCTCTCTTGCTAAGTACGAATTGAAATTAGGAAGATTGAAAACGGGAACTCCTCCGAGAATCCATATGAACTCCGTGGATCTTTCGGTGATGACCGTGCAAGAAGGAGATTCCGATCCTTCCCCTTTTTCCTTTAGCACGGATAAGATCTCGAGAAGACAAATTCCTTGTTACATCACTTACACAAACGAGAACACACATAAACTGATCGGTGAAAATATCCATCTGTCTCCGATGTATTCTGGCCAGATAAAATCTACCGGTCCTCGTTACTGTCCTTCCATCGAAGATAAGATCGTTCGATTTGCGGATCGAGAAAGGCATCAGGTTTTTCTAGAGCCCGAAGGATACGATACTCAGGAAATCTATCTCAACGGAGTATCTACGAGTTTGCCCGAGGAGGTCCAATGGAAGCTGGTTCGTTCCATAGCGGGTCTTGAAGAAGCGGAAATTCTTCGTCCGGGATATGCGATCGAGTATGATTATGTGGATCCGACGGAATTAAAGCCCACTCTTGAAACGAAAAAGATCCGCGGATTATATCATGCCGGACAGATTAACGGCACAACGGGTTATGAAGAAGCTGCGGCCCAAGGACTAGTTGCGGCTTATAGCGTACTTGCTTCTTTAAGAGGCGAGGATCCGATTTTGTTTTCTAGAAACGAATCTTATATCGGCGTTTTGGTCGACGACTTAGTACATAAAGGAGTGGAAGATCCGTATCGGATGTTCACTTCCAGAGCCGAACATAGATTGCTACTTAGGCAAGACAATGCCGACCAAAGATTGATGCAGTATGCGTTTAGAATGGGCCTAGTAGATGAAGGAACTTACGGGAAGATGCGTGAAAAATATTCGCGTATTTATGAAGTTAAAGGAAAAATACAATCTCTACCGCTGAAGCCGACTCCGGAATTCGAATCTTTATTGCAACGAAAGTCGATCCAGGGATTCAAGTATGGATCCAAATTGGATTCTTTTTTAAAACGTCCGGAGATAATTTTCGAAGATATCTCGTTTATGGTTCCTGATTCCGAATTTCTCACCGCCCAAGACAGGAAGGTGATAGAAATGGAAGTAAAATACGAAGGCTATATCAAGCGGGAGCAGGAAACGATAGAGTGGAAGAATCGATTTATGAAAATAGCGATCCCGGAAGATATCGAATACGAGCAAATTCCCGGAATAAAAAAGGAAGCGATTCAAAAGCTAAATAAGCATCGTCCTTTAAATCTTGAAAAGGCTTCTCAGATTTCAGGTGTCGATCCGAGCGATATAGATATGCTCCTTTTTTACATTAAGGGTAAAAGACCGAATCCTGTTTAAAAGTTCGATAAGGAATTTTTCACTAAGTTTGGGAGCGCGTTTTTAAGGGTTTTGCCAGCCCTTTGTTTCACGTGAAACGGCAAGATTCGTTTCCGGAAAATCTAGGAAAAACGTTTCACATGAAACGGAGCGATGGGGCCTCATTCTTCCGATCGCTGCTATGAAAATAAAATGCCCGTGCATTCATCACGGGCGAGTTTATCCGAATAAAGTCCGAACGGTAAATCTTAAGAAAAGATCAGCGATAAACTAGCTCATGCGTTTTTTCGAGAGTCCATTTGTCTCCCTGTTTAACCAGGAAGGTGAATTGCTGTAGGCGATTTTTATCGTCCCACACCATCCTATTCAAGCGCTCCAAGTCTCCCTGAACGTTCATGCGACTTACGAGTTTCCCCCGGGAATCGAAGGTAAGAACCGTCGATGCCACTTGCTGCTTATCTTCATTGTATATGTTTTGTTGATAAAGTCCCGGCTTGTTCGCGTCTTTAACCACGGAAAAACGTTCGATCTCTTTGGAGTCGGCCCAATCGGTTTGTCCGTCTTTTACGAGCCCGTTCTCCCCCCAAGATAAGATCGTACACTTTAATATTAATTTGGAGTTTTGGTCGAAGAGTTCTACGGAAGAAAGGATCCCGCTTTTGTCATAGAGGAAGCTTTTCATTTCTACGTTTTTTCCATCTTTGTCGAAGAGTTCTTCCTTCTGAATTTTCTTATCCTTGTAGGTAAATTTGGTAAATCCGTCCGATTTACCTTCTTGAGTTATATAATCTTCGCGAAGTAATTTACCTGACTCATCGTACGAATATTTCGCCGTATAGATGACCTTACCTTGCGCATTCTTAACAACTTCTTGGGCTGGACCCCCTTTCTCGGAACCGATAACGAAGCGGTCTGTGTGAGACCATTTTCCCGGCGTAAAGGAGTAGAGTGATGAAGCAAATAACAGCGTGATGAAACAAATTCCGGAGCGAAGCATGAATATTATCCTCTAGTTAGACCATCGGCTTTTCCCCAAAAAGGTTGAGACGGTTTTGCCTTCGTAAGATTCTTCGCCATGACGAAACCCGAATTGTCCTTGCCGATGCGCATGACCGGGCTAACTTTCGTCGCGAACTTAAAGCTTTCCTTCATTTTAGACGGAATGCATAACTGAAAACAAAAGCGAAAGAGCTCCCGACAACCATTAAAGGAAAATTACTATGTCCCTAAGAAAAATCGGGTTTGGGATTCTCGGCTTACTGGGAATTTTTCTCTTATACACCGTTTTCATCACGGAGCGAGGCATTCATCCGATTCCTCCTAAAGCGGGAGAAATTCCGAATATAGATTACGGGACGCTCAGTGAGCAGGCCGCGAAAGATCTTCAGTCTTATATACGCATCGCGACGGTAAGAGGTAGAGAAAAAGAAGGTGCCCTTTTTTTGAAATCCATCTTGGACAAGCGAGGCATTTCTTCGCGAGTCATCGAATTTCCCGGTAAACCCGACAGAGCCTCTTTGGTTGCGGAGATAAAAGGAAAAGACCGAACAAAAGGCGGCTTAATACTTACAAGCCATATCGATGTTGTTGAAGCTGATCCGAAGGAATGGACGGAACCTCCGTTTGCAGGAGTAAGAAAAGGGGAAAGGATTTACGGTCGGGGAGCAGTGGACGTAAAGGGACTGGGGATCATGCAACTGTATGCGTTCTTTCTAGTGCATGAAAAGAAGATTCCCTTAACCAACAATTTGATGTTCCTAGCTCTTGCGGATGAGGAAAGCAGGTCCTTACACGGAGCGAGATTTCTTATTCAAAAACACAGAGAACTGTTCAACGGATACGAATACGTATTGAACGAAGGCGGTACAGGGACACGAGATATTGCGATTAAAGGGTCGAAGATATTCAACATTCAGCATGCGGAAAAGGGAGCCGTATGGCTGGACTTGAAAACGAAAGCTGATCCGGGGCACGGCAGTACTCCCCCATTGAAATATGCTGCGAAATCCATGGTGGATTTTTTGGAAGAGGTGCAAAAGTTAGGAGATAAGACTACGATAGGAGAAGAAACGGCAGCCTTCTTCTTTTCTCTCGGCGACTTAAGCTCATTTCCGAATTCGTTTGTTCTCAAGCGCTCCAGAAATCCGGTTTTATTCCTAATCCTTAAAGGAGTGATTCAATCCAACAGACATTTACGTGCGATGACCAGGAATACGGTAAGTATCACCGGCATCGATAGTCATCAAGCGGGAATAAATGTGATCACTTCGGAAACTACGGGTTCGGTAGATATGAGAATCCTTCCCGGTCAGGATGAAAAAAAAATCTTTCAAGAGGTCAAAACTTTGGGGGAGAAATACGACGTAGAAGTAAGCGCCAGACATCTGGAGCCCGGCACGATTTCACCGATGGACAGTCCGTTATTTCGAATACTTGCGGGAGTCGCGATGTCCGTCGAACCTGGTTCGGTCGCTGTTCCGTTTTTATCTCCGGGTACTACGGACAGTTCTTATATGCGGGCGATCGGTTTGAAGTGTTACGGCCTGATTCCCGCCTTACTTACTTCGGAAGAAATCGATGGAATACACGGCAAGAATGAAAGTATGACCGTTACCCAACTCAAGATGGGAATCGAAATCCTGTTCAAGACGGTAATCGAATACAATCAGGTTGAAAAGGAGAAACATTGATTCGTGGAAAACTCAGAAAATTTTTCCCATGATGCTTCCGGGATATGTTCGGCGATCCGTTATAGATTTCCGAACGAAAGCGGGGAAATATTAGATCTGTTCGATTGGGATTTAGCGGCGAAGTTTGTCGCATTTTTGGAGGAGAAGAACGAGATCGGCGGTTTCTTTTCCAAAAGGGACACGGATGAAATTCTAGACCGTCATGTATTGGAATCCGTTTATCATATTTATGCGATTAGAAAGGAACTCGGATCGCTTAACAAAATGAAGGTGGGAGACGCCGGGACCGGTCCTGGGTTACCCGGTTTTTTTTTCCGGTGTTTGATTCAAAAAGAAAGGCCCGCATTAGCGCTCTTGGATTCGCAGCGGAGGAAGTTGGCGTTGACCGAAAACTTTCTGAAGGAACAGGGAATCGACGGGGTAGAGTGCGTTTATGCAAGGGCGGAGGAGGGAAAAAGCGACTGGGATTTGGCAGTTTCCCGCGGGTTTATTCCCTTTCCCTGGAGCGCCGAAGTCTTAAGTAGATGGGTAAAACGAGGAGGAACTTATGTCCCATTTTTAGGGAAAGACGAATTTGATAAGAATCTTATAAAGAAAATTCTAGAACCCACCGGTTTTCAACTGATGAAAACGATAGAACTGCCCTCTCTTCGATTTTTAGGGATGCGACATATTAAATTCTTGAAAAAGGTCGAATCGCCAAGGCAAGGTATCCCCAGAGCTTGGAAAATCCTGGTAAAGGAGAGTAAGGTGGAACATGGGAAAGATCGTATCGATTAGTAACCAAAAAGGGGGAGTTGGAAAAACCACCACATCGATCAATCTCGCCGCGAATTTGGCGGCCATTGGGAAGAAGGTCCTGATCGTCGATTTCGATCCGCAAGGAAACTCCGGCTCGGGTCTTGGTCTCGAAATCAATACTATTCCGAAGACTTCCTACGAATTACTCATCGGAGAATGTTCGGCCAACGAGTGCATCCGTAAAACGGAAATAGAGAACCTACACATCGTTCCTTCTAATATCAATCTTTCCGGGGCGGAAGCGGACCTCCTCGCGGAAGAAAACCGGGAATATCGTTTAAAAAATGCGATCGGATCCTTGAGAACAGAATACGATTATATACTGATTGATTGTCCTCCTTCATTAGGAGTACTGACGATCAACGCATTGTCCGCCGCCGACAGTGTGATGATCACTTTGCAAACGGAGTATTTCGCTTTGGAAGGGCTGACCCAGCTCATGAAGATTATTTCTTTAGTTCAGGAGAAATTGAATCCTTCTTTGGAATTGGAAGGAGTGCTTCTCACTATGTATGACAAGCGGACGAATCTTGCCCAACAAGTGGCGGAAGACGTTAAGGCGTATTTTAAGGATAAAGTTTATACCACCGTGATACCTCGGAATATCAAACTTTCCGAAGCTCCTTCCTTCGGAAAATCCATCTTATCCTATGATCCGGAAGGGGTCGGTGCGCAAAGCTATCGCAATCTGGCATTGGAAGTGGCGGGGAAAAACTGATCCATGAGTGCAAAACCGAAAGCTCTAGGTCGAGGACTCGGGAACCTAATTCCGGTCGCGGAGGAAAAATCTTTCCGCGAGGCAGGCGGAGAAGGAGCCCTGAGAGAAATTCGACTTTCGGAAATTCGTCCTAATCCGGACCAACCGCGTAGAACTTTCTCCGAAGAATCCTTAAAAGAATTATCGGAGACGATTAAGGCTCACGGAGTGATCCAACCCATAGTGGTAAAAGATACTGGATCCGGTTACGAAATCATCTCGGGTGAAAGAAGATATAGGGCCTGCAAACTCGCCGGGTTCATGAAAATTCCCGCAGTGGTAAAGAAAGCCAGCGAAAATCAGGCTTTAGAAATGGCCTTGATCGAAAATATCCAGAGAGAAAATCTAAATCCGATCGAAGAGGCCCTCGCTTATAAAACTTTATGCGATAGGCTCGGGTTAAAAATAACCGATGTCGCGACACGGGTCGGAAAAAATAGAGCCACGGTGTCGAACCTGATTCGTCTCCTCCAACTTCCGGATTCCGTAATGGATCTGGTAAAGAACGGTAGAATTTCGGAAGGTCATGCGCGTCCTTTGCTAGGTATCGCGGATAGAAAGAAAACGGAACAGTTAGCGTATCAGATTGCTGAAAAAGGACTCACAGTTCGGCAAGTAGAAGAAATCGTTTCCCATTTAACGGACGAAGCTCCCGTAAAAGAAAAAAAGAAAACGAAGAGAAAGGAGGTGGATATCGTGGAATTGGAAAATAAGTTTCGAAAGAAATATTCCATGAAAGTGGATATTGCCCACAACTCTTCTTCCGGAAAAGGAAAGTTGTCCATCGCATATCCTAATTTGGAAGCTTTGCAGAAAGTTTTGGACGCCTTGGGTCTATAAAAAGACCGGATTTCAATTCATCAAATCGACTAGAAGTCCGCGAATATTCTCCATTCTCTTCATCAAGTCGAAGGTCGAATTTTCCGGATGAATGATAAAATCGGCGAGAGTCTGTACCTTTTCGTCGATGACCGTGACGATTTGATACATCTTTTCGGAACCGCCTTTTGCCCTGGACCGAAGGGTTTCCACCCTTGCATTGCGGTCCATGGCCTCCCGTAATATGGATTGCACGATCTTTTTATAGACGTTCAGATTCTCATAGGTAGGAGACTTCAAAAAATTACGTTCCGCATCCGGAAGATCTCTAAGAAGCGAATTCAAATCCCGCGTCTTTTCTTGGCTATAAGGGAGTAGATTTTCCACCAACTCGAAGAATTGCGATTTGGAATCGGGTATCTGAGACTCGGGCACTGCAGCCGGGATCGGACTGTACAAACTCGAAGAAAGAGAGAGGCCGAAGTCTCGTTTGCGTCTGTGATTTCTATTCGGTTCCGGAGTTACTTTCAATTTGCAATCGGGTTGATCTTACAGTTTCCCTCGAATTGCACACCTTCTTCCATCACGACTTTAGGCGTTATGATATCGCCTTTCATTCTGCAACTGGCTAAAAGAGTGACTCGTTCGGTGGCGAAGATATTCCCGTTGATCTCACCCCCGGCAACGACAATCCGAGCTCTAATATCCGTATCGACGATTCCCGATTTTCCGATTAGGACTTTTCCGTCGGTTTTGATCGTTCCGCGAAAAATACCGTCGATTCTCAAAAGGCCGGAAAGTTTGAATTCTCCGTTGAACTCGGCGCCTTCTCCGATGATACTATTTACCGCTAGTTGCTCTTCCGTATGGGCCATTAGTCTTGGATTTGATTTAAGAACGCGAAAGGATTGATCGCTCTAGTACCGACATGGATTTCGTAATGGAGACTGTATTGCGGACTGTTTTCCGACTTTCCTACGAATCCGATCACTTCGCTTTTGGATACTTGTTGGTTTTGTTTTACCTTAATGCGATCCAGATTGGAATATATGGTCTTCCAACCGAATTTATGACCCACCTTAACGAAGTAGCCGGTGTGTCTGGTATATCCGATTTCATAAACGGTTCCCGGGGCGGTCACGACGACTTCGGATCCGGGAAAGGCGCCGATATCGATTCCGTTATTCGTTTCTTTACGAGCGGTCACCGGATTCAGATATTCTCCGTAAGGATAGAGGACGTACCCGCGTACAGGCCAGATAGACGGTGTCTGACGAATCACGTTCTTTCTTTTTTTTAATATACTGATGATTTCATGGGTTAGCTCGTTGGCCACCTTGAGGTTGTGCACGTCTTCTTTTAGACGAAAAACTTCGGTGCCCGGTGGGAGAGGCTTTCCGTCTTTGGATATGTTTTGCGAGGAGAGCTTTTCCGCGCCGCCGATTCCTTTCGCCACTTTGGAGGAATCTCCCGTTAAACGACCATACAGGGCGCCGACGTGATTGTGATAATAATCCACGTGTTCGTGAAGACTATTGATCTCTTCCTTCATTTTAGCGGATTGTCTGATGAAGTCCTGATTGGAAAGGTTCAGTTCGGTCAATTGATGGATGGATCCTGAGTGGCTTAAAACGTTAACCGAACTGATAAGAAGTAGGACTAGAATCGTGCCGATGAAGATCGTAATCGCCCGATAGGAAATATGGAAATTGATGGTCTTTTGTTCGGAATGAGGGATCACCATCACGGTGAGACGTTCTTTCCCTTTTTTATTCCAGTTGGCGACTTTCACGTCGAACTTCAACCTGAGATCCTGGTATTTATAACGAAGCCGATAATAAATGAGAGCGAAATATGATTTTAAGTTCACGGTTTATGTCCCAAATCCATCGGACTCCTGCCGGACGGCATATGCTGTAAGGATTCTTAAAAATTCTCTTTTCAGTCAATCTAAATCACGAAAACTGTTCCTTAAAAGCCGTTTTCAGCATGTATTCTATCGTAGATACTCATTGTCATTTGGATATAATCGAAGAACAAGGGTTAACGATCGAACAAAGCCTAAGAAATGCGAAGGAATCCGGTATCAAGAAAATCGTCCAGATAGGGATCGATCTTGAGAGTTCGGTTAAGGCAAAAGGATTATCCGAAACATATTCCGAGCAGGACTTGGAGATCTTTTATTCGATTGGTTGTCATCCGACCGAGTCCCACGAATTTCCGAAAAAAGAGGAGATCCTCTCCTTAGTGAAGGAGAACCTTTCCGACTCTCGACTTTGTGCGATAGGCGAGATCGGATTGGATTATTATCACGACGCGTCAAAAAAAGCGGAACAAGCCGATATTCTTCATTCGTTTTTGGACGCTTCGGGAGAATATAAACTTCCGGTAGTCATCCACTCTAGGGACGCGGGTGAAGATACGGTATCGATTCTGAAAGATCACCGCGACCGAGCTTTCGGAGTCATCCATTGTTTCACGTACGATTACTCGACTGCAAAAAGATTGGTGGATTTGGGTTATTATATTTCCTTTTCCGGAATCTTAACGTTTAAAAACGCGAGAGACATTCAGGAGGCGGCTGAAAAACTCCCTTTGGAATGCATGTTGATAGAAACAGACGCTCCGTTTTTAGCTCCCCCGCCCTTTCGAGGAAAACGCAACGAACCAGCGTACACTAAATTCGTATTGGAAAAAATGTTTTCACTTAGAAAGGAACCGAATGCGGAAGTCGAGCGATCGCTTTTTCTAAATTCGGAAAAATTTATACAAAGGAAACCATTCCATCATGCTTGATCTCCGCTTCATTACCGAAAACACGGAAGCTTTAAAAGCGAACCTGGATCTTAGAGGCTTCAAAGACCTCGGCCTTCTAGACGAACTTACTAAGATAGTTCATAAAAAGAAGGAGCTGCAAAAAGAAGTCGAAGCTCTCCGCGAGGAGCGAAATAGGGCTAGCAAGGAGATCGGTAAGGTTAAGCAGTCCGGCGGAGACATAGCCTTAGCTTCCGCTGCGGTAAAAGAAATCGGAGATAAAATCAAAGGATTGGAATCCGATCTTGAAGTTCAGGAAAGTCTACTCAATGAAATAAATTTAGGTCTTCCTAATATATTAGATTCCGAAGTTCCCAAGGGCAAAAACGAGACTGAAAACAAAGTCCTTTATGAAGTCGGTGAAATTAGAAATTATGCTTTCGAGCCTAAAGCTCACTATGAACTGGGTGAAAATTTAAAATGGATCAATTTCGAAAAAGGGGTAAAACTAGCCGGAGCTAGAGCGTACACCTATTTCGGTTTCGGTGCCAAATTGGAAAGAGCGTTGGCGAATTTTATGTTGGAGACGCATACTCTGGAACACGGTTATACGGAAGTTTGGGTTCCGGTTCTGGTGTCCGACGAATGCATGCTAACGACGGGCCAATATCCTAAATTCAAAGAGGAGTATTATCGTCTGGAAAAAGACGACCTCAACTTGATTCCGACTGCGGAAGTTCCGCTGACGAATTTGTATAGGGATGAGATCATTCCGGAAGACCAACTGCCGATTTCTGTTACCGCCCACACATCCTGCTTTCGGAGAGAGGCTGGTTCTTACGGAAAAGACACCCGCGGCCTTGTGCGAGTGCATCAATTCCAAAAGGTGGAACTCGTCAAATTCGTGAAGCCGGAAGAATCGGAGGAAGAGCATAAAAAAATGCTCTCTCACGCGGAGAATATTCTGAAGAAGTTAGGTCTTCGTTATAGGGTAGTATTGTTATGCAGCGGGGATATTTCGGCGGCTTCTTCCAAGACGTATGACTTGGAAGTCTGGATGCCGGGGCTGAATCGCTGGATGGAAATTTCTTCCGTGTCGAATTTTAAGGATTTTCAGGCTCGTAGGGGAAAAATTCGTTACAAGTCCAAAGACGGCAAAAATCAACTGATACATACCTTAAACGGTTCCGGCCTTGCAATCGGAAGGACAATGGCAGCGGTTTTGGAAACGTATCAAAAAGAGAACGGCTCCATCGATTTTCCAGATTGCTTGAAAAAGTACCTTTAATTTTATCAAAAAAAGTTCAGGTTTTTCGATAAAAGGAGGATAGTACGAATATGCGTCCTCCATCCCGCTTTGCCTACTTCCCGGAGTCTTCTTTAAAAAAGAATTTTGGAATCTTCCTTATTGCGATTCTTTCCGTGTACATGGCGGATCTTTTTCCGGATCAAACGAACGGATCTTCCGAGGTTAGGAGATTGGAAGGGGGAATTAATACTTCGTTAAACGAATTCGGAATCAGTCTCTCCGACGACGGAAACACTTTATATTATTATTCCAAAAGAAACAACTCGAATTATACGGATCTTTATAAATCCGTACGCGAAGGAGAAATCTGGCCGCAAGGTAAGGAATTGTCGGAAATCAATTCCCAGTTCGACGACCAGAGTCCTTTCGTATTGAATAAGGAGGAAGGTATCTTATTTTCCTCGAATCGTGACGGAAGTATCGAATTTTCTCTTTCGAATGGAAGGATCGGAGTTTCCAGGGATTTGTATTTTTCGAAAAAAGGGGAAGGTCGTTGGCTCAAACCGATCGCTTTGCCGAAAACCGTAAACACTCCTGAGATCGAAGAGAATCCCTTTCTTTACGATAACAAACTTTATTTCACCCGTTATCCGTTCGGAAACGTAACCGAATCGGATATCTTTATTTCTGAATATTCTAATAAAACTTGGAATAAGGCCTACCGACTTCCCGCACCGATCAATACGGATTTTGCGGAAATCGCCGCGACGGTAAGTCGCGACGGAAAAACGATATATTTTTCCTCCAATCGTCCTGGCGGTTTCGGGGGCTTGGACATATATAGGTCGCATATGTTGGAGGACGGAAGCTACTCCGAACCTACGAATCTAGGCCCTCAAATAAATTCCAAAGGAGACGAGGCCTTTTACATTGAGACGCCGGACGGGAAGAACGCCTATTTTTGCAGAAGGACGGATTCTTCCAATTATGACATTTATGAATTCAAGGCTTCGGTTAACTGGGAAGATTTAAAGACGGGTAAAAAAATCTCTTTGGAATCGATTCATTTCGACACTGCCTCCTACGAGTTGGAGTCGGATTCCTTACCTGTATTGGACGAGTTGGCGGATTTTTTACATAAAAACAGGAATGTGAAGTTGAAAATTACAGGCCATACCGACTTGCACGGAGATCCTAAGGATAACCTCTTATTAAGCAGAAAGAGAGCCGAGTCCGTTTTGAAATACCTCCTCAAAAAAGGTTTATCGGAAGACCGTTTTTCCGTGGAAGGCCTGGGAAGTTCTGCACCGATCTTTCCGGAAAAGAATCCGGAAACCGATCGAAGAAACAGGCGTACGGAATTCCAATTAGTCGAGTAGCTTCCGTAAAGTTCGGATTATCGGAAAACAAAAACTCCTTTTAAAGCATATGGTTGCCGATAACTTAGGTAACATGAAGAGACCGGGCAAAGCCATACGGGTTCTCCTCTTTACCCTTTTTATAACTCTTTCTACGACTCTTGCTGCTCAGTCGAAATTTTATGGCAGTCGTTTGGACCAAATTTTGACAAAGAAAGAGATTACGGTCGGAGTCAATAGAGTATATGAGCCCTTTTATATCCAAGACCCAGTGGAAGGCTATCCTGGGTTCGATGTGGAATTGGCGAAACTCTACGCGGACTATCTCGGAGTCGCGCTTAAGATAAAACCGCTTAAAACGTTCAGACAATTTTCGGATGAGATCGCGGCCGGGACGATCGATATCGCTCTGGCCGGTATGTCTACGGATTTGACTAGGGGTAAGACGGTTACTTTTTCGGACCCTTATTTGCTCGCAACTCCGGCGGGATTGGTCTTTAAGAAAGCGCTACCGCCGGAACCGGAAGGAAATATCGTTACTACAAGATCGTTCAAATCCTTGGACGATCTTTCGGTCGTGAACGGTATTTCATTTGCCGTTCGTTCGAATACTACCAATCATAATTATCTCCTAAAAAAATTCGGAAAAAATAAAATATATAGTTATCTTTCCGATTCAGTGGCGATGGATGCGCTTCTGAAAAACGACGTAACCTGCTATGTCGCGGACAGCCTCTTTATACTTGCGATGCTCCAAAAGCAACCTAGCTTACGAGCGAGGTACACCCCGCTTATCAATCCGGTAATGGAGGATTATATCAGTGCTGCCATGCCCCTTAACGATTTGATTTTTGTGGATAACTTCAATTTTTTCGTTAAGGAATTGAAACGAACGGGAGTTATAGAAGGCATTCGTACAAAATATTTTCTTGGAAAAGATTGGGTAAAGTAGTTGCTGAAAACGAAATTCCATCAACTTGGGGGGTCGGCCTTATTACTTTCCGTCTGTCTATGTTGGCAGTCTTTATCCGCACAGGAAATAGAAGAGAAAACCAAGATCGACATTCAAGGGAACTATAGGGTCCGAGGTTTCAATCTTGGAAGGGACATTTATACTTCTAGGCAGACTCCGGGTACTCCTTTCGACAAGCAGACTTGGCAAAACCAATACCAGCAAAATCTGAATAATAAAGTTCAAAACGATATTAACGCACTTATGCAAGGGCTACCTTCCACTATTAGCCCGACGAGGGAAAACGTCACCTACTACGATAATCGTATGACCCTAAATATGAACTTTGCATCCTCCAAATATTTCGAGGCGCTGGCGGGTGTTCAGATCGGAGACATCATTTTCGGAGGAAGAGGAGTCGGCCAAAGTTCCACCGTAGGTCCGGGGCAAGGTGGAGAAGCCACCTTCAGTTCGTCCGTTAATATACAAACCAACTTTCTTTATTTGAATTTCAAACTTCCGGAAAAAAGTTTTACGACGAGAGTCGGTCTACAGCTTTTCACTTCGGCGCAAGGAAGGGTCGTATTCATCCCGGGAACCGGCGTCAATATGACTAAGGACATCCGCGACTGGAATATGACTCTGGAAGGAGGTTGGTTCGTGGCAAAACAGAACAACCTCACGGATTTGGATAATAACGGTTTTGCCGACAGGAATTATCGGGGAAATAATATCTACTTCTACAAGGTCAAAACGAGTTTTATAAACAACGCTAAACACGAACTTTACAGTTTTTATATGGATGACACTCTTAAGGACGTTCAGGATACGACGGGAGTGTACGGATTAGTCAACCGACAAAGTCAGATGGGGCAGCTTTTCTGGCACGGTCTATTCAACGAATTCAACTTTTCGGATTTTACTCTCGTAGTCCACGGAATTTACAACCACGGAGTTTTAAACGCGTTAAATCCGTATCGTGATTCGAATGGCAACGAAATCTTCAGAAAGTACGATAGATACAATATCAAAGGCGGTTTTTTCGATACGCAAATTACGTACAGATTCAACGAATCTCTGACTTTAAACCTGATCGCTTTAGGATCTACCGGTCGCCCGGGATACGAAAAGGATGGCACTCGATCGAGTCTTCATGGATCCGGGTATCAAAATCTTTTTCCGGGATACTCGGTTTCCAACATCGCTATCGACTTTACGGGAGGTTATGCCCTATTTTCCGGAGGAAGAGATGTGAGCGGGTTATACGAATATGGAATGTATTCGGATGTAGTAGTTGCGGGTCCCCTTGTTTTCACTTTGGGATATTATCGTTTGTACGGGAGTAAATCTCCTCTTTTGGACAATAACAGATTTTACAACTCGGACAATTTTTATCAGACGTCCGCCTACTTCGGACAGGAATATAACTTAAATATCCGATGGAACGCCTTTAGAGACATGCAGATTTTATTAAGATCCGGTTATTTTATTCCCGGTGACGGACTTAAGGCCTATTTAGACACCACAAACGGATCCTTTTTACGGGAATTGTTCGTAACTGCAGAGCATAGATTCTAATTCGAAACGTTAAAGTTTCAATCTAGATCGAATCGCCCTTCCTAAAGTGTACTGATCCGCAAGTTCGATCGAACCTCCGACCGTGATTCCGTAAGCGATACGGGTTACGGCGATGTTCAAAGGATGAAGCTGTTGGTTCAGGTAGTCGGCCGTGGCATCTCCTTCCAGGGTCGGATTCGTGGCGACTAAAACTTCCTGTATTTCTTCAGGTTGGATACGTGCGATCAATTCCTTGATCCGCAAATCCTGGGGTCCGATCCCTTCCAAAGGAGAAATGACTCCGTTCAAAACGTGGTATCTACCTTTAAATTCGCCGGTGTTTTCGATAAAGAAAACGTCTTCCGGTTGTTCGACCACACAGATCGTATGCCCGTCCCGTTTGGAAGAGAGACAAAGATCGCAGAGTTCCGCTTCGGAATATGCTCCGCATCTGGAACAGAAGCGGATTCTTTCCTTCGTATCGGATAGGCTTCGAATGAACTCGTGGAATACTCTGGAATCCTGGCGCAGTAAATGAAAGCTGATCCTATACGCGCTTTTTTTTCCGATGCCCGGTAAGGAAGATAAGGCACTCACCATTCCTTCGATTAGGTGCTCAGCCAAAGTTTCCGCCGAGCAATTTGGAGATTTGCGAGAAGTCGATACCGCCGGTCGCAGTTTTTAGTTCGTATTCAGCGGCGTCTTTTGCCTTTTTCAAAGCGTCGTTTGTCGCGGCAAGGACTAAGTCTTCTAACATTTTATTGTCTTCCGAATCGAGCAAAGTCCGATTGATGAGAACATTCGTGATAATCCCTTCCCCGGTGCTCGTAACTTGAACGATCCCGGCTCCGGCGTCGCCCGTAACTCGAATTGCGGAAATCCTTTTTTTGATTTCCTCCATCTTACCGCGCATTTCCCCCATTTTAGAGAAAATATCGGACGCGTTCTTTAGGTTCTCGAACATTCTTATAATCCTTATTTTTCCAGTTTAGGAACTTTCGACGGGTCGACATCCGTTCCTAAGAATTCGTTTTTGAAGGAGGTCTCCCACTCCATGTCTTCCGAAATTCCATCCTTAGCCAATTCTTCCAATGAAGAAAGAGCGGAAACTGCCCCTTCCGCTTTAACGGGATTCTCTTTCTTAGTATTAGACTGGGAAAGGTCCGGG
Source organism: Leptospira fluminis (assembly GCF_004771275.1). Lineage (GTDB taxonomy): Bacteria > Spirochaetota > Leptospiria > Leptospirales > Leptospiraceae > Leptospira_B > Leptospira_B fluminis. Next base: position 544,828 of record NZ_RQEV01000003.1, on the reverse strand, counting down.
TCCTTACTCTTGGTTTCCGGACCGGGGGAGAAAAAAGAAGGATCCGGTTTGCCTTGCTCTTTTCCGGTCATTTTGTTCTCGCTCGACCTCGTCAATCCTCCGTCCTGATTTTGGACCATAAGAATAACGTGATTGATGCGATCTACTAGGCCGGACAAGGACGGTTTGCCCAGATCCTCCACCAGCTTCTTAATTTGGATTTCCGTAAATATTTTGATCTCAAAGGAATTCCGGAGGCGTATCGTTTTAATTTTTTCGTAAAGATCGAAGAGACGGAAAGAAAGATGATTCAGAAGGATCGGATCGGAACTTTCGAATTCCTTCCTCATCCGTATCAGATCTTCGCGGGGATAATTCACGGATTCCGAGTCCGCAACGGATTCTTTTAAAAGACAAAGCGTATGGGTAAATTCGATGGAGTCCCAAAGAAATTTATATACGTCCTGTCCTTCTTGGTACAGATTTTCGACGATTTCCAATGCCTTAGAATGGTTTTCCGGCTGAATCAAACTTTTGATAAAGTCAGCCAGGAAATCGATCCCGTGGTATCCGATCATTTTTCGGATTTCGACACCCAACAGTTTATTGTCTGTAAAGACCAGCGCTTGCTCCATAAAGGAAAGCATATCCCGCACGGAACCGTCCCCTTTTTTGGCCGTCCAAAACAATCCTTCGCTATCGTACTGCGTCTTTTCCTCTTTGCATAAATTCTCGGCGTAATCCTGGAGCACAGTCAAAGGTACTTTTTTGAAGATAAAATCCTGACATCTGGAAAGGATCGTTTCCGGTATCTTATGATACTCCGTCGTCGCGAGAACGAAGACTACGTGAGATGGCGGTTCCTCCAGCGTTTTTAACAGCGCGTTAAAGGATTGATCGGTCAGCATATGAACTTCGTCGATAATGTAGACCTTGTACTTTCCCCCCATCGGAGTGAATTTTACGTTATCTCTAAGTTCGCGGATATTCTCTATCCCGCGGTTACTCGCCGCGTCAATCTCCAAAACGTCGCTGGAGATTCCCTTTGCAATTTCCACACAGGAATTGCATCGGTTGCACGGCTCGTTATCCACCGGATTCTCGCAATTCAACCGTTTTGCGAAAATGCGTGCGATCGTAGTTTTGCCTACGCCCCTCGGACCGAAAAAAATATATGCGTGACCTATTTTGCCGGATTTAACCGCGTTTTGGAGCGCACCTATGGCAAGGTTTTGGTGAATTACGTCCTGGAATCTTTGCGGACGATATTTTCTAGAAAGGACTTCGTGGTTTCCGGCCATGACTTACTATTTTACCAAATACTTCGGACAGATAAAGAAGGAAAAGTCTAAAAGCCGGGTCTAGTTTCGTTTGTTCCGAAAGAATTCTCGAAAAGAATCCAGACTTTCCTGAGTCCGCATTAGAAGAAGTTCTGGAAAAAAATTTCGGCTATAAATCGTCTCAAAACTTAAGGAAGAAATCCCTTCTCCTTGCTTTGCGGGAAGAAGGTACGCCACTTTCGGAATCCGGGACAAAAGGATCGTACCGGCGCACATCAAACAGGGTTCGAGCGTGGTGAGTAAAAGGCAACCGGACAGATAACGGTCGCCTAGTATCTCTTTCGCCTTAGCGATGGCGATAATTTCGCTATGCTTCGAAGCGTCTTCGGATACTTCCACGGAATTGGAAGCTTCACAAACGAATTTCGAATCCCTATAAATTCGAGTGAAACTGGGAATTTCCTCCGTGTTTTTTCCTCGTAAAATTCGAAATCGGTCCAAAAATTCGGGCAGATAAGGCAAAATTTCGTTTTGATCCATTTGTTCCGCCTGTTTCCCGATGTATTGAAAATTCTACTTGATAAGCGGGAAGGCAAATGGTTTTTTCAAGCGCATGATTCTTTCGGCCAAACTGCTTAGACCGGCCGGTTCATCTTCGAAGACGAATTCCTTACTCGTACGATTGAATTCGCCTCCCGGAGGTACGAACCAGCAAAGACGCCCGTTGGTTTTGGGCTTAGCGCTAGACAGAAGTTGGTCGATGAAAGGGGAAAAATTGGAAGCGGTGATCCAAGCTTCTTCCTCTCTAGTCAACTGGCTTACGCGACGGGATTATCTGACTGCCGTGGCTTATGCGGAAGATATTCAGGTTATTCAGCCGATCGTTCCATTGGCGGAAAAAAATTCCGTCATTCATAGACTCGGTACCATACAAGTCGGAACTTCTACGAACTTAAGCGGCGGCTGGCTCCATGTGCTACGTTCCCTCGAATTATTTCCGGATACGGATGTTTATAAAAGGGCAATTCTTTTAACGGACGGAAATCCGACTCTCGGGATCAAAGATCCCGTTCAGCTCATCGAAATAGCTGCGAACGCATATAAAAAAGGGATCACGACGACGGTAATCGGTTTCGGAAACGACTTTAACGAGATCCTTCTGAAGGAAATCGCCGAATCGGGCGGAGGTAATTTCTATTTTATCGAAAGTCCGGAAGAGACCGGAGATATTTTTTTCCGCGAATTCGGAGACATCGGAACACTCTATGCCCAGTCGATAGAAGTGAAGATTCATTTCCCGAAAGGGATGGAATATTTGGATTCGGTTTCGGAAATCGCTTCTTATACGGAACCGGATCCGGAGGAACCCGGCAGAGTCAAAACCTTGGTTTTAGAAGTCGGGGACATGAGAGCCGACGACGTGAAGAGTCTTGTCGTTCACGTAAAACCTAACGGCAAGGACACGCCCGAGTCTATGTCGATCGAAGCGAGTTACTACGATCTTTCCGACGGGATGAAGTTGGAGCAGAAAAGTAAGGATCTAAATCTGGATTGGACTTCCGAGGAACCGAAAGAAGACGCGGATGTCGTCGTCGAAACTTTGATCGCGAGGGCCGGTCGCGGTCTTAAAAAAGCGGGAGTTCTCCTGAAGGAAGGATATTCGGAAGAAGCGATCACTCTCTTGAGCGATATGTTGAAGGACATAAACGAGAAGGAAGAGTTGGCGCCGGACGTCCTGCAAAGCTTGGGTTTTCGGATCAGCGCCTTGAAAGTGAGAATTCTGGAAAATTCTCCGACGGCTTCCAAACACCTTGTAGCCTCCGCCTCCGAGCTAAAATCCGGAGGCGTTATGGATTTTCCCGTCGACGACGGAATCGAATACCACGACGAGATCTTTTCCTATCGCACCTCCGAGGATATAGATCTTTATAAATGTCCCGATATCAAGAATACGATACAGGAAAAGATGAAAGAAGGATACAGATACGTGGTCTTTAATCTAGGTCGTTCCTCTTATATCGATTCTTCCGCGATAGGAATGCTGATCCAGGTCGCCGGTTGGCTACGGAAAAGAGGCGGAGAACTGGTAGTCAGCAATCTACGCGATTCCGTGAAAAAAGTATTCTCGATTACGAGGCTGGAATCGCATATCCGGGCAGTGGAAGCCGAGGAAGATGCGGTTCACTTGCTACAGAATTGGATTTTAGAAAAAAGAGTTTAAAAAAACTTAATTCAATTGGCTTTCTGCCGCGAGAATGGCGTCCTTCACTTCGGAGTACAGACCTACGGGAATCGCAATCCCTTTTTGAGTGGGTTTGTACTCTCCTTCACTGTCGGTATACCAGACCCGGAGATTCAGGTATTTATTTCCTTTAAATTCGGAAACTTCCACCCGTATGATTTCGCCTTTTCCTTTGTCGATGTCCCTTACAAAGCTCATTTTCAAATCTCCTAAATCGCTTGAGATTACAGGGTGTCTTACGAATTTCCAGTCGTTTTTCCGAAGAAAAAAGGAGTCCTTTCGGACTCCTGATTGCACGTTACCGATTCGGTATCAATACGTTTCCACGAACAATTGGTGGGAATGTTCCATATGATGTTTGTAATCCTCGTAACTGGACGCATCTCCCGCTATCTTTTGGATCTCTTCAATGACCCCTTTTTCCATTCCTTTCGGGCCGCCGCAGATATAGAATCTTCCGCCGCCGGTAAGTATGCGTTTTACTTCCGCTTCCAGTTGGCGAACTCTATGGGATATATACATTCTTCCGCCGTCGAAAGGATTCTTCTCTTCCCTGGATATCGCAGTGATTAGTTTGAAGTTCTTATACTTCACTTCCAGGTTTTTCAGATAATCCATCATGACTAGCTCGTCCGAATAAGGAGCTCCGTAAACCAAAGTGATATTTCCCGTGAATCGGATAAGGTTATGCTCAAGCAATTCCTCCGACATTCCTATAAAAGGCGCGAGTCCGGTTCCGGTGGCCAAAAACATGATATCTCCGGAAAAATCGGAATTCGGAAGCAGGAATTTTTTTCCGGAGGGTCCGGTCATGATCACTTCGTCGCCGGCTTTTAAATCGCAGACGTAATTGGAGCAAACTCCTTTGAATTGGATGTTTCCCTCCGAATCGTAAACGTTGTCCCGTTTGATGATGAATTCTATATTATCTTCCTTCATTCCGAACGAATAACTGGGAGAAGCGATGGAATACAAACGAACGGTATAAGCGGCGTCCGCCAATCCTTTTGCCTTTTTTTCGGGGTCTTCGCCGGGAGGAATAATACCTGCCGATTGTCCGATTACATAAGGATAGACACTGTGATCCACTGCCAAAGTGATACGGTGGATTTCGGAGCCTCCTTCTTTTTTCGGCCGGTTACCTTTTCCCGGTTCCGGAGTGAGGCAAACATTGCTCACCACTTTCGCTTTGTAAGGATTGGATTTCTTAAAGATATTGATTTGCGGCTCTCTAACGGGCTTCATACGCTTGGAAGATTCCTAATTTCGATATAAGACTGAATACAGATTTTTTCCGAAGCTCAATTCGTCAAACGGGATATTTAACATCTTCCACCGGCTCGAAATGATTTGGCCGATTATGTCGGTTTGTAAACAAAACCTCTCGGGTATGAAATGAGCGTAGGCCCTTTCCTATGAAACGGTAAGCGCCGACAAGGCCCGCGTTTTCGGATAGTAAGTAATCATAGACCCTCATAGGCTGACACTTTAGATCAAAACCCAAAAGAGGAATTTCATGGCTAGATATACTTTGGAAGAATTGTCGGCAAAGATATCCGGATCGAAAATCGCGAATTGCAAGGAACCTTCTAAAATCGTCATCGAAACCGTTTCGCCCGTCAGCCCGGGAGCCCCTTCTAGTATTAGTTTTTTAGCAAATAAGAAAATTCTATCGGATGCAAAAAAGACTTCTTCTTCCGCGGTACTTACGACGGAGGAATTTGCCAAGGAACTGGAAGTTCCCTGTTTGATCGTAGCAAAACCCGATTTGGTTTTGGCCCAAGTTCTGGATCTGGTATATCCTCCACATTCCTATCCGAACGTCGTGGAACCCACGGCGTTCGTGCATCCAAGCGCCAAGTTGGGGAAAAACTGTTACGTCGGGCATCACGTTTCCGTCGGAGAAATGACCGAGATCGGAGACAATACGATCCTGGAAAACGGAGCCAGAATCGGACGGGGAGTGAAGATCGGAGAAGGTTCTCACGTAGGACCTAACAGCGTTATTCATCACGGTGTGATCATCGGTAAAAGATTTATTTCGCACGGAAATAGCACGATCGGCGGAGACGGGTTCCGGTTCGTTTTTGCGGAAGGGAAACACAATAAGATTCCTCAAGTCGGAACGGTTCGTATCGGAAACGATGTGGAAATCGGCTCTAATTCCGCAATCGATCGGGGAGGTCTGGAAGACACGGTTATCGGCGACGGTTGCAAATTCGATAATTTGGTGCATATCGGACACAATTGCGTTTTAGGAAAGAACGTAGTCATTGCAGGATGGACAGGGTTAGCAGGCTCTACGGTCGTGGAAGATAATGTAACGATCGGAGGAGGTTGCGGCTTGGCGGATCATATACGAATTCCGAGCGGCACGATTATCGGCGGAGGAACCTCGGTCAGAAACACTCCCCCCAAAGCGGATATCTATGTGGGTTGGGATTACGGACTCACATTTCCGGAGTTTCAAAAACTTCGTGTGAATATCAGGAATGTGGTCAACTTCCAAAAATGGGCCCGTCGCATCAAAGCTATGGAGCAAAAATTAGGTTTGAGTTCCGAAGAATAAAATTCGGAATTCTTGCTTGAAACGTCGATTCTCGTATGTTTGATGATGGTACTTAGGATTGCTTGACAGCGAAAAAAGGGGATTTCAACCTTCGCCTTATCCATTTTTTGCGGAGGCAATCGTGAATACCAGACCGACCGACGAGATCCAGCCGGAAGAACAGGAACTCATCCTGTCTGGGCCGGACCTTCCTCATACGAAGAAGATCGGAAAGTTGCTGGATAGATATGCCGCTCAGTTATTAGAACAAAAGTTCGAAAAAGTGATTTCTATCCAGGAGCGGCGCAGTCTTTCGGATCGGATTTGACCTTCAATCGGTTTGGGGGCTATGAACCTTCGGTCTTAAGATCGTCAAGGATAGTAGGGACAAAATTCCCGAACCGGCCATCACTAGAGTCATCGGTAAGGACGTTCCGTCGTGAAGAAGACTGACTCCCCCCGTAGCGAACACTGCAAATACCATCTGTAATGCACCCATCAATGCGGAAGCGGATCCCGCGTTTCTACTGAAAGGTGCCATGGCCAAAGCGGAAGAGTTGGGCACTATGAAGCCGAATCCGCTTACCAGAAGAAAGATCAAAACGATCATCGGAATCATTCCCCATTGGAACATCGCCGCGAAAACCAACAATATTCCGACAGGAACGTAAAAAATGGAGACCGCGTTTATAATCGACTCAGCCTCGAATTTTTTGAGAAGCAAACGGTTTAATTGACTGGATAGGATCAGACCGGCGGCATTAGATCCGAAAAACCATCCGTACTCGGACTCGCTCAGACCGAAAATTCCCATGAATACGAACGGCGATCCTGCGATGTAAGCGAACATGACCGCGGCTGAAAAGCCGGAAGCGATCACATATGCGTTAAAACGCGGAACCATTAAAACTTCATAATATTCTTTCATTACTTGGGAAAATTTGAGGGAAATTGACGAATCTTTTAATCCCGTTTCAGGAAGATAAAGCCAAGTACCGACTGCTATGATTGCGCTAATTACGGTCAAAACTGCAAAAATCATCCTCCAATCCGTGTAAGTCAGCAAAAGTCCGCCGACCGTCGGGGCAACGATGGGTGCGACGCCCATAACCAAAATGATTTGCGAGAAAACTTTGGCCCCTTCGTGAGGAGAAAACACGTCTCTGACAACCGCTCTGGAAACTACCATACCCGCGCAAGCCCCGAAGGATTGTAGAAATCGGAAAAAAACCAGACTCCAGACCGAAACGGAGAGAGCGCATCCAATCGAGCTGATGATATATGCAAAAATCCCGATTAATAAAGGAGTCCGCCTTCCGAACTTATCGATCAAGGGACCGTAAATCAACTGTCCGAAGGAAAAACCGAAAAAGAAACTGGTCAGCGTAAGTTGGACATTCGAAATTGGGGTACCAAAATCCTTCGAGATAGACTGTAGTCCGGGAAGATACATGTCTATAGAGAATGGTCCGATCGCCGTTAAGGCGCCTAAGAGAAGAATCAGGAAACGGCTGGATTGAGACACGTATCTAGATTGTGATACGTGCCTTTTCCAGTCTATTCTTCTAAAAGCTTTCTTAGATTTTTCTTATCGAATTTTCCTACGCTCGTTTTCGGAATCGCCGTAACGGTGCGGATATCCTCTAATTTCGGAAGTTGCCAGTGAGCGAAATTACTCTTAAGATGGTCATGTACTCTTTTAGCGTCTATTTTCTTGCCTTCTACCGGAACTACGAAAATCACCGGTGCTTCTTCCCGGACGGAGTCTTTTCTTCCTACTACTGCGGCTTCCAAAATATCCGGATCCGCCATGACTAAATTCTCCATGTCTACACTGGAGATCCATTCGCCTCTTGTTTTGATCAGATCCTTTTTTCTATCCGTAATTTGCATGTAACCGTATTCGTCCAGAACGACTACGTCTCCCGTTCTAAACCAACCGTCGGGCGTAAATGATTCTTTGGATACGCCCTCGCGATAAGAGCCCGTTATCCAAGGTCCTCTAACGAGCAGCTCTCCGGGGGTTTTTCCGTCTTTCGGGACGTCTACGCCGTCGTCATCCACGGCACGAATTTCGACTCCCGTAACCGGCACTCCCTGTTTTGCCCGGTAAGCGAACCGTTTTTCATCGCTCCAATCCTTCATAAAACTTCTGAGATGGGAAACGGTTCCGATCGGTGAGGTTTCCGTCATCCCCCAAGCGTGTAAAATTTCGATACCGAAGTCCTTTTCGAATCCTTCGATCAAACCTCTGGGAGCGGCCGAACCTCCGACGACCATGGTATGTAATTTTAACTTATAGGAATTCTTCTTAAGATGTTGGTAGAGAACGTTCCAGACCGTAGGAACCCCCGCCGTGATCGTGACTTCTTCCGCTTCCAGCAATTCCGCCAACCCCGCTCCCAAAAGATGCTTTCCCGGAAACACTAGCTTGCAACCGGACATCACGGAAGCGAAAGGAATTCCCCAGGAATTTACGTGGAACATGGGAACAACGGGAAGAACGACCTCCTTCTCACTTAATCCTAATCCATCACCCATGCAAACCGCCATGCAATGCAGATATGTGGAACGATGGGAATAAATGACGCCCTTCGGATTGCCGGTAGTACCGGAGGTATAGCAGATTCCTGCCGCTTCCAATTCGTCTATGACTTCGAAGCGTTCCGTGTCGTCTCCTTTAGATAAGAACTCCTCGTACGTGATCGTGTTCGGTAGGGAAGCCGCTTCACAATTTTCTTTATCGTCTATGATGACGAATTTTTCGACTCCTTTGATTTCAGGGAGTATTTTCTCCAGAGCGGGAGTAAGGGATTTGTCTACAAAGATGAATTTATCTTTCGCTTCGTTAATGATGTACGTCAACTGTTCGGGAAATAGTCTGACGTTGATCGTATGCAGCACCGCTTTGATGCTCGGGATCGCGAAATACAATTCTAAATGCGCGGAATGATTCAAACAGAACGTTGCAACCGCGTCGCCGGGTCGAACACCGGAATTGCGTAATGCATTCATTAAGCGAATCGTTCTTTTGTAAAAATCCCCGTATGTATAGCGTTGAACGGAATTGTCGTGCCATTTGGTGACGATTTCCTTATGAGGATGGACTTCTTTGGCACGTCGTAATATCGAAGGTAGGACTAATGGATAATCCATCATCGTTGATCGCATATATCATCTCCGCTTTTCTTCTTAACGCTCAAAAAGCGGAAATATTTTTCGCCTTAAAATAGGAAAGAGTCAAGGAGAATTCGCGCAAACGGTTTACATAAGCCCTGGATACGATGGATGGAATTTTTCGTAAAGAGAAGAGGCGCCCGTTTTACCGTAGTCGTTCCGACAAATTTGGTTCTACGGCACATAACATCGGTCGCAGTGCTTCCGGTACTTCGATTGCGAAAAGATGCGATCCCTAAGGGGAGTTATTTTCACGTTCCGGCCCGACCGTTCGAGTTCCTAGATTTTTGTTCGATGGAATTTTGCCGAAGAAGGGACTCGAACCCCCACGGTGTTACCCGCTGGTACCTGAAACCAGTGCGTCTACCAATTCCGCCACTTCGGCTTTTTAGAGGGATGAAATTCCCTGATGAGGATAATTTTCGAAATCGCGTCTTTCCGTCAGCTTATTTTTGGAATTCATTGACACGATAATCGAGAGGAAAGTAGGGTTAGGAAGGTATGAAAGAAGAGAGGAAAACAACCGAAACCGAGATCAAGCTGAGTCTGAACCCGAGAGGGAGCGGAAAATATAAGTTCGATACGCAAATTCCTTTTTTCGACCACATGCTTTCTCACGTATCCAAACACAGCTTGATGGATTTAGACCTTTGGCTACGAGGAGACATAGAAATCGACTGCCATCATAGCGTGGAAGACACGGCCATCCTCATGGGAGCTACTCTGCACAAATTATTGGGGGATAAAAGCGGCATTCGTAGGTACGGCCATTTTACTCTTCCGATGGATGAGGTACTTACGACCGTTGCCGTGGATCTAGGGGGAAGGTTTTTCTTTAAATATTCCGGGCCGGAACTAATCGGAAAATTCGGAATTTATGACGCCGAACTTTCTCTGGAATTTCTACAGAAATTCGCGTTGAATGCCAAAATGAATCTACACGTAAACGTGCATTATGGCGAAAACCGCCATCACATTCACGAATCCATATTTAAAGGTTTCGGAAAAGCTCTTAGGATGGCCATGGAAATCGACCCCCAATCGGCAGGTTCTATTCCGTCCACTAAGGGAGTGTTGGAGTGATCGCAGTCCTAGATTACGGAATGGGAAATATCCATTCCTGCCTGAAAGCGGTTTCTCTTTACACGAAAGATTATAGTTACACAAAAGATCCGGAGGTGATCCGGAATTGCTCCGCGCTCATACTTCCCGGGGATGGACATTTCGATAAAGCCATGTCCAATCTTCGGGAATTCGGCCTCAAAAATATCGTCGACCAACATGTGGAGTCGGGAAAACCCTTATTCGGGATTTGTATCGGTTTTCAGATTCTGTTCGAAGATTCCGATGAAACCTTATCTTCGAGCAAATCCGCGACCGTGGAAGGCTTGGGGTATTTAAAAGGAAAGATCCGTAAATTTCGGGGAAAAAATTTTAAGGTCCCTCATATAGGTTGGAATCAACTTTTCAAAAGAAGACAGAAGGAAAGTATACTTCTTAGGGATATTCCCGACGAGTCCTTCTTTTACTTCATACATTCCTACCGATCGGTGGAAGTGGAAGGTAAGGCCATCACGGGTCTTTGCCAATATTACGGGGAAAAATTCCCCGCAGTGGTGGAAAAGGGGAATATATTCGGGACCCAATTCCATCCGGAAAAATCACATTCCTTCGGCTTAAAAATTCTGGAGAATTTTATAAAATCATTATGATCTTAATACCTGCTATCGACTTACTGGATAATTGCGCCGTTCGACTTTTTAAAGGGAAGTACGAAGATAAAACCGTATACTCTACGGAGCCGTGGAAACTTGCGGAAGGATTCGAAAAAAACGGAGCATCCATTATTCATTTGGTGGATTTGAACGGAGCGCGGGGTAGTGCGGGAATCAATGAGGAATCCATTTCTAAAATCCGGAAATCCACGAAACTTAAAATCCAATTAGGAGGCGGGATTCGGGATAAGGAAAAACTGGCATATTACGATTCCATCGGAATAGACAGATTCATTTTGGGAACCGCTGCCGTTAAGGATCCTGGTTTATTGGATTTTGCTCTGGAAAAGTACGGAAAAGAACGGGTAGTGGTAGCGGTCGATGCTCGCGACGGAATCGTAAAGATAACCGGCTGGGAAGAAGATTCCGGTATTCGCTATATGGATCTTTTGGAACGGATCGAGCGGACAGGAATACGTTCTATCATATTCACGGACATCGCCCAAGATGGAACTTTGGCAGGCCCGAATTTAGATGCATATCGTGAAATCTTGAATAAGTTCCGATTCCAAGTCATCGCATCCGGCGGGATATCCTCCTTAAAGGACATCATGGCTCTATCCGCCTTAGGTACTCCTACGCCGGTATTCGGAGTAATCACCGGAAAGGCCTTGTACGAGGGTCGTATCGATCTAGCGGAAGCGATTTCCTCGCTCGGAGAAGATTAACTCGGAATCTCTCGGCTTCCTTTCCAGATATTTTTCTTTCCTTCCGCATTTATCGTCGGTATTAAGGTAAATTCTAAACGGGGGAAAACCGGATGAAAAAATTCCAATCCAATTATGTTCTGGCGGGTATCGCCGGAATCGGTCTCATACTTTCCTTTTTTTTGATCCAAAAGTTCTTCGGAGGAGACGGAGCGGCCCAAGCTCTCTGTAACGCTCTGAGCGAAACGGGGTCCTGCGACAAAGTGTCGGAAAGTAGTTTTTCCGCAATTCGTAATATTCCTTTCTTCGGAGATGTTCCGATTGCATTGTTCGGTTTTGCGTTCTACGGTTTTCTCGGATTTCTATTCGTTTGGTCGGAAAGAGATAAAAATTCCGAAACGGACTATCTTCGATTCGCATTTTACATGATCGCTTTAGGAGCGGTAGTCGATCTCGCCTTACTTCTGGTCTCCGTATTCGTTATTAAGGCGATCTGCGGACTTTGTGCAGCCACTTATGTGGTCACTTTAGCTCTTTTGGCACTTACGTATTCTCGGTTCCAGGAAATCAAAGAAAAATCGCCTACAAAGATTCTGCCTGTCGTATCTAAGGATTTTCTTAATTTCGCAATCGCGATCTTAGCTTTCCTTTTGGTCGGCCAGGTTTTCGGGAAAATCACCACTTCTTCTTTGACTGCGGGGGAACACTCCGGTGCATCTCAAGTCTCTCGTGCTCTTGCGGATTATGACGCGGCTCCGATCACTCCGATCGATATCGTCGGATCTTCTGTCGAGGGGGATCCGAAGGCCCCCATTACGATCGTGAAATTCGCGGACTTTAATTGCGGACATTGCATGCATACCTCCCATATTCTCAGGGGAATCTTAAGGGATTATGAAGGAATCGTAAAAGTGGTTTATAAGAACTTTCCTTTGGACGGAAATTGCAATCGTCTCGTCCAAAGGTCCTCTCCCGAAGCAAGCTCTTGCGTCGCCGCCTCCGCCGCGATTTGTGCGGATAAGCAGAATAAATTTTCCGTCGTCTATGCAGGCCTTTATAAGGATACCGAGTTGGGAGTCATGCATACTCCTGCCACCGTTTTAAAGTTGGCGGAATCTAGCGGACTCAATATGAATTCCTTTCGATCCTGCTTATCTTCTCCGTCCGTTAGGCAGCAGATTTCCAAGGAAGTGGACGAAGCGGAAAAGTTGAATATACGCAGCACGCCGAGTCTCTACATTAACAACAAAGCGATACGCAGCGGTACGCCTGACGAACAATTCCTAAGGGAATTGATCAATAAGCTGATGAAGAAAGTTTAAGGCGATTATGGTGACATCGGGAATCGAGGAAGGAAAGAAGCAAATCTCTTGCCGCAACTGCGGTTCCCTTATTCCGGCGGAATCCGAACGTTGTGTTTTTTGCGGAGCGTATCAGATTGCGGGAAGAGTGCCCGTGTTGAAATATTTTTCGGAAAGTAAATTCTTCCGAAGATTTTTGCTCTATCCTTTTTCCGCCTTGCTCTCTCCCGGACTTCCTTTGGTTCTGTATTTTTCCGGCGTCCGCTTTGCGGACAAGACTTGGCTGATCGTTTTTTCGTTTTTCGGAATTTTGTTCTGTATCTTCGGTTATATATCGGAATGGATTTTTCTACATAAAGCGAGAGGAGAAGCGAAGGATTTTAGACAGGGTTTTTTCGAATGGCAGAAGAAACTCTTTGACCGCTCGCCGGCTCTCTCCTATGCGGGAATGTTCCTCTTCGTGTGCGTTCCGTTGGTGGATTGGCCCAACCCAATTCCGTTTTCGTTGTCCTCGTCGGCGATCTGGACCGCGATTCTGATCTTTTTGATTAAAATTCTATTTCCCCTATTCTAAGAATAAAATTCGGTCCGTTTCCTAAGAGAGTCTGAAGATGAAAAAAATCCTATCGTCCCTATTCCTTATCGGGATCGTCGTTTTACTTGGTGCGGCAGGTTTGGTTTTGCATACCGCATATTTCAGACCCCTGACACTCTCCTTATTTTATGAAAAGATATTTTGGGAAAACGTACTCGATGATCCGGAAACCCTTTCTTCATTGAGGATTTTGGACTCCTGGGGAATCCATTCCCATAATTCGAAATGGACCGACTCCTCTCCGGAGCGGGAGGTAGAAATCGCCGATAGGAAAAAGAGACAGTTGGCGGTCCTTCGCAGTTACGACGTCGCAGGGTTGTCGGAAGAGGAGAGAGTGTATTTTCGATCTTTGGAATGGAGCCTCGATTTGGCGACAAAAGGGGAAGCTTTCGTATATTATGATTATCCGGTAAACCAACTGTTCGGCATTCAGAACCAGATTCCGACTTTTCTCGCTTCCGTACATACGGTAGACAATTTCCAGGACGCGGAAGCGTACATCGACAGATTGAAAGGGATACCGGCGAAATTGAGCCAATGTATGCGCGGTTTAAAACTCAGACAGGCTAAAGGTATCGTTCCGCCTACTTTCGTGCTTGAGAGGGTATTGTATGAAATCGGGAATTTTAAAAAATCCGATCCGAAAGAAAATATATTATATTCGAATTTTTTAAATAAACTGAATAAGATTTCATCCGAAGAAGGCCCCGATAAAAAGAAATATCTGACCGAAGCCGAAAACGAGATTCGAAAGAACATCTATCCGGCATACGAAAGCCTGGAGGAATTTCTAAGAACCCAAATCAAACTTTCGGATAAGAAAGCGGGAGTCTGGAAACTGCCGGACGGAGACGAGTATTATGCGCACGTTTTGAAATATCACACTACCACGTCCCTCGCACCGGAAGAAATACACTCTTTGGGACTTTCCGAAGTCGGACGGATTCAAACGGAAATGAAGGAGATATTGACTTCCCTGGGTTTTAAAAGAGGGGACATTCCCTCTGCTTTGAAAGAGTTGCGTTCCAGACCGGAATTTCTTTTTCCCGATTCGGATCAGGGAAGAGAGATGATCTTGGTCTCTTATTCCGAAATATTAACCGATTCGATTCGAAAATCTAAGGAACTTTTTCCTAGATGGCCCAAGGCAAAGGTGGAAGTTCGTAGGATTCCCGCTTTTAAGGAAGCCGGCGCCCCCGGTGCATATTACGAGGAACCTAGTTTGGACGGAAAACGTCCGGGAGTCTTCTATGCGAATTTACGGGACTTGAAGGAAATTCCCAAATTCGGCCTGCGAACTCTCACCTATCACGAAGCGGTTCCGGGACATCATTTACAGATCGCTTGGGCCCAGGAATTGACCGATGCACCTCGAATTTTACGAACCACTCATTTTACCGCCTTTGTGGAAGGCTGGGCTTTGTATGCGGAGCGATTGGCTAAAGATTACGAATTTTTTAAGGAAGATCCTTATTCGGATTTGGGAAGGTTGCAAGCCGAATTGTTTAGAGCGGTCAGGCTCGTGGTCGATACGGGGATCCATCGTAAAAGATGGACTCGGGAGCAGGCAATCGAGTATATGAGTAAGAATACCGGATTACCGCCGAAAGACGTCACGGCGGAAATCGAACGTTATATCGTATATCCCGGACAAGCCTGCGCCTATAAGATAGGAATGATTTCCTTTTTGAAATTGCGTGAGGATTGGAAAAATAAAACCGGTGAGCGCTTCGACATAAATGCTTTTCACGAATTTGTGTTGGGAAAAGGTTCTTTACCTATGGAGATCTTGGAGGAAGAATCGAAACGATTCCTATCCTCGAAGAAATAACAGGAGCCGACTTAACGATACTCTTTCGGAAAGTGGTTTAACGTTTTGGATCTTCCGATCGAATACGCCTCTACGATCGTAGAGTGCAAAAAATCCTTTCCTTTGGAAACGGAAGCTTCGAGAGAGTTTCCTTGCGCCAAGTAGGAAGCGATGGCGGAAGAATACGTGCATCCCGTTCCATGCGGATAAAAATTCCTGATAAACGGCTTGGAGTAGATGATTGCCGGTCGGCCGGAAATCGCCAAAGCGTCCACAGCTAATTCCGCGTTCTGTAGATGACCTCCTTTTAAGAGCACATTCGTTTTTAACTTATCGGACAAAGCTTCCGCCGCCGGCCCGATTTCCGTACTATTCTGGATATTTCCTATCCCTAAAATCCTTCCCTCGTCCAGATTCGGTGTGACCAGATCGGCCAAGGGAAGCAATTCACTTATTAGGGAATCGACGGCATCTTCGCGTAACAAACCCGCTCCGCTTGTGGCAACCATTACGGGATCCAGTACAAATCGAAATGCCCGACCCTCCTTTCGGAATTCCCGAAGGAGAAGTGCTACTCGCGAAACGATCTCTTTCGACAGGAGCATCCCGGTTTTTACCGCTCCTACGGAAAAATACGAAAAAACAGCACGGATCTGTTTTTCCAGAAAATCAGGATCGATTTCCAAAATTCCCGAAACTCCTTCCGGATTTTGAGCGGTGAGACAAGTTATCGCGGAAGTTCCGAAACTCCCCGTGCTCAGGAAGGACTTGAGATCCGCTTGGATTCCTGCCCCTCCTCCGGAATCCGAACCGGCGATCGTCAACGCCACAGGTCGGCTTTTTACCACAGTTTCCTCCGGTTCTACGGCCATCCGAATGCTTTCCAATCGATGGTTTCGTTGTCGTCGAATTTGATTCCTTCCGACTCTAAGATTTTTCTCTGGAGGATGGCTCGGTGGGAATCGCCTCGAAAGGAAATTCTACCCTTGCTGTTGATCACTCTTTGCCACGGGATTTTTCCTTCGCGATTTTTCGGAATCGCGTTTAAAGCATAGCCCACTGCTCTTGCCGCTCTGGGATGACCGAGAATGACTGCGATTCTACCGTAACTCGTCACTTTTCCTTTGGGAATTTTTTTTGCGATCGAATAGACGCTTTCGTAGAAGCTAGGTTTTTTCTCTTCTTTCTTCGATTTCTTTTTTAAGGCGGGACGGGATTTCATTTCTAAAGAGCTTTCTTTCTATTTTCTATGCGGAGACGGCAGGAGGGCGAAGAGGAAGTTCCACGGTAAAGACGGTTTTTCCCGGACGGGACTCGAACGTTATCTGACCTTTATGTTTTTCTACGATTCCTTTCACGATGCCCAAACCTAACCCTGAACCTTCACCCTGGTCCTTCGTCGTAAAGAACGGATCCCAAATCCTGTCCTTAATTCCTGGATCGATCCCGGGGCCGTCGTCCTGGATTTCGACAAATACTTTTTCGGCTTTCGGATAGACCGAGATTTCGATCACTCCTTGGCCTCGGATCGCTTGGTTCGCATTTTGAATCAGATTGGTCCAGATCTGATTGAGTTCGTCGGGATTGCAGACGACCATCGGTATCGAGGCGAAATTTTTCCGGACTTCCACTCCGTATTTCAGTTGGTTGTGCATAATAACTAGAGTGTTCTCGATTCCTTCCACTATGTCTGCGCTGATGAAGGATTTGCTTTGGTCCAAATGCGAATAATATTTCAGCGCCTTTACGATTCTTACGATGTTTCGGATGGAATATCGAATATTCTTGATGTTTCGATTCGTGTTCGACGCGTGCTTCAACATATAATATCCTTTTTTTTCGCCGTGAACGATCACCTCGAAGATATGTTTACGCACTTCCAAAACGTCGTTTTCGATCACGAATGAGGAAACGTCGCTGGCCAGTCCGGATTCTATACCGAGAGCGGTCATTTCTTCTCGGATATCCTTTTTCACCCGGAATTTGTCTTTGGATTCCATCGGTGCGGATTTTTTACGATCCCGGAGCAAATACAGCAAAGCGATTTCGAACGACTTCCGGAGTTTCTTATTCCTTGCGAAGCGAACCACGTCGAAAACGTTTTTAACGATATAATTCATGTTCGATTCCAGGTTGTCGGCGGATCCGTTGATGACTCCCGCGGGAGTATTGATCTCATGAGCGATTCCCGCGACCATGGTTCCTAAAGACGCCATTTTTTCGGACATGATCAATTGGGACTGTGCGTTTTCCAATTCTCGGGTGCGGTTCCGGACTTTTTCCTCCAAAGTCTCGGTAAGTTCTATCAATCTTTCGTAAAAAATGGAATTGGAAAGGGACATTACGGAAACGGAACGGACTTCGTTCAATTTGTCCAATTCGTCCTTGCTATATTCTCTCCGCACATCTCTCGTTCCCAATACCATCATACCGAGTAGGCTACGATTCAATATCAACGGAACTAAAAGTTCCGCACGGGTTCTTCGGGTAAAAGAGATCGCGTGTTCTTTAATTTGGGATAGATTCGGATTCGTTTCGAATTCCGAAGTATGAAAGATACGATCGTGTTCGGTGATCCAGAGTAAAAACGGATCGAAGATATAAAAATGTTCCGCTGCCCCGTCTTTAGGAAACGGGGAAAAAGTTCCCAAATCTTCTCTCCATAAATAGATCTTTGTGGATGCTTGTGGAACGATATTCGGAACGAATTTGAGTATCTTTTCGCAAACCGAATCCGTAATATTCGTGGCGATCAAATCGCTTTTAAATTTATCCAAAACGGAAAGGTATTTCAGATATTGCCTGTCCCGAACGGTTAATCTGTCGATCGTTTGGGAAAAGCTCGTGTCTCCGGTTATAAGAGAAAAAACGATATAAAACAGAGTAGCCGCGGCCGCGGATATGAGTAGACTTCCGATCAGGACTTCCTTCTCTTTAGCGGTGGCGGATCCGATATTTAACGTCAAAATAACGACGGTTTGCAAAAAGGTTATGGCAAGAACCAAACCGAGTAGAGGTCCGAATTTGCGTATGATTTTCATCGGCGGCCCGAAAAACTAGGCATTACAATGACGACTTCGACCGGTAGAGTAAAGGAGTTTTTTACCATTGCCAGAGTCTTTGGCGCCTTCTATGATTTGTATTCTCCGGAAAGAGGAAGACAGCGCGCCGTTTTACGCGGAAAACTCCGGACACTCGTATCCAAAGAGCGTCATCCTTTCGTGGTGGGCGATTCCGTGCTCGCCGAAGAATCCGGCGGAGAATGGGTGATTTCGGAGAAACTTCCGAGAAAGAATGAGCTCCTGCGAAAAAGCAAGGAAGGGGACGCTCAAGTTCTTTGCGCGAATGTGGACCAGATCGCAGTGCTCGTTTCTTTGCGAAATCCGGAGACGAAGGACGGATTTTTGGACCGATGTCTAGCCTCCGCATATTCTGCAGGAATTCCCGCTTTGATTCTCTTTACAAAAAAGGATTTGGTCGACGAAACCGTCTTGGCAAATCGAATCGAATCGTATTCAAATTTGGGCTATGATGTGGTGACGGTCTCCTGTAAGACGGGGGAAGGGATTCCGGATTTGGTTTCGAAAATATCGGGCAAAACCACCTTTTTGGCGGGCAACTCTGGGGTCGGAAAATCGAGTCTGGTAAACGTCTTATCGGAAAAGGAATTGCAAAGGACTTCGGAGGTCAGCTTTTCCACGCGGAAAGGAAAACATACGACCACGAATTCTAATTTTCTAATTTTGGAAAAAGATATCATCTTGATAGACTCTCCGGGAATAAAGGAATGGGGAATTCTCCACCTTACGAAAGGGGAGATTTTATTGAGTTTTCCGGAATTGAATCGATTCAAGGAAGAATGCATGGAACCCGATTGTTGCCGAGCGGACTTATCCTGTCGGTTGCTTCAGGTTTTGGAATCTCGGGAAGGGATCCGCGAAGAGAGGAGAAAAAGTCTCGAATCTATGCTTGCCAGTCTGGATAACCCTTTTAGAATCACACGCAGGGATCATCTTAAGAATGAAAGTCTCTCCTAAATCGATAGAATTCGAATCAATCGAAGACTTACTTTTCTTCGTAAGGGATTACGGAACCGGGAATATGCTCCGTTTTCTTAACCCCATTTCGGATAACAGCGGAAACGTCCTCGTAAAAGAGGAAGTTCAGGTCAAAGAATCCGCCTTAACCCGTCTCAAGGAAATCAAAGGGCAGTATACTCCGGAGTTCAAAGTAAAACTTACCAAGGAACTCACGGGCCAAATCCAGGACAAGATCAGCGAAAAGATTGTTTTCCAGCTGAAGCAGACGGACAAAAAATTCCTCAAATTCGTGTATGAGGAAAACACGTTTAATTACAAAGGAATCATCCGGAATTCCCTTTCTAACAAGAAACATTTACTCGCCCTATTCAAGGTCTATCAGGTCAACGGACCGTTCTTTAAGCATATCTGTGAACTAGGTTTGTTGTCTTTAGGCGTGGTTCTGATTCCGGATGCGTTAAAATACAAAATGCTCCGACGTTATTCCTTTTTGGGCGGAATATTCATGGATATCGTTAGGGTGGATTCCGAGCACTGGAACAGACCTTTTCCCGACGATTCGGAAAAAACCAGGATCGCAAAGTTATGTGCGAATTTTATGCAAAAGCTGGACCTTCCGGAATTCGTGTGTTCCGCAGCATCCAATCATGTTCCGCTCGGACTCCAGGACAATAGCGACCCTAGTACTTATTCGACCAAAAAACTGGACAAAGAGCAACCGAACGAAACCTTCTTTTCCGATCTGCTCCTGGACGACGGGGAAAGCGATTCCTCCTCGGACGAAGAAGAGGAGGAGGAGGAAGGAGCCGACAAATCCGAAGATGTATTGCGGGAATTGCTGACCGATTCCATGAAGATCGCACGTTATATTCATACGGTAAGTTCGTTTAGCGCGGATAAGGATTACGTTATGGAGGAACTGGTTTATTATCTAGCTTACAATACCACAAGAGGGTATTTTAACGAGGTACTCGCGAATCCTCTAGTGAATTTATTCAAGCGATTCGAAGAAAACGTCAAACGGATGAGAAAATTGGCGGAAATCGAAATGCAGTGCCTTCACCCCCCTGCCGCCTGGGCTTACCCGAAACCGAAAGCAAGCCAAGTACTTTGTAAAAACAAGGTTTGGGATTGCCCGAATATCGTTCGGGGATGGGATATACACGTAATTTCCGCGCAAGAGGCATTTGGCTGGGTTGGTTCTAGCCTGCCTGCCGACCATTATCCGAAATGTAAATTAGAAGAGGATTTAGAAGATACTCCTGAATCAGAAGATTCCAACAAGAAAGAAAAACCGGCACCCTAGCTTTTTCGAGTCTTTTTGGCATGATTTTCTGTGGTTTCTGCTACCACTTTTCCACTAGAACTCGTTATTACATTTAGGAAATTTTTTTCCACGATTGCCTCGAAACCCTTGTGAAAAGATCGCATTCTTTGAATTTTGGAAAAAAAATCCTTGTTAGATTGTTTTTAATATAGCATTCTTTCAGCTAATAGGCGGGGCATAATATGTTTCGAATCAAAACTAATTTAATCTTATCCTCGGCCCTTGCGATTTCTTTTCTAATTGCCTGCGGTCCTAAAACCGGACGCGACCAAGTCAAGTCCGAGGCTCGGGTATCGCCTGCAAAAATCGTCTGGGTAGTGGGAGACGTTAGAATCCAATCTGCCGCAGGCGAGAAAAAAGCCGAACAAGGTCTGACGGTTTCCGCATCCGACACCATACTAACCGGTGCGAACGGTAGTGTTGAAATTATCGTAGCAGATAGTGGGATCATCAAGGTTTCAAAAAATAGTGAACTTTCCGTAGCCACCCTAGTAACGGATTCCGGATCGGACGTAAAAGTAAACGTAAATTACGGAAAAATCGTAACCATGGTTCGTAAGGAACAAAAGACGTCGGACTTCCGAGTCGTGACTCCTACGGCATTGGCAGGGGTTCGGGGAACCACGTTCCTTACCTCGGTGGAAAATCCCTCCGGAAATCGGATGAATTGTGCTAACGAAGGCTGCGAAGTAAGATTTGCAGTTCTAGAAGGATCCGTAGCGGTAACGAAAGTCGGAGAAGATTCGGAAGTGATTTTGGATCGTAACCGGGAGTTGACTCTGAAAAAGAACCAGAAGTTGACGGATAAGTTGATTTTAACTCTTCGTTCCGAATCTTTGAAAGAACTCAAAGGCTTGATCGTACTGAAAAAGAACGATGTTCTGGAATACAATCGTTTGGTCGACGAACTCAAGGCATCCAGCGAAGAATTGCGTATCTTGAGTCAAACCTCCAGCGTGGAGGAAGCAAAGGTTCAACTTCAAAAACGGGAGCTATCTAGAAATAGCGCCGATGAAGTTACCCAGACTGCTAGAATCGTAAACGAAACGAAATACGTTCAGCAGGATGTTCAAAAGGAAAAACTGAAATTAAATCCTAAGGAAACGTTCTAAACCGGAATTCCTTAGATTTGTTTTCGAGTATTTGCCGGTAAACTTTTACCGGAGTCCCGCCGTCGCGCCCACCTTTTCACAAAAAGGTGGGTCATTCCTTTTATTACAAATTAACCTAATTTATCCGTTTATCCCGACCGAAGTCGTTGGATTCTTGGAAATTCAATTCGCTCGATTTAGACTCATTCCGGAAAAGGTTTGCTAAAACGGACAGAGAGAAATTTTTTTACTGAATGGGGACCATCTATTCACGTAACCGTTCGTTCTTATCCCTGCTCGTATTCCTTCCGATTGCGTGCTCTACCGTCCAGAAATTGGAGGAACCTCCTCGGGCAATCCAAGAGCCTTATTATAGAGCGCTCGGAGAAAACCCAGGCGGTTTTCTATTCCGGGAATCCGAATCTGATTATAAAATCCGCAAGTCCGGTCATGAGAAACCGATCTTGGCCTTCTCTCCCGTCTCCTACCCTAAGTCCGTCGATAAAAAGTTGATCGCCTATTTTGAACAGGAGATCGGCATTCCGTGGAGAGAGGTCCAATTTTCCGGAGTAAAGATCCCTTCCGATATTTGGTCCAATCCCGACGCTTTACTTACCGCAGCCAAAAATGCGGAAGTGGACGCTTTCGTCCAAGAGAAGATCGTCGAAACCGACAATGGATGGCTATTTCAATTTTCCGTAATCGATCCGATCAACGGTTTTAAATTCGGCGAGTTTGAAGGTTCCTTTAAACGTCCTGTCGCGAACTCGGAAGATACGGGAAGTTGGAGCCAGGTCTTTTTCTGGAAGGCTGGGGACCGTATCATTTCTCTGGATGCTCGTAAAGCGACGGTTCCGGTTTGGGAGCGAAAGCTTTTTTCCTCCGAAATTAAAGAAATTATAAACTCTTCCGTCCGAGGAAAATTGAATATCCGCGCTTCTTCCGGGGATACCGACGTCTTCCATAAAGGCGTTCATTTGGGAAAAACTCCCCAGTTAGACTTTTCAGTCGGTGAAGGTTTGCAGGAAGTGGAGTTTCACTTAAAGGGAAAAAAACCGGTCGTTAAAACCGTTCTCATCCGTGCTGGAAAAAGGTCTTCGATCTTTCAGGAATGGGAAGAAGATAAAACCTTGGGTTCCGCCAAGATCGTAAGCGTACCGGCTGGACTTTCCGTTTCCGTCGACGGCTTTAGGCAGGGAGAAACCCCGTTTTTCCGAAGCGGCCTGAATCCGGGTAATTATCAAATCGAGCTGATAAAGGATAATCCGGAAGGATCATTAGTATATTATGAATCTACGTTAGAGGTGAAGTCCGATAAAGTTGCTGAAATAGGATTTCCTTATTCCGGAGGATCGCTACTTTCCGAAACCGAATTTTGGAAAGGCTCCGGAGAAAGTGGATTTAATCCTTTTGGCATCGGTAATCTGGAATTCACCAAAAGTAAAAACTTGCCGCCGGGCTGGAACGGAGTCTATTCTTTGCCTATCCCTGCGGATGATTTGGAAATCGCCGGTAATTTTCTTTTACCGTCGGACCACAAGAGCGGTACGGTGGCGGTAACCTTTCACGGTCCGGGTTTCAACCTAGGTTTCGAAGCGGGACCGGAAAAAGTCTCGGTTTTTCATTTTCCCTCGGAAGGAAAAACCGTCGGAAGTTATAAGTATCTAAAATTGGAAAACGACGTAGGACGGACCTTCTCTTTTCGTACCGATGCAAAAGAAAAGCGAGTGCGGCTATATCTCGGTAATGATATGGTATGGGAAGGACAAATTTCCTTTCAGGGACTCTGGACGATTTCCGTCCTTACGAGAGGGGACGATTTCAAGGAAAACTCGCCTTTGAAAGATTTGAAAATTCGATATAGGGGATACAAATGAAAATTCTGAATCATTTTCCTAAAAAGGAACTTTTCTATCCGGCATTCGTACTCCTTTTCTTTGTTGCTTGTAGTTCGCGCGATTTTCGAAAATCGAACGCTCAAGATGCCGTTCTGGAAAAGGACTTTCTTACAAGACAAAATATTAAAAAATCCTCAAGTTTAATCAACGAAGGAAACGCGGCTTACCAAAAGGGAAAATTTGAGATCTCTTTGGAAAAAGGCAAACAAGCGGTATCCGTGTATCCGACTGCGGAAGGTTATTACTTAATCGGATCTTCCGAATATAGACTCGGAAAATCCGAAGAAGCTTTGGTATCCCTTAAGAAAGGAACCGAATTGGATCCGGAAAACGAACAGATCCTTTTGACTTTAGGTATCCTTTACACGGCTCAAGGTTCCAATAACGAAGCTATCGAAGTGTATTCCAGGCTGGAAAAACTTCCGAAAATCGACGCTTCGTCTTATTCCTTCAAGAAAGCGGTTCTTTTAAAGGCTGTCGGGCGTTACGAGGATGCATACGCCGCATTAAAATCCATTCCCGAGGAAAAATTCAAATTCAAAGCGCAGCTTTACATGCAACTCGGAGATGCCGCCGTACAATTGAAGGAATACGAGGAAGCGGAAAAATATTTTGAAAAAGCCAGAGGCATTGATCCGGAATTGGCTTCCGCCAAGCAATCCGCGTCCGCTACTCGAGTCGCACATTTGCTTGAAAAAGGAAATTCCGCATTAAAAAATAAAAATTATAAAGAGGCGATTTTTTCCTTCTCCGCAGCTTCCCAATTGGATCCGAAAAACCCGTCCCCCTACGTATTTCTCGGAAACGCGAAGATTTTGGCCGGTGATACGGACGGGGCAGTCAAAGCCTTCGAAACTTCTTTGAAATTAAAAGCGGATTATTGGGAAGCGTATTCGGGTTTGGCCGCTGCATTCAATAAAAGCGGAAACTTTCCCAAAGCGATCTCGGTACTCGAAAAAGCTCTGCCTTTTTTCCCGAAAAACGCCGCAGTTTACAATCAGATCGGCTTAAACCAAAAATCTCTGGGAGAAAACGCGAAAGCGTTAGTTTCCTTTACTAAGGCGAGAGAACTGGATCCTGGATATAAGGAACCCGTTCTGAATTTGGCCTATTTACTTGCTTCTGACAATCGATTCAAAACGGCAAGAAACGAGCTGGATAAATTAAAATCGGACGACGAAGTCAAAAAAGCCCGTCTGTTTTTGGACGTGGCCGAGTTGATCTACGAAGGGGACCAGCGACTCAGAAAAGGGGAAGCGAAAGCCGCAAGAGGCTTTTACGACCAGGCTAAATCGAAAGATTCTAACGATCCTAGCGTGTATACCGCGTATGGGCGTATGTTTCAGATCTCGGGAGATCAGAAACAATCGGAGCAGAACTTTCTAAAAGCGTTAAGTTTACAAAAGGGAAATCTTCCCGCCCTTCAGGGATTGATTCGATTATATTCTTCCCAAAAAAACCAATCCAAAGTTGCCCAATATACGAGAGAACTCGAAAGTCAAACCGCAAACGATCCTACTTCGGGGATCGTTTTGGCTCGTACTTATGAAGA
Organism: Leptospira fluminis; assembly: GCF_004771275.1. Lineage (GTDB taxonomy): Bacteria > Spirochaetota > Leptospiria > Leptospirales > Leptospiraceae > Leptospira_B > Leptospira_B fluminis. Next base: position 519,566 of record NZ_RQEV01000003.1, on the reverse strand, counting down.
TAAGAAGGAATACGAAAAAGCGGAAAGCGCGTACAAAAACCTTTTGAAGAAGTTTCCTTCGAACGATGCGCTTCAATTCCGACTGGCTCATTTGTATTATAAAATCTCACTGGAAGAAAACGAAAAAGCGAACTATGACGCCGCCACTTCCTGGCTGGCTAAGGCCGAGAAGCTCACAAAGGATCTTCCTGAAATCGCCGAAGCGAAGCAGACTATCGAGCAAAATAAAAAATTCGCGGAAGTAATCCCGACCATCAGGAAAGCGAACCGATTCTTTGATCTGAAAGCGTACGATAAGGCATTGCCTCTTTACCAAACGGCGTACGATAAAACCAAGAAACTGACTCTATACATAAAAATAGCGGAATGTTACTTGGCGATGGGAAATGAGGAAAAAGGAATCTCCCTCTTGGAGAATTCTCCGGAAGGCGCCAAAAACATCGCGTCTCAGGAAGCGATCAATGCCTTTCTTTTACGCAAAGGAGAAGCGGATAAGGCCGAAAAGGGATTCAGAAAGATTCTAGAAAAGAAACCCGACTCCTATTATAGCCACTACCAATTAGGTATCATTTCTCTCCAAAGGAAGGACTATGATCCGGCGATTCAATCCTTCGACAGGGCGTGGTTGTTGAATCCCGAATTCTCTGCAGCAAAAATAGGAAAGGGAATCGCGTTTTATAACGGAGGTCGGACAAAAGAGGCTCGAGAGGAATTCGAGAGCGCTATGAAGTCGGATTCCGAAAACGAATTAGCACCTTATAATATAGGAATCGTATTGTTCAACGACAACCTTTTGGAACAAGCATCGAACGTGTTTAAGGATATCATAAAGAGAAATCCCGATTTTTCCGACGCGCACTACCAGCTTTCCTATATCTACTTTAAACGCGGGGACCTGGAAGTCGCGGATACGGAAATCGGAAAAGCTCTCGATTTGGAGAGAAACGAAAAGTATTTGCACGCACGGATTAGGATTCTGAGCGAATTACGTTTGAAATATCCGAGCAGATCGGAATATAAGAAGTTGGCGTTGGAACTAGGGCGGGAAATCGCCGAGAAATATCCGAATTCTCCCTACTCCACTCACGCCGAAAGATTGCTTTTAGCCGATGATGATACTCCGGTTATTGTTCAGCCTTTTCCGAACCGAGGATCCCTCGTCGGAGTTCCCATCTTGATAAACGACACTCTGTTAATGAATTATGGAACTTCTCTCGAGGCTCTCGATAAGAATCGAGCCATTCGGATTTGGAGAATTTCAACCGTTAAACCTTACAAATCGGTCATTGCCGACAAACGGATCTTTGCATTTACGGATAAGGCGTTGGAGGTAAGGGATCAAAATACAGGCGTTCTTTTTCAATCCTTGCAACTTTCAGGTAATTTTAAAAAAGCACAGATTGCGGGGGAACGAGTCCTTATTGAAACCGAAGTTTCCGGTAAAAGATCTTTGACGTCCTATACCGAGACGCTGGAGGACAAGAAAACGATCCCGCTGGAAGCGAAATCTTGGACGTCGACTAAAGAAGGTCGATTGCTCTTATCCATTTCCACTTCGAAAGAAAATAAGATTTTCGTAATGGATTCGAGTCTAAACGGACCGATGGAAACGGCATGGATCGGCAAAACTTCCCAGGAACCTAGATTGCTTGGGTCTGCAGAAGAAGGAGTATTTTACCGGTTGGAGAATCAGATTCTATATGTCTCGGGCAAGGGAAGAGTCTCTAAAGCGGAGAACATAGATGCGGCGGCTTCTATGTTCAGCGTCCGCGGAAATACATTATGGTACGTATCTAAAGAGAATCTGTTTAGATTGGAAACGGGATCTAATTCGCCCACTTCGATCAAAATCGATTCGAAAACGGTCGAAGGGTTGCTTCCGGGAAAAGGCAAGGATTGTATCGTAGTTTACTCGGACAATACGGCAATCCGATACACGGATAGGGGAGAAATCGCCTGGAAATACTCCCTGACCCAAGACAAAGACAACGTCTATTCTCTATTGTATCGTTAAATGTCAGATGCGTTCGCGGTCTAGATAATAGATTCGCGAACCTTCTTCCCGCTTCGTCTTTTCGAAATAGGAAACGGGAAAATCTTTTCGAAATAGCGAATATTCGGCGCCGACGGATCTGAATCGCGGATCCCGGCGAAAGTAGCCGATTCCCTTTCTGGCATAGGGTCCGTAGTCCGTCGCAAAACGAAAACGACCTCCGGGAACGAGCAATCGGTGGATCGAATCCAAAAATCTCGGACTTAGGGTTCTGTGTTTGTGATGTCTTTTTTTAGGCCAAGGATCCGGGAAATTCAGAAGGATTTCTTCGAAACTCCCGTCCGCGAAAATGTCTTCGAGAAACCAGTTGAAGTTTACGGATAAAATTTTTACGTTAGTCAGCTTTAAACGACTAGCCGCTTTGATCGTTTTCCTGATCCGATCCGCCTTTTTTTCCATCAACACGTATCCGATTTCGGGATGAGTTTGGGCCAACTCGATCGCGACCTCCCCCCAACCGGAGCCCAATTCCAAGTAATATGTCCCGAAGTCCGAAGCGAATAGATCGGATTTTTTTAATTTACTTTCAGGCAGAATTCTCAGGAAGTATTCCGAGTCGAAGGGAATTCCGCCTGCGATGTTCCAAAGTTTTTTTCGAAAATCTTCGGTCATTGAGGATATACCGAGAATACCAAATCTCCCGATTGTCTAATTTAATACAGTGAAAATAAAACTTTATGGCGTTCGGGGCTCGCTCCCGACGCCGATTTCGGAACTAGAATACCAGGAAAAAATCGAAAGAATTCTCGAAAAGGCCCAGCCTGAGATTTTGAAAAAGGGGAACGAATTTTCCGTTTCGGACTTTGTTCGGTCCTTGGACCCACTCCTAGCAAGACCGATAGGAGGAAATACCACCTGCATTTATGTCGAGTCTTCCCTCGGAAGCCGTCTCGTAATCGACTGTGGCTCCGGGATGCGAGTGCTCGGAAACGAACTTCTGAGAAGCGGGATCGCGTCCGGAGGTAGGATCTCGATCTGCCTGACCCATACACATTGGGACCATATCCAAGGTTGGCCCTTTTTTAAGCCTGCATACATTCCTTCCGTTCAGATCGATTTTTATTCCACGATAGCAAATTTGAAGGAAAGGCTGGAAAGACAACAGCATCCTGAAAATTTTCCTGTTTCTTTCGATTCGATGGCCTCCGATAAGACATTCACTCTTTTGGAAAAGGACAAACCGGTAAGAATCGGGGATTTTAAGGTGACACCATTTTTACTACGACATCCCGGAAATTGTACGGGTTATCACGTGGAGGAAAACGGGAAAAGCTTCCTTTTTTGCACCGATCTGGAAGTTCGGGAAGAAGGTTTGGATGAAATCGAACGGTTGAGGAAGGAATTCGGAAAAGTAAATCTTCTGGTAATCGATGCCCAATACAGTTCCGACGAAGCCGCCTCTAAGATCGGATGGGGACATACGGCAGGTAAAATCGCTGTCCGCTGCGGTGAAATACTCGGTGTAGATCGATTGGTGTTAACCCATCACGAACCGGATCACGCGGACGCCGAGATTCTACGGATTTTTGAGTCTGAAAAATCGGGTAGTTCTTTGGCCGAAGTGAGACTGGCTAAGGAATCCGATTCCTTCGTTCTGTAGCGCGGGATGCGAAACGTTAAACGGGATCGGATCATCGTCGCTTTTCGGCGAATTTTTGAAAAATTCCTTCCTATTTATTTTTTACGGGTGTAGACTTTCCCGGTTATGGAAAGACTAGAGATCGGGAAAAGAACGTCTCCCGTGGACGAACCCGATTGCATGCGAGATAAAAGATTTTATATAAGATTTCGCAGACAAAACAGAGTTCGAGTTTTCTACGGGGGAGAGTGTATAGAAGGGGATCTGATCGATATATCGATGATCGGAATTTCCTTGGTTTCGGGTGGAGTCTGGGAAATCGGCTCCCATTTAAAAATTATGTCTTCTATGTTTTCCTGTCAGTTGGAAGCGGAAGTCATTAGAAAGGAAGAAATGCCGAATGGAACACGGTATGCGTTGGTATTCGGCGAATTAACGGACGATTTTATCATAGAAATACTGAATAAGATTCCCGTTCCTTCCGAATGATTTTTTTTTCGATAGATTCAATTTTTTTAACAAATCCTAAACTGAGAAAGTTTATCGCCGACATTTAATATAGGATGAACGTCGGGGCGATACAATCTGCCGTACTGGAAAGACCGCGAGATACCTCGGTCAAGTACGTGGGTCACGGGCAGTTAGAAAGCTCGCCCCAGTCTACCTCCGTTCTGCATGTGATTTCTCATGAGTTGGGGCATGTCGCCGAATTTAAAAGCGAAGCGATTCGGGATAAGGCGGAAATCAGATCCATAGACGTCTCCATCAAATACGAAATGAGAGACGGGAAATTGGTAGCCGTAGCCGGCGAAACGAAAGTGACTTCCGTAAAAAAAGCGGAAGAATCCGGCAAAGCGACCCCGGAACTCCGGAACGATTCCGATTCGTTCGAATCCGAAAAGAACGCGAAGGGAAATTCCGAAAAAAGCGGCAGGTCCGAGATCATTACGGATCGGGAATGGGACCTCATGTCCGAACTGCGACAAATCGAACTGGAATTAGGTCGTCTGGATAAAAACCCCGATTCCTCCGAAGAGTCGAACGTAAAAAAGGACGAAGAATCCCGTAAACGTGTCGAACTCGTGGAACTAAAAAGAAAACTCGAAATGGAATTGAGTCAGGAAAAATTAAAGGCCCTGTTAAAGGAAACATTGGATACGATCCAAGAGTTAAACCGAAAACAAATCCAATTCGCAAACAAAGTATATAATGGGGAATTCGAAGCGGTCGGGAATTTCCTACAGGATCTTGCCTAAAACAAAATTTAGCCTTGTCCCTGTGCTTCTCCCGGAAAAGGTTCTTCTTCCGCCGGTAAAATGATCGTCTTCATCATCGTTTCTATGATCTTTCGCAACTCGGGGAGGCCTTTTCCGTATTTCGGAGAAACCAATACTACTTCCAGCATGGGGTAGAGTCCCTGGATATTCTTCATTTTTTTACGTAGCTTGGAAAGGTCGGACTGGTTCAGTTTGTCGACTTTCGTTCGGATCAGTACCGGTTTCATTCCGCGCTCGAAACAAGTTCCGATCAACTCCAACTCTTCTTCCGGTAATTCCCTTTGTGCGTCCGAAAGTAGGAATAGCACCTTAAGATCCTTGGCGCTATTCAGATAATTCATAAGCAAATCCATCATTTGCTCGTGTTCTTTATGCGAATTGGCCGAATAACCGAATCCGGGAGTGTCTACAAGGTACAGGGATTTCGAGACCAGGAAAAAGTTCAGAAGTTTCGTTTTTCCCGGAACTGCAGAAACTTTTGCGAGAGATTTGCGCTCGACGATAGCGTTCAATAATCTGGATTTTCCGGAGTTGGACCGTCCGGCAAACGCGATTTGCGGTATTCCTCTGGCGGGAACTTTAGATGCGTCCGCGTAGGAGGAATAGAATCGAACCTCCCGGAAGAATGGATCGGGTTTCGTATCTTGAACCTCTTCCGACATACTCTCCCCTTACTTTAAAAGGCTCCTTGGAAATCGTCGGACTGGATATCATCCATCCTTGTATCCCACATTCGGAGACAGACCATTACAGTTTTCCCGTCCCTTTTTAGAATGGGTAGCATTTTTCTAATCGGGACGGGGATCTCCTTTTCCCTTAACAACTCTGAAAGTTCTCTGTGAATTCCTCTCAATAAAATTTTTTCTCCCTCCGCATCGGATTCCGGCAGGCAAAATTCCGGAACCCGCTTCGTTTTCCCGTTCCAGCGCAAAAATCCGGATTCCGAATCGAATTGAAAGCTTCTAAAGAAAGCCCCAGATTTGGGTAAAATATAAAGGTCGGAAGAAACGCTTTTCCAAAACCAGGCTTCCCTATTTTCCAAGGAAAAAGAAGTTCTGGAGTCGATTTTAGAAAGCAAATCACGTAGGAAATTCCCGGATAATGGATGGAGAAATACGGATTTCATGTGTAGGTCGAGAATATCTTTGCAGACGGATTCGGTTTCCGATTCGAGTACTTGTCGACTCACGACACGGACTTCTTTTCCGCTCCTATCGGCTTTGGGCCTGGGAATTTCCAAATCATGAAAATTCCTATAAATTTTTTCCGGATTGGCGCCTTCCTTTAATAAATGCGGAAGAATTTGCTTCCTGATTCTATTTCTGAGGAAGGAGTCGGATTCGTTGGATTCATCGTCGAAGACCGGCCATTTCGGATGTTCTACCAGAAATTTTCGATCGGATTCTTTAAAGAGCAAAAGAGGTCGAAGTCGGTCGTTTTCATACACTTTTAAAGTGCGAAGTGAATTCCAACCTCCACCTCGGATCAACTGGACAATTACGGTTTCGAGATAGTCCTCCGAGTGGTGCCCTGTCGCGACATAGCCGTCGACTTCTCCGGCAATTCTATGAAGACTTTTGTAACGAAGCGTTCTCCCGGCTACCTCTAAGCTAAAGCCGGTTTTATCCGAAAACTTCGGAACGTTTTTTTTTTGCCGACAAGGGAAAGGCCTAGTCCGCGCATATATTCCAGGATTTCTTTTTCCTGATCCTCGTTTTTTCGGATCGAATGGTTCAGGTGAAAAAGAATCGGATCCTTGCTCAGATGTTTCTCCTTTCGGAGCCAAAGATAAAATTGCAGAAGAAGAGAGGAATCTTTTCCTCCGGAATAAGCGATGACCGCCGTTTTGCGACGGATCAGTTCCTGATAATTTCGAAGATTTGACCAGGCCTCCGAAAATACGTCCTCTTCCCGAACGATTTTTTCCGACATAGTTCTACTTTAACCTTCTCAATCCCACTAGAGTGATATCGTCTACTTGTTCCTGTTCTCCGGTAAAGCGTTTTATATCCTGCACGATTTTATCGAAGAGAGCCGGCAGGGATTCCTTTCTGTTTCTTAGGATGCAATCCTTCAATCTTTCCGTTTCGTATCTATCCCCGCCCGCATCCGAAGCTTCCCAGATCCCGTCCGTTCCCATAATGAAAAAATCCCCGATATCTAGCCGGAATTTGCCGTGGTTTTCGAATTCGCTCACGTTCGGATCGATTCCCAGAACGATGCCCCCCGTAGGTATCTCTTCGATTTGTTCTGAGGAAGCCCTGTAGATCAAAATGTTTCCCTGTCCGCCGCCGCTGAATTGAAATTCGTGTCCTAACCGGTTCCAATGAATCATCGTCAAAGACATGAATCTCGGACTCAGCGAATCCTTAAAATAATTCTGATACAGATACGTGTTTACGGTCGAAATGATTTCCCAAGTTCCTGGGTTCCTTCTGACCAACGAGTGAATGACAGTGCGAACGGTTGCCATCACCAGACCTGCGGGAACCCCCTTCCCGCTTACGTCCCCGATGCAGATGTACGTTTCTTTATCCATCGGATCTGTTATAAAATCGTAATAGTCTCCCCCAACGCCGATTGCCGGGATCATCGTGCCGCCGAATTCGTAACCGACGTGTCCCGGAACTTTTCTCGGAAGTAAGGATCTTTGGAGTTCTCTCGCGATTTCTATTTCCCGATCGAGTCTTTCCTTCTCCGCTCGTTGGTGGAAAAGGTTGAAATTTTGGATCGAAATTCCCGCCTGGATCGCAAACGCGTTCAGTACGTCTAGTTCTTCGTGACTCCATAAGAACTCGGGGTTTTTCGTGAGTAAAATCCAGATGTTCGTCTCGTCCGAGATAAGTACGGGTAAAAGAGCGATATTCTTTTTTCCGAATCCTAAGCGCTTCCAATCGGAAATTTCGGAGGAGTCCAAAACCCGAATTTCCTCCGTTTTTTGAGATAGGATTTCCCAGTTTCCCTTTAGATCGTTGTTCAATTTCAATTCCGGAACCATCGAATTTCCGGTGAGAAAATGCCCTTTTACCGAAATTTCATTTTCGGAACCTTTCGATTTTTCTAATATCGCGTAAGCATCGCTCTCGGAAAATTCAGTGAGGCATAAAAGTATTACTCTGAATATTTCCGTTCGGTATTTGAAGCCCAGACTGCTCAGTTTCAATGCGGCAGAATGCAGATTACGGAAGTTTCTGGATTGTGTCTGGGAAATTTCGAAAAGAATCCGATTCTTTAATGTGGTTGCGAATTGGTTCGCGATCAGTTCCAGGAAATAGCGATCCTTTTCCGCTTGGTACGGATCGTCTTTTTCGTAATCCACATTGATAAGTCCTAGGACTTCCCCTTTTAAATGGATGGGGACGCAAAGCGCGGAGACGACCCGATTCAATCGGCCGTATTGCTTTATCTGCTTATGTTTTTGTTCCGCAAATCTATAATAAATGGATTTGCAAGTGTCCACGCAACGACCGAAAGGGCCCGTATCCTCGCCTTTTCGAATTTCCATTTTAAAGGCTAATCTCTCTAAAGCCGGACCTTGGCGGTTTTTGCAGGATTTTACCAAGATGCGATCCAGTCTAGGTTCATAGACCATTACGGAGATTCCGGGGAGACGCAATTTTCGAAACGCCAAGTTCGTAAAATTCTGGAGTAAGGCATCCAGGTTGGCGCTGGTATTAAAGAGGGATAGAAACTCCAACAAGACTTCGTTGGTTAGGCTATGGCTTTCCGGAGGCTTGACCCTCGTATTTTTGCGCTTTTCCAGGATCCATTCCCGGCTACAGGCTCGGCAGAAGAATTTTCCGGCTTCAAAAATTCCTTCCGGAACCTTTTCTTCTCCGCAGAATACGCAGGGCATTCTCCTCAGAATAAGAAATTTATTTCATAAGGGAATCGTTTTCGGAAACCAATCATAAAAATTGCGCGCTTAAATTTCAGAAATCGCTCTAGAAAATGAAAAAAAACCGGCGAATTGAATTATTTTGAAGCCTCTTGCTCGAATTTTAAGATTTTTTACTTGACCCTAAAATCATCAATTCGCACCTTTTTTAAGCAGATGTCAGGTTACGTAAAGCCCAGCCCCCTCCGCCACATCCAAGAAGTGGCAACCGCAATGAATTCCACTCTGGATCCGGATCGTCTTTTGGATTTGATCCTGGAGCGATGTATCCAAATTTGTGAAGTCGGCTCCGGTTCTCTCATGTTGATCAATCGACAGGACGAGGTTTTGGATATCGTAACGTTCCGAGGAATGAATCCTTCCGTTCGCACGAAAGTAAAATTACGTGTGGGGGAAGGGATCACGGGAATTGTCGCAGCTTCCGGGGAAGGAATGATCGTAAACGACGTCACTCAGAACCCGCATTATATTTCTATAAAGGACGACATACTTTCCGAACTAGCCGTACCTATGATTGTGGAAGACGGCGTGATCGGCGTCATTTCATTGGATTCCAGCCGCAAACAAGCCTTTTCCGAAGAGCATTTGGAATTGGTTTCCACCTTGGCGAACATGGCGGCGCAGATTTTCAAAAACCTGCAGACCTTCAGGCAACTGGAACAGAAGAACAAAATCCAGCAAGTACTCATCGATATCTCCCGCACGGTCACTTCCACGCTTATTTTGCAGGAAATCTTCGACGATATCATGGAAAGATTGGATAAGTCCCTGAACTTGGAAAGAGGGTCCATCGTTCTATTCGACTCGGAAAAGAATATCCTAAAGCTGACGGGGGCGTACGGGCTGACTGCCGAAGAGATGGAAAAAGGGGTTTATCTTCCGGGCGAGGGAGTCACGGGAAAGGTTTACGAGGCGGGAGAGGCGATGATCGTCGAATCGATCGTAAACGACGATAACTTCCTGAACCGTATGGGGAACATGACCCACTTTAAGAACAATCCGGAGAACGTAAGCTTTTTAGCGGCACCTATCAAATCGGATACGGATGTTTTAGGGGTAGTTAGCGTATTCTTCGTTCATAAGAAATATGTGGATTTAAAGACCTACTTGGACTTTTTGCAAGTGGTTGCGTCCATCATATACCAGGCGATCCGAATCCAGAAATTGATCGATGAGGAAAAACGCGAGATTTCCAGAGAGAACGTTCTTCTCAAACGCGAATTGAAGAACAAATATAAATTCGGTTCTCTCATCGGAAAATCCAAACCGATGGAAAAACTTTTCGAAATGATCCAATTGGTATCCGATTCCCGTGCTTCCGTTTTAATTACGGGGGAATCGGGAACCGGAAAGGAAATGATCGCGTCGGCAATCCATTACAACTCCTCGCGTTCCGACAAACCCTTTATCAAGATCAATTGTGCCGCAATTCCGGAGAATCTGTTGGAATCGGAATTGTTCGGGCATAAGAAAGGCTCGTTTACCGGGGCAGTAGCAGACAAAAAAGGGAAATTCGAGATGGCGGATACCGGAACGATCTTCCTGGACGAAATCGGAGAGATGGATCTGAACCTTCAGTCGAAACTTTTGCGAGTGCTGCAGGAAAAGGAAATAGAAGCGGTTGGCTCCGTTAAACCCAAGAAAATAGACGTCAGGATCATAGCGGCGACGAACGCGAATCTAGAAGAGTTGATCGCGCAAAAACTCTTTCGCGCCGATCTTTTTTACCGTTTAAACGTGGTCAATATGCTCACTCCTCCGTTGCGGGACCGTCCAGAGGACATTCCGTTGCTTATCAATCATTTCATCTCCAAGTACACTGCGGAGAATACGAAGAAGATCAAGGGAATCACACGGGAAGCTCATAAACTGCTTATGAGCTATAACTGGCCGGGGAACGTCCGGGAATTGGAAAACGTTATAGAAAGAGCCGTTGTTCTTTCCCAATCCGAGATGCTGGATATCCAGGATTTTTCCGAAATCAACGGCCGTATCCTATACGGGGAGGAGGGAGAAGCCATCGATGTCGGAGATCCCGACACTTCCTTAGAAGTTGCGAGTTCTCGCTTTTCTCCGGCTCATTTGGATGCCTTGGACGGTCGGGCCATGGAAGTCGTGGTCGGAGAGGTGGAAGCCCGGCTGATAAAGTACGCCATGAAGAAATTCAAGTACACCAAAACCCGGGTCGCGAAATTCCTCGGTATCAACAGGAACACGCTGGATAAGAAGATAAAAGACTTAAAGATCGATTATTGAGGCGGAAGTTTTTCGTTCCAATTTTGATCGAACTGCTTGTAGTTGCAGGTTAATTCCTCTCCCGCTAAGATCTTTCGAACCGCACGATCTCTCCCCATAGGATTGCTGCTTCCGGAAACTCCGGTTTTGTCTTCGAGAGTATTGGAGTCGTCGCTGTGATTCATAAAACGCGAGTTGTCCACACAGAAAAACCATTTTCCTTCGTACAGGTACGAATACGTGCAAATCGACTCCTTTAATCTTGAGGGAAAAGAAGCGACCTCTTCCTCGGTAAGGATCCAGACGGTTTTAGGATGGTATTCCCAAATTAACTCTCCGGGTTCGATATCCCGTCCCGCAAAGAGTCCCAATCCCCCGATCGGAGATTCTGCGACGTACGTAGGCACTTTTAGCATAATAAGAGTAGAAAAAAATCGGTTCCTTTAAAATCAATCTAGTTGCCGATCGTCATCGGAAATTCCGTCAGAGACCGATAGCCGGAATCGGAGTCGGTTCGTCTTCCGTAGAAGGATAAGGTTCCAGCAATCCGTTTCTCATGACTAAAACCTGATCTGCGGAATGCAATCCAGTCAATCTGTGAGTGACGGAAACAATGGTCCTTCCTTCCCGCAATTTCTGTAGGGTTTTGAGGATTCTCGCCTCGGTAACGGGATCCAGGGCGGAAGTAGCCTCGTCCATCAGTAGGATCTGCGGATTTCGGATCATCGCTCTCGCGAGAGCGATCCTTTGTTTTTCTCCCCCGGACAATCTTGTACCTTTGTCCCCCACGATCGTCTCGTAACCGTCCGGCAAGGAAGTGATAAATTCGTGTATTTCCGCGAGTTTAGCGGCTTCGATCGCGTCTTCCGCACTTGCGGTCGGACTTCCGAGACGAATATTCTCCAGAATCGTAGTATGAAAGAGGAACGTATCCTGAAACACGATTCCGATCAGAGAGTGCAAGGCGGGGCGATGGATTTTATCCAGGTCCATCCCATCCAAAGTGACCTTGCCTTGGTTCGGTTCTATAATTCCGAGCAGCATTTTAAAGATCGTACTTTTGCCGGAACCGCTCGGTCCGAGGATTACGGTGTAACTTCCTTTCGGGATTTCCAGATTGATTCCGTTCAGATTCTTATTTCTTCCTTTATACCGGAAGTGAATATCCTCTAACCGGATCATGTTTCTGAATTCGGAGGGAGAAATCGCCCGATTTGCGTCCTGATCGAAGACCGGAGTTCTCAGTATTTCCAATATGCGCTTAGCGGACCCGCTGGCTTGGTTCAGAGTGGGAAAATATTGGGACACATATAGCAGAGAATAGCTCAAATTCAGGAACGGAGGTAAAAATGCGGCCAAGGCCCCGACGCTTACCATTCCGTGAAATGCGAACCACGCGCCGGAGATTAGGAGTACCGCCTGTAACATCAGGATTCCTCCGGATGCGGAACGTTCCAAAAAGGAATTCGTAAGACCCAATCGCAGAGAAACGTTGAACAATCGATCGCAATTGTTTCGAAATCTTTCCCAGAAGAGTTTGTCCAGGTCGTAGACCCGGATCAGGTTTTGCGCGGAAACGGATTCCTCCACCGCGTTCAACACTTTCGCCTCTTCTCCTTTCCTATCGTAGCTCGCTTGGGTGGATTTTTTGGAGAAAAAGATCGGCCCTAAGAAAGTGACAGGCCAAGTCAAGGTAGCGATTGCTCCCAATTTCCAATCCAAAGCGAATAAAAGAGCGGTGCCGAAGATCGCTTCCAGAATCGGAGAGATCCCCCAAGGAATGGCGGCCAAGACCGCGTTTTCTAAAGCGGACAAGTCGGAGGAAAAACGGGAAAGAATATCCCCCATCCGCGCATTTCCGTAAAAATCCAGACTAACGCGCTGCAGATGTAGGAATAATTCTTCCCTCATGTCACGAATTGCCCTAGCGGAGACCCAATTGTACAAATAATCACGGATCGTTCCGACGGCTGTGATCAAAATGGTTCCAGTGACCAGGAAGATTCCTGTTACATAGAGTACGGTTTGGTTCTTGCCGATGATGGCGTCATCTATTAGGAATTTAAAGGAGAATGGGATCGTAGAATAAACCAGAATTTCTACGAGTAAAAGAGCGAGAACGATGCCGAGATGGAACTTGTATTTTCGGAAAAAACGGGTCAGTCCGTACAAAATCAGGAGAGGAGAATCTTGGGAAGGTTCTCCCGAAACTAAATTCGGGCCCAAGGAGGAAGAATAAGAACCTCTAGCACCTTGGCTTCCTGGCGGAGCTTTCGGAGTTCCGGTAGGCGTATTGGGGAAAGCTCCCGAGTTCTTGCCTAAACGGAACCCATCCTTAAATTTCTGTTTATTTGTCATATATTTGTCCCCTTTTGTATCGAGTCGTCGGGGTTTTTAGAACCTAATTTCTTTACTTTGTCCTAAGATTTTCCTATTATTCAGAAAGTGCCAAAGACGAAAAGCGGAAGGCGAAGGATTTCGACCAAACTTCTGTCTCATTGAAGAAAAATTTTTCGAGACAGAATCCGGAAAAAAGGGCCTATACTATTTTAGACTTGATTCCATCGTAAGGTCGAACACAAGTTTTTGCTGGATACTGGCTAAAAACTGGGTTTTTTCCTAGCGCGCGGGTATATGATAGAATTTAACTATAAAGAAGAATACGGAGTTTATCGGGTCACCTTAAAGACTTCGGAAACTGCGCCGGGAACCCTCCATAAAATGGTAAAAGCCATGTTTTTCATGGGTTTCGAAATCCTGTCCGGAGATATCCGAACCGTGCAGGAAGGCGATTCCATGATCAGTTATGACGAATTTCTGTTGCGCTCCGACGAGACGGATTCCCGGATCAAAGCCTCCAAACTCGGGATTTTAATGTCTTCCGTTTTTTCCGATGAGAAACTTCTGGAAGAGATGATCCAAACTTCCAGTGAAATCGACATTCGAAACACTTTCTATCTTAGCAAAGACTCCCAACTTGAGTTCGAAGATCTGCCAGACGGTTCGGCGACAAAATTTTATCTCGAAGCCCCCGACCGAAAAGGTCTGCTTTACTTCGTGACCGGAGTTTTAAAGGATTTGGGGGTGAATATCCTTTCCGGCGAAGTACGAACGGACGGAACCACCAATAACGCACAGGACACTTTCCTACTAACCGACTCCCGTACGAATGCGGGATTTTCCGGTACTTCGATCGAAGAACGCGTTCGCAGATATATATTGCAAAGTAGCCTGAATCAAGTTTGATAGGGGCGAAATTTCTCGTCAAAAGCCACTATACGCCCCGCGAAGCGTTATAAGCTTTTCGGGTTTGCACGCACACCTATGTTCTAAAGTGCGGCGGTATCTTCGGATCGTTTAAACGTTTTTGAAATAAGCGAGAAAGCCGATAATTTAAATAGGAGTTTTCCTCCCGCAAAATGGACGCGTCCAAAGACCTGCAAAAATTCGATTTTACCGAAGAGGTAATCCAGCATTTTAGGGAAAACAGGATTATCCCGGTAGATTTTTATAATAAGAACGGCCAGATTCTCATTCACAAAAAGGATATGGCGACCGGGGACGATATCAATCGTCTCCAGAAATTCGAAAAACAAGGGATTTACTTTTTACTATCCGAAATCGGGAAGATAAACCCCGGTTCCGGAAGACGAGGTTACGGTGGCGATCCCTCGTTCGATCGGCTGATCAATCCCGACCTTACGGTCAATCTCACGAAAGGAGCGACCGAGCTTCTCCAGGAAATCAAAAGATATCCTCTTACGGGCGCCCAGGTTCGGGATGTAGGAAAATCCATAGATTCTATATTAGAAGATTTTAAATCTTCACCGAATATGGAAACAGGGCTAGTGAATATTTTGGAAGTGATGAGTAACGTCGGCGCTCCCATTGATTCCGAAGTTCTGACGAAACGTACCGTGATCACCATGGCTATGAAAGTCCGGACCGCCAAGGCGTTCACCAAAGCGGATATGGACGTCAAAAAGGCCGAGCAGATGAATCTTATGATGGCCTCGTATCTCGCGGATATAGGTTATACGCAGATGAAGATGCCCACGCATGCGGATCTGAAATCGGAGGAATTGGATTACATAAAAAACCATCCTATTATAAGCTATCTGATGATCGCGAATATTCCCGAGCTGGACGATTCGGTGAAGTCGATCGTGCTGAATCATCACAGACCGCATAAAGGCGAAGGACTCAATAATAATTATCCCCAGACCAAACCTCTCGTGCAAAAACTCCAAGGATATCGCGAGAAGTACAAAGACGATTACAGGAAAAACACTCTGGTCAACGATATCCAAAAACAGGTAAGAGGAATTTTATCGAACGCGCTTTCTCACGACGATATCGGAATGCTTTCCATTGCGGGAGAATTCGCCTCTCTGACCACCGCGCAGCCTTGGAGAGGACCCATGGAGGCGGTGAAAGCGTTAAAGTTGATCCTGAACAACAGCTTTTTCGCATATAACGAAAAGACCTTGAAGGATTTTTACGACCATGTCGGTCTTTCCCTTTCGGAAAACCGACCGTTCCTAAAAACCGGTGATTACGTCATCGTAGCTTCCCAAGATTCCAATCGGAAGGTTTTTTTCGAGATCTGCGTGATCCGGGAATCCTATAAGAATTCTATTCGACCCATGTTGGAAAGGATCGGGACAATCCGGCCGAATTTTGCAAATAACGGAAAGCTCCGAATTTCGGGATTCGACAAGGCGAGTCTGAATCTGGATCGTAGGCGGGCGATTTTTAATCTCGAAAGAAATGCGGACCCGAGACGGATCATATACCTGGTAGACCCGGAATTGGATGCGGAATTCTTCGGATTTTTGGATAAGAAAGCCAGAGAATTCCTAGCTCCTAAATCCCCGCAAACGGATTCGGAAGAGTCGGTAAAAACCCCGGCAGAATGATCTGATTCTTCAAGGAAAGCGGATTTGATTTACCGCAAAAGCGGTCGACCTCGGAAATCTGTCACGTAAGTCGGACGGCTTTTCCCTTGCCTGTCCGAAACGGACTTTCTTCTGCCCGGGGGTTCTTGTTTTCTGGTACTGTATGCCTTCCAGTTGGGGTAAAATATTTCGTATCAGTACCTTCGGAGAATCTCACGGGGAATCCGTAGGTGTGGTCGTGGAGGGAGTTCCTGCAGGAATTCCGATCCGTCTAGAGGAAATCCAAAAGGATTTGAATCGAAGGAGACCAGGGCAAAGTAAACTGACCACTCCTCGGGATGAATCGGATACGGTTCGGATCGTTTCGGGAGTCTTCGAAGGTAAGACGATCGGAAGCCCGATTGCGCTTATCGTGGATAACCAAAATACCATCTCCAAAGATTACGAAAATTTAAGGGAAACGTTCCGTCCCTCTCACGCGGATTATACGTACCAGGCAAAGTACGGTTTTAGAGCTCATGTAGGCGGGGGGCGCTCCTCCGTTCGCGAAACCATAGCTAGGGTAGCCGCGGGAGCGATTGCCAGAATGATCCTTGAGGACGACCTAGGGGTTCGTACCGTGGCTTGGGTGGATACGATCGGAGAAATTTCTTCCGATCTTACGGAGGAAAAATATCCTCGCAGCAGGGAAGAAGTGGACGAAAACGAGGTTCGATGTCCGGATTCGGTTGCAGCCGATAGAATGAGAAACCTGATCCTTAAAATGAAGGAAGCGGGGGATAGCGTCGGAGGAATTATCCGCTGCGCTTCATACCACCTTCCGCCCGGATTAGGAGACCCTGTGTACGATAAACTGGACGGAGACTTAGCGAAAGCGATTCTATCCATCCCCGCCTGCAAAGGATTCGAGGTCGGCTCCGGTTTTGCCGGAACTCTTTTGACCGGAAGCAATCATAACGACGAGTTTTATGTGGAAGAAGGATCGGGAAGAGTCAGAACTCGAACCAATCGGTCCGGAGGTCTGCAGGGGGGAATTTCGAACGGAGAAGCCTTGGTAATCCGAGCGGCGTTCAAACCTACTTCGACCATCTTTAAAAAGCAAAATACCGTAAATCTCAATCGGGAAGAAACCGTCCTGGAAGCGAAGGGGAGACACGATCCTTGCGTTCTACCCAGGGCCGTACCGATCGTGGAAGCCGCCGTGAACCTCGTTCTGGTGGACGCTTATTTGTACCAGAGAGCGATGAATCCGCTTTGGTTTAAAAAATGGGCCAGTATGCCCGCTTACTACGACGATTTGAAACTTTGATCGTTGTCGTCCGCTTTCCGGATAAGAAACGGGTTGCAAATCGGGAATAGTAAGATTCCATTGAGACGTGCGCCTAGCGGAGCCGAAGAAACGGAGGTCCGAGTGGTCAAGATAAAGATAGACGGGATCGAATACGAAGTCGATGAAAAGAAGAATCTGATTTCGGCGGCA
The DNA here is from genome assembly GCF_004771275.1 of Leptospira fluminis. Taxonomy (GTDB): domain Bacteria; phylum Spirochaetota; class Leptospiria; order Leptospirales; family Leptospiraceae; genus Leptospira_B; species Leptospira_B fluminis. Next base: position 502,146 of record NZ_RQEV01000003.1, on the reverse strand, counting down.
AAAGACGTCGGTGTAGATATCCCTTTTTTCTGTTTTCATCCGAAATTATCCGTAGTGGGCATGTGCAGAATGTGCCTGATCGAAATCGAAGGAATTCCCCGTCTGCAAGTCGCATGCAATACGAAGGTCGCGGAAGGCCTTTCGATCGTTACGAATAGCCCTAGAGTAAAGGAAGCCAGAGAAGGAACGATGGAATTTCTTTTGGCCAACCACCCTCTGGATTGTCCCATCTGTGACAAGGCGGGCGAATGCCAACTCCAGGACAATTCCTTTAACTCGGGTAAAGGGAACTCCAGATTTACTTTAGAAAAGCGCAATATTCCTCAGGAAGAGATCGGCACCAACCTTATCATCAATCACAATCGTTGCATAGTCTGTTACCGGTGCGTACGATTCGAAGAGGAAATGATAGGGGAATCCAATCTCGGCCTCTTTGAGCGGGGTCATCATTCCATTATAGGTTTGGCAAAAGAGGAACCCATCTCCCATAATTACCAGGGAGCGCTTGCCGACATTTGCCCTGTCGGAGCCCTATTGAACGATAAGACATTATTCAAATCTAGGGTTTGGTGGTACAAATCCGAGGAATCCGTTTGCCCCGGTTGTAGTACCGGATGCAAAACGTATACGAACGTACGGGACAATAAGATGTACCGCTATATGCCCAGGGTCGACGAAGAGAAGGACCAATATTTCCTCTGTGATAAGGGCCGCTTCGACGTAGAATGGTTGAATTCGAACCGGCTTTTCGCTTATTATAAGAACGGAGCGGTGAGCACAGGATCGGAAGTTCTCGAGGAAATCGCACTTTCGATTTCGAAGTCCGCCAAGATCGCTGTGCTAGGCGGAGCACAGGAATCCAACGAGAATCTTCAATCCATTCGATCCTCTTTGGAGAAGCTCGGAATTCCCGTCGTAACGGAAGCGAGAGTATCTGACGCCCAATACAAGGAATCGGAACAAGTGGATTTTCTTTTGACTTCGGATGAAAGACCGAATACTAAGGGGGCCGTCGAGGCGAAATTCGTTTCGAGCGCCGGTGTCGTAACTTTGCGCGAGTCGATTTCAAAAGGCGAATTCGATTTGGTCTTTGTGATCAAGGAAGACACAAAATCGGTACTGGACGGGATAAAACCGAAGACTCTCATAATCCTGGACACGAATCTGGATGCTGACATTTCCAAAGCTTCATTCGGAATTCCGATCAAAGCGTATGCGGAACAATCCGGTTCCTTTACGAATAAGAACGGTTGGAAGCAGACTTTTAAAAAGTCTATGGAACCTCCGAAAGGTCTTTTGTCTTCCGGGGAATTCTTTGGAGAAATATTGAACCGAGTCTCCGAATTGAGATCCGAAAAGGAGGCCGCCGTTGGGAACCGTTAATGTAGTAAACGTCGCGGCGAAGCATAAGCTGGCGTGGTACCAAAAACTGTATTTCTATTCGATCGGAAACGGTCTCTGGATCACGTTGAAACATTTCGTTAAGGCCGCTTTTTTAAAAGGCGCGGTCACTCTCGAGTTTCCCGAAAAAAGAAGAAAATATTCTTCCCGTTTCCGCGGAATGCACAGCATGAAACGCGACGAACAGGGACGGGAAAGATGTACGAGTTGTTTCTGTTGCATGTGGATTTGTCCTGCGGACGCGATCCATATCGAAGCCGGACATGTGACTCCCGAAATACAGCATCTTCATCCGGAGGATAAGTATGCGAAGAAATTCGAAATCGATCTGCTTCGTTGTATTTTTTGCGGTTTGTGCGAAGAAGCTTGTCCTAAAGGAGCCATTTATCTGGACGGGCCGGCGGAAATGGCTGCGGACAATCGTGAAGATTTAATCCTGACGAAGGAAAGGATGATGGAGAAAAACGGCGGGCCAATTTTGGGAGAGAGAAAGTAATCGTTTCATTTCAAGCCGTTTGATTTCGTTTCAGACTGGCCATCCAATCCTTTTGCATGGCTTTTTCCAGAAGAGGCGAATGTAACCTTTGGGAAGCGTACTCTAAACAAGCCCGAATATCTTCTCCTTCCAGTTGGGGATATTCTTGCAGGACTTCCGCCGCTCCAAAACCCAGAAAAATCCGATCCAGAATTTCCAATACCGGGATCGAAGTTCCCTTTAGAGTCGGCTTCCCGTTACAAATGGACGGGTGGGAAACGATTCTGTCTTGGAGAAAGTTTTGTTCTTCCATGTAAGCATGATAACAAATTTATCTCTTAGAATTTGCTTATAAATTTCGTGACTGAATAATTCCTTGAGGGATAAATCTCAAAACGATTCTTCCCAGTCGATACCGGGAGGAGCACAGCCTACAAGATCTCCGGCAAAATAATGGGGAAAAATATAAGCCATTTTCCCAGGTATGGGATCGGGATCCCTATAACGGAGTCCGTCGATTCGGATGCTTCCTGTTTCGTCCTGATAGATTTTAAAAGTCAGAGGAAGTCTGAAATTTCCCTTTCCGTAACGGAATTCCGCGTTGGATTTACAGGATTGAAAACAGACCGAGTACGCGTTTTCGGGATTCACACTGAAATTAGAACGGTGGCTTTGGTCCTTGCAGTTATGACTGCATTCGTCCGGATCGTCGGACTTAAAATCGAATTCGACGATCAGATGTTGATTCTCTATTTTAAAAAAACCTTCCGTTTTGGCTACGAGTTCTCCCGATCTTCGACTTTGCATCATCGCGGATGAAGGTGGAACGAGCAAGAGATGAAAACTGCTGACCTCGAGAGACAAACGTGAATCGACTCTAGGAAAAACTTTCTCCCAATTTAAACAGGTCTCTTTTTCGCTTCCCTTTAATAGAATCGGAATCGCAAAGAGAACCGTTAAAGTCGATAGTAGGATTTTCGATCTCGGGCTCATATATATGAAAAGATAAAAAGTATCCGAAATCAATATTATAATGAATCATTCGGCTCTGCGAGCAAAAAGGGCGAAAGGCGATCCGCTTTTTCCGTTTCTTAGGAATGGAATTTGATTTATTCCATCGCTTTTTTTGCTCGTTTCCCTTTGGAAGACATCCATCTGGGTTTTAATCGGGTGATCTTTTTATGAACGGGACAATTCGCGTCGTGCGCGCCCGGCAGATATCCGGTGCTTAACAAAAATTCGTTAACGATCTCGCCGCCGGTAAATCGGAAAGTCTTTTTGAACAATTTGGTCCATTCTTCCCTGGACTTGGGATGGTGGGAATCCAGCCATTCGGAAAAACTTCCGTTTTCTTTCTGAATGGAAAGAATGACATTCGCGTTGTGTATCGCCGCTTCGATTTTCAGTCTGTTTCTGATAACTCCGGAGTCGTTTAATAAGCGATCTATATCTTTCTGTTTGTATCCCGCTACTTTTCGAATCGAAAAACCGTGGTACGCTTTCCGAAAATGCTCCTTCTTTTTGAGAATGGTGGTCCAGGAAAGTCCTGCCTGATTGATCTCCAGGACCAATCGTTCGAACAGTTCGTCGTCTGTTCCAAGAGGAAAACCGTATTCGGTATCATGATAGATTCGGTGCTCCGATGCTTGGTCGTCTTTTAAGGTACGTATGTATGCACAGTAACTCATGCCTTGGAAAATCCTTTTTACGATTTCGTTCCCGCGGATTTAGTCCGATTCGAAGCGACAGTTCTTCAAGCTGATCTCTTTCCAGCTCCAGGCGCCGGGGAAGTCCGGAATCTCCTTTTCAAAAAGATCGAACGTTTTGGCGTTCGGATTCATTCTTTCGAAACTCCAAGAAAACGTTTCCACTCGCCAGCTTTTCGAACTTTGACATCCAGGAATTCCTTCATAGGAAACGGCCGAGTATATTCTTCCCGTATTGTCTCGAAACGTCACATTCTCCAAAATAGTACATGCGAAACTGGGATGATCGTATTTGAAAAAGATTTTAGTGTTCGTTTTGCTAAGGCAAAGTCGGATCAAGCGAAGATCTCCTTGCGATCTGTCGTCTAACTCGCAGCAGGAAATCTTTTCCATATTTTTGCCGGATCGATTCCGTTCCGTTTTTTCCTTTTCCCGTTTTTGCGGAGCGGTAGGAATCAATGCTAAGGCGAAACTTATAGGAAGAAGGGATAAAGATAGGACTAAGATAAATTTTTTACTCAGCATATTAATCTTTTAACTTGAATCCTTTTCGAATCCAAAGCGCCAAATCCACGACCGCATTTTTAGCCTCCGGGACACTAGCTCCTAAGTTTAGAAACCCGTGAATCAATCCTTCCAATACTTTCGCTTCCACGGAGATTTTCGCTTTTCTAAGCCTTTCCACATAGGCAAATCCTTCGTCCTGAAGAGGATCGAATCCTGCGATTTGAATGTACGTAGGCGGGGTCCCCGTCAGGGAAGTTCGGTTTACAGGATTTGCTAAAACGTCTTGGCAATCCTTGTCGTTCTGAAAGGTATGCTTTTTAAAATATCTTAAAAGGTCTCGTGTCAGACCGTATCCGGTCGCGAACTCCTCCACGCTTTTTCTTTCCTGGGCTAAGTCCAACCAGGGATACAATAGCAATTGAAAATTCGGAGGAGTTAATCCTTCTTTTTTTGCATTCGCATAAACGGAGGCTGCAAGATTTCCTCCGGCGGAATCTCCTCCGACTGCAATCATCCTGGTATCCAACCCCATAGCTTTGCCTTGCTTGCGAGCCCAGGAATAAGCGGAATATGCGTCTTCCCAAGCTGCCGGAAAAGGATGCTCGGGGGCCAGTCGATAATCGACGGATAAAATCGCGCATTTAGACAAACCGCTTAAGTAGCGCAGAGGAAGATCATGAGTTTCTAAATTACCGATTACGAATCCTCCACCGTGATAGTAAACCAAGCAAGGAAGAGGTTCCGAAGTAGGATAGGGAGAATACAAACGAACAGGAATTCGGCCCGCGATTCCCGGAATCGTAAAATTCTCCACACGTGGGAGTTCTACTTTAGGAAAATCGAATAAATTTAGAATATAGGCGAATAATTTTCGGGCCTTCTCCGGAGGAAGAGATTCCAATTTCGGCTTAGTTTTGGCTAGGAGGAGGATCGTCCGAAGTTTTGGATCCAACGACCGTTCCCGCTTTCGGTCCTCGCCGAAAATCCGGACGACTTCGTTCGGAACCGCTAAAAGAGAACGGGCTGCCGCCGTTTCAAGTCTTTGCCATAGCACTTTTTTTGCTTTGCCCCGTAGGTTTTTTCCCTTTCCGAACAGCGGAACCCGCAGAGGAACGAAATTGCGCTTTCGCTTTTATCGGAAGTTCGTTTCCGGATTTTAAAGCACGGTTCTTTCCCGCTTTCAATTCTTTTTGCATATAATAGAGAAAATCTTCGAAATCGACCTGCATAGTGTGTCGAGCGGAGGCAACATACCGTTTGCGCATCGCGGATTCGTACTTTTCGATCTGGTTTTGCATTTCCTGGATCGACGGGAGTCGATAATTTCCGGTCAGATATTCCGCGATCCATTTTCCTTGGAATTCCGCTAAAGGCATGATCGCACCGAGAGGTTGATATAGACCGATAAAGAAAAGATTGTTCGATCCGGGCTTAAAAGTTCTATGAAACAACGGAAGGTGGTTGTTTTCCACGGAAATGAAATTCGGATCGAAGAACGGAAATCGGACGTTGTATCCGGTGCAGTAGATAACGGCGTCCGCTTCCTCTTCGGAATTGTCCTCGAATCGAATCACATTTCCTTTAAATTCTTTTATAACGGGTTTATAAACGATATCCCCTCTTCCTAAGCGCACAAGAATGTCTTGGGATATCGTCGGGTGTGCTTCTCCAGGTTCGTGATCGGGTTTAGGCAGGCCGAAGTCCTGCATATTTCCTACCCCCAATCGTAAAATAAAGCCTACTAAAGCCCTTTTGATCCAAAACGGCGTTCCGGGCGGAATGAGTTGCGTAGATTTGTCTAGAGGTTTTCCGAATAGATAATTCGGTATGATCCAGGCGCCTCTTCTGGAACTTAGGAAAACTTTCTCCGAGACTCCGGGGCGACTCAATTCGACGGAAATGTCCATGGCGCTATTACCCATACCGAGCACTACCACCCGTTTGCCGGTCAGTTTTACGGGCTTCTCCGGGTCCACATAGTCGTGCGAATGGATGATTTTTCCGCTGAATTTTCCCGGAAAATTCGGCTCCGGCCAACGGGGAGACCAGTGGTGTCCGTTCGCAACTATAACCGCATCATAATATTCTCTGATTCCCTTCTCCGTCGTAACGAGATAAGTCCCGTCTTCCTGAGGTTCGACTTTCGCCACTCCGTTTTTGAAGAGGATGTTCTTCCGAAGTCCGAAATGATCCACGTAGTCGGAAAAGTATTTTTGAATCGGTTCGTGGTTCGGATAATCCGGATACCATTTCGGCATCGGATAATCCTTATATTCCATTCTATCCCGATGAGTGTTGATGTGTAAGGATTTGTATATGTTACTGATTCCGTTGTCGTTATTGAAACGCCAGTTTCCGCCTATATCGCTCCCCTTTTCGTAGCAATCGAAAGGAATACCTTTGTCTTGTAGAGATTTGCAGACGGTGATTCCGCTGGAACCGGCTCCGATAACGCAAACTTTAGGTAAATCAACCATGGGCCGTCTCCAATTCTTATACAATACCGATCAGTAAGAGGGAGACTAGAGTGAATACGCCTCAAATCGAAGGTCAAGTAGGAAAAACGATTCGAACGGACAGAACTTCGCGGAGAATTTCTCCGACTAAAAAAAGAACAAACGTTCACTCTTCGCGCTTTTTCAGATCCGAATCGTATATCCTATATTATAGAAAAATATAAAATGCACGATATGCTGCTGTTGGTAATGTTCTATCAGTCCTCTTCTTACGAATTCGTTCGGTGAAATGGAAGAAAGATAATTCACTATGAATTGGTTCTTATATCCGTATACTTTGGAAGGATCCGTCGTTTTTCCATCGTTCGGATTCGTATCGGGATAAACGCCGGCGCTAGGCGTATATAACTCGTTGTCCACTAAGGCTGGAGTCGCACGGTACATCGCGTTTAGCGCGAAGAAGAACTTTCCGTAATCGAACTGCAATCTCGGACTGACGTCGCTGAACCCTTTTTTTCTGTCTATATTGTCGTTAACGTCAGCGTATCCGATGACCAAGCTCGGGGTGATTCGAAACGTCTCTCCTTTAAAGAATTCGTGACTCAAGGAAAGTCGATAGTTATGAGTTCCCTGAAATACGCCGCCGTAATCGTTCAACATTTTGTTGTTCGCCGAAAATTGAGGATTCAACCATTGTAGAAAAGGAGGTCTCCATCCTATGACCCAGTATCCCCGCATCACGTATATGGGATCGTTCGCGTTTATAAATAGGAAACCGGCGGAAAAAGCGCCCATCTTCGTTTCGTGCTCGTACATCGCACGAGTAAAAAGATAATCAAAGAGTCCGTTTTTTTCCTTTCTGGTTTTTACCTGATTCGGATCGTATTGTAAAGTTCCTGTGGCCAAAGATTGGTTGATCAGATAGGATTGGTCCGGCCCGCCGGGCGTGGATTGGAAACGATTGTCCGCGTCAGTATTGGACCGATCGACTAACGGATCCATGACGGTTAAGCCGAGTTTGAATTGTTTCGGCAGACCTAATAGGTCTACGCTAGTGGTCATAAAGTAAGCTTGATAAAAATCCTTGTACTTCGTCCCGTTTCGTCTTGCCTGTCGTTCGCCGAATAGATCCACGCCTTGAAACGCGCCGTCGTTCGAAACGGATTGGGAAAGAAGAAAAGAATGTTCCGGTAGGGATTCCGCGGGTGAATCTTTTTTTACCGCTCCAGTCGGAACACTCTCGTCGGTGGTGAATTCCGCAGGACCTTCCTTTGCATCCGGAGTGATTTGTTTGATTCGGTCTTTACGGATTCGGTAGACGACTCCGTCTTTATCGACGATTTCGATTTCCGTTTCCGTCTCTTTTTCGACGGTTACTCGTTCGAAACTACGACCGCCTGTAGTCAGAACCGTAACCGCGTCCAGATCGACCACGAAGGGCGTGAAGAAAAATAATGCGATGAATAAACGCCGATGTTTTTTTCTCATAATACCACCCTTTTGCCGAGTGATTCAGAATTCAATTCAGATAATTAAGTTAGTTAACTATTAATTATTAAAATAATTCCCTTTTTTTAATGATTTTGGGGAAAAAAATTTAACTTTTTTTCCGAACTATAGTCAAATCAGTTCTCGAATCCACTACTAGAAAGGAATATTCGCATTTCTTATGAACGATCCTAGTTTAGCTTGTACTTCGCTTTTTAGGACTTCCTCCTTTTACGCAGGCCATTGGCAATCTTCCGAGAAAAGGATCCGAGTTATAGATCCTGCAAGCGGGGAAGAAATCGGAACGGTTCCGAATCTTTCGGGAGAAGAGACTCGAAAGGCGATCGAGTTTGCGGATGCGGAACAAAGACGATGGGCAAAAACGACGGGAAAGTATAGGGCCAAACTTTTAAGAAATTGGGCGGATCTCATGCTTCTCCATAAGGAAGACCTTGCAAAGATCATGACCTGGGAACAGGGAAAACCTCTTTCGGAATCCATGGGAGAAATCGAATATGCGGCCTCCTTTTTGGAATGGTTCGGAGAGGAAGCTAAGAGAACCTATGGAGATGTAATTCCTTCGCACCGACAGGAATTACGTTTGCTTGCTTTGCGGGAACCTGTCGGAGTCTCCGCAATTTTAACTCCGTGGAATTTTCCGAGTGCTATGATTACGAGGAAAGCCGGGCCGGCTTTAGCGGCGGGATGCGTTGTGATTGCGAAACCGTCGGAGCTCACCCCTTTTTCCGCACTTGCCCTCGCCGTTCTGGCTCAAGAAGCGGGGTTTCCTTCCGGAGCATTCCAAGTTTTGACGGGAGAACCCGAACCGATCGCGAATGAATTTTTAGAGAGTTCTCTCGTACGAAAAATTAGTTTTACGGGTTCCACAAGAGTAGGGAAGATACTTTTGGAAAAGGCCGCCAAAAGCGTTAAGCGGATCTCTTTAGAATTAGGAGGTAACGCTCCGTTCGTCGTATTTTCGGACGCGGATTTAAAAGAAGCTGTAAAAGGAGCGATGCTGTCCAAATTTCGAAACACCGGCCAGACCTGCGTATGCGCTAACAGATTTCTGGTGGAACAATCCGTTCTTCCCGAATTCTCCGCGCGACTGGTCGAAGCCGTTTCGAAATTGAAAGTGGGTAACGGCTTTGACGAAGGCGTGCAACAAGGACCTTTAATCAACTCTCTTGGTTTCGCGAAATTGAGAAGACATATCGAAGATGCCCGTTCTCGCGGAGGAAAAATTCTTACCGGAGGAAAGCCTCATTCCCTTGGCGGAAATTTTCACGAACCTACCGTAATTACCGGTGTGTCCGAGGATTCGCTTTGTTTCCAAGAAGAAACATTCGGTCCCTTAGCCCCGATTCTCGGCTTTAAAACGGAGGAAGATGCGGTTCGGATCGTTAATTCGGGTAAAACGGGTCTCGCGTCCTATTTCTATACTACGGATCCGGCAAGAATCTGGAGGTTCAGCGAATCCATAGAGGCGGGAATGGTTTCCATAAACGAGGGGTTGCTTTCCACCGAGCAAGTTCCTTTCGGAGGAGTGAAAGAATCCGGGATCGGTCGCGAAGGATCTAGATACGGAATAGAAGAATACCAGGAGCTGAAGTATCTCTGCTGGGGAGGTCAGGATCCGCTTGCCGATTCATTTTAGAACTAGTTAAAATTATAGAAAACTGTTGCTTTTTTCCGGGAATATTCGTCATTTATTTAGAATTCTTTTGACATAAAGATTACGGAACCTCTTTGACTACGCCGAGAAAACCGTTAGGCGGCCTGGTCTGTTTGCGGTCTTAGGCAAAAACTATTTTCCTTGACGCGAGTTGTTTTGATCGAATCCTTCTCAGACCGCCTTTTTTATGGATCATATATATCTTAACTTCTATTTTTTCGGTTCCTTGCTAGCGTCTTTATTTGCGCTTTATGTTTCGCTGTTCTTTCTTACGATCAAGGATAGAAGTAAGGCCGCTTTTCATTTAGGGTTGTCCGCCTTATCCACGTTCGTTTTTCATTTAGGTTACGCGATCGGCTTCATATCGTACGACGAGTGGTCGATATTACATCGTTGGATCGTTATTCCTACGCCTATGATAGGCTATACGCAACTCCTGATTTTTTTCTTCTATTTTCCCCAACCGAAAAAGGTGAAACTAGGATTGTCCGTATATGCTGCCTCATACTTAGGCGTCGCAATAATGGCGGGTTACTACATAGTCGCGTCTATGCAATCCGTTCGAACCTTCGTAATGGGAAGCCATTATTGGGATTTTGAGACACATCAGTTCTATAAGATATTTTCTTTAGCCGTTCTGACATATAACCTAGCATTCCTGATCGCCGGGATTTGGAGAGCGGTCAGCGAGAAGGGAAGAGAGCGCAGGTCCGTCATATATATCATACTTTCATACTGCGTCATAACTATCTTTCCAGGAGTGGCAAACGCTCTGAGTCGGGACGGATCCATTTCCCGCGCCCTTTACCAACAGGTGGCGGACCTGGGTCTCGTTACTGGATTGTTCCTGATATTGGTAGTGTACGTAAATACCACGAAGGAACGTACCACCATTCTCAGTAGGATCGTCGGAATCACGATGGCTACTTTCCTTTTGGTATTTCAACTTGTAGGGTATGCGATTCTGAACGGTTACGAATCCTCTTTCGATCAGATCAAGATCCGGGAATCGAAATTGGTGGTGATGGAAGGAGAAAAGCCTTCCGGTTTTGCGTACGAAATTTCCTACGATCCCGCAGAAGACTCGTTCACTACGGAAAAAGGAGTGAAGGACTCCAGGTTCGTCGAGGAAGATAAGACCGAAATTCGTTTTTTTCATTTTTATAATCTGTTAACCGAATTAGGGAACCTGCCTGCCAAGAAACGTTGGGAAAAATCCAAGGAGATCATGGAAGGTTCTCCGCGAGAATTTTACGGCTATCGGGAAGCGGTTCGACAATTTTTAGCGGACAAAGGGGATAAGAGCGTTTCGGACGAGGAGATGCGTTCCCTTTTTAAGAATATTCGAAAAAAATTATCCGTTATCAGGAGCAAATTTTCCCACTTTCCGAATAAAACGGATCGCGACGCCGTCTCCAAACTGCTCCAATCGAACGAAATCGGAATTTCGGGACTTTTGGAGAAAGTGAGGAACGGAACCGACAGACAGATCTTGGACGGAAAACCCTCAGAAGAGGTAACTAAAAACCTTCTTTCCGCTTTGGCTTTGATACGGGAGCCCGGGGAAAGGATTTATCGCGGAACGAAGTTCTATAATTACGGGGAAGAAAAACCGATCTTTTACGTTTCTTATTTTTTCGTACATCCGGAAAACGGAAAAATCTACGAGGTAGGTTTCGATTACAAATCCTTGCGGGCGTTTTTACACGATCCTTCCTTGGTTTTGGTGGCCTCGCTGATCGCCGTTATTCTTATCGTTTCGATCGGATTCCGATTCTTTTTTCAATTCGCTTTGGTCGTTCCGATGAGCGAAGTGGTCGTCGGATTGACCGAGGTGAATTCGGGAAATCTAGATTATCGTCTTACTCCGCGTGTCGAGGATGAAATTGGCTTTATTGCTCGTTCTTTTAACAGGATGGCAAGGTCAATCCAAGCGGCAAGAAAACGACTAGAACAATATGCAAACGAACTTGAGGAAAAAGTAAAGGAAAGAACCAAGGAATTGGAGCAGACCCTCAACGAAGTCCGCGAGTTGAAACACCAACAGGACGGGGATTATTTCCTTACGTCTCTGCTGATCAAACCTTTAGGCGCTAATAAGGCCAACCAAGAGAACGTAAAAGTGGATTTTCTGATGGAACAGAAAAAGAAGTTCACTTTCAGGAGATATAAGGACGAGATCGGAGGGGATCTCAATATTTCGAACCATATCGATCTACAAGGTAGATCATATACGGTCTTTTTGAATGCCGACGCGATGGGAAAATCCATGCAAGGAGCCGGAGGAGCATTAGTTCTCGGCGCCGTATTCGAATCCATTATCGAAAGAACCAGAATTGTGGAATCCATGAGGACCCAATCTCCGGAGCGATGGCTCAAGAATGCGTTTACCGAACTCCATAAGGTTTTTGAGAGCTTTGACGGTTCCATGCTCGTGTCTTCCGTAGTCGGTCTGATCGACGACGAGGTTGGAATATTATATTTTATCAATGCAGAGCATCCTTGGACCGTTCTGTACCGGGACGGAATAGCTAGTTTCATCGAAGACGAGCTTATGTTCCGCAAGCTGGGAACTACCGGAATGGAAGGGAGAATTTTCATCAAAACATTCCAGCTCGAAACCGGGGACGTCATCATAGCGGGGTCCGACGGACGGGATGATATTCTTTTGGGAGTGGATGCCGAAGGAGCTCGGATCATCAACGACGACGAACGCCTTTTTTTGCGCACCGTAGAGGAGGCAAAAGGCGATTTAAAAGAGATCTACTCGGGCATATTGTCCAAGGGAAATCTTACCGACGACCTTTCGCTGATCCGTCTTTCTTTTAAGGAATCGGATCCCGAACAAAGGCGGATGGAGGAAGAGCAAAAGGAGAAGGTCAGAGATCTTTTGAAAAAGGCGAAAGAGACTTCGCAAAATAAGGAAATCGACGAGGCGATTTCCTATTTGGAACAAGCGGAATCTTTGAACAGCAGAATCCCCGAAGTAAAAAAGAATTTCGTCCGCCTGTTTTTAAAAATGAAAAATTATACGAAAGCCGCCCGTTACGCTGAGGATTATCTGAACATCAAACCGGTGGATAAGGAAATCCTGTATGTAGCGTCCTATGCTGCAAGAAAAGCGGGTCAACTCAGAAAGGCTTTGGACTTCGGGGAAAGGTTGCTTTTGAGAGAGCCGGACCATTTTAAAAACCTAATGAACCTCGCGCAAGTTTACATAGCTTTAAAGAATTACAGCCGAGCGATGGTAATGACCCAGTCCGCTCTCCGATTGGACCCGGATAACGAAGCGATTCTGAAAATCAAAGATGTGCTGCGAGCTTATACGGATAAAAAGCCGGAAGCGTAGGAAAAGCACATCTAAAGAAGCTATTCCAGACTCGGATGAATGATCACTTCTGCCTTAATGGAATTTCCTATAAAACAACTCTTATGAGAGAGTTCGTGTAGGGTCCTGAGTTCTTCCTCCGTAGGAACGTTTTCCGAAGAGAATTTGGTTTTAGGATGGATGTCGATTTTGACGATCGCAAGTTTTCCGTTTTCGTTTTTATCCAGCGTGGATATCGCAGTATCGGAATATTCTAACACCACATACTTTCTTTTGGCGGCGACCGCCAAAAAAGTTAACATGTGACAACTAGATAAGGAAGCTGCGATGATTTCCTCCGGATTCGCGTATTCCTCTCTTCCGAAAGTGGAAGCAGTGGAGGATCCTTTGATTTCCTGGCCTCCTCCGAAGCGGATGGAATGGGTTCGATCGTAAGTTTCGTACTTAAACTCTTCCGGCCCTTTTTTCCAATTTAATTGAATACGATACTCGGACATATTCTCTACTCCATGTATTTTTCATGAAACGTTAAAATGTTGTAACGTTCCTTTCTTTTGCGGCGAATTTTCCACGATCCTTCGACAAAAAAAGTGTCGCTTTCCGACCTATTTACTATTCTAAATCTCTTGTAAGTAATGTAAATAAATTACTGGAGAACGGGCGTTATGTCGAATCAAACCGGAGCCGAGAAGATTGCCGCTACAGGACCGATCACGATCAACCGGATACGATTTGGATTAATTTTTCTTTATTTTGCCTCGATTGCGATCGGATATAAGCTTAGCACGACGACTCAGAACGCGATGTACATTGCCGGTACTTCCGCCATGGTTCTATATACTGTTTATTCTTTCTATAAGAACCGATTCGGTGGTGGAGTTTCCCCGGTTTTAGGAAAAGCCTTCGTATTAATAGACGTGGCAGTGCTAACGTTGGTGATGATAGGCGCCACATCGGAAGACCCCAAACGCGCATCGGTCGTGGTCCGGCAAATCGTATTATTCACAATATATGTGATTTATATAATATATTCCGGGCTTCTACTATCCACCTCGTTCGTGATATGGACCGGATTTTCCTCAGTAGTCGCGCAATTGATCATCATCTTCAACGCCAAGCTAACCGGAGTGATTTTTACGGAAGATCCCAAGGTCGTGAATCTTCCCGGATACGCCCCCATCTCCGAACAGTTCACTAAAACGGCTTTTTTGGTCGTCGTAGTGTTCATCGTTCGAACCCTAATTTCCATATTTATGCGACTAAAGGATGCAGAGGAGGAAAAGTCGGCCGCCGCCGAACGTGCTCGGATGGAGCTGGAAACGGAACGGGAAAAAATGACGATCTCAGCAGGTTCTCTCCGGCGGAATTCGAAAACGCTACGGGAATTTTCGGGGGAATTATCGGAGGTGGTTAGCAGTCATGCTGCTTCTTTCGAGCAGATCAGTTCGACGATGGAGGAATTTCTGGCACAGACCGAGCATTCAGCAGGAACGGTCAGAAATCAGTTGTTACGGATAGAAGGTTTGCTCGGCGAAAGCGGTAACCTGCACGACCTGATCGAAAAAATCTCCAGCAATTCCTCGCAATTGAACAATAACATGGAGATCGTTTTATCCGCGAGTAAGGAAGTCAGCGCTTTTGTCGAAGCGCTTCGTCTATCTTTGGATTCCCTCGGAAATTCCTTTCGCTCCGTCGGGGAAGTGAATCAGATCATGTCGGACGTGGCGGATCGTACGAATTTGCTTTCCTTAAACGCGTCGATCGAAGCTGCAAGGGCCGGAATTGCGGGGAAGGGCTTTGCCGTTGTTGCCGTCGAGGTTTCCAAGTTGGCCGAAAGTAGTTCGGAAAACGCGGACCGTATCTCTAAAATCATCAAAGAAAGTACGGGGCACGTTCTGGAAGGACAGAAATCCGCTTCCACAGCGACACAAAAAGTACAGCAGCAGGAATCGTTGTTCGGTAATTTTTTGGACCGGTTCGCGCAGCTGAGCGAATTGCTGGAAAAACAAAAGACGGTTAACGATCGCTTTTTATCCAACTTGGGCGAGTTACGGAACCTTTCTTCGGACATTGAGATTGCGTCAAAAGAACAGGCCTCGGGTTCTGGCTCGATCATGCAGGCGGTTTCCGCTCTACAGAATTCCATGGATTCGCTTTTGTATAAGAGCGAACTTCTCGGTGAAACGATCCGAACTTTGGAAAAGGAAGCCGAGGTACTCGCTCTCCAGGAAAACTCGGCGAATTAAAAAGAAGGTTCCTTCGTTCGGCGTATCGTAACGATTCCGTTCACATCGCGGAAAATTTCGAAAGGAATTTCTCCTTGCATTTTCTCTTTAGCTGATTAAAACCGTGGGTCGATGTTGTTTTTCGATTCTTGGGCGATTTCCACTCTTATCTGTTGCATATTTACTCTCATCATTTTCGTCTATCTCGCTACGTTAAAAAATAAAGCGAGTTATACCGGATCTTTTTCCGTCCTGTTCTTGTTGGTCTTTCTCGTAAATTTGGGATTTTTTATCTCTGCAATATTCCCGTATCCTAAGGGTGCGTTTCATCGCATGTTGACAGGTCCCGGAGCCGCGTTTGGAACGGTTTTTCTTTGTGTGTTTTCCTATTTGTATCCTCGGAACGATCGACCGAAGGAAGCGAAAATCGTACTCGGCATTCTGTCTTCCATCTCCGTAATCGCGGTGATTTACTCGTACTATCAGATTTTAACCCACGATCCGATTTTCGATTTTCAAGGTCAGATATACACTTATCCCGCCGGTGTCGGTGGAATACTCGCGATAGTAATGATCGGTTTTTTGGTATCGATGCTCGTCATTCAGATCAGAAAAATCGTGCAAAGTTCGGGGGAAGAAAAGAAAGCCCTGATTCAAATGTCGATCGCCATAGGTGTAACCTATCTCGTACCCGTTTTTTCCAATTTACTGTTGCGGGAAGGTTATATAAAATTCCAGGTTTTCCAGCAGCTATATGTCGGTTTCATGATATTGGGTTATTTTTCCCTCACGATCGTATTCATCAATAACACGGTGGACCGGACTTCGTTTATGACAAAGATTGTCGGAATAACGGTCGTCACCAGTCTAGTCTTCGCACAAGGCTTCTCCACCGTTTTAAACGTTAGAAACGAGGCGCTCTATGATGAGATCAGCTTGAAGGAAGCCTTGACTTTTGTCTCAACGGGAAGATCGGACGGCACATCGATAGCGTACGTCGTATCGCTCGGCGGAAATTCCCAAAAAGCAAAATTACTTCACAAAAAGGAAAACTACGAACCGAATCTCGACGAATCTCTAAAGGGCATCGTTAAAAACGGAAGAGCCGGAAATTTTCTGAAAAGAATTCCCACGGTCAATCTTCCGAAATCGACGCAAAACGTTTCCAAATATGTTCCTAAATTGTCCGATTTATTCTACTCTTATTATATATCCGATATCGAAAACGACAGGATAGTTCAGGTCGCTTTTCCCTACGCTTACTATCGAACTTTCCTGGACGAAACGAATAGGTCGGTCGCATTTCTGACTTTGCTGTTGGTACTGATTATTCTGACCTTGTTTCCGGTATTTTTCAGCCGAAGTTTAGTGCGCCCGCTGAATACTTTGATTCAGGGCGTGGGGGAAGTGAACCTTGGAAATCTTTCCGTAAAAATCCCCGTACTAGTTCAGGACGAGATCGGTTTTTTGACGGATGCGTTTAACAAAATGGTCCAGAGCATTCTCGAAGGCAGGACCAAATTGGAAGAATACGCAGACACCTTGGAAGAAAAAGTGGAATCGAGAACCAAGGAAGTCACGGAAAAAATGGAGGAAATACAGTCTTTAAAAGTCCAACAAGACGGCGACTATTATCTGACTTCCCTTTTGAGTCGTCCGCTAATGACCAATTGGAATAAATCTAAGAACGTAAGTACTGCGTTCTACATCGAACAGAAAAAGAAATTCACTTTTCGTAATAAGAATTCCGAAATCGGAGGGGATATATGCATCAGCGGAAATCTCCTCTTCGGCAGCGATAAGGATCGTTGGACGGTCTTCGTTAACGGTGACGCTATGGGAAAATCCATGCAGGGAGCCGGTGGCGCCATCGTTTTGGGCACGGCGATGAACAATATCATGGCTCGCTCGGCGGGAAAAGGAAAAGCCCTGGAATCCAGTCCCGAAGATTGGATTCAGGATACGTATCGGGAACTTGACGATATATTCAGGACTTTCGACGGAGTGATGATGGCGTCCGTCGTACTAGGACTTATCAACGAACGTACCGGAAGGATGTTATATTTCAACGCCGAACATCCTTGGACGGTACTGTTTCGGGACGGAAAATCCTCCTTTTTGGAAACGGAACTGACCTTAAGAAAACTAGGCTCCCCTTCCGAAATGAGTTTTAAGATTTTAGAATATATTTTGAAGCCCGGAGACGTGATATATGTGGGTTCGGACGGAAGGGACGATATAAACGTGGCTCAAGGAAATTCCTCCTGGACCATGAACGAGGACGAAACGATGTTTTTAAAGGCGGTAGAATCCTCTCAAGCGGATCTGGACGGAGTCGTGAATTATATCCATGGGCTCGGTATATTGACAGACGATCTTTCTCTGATAAGGATCGGCTTTCAGGAGACTGTGGTGACGACGACTTCGGAGTCTAAACGCAAATACGGGGATTCGGCGATCCGAAAATTTTCGGAAGCCAGAGAACTGCTACAACAGGACGAAATCTCCACTGCTGTCGTTCTTTTAGAAGAGACGATCAAGTCGGAACCCGATTTTAAGGAAGCGATCCGACTTCTCGGACAGATCTATTACGACCAAAAGGATTACGAAAAAGCGGCGAGTCTTTTCGAAGAATACGTAAAGCTTGATCCGGATTCGCCGAACATCTGGTTTTTACTTTCGATCTGTCAAAAATATCTGAAAAATTATTCTCAGGCAAGCATATCGGCGGAAAAGGTTCGATACTCCCAACCTCAGAGACTCGCGAATCTAGTGAATCTTACGGACAACTATCGACTTTTGGGTCGTTGGGAAGAGGCAAGATCCACTCTTCTCGCCGCGCAAATTATCGACAAGGAAAGTCCCGGAGTCAAGAAACTGGACGAGCTTCTCAAATCCAAAGGCTACTGAGGAATTTTAGGTTGTGAAATGGGCCTTTTTGCAATGTGCTGTCAAAAGGACCCTCTAGGACGCCGGTTCGACTCGTCGTCTTCATAGCGTTAAGCCCGAACATTTCCGACTCGTCTTCGATACGGTTATACGTCGGAATATTTCGTCTCATTCGATAAAAGACGGGCTTTTTCTGGAGGTTCTTAAGGTAGATTCGAGGTACCATAGATGGCCAATTTATACTACGATCAGGACACTGATATTTCCCTTCTTAAAGGAAAAACGATCGCCGTAATCGGTTACGGTAGCCAAGGGCACGCTCAGGCCCAGAACATGAAAGATTCCGGCCTGAAAGTGATTATCGGATTAAAGGAAGGATCGAAATCGAAAAAGGACGCACAAGAAGCCGGATTCGAAGTGTATTCCGTCGCCGAAGCGGCTAAAAAAGCGGATATTATTCAGATTCTTGCGCCGGACGAAATCCAGGCGGATATTTATAAGGCCGATATCGAACCGAATTTAAAGAAAGGCGACGCACTGGTATTCTCGCACGGATTCAATATCCATTACGAATTCATTAAACCTCCGAAGGACGTGGACGTCTACATGGTGGCTCCGAAAGGTCCGGGACATCTCGTTCGTCGCGTTTATGTGGAAGGCGGCGGAGTTCCTTGCCTAATCGCGGTAAATCAGGACGCCACCGGAGACGCTAAAAAACGCGCACTGGCTCATGCTGCAGGAGTAGGCGGCGGTCGTGCAGGAATTCTCGAGACATCTTTCCGCGAAGAAACGGAGACGGATTTATTCGGAGAGCAGGTCGTTCTCTGCGGCGGATTATCCAATCTGATTATGGCGGGATTCGAAACGTTAACCGAAGCAGGGTACGATCCCGAGATCGCATATTTCGAATGTCTTCACGAAGTGAAATTGATCACGGACCTGATTTACGAAGGCGGATTGGCGCGCATGCGTTACTCCATTTCCGGCACTGCGGAATACGGAGATTACGTTTCCGGCCCTCGCATCATCGATGCGGGAGTAAAAGCGAGAATGAAGGACGTTCTGAACGATATCCAAAAGGATAAAGGCGCCAAATTCGCAAAAGCATGGATCGCGGAAACCAAGGCGGGATATCCTGAATTCAATAAAATGCGGGACAAAAACGCCAACCATCCGATCGAAGGCGTTGGAAAGAAATTGCGCAGCATGATGAAGTGGCTCGGTAAATAAGAATTCTAGAATTCTGTTTCGTGGAAGCCGGAGGTTGAAATCTCCGGCTTTTTTATTTTAACGGAGAACTTCGCTTGCGACCGGAGCGAAAACGAAACGCCGGAGTAACACGGTCTGCACGGCAGCAGCGTTCTCTAGTATTCCCCGACTTTTGCTATGGAAATTTCCGTAAAAATCCCCGTTTTATCCGCCATTTTGCTCGAACAAAGAACCGGCATAAAGGCAAAAAAATAATGACAAACCTTCGGATTTTGCTATTTTTAGGACCACTCAAGCCAGGAGGCTCGGATTGAAATCCTTAATTTCAGCAATCGGAATCTCTCTTTTTCTGTTTTCAACGGACGTATTTGCGCAGAGAAGATTCGGACTCATCTTCGGCTCGAACTATAAAGGAAACAAAGCGGGGATCCCCGAACTTAACCTTTGCGAAGCCGACGCTAAGTATCTTCACGACGAAATAAGACGCGTTGGCAAGTTCGACGACATTAAGATCATTCTCGGAAAGGATGTCACGAAGGATAATATTCAGAGAGAAATTAAAGCGCTCTCTTCTCGTGCCAAATCCGATGACACGGTTTTTCTTTATTTCTCCGGGCACGGAGCTTTTCAAAGAGATGCGAACGCAAAGAATGGAATGCGGAATTTCATCATTTGCTATGACCGTCCCCACTTGAGCGACGATGAATTGAACGATTATCTGAGCGATATCAAGTCGCCTAAAACGGTATTCGTCTTCGACTGTTGTTTTTCCGGCGGGATTGCCAAAAAAGGAAGAGCGACTAGGGGAGCCGCACCCGTTCCGATTCCGCAGGGCAGTGACGGAACGGTTCGCCAAGATCCTCAGGACTTTTATTTCCAAGATAAGGCCATCATTTCCTCGGCGGACGATAATCAAACCGCTATCGAAGTCGGTGGAAATATCAATCACGGAATCTTTACATATACGTTCGGAAAAGCACTCTCTACCGCGGATTTGAATCACGACAATGTGGTTACCGCATTGGAAGCGTTTTTCGTTTCCCGGGACGATACGGCCGCGATGGCCAAGAAGTTCGACCACGAACAAGTACCGCAGGTATCGGGAAATGCTTCCGGAATTCTGCTGGCGGGAGAGAAAAAACCTGAACCTCCTCCTGCGGTGGAACCTACCAAACCTCCTGTCGTTCCTACGGTAACGCCCGATGTGGATCCCCCTAAGCCGAATCCGGTGACGCCAGTAGTGACTCCGCAGGAACCGCCGGTAGTCCCGACGAACTCGAAAGGGGATCTGGTAATCAAGACGACGATTATCCAGGACAGAGCTTACGGAGTGTCGGATCTTCCTCCCGATATTCGTTTAACGACCGGTAAGAAGAGAAAAGGAAATCGTTCCGTGAAAGTACTGATCGACGATAAGGAATACGAAACCAAAATCTCGACCGAGTCTTCCGCATACTGGGGTTCGGTCAAAAAAATGGGCAAATTGGTTTCCGGAGCGGTTTATACTCTTACTTTAAAGGACCTTCCGGCAGGCGTTCATAAGATCACGATTCAGGCGGACGATTATCCGGAGATTCAAAAAACGCAGGCAGTGATTCCGAACAAAAGAAACGAGATGGAAGTGATGACTTCTATGTCGGGTTTCGGCGCGATACGCGGCAAGGTTTTTTACCAGACTTTGGACAATCCGGTGATCAATCAGCCGATTTATATGCCGACGATTTCGAGTGTAACAGGGATCCAGAAGTTAAATACGGATCAGAACGGAAACTTTTGGTTTACGAACCTGAAACCGGGAGAATACGAAATCAAAGCCTCTTTTGCGGAGGATTTGAATTTGAACAATTCGAATCTTGTTGTTAAGGAAGGAGAGGTGACGGAAGTGGACGTGATCCTAAACGTGAAACTCCCTTCCACGAAGACGAAATATTGATTTCGGAAAAAGGGTAATATTAAAAAGCCTTCCGGTTGGAAGGCTTTTTTATTCTATCAATCTTTCTGGAAGTTTTTCCACTGACTGGAATTGATTCTTCTTTTACGGATTTCGTTCAGCTTTTTCATTTGTTTCGTATCCAGTAGATTTCCCGCTTTTAAACCCGAAGTAGGTAAAGCGGTGTCATCCGTCAAGTTTGCGAAGATTCCACTGATCTTGGCAAAAGAACTCCGGAGATCCGGATCCATTTCCGAATACAGCATAAATCGCCTCCGTGCGACCCTTCGGGTGGAAAAGTGAGAAGGTCCTTCGATCCGTCCGTGGAAGAGGAGCCTTTCCCTGAACTGTACTTCGGGGGATTTACAAAATACTTGAGGTTTTTTTTTCTTGTACGATAAGAAAGTACCGGATAAAAACGGTTAAAATGCAGATTCGCCTGGAAAATCGAACGGGACGAAGGTCGGGCAGATACGTAGTTTACGAGTACGGGACCGACTTATTCGGCTACGTGTACGTGGATAAATTCCGCGGAAAGGACCGTGGGCGAATCGTATCCAGATGGGTTATGAACGACCTAGGCTCCATGGTCCGCTTATTGGACCACGAACTTTATCGCCGCGAATCCGAAAATTACGAGAACGTTTCGGCAGCGGTATGAATATTTCGTCCCGGGTTCTCTCCGTAGAAAGGAGAAAATCCCGAATCTTAAAACTTCTTACGTTCGAAGAAAAAAAACTCCGCAACTTATCCTCACTGAGGCTTTTCTCTTTCGCGGCTTTTTTCCTATGGATTATAGTCGTATATCTGCTCAGACCTTCCTCCGAAATTTATTATCTTCCTTCTATCCTCTTCCTGGCCGCATTTTATCGACTTCTCGGAATGTACCAGGCAAGAAAAGACAAGACCGATCGTCTCGGCCTCTGGGTCCGATTTTTGGAGGAACAGAAAGCAAGACTAACTTTAAGTCCGGGGGGATACCCGCTGATAAAGAGGGAATTGTATCGTAACCTTTCCGGACAAAGGGGTCTCCCTACTTGGACC
Organism: Leptospira fluminis; assembly: GCF_004771275.1. Taxonomy (GTDB): domain Bacteria; phylum Spirochaetota; class Leptospiria; order Leptospirales; family Leptospiraceae; genus Leptospira_B; species Leptospira_B fluminis. The sequence continues at coordinate 479,813 of NZ_RQEV01000003.1, read as the reverse complement.
AAAGATTTGGATTTTTTGGGAGAGAGCGGGATATTTTCGCGGATGGATACGGCTTCCACATCCGACGGCCAGAAACGCTTTCTGTCCTATTTTTTGGAGCCAAACCGGATGGCAACCTCGCGGGAAAGACAATCGTCCGTTTTAGAACTTTCCAGAAGATTACCTACGCTTCAAAAACTTCTGCGATTGCTAAGGCTTTACGAAGCGTCCTTGCCGGAAGTCGAAGAGGAAAAGGAAGAACCTTTGCCTTCCTACATTCCCTCCCTTTTCAAAAAAGATTCGAAAGAAGCGGCCGAAGAAAAAGGAAGCCCTCCTTCCGATTTATTTCGCGAGAGTCCCGACAAATTTTGGACCGGCGCTTTCGGGTCGAAAGGAGGGATTATCCGTGCGGTTTTTCCGTTCTGGGTCTCGTTTACCTGGCTTATCGTTTTAGCGGCTCTGCTATGGGGAAAAACTTGGGGTTTCGGTCTGTTTCTATTGAACTTATCTGTATTCGGAATCTATCGCGGAACTTCATTGGACATGATTCATTCCCTGGCCAAACAAGCGGAGTCCCTTCCCAGACTGGGAAAAGTTTTAAACTACGCACTATGTTCGAATCTGGTTGGCGGCTCCGGAAAAAAATTCCTTTCGGATTGGTCTTCTCAGGAATTCGTGCTTTGCTGGAAGGAATTCACAGGAATCGCGAATCGCGCTGCATTTTTCCAAGCTCCTCTCCCGCATACTAGCTTGAACTTCCTTTTTCTCTTCGATTTGTGGCTTTGGAAAAGATACGATCGGTGGTGGAAACGCTGGGGAAGCGGAATCATGTCCGCTCTCCGCGAACTTGCGGAATTGGATTCGATTCTTCCTCTCGCGAATCTCAAATGGTTGGAGCCGTCCTTCTCTTTTCCGAATATTCTCGGAAGATCGGAGCCGGCAAAATTGGAAGTTAAGGCATTAGTGCATCCGTTGATCCAGAGTGAAAAGCGGGTACCGAACGATCTGGAGAAGGTTTCTCCGGGAGATTTATTTCTTTTAACGGGATCTAATATGTCGGGTAAGACTACTTACCTTCGATCCGCAGGAATCTGCGGAATCCTTGCTATGGCGGGCGCACCTGTCCCCGCTTCCGAATGCAATCTTCCGTTATTGGAAGTTCATTCAAGCGTTCGAAACGAAGACTCCGTGGAGGAAGGAATCTCTTTCTTCTATGCGGAAGTCAGGCGTTTGGCAAAAATTCTGTCCGAGGTTTCCGATACCGGCGTGGAACACCTGGTTTTGCTGGACGAAATCCTGAAAGGAACGAATTCGAGGGAGAGAACTCTCGCGTGCAAGGGTATACTTAAGACTTTAAAAAAATCGAAAGTATTTGGAATCGTAACCACGCACGATCTGGAATTGGCCGGACTCGAAGGATTGGAGTTGAGACATTTTCGGGAAGAGATAAAGGACGGAAAAATGAGTTTCGACTATAAAATAAGGAACGGGGTCGTTCAATCCAGCAACGCTTTGGAAGTGCTTAAATTGGAAGGTTTGGATTTGGACTTTTCCTGATTCGCAAACCCGTGGCCGACGGGACGATATCAGGAATAAGAATTAAGGTTATTTTCCTTTCGGCTTCTTGCTTTTCGATTCCTCTTCAGATCCTCCGAATAGACCGGTGACTCCGTCCCATAGATCCCTTACGTATTCTCCGATCACCGAGCCGGCGACTCCTCCTCCGTAAGGACCGCCGAGGGGCAGGAGATAAGGACCTAAAAGAATGGAACCTGCATAGACCGAACCCAGCCAAATCGGATCGATAAAAGGGATTCCCTTTCCGAACACGCCCTTATATAAAATCGGGATTTTGGCCGCCTGACCCACCACCTTTCCTCCCAATCTTAAATACAATATCATATCGATTCGTTTGTCAAAACCGACGTTTCCGTTTCCATCGACTTCCATTCCGCTTCCTTCCAAAGAAAGATTAGGAAAAAATAATTTATTATTTCTGATTTTGATATCCGACTTAAGTTCGGAAAATTGGAATTTTCGACCGTCTACGCCTTGGAAACTGATGATCTTACCGAGAGTGTTCAGGACCGGAATCATGAAGTTTGCGTATCCTATCAATTCTCCGTTCCGGATTCTCATATTACCCGAACCGGTCATATTCTCGAACAGTTCGGCGACCGTGTCCCTTGAATGATCCCTGATATATGTTTCCAGATAGAATCGACTATACAGTTCTCCTGTAATGATTCTTTCCGGAAGGTAGGGTAAAAGTATTCGATCGGATTGGAGTCTAAAGGCTTCTCCTTCCACCTCTAATTTCGGAATAAACGGGAAGATTTTCGCTTTTCCTACGATTTCACCGTTATAGATGAACGCATGAAAACTCGGAACACTCAACATCGGTTTTATGAATTTGGCTTCGCCTTTTATGGAAGCGAAGCGATGTTTGAATGCGAAAAAATTGTTCAGCTCCGCATTGAAATAGAATATTCCCGGTGGAGAAGTCGGATCGAAGAGATCCTCTCTTACGTCGAAAAGGCGCCCTAATTTTACGAGATGATGATAGTCGGCATAATCGCTGTGAATGCTGAATTGTCCGACGGTTCGGTTTTTCCAGTTTACACTCCCGGTACCGTTGGCTTTCGCTACGCCTTCCCAAAGACCGTCTATATAGGAAAAGGATATTTTCTTTCCGAACGGATCCAAATCGAAGTCTGTATCGACTTTGATCTTTCCGAACGGAATTCCACCTTTGTAAGCTAGGTCTCGGACCTGGGATCTGATCTTAAAATGAACTAACGAATCCCTTTCCTTCGATACTTCGATTCGGCCGGACACGGTGGTTTTGGAAAAATCCGCAACGGGAAAAATAAAGAACAAATCTCGCAGCAAAGATAAGGATAGATCGTTCAGATTTAAAACGATGGAAAAGCTCAGTTTATTCCAATCCGCATTCGTCTTTTGTACGATAGCGGACGTAAATTCCAGATCTATAGGTTGCTCGTCGATTTTTCCTTTAAACGAGAAATCTAGGTTATTCCCGTAAAAAGAGATCGAGATCCGAGATTTGTAGAAGTATACGCTGTATTCCCTATTATGAATGTCTTCCTTGTATACAAGTGTAAAGTTGTTTACCTCGACGTTCTTCAGTTCTATACCGATGAAATTTTTCGCGGAAAAACCCACGCTCAGATCGATATTTTCGGGATCGAGTTTAATGCTGGATCTTTCGTCCTCGGCGGCTTCTTCTTTTTGCAGATATTCCAATAGATCGAAAGATCCGTCTTTTCTGCGTTCGAGGTATAGGGATCCGCCTTCGATGGTTATATCCCGCAACTCCACTACCCCGTGGAATAAACCCAACCAGGATATATCGAGGTCGATCCTATGACTAACAGCTAGCAGGACGTCGTTTTTTTTTATCGAAACGCCTTCGAGAGTGATTCCCGGAAACGGAAATACGATCAGGTCCGAATTTCTGACTTCTATATCCAATCCCGTGGCCTGGCGGATTTGGTTTAACAGAAATTCCTTATAGAATTCCTTTCTTTGCAGAAACGGAATATAAACGAGAGTAAGGAAGAGAATTCCGAAAAGTGATACGAAAAATAGGAACTTTAGCCTTTTACGTTCCAGGTAATCGGATAATACGTCCCACGCGCGCATCTCATTTCTCCAAAGGAAAATGACATAGAACCTTGCGATCCGATCCGACGGATTTCCAGTCCGGCTCGGTACGGGAACATATTTCCTGTGCTATAGGACAACGGGGATGAAAGTGGCAACCGGATGGTTTTCGGAGAATACTGGGAACTTCCCCCTTTAGAGACGCTTTCTTTTCCTTTCTGTTTTCTATGCTGAAAACGGATCCGAAAAGGGCTTGGGTGTAGGGATGTCCAGGGCGCTCGAACACGTTACGGGTATCGCCGATTTCCACGATTCTACCTAAGTACATAACCGCTATCCTGTCGGAGATCGCTCGCACGATTCCGAGATCGTGAGAAATGAAAAGATAGGAAAGCCCGAAGTGTTTTTTCAAATCCTGCAATAACAGTAGGACTTGGGCTTGCGTCGATACGTCCAGGGCGGATACCGCCTCGTCCAAAACGACGAATTCCGGCTTCAGGACGAGAGCTCTTGCGATCGCGATCCTTTGTCTTTGACCGCCCGAGAACTCATGCGGATAACGTTCCAGTATATCGGAAGGAAGTCCGACTTTTTCCAGAATACTTTTTACCTCTTCGATAGCGCCGTTTTTCGTTTCCTGCTTGTGAAGTAACAACCCTTCGATTAATATTTCTTTAATATTCATTCTCGGATTCAGAGAGGAATAAGGATCCTGGAAAACGATCTGTATTTTCCGTCTAAACGGATGAAAGCCCTTTTCGGACAAGGGCAATATGTCCGTTTTTTCGTAGGAAATCCTTCCCGAATCCGGCTTTAATAAACGAAGTATGGCTCTGCCTAATGTGGACTTTCCGCATCCGGATTCTCCGACTAAACCGAGTGTTTCCCCTTTTACGAGATCCAGGCTCAGATTTTCGACCGCTAACAATCTCTTTTTGCTTCGGCCGAAAAATGTTTCCTTTCCGAATCCGACGGTCAGATCCCTGATTTCCAGCAAAGAATTCATTCGGTCTCTCCTTGGTTTGAGAGAAGGTAGCAGGCGGAATAATGGTCGGGACTGCCTGCAACAAGCAAATTAGGCTTTGATGATTCGCAGCGATCAAAAGCGGAGGAGCAGCGATTTTGGTAATGGCAACCTTTCGGATAACTACCGGGGGGAGGAACTCTTCCCTCTATGGTTCTAAACGTTCCGGTTGCAGCAAATCTGGAAGGCAAAGAATTCAGTAGGTCTCGGGTATAAGGATGCGAGGGCATTTCAATGACGGAATCCGTGCTTCCTATCTCCGCGATCCTACCCGCATACAGCACACAAATACGGTCGGCGATATGACTGACTAATCCGAAATCGTGGGAGATAAATAGGACCGAAAGTCCGAACGTGTCTTTCAGCTTAAGCAGTAGCTCTACGAGTTGCGCCTGGACCGTCACGTCCAAGGCGGATGTAGGTTCGTCCGCGATCAACAATTTCGGATCGCACATCAAGGCGGCGGCTATGCTCACCCTTTGCAGGATTCCTCCGCTCAATTGGTGAGGATAGGAATTCATCCTGAGCTTTACGTCCGTGATTCCGACGGAAGAAAGAAGGTATTCCGCCTTTTCCTCCCCTTCTTTTCGGGAACCCATGGAATGGATCAGAAACCCTTCCGTCATCTGGTCTCCGATTTTTTGGAGAGGATCCAAGGAGGAAAACGGTTCCTGGAAAACGTAAGAGATATTCCTTCCTCGGATCGACTCCAATTCTTTGGAAGCGAGGGTCAGAAGATTTCTGGATTCGAAGAGAACCTCCCCGCCGGTAAAACGGAACAAATCCTTCGGAAGCAACTTTGTCAATGCCATGGAGCATACGGATTTTCCGCATCCGGATTCTCCGACCAGTGCCAACACTTTTCCCTTTTCCATCCGGAAGGAAAGATCCTGCAAAAGGGGAACATACCCGTTTTCCGTTCGGAGTTCCAGGGAAAGATCAGTGACGGATAAAATCGTTTCTTCGGAACTCATTCGTAAGTCGTCCTTTCCTTGGCATCGAAGGAATCTCTCAGACCTTCTCCGACAAAGGAGGTAAGCAGGATGGTCATAGCCAGAGCGGACGAAGGAAAAGTGATCAACCACCAAGCTCTTAGGTTTTCTCTTCCTTGCCCGATCATCTCCCCCCAGGAAGGATTCGGCGCCGGAATTCCATATCCTAAAAAATCCAGAGCGCTTAGAATCCCCACAGCACCGATCAGCGTGAAAGGTAAAAAGGTCAGCAAAGGAGTGATCGCATTCGGAAGAATATGGTTCCACATGATCTTCCAGGAACCTGCTCCGAGTGCTCTTGCCGCGTCCACGTATGTTTGGGTCTTGAGTTTATAAAATTCGCCTCTCATATACGCGCTAATTCCTATCCAACTCAATGCAGCATACGTTATCAGAAGAACCAAAAACCCGCGTCCGAAAAAGGAACCCATGATCAGGATCAAATATAAGAACGGTATAGCGGACAGGATTTCGATGATTCTTTGCAATACGATATCCGTCCTTTTTCCGAAATATCCTTGTACACCGCCAACAATGGTTCCAAGCAGAAGTTCGACGACGACCAATACCAAACCGAAACTCATCGAATTCCTGTACGCGTAAAAAATGCGGGTAAATACGTCTCTTCCCCTATCGTCGGTTCCGAGCCAATGTCGTCTTCCTGGCGCCGAAGGAGGAGCGTCGTCGCCTTCCAAACTTTCTAAATTATCTTCGTTGTATCCGTATGGAATCGGAGGAAACAGGATCCAACTTTTGCCCTGCTGAAAATCGGATCTCTTGGCCAACTTTTTATAATTGGGAGAAGTAAGATTGACACCTCCGAAAGCTTCATCCGTATAAAAGGAAAAAATCGGGAAATAAAATCGATCCGAATAGGAAACGACCCAAGGTTGGTTGTTGGCCAGCACAGGGGCTAAAACAGAAATTCCGTACGTTACGATTAGGATCCAGAGGGAAATCCATGCCCTCCGGTTGGATCGAAATTTCTTAAACCGCCTTTCGAATAACGAATTCATGCTTCGAAGTTAATCCTTGGATCGATCAGTACGTAGCAGATGTCGGAAAGAATATTGCCGAAAAGAGCGAGCAAACTCTGGATCAACAGGAGACCCATCATCAGATCCGTGTCACGTTCCGTTACCGCCTGAAAACTCAAAAGACCCATCCCGTCTATGTTGAATACCAACTCGATGATCAAAGAACCGGCCAATACAAGGCTGATATTGGATCCGAATCCGGTTGCGATCGGAATCAGACTATTGCGGAATGCGTGCCTAAACACCGCATCCTTAAAGGACATTCCTTTGGCTACGGCAGTGCGAACATATTCCTTGGAAATCTGATCCAATAGGGAATTTTTCATCAAGAGCGTAAGAACGGCAAAGGAACCGGAAACGTAACAGATTACCGGAAGAAACATGTGAGACAGACGATCTTGAATCCGGTCCAAAAAACCGAGGGATTCGTATTCGTCCGAGACTTCGTGACCTAACGGAAACCAGGAAAACACTTCTCCGGAAGCGAATACATAAAGTAAAAGCATTGCCAGGGCAAAGACCGGAATGGAATAGGCGAGTAGGATCAAAATGCTGGTTCCGGAATCGAACGCTTCTCCGCTGCGAAGCGCTTTCGTGATTCCGAGAGGAATGCAGATCAGATACGATAACAAGAACCCGGAAAGACCGAAAGTGATAGAGACTGGAATTTTTTCCGCGATGAGTTCCGAAACGGGACGGGAGTGCAACCTTGATTCGCCGAGATCGAAATGAAGAATGTCTTTCAGCCAGAAGAGATAGGCTATCGGAACCGGCTGGTCTAGATGGAGGCGCTTTTTTAAAAGATCGATCTCTTCCTGACTGATCTGGTTCGCCTGTGCTCCTTGGAGACTGGCATATCCTCTGATTTTCGCAATTTCTCTTTCCAGAGGGCCGCCCGGCGCCAAATGAGAAAGAATGAAAACGAGAAAAGTAATTCCGAGAAGGGTCGGAAGGATCAACACGATTCGTTTTAGAAAATAATTTCCCACGCCGGCTCCTCAAAGAATCCTATATCCGAATCCTAGACATCCGGCTATTTTTCCGAAATGCTTCCTAAGGATAAAGATTTTTTCGACCGGTTTTGTCGACTTTGGGTGCTTCTAACGACTTCCTTTAAGTTCTAGATAACCCTTTCCGGTGACAGGTTTTCCGTCCTTCCAGCCCTTGACATCGATCCCGCCTTCCCAATAAATCAACCCGGAACTTTGTCTAGCGTCGAATTCCTGGTCTTCGAATTTCGGAGATATTTCCAATTTCAACGTTTCGGTTTCTATAGTCCAATTCAGTCGATATGGAATTCCGGTTTTGGAGCTGGTCCAAGATTGCGGCTTTGCCCGAAAAAGGAGCTGGCCTTCTTTTTCCAAAGAAAGAACGTCACCTTCTTTGTTTCGGATCGTGCCGAACGTTTCGGAAGGTTCTCCCCGACCGGAACGGAAATTGAATGCCATCACATCGGAACCGTCGTCGAGCTGGATACAGATCCAGTCCCAGGAATTTTCCTTGGAGAAAAGATCGGAACGGGAATCCGGGGAATTCTCCGGACTGCTCCATTCGTGATCCATCCATGTCTGTCCCGATTGGATCGCATATTCCTTCCCGTCCAAGTACATCGTACCTTTTGTCTCCAATCTGGGAATGCTATAGTAATAGGAATAGAACCCCGGGCGATTCCTGCTTTTGAGCGATTTTCCTTTGTTTCCGTGGAGAAGGATGTTTTCGGTCTTGCCTTTCAGATCCAGTTCGATTCCGAAGCCGGGCTCCTCGCGGGGAAAGGCGCTGATTCGAAACGATGCGGGACCCAAAATCTCCAGCCGATAATCCCCGCTCCAAATCGAACGCTTGTCCTGACCGGCAAGATTCCCCAGTTCTCTCTCCAGGACCTGAGCAGTCTTATGAATTTTATTTCGCATATCGGAGATTGCAAAATGAACAGGGTAAACGGTAACTTTCGGTCCGAAATATGCCCGAAAGAAACTCAATTCGTAACCCATGGGGCCTGAATCCGTTTCTAGAATTCCCACAAAATAACACCATTCCACCCGATATCCGGTATGAAAGAAATGATCCTGCGGAAATTTAAAAGACCTTGGGTGATCCGTTTTGGGATTCGCGGCCAGTCTGCCGGGGCCTAAAACGATCGTATTCTCCGCGTTCAGGTGTGTAACGAGCAAAAAAAGGCACAGTAAGAGACATGCTTGCGCACGTCCGGTTTTCGGTTCGTATTTTCGGGGTTCGACTCCAAATTTTCGAGATTCGGTCTGGGTTACTTCGGGTGCCATATTCTATCCGGTTTGATATTTCGAATTTCGGATCCGACAGAATCCTCCATTACGCTTAAAATTCCTGCCAAGCTAAAATCGGATTCGGCCGCACATTTTAGCCGAATTGTGATAAAAGTCCAATTTTTACCGAATTCCAATCTTTGGACTCTTTCCCTTAAAACTCTTAGGTCTCCTAGACCAAATTCTACTTGTTCGATTGGGGTCGATCCGCCCAATTGCTTTATGTCAACCCTCACTCCGCGAAGCGAACGAAAGAAAGTCAAAAAATTCTTTCATTACGTCTTTACAAGATTTGTCGTCGGCCTCCTGTCTTTTTTTCCCTACAAGCTACGCGCTCGAATCCTATTTTCCATCGTGCTGCTGTTGAGTAAATTCACCGGTGCCGTTCGAAATAGAATCGAGCGGCATGTGCGGATGGTTTTTCCGGAAAAGTCGGATTCCGAAATCAAAGGGTTGGTCTCCCATAATCTCAAAAATCTGGCGCACATGGCCAATGAGTTCTGTCAGGAACCTAGGATGAATCGCAAATTCCTGGAAAATTGGGTTACTCTTCTGCCAGACCCGGAAACTCACAGCAGGCTTTTGGAAAAAGGCGGCATTTTGATTCTAGGACATCTAGGAAATTGGGAAACCATGGGTGTATCCGTCTGCTATTCCGCTCCGGAAAACGATCTCTACGTTTTTGCAAAAAGGCAAAGCAATCCCTGGTCCAACCGATGGATCGAAAATACCCGAGCCACGCAGCGGATCAAATTGGTGTACACCGATGAAAGTCCCAGAAAAGCTTTGGGTTTGCTGAAACGGGGAAAATTAGTCGCCTTCATTTCGGATCAAGACGCGGGAAAAAACGGGAGCTTCTTTCCGTTTTTAGGTCGTTTAGCATCCACGTTTCTAGGACCGGCGACTTTCGCTCGTATGACGGACGTACCAATCCTGTTTTGCAGCAGTTGGTACGACGATTCTGGAAGATTGTATTTTTATATCGAAGAATTCGAAAGGCCCAAGTTGGACCCGAGGCAAGATCCCGAAAAATGGGAAAAGGAGTTCACGTATCGATGGGTCCGGCGACTGGAAGAGGAAGTTAGAAAGCACCCCGCCGACTATTTTTGGTTACATAGGAGATGGCATACTCGACCGGAAAACGAGACCGAGCTTTCCAGGTTTTGGGAAAGCTTTCTTTTAAGTCCGGATTAAACCCGAACTTTAAAGTAGACATTCATTTAAAGCCGCCTTTTCCGAGGTAGAAAAAGAATTTTCTTCCGGAAAGTTTCGACTTATGATCTTAGAAAAGGTGCGTCGATGTCGATCCTAGGAAAATTTCTCCCGCTTCTATTTCTTCCTGTCTTTTTTCAATGTGATCGACCGGAAGTCGCCTCGGCTTCGCTGGAAAATCCGAAGCAATTTTCGGAATACTGGGATTCCGGACTTGCGGAGATCGCCACGTACGATCTTTCACAGGCGCGATACGGAAAGATTCATAAAGGGACCGCCACTCTCATCTTCGTTCATGAGGGATTTTCGGGAAAAAAACAGGTAAAATCGGATTCTCCGGACGATTCGTCCGGAGATGTAATTCCTGTGCTCAAGCTGAATATGACCAAGGATTTTTTGACGGGAGTGTATCCGTACAAATTGATGCTATCCGTCTTTACTCCTAGGGCGTCGTCGCCTTCTAGCATAAAGGAAGTCGCAAGCATTCAAGAATGGTGCGGAACGACTTTTTTACAGATGAACCGAAAAGGAAACGGCTACGATTTCGTTTCCTACTCATATTTCGAATCGGAAGGAGACAAAAAAGGAAGGATCGAAAATACGATTCTGGAGGACGAACTTTGGAACCGGATCCGACTCGCACCGGAAAAATTGCCCCAGGGTAAGATCCGAATTTTTCCTAGTGCCTTCTACCTTCGCTTCTCACACAGAGATCTGGCGTCGGTATTTGCCGAAGCGAAAATCGAACCCGTCGATACCCGGATGAATCGATACATAATTCGAAACCTCGGATGGGACAGAACTCTGAAAATCGAATTTGAATCCGCTTTTCCGCACCGCATCCTAGGCTGGGAAGAAGAGTACCCCGATTCCGATTTTCTTTCTCCTCCTCAAAAATTGATTACAAAGGCGACGAGAAGGGGTTTAGCTAGGATGGCCTACTGGGAAAAACATTCTCCCGTGGATCGATCACTTCGTTCGGAATTGCATCTTTCTACGAACGAATGATGAATACAGAGCGGAAAGAGGAAAAAATAAAAAGAGACATAATGAGAGAACCATCGCTTTCTCTTTTTCCTTTTTTTTTAAAATTCTCTGTTCCGGACAGTGGGCTGCTAGAATCTTGGTACAGAGAAACGATTATATCTTACAAAAAATCCAATATATAAAACTTTTGTGCAGTATATTAGTCAAACCGTCATAGTACATTCAGTGGCAGGGTAAGTTCAATGGATCCGAAGGAGCTGGAAAATCAAATCAAAGGAATGGGATTGGAAGAATCCCTGGCTTGGATCGATAAAGAATTTCCGGGAACCGCCGTTTTTTCGACCAGCTTCGGCTTGGAAGACCAGGCGATCACACACGCAATCTATTCCCAAAATCTGGGAATCCGCATTTTTACCTTAGATACCGGTCGACTTTTCAGCGAAACGTACGAGCTCCACAAGCGCACCAACGGAATGTATGGGAAAAGAATCCAGACCTTCTTTCCCGATTCGGAAGCGGTGGAGAAACTCGTGAATGAAAAAGGACCCGATTCTTTTTATGATACGATCGAGAATCGAAAAGAATGCTGTCATATCCGTAAGGTTCTTCCTTTGAATCGAGCTTTAGAAGGAGCTTCTCTCTGGATCACCGGGATTCGCGGAGAACAATCCGGTTCGCGCGAGGACTTACCGAAAGTAGAGCTGGACCAAGCAAGAAATATATTAAAATTCCATCCTATTCTAGATTGGACTTGGGAAGAGACCAAAGCCTATGTGGAAGCTAACGGAGTGCCGTACAATCCTCTCCATGACAAAGGGTACCCGAGCATCGGCTGTGCTCCTTGTACGAGAGCCATAATGCCGGGAGAGGATTTCAGAGCGGGGCGCTGGTGGTGGGAGAACGAATCCACAAAGGAATGCGGTCTCCATTGGGTGGACGGAAAATTAGTTCGTAAAAAAGGATCGCAAGTATGACTACCCGTACTCGCCTATCGCATCTGCAACAACTGGAAGCGGAATCGATCTATATTTTAAGGGAAGTGGCCGCACAATTCGAGCGTCCGGCGCTGCTATTTTCCGGCGGAAAGGATTCCATCACGCTAGTCCATCTCGCCTTAAAGGCTTTCCGCCCAGGAAGATTCCCTTTTCCCCTGGTCCATATAGATACCGGTCACAATTTCCAAGAGGCCTTGGATTTCCGGGATAGACTGGCGCAAAAGATCGGGGAAAAACTGATCGTGCGTTACGTTCAGGACTCGATAGATCAAGGAAAGGCTGTGGAGGAAAAGGGAAAATTTCCGAGCAGAAACGGAATCCAAACCGTTACCCTCCTGGATACGATTTCGGAATTTAAATTCGACGCATGTATCGGCGGCGCGAGAAGAGACGAAGAAAAAGCCAGAGCGAAGGAAAGAGTTTTTTCTGTCAGGGACGAATTCGGAGGTTGGGATCCGAAACTGCAGCGTCCCGAACTATGGAACATTTATAACGGGAAAATCCACGTAGGAGAAAACGTAAGGGTGTTTCCGATCAGTAACTGGACGGAACTGGATGTTTGGGAATACATCAAGGCGGAAAATATCGAATTACCTTCCCTGTACTTCTCGCATAAGCGTGAGATCGTCTGGAGAGAAAATCTGATTTTTCCGGTTTCGGAATTCATAACATTGGATTCCGGGGATCAGGTGGAGGAAAGGACCGTCCGTTTTCGAACGGTGGGCGACATGACTTGCACTGCCGCCGTGGAATCCGAGGCAAATTCTTTGGACGATATTATACGTGAAATACAGACCTCCAGAACGACGGAACGCGGATCCCGTTTAGACGATAAGAGATCCGAAGCGGCTATGGAAGAACGGAAACGGGGAGGATATTTCTGATGGATCTATTGCGTTTCATCACGGCGGGTAGCGTGGACGATGGAAAGTCCACTCTGATAGGAAGGTTATTGTACGACAGTAAGTCCGTTTTTCAGGACCAATTGGAAGCCATAGAAAGAGCCGGTCAAGTCAACGGCCAAGTAAACCTCGCGCTTCTGACCGACGGATTGAAGGCGGAAAGAGAGCAGGGAATCACGATCGACGTCGCGTACAAATATTTCTCCACTCCTAAAAGGAAATTCATCATTGCGGATGCGCCCGGTCACGTTCAATACACCCGAAACATGGTGACTGGCGCTTCCAACGTGGATCTGGCGATCATACTTGTCGATGCCAGAAAAGGAGTGATCGAACAAACCTACAGGCACTCCTATATCGTCTCTTTACTTCGAATTCCTTATATCGTCGTCTGTGTCAATAAAATGGACTTGGTGGAATTCTCTCAGAAAAGGTTCGAAGAGATCAAAGCGGAATATCTCAGGTTCGCGGCGGAATTAGGTATTAAAGAAATCGAATTTATTCCTATTTCCGCCCTAAACGGAGATAACGTGGTGGATCCGTCACAAGGAATGCCATGGTGGAAAGGAAATACCTTGCTCGGATATTTGGAGGAAATCGACATAGATTCGGATGAAAGCAAGCAAGAAGCCAGATTTCCCGTTCAATACGTGATCCGCCCTCAAACCGAGGAGTTTCACGATTACCGTGGCTATGCCGGACAGATCCGGAGCGGAATATTGAAACGCGGAGATGAAATTTCGGTTTTACCCAGCGGACTGAAATCCAGAATCAAATCCATAGATACGCACGAAGGAAGTGTGGAAGAGGCCTTCGCTCCCATGTCCGTGACCATATTACTCGAAGACGAAATCGATATCGGTCGTGGAGATATGATCGTACTTTCCGGTTCCCCTCCTATCGTTTCCCAAGATCTGGAAGCGGACATATGCTGGATGGATTCGAAAGCGCTGGTTCCCGGAAATAAATATCTTCTTCGGCAAACGACAGGATCCGTTAAATCCGCGGTCCGTGAGATTTCCTTTAAAATAGAGACCCAAACCCATGAAAAAGTGGAAGTATCGCAGTTAGGGCTGAACGAGATCGGCAGGATTAGGATCCGTACGGCAAAACCGATCGCCTTCGACAAGTATTCCAAAAACCGGGGAACGGGAAGTTTCGTTCTGGTGGATGAAGGAACGAATAATACGGTCGGAGCCGGAATGATTTCCGGTTCTTAGCGAATTGGAGATTAGAAAAAACGAATGGAAAAGCGCGGAAAAGTATATTTGGTCGGAGCCGGTCCGGGCAATCCGGATCTACTGACCTTACGCGCTCTGCGGATCCTAGAGAAGGCGGAAGTGGTTTTATACGACGCGCTTTTGGATCCTTCTTTCCTGGAATACTTTCCGCGCACTGCGATCGCGCATTATGTGGGAAAACGTGCCGGGCAACATTCCGCTACTCAGACCGAAATCCAGGACCTTTTGGTAAAATATGCGACCTCCGGAAAAATCGTCGTCCGATTGAAAGGAGGGGATCCTTTTTTGTTCGGCCGAGGAGGGGAAGAGCTGGAAGCGCTTCGTGCCGGCGGAATCGACTATGAGATCGTTCCCGGGGTAAGCTCTCTGACGGGGGGATCCTCTGCAGCGGGATTTCCCCTAACCCATAGAGGTCTTTCGAGACAGGTCCTGATCATGGACGGGCACACGGTATTAAACGAAGATACGGATTGGAATTGGTTCGCGAAATTCAAGGGAACCATCGCTCTATTTATGGGAACTTCCTCCATCCAGAAAATCGCGAGTCAATTGATCGACCACGGTGCCGATCCGGAGTTACCGTTGGCTTTGGTCGAAAACGCGAGTCTATCCGAACAGAAAATCGTTACACTCACTCTCGGCGACGCTGCAAGAAATGGAGTCCCTAAAAACGGAACCGGTCCGGGAATCATCTACATAGGTGCGGTCGTAGGATTGCGATCTAAGATGGATCCTTCTCTTCTTGATGGACAAAGTCACTTTCCTTTCGGTACGGAAGAATGAACCGACTTCTTCCCGTGTTTTTAAAGCTGGAAGGAAAAAAAGTTCTCCTGATCGGAGGCGGACGGGTCGCCGTCGAAAAATTAGGTCCTCTGCTGGAAAGCGGATGCGAATTGACTCTTGTTGCGGAAACGTTTCGACCCGAGGTCCGTGAAATTCTTTCAGGAAGACCCGATGTTCGACTCTTTCAGAAGAAGGTCGAACTTTCGGATCTGGTAGGGTTCCAGCTGATCTATTCCGCGACCAACGATAGAAAGACCAATCAGGATCTCGTAATCGAAGCGAAACGTCTCGGAATTTGGATCAACTGTGCGGACGATCCGGACGCTTGCGATTTTTATTCTTCCGCCTATTTCGATCGCGGTCCCTTGCGGGTCGCCGTTTCGACCCAGGGGGAATTTGCGGGATTAGCAAAAACACTAAGAACCGCTTTAGAGGAACTGATCCCGGAGGGTCACGAACGGGATTTCGAAGATTTGTTCGAGATCCGAAAGGCGGCAAAGAAATCGCTCGGTGATCCGGAAGTCCGGAAAGAGGCGCTTCGCTCGTTACTGCGCGAATTTAAAGAGAAATACCTAAGATTGAAGCATTCATAAAAGTTAATATAAAAGGACAGCCCCTATTATGTCAGAAGAAAAGGAACTCAGCGAAGTAGAACATATCAAATTGGCCTCCCAAGGTCTTCGGGGAAAAATCGGAGCTACAGTGGAAGCTGGGGCCGAGGAATTCGGAGACGACGATCGGCAGTTGATCAAATTTCACGGGATGTACCAACAAAAGGACAGGGATCGGAGAAAAGACGAGCAAGGTGATTTTATAGAAAATCCGACCTCTTTTATGATCCGTGGTCGGATTCCGGGCGGGAGATTAACTGCGAAGCAATACTTGGTCTGGGACGAATTAGGCGACAAATTCGCCGGGGGAGCGCTTCGCTTAACGACAAGACAATCCATCCAGATGCACACGATCCGTCTTACCGATCTGCGCCCGATCATGCAGGCTGTCGACAAAGTCAACCTTTCCACTATGGGCGCCTGTGGAGACGTCGTAAGGAACGTAACCCAGGCTCTAAATCCGTGGGGAAGATCCGATCTGAACCAGTTGGATGCGGTCGCTCAATTGTTATCAGACCATTTCAAATACAAATCCAAGGCTTATGCGGAAGTATGGCTTGGGGAAAAGCAGCTCAATTCCGAAGAGGACGAAGATCCGATCTACGGAAAAACCTATCTGCCTAGGAAGTTTAAAATCGCCGTTACTCTTGCCGGAAACAATTCCGTCGATATCTATACGAATGATATGGGTTTCGCGGCTACTCTGGACAAAGACGGTAAAATCGACGGATACTTCGTATTCGCCGGCGGCGGCTTGGGTATGACCCATAATAAGGCGGATACTTATCCTAGAGCCGCCGACTTATTGGGTTGGGTCCCCGTAAAAGATCTGATCTCGGTCGCGGATGCGATCGTCACGTCCCATAGGGATTTTGGCGATCGTACCAACAGAAAGCACGCGCGACTCAAATACGTCTTAGCCGAAAAAGGCGTGGAATGGTTCCGTTCCGAGGTGGAGAAAAGATCGAATGCGAAATTCGATAAGGAAAAGCTCCTGCCTAAGTGGGAAACGCCTGCTTATCTAGGATGGACGTTACGGGAAGACGGAACTTATTCCCTCGGGTTTCACACTCTTTCCGGCAGGATCAAAGACTTTCCGGAAAAGCCGCTTAAAACCGCGTTAAAAGACATCATTTCCGCCTTCGATTTGGACGTGCAGGTTACCGCGGACCAGGACCTGGTTTTGATGGGAATCAAAAAGGAAGATCGGGCAAGTGTGGAAAGTAAATTGCGGAATTATAATATAGATCCCGCTTCCCCCAAACCTCTGTACGATAGGGCTCTGGCTTGTCCCGCTTTGCCGACTTGCGGATTGGCGCTTACCGAATCGGAAAGGGTTTTTCCGCAGCTTTTAGACGGGATACAGAAAGTCCTTGATAAACTTCAACTGAATGATCGTGCACCCATTCTCCGAATGACCGGTTGTCCGAACGGATGCGCAAGACCGTATTCGGCGGAAGTCGGAATCGTCGGACAGCAAGCCGGAGGAAAGTATTCCCTCTTTTTCGGAGGAAATCCGGAAGGAACCAAAGTAGGCCAATACGTGGCTAAGAAAATCGCGTTTGCCGATATTCCGAACCAGCTGGAGAAAGCCTTCGAAGTCTGGAAAAAAGAAGGAAAATCCGGAGAAAGATTCGGAGATTTCGTGGAAAGATACGGACTGGATAAAATCCGCGAACTCTTGGGTTCGATGTGATTCTATACGTCGTTTCGATTCTTTAAAAGAAAGATTCGAGGGTTTCGAATTTCCATTTCCAAATTTTATCCGAGGAATTTCCGGATAGGAGTAGGCCTTTGCCGAACTCGATGACGGCAGTCGTCGAGCCTACGCGACCCGAGGTCGCGTCCGTCAAGGCAAAGGTCACATCTCCTTGTTCGTTCATCCCTAACGCGTAGGATAAGATTCCATCTTTGGGTTTATAGATTTTCGGCAAAGAAGCTAGGACTTTTTTCCACTCGGGCTTGTGCTGGATCTTATCGATCAGAGCGTGTCTAGGAGAGGACAGTGCGATCCAGAACGTTCCCGCCTTATCGGAACGGATTAGCGCCGGACTACCGGGTAAGTGAGTGATAAAAAATTGCTCTTTTCCAGTTTTTTTCCCACGCAACCAAAATCGGGTGACTCTGTGTCTGTACTTCTCGGCAAAAACCAAAAAGTCCTCTTTTACCGATAAGGAGATTCCTGTCGGAGCATATACTTCATCCAGAACCGTTTTTACGGACTGGGTCATCGGATTGTAGGAAAGAATTCTACCGTTGGGTTTCGATTCCAGTTCTTCCAGATAGGAATTCTCGTAGGAAAACTTACGGCTTAGTTCCGTAAAATAAACCGTTCCGTCCGAGGAAATGTCTAGTCCATAAAGATTCTTTAATTCATTACCCTTATCATCGGTACGGGCCAAAACGTTTTCGTCGCCTTTGGAATCGTAAAAAACCAGGCCGATTCCGGAAAGGCATACTACAAGATTTCCTTTTCCGTCGAAGATCAGACCTAACGGACGACCGGAAGTTTTTGCGAATAGCTCCTGCTTTCCGTCCGTTCTGATCCGGTAGATGTTTCCATCCGTAGAGCCTGTATAAACCCGACCTTTCGAGTCGACGGCCAATCCGAAAGGTTCCGAAATCTTTCCTTCATGGACGGACTCGGAAAAGAAAAGTGCATTGTCTTCTCCCTGCGAAATCGGGGAGTCGACGGAATAAAAGTCCGGATCCGTTTTATTCCAGCCGGCAAGGATCAAGATCGCGAATATGACGAGGAAAAGAAGGACGGGGGCGAGAACTCTAAGGATCGGATTACGATATAGAGACCGGATCATCAAACGTGACCTTTAAATACCGGACGCTGCTTCTGGCTATTCCTCAGTACTTCGAAATGTAAGTGGAACCCAGTTGCTCTTCCCGTTTTTCCCACTTCCCCGATCAGCTGCCCTTTTTTCACTTTCGTACCGGATGGAACTAAAATCCTATCTAGATGTCCGTATCTTGTCTCATAACCCAACAAATGTTTGAGCACTACCAGATTTCCGTAACCGCCCTTGGAGTCCGCAAAGGTAACCACGCCTTCCGCCGAAGCATAAACCGGGGTTCCCTTTTCCGCCGCCAAGTCGATTCCTCCATGAAACGTATCCTTTTTCGTAAAAGGGTCCCTTCTTCTGCCGAAGCGGGAACTGATTCTGCCTTCCTCCGCTAACGGATCGGAAAATGCCATACCGTAAAAAAAGTTCTTCTCTTCTTTTGGCAAACCTCTTCCGGGAACGAACCAGACTTTTCTTAGGTCATCATAATATAGGAATTTGGACGGAATCTTATGTCGGGAGGAAATTTTCTTTCTCTCGGAATCGTCGGAGGAAGACTGTTGCGATTCGTAAAAGCCGCGCATATTCGGAATCAAAAGCTCCATCCCCGGATAAATATCCTGCGGGGACGAAAGTTGGTTCACGGAAGAGAGCGTATCCAGATCCATTCCCGTTCTCGCCATGATCTTGAAGAAATTATCCTTAGGTCCCACTTTATAAACGAGAAATCGAAGAGGTACTAGATTCTTTTGGTCGAGATTGGATACGGAGACTCGCAGATTGTATTTTACCTCTTCCCTCACTCTTAACAGATTTTTATCCGAATAATCCAGACTTTTTAGCGGCATTTTATCGAATCCCGCCCGAAGGGGTTCGGCTGAATATAACAGGAACAGTAGTACGGAATAAAATGCCGGTTTAGTAAGTTTTTCGAAGAAGGACACGCATTATAAGAATCGGTAGGTTTAAAAAAACAATGACGCAAAAAATCGGAGGAAAATGATGGGCGCGGCTCCGCGTATGGAAGAAATCGAAAAGCAACCCGGAACCCGCGGTTTTTGGAGCGAGGTCGGAAAGATTTTGCTCCTTCAGGTTTTGGTTTTGTTGGTTGCGAACCTTCTCTACCAACAGATTGCCAAGATTCAAATCGAATTAACTCTTTCCGCTAAACCGCCTGCTTACGAAAAAAACAAGGCTTCCAAAACGCCTTTTCCCGGTAGTCAACCGGAAGACAGAAAGATCGCTTGGAACGAACCCGCTTCCGCGGAGAAGGCTCTCAAGGATTATACCGAATTCGTGGTCACGAAAAGACCCTGGCTTCTTGTCGTTGACAGGTTCGTTTGGGCCTTCTGCTTTCTATTACCCGCGTACTTCATTCTCGCCAGACTCGCCAAGGCGGACCGAGCGGACTTCGGGGATCAGTTCGACGGAGGTTCCTTCGGGATAGGAGTATCCGTCGGAGTCGCCACCTTCTGCTTTGTAAATGTCGCGGGAGGGCTGATCTTCTTTTTTATAGGAAAGCCTCAATCCAATCCGCTGGAAGTTGCGTTGACCCAAAATCTGCAAGGAAATTGGGCCTTGTTAACCTGGGCTTTGCTCGGTGTAAGTTTCGGAGCGGGGTTTGTGGAGGAGACTTTTTTTCGCGGTTTCTTACTCAAACAATTTGCGGGAAGAGGAATGGAGCGGCTCGGTTTAGTACTGACTTCCGTGCTTTTCGGATTGGTGCATTATAACCCGAAGGGCTCTTGGGTAGGTCCGTTACTTTTGATTTTCGTGGGCCTTTATTTCGGATTATCCTATTTAAAAACCGAAAATATTTGGGTTCCCATTACCGCTCACATCACCTACAACAGTTCCATGTTGATAGCCGCATTTTTTTTGGGAGACCGAGTGGTAGGATGAACTGCGGAACAAGCCGGATTTTCTCTTTTCTTTTTGCGATCCTACTCTTTTGGGGAGGCGAATCCCTCATCGCCGGAGAAGCTTTTGAACTGGAGGGTGACCCTACCGACAACGATCTCAAAATCATTGCGGCTTTGAATAAACTGACCTACGATCGTATCATTTCCAATAAAAACACGAAAGGCTTCGCATATCGTTACACCTCGCGTTGGTACTCTCCGATCTCGGTGGATGTTTACGTATTAGGTTTTTCGAAGCGTGAAAAACTAAGTTTGATTCGTGTGGAATCGCCTAAACGAGGGGCCGAAAAGGCCTTTCGGGATTTTCTATATGAGGAATTGACCCGGAGACAGGTTGTCAACGGGCAAACATCTCCGGAATCCTCGCAAGGGCCCGCAGTCGGTGCCGTCTCGGAAAAAAGATATATGATTTCCGGAGGATTGGCTTTATTGGAACCCGCTGCCTCGGTGTACTACAATTCGAAGGCTTCTCCGGTATATACTTCCTCGGACACGTTAAGAGGAATGTTCGGATATATTATGGCCGATTTGTTGTTGGCCGGAATCGGTTATTACTATGCCTCCACTACGATCCATTCCCATTCCGCGATGGACACCTTACTTGGCAAACCTACTCCTTCTGGGAACGTTTTGCAATCTCCGGGAGCGGGAGTGTTCTTAGGATTGTTGATCGTTCCCCGATTGTATCGCCTTGTCGGGGCCTGGCAGGATACGTATTCGCACAATCGAATCCTGGAGCTTAACGTCTCCAAAAGTTTTTAAAGTCGAAGTTCGAGGTTCTAAGCAATGACGGAATCGAATGCTAGATTCGAACGAATCGAACGACTACGCTCCTTTTTAAAAATCGGGGGACGAAGATCCCTGTATCTGTACTGCCTCTTGACGGGGATCGTCTCGGGCCTGGGAGCGTTTGCATTTTCCCGCGCCTTGGCATGGGGCGAATTCCTAATGTTGTATACCTTCGCAGGTATGAATAATACGCACCCGAACGGAGAATATTACGTAGATTTAAATCCTGATCCGAACCTAAGAGTCGGCCGTTGGGTTTTGCTTTTTTTACCGGTAGTAGGCGGGCTGGTTACCGGCTGGATCGTAACCCGTTTTTCCAAAGATTCCGCCGGAACGGGAACGGATTCCATGATCGATTCCTTTCATAATAAGGAAGGAAAAATGGAAGCCAGAGTTCCTTTCGTAAAATCGATCTCGACTATTTTCACTCTTTCTTCCGGAGGAAGCGGCGGAAAAGAGGGACCCATCTCCCAAATCGGGGCCGGTTTCGGCTCCCTGGTCGCGACGATTACCGGCGCCGGAGCCAGGGCGAGGAGAACCTTGCTTTTAGCGGGAACTGCAGGAGGTCTCGGTGCAATTTTTCATGCGCCTCTGGGGGGAGCTTTGACCGCAGTAGAGATGATTTATCGGGAGGATATAGAAAGCGATTCCTTGATTCCCTGCATTATCTCCTCGGTAACCGCGTACCTAACCTATTCAGGTCTCAACGGTTTCGGTTCCGTTTATCGGGTGCCTGAGATCGGGTTCGAGGAATATCCGGAACTGTTTTTTTACGCGGTCCTCGGAATCCTCTGTTTTTTGAACGGATCCTTGTTCATTCATATTTTCCGAAAAATCCAGGATTGGGCCGTCGGTTGGAAAATTCCCGACTGGCTGAAGCCCGCGATAGGAGGAATTCCCGTTGGGTTGATCGGATTTTTTCTTCCAGAAGTGATCGGAACGGGAGCGGGAGTTTTACAGGACGCGCTGGACGGAAAGCAGATTTTCGAGGCTTATATTCCGAACGTCTTAGATACATTAGGGATTGATAAAATACCTGACGCTATCGGATTGCAGGAAGACGGAATATTGTCCACGACGAATCTTCAAAAGGAGTTCGCCGTAAAGAGAAATCTCTTGTTGGTGCTATTCTTTTTCGGATTCGCTTTTCTGAAGATTCTTACGACTTCCTTTACGATCGGAACGGGGGGCTCGGCAGGTATGTTCGGACCGGCGCTTTTTATCGGCGGAATGTTAGGAGGTGCCGTCGGAACTGTGACGAAAATGGCCCTATCCACTTCCGTCTCCGTTTCCTCTTTTATTCTCGTCGGAATGGGGGCGTTTTACGCGGGAATAGCCAGTGCGCCGATCGCCGGGATGGTAATGATCTGCGAAATTATCGGGAGTTATTCCCTACTGCCTCCTTTAATGGTCGTTTCGATCATTTCCTTCGTCATGTCCCACAAATTGACCTTGTACAGGAACCAGAAAGAGAATCGCTTCCAGTCACCCGCTCATTATTGGGACATGAATAGGGACGTACTGGAAGGAATCACCGTAGAACAGATATCCTCTCTTCTTAGGAATATCGCGGTAGTTCGTTCTTCCGTTTTGTTATCCGAATTGGAGAAGGAATCCATGAAGATCCAAGCGAGCGATTACGTCGTTTTGAACGAGAAGGAAAAATACCTAGGAATCCTTTCCTTAAGAAAAATCAGGCATTCTCCCGAAAGTCGGGAATTCGCGACGAATCTAATCACGGTCGGGGACGTGGCGGATTCCGCGGTGCCTGCCGCTTCCCTGGACCAAAGTCTTGCAAGTGTCTTAAAGCTGCTTTTAGAATTCGATTTGGATAAGATTGCCGTTACTACAACGGAAGGGAAAGAGTTTCTGGGATACCTTCGGTATGCGGAACTTATGAAAGTATATTTTGAAGCCACTGTTCCTCAAAAAAATCGCTCCATCGGATAATTGTTTTCTTCTTGGCCAATTTTGGGTTAGAATGTACATATTGTAGCGTTCATTCTTTTACAAAAAACTCTGTTTATCTGATTTTTTCTTTATAAATCGATTATTTTTGATAAAAATCGACACCACCCTGTTTTTTCAATTGTACTGGACATTTTCGCCCTGAGCATTAAGATACGGAATAATTTTTAAAAAATAACTGATGTGTAATAAAGAAATTAGAAACATCTATCTATTGTAGATAGATTGGAAGCTGATTGATCAGGAAGGGAACATGCGAAACATTCCAATGAAAAGAAAGATTCCCTATCTTTCGGGGGCATCTTTTACGATATTGTATTGCCTTGTCGGAGGAGGGCTTTCCGAAATCCGAGCCGGGAGCTACGGGGATATTTACGGAGCTCACCCCGCCGCTACGGGGATGGCCGGAGCGGTAACCGCAACGGTAAACAATTCGTCCGCGGTATTTTACAACGTTGCGGGTTTAGGACGCTTGAACGAAGCGGACCTCTTTGTCGGGAAGATGGACCAAGCGGACAAAGAAAAGGAAGCTACTGCCGCCACAGACGCCAATAAGGACGGAAAAACTCCTCCGGAAGGTCCGATTCTTTCCACGGAACCTGCAAAAGACGATCCCAGTTTAACGGGCCCTTGGTACAAACGAGGCTGGTACAATCTTAAGGACGGATTGTTCGTTTATAGGCCGCTTCTTCGTCCTGCGCGAAATTTTCATGAAGTCGCTTTGATCATGAATTACGCGAATCCTACGATCCGTACGAACGCCCCTACGGATAATGATATCAAAAAACCCCACGATAGTTTCGTCGGATTGGGATTCTCGATGAACTTGAACGAGATTTTCGATATAGGTCGTACTATTCGTTTCGGTTTAAACGCGATTCTTCCTGCCGGCGGAAACTTGATGGTGGTGAACGATCAAAACCCGACAGTGCCGAGATACCTTCAATCCGGAACGAGCAACGAAAGACCTACGATTATGGGCGGGGTCGGGGTGGAATTGTGGAAGGATCGCCTTTTTGCGGGAGTGGGCTTTACGGCTTTAGCAGGAGGATCCGGAGCGATTCTTTTAAAGGATGTTCCGATTTCTCCCGATCCTGTCCAAGCGAATTCGCAAGTGGTTTTGACTCTCAAACCCTTGATCAATCCAACCTACGGACTTCAATTCACGTACGGAAAATTCAGCTTAGGAGCATCTTATAAAAGGGAAACCTATCTGTCTGCGGATCCCATTCCTGCGAGAGCCCAGACTACCCTATTAGGAATTCAATTGGATTTCGATCTGGCTCTTTTCGATCAATACAACCCGAGGGTTTGGTCCTACGGGGTCGGTTTCCGTCCATTCAAAAGAGTGCTCTTGAATTTGGATGTGAATCGGGAGCTATGGAGTCTTTTGCATGATTCGAGGATCAAGGCTAAATATTCGGATCCGCTGAATTTTCATGATACCACGGACGTTCGATTCGGTACGGAAGTAGTGGTAACACCCACGTTAAAGGCAAGAGGCGGTATCGGACGCCGTCCTACTCCGGTGCCGCATTACGCGGGCACGAATAACTGGATGGATAACGATAGGATGATCTACTCTTTGGGACTTTCTTACGCATTAAGCGGTCGCAATTTCAAGTTTTTGAAAGATAGGTTAAAGAATCCTGTCATCTTCGATGTAGGATTGATGTACCAAAAATTAAGATGGGTGGAAGTGGACAAATACATTCCCACGACTCAAAATCCCAATTACCATTACGGTGGAGGAATCGTGTCCCTGAACTTCTCCGTGAGTTTCTTCTTTTAATACCGAAAGGTACTTTCCTGGTCTTCAGATAACGTACGTTATCGAATCTTTACTTCGGGATATCCGATTATCCCGATTTCTTTTTCTTGACCGACCGATCGTTACATCGAAAGTCGAAAGAGGAAAAGACAAATGGAAAAGAATATCATAGAATTAATCACTCCTGCATTTTTTGTTTTAACGTTTGCGGAGCTTTTTTGGGTTCTTGCAGCTAAAAAGCCGTTCTATAGATATAAAGATTCAGTGAACAACCTTTCGGCCGGCGTGTATATGCAGGTCTTTACGGTATTTATTACGGTCGGATTGGTCGGGATCTATGCTTGGGTTTATGAAAAGTGCCGGCTTCTTACGCTATCCGATTCGTCTTGGCTAGCTTGGATCGTCTGCTATGCATTGGCGGATTTCTTTTATTATTGGTATCATAGGTTTGCCCACGAAATTAACGTCTTCTGGGCTTCGCACGTGGCTCATCACCAAAGCGAAGATTATAATTTCACCGTCGCCTTGAGACAAGGAGTCCTGCAGAATACGTTCTCTCTCCCGTTTTATCTTCCTTTGGCCGTGCTCGGTTTTTCCCCTTTTATGTTCGTCATGGTCATCCAGATTAATTTCGCATACCAGTTCTGGATTCACACTCGTCTCATACCTAAGCTAGGTTGGTTCGAATGGTTATGGAACACTCCTTCTCATCACAGAGTCCACCATGGTAGAGATCCGAAATACATAGATAAAAATTATGCCGGCACGTTCATCATTTGGGACAGACTCTTCGGCACATTTCGGGAGGAGGAAGAGGAACCGATTTTCGGAATCGTAAAGCCCATGACTACGTGGAATCCGGTGCGAGCACAGTTCGATTATTTTAGGGAGTTATTTGAATTGTCTTGGAAAACGAAATCTTGGAGAGACTCCCTTACCGTTTGGTTTCGAGCTCCCGGCTGGAAACCGAGGGATCTAGGGGAGAGCGTGATTCCTCCTGAAATCGATCGAAAAACTTATAGAAAGTTCGATACCGAGATCCCGGTTACTTTGACCGTCTACACGATTCTCCAATTCCTGTTCGCTATGGGCGCTTCCATGATCTATATCGAATTTAAGAAGGAACTTCCTCTCGTCGAAATGATCGTTTTAGGTTTTTACGTACTTTGGACGCTCCGGAATATCGGAACGATTTTCGAACTGAAAACGTCCGGAATCGTTCTGGAACTGGTTCGTCTGGCATCCATAGCCGCATTGACTTACGTGTATCCTTTCGACTTTACAAGTGTGGAAAAATTGAAAGCGGTGCTTGCTCCGGAGATCATCGCCTCTCTTCCGAATCTAATGAAAGCGACTGCGATCATATCCTTTTTGGTTTTGGGTGCGTTTCTCCTTTCCCAAAAAAGGTTTTTCAGCGTCAAAGGATATTCCGCAAAGGCGGCATAGAGGGTCCAAGGTCCCTTTTTGATCCGGTTGAAAATAAATTGACGAAGAGGGAAATTCGGGCTTATCTATTGAGCCTATGTCTTTTCGGCCTTTTCTCAGGTGCTTTTCGACCTTCTGCATCCTCTTAGGGTTTTTCTCTTCTCCCGGATCCGTAATTTCACAGGAGTCCGAGGATGAGACCCCTACCGCAATTACGGAAGGGTCCGATTCTTCTAAAGCGATTTCTTATCTAGGAACACCCCGGGTTCATTCGGTTTTGTTATACTCGGATTTCGCATATACGACTCGAGTCGCGGAATTCAAGCTTCCCGTAGGTTCTTCTGAAATTAGCCTGGGCGAAGTTCCGTATAATATTCTAGATAAAAGCGTTTCCGTTTCCTTTTCAGATGCGGGGAAAAAATTTAAAATTCGGGGCATTCGGGTTCTGGAAAAAGTGACTCGGAAATTTAAATCGAAAGAGACGGAAGAATTATCCAAGAGAAAGGAGTCGTTGCTTCTTTCTCTTTCGACGAAATCGAGAGAAGTTCAGGAGCTTCTAGATTGGGAGACGAGTTTTAAATCCATCAGGCCGGTGTTGAGGGAAGAGGAAGGCGTCGTCGAAAAAGTGGATCCGGAATCGTTATCGGGATTTCGAAAGACGTTTTCGGATCTATCGGAAGAGAATACTAAATTACGCTTATCTAAATTAGAGGAATTGGATCGGATTCGCGAGGAGTTTTATATCGTTAACGCCAAGTTGGATCATTTGGCCCAAGGTGATGTTCTCCGACGAAAGGAAATTCGCTTGGAGGCCGAGGTAGAAACGGGTGGAACTTATAAACTCGAATACAAATATCTGATTCGAGGCGCCATTTGGTATCCCCGCTATACTCTGGATTTGAAACCGAACGGAAACGAAGCGGAGCTAGGATGGTACGCTCTCGTTCGGAACGAAACCGGGGAGGATTGGAACGGGGTACGGTTGGAATTCTCCACTGCAAATCCGAACCAGGATTTGGATCTTCCCGATTATCGGGAATTGAGGATCACTTCCCGTGTGATTGTCGCGGAAGAAAAAGAATATTCCGGCGCTGAAGATAGGGATATAGATTATAGCCGAGCTAAGAAATCCGCCTCCGGACCTCCTGCTGCAGCACCGGTCATGGCAAAAGAGGCTAGAAAAAAAGTATATCGCCCTGCGACTAGCCAGGCTAAAGCGGATGATTTCAAATCGGAAGATTCGTATACTCAAAACGAGAATCCGTTGGAAAAATCCCGTATGATTATCGAAGGGAATTTCAAGGGGCAATCCAATTCCCTACAAGTAGAGGAAAATATGGGCCAACTCAGAGGAGACTTGGCCAACCAAAAGACTTTTTTCGACCAGGGTTCGTACGAGGATTCCATTCGATACGGAAAGGAAGCACTTAGGCGTTTTTCCGGCTTACGGGAAAGCTCCCGTAAGGAATTGAAGGAGATAGAATCCCAGGTTCAGATTTTATTAAACCGGTCTTCCCAATTGAATTCGGATAGGAAATACGCTTACAGCCTGATTGCTCCGGGTTTATCCTCCGAAGGATTCGATTTTCGTTATATATCCCAATCGAAGGAGATCGTTCCCTCTGACAAGACTCTGAATCGGGTCTTTTTGCGCAAAAGGACGGTTCCCGTCGTTCCTACTTACGAATCCTCTCCTTTGACCGGAGAGGAGGCTTATTTGACCGTAGTATCCACGAATCAGGAAAGGGAGCCGTTGCTTTCCGGTCCGCTGGAAATTTATTCCGGCGAGAATTTACTCGGCACTACTTCCGTATCGACCTTGAAACCGGGGGAAAAAATCAGAATGGAGTTGGGTCCGGATCGGGACGTAAAAATCATCCGCCGGGAAGAAAAATTCGAGGATAAGTCCGGGCTCATTTCCAGGAAAAAAACGATCCGTCATCGGATCGGAATTTCGATCAAAAATAATAAGAAACGGAAAATTCTGTTCCGACTGATAGATAGAATACCGTACACGGTGGACGACAGTGTGGAAATCCGCTGGAATTTAGGTCCCGAAAAACCGGAAAAAACGGAGGACGGCATCTTAACGTACGAAGCGGAGATTCCGGCAGGTTCTTCCAAGAAAATCGAATTCGAATACACGA
This sequence comes from Leptospira fluminis, assembly GCF_004771275.1. Classification (GTDB taxonomy): domain Bacteria; phylum Spirochaetota; class Leptospiria; order Leptospirales; family Leptospiraceae; genus Leptospira_B; species Leptospira_B fluminis. The sequence continues at coordinate 451,324 of NZ_RQEV01000003.1, read as the reverse complement.
TTTCTTACCCCGCAAACAACGTTTTAAGAGACTCTTCCGGAACCGGATCTTATTAAGAGAGGATAAGGGAAATGAAATCGAACTATATTAGAAATTTGTTTTTATTCGTATCCTTTTCGCTTTTCTGCGAAGGTATTTTCGCCGTGGGCGGCGATTTCCCGATCCGGGAGATAACGGTGCACCAAGGCACTGCACAAGTTTTACGAACCGGCAAAATCCAACTATCTCCTGGAGCGAACCGGATCGTCGTCCCGAATTTACCCGTTTCTTTGCTTGAGGAGAGCCTCATGGCCGGTACCGATTCGGAACAGTCGGAAGTGACGGGCACTAGAACTTGGAAAGAAGAAGGTACCGCAGCGTCTAATCCGGAAGTTGCCCAGCTCCAAAGAAGAATACAAACCCTCCAGAAGGATCTGGAAGCGGTCGTCTCCAAAGAGAACGATCTAAAATCCGAGAAAGATCTTCTCTCCGAATTCCGTAAAAAAGTCTCGGAAACCGTCGGCCGCAATCTCATGTACGGAAGAGTGGAGTCGGACGGTAAAAACTGGGGAACCTATCTGAGGAAAAATAGAGAGGAGTCTTTTTCCCTATTTTCCCATTGGGAAAAGGTGGAGAAAAATAAGAAAAATCTTCAGAACGAGTTGGAAGAAGAGAAAGGAAAACTTTCCCTGCTCCTTTCCCAAGCGGAAAAAAGCAAAAGGATTACCTGGGTCCAGATCGTAAATACTTCGGGAGAAGTCAAAACCGCGGAACTTCGTCTAAGTTACTTGGTTCCGAATGCTACTTGGAAACCGACGTATATTCTTACTTCCAATGATTCCGCGGAGAAGGTCCAGTTCGAATCTTTGGCCGAGGTCCGTCAGGAAACGGGAGAAGACTGGCAAGGAGTAAGATTGACTTTGTCCACTACTCGACCGGACCAATCGCAAAGACGCAATCGCTTGCATCCGCAAAGGATTTACGACCAAGAAGTCGCGGTAAGAAAAGAAGTTCTAAACACCCAAACTCAATCCGTAGGTGCGGCACAGATGGAACCTTCACAAACCGCTTCTCAAAACGCTCCGGAATCCCAGGCCACATCCGAGAGAGGGGGAGGTTTTCTATTCCGTTTGCCTAAACTAGTCAATCTTCCTTCCCAGAAAGAATCCAGAAAACTCGAAATGAGTTCTTTTACGATTACGGCAAAGATCCGCACGATCGCTTCTCCTCGATACAAACCGTTTCCATTACAGGAGGCTAGTTTTCTGAATGCCGGAGAGTTTCCGATTTTACCGGGAGAAGTCTCCCTGTTTCGCAATTCCGGGTTGATCGGAACGACTCGGGTTCCTTATACCAGTCCGGGAGAATCGGTTTCCGTTTCCCTAGGCACGGAAGGAAGTCTGAGGCTTTCCTACAGAAAAGAATCCAACCAAACTCGAGAAGGTTTGATCACCTCCCAAAAGGTGTTGGAAAAGCGCGTCTATCTGACTTTGGAAAATTTCGGTAAGGACGCGAAATCCGTTTTAGTCCGGGACCAAATTCCGATTTCCGAATTGGCCAGCGTCAATGTGGAGATCGTCAAGGAAAGAACTACGGATGGGGCAAAGGAATTTCGTCCGAACTCGGGAATCTACGAATGGCTTCTGGAAATTCCGCCGGCGAGCAAGAGGGAAATAAAATTGGAATACCGCGTCACTTTTCCGAGTGATCAGGACCTGAACCTTCCGTGAAATCTTTTCCGATCTGGACCTCTTGGCTGATTCCGACAACCTGAGGAATTCCCGACATGTCCCAGAGTTCGAGAACTGCGGAAGCGGCGCTTCCGTTCCGTGCCTCGAAAGAGAATTTTCCCCGACCGGTACTTTGGTTCGGACAGACGGTCTCTAATTTACTTACCTTTTCGGGGTTTTCGGGTCTTAGTTTTCCTAATTGGGCCGGTTTGAGGGAATCGCTAGCGGTGGATTTCAGGTTCATTGTAATACAACGATCCTTTAAACCCGGATGGTCGAATTCGAAAGCAACCGTGTATGCGTTTTTGTTTTCGTCCACTTTGGTTCTTTCCCAGTTTAGGATTCGGATCGGAGAAGAAGTTCGTGTCGATCCGGAAGCGTAGGTTGCGGGCATATTTGAAATCGTTTCTTTATGGAGAAGTTTCTCCACGGCCGACTGGAAATCGCCGTCACCGTCCACGTTGAAATAGGAACCTTTGCCTACCTTTGCTAAGGATTGCATCGCGGCTCTTTCCTCGGGTTTCAATCCGAGTCCGATGATGTTCATTCGGAAATCGATTCCTTTTGATTGAAGTATTTTTAGCTCTTTTTCGGGATCACCGTAACAACTTTCGATTCCGTCCGTAACTAGGATCAATTCCACCGGTCTTTTTTTTCCGGCAAGATAGGTTCCCGCAACTCTGATGGATTCCGCTAATGGAGTGGCGCCGGAAGGCGTCAATCCGTAGAGTTTATTACGAAATTTTGATTTATCATCCTCGAAAGGCTGGTAGAGTCTTGATGATTGGCACCCCGGAAGTCGGTTTCCGTAAGCGATTAAGCCTACTGCTGCGCGCTCGGAGAGACTATCCACATAATGTTTTACGTGTTTTTTAGCCAGATGAATCTTTTGGTAAATTCCTAGATATTCGTTCATCGAACCGCTTGCGTCCAGAACGAAAAGTTTGGCGCTCTCTTCGGAATCCGTCGTTCCGGGAAAAAGATCCGAAGCGAGCATGGGCGCCGTAAGGGCGTATGAATACGCGACGAAAAGGAAAATCCCCGTCCAAGAAAACCGATAGGAATGTCGCAGTGGAAAGATCTGGATTTTTCGCATCATCGCGAGCGCTCGTATTTCTTATCGGAAAACATGGAAAAAGCATAAGGGGAATGCTAAGATCCTAAAAAAAGGTCCGGACTTCGCAGGACATAATAATGTGCGTTTTAACCTGCCCGTCTATTCCAGAAGACGAATTGGGGATAAGAAGCGCTTTCTCCGAAGCGGACCCGAATCATAGAAAGAGAGCCGTATTCCAGCGAAGCGCGGAAAGCGTTTTCCAAAGGGAATCCAAGGACGAAGGATGCGATGCATCGAATGACTCCACCGTGACTGACCCACGCTTCCCGGTACTCTTCGTTTTCTCCTTCTTCCTTTCTAATTTTCTCCCATGTATGCCCTTCTTTTAAAGTTTCTTCCCAGGCCTCGGAAACTCGGTCTCGCAAGTCGGAGTATGTTTCTCCGTCGGGTGGGGAACGATGAACGTAATTTTCCATCCAATGATCCGTCTCTTGGCGGGGAATTTCCTCCCAAAGCTTTCCCTCCCAAGCTCCGAAATTCAATTCACGAATTCGTGGATCCACTTTCCAGGCGGGAGGTTTTCCGATCGCCTCCCATCGCTTGCTTAGGAACTCCGCTAGGCTATAGCATCGAAATAGCGGACTCGTTCGTATCGAATTCACTCGTCCCGGAAGGATCTTTGCGAGTTCGCCGGCTTCCTTTTCAAAGGTGGACGGAAGACCCAAATCGGTCCAGCCGTAACAAGTCCCGGGCTCCACTTCGGGAGTCGTATGACGGATTAATAATATTTCCATGCGACTATCGCTCCTAACAGGGAAAGTATCTCCGTGACTTGTTGAACCGCTCCTAGGCAATCTCCCGTATACCCTCCCAGACGTTTGTTATAAAAATTCCGTAGAATAACGAAACCTAATGATTGAAAACCGAGCGGAATAAAAGTCATGAGGGAATACCGAAGCGGATCGGAACTTTGAACGAAAGGGAGCAAAAGGCAAGGTCCTAATCCCCAGATCGCGGAAATGAAAACGTCGGATACTTTCATCGATTTGACGATCGATTTCACTTTCGAAAGTTCGTCTTCTCTCGCATAAGGCAAGGATACAGCCATCGCGTTCGCAAAAAATCTGCTGGATGCATGGGAACTCCAAACGGCGATCATAAAGAAAAAGAAAGGAAGATCCGTCAGAAAAAAATAACAGACCGACTTTAAGAGTAAAAGAAGAACAATGCCGATCGCGCCGAAGGCTCCGATCCTGCTGTCTTTCATTATCTCCAGGATTTTTTCCTTGTTCCATCCTCCGCCGAAACCGTCGCAAACATCCGTAAATCCGTCTTCGTGAAAAGCTCCCGTAGCAAAAACGGAAGCACAAATCGAAAGAACGGCGGCAATCATCGCGGGAAGAATTTGCCGGCTTCCTAAAAATACGAATATCGTTATACAGGCGATGATCCAACCTACGAGAGGAAAGTATCTTACGGAAGAAGCGAGCAGTTCTTCGGAATGTTCCACCCAATCCGGCACGGCGATTCGAGTATTAAAGCGCACCGAAGATAAAAATAGGATCAGCTCTCGACGAAGGAAACGAATCATAGAAGTCTTTCACCGAGACTAGGATTAACGCGAAAGTATGCACGAAAAATTCGGATTTTTTTCTTCGTACTTTAAGGACTTAGATTTTTCGCAATTACTCCGTCTATATCGGGAGTGCCGTTTCCCGCCGGAATCGGAAGGGAAGGCAAGGCTGTGATCGCCGGAACTAGCTTGATATAAAGAAACCCGTTCGTCTGAAGATCGGTTTTTAAGCTTCCCGTACAACCGGATCCAGTGGTTCCGAAATTCGTGTCCGCCAAATCGAATCCGTCTCCACCCCCGCCTCCGTGAACCACATCCGAATTATATACGGCAGATACCGTCATCGGATTCGATTCCTGATTGTAGACGAAAGGAGTGATTCCGGCAAATCTCGTCCAAACGGAAGGATCGTTGGAAAAGACGCTCGGATTCGAATTCGCGTACATTGGATTCCAGCCGCACCAATTCGCTAGGTCGTTGCCTACCTCGACTACGATCGGCTCCAAATACACGGAATGAAATGAATTCGTATTATTTTGGACTCCGATAAAGAAAGGATTTTCATAGACCATAAAGTCGATTCCTGCTCCGGGCAGTACCTTTTTTCCGGACCAGCCTAGAATCAAAAGGGCGCCGATTCCGGAAGGATCCAAAGTATAAACGTCCAAAGAACCGTCGAAAAGATCGAGTCCTCGAACGCCATTAGCCGAACAGTAGGAATCCTTGAAACCGATCCCGCTATTTGCGGGAGCGGAAACGATCTGATCGGCTACGTAGATATTGCCGGACTCCTGAGGTAAAAAATTTCGACAATTACTCGTAGTTCCGGATCCGCTGCCCTGTAGTAGCTGCGTTAATACTGCAACGGAAGCCTCGTTGCCCGATCCGCCTTTGCTTTGGCAGGAAATTGTAAGCCCTATCACTAAAACGGCGGCGGTAAGAAAATATGGGATTTTATTTTTTGCCATTTTATTCCTCTTTTTTCATGCGGGAAACGCGAGCTTTGCCAACTATCTCGGTTGCAGTCTGCTCCAGACCGTTGGGGAAAATCCGCTGTTTAGGCCGCAACCCGCATTAATATTGCTAGGATCCGAATAGTAATCCAGATTGTCCGCTTTGGCCGCGGCCAGAGTCGTTTGGTTGCTTACACCGGAAAGGTCGGGACACATATACAGATATCCTCCGTTGTAGGTCCATCGATACCAGGCATAGTCTCCTGCGGAATACGTGGAGTCCGATCTGAATTTTACGTAGACTACTTGGCGATTCAAATCGACTTCCTGAACTTCTCCGTAAAGATAGCTCGCACCGTATCCAGTATCGTAATCGTATCTCGTAATTAATGAATTTGTAATGGTATATTCTCCTACCGCCACGTTTCCCGCAGCAGTATATGTTCCTCCGGAGTAATTCGGAGTTCCGTTATAATAAACGTAATTTCCCAAAGTCGGATTGATCGATAACAGAGCCAAAAGCCCGGTTGTTTGATCGCTATTATCGTTCTTTTTATTTTCGAAGCAGCCTAGATTCATTGCGAATAGGATGCTGAATGCCGAGACCCGTACTATATTCTTTGTCCGTCCCATCTTGGTTTCCTTTTTTTCCATATTTGGCGGCGGCACGAATCGCAAATTGCGCAAAGGCGATCTTTACCGTTAAACGGGTAAAGACGATTTTATCCTAGATAGTCGACGGTTTTGTTTACGCCGCATTACCATTCAGGGTGCCCCGACTACGACTTTCTGGGCCCCTTCGCGGTGCACGGGCGTGCTTCGGCGAGAAATGCAATACATCCCGACCTCGAGGATCGCATTGCGGGGAAGATCTGGCTCGTTCCGGCCTCGGAAAGGACGGACATCACAGTTGCGGGTCAGCGCGGGATTAACACCCGACTTCCTCCCTGAAAGTATAGGACTAGAGAACGATTCTAGGGTTTCCGTTGCAAGAAAAAAACCCATGATATTCGGTATCGATGTCCGAAGATATTTATAGCGGTCTAGGGTCGTACGTGCCGTGCTCCAAACCGATTCGAGGTGATTCGTTATGAAGTTTTCCCGATCCGAATTCCTAAAAGCCGGAGCTTTAACGGCTGCGATGTTATTAGGAATAGGAAAGAACGTTATTCGCGCTCAATCCTCGCCCGCTCCTGGAAAGAAAGTTATCGTTTTGGGAGGCGGCCTCTCCGGATTATATTCCGCATATCTACTCGGAAAGACGGGAAGCAAGGTAACTCTGATCGAAGCGACGGATAGAGTCGGCGGAAGGGTTCGTTCCATAACGGACTCCTCGGGGCATGTGTTGGATCTAGGTGCGGAATGGATCTCCTCGGAGGACAAAACGGTCCGAAGCTTGGTGAGAGAATTGGGACTGAAATCTTTTTCGGCCGCTTTGCACCCGGATTTGTTTTTAGGAACCTATAAAAAATTCGGTTCCTGGGAAATATCCGGAAAGTCCCAGGAGATTCTGAACAAGTTGATAGGCTTGAATTCTAAAATGAATCCGAGCCAGCAAGAAGGATTGGATCGAATCAGCTTCTACAATTATCTTCTTTATCAGGGAGCGAGTGCGGACGATCTTTCTCTCCTCGGATATAAATTGTCCTTACATTACGGAGATTCGATCCGGGTGCTTTCCGCTCAGAAAGTCTTAACGGATTTGGCGCAATTTCCCCAACGCAATTCCAAAATAGAAGGCGGGATGGAGAACATAGCCAAAACCCTCGTTTTAAATGTGGAGAATACCGAGTTCGTATTTTCGGATCCGGTTCTTTCCGTCGACCAGAACGAGAGCGGAGTAACGATCAGTACGGCTTCCGGTAGAAAATTCCAGGGAGCCGTATGCGTTTGCACGCTTCCCGCAAACCAACTAGCGTCTCTGAAATGGAATCCGGATCTGGATAAGGAAAAACTGCTTTCAGCTCTCAGGATCAGATATTCGCAAATATATAAACTATTTTTGGTTTTGCGGGAGGCGCCGTGGGAATCCTCGCCTTTTGCAGTACATTCCGATTCTGCGGCCCAGTTTCTATACGACGCAGGTACTAAAGTCGATTCTCCGGATAAGATCCTCGGAACGATAGCTAACGGGGACAGGTATTCCGTTTTCGAATCCGCCTCCCAAGATCAGAGAGTGGATTATATCCGACTAACATTAGGACGTTTAGGGTTGAAAAAAGACCTTCAAATCCAGAGAATCTATTCCTCCGAAACAGGTAAGGAGTATGTGCCTTCCGGAGTCGCGACCTTTCCTCCCGGTAGTTACGGCTCGGAGATGAGTCTCAGAAAGCCGTTTGATCGGGTTTTCTTCGCCGGAGAGCATACCGGAGAAAGCACGGGTACGGTGGAGGCCGCCTTGGTATCTGCGATCAAAGCGGTCAACATGGTCTAAATCTTTAAACGAAGATCGAGAACTCGCGGGTTTCGCACGAAGACACTCGATCTAATTTAGGAAGGATATATGTCGGCAACCCCGTTCGTTATCGAAAGAGTTTATAGCGCTTCTCCGGATCACGTTTGGAAAGCCATTACGGATAAAAATCGAATGAAAGAATGGTATTTCGATCTTTCCGAATTTAAGCCGGAGGTGGGATTCGAATTCAGTTTCGAAGCCGGTCCGGAAGATAAAAAATACGTTCACCTATGTAAGATTAGCGAAGCGATTCCGGGTAAAAAATTGACGTACAGCTGGAAATACCAAGGTTATCCCGGCGATTCAAAAGTGATCTTCGAACTTTTTTCCGAGGGAAACGCAGGCACGAAGATCAGATTGACTCACGAGGGAATCGAGACGTTTCCGAACGACGACCCTGCGTTTGCTCGCGAGAATTTCCAAGCAGGGTGGACGGAATTGATCGGAACCCAGTTGAAGAATTTCTTGGAAAAAAAAGAGATATGAAATCCGGAATTCCCGAAGGAATTCCGGATCTTTCCGTCTTAATCCTCTATGACGCTCATCGCGTATTCGGAGATCGCGTCTCTTCTTTGCTCGGCGAAATCCTTGTGGAACCAAAGGTTCTGCACTTTGGAAGCCTCTTTTTTGCTCCCGATTACGATTTTGGTCATACATTCTTCGACGGCAAATTTCATGGCTTCCTTGCCGGTTTCTCCCAATCCCTTGTTCCGTTTTTTGCGTATGACTTGCCCACCGGACTTTTGGACTCTCTTGATTAGATCGTCGTAATCCTTATCGTCGATGCAGAAGACCGTTTCGGTCTTTTTCGAATCTCCCATGCGGATATCCACTTCGTACAGAGGCGCGCTTGAGATATGAATCAATCCGAGTTCGAATAATTCCGGCCAATATTCGTAAAAGAAGGAAAGCATCAAGGATCGGATGGCGTATCCGTCGAAGTCCGCATCGGTGATGATACTTACTTTTTCGTAATTGAGCTCGTCTATCGACTTCACTTTTTCGTTCAAGGGCAGTCCGACGATGGCTACGATATTCTTCAATTCCTCGTTGGCGATCGCTTTGGCCAGAGAAACGCCTTTGCAGTTCATCGGTTTCCCTCTCAACGGAAACAGACCGTGCAGCTTCGGGTTTCTTGCCGGTCGAAGTCCCGCGATTGCGGAATCTCCTTCCGCCACGAAGAGCACTCTGCCGGCGTCTCCCGCTTTTCCCGTAGGAGGCATCAATTTCGGAATGTTCATCTTACTCGCCTTCTTAAGACCTCTCTGTGCGTCTTCGAAGGCTTTCATTTGGGTCCGCTTTTCCATCTGGAGTTTTACCTCCTCCAGCAGCCCCGTTTTTTTTATGAATTTATCCAGGTGTTTATCCACAGCATTACGGATATCTTCATTTAGGTCGTTGATCAAATAGGACTTGTCCTGGGATTTGAATCTGGGATTCAGAAGACGCATATTTACATACATGTGAAAGCAATTCCGAACATCGTTTCTGGTACAGCTGGTCTTCAATTTCTTTTCGAGAGAAACGATCTGGCTTTTTTTGCGAATCTCGTCGCAGATCCTGTTCTCGAGATATTCGATGGCGGATCCGCCTTGGGGAGCAAAGATGGAGTTTACCCAGGTAAGATTTTTGTTTTGCCCGATCACTAGATACGCTTCCAGGTGAAGCTGGGTTCCGGTTGCCGGCGCCTGATAGTCCATTTTGTAATACGTAAGGGCGGAGTGGGAAAAGATCTCATCCAATCCTTTCTTGAATTTGTATTTTTCCTTTTTGCCCTTGTGTACGAATTGGACTTCCAAGCCCGGATTCGTCATAGCGATATCCTGAAGATATTGCTTCATCAGATCCACGTTGAAAGAGACGTCCAGGCTGTTGAAATATTTCGGATTTAGTTCGAACTCTACCGAGGTTCCGTGATCTTCCTTAGCGGCTTTTTCCACCGCTTCGATCATATTCGTTTTTTTGCATATCGGAACCAGTTTTTCAATCTGGTCTTTGGTCAAGACGGGACACTCGTCGAATTTCCCCTGTTCGTCGAAATACAAAAACGCCCGTTCCGTATCTTCTTTGGAGAGTTTGTAGGAACGGATCTGTTTTTTCGCGTCTTCGTGAAGGGTAAACAGTTTCTTGAAGGAGGCCCCGTCGTTTACGGTCTTTACCTTAAAATAGGAGGAAACCATGCGCACGAGAGAGATTCCCACCCCGTTTTGTCCGGCGACGTGGTCCTGTTTGACTTGATCGTCGAAGTTCTCGCCGTACATCAAATGGAGAAAGACACCTTCCGCGTTTTTAGCGGGAATACCTCTACCGTTGTCTAGGACATTGACCGTTTTTTTGTCGGACGAAAGTTGGATGATCAACTTGGACATCTTGTCCTTTTCCGGAATGGATTTGTCCTTCTGGTTTTTGCGGTATTCGTCCACTGCGTTCATGCAGGCTTCGTCCAGACATTTCAATTTCGCGGGGACGTCCTCCAACTCTTCATGGACGACTTCGTACTGACCGTCGCTTCCTTTACGAAAAAAATGCTGCTCGAATGTGGATGCCGAGTTTTGACCCAACCACATCCCGGTTCTCATACGTACGTGCTCTACGTTGGAAAGTTTTTTAAAGTTTCTTTCCTGACCTCCGTTCGGCTTTTTTTCGGTTTTGGTTTTGGCGTTACTCATTCCTTATCCCATTTATCCTTGAGTTCGGTCAATTCTCCGATCATGAATTCCGTCAGTTTCTTATCCTCTTTGACAAGACTTTGGTACCTGGAAAGTGCGGTTTTGGCTTCTACGATCGCTTCTTCGCATTTGCGGACCTCGTCTATCGTCATCCGGTAAACGGGGATAGAGGCCAACCATTCGAAATACGTAAATTTCGCTTTTTGAAGCCGATCTTCGAAATCCTTTTTGGATTTGATCCCGACGACTTTTTCGTTCCATTTTTCCTTGATGAATCTGATCAATTCGGAATTTCTTTCTATCTTTTCTTCTTCCAGACCTGCGAGGCGTTTGAACCTTCGAATCAAATGGGTTTTCCGAAAATCGCAGAACCGTTTGATGATTTCCTCAGGTCCGAAATTTTTGAGCCGACCGTCGTAGGTGATCACATTGTTTGCAAGGGTCTGCGTATCTTCTTTGGAAAAAACTTCCGCGATCTCTTTAGCGGTCGGTTTTTCCCCTTTTTTGTAAATCAGCTCGACCTTGAATTTTTGGCTGGAATAATCCACGTAGTCTTTGAGCCAGGAATCTTTCCTTTCCAGGATATCGTCCAGGAGATTGATCACTTTCTCACGGTTCCAGTTCATCGGAGAATCCGTAAGGAATAGAGTATCACCTTCCCAAGTGAAATTGAACGTAGTGGTCATCGTGGTATTACCGGCTTCGGTTTTAGCCATTTTCACTACGCCTTTGTAATCCTTGTACCAAGGCTTAAGGGGAAGAGGCTTTTTGGTTTTCAAATAATTGACTTGGGAATTGATTACGTCCGAAAGTTTGTGACCCGGAATAAAGCAACGGAATCCGGTCGCGATTCCCTGGATATTGTTCAGAAGAACGACGGGAACTTTTCCGACGAAATGGATGGGCTCATCCTCCGTTTCGTCGTAATTTTTAACATAGTCGATATCGGGTAGACTTTCGAAAAATCCCAGATCCTTTACGAAATCTGAAAGTTTGACTTCGGTGTACCTCGGGGAGGCGATGGCGCTCGGATCTAGGACGTCCCCGAAGGTCCCTTCTCCCGCGACCAAGGGATAATTATTCGCAAACGTAAAATCCTGCGCCATTTGGGAAAGGGCGTCCTGGATGGAACGATCCCCGTGAGGGTGGTATCCCATTGCGAGACCCGCCACTTTTACGGTTTTCGTAAAACGATTTCTCGCGTCGGAGTTCCACATCGCCCAAAGAATCCGTCTTTGGACCGGTTTCAACCCGTCTATTTCGTGCGGAATCGCCCTAGAATCGCAAACATAACGGGAATACTTTCTTTGGTCGTCGTTGACTTGGTCCTCGAAGGGAACTTTCGGAAAGTTATCTTTGCTGGATTTATTGGAATCTTTCATAGGACTTTTATGCCAAGGGATTTTAGGACGCTTTTGCTGTCAACCTTTTTGAAAGTAAGGAGATTTTAAAGTGCCCAAAAGCCGTCCGGAAAGGTGTTTTTTGGGCTTTCTTCCGTTCTCGCTCGGAAACGACAGGAGGGAAAGAAAATTTCCCGGTTTTTCCTTGAAGAAACACTGGAAAGCAGGACTTTTTCAGGAAATCCTCTTTTTCCGCAGGAATTCCTTTGAATCTTAGACTTTCTTTTACTAGCATTTCAGCCTATAGCATTCTCTTCATTTGCATCTCCGGACTTTCCCGCTGTTCCCTCCTGCCGGATTGGATGTCGGGGGAAAAGGCTCTGCTAGACGAATCTCACAAAACTCGGATTTACTGGAATCTATCTCAAGTTCCGAAAACTTCCGAGAACTACGAAAATAAACCGAGCAATTTGCGCTATATTGTGGTGAGCAGTGAGGCTCGCCAGGAAGGAGTTTGGAAAGGAGAAGTGGATCTTTGGGAAACGAAGTCCGAATTTTTGGATTCTCTTCCTAAAGGGATTTTTTTTCCGAAATTCACGTTTAAGGCGGGGCTTTTTACCGGTTCCTCTAAGCTAGCGGAAGGAGAAGTTACGAATCCGAAACGAATTTCCTTTCTTCCGAAAATGAACGAGGTCTGGGATTGGGAAGGAAACGCATTTCCGAACTCCGCAACGAGCATCTTGTCCAAGCGGATCCCGCTGGAAGATTGGTCTCTTACCTTCGAGTTGAGTCCTGAAGAAGCGTGGCTTTCCAAGGAATCCAGAAACCTAGGTTCAGGCACCGAGATCGTTTGGGAAAATTTGAGAACAAGGGGTTCCCTTTTAACTACGGACTTTGTCCACCCTTCCGGAAAAACCTTTCCCTACGCTGATTACGATTACAGACAAGTGGCATTTATCGCCTTGCCCAGAGTGCCCGATGCGTTGCCTATCTGGATTTTCAGGAGAGAAAAAGGGGAAATATGGGCCTGGGGAATGATCCCGGAAGAACTCCTTTCCTCACAAACCTTGGTCCGACAGAGAAGCATAAAGGGAAGCAAGTTCTCCAGTTTTCTTTTTTACGATGTTTCCTCCAATATTCCGTTTACCACTCGGGCCGATTTGAGGAATTATCCAATCATCATCCTCTCAGACCAGAACAATGCCAAATAATAGAGAAGTTCGTACCCGTTTTGCCCCGTCTCCTACGGGTTTTTTACATGTCGGAGGCGCAAGAACCGCGCTCTTCAATTATTTATACGCTAAAGCCCAAGGCGGAAAATTTCTGCTCAGAATAGAAGATACGGATCAGAGCAGATCGACGGAAGAGTCCTTTAAAACGATTTTGGAATCCCTAGAGTGGCTAGGAATCGAATGGGACGAGGGTCCGAGTGTAGGAGGTCCTTTCGGGCCCTATGTACAATCCGAGAGATTGTCCATCTACCGCGAATATACCGAAAAATTGATCTCCGAAGGCAAAGCGTATCGATGCTTCTGTACTCAAGAAGAGTTGGAAGCGAAGAAAAAGCAATCCGAAGCGATGGGAATTCCTTATGTGTACGACGGACTGCACGCGAATATGAGCGAAGCGGAAGTGCAGGAAAAATTGAAAGCAGGAGTTCCCTATTCCGTTCGATTCAAGACCCCTTCCAAGACTTTAATCTTCGACGACATCATCCAAGGAAAAGTGAAATTCGAAACGAAACTGATCGGCGATTTCATCATCGTTAAATCGGACGGCTTTCCGTCCTATAACTATGCAGTGGTCGTAGACGACGGTTTGATGAGGATTTCCCATGTAATCCGCGGAGTCGGACACCTTTCCAATACTCCTCGCCAAATATTGATCTATGAGGCTCTCGGTTTTCCCGTTCCGGAATTCGCTCACGCGTCAGAAATCGTGGGAATGGACGGAAAAAAGTTGTCCAAGAGAGCCGGCGCCACATCCATCCTCGCCTTCCGGGATTTAGGTTATTTGCCGGAAACCTTTGTGAATTATATGGCCTTGCTCGGTTGGACTTCCTCGGACGGACAGGAATATCTCAGAGGCGAAACACTGAAATCCATTTTCGACGTGCACAGGTGTTCCAAATCCCCGTCCACTTTCGACGTATTCAAAAAACCGAAAGGAGGAGAAGAGGAAGTCGCAACGAATTTCTCCAGTTTGGAACAGATTGCGGAAGCCATGAACCCGAAATCCAAATTGAACTGGTTGTCCAACAAGTATATCCGCGAACTCCCCATCGCCCAGATTACCGAAGCCTTGGTTCCTTTTTTGACGGATCGGACGGATATTCCAAAAGAACATAAGGACCCCAGGAACCCGGAACTTGCCTCCATCGTGGATAGCGTCAGGGTCTATCTGGACAATCTCAGACAGGCGCCGGATTATGTGGCGGAGTTCTTCGTTTCGGATATCAAAATCGCCGGAGAAGAGGCGGAGGAAGTCCTCAAGCAGGAAACTGCGGCGTCCGTGATTCGCGAATTCTATCGCTTATTATCGGAATCTTTGCCGCAAAACGATGAGGATTATAAGACGTTGATGACCCAGGCTGGAGAAGCCACCGGCCAGAAGGGCAAGACCTTATACATGCCTATCCGGGTGGCGACTACCGGCAAAGCACACGGACTGGAGCTCCCGATTCTTTTCCCTCTCTTAGGGAAGGAAAAGCTACTCAAACGAATAGAAAAAACGGTATTACAGTCAGGAATTTCCTTAAACTAGGGGTTTTTTGTTGCAAAACCCCCCTTTTGACCTGTATCTCTAATATATAGGGACATCCGTTTAATGAGGGATACGATCGACTCACTATTGGTAAGGCAACATTCGGGTTCCTGCGTAATGTTCCTTCCACCGGACCTATCCAGCATACGGGATTTTCGGAACGCTCTTCGAGAGTCCCTGGAAGAGAACGATTTTTCTCCGAAGAATATCGGACAAATAGAGCTGGCCGCGGACGAGGCATTGACCAACTCCATATCGGCGAATATCAACTCGGATTCTGTGGAGACGATACTCTGTAGATGGATCGTTAAGGATTCCAAATTCACACTTTGGATCGTCGATTACGGCTCCGGATTAAAGGAGGAAAGACTCCGTTCCGCCTATAACGAATCTAAAGCTTCCTCCCTCCAAGAATTCATTAATAAATTCCAAATATACCAAGAGAACAAATGCGAATTCCTTCCGATGAAAGGAAAACCTACCTTCCATCGGAATCTAGGCAAGGGATTGAGGATCATACAGTCCTTGATGGATTCCGTCAAAGTTCTCTATCATTGTAAAGAAGGTAGAATTTCCTCCGATCCCGGAGTTTCGAATATTCGCGGATCCATCATAGAACTCGCATTCGACGCTAAAAAACATTCCTTGTGACCTCCTTAAACCAATTCGCAGAATTCATACTCCGCTCCGAAAGGCTGGAGGATAAACTCTATTCTCCCGAGAAATTTCCCGAAGACGATTCCTCTATATCTTTTTTTCTTCCGGAGCGCCCGGCCCGAGGGGAGAAAATCGCATTTTCCGATAAAAGATCGAAGATTCCCAGATTGGAACATTTGAATAGCGAAGAGAATCGGATTTTCTCCCTGCATCATTTTGCGAATCACGAACTGATGGCAGTGGAATTATTCGCCTGGGCGATTTTGAAATTTCAGGACGCACCTACTAGCGTGCGAAAGAGTTTTTATCGGACTTTACTGGAGGAACAATCGCATCTGAGATTATATTTGGAATGCATCAGATCCGGAGGCATGGATTTGGGGGATAAACCTTTAAATTATATCTTTTGGAAGCAGGTTCCGAATATGAACACATTAGAAAAATTTTATGCTGTGATGGCTATTTCTTTCGAAGGTGCGAACTTGGATTTTTCCGCGATATATCGAATGGCGTTCGAAAAATTCGGCGATACTAAAAAGGCCGAGATCATGGATCGCGTACATAAGGACGAGATCCGACATGTCAAACGAGGTGTTCAGGTCCTTTTCGGAGATTCGACGAAGGGGATAGGCCAGTGGCACAAATACAGAGAATTGATTTCCCATCCCTTCACTCCGCGTCGTGCAAAAGGAACGTTCTATTTTCCCGAACTTAGGACGAAAGCGGGTTTATCTCCCGAATTTGCGAGGGAGCTCGGTCTGTACGTGGACGAATACGAAGGCACTACGAATGCCCGGATACTGAAGGACGTCCTGGGAATCGGAGAAGTCGTTTAACCCCGGAAATCGATGGACAGGGGCTTTTCCTCTTCGGATACTGCTTGTGACCGGCATGAATTCTCGATTTTTTACGTATCTTTCCTTCCGCCTTCCTACCCTATTTTTCGTTTGCATATTCTTCGTCGCTTGTAGTTCAAAGACTCCGTCCGATTCCAAAGTCGTATCATCCGTACTATCCGCCGCGGAAGAAAAGAATCCGGACGTTATCCTGAAAAGACTCGGAAACTTGGACGAAGATCCCGATTTGGAATGTTTCGCTTTGCTCAGAAACGGAACGGAAGAAATTTTGGCGGTGTTCAAAAAAGAAGGCGGGGAATGGGTCTTAAAATATAAGCTCCCTTTCGGACTTTTGAACATAGGACCGATGCACTATGATTCCAAGGCGAATTCCTGGAAACCCGGAGAAGAATCGAAGTCGAAAGAGGCAGGATTTGTCGTTAAGAGAATTCTTATGGAAGAATTGCCCGGCGATGATTTCAATTCCCTTTTCTTGGAAGTTTTGAGCGAAGAACCCCCCCTAGGACTTTTTTCGGTTCCGTATGTGATTCGGAAAGGGGTCAAAATTCTGGATGGCCTTTCCGCATTGAAAGATCACGAATTTCTGGCTAAGTCCAAGCGGGCGGATTTTAACTATAACAAAGAAGAGAAAAACGTTACTATATTTCCCGCCAACAGAACCTACGCGCAAAATTTCAATTTTAACGGTTGGGAAATGATTCCGGATATTCCCAATGTCGCTGTCCCCGGTTTGTTAAGCGTAGAAGCTCCGACAGATTGGAAAAAAGACCGGCAAGGCGAGGCCGTCGTTTGGTTTAAGAACCGCGGCTCGTACGCAGGTACGACATATCTGAGTTTCTCCTTTCCGCAAGGAGGAAAGCTCGAAGTCGAATCCGGTAAGGACGGGGTCAGGACCTATTCCCCCGGATCGAGCATTTATTCTTCCGAAGGAAAATACATAAATTCCAAAGTACCCCTCTTGGAGGCCACTAGGGAAGGCTGGGGAAGAAACCATCGTTACGGAATCCGATTCAAATATACTCCGAATGAGGAAGGAGTTCCGTATTTGCTATTTCGTTCCACTTCAAAAGCTTACCGAGAAACGATTCAAATCCCGACGCAGGCCAGTTCCGCAAAGACGGAAATGGATCAACAAGGATATAGAAGTTATCGATTGCCTTTGGTCTCGAGAGGAAAATCCAAATAGCGGATTTTTCGGTAAGGAAACTATATCCGTGGGAAATTTCGAAGAAACAAAACTCAAACAGGCCAAAATAGAGATCGTTCGGGCTCAAGTGGAACGGTTCCGCAAGTTCTATGCTGATTACTTTCACCTGGAAGAGACGATCCCTATGGTGGAATATTTCTTCGAGACTATCTACAATTTGGAAGGAAAGGAAGCTTGGATGCAATTGGCTCTGGATACGTATCAAAGAGTTAAAAGCATGATGAAAGAAACGACCAGATCCAATTTGGAAACGCTTATCGAACTGAACAACCTTACGGATAAGCTCGACAGTGAAATGGCCAAGCTGCTTCTCGCGCGGGACTGGAACGGAAAGCGTCTTACTCGCGAAGAATACGACGAATTGTATCGTGTTTTCGGTCATAAGCCCGAGAGAGAGGAACAGTTGAGGATCGTATTACACAATCTGAGAACGTTTTACGAGCTCGCACATAGACCGATCGCGGCTTATCTCATACGACCGGCTAGGCTCATGGCATCCTTGCTCGGGGTTTCTCCTTTGTTTCATTCCGTAGAGCAGGCTTATAATGCGGTTCTTCCCGTTTCACCCGAGATATTCGCCGCGTTTATCGAAAAAGTGGAGGAAAGGGAAACACAGTATTTAAATTCCGCATTCGATTCCGAATCTAGACAAGAAACCGCATTATGAATTTTAGATCCCGTTTTGCACGTTATAAAAGAAAGGAGTCCTCGGAAGAAAACGGGGACCGCTGGCTTTTGACTTATGCGGATATGATCACTTTGCTTCTCGGCTTATTCATTATTATGTACTCCGTCTCCCAAGTGGACCAAAGCAAATTGAAACAGGTCGCAGATCTAGTCCGCGGAGGTTTCGGATTGGGAGAATCTTTTTTCGAAGGTTCGAGTACTAGTCTTGAGGAAGACTCGTTATTGCAGCCGAGAACGGAACTGTACCGTTTTTGGGAACGTATCTCTTACGCTTTAAAGAAGTTGCGTGAAAAAACGAAATTGATGATCGGGATGAACGAAACGGAAGAAATTCGCATCCAAATTTTTGCGCCGTCTTTGGGAGAAGGCGAAGAATTCTTGCCGGACGAAGATACGGATTTTACGTTTCGGAAAGTCGCCGAGGTCGTCCAAGGTCTGGACGTGGATATTACTCTTCGTGTGCAAATTCCCTATTCGGATCAGATAACGAACCGAGGTTTTAGGACAACTTGGGAGTACAACGCTCATCGGGCCACTCTGATCGCGGAAGTGCTTTCGGAAAAATACGGCATTCCAAAAGAGAAAATATCCGTTCAGGCTTTTAACGGTTTCAGACAAATCGGCAACCGAAACGAAACTTCTCCGGAGCAAAAAGCTTCCCAAGAGAGGATCGAAATTCTGATTCGAAAAAAAGAAAAGGAATAAGACGGAATATGAGTTTTATAAGAAAAGGAATGCGACAAAAAAAAAATTCGAATCGGATCTTATTCTCTTCGGTTATCGTTTCTATAACGATCCTCTGCGTCTGCTGTCTTCTGAGCTGTAAGGAAAAGCGAAAGATTTCCGCGGATATCGAAACCGTTTGGACCGGAGAAAAGGGAAAGCTCGGTTCCAACGGGCTCGTTCTGATCGCCGAATACTGCGAAAAAATCCGAAGCTGCGCGCAAGGCGACTTAAACAGACTGAACAAGGACGAGAAGTCGATTTTGGAAAAAAGACTGAGGCCGGATATCTGCATACAGAAATTTAAGGAGACTCCGGTTTATAAGTTGGAAGTGGAAAATTCCGAAACTGCCGTTGCCAGAACCGGATCTTGCCTCCAAAAAGTGATCGATTCGGACTGCGAATCGATTAAAAAAGGAGTATCGAGTCTGTCCGATGATTGCATGTGGCTGTATTCGAACCAAATATCGAAATGAATTCGATCGCAGGATTCCCTAAAAAAAATAAAGGGAATTTTTGAGCCCCGAAGGGACTCGAATCCGGGAAAGAAAAAGATAAATCCGGGAGGATGAACTTTTGCTCAGAGGATTAAAGAGATTAAACAGATACGAAAAACGTTTATTAAGAATCGCTAAATTAGCAGGCAAGCTGGCCAAACTCAAGCAGATCGGATTTTCCAGAAGGACTTCCGAAGGTTTTAGGTTTCCCATCTACTCTCTTGAACTGGGCACGGATCAAGGGCTGGCAAAACATCCAGTGGGAATCACTGCGGCAGTTCACGGCTTAGAGACGATAGGGATCCAGATCTTATTGGATTTTCTGGAATACATCATTCATCCGGGATCTACGGGTTATCTTCCTGAATTGAAAAAAGGAAAACTGGGTTTGGTTGTGATTCCGATCGTGAATCCGGGCGGCGTGGCGGCAAAAACGAGATCCAATCCGGGCGGCGTCGATTTGATGCGAAATTCCGGAATCGATGCGGTAAAGCCGCTCCCTTTTTTCGGCGGTCAGAAGTTCTCCAGTAAACTTCCGTATTTTCGAGGACATGGATTGGAACCCGAATCTAGAATCCTGTTCCGCACCATGTATGAAAAATTCTTCGAAGTCAGGAACGCTATCATGCCCGTCTTGGATCTGCATTCCGGTTTCGGAACAGTGGATAATGTGTGGTGGCCGTACGCTTACACACAAGAACCCTGCGAAGACACTTTTCTTTATCGTAAATTGGCATCCCATCTTAGGGAAAATTGCGGCCATCTTCATTTTTCTTACGGACCTCAAAGCGAGAGCTATACTACACACGGCGATCTGTGGGATAAGTTTTACGACCATTATCGAGACGTGCATTCGGATCGTTCCGACTGGGATGCGAAGTTTTTACCTTTAACTTTAGAAGTAGGCACTTGGTCGGATATCAAAGAGGAGCCGATGAAGATTTTTTCCAAAAAGGGAATTTTCCGTCCGGCGGAGCATAATAAAAGGGATACCCTGACTCGGTATCGCGGATTCTTGCGCGATTTCGTTCGTATCGGTTTATCGCAACCGAAGGACTGGATTTAGAGGACGTTAGTCGCCCTCTCTTTCTAACGCGACCATCCGGTCGGCATTGTTCTCAAAAAAAGCCCGCCTTTCCGGCGGGTGTTAATGGTTCGAGCGAAGGAAATTTCGCTCGAGGCAAGGCGATCTATTTCCGCTTTTCCTGATGGAAACAGCGCATTCGGATGTATTTTCCGCCGTCGGCGCACCCGAACATTCTCTTCTTAAATCGAATACGAATGAAATTATATATGAAGAGACCGACGGAATCGTTCGGAATTATAAAAGTGAACTAATTTTAGTTTGCTAGGAAACGGTCCGAGACCAATATGAATTTCCTAGAATATGCGAAATTACGTTATGCTGGCGTTTGCCCTCCTTTGTGGGGGTCCGCTATTTTCGGAATCCTTACGATTAAAGGATTCTATACATTCAAAAAATATAACTTCCAATTTGGAATTTTTGGAAAGTGACAGGGGGGACTTTTCGCCCTTAAGCAACGGCGATCTTTTCGATTGGAAGAGGATCGGCTTTTCCTCCTTGAATTTCAGCTTTTCCGATAAGTCATATTGGTTCCGTTTTCGGGTCCATTTTCGGGAAGGGGAGCAACAGGATCTATTTCTCGTCCTACGCTGGAGGGCTCAGGATAGGGCGGAACTCTATTTGGCGGGAAGACCGAACGCTATTCAAACGGTAGGCGATCGTATTCCCAGATCGGATTGGCCGGTTCAAAATTTCCCCTATCCGTCGTTCCGTCTGCAAGGGAATCCGGGAGAGGAAAAGGAATTCCTTTTACGGATAGAATCGACGTCTATGATGTCTTTTCCGATGGAATTGATGGATGAAGCCGGTCTTAGAAGCGATTTGGCCTTTGAAACCTTCCTCTTTTCCTCATCCGCTTGTCTTTACATTTTAATGATATTTGCGGCGGTTCTTTATTACAAAACGACAGGATTACAGGAATTCGTTCTCTACGCCGGTTACATCTTATGTATGTGGCTTTCTTACGACGTAAATTTCGGAAACATATACGAATTCTTCGATTCGGGGAGTTCTCATTGGTCCGAAAAAAAGAATTATTTTTTCTTCGGCGTCACTACGATCCTATTCTTCCAGTTTATACGGAAATTTTTGGAAACGAAAAGAAGTATGCCTTGCCTGAACGCCGTACTTCGGGGATGTATTTTCGCTTCCCTTGCTTCTTTGCCGATGGTTTTTTTCGACAGCTACTTGCATGTTCTTTCCAAGATTACGGCCTTTTTATATGCCTTTGCGATGCCTATGATCTTGTTTGCGGGAATTTATCTACAAAGAACGGGAAATAGGAAATTGCGACTGTTCTTATTCTCATGGACCGTTTACATGTTGCTCGGCTATACCAGTATATTTTATTATTTAGGCTTTGTCGGTTATACGTTTTTTACGGTCTATGCGCTTCCGATCCTTCTACCTTTGGATTTGATCGTGCTCTTTTATAACGTAATTCGAAAATCCTCCAGAAAATTAGAGGAAAAAAAGAAATCCTATCTGAGTCCGAACCCGTTCGACAAAAAAAGGAAATATACGAAATCGAAATTATCCGGAGTCGACGTGGATCGGTCTTTGGAGTCCTTATTGAAACTCATGGATTCGGAAAAACCGTACCTCGAGGAAAATCTCCAGCTCCAGGACGTAGCGGATAGATTGGGCTTGAACCAGCACCAACTTTCCGAACTTATGAATTCTAGATTGGGAATGAATTTTGCCTCTTACGTGAATTCCAAAAGGATAGAGGAAGTGAAACGCATCCTGGAATCGGGAACGGAGAGGAATATTTTGAATATAGCGTTTACGGTGGGATTCGGTTCTAAAACTTCCTTTAATGTCGAATTTAAAAAGGCGACCGGGTTGACTCCCAAGCAGTACAAGGAACTTTTTTTTCGCAGGGAAAAGTTATCGAACAAAAAATAGGAACCGGTACGCGATGAGATATCCCTACCCGTTTCCAGCAACAAAGTCTAGAATTTTTGCGATTCCCGCTTCTATAATTTCGGTTTCCGGTAAGAGACTTAAGACGATGGCGGGGTGATCCTCCGGAAATCCAAACATACATCCCGGATGAACGAGAGTATGTTCCTTTTCCAGAAGGCGGAGACAAAACGTCTCTTGTTCCAAGAAGAAATCCGATTCTAAAACCGCGTACCAACCTGCCATGGGAGGTCGGTACCGGATTTTTTCGGCGCTCGGAATCATCCCGGAAAGAATTTTAAGATTTCTGGATATTCTTCGTAGAACTTGTCCTTGGATCAATTTTCTCCAAGGCATCAAATCTGAGAGGGCATGTTGTATGGGAGAAGCGACGGAGAGATACGTATCCGATATGATTTCGAGTCTTTCCTTACATTCCGTTTTCCAGCTCTCCGGACCGTCTACGTGGATCCATGAGAGTTTCATTTGAGGCAATGCGAGAATTTTGGAAATCCCGTTGATCCGAAAAAAAGGGACTTTCCGGGTGTGGAGCTCCGAGTGTCGGGTTCCTTCGGAGTGGAAATAATCGCAAAATACCTCGTCTAGTACGATTCCGATCCCATTAGACTCGCAAAATCGGACCAGTGCGGAAAAATCCGATTCGCTTAACGTGGAGCCGGTCGGATTGTTCGGAGAGACGAGGAACAATAATTTGGTTTTCGCGGAGACCGCTTCTTTTAGACCCTCGAAGTCCGGTTTCCAATCTTGGATCGGATCTAAGCGGTATGAGTTGAATTTTACTCCTTCCAGCAGGGCCAAAAATTCGAACAAAGGATAACCGGGAGAAGGGATTAGAATTTCGTCCCCCGGATCGCAGAGTAATTTTATAATATACGAATATGCTTCGGATGATGAGGAGGTCAAAAATAGATCTTCCGGAAGTATATCCAGTCCTCGTTCGCGGTAATACTCGGCCACACAATTCCTGGCGACTTCGGAACCCTGAGGTTCCGGTTCGTATACCAGGCCTGCGTTTTTCGTGAGGGAATGTAAAATCGCCTCCCCTGGAAAGGAGAGTTTTACCCGAGTAGGATTCGAAACGGTTAGATCCAGGATCGGCGTTCCCGCTTTTTTCAAATCTCCGACTTTGGAATACAGTGGGTTTTCTCCCGCTTCAAAATCGAATCGGTCGCTGAATTTGGGGAGAAAGTCCGGAGTCATCGATCAATGTCCGGCGATTCTATTCCAAATATAGAGAATCGTGGAGAGGATGACGCTGATTAAAATGGATGTGGTGATGGGAAAATAAAATCGGAAGTTTTCTTTTTCGATTCGGATGTCTCCCGGAAGATTTCCTAAGGAGGAGAAAAAAGGAAGTTTGGAACCGAATAAAAAAAGGAATCCTAGAAAAAGGAAGATAGCTCCGATCCAGAGAAAAGTCTTACCGAACGGTTCCATAAGGGAATCCTGAGGAGGACAATCGGCGGAGAGGGGGGGATTCGAACCCCCGGTAGGTGTTACCCTACGCATGCTTTCCAAGCATGTACCATAAACCGCTCGGACACCTCTCCTCGAGCTTGCGTTTACGATGTTTTCTTAGACGGGCTCCCGGTCAAGGAGATTCGCCTTAAAAGTTTTACATGAGAAACCGGAGGAACCTCGGGGAAAAATCGCGACAAACCCGTAAGCCGATCTTCGGAAAACCGAGTTGACTAAACATATGTTCGATAATCCCTGGTAGATCATGGCCGATAAGCACGATAAAGTTCCTGAAAATGCTCCAGGCAAGTACTACATAGATAATACTTGCGTGCCCTGCAACGATTGTCTAGAGGAAGCTCCCATGCTTTTGAAATATACCGACGACGAATCGAAGGTGTATTTTCATCGCCAACCTCAGACGCCGGAAGAACAAATTTGTGCCCGTAAAGCGAAGGAAATTTGTCCTGTAGAAGCGATCGGAGACGACGGAGAATAATTCGGATTCGATAGGGCGTTCTTCACGTTTTTGTTTCGTACGGAATTCCCTCCTTTTTCCCGCTCATTTTGATCCTCGTTCTCCGTAATATAAAAATATCCTTTTTTATCCTTCTTTCCATAAAGATATTGTACTTTTTCTTCGTCTAACCCGTGTTTTTAGCTCGAAAAACGGGTCTTATGAATAAGTCCGATGAATGTGCAAGAAGACAACGGAACCTTACCCGCTGACTTTCAGGGCGAAGCCTTCTTCCGAATCCTTGTCGAAAAGAGCAGGGATATGGTTTGTCTGCACGATATAGAAGGTAGATATTTGTATGCGAATCCTCGCTGCAAGGAGTTGACCGGATACGAACCCCGGGAACTTTTAAATCGGGATCCGTACGATTTTATTCATGCGGAAGATAGGCGAAGGATACGTCTCGAATCCCACGATCTAGCCAAAGCCGGTACGAATCCCCATTCCATCGACTACCGGTTTTTAAAAAAAGAAGGGACATACGTTTGGCTTCAGACCCACACGCAACCAATACCGGACGTTTCCGGCAAAATAAAATATCTGCATACTACGACTCGGGAGATCAGCGATCAGATCGAACTTCTCGATAAGTTAAAATTGTCGGAGAGACTTTCCGGTCTAATGAGCGAGCTTGCTCATGTTGGCGGCTGGGAATCCGATTTTCTAACAGGGACGATCCATTGGACCGAAGAAGTTTACAGCATCTTCGAACGGAATCCGAGTAGCGGACTCAATAAGGAGATCATCTACGGATATTGCCATCCGGAAGATCTTGTTATCGTAATGCATCACAACCGGAGACTCGGAGAAACGGGGGAAAGTTATTCCTTTGAACACAGGATCGTCACCCAATCCGGCAGAGTTAAGTGGCTTCGAAGCCAGGGGAAAGCGAATTATTCCGACGGAAAGATCGTCGGAATCTACGGTGCCATTCAGGATATCACCCTTTCTAAAATCGTGGAAGAGGAGATTCGGATCAGTGAAAAGAAATTTTCTCTCGCGTTTCACAACTCCGGAATCGGGATCTTCCTGTTGGATAAGGAAGGCAGGTTTATCGAAGTGAACCAATCCTTTTCCGATCTGGTCGGATATCCCGCTGAAGAACTTTGGTCCAAGAAGTTGAACGACATCGCTTTTTCCGAGGATACCGCCCTAGTGGAGGAGATGTTCGGTCGGATTTTTTCCGGAGAGAAGGAATCCGGGCAGTTAATCAAACGGTATCTTCATAAAAAAGGTTTTCTGATATGGACTCTTATTACTGCGGTAGCGGTTAGAAAAGACTCGGGAGAATTGATGTTCGTAGTCGTTCAGGTTCAGGATATCTCCCGTCGACGGACTTTGGAGAATATCCTGAGAGAGAAGAATTCCCGGTTGAAGTCCGTCAGCAAAACCTTACAGGAGAGGATAAGTCAGCTCGAGGAATTCAATCAAATCGTTTCGCATAATATCCGTTCTCCGATCGGAAATATCTCTACTCTGATAAAATTTCTGGAAGAAGCCGAGACGGAGGAGGAAAAAAAGGAATTCGTCGAATATCTGAAAGAGACGGCGGATCAACTTTTATGCACTTTGAACGAGCTCGTCGAGGTGATCAAGATCAGACAGAACGCGAATGTCTCGTCAGAACAGATCTATTTCGAGGAAGTCTTTGAACGCGTGAAAGGGATGTTTCTCGGTCAGATCATGGAAGTCGGGGCCATTATTAATACCGATTTTAAGGACGCGCCAGGAGTAGTTTATCCTAAGATATATCTGGAAAGCATTCTACTGAATCTTTTTTCCAACGCCTTGAAATATAGGTCGCCTAAACGAAAGCTTTGTATAAATGTTAGAACCTATTGGCAGAATAGCGCTTTAATGATCGAGGTTCAGGACAACGGTTTGGGTTTGGATTTGAATAAATACGGCAATCAGATTTTCAGATTGCATAAGACTTTTCATAGAGATACCGAAGGAAAAGGATTGGGTCTATTCATGACCAAAAACCAAGTGGAATCCCTAGGCGGAGAAATCCGCGTGGAAAGTGAGCCGGATGTAGGTACGAAATTCATTGTTCAGCTTAACAAAGGTTATGAATTCGCAATTTAGAAAGCGGAGACTCTTATTGATCGACGACGATGATATCTTCGTCGCTATCGCAAAAAGAACCATTGAAAAGGCCGGAATTTTGGAGAATTTCGACGTGTTCTCGGATGGAGAAGGGGCGATTTCCTTTTTAAAGGATCATATTACGGATCCGGAATCCATTCCGGATTTTATCCTTCTAGATATAAATATGCCCTACATGGACGGCTGGCAGTTTCTGGAGGAATATTCCCTGTTCGAAGGCATGCTCTTAAAAAAACCGATCATTTATATGATAAGTTCGTCGGTCGACGATGCGGACATTAAAAAGGCCAAAGACATTCCCTATGTTCGGGATTATCTAATTAAACCGGTATCCGCCGATTCCTTCCGAAGGATCCTGTCCTTTTCGGAGGAGTAAGTCGAACTTAAGCGGCTTTCCTTAGACGTTCACCTGATTTCTTTCCGATTTTTGTCGTAGACTCCGACCAGAATTCCGTTCCCGGCAGCGTCTACTTTTAAGCCTCCGAATTTGGCCTCGGAGAATTTGTCCGCAGTTCCTTCCTGAAAAAAATACTCTTCCGCTCCGAAACTCACCGCGAATTGGGAACGATGGAATTTTATTTTTCTCTCGCTTGTAGAAATCGGTTCCGAATCTTTCTGGAATCGTACGAATCGCGCCACTCTTTCGGAGTCGGGAGTAAAAATCAAAAACCCCCGATTGGGTAAATCGTCGGAAAAATTGCTTCGGGTAATTTCGTAACCCAATCGCATATAGTCGCCCTGCATCAGGGAACGGGGATCCACCGGAGCTAAAGCGAAAAGGAACAATTCTCCTTTTTCCCTGATTCTCTCCTTTTGCCAGGTTTCCTTCCCTAAAAACGCCAGAACGACGATCAGGTTAAGCAGGACTAGGATTTTTCGGATTTTATCGCTCATTCTCTAGTTCCTTTCTATCATACAGTTTTGATAGATAAAGATAGGCGAAAAGGAATAGGGCGCCGGAACCCAGTAAAATGTACGATTTTATCAGCAGGGTAAACTTAAGAGAATAATAATAATCCACTAAATAGCAGGATATGGATAGGATTCCCAGCATCAGTATGAGATATAGTCTTTGCCTGAAACCGACGGTGATTAAAAAAACCGAAAATGAAATTCCCGGAGCTTGCAGAGTCGGAATCAGAAGTATGCAAATCGCTCCGACCGTGAGCCCTTGTATAAAAGGAGTATCTTTCAGGATCGGATTCATACAAGTCCAAAGATAAATCGCTAAGACCAGAATTCCTATCGTACCGGAGATTCTCCAATCCGTTGATATGTAGTTTCCACCTACGGCGGATAGAGCCGGGATCCCGGAAATCGCAAGTGTCAAGCCGTAGATTGTGGGTATGTAGAACGGTCGTATGGCTTTTCCCAAGGAAAGGATTTCGACTTCGTACCGAAATAAAAGAACGATCGCAAATCCGGACAATGCCAGCATGATATGAATTCCGAACGACATTTCGTTCTCTTCCAGGAGGATCACGGAGGAAGAAAAAATCAGAAGGACCGAAACGAATTTTTGTATCCAAGTTCCGGAGAAAAGGTAGAGAAAAATTTCCACGATCAGAACCGACGCGCTGAAGGAAAGGATTTCGGACCGGGAAAAGGCGATACCTAAAAATAACAATACTTGTCCTAAGAATCCTATGGAAACGGTAAAAGACTCCGAAATCTTTTTCCTTTTATCCAACATTGGGATTGCTATCGATCCGATAGATACCAAGGCCCCTATCACTTTCAAGCTCTCGGTCGTCTCCAATATTTTTGCGATAAATAGAAACAAGAGTAAAAGCATGGTCGCAAACCAGGAACCGAGAATTACCACCAAGTGAACATACCAAGGGGTATCGGAACTTTCCCCACGGGTTAGGAAGGAATGCAATTTTTCCTTTTGTTCGGCGTTTAAGTTCAGTTCCGGCGGAATTTCGAAAGGTTTCATCCTTCTCTTTCCCCCTTTTTCCATTCGTTCCGGATTCGCAACAGATGCCTTGCGCTCCATGCCGTAGCCGCAGTCAGCGCTATACCTCCGAATAAAAACGGAAGGGCGAAATCTTTCCAATCGAAGATTCTCACAAAGACGGAAAAAACCAATGTGATTGCGGACAGCAGAGATAGAGCCAATATTCCTAGTCGCTTAATCTTATAACGATAAACGAAATAGCCAACCGATAAGGTTGCTAACGAAAGGCAGACCATCAGGAGATCTCCTTCTCCCTTTACGTCTCTGAATATGCTGAAAATGGAACCGAAAGTCGCATAATAATAGGTCAAGAATCCGACGGTATTCGGAAACCACCCCGCAATTTCCTTGGAATCGTTCTTCTGATTCTCTTTTTCGTACAGAACAACTGCTGCGGCATTGAAAAGAAGCGCAAAGGAATATGAGTACGGGCTTTCATCCCGGAAAAAAATCTGTCTCTGGTACAGTTCTATCGTAATATTCGAAAGTAATATCCATAGGAACCAAAGCGGAGGGGAATTCCCCGCAACGACGAAACCTAGACTTAAAAAGGTCCATCCTAAGAATAAGTCTACGGCGTTCGCCCCGGTTTGATAGATTTGTCCGTAAACGGCAAGGAGAACACCCACCAAGACCGAGGCAAGAATCAGCAATGCTTGTTTGGAGTAACTTTCGGATTTACCTAGCAGGTACGACCCGACAGCCGCCGCTAAAGAACAAGAGATCAATCCCAATTTGGAGAATCGATGCATCCCCGCCCAATTATAAGCGAAGAAAAAAACGACCCCTGAGGAAAATAACGCTAGCCCTAATCCCAAAAAGGAAATACTGGCGAATCGAACCCATTCTTTGGGCTCCCTTTCGGGAAAAAGGGAAATAAGAAATTTCCTGATTTGATCCTTTCCCAAATCGAGTGTTTGGATCGCCTCGTATATTTCCCCTTTTTCTAAATCTTTCATAATCGAAAAACCGGATCCTAATGCGGAAGAAAAGGATCCGAATTTACGAAAGAAAGTCCAGCAATTAAACCTTCACCATTCCTAAAACGGACGGGGATTTATTCCCCTTGGCCGAGGGAAAATGCGCGTTTTCCCTCGAATTTATATAGATTCTCGGTTTGGATGCTGTCCATACCCGCCTCGGCTATGCGGATCAATAATTTTCCGATTTGCTCCGATTGGATGACTTCGAAACCGTCCCCCATTTCGGTATCGGGCGTATTCGAGTGCACGAACCTACATCTCCAATGATCCGTTAAGAAAGTTTCGGGCGCTCCGTTCGGATATACTTTCACCCCTCGATTCGTTATCATACGGAGCTTCAGGTCTCCTGCGATGGCGGATAATTTTTTACCCAATTCCTCGGGAGAACCCGGAATCCAATCCAGAAATACGTCCACGCCTACCAATTCCTTCGGAATGGTCCGTCTTTTATATTCCGGAATATGAATGGGCTTGGCTTTTCCGAAAGAGACAGGCTTGAATCGTTCCGGTAAATGACCTAAATTTCCGATCACGGCTTCGGCAAACTCTTTGGTTCCCACCTTGATCCTACTCACTCCCGCTTTGAAAATGTCGCCGGTATGAATTCCTTCCTCTATCGTTAATAGCCAGGCGTTTTGTATTTTTGCCGCTATGTCCGGCTGCCCGAGGTGAACTAACATCATTACCGCAGCGTTCAATAAACCGGAAGGATTCGCGGCGTTCTTTCCCGCTATGTCCGGCGCCGAACCGTGAATCGCTTCGAACATGGAGACGATTTCTCCTATATTCGAGGATCCGGCCATTCCCACCGATCCGGCAACCTGTGCCACTATGTCCGAAATGATATCTCCGTATAAGTTTAATGTGACTACTACGTCGTACACCTGTGGGCGTTCCGCGAGGTGAGCGGCTCCGATGTCGATGATCTCGCTATTCGCTTCGATTTCGGGATATTCTTTCGCGATCTCTCTGAATACTTCGTGAAACAGGCCGTCCGACTGCTTCATGATATTATCCTTAACCATCGCGGTGACTTTTTTTCTGCCGTAAGCCTTGGCATATTCGAAAGCGTATCGGATGATTTTCTCGGACCCCGGGCGAGAAACCAGTTTTAAACATTGGACCGTATCGGCTGTCTGCTTGTGTTCGATTCCGGTATAAAGATCCTCTTCGTTTTCCCGTACGATAACCACGTCGAGTTGGGGATGCTTGGTGTCCACATAAGGATAAAGGGAAACACAGGGCCTAACGTTCGCAAAGAGTCCTAGGGTCGTGCGAACGGTAACGTTCAGGCTTTTATATCCTCCCCCCTGCGGCGTGGTGATGGGGGCTTTTAAAAAGACTTTCGTTTCCCTCAGAATATCCCAAGCGGAAGGTTCTATACCGGCGCTATGGCCTCTTTTGTAGACCTGCTCTCCGATTTCCAAAAAGACGGGCTCGATTTTCGCTCCGGCAGCTTCTAAAATTTTTAAAGTCGCATCCATGATCTCCGGGCCGATTCCGTCCCCTTTGGCCACGGCGATTCTCTTTTTAGCGGTCATTCAACCCTCCGGTAATAGACTTATTTGAGCCCTCTATCGGTACGGGTCAATCCGGAATACTTACGTTTTATTTTTCGGACCGGGAAGTATTTTCCATTTTAATGATGCGACTAAACGCGAAGGTTTCGGAGAAAAACACGTCTGGATTGGATTCCTAGAGAATCACCAAAAGTGGAATTCGATCGGATCTCCGTCTGCGAGTTCCTCTCTCTCGGCCGGGTGTAAAGCGATCCCTTCCGAAAAAAGTCCTGCCGTCACATCTCCGCTTCCGTTGAAGATTTTCGGAGAGACCTTCGTCTGATCGGAGGAATCCAGAATTGCGGGAAAAAATTCCGCCAATTTGTTTTTCTTTTTCCTGGAACCCGCCAAAGGAAGAAGCAAAGGTCGCTCGGGCGGCATCCCCGAGAATTTACGTAGATAAGCTTCTACGAAAATCCGGAAACAGACTTGAACACTGAACGGGTTTCCGGGTAGTCCGAAGATAACGGTGCTTTTTTTCTTACCGAACCAGATCGGTTTTCCCGGCTTTATCATAATTTTGTGAAATATCTGCTCGACTCCCAAGTCTGCCAGGACGCTCGGAACCAGATCGTAGTTTCCCATGGAAACTCCTCCGGAAAGGATCAGTATGTCCGAATCCAAACCTTCGGTCAAAGATTCGCGGAGAACGGATTTCTCATCCCCGGCCAATGTCGTTTTTTGCGGGAGAATTCCGAATTTGAAGAGTCCTGCACGGATCGTATAAGAATTAGAATCCCTTATCTGCCAAGGCAAGGGCTCTTCTTCTACGGAGATCACTTCGTTTCCGGTGGATACGATATGCACCTTGGGTAATCGGGAAACTTGAACCGATTTTTTTCCCAAAGAAGCCAAGAGCGATAAAGTGGAGGCGTCGATTTTTTGTCCTGCCGGGAGGACCGGCTCTCCTTTTTTAAGGTCTTCCCCTTTTAACGCGATATTCAGGTTTTCTTTTACCGAAGGGAGCCGGAATCGAACGAATCCTTTTTTCTCCTCTATGCTATCCTCTACCTTGATAACCGCATTTAATCCTTCCGGAACAGGAGCACCGGTCATGATTCGAACCGCTTGTTCTCCAGGCTGAAGTTCCAGCGACATACCTGCGGATACTTCGCTCTTGTAGGCATATATCCGATCCGCGGAAAATCCATTCGAACGTACTGCAAATCCATCCATGGTTGCCCTTCGAAAAGGAGGATAATCCCGGTCGGCAACGACGGATTCCGCTAAGATTCTTCCCGTCGATTCGGATAACGAAAGGTTTTCCGAAGAAGAGGATTCCGCGTGCGAAACTATTAATGAGATCGCTTCTTGCAAGGAGATCAATGTCCTTCCCCTCGCATCATTTTTTTTGCATGGAAAATCGCCGGCAAGATCGACTGCATGCTTTCTCTGGCACCGTTCGAACTACCGGGAACGCACACTACGAGCGTCTTACCTATCCGCCCGGCGATGGAGCGGGAAAGCATCGCAAAAGGAGTCCGATCCTGACCGAAGGACCTCATCGTTTCGGCGATTCCCGGAATTTCCTGATCCAACAACGAACGTATCGTATCCGTAGTATTGTCCCGTGGACCTAATCCCGTACCTCCGGTGGTAACGATCAAATCCAGCTTTTCTCCAACCCAAGCGGAGATCGCTTTGCGGATTTCTTCCGGCTCGTCCGGAACGATTTTCCGTTCGACAACTTCCACTCCTTGTTCGGTTAACAACTCATTGATCGCCGGTCCGGACCCGTCTTCCCGGTTTCCGGCAAAGGTCGAGTCGGAGCAGACTAGGATGGCCGCTCTGGAGCCTGAGGCGAATTTCGCGATATGAGAATCGCTTTTCCCTCCTTTCTTTTCTAGAAGACGTATGGAAGAAATCTCCATGTTTTTATCGATGGGTTTGAGAAGGTCATAGATTACCAAAGCGGCTACGGAAACCCCGGTCAATGCTTCCATCTCGATTCCGGTTTTGCCTATGGATTTCGCCGAGGTGAAAATACGGATCGCGTTTTTTTCCGGAAGTACTTCGAAGTCGACGGAAAAGGAATCGATGGGAACCGGATGGCAGTGGGGAATCAGTTCCGAGGTTTTCTTGGAAGCTAGGAGGGCGGAGGCTTTTGCTACTCCGAAAAGATCGCCTTTAGGAAGATCGTTCCGCTTGATTCTCTGGATCGTCTCAGGTCCGCAAAATACGTAACCTTCGGCTTGGGCGGTTCGCAGGGAAATCCTCTTTCCCGTGATATCGTTCATGGTTCGCTCCGATCGACTCGAAAAACTTCGGCGAATACAAGTGAACCACTCCCGGTCGGTTTCACCAAGGATTTTATTCGGAAAGGAGGTGTATAAAAAATCGGAAAGACTAGGCTTATTCGGAATCGAGATCGATGTCAGGACGATCCGTCGCGAATTCCTCCTGCGAATAGATCACCTCCAAAACGTCGTCCATCCAGTCCGGAGCACCACTGGAGAGAGGGTCGTTGACCCGGTACTTCTCCATAATGCGGTTGTGTTTCAGGATTTGTTCCTTCGTTGCAGCATTCATGTTATTAGCTTCGGTCGAAAAGAGAAAAAGATTTCGCCTACTTAAACGAAAATGAGGAAATAAATTTCTTAAAAGTACAAGGATTTTTTATCGCTTTCGAAGGAAAAAATTCCGAAACATCGTCGTGGATTTTCGGTTAGACGGTAAGGCTATTAAGGAGATTGGGAGGGAAGGGCAACCAAAGGGCCGTCGAGGAAACGGATTCTCCCCGACGGTTCTAAAGGATCCTTAAAATAGCTCGTTTCCTTTAAAGAAGAAGCTGATTTCCAAAGCCGCGTTGTCGTCCGAGTCGGAGCCGTGTACTGCGTTTGCTTCTTTGCTTTCGGCAAATAAGGCGCGTATGGTGCCCGCTGCCGCCTCTTTCGGGTCGGTCGCACCGATTACGTTTCTCCAGTGCTGGACCGCGTCGTTTCTTTCCAATGCTGCCGCCACAATCGGTCCCGAAGACATGTAAGCGCAGAGGTCGTTGTAAAAAGGACGGGCAGAATGGACTTTATAAAACTGTTTAGCGTCCTCCAAAGAGAGTTTGAGATATTTCAAACCTAGAATTTTGAATCCTTCCTTTTCGATTCTTTGCAGAATATCTCCGACGTGTTTGTTTTTTACTCCGTCAGGTTTGATCATGATGAACGTTCTAGACATTGGTTTTCCTTATTTCGATAGTTTTTTTAATAGAGCTTTACTGACTATATCCGGGACCTGAGCGGACACGTCCCTCCCGTGTCTGGCCACTTCCTTTACTATAGTGGAAGATACGAAGGAGTATTCGTTGGATGACATGAGAAAGATTGTTTCCAGCTCCGGAGCCAGTTTTTTATTCATTAGAGAAATCGCATATTCATAATCGAAGTCCGTAACGGCCCGAAGTCCGCGTATGATGCTTTTTGCTCCGCGTTTTCTGCAATAATCCACGGTCAGTCCTTCGAACGTGTCGATTTCCAGATTCGACCATCCCTCCGTCACTTCACGGACGAATTCCAGCCTTTCTTCGATGGAAAATAGGAAATTCTTACTCGAATTTACCGCGATCCCGATGATCACTTTGTCGAAAAGTCCCATGGAGCGCTGTAAAATATCGACATGTCCGTTCGTAAGCGGATCGAAGGAACCGGGATAAACTGCGATTCTAGTCATTTTTTCCTCAACCGTGCCGCTTCCTTGGCGGGTAATCCGTATAGGTTGATGAAACCTTCCGCATCTTTTTGGTTGTACAATTCCTCTTTTTCGAACGTAGCCATTTCGGGATTGTAAAGGGATACCTGCGATTTTCTTCCTACGACGATCGCGTTTCCTTTATATAATTTGAGCTTAACCGTTCCGGTGACGAATCTTTGGGTTTCGGAAATGAAAGCCCGTACCGCACTCATACGTGAGGAGAACCAGTGGCCGTTATAAATCAGCTCCGCAAGTTCCGCGGACAATTTATCCTTATGGTGTTGCGTGTCCCGATCTATGGTGATGGACTCCAGATCACGATGAGCATGGAATAGGATAGTTCCTCCCGGAGTTTCATAGACTCCGCGGGACTTGATTCCGACGAGACGGTTTTCCACGATGTCGACTCTTCCGATCCCGTGTTTGCCTCCTATCGTATTCAGGGTATCCATGACTTCGAGGGGATTCATTTTTTTACCGTTAATGGCGATACAGTTTCCTTCCGAAAAATCCAACTCGACGTATTCGGGAGAATCGGGGGCTTTTTCCGGAGATACGGTGAGAAGGAACATATCCTCGTTCGGTTCCTTATAAGGATCCTCCAGGATTCCGCCCTCGTAGGAGATGTGCATCAGGTTTCTGTCCATGGAATACGGTTTCGAGGCGGTGACCGGAACGGGGATGCCCTTGGATTTGGCGTACTCGATCAGATCCGCACGACCTCCGAAAGTCCACGTTCTCCAAGGCGCGATGATTTCCTTTTCCGGAGCCAGCGATTTGAAGGCCAGTTCGAAGCGAACCTGGTCGTTTCCTTTTCCGGTAGCTCCGTGCGCGAATGCATCCGCTCCTTCTTTCTTGGCCACTTCGACCATCGCTTTTGCGATCAGAGGGCGGGCCAAAGAGGTACCCAATAAATACCTCATTTCATAGATTGCGTTTCCCTGGATCGCGGGATAAATGAAGTCTCTCGCGAATTCCAGTCGAAGGTCTTCTATATAAACTTTAGAAGCTCCGGTTTTGATTCCTTTTTCTTCCAGTCCGGTCAATTCTTCCTTTTGACCGACATCGGCGGTGAATGCCACCACTTCGCAGCCGTAGGTTTCCTTTAACCAGGTAAGGATTACGGAAGTGTCTAATCCGCCCGAGTAAGCGAGTACGATCTTTTTAATATTCTTTGGAGCCGCCATTCTAAGGATAGGGAATTCGGTCGAGCCCATCCGACAAGTCCGATTTTCACTCCCGAATACGCGGAAGTAAAGATTAGCTTCGGTTTTTCCAATCCAGTTTTTCCGCGAGCTTTCTCAGGATCAGTACTAACGCGAAGGTGTCCATTCTGCAATAATCCCGGAGGTTCGATTCCACTTTTTTTCTCTCCTCGTCCGTTACCGGTTCCGTTTTGATCCTGAGAAATTCGGAGTTGGCCAGGTGACCCGCGTTGATCGTTAATCCCTTATAATTCGCTCCGGTCAATACCGGTAGGACCGATTTCAAGGAAGTGGTCCCGTGTTGGTCCGGGTGATAATAATCGAAATCCCAAAAAGGGAGCGCGAGATCCGAAAAGTCTGCTTCTATGGAATCGAACCACTTCTTGAATTCGGGAAACACTTGCACGGATTCTTTCAGACATCTCTTTTCAAAAGTGTCGTTAAAAGCCAGGACCGTTCCCCCCGGTCGGATTTTTTGGGATAAGGAATTCAGGATACCGAAGCGAGGGTCCTGGACACCGTCGTCCAGGTAGGAATGTTCCTCAGGTTCTTCCTTTAAGTCGTTTTCCAAGATGTGTAAAGAGAATAGGAACGGAACATGTTGAAAAGGACTGGATTTCGGATAAATCGGAGCCGGGGGATTGATGGTTTCGAAATCCAGAAAGTACAAAGGGAATTTTAATCTGTTCATAAAGCGGAGCAGATTTTCCCGATTTAGATATTCCTCGCCGGTTTGCACCGATCGGATTTGTATCTTTTGTCTTTGCGTAAATTCTTCGATATCCTTAATTTCAGAAAGGTTTCGGATCCCGGCTGCCCAAAGGCGCAGCGTTTCCTCTTTTCCTTCCCGTAAGGAAAATAAATCCCCGGGCGGAGAATCTGCGAGACAGGATTCCGGATATACGCAACTACGCGGATGTTCACAGACGTTTACCGAATTTCCAGAAGGGAGCGAGTTCTCCTCCAGGATTTCCAGCATACGATACGCTCTCTCTCTGGTTTTAGAAATCGCAGCAAACGTCTCAGCACTCAGATCTTTTTGTATAAAAAGTGAATTCGGATCTATTTCGTTTCCCGAAAAAAAGTATTTCGAATTCAAAAACAGTAAAGTGGTTCGAACGACCGGAAATTCCGCTTCTTCCATGATCATTCGTAAAAAGGAAAGTTCTTTCGAGTAGGATTTTTTCACCGAAGAGGATGCCTTGACGATTACGATCTCCCAACCGTTTTCTTGAGGCAGTAGAAAGTCGGCGCGAAAGTCGAAAAAGTCGGTCTGAAACGCGGCCCCGCGGACGGCTTCTTTGTTTCGGATCATCGCACGAGTGACGGAATCGTTATACCTCGCATGGATTGCAGTCGGATAAAGTCGGTTCGCAATTTCTCTTAACAGAGATTTTTGCTTAGGCGAAACGTATTGGTTGGAGCCTTCCGAGGATCTTGCGTTCGGATTCTTTACGAGATTCCAGAGTTGCCTCTCGCAGTGGAATCCCGCCTGGTACGCGGTCTTTCCTAACTTGGGGAGAGTCTCCTCGCGAAAAGGAGCGAGAAAAGCGAAAAGCAGTTTTTTGCGGATCGAATCGGGAAAAAGGAAGGCGAACCTTCTTGCAAAGGCCCTATAGGATTTCGGGAGATTGACCCAAGAGAAGCCCTTCATACGGACTGCTGTCGGGAGGATTCTCCCGACAGTCCTTAAGTTTTAGCCCAAAAGTACCTTGATATCTTTCGGACTGGATGCGCTGTAAATCTTGTTTTCGGAGGTCCCGAGGTTCGCTTGGGTCAACTTTTGTGAGACCACGCTCGGTCCGAAATCGATGCCGACAACCTTAGGAGTCTTAACGAAAGCGGAGATCGCCTTATCCCAATGAAGAGCCTTGATCAACACTTCGCGAAATAGCGGAAGGGAAACGTCCGACTCGTTTTGGAAATTTCTTCCGTCGAAAATGGAAAATACGGGAATCTTTAGATCCGAGCCTTTGTAGCTGAATCCGATCCTTTGCATGTCTTTCGGAACGGTATTTTCCGTTTCGTCCATAAGGGGACAATGGAAAGGCGCCGTCGTTCTGAGATATACGAACTTCACTTTTTTCTCGTCCATTTCCGCTTTGTATTTCCTACGGAACGCGAGAAGTTTGTAAGGATCTCCGGAAAGAATGTTGGAATCCGGAGTGTTAAAAAGGGAAATATAAAGCGCGCCGTGTCCGGTGGAACCGGTTTCGCTATTGAAGGCTTTGACTCGATCGCTCAAGTCGGTTTGGGAATATCCTAAAACGGCAACCATAGGAGCGGGTTGTTTGTCGCCGATTTCCTCGTTCCCTTTCAGCAAATCTTCGGCGGGATTAAACAATCCGTATTGTTCCTGAGCTCTGTAACCTAAGTAGAGAACGAATTTTAGAAATTTTGAAAATTCCTTATAGAACTCGTCCCCTTCCTTACCGAGAGCGATCAGAACTGCAGGAATCACTCCCTGGCTGTGTCCGGAAGTTCCGATGGCGTTCCCCAAAAGTTCGGAGGCGGGAAATCCTTTATGAGTCAAAGAGACGTAATTTCCGACCTGGGTTAGGAAGATTCCTACGATGGAGACGGTCGCACTACAAAGATAGCTTTCATCCGGAGCCGAATCCGGGTTCTTGAGCCAGGCCTCGAAATCGTAACCTTGGGAAACGTATTTTTTATCTAGGCTTGGTATTTCTTCCGCTAAAGTGCGAAAGGCGGTGTCGAAGAATTGTTTTAAGGACGGATCCGATTCGTAAAGTTTCGAAAGTTCTTTTAACCAAGGGGAACCTTGGCCGCCGAATTGAAGAAACAGTTTATTGCCTTGTGCTTTGGCTTCGTTCAGGAAGTTTGCTATTGCCATGGAATGCCTTATACAGTAGTCGTTTAAAGGATGCTTTCCATGATCCCCCGGATTCGCAATTCTTTTTTGGTCATATTTTCCTTAGAGATTCGTGTTTAAGAAGAACGATCGTTCCGATTTCCGAACGAACGCTTCTTGCTACGCGCCGATCTCATTCTTACGGGAAAATGATTGACCCGTATTCACCGGTGTGAGGTATTCTTCTCTAAACCCTTCTATAAAGAAATTTCTCCGATCTCCGGTATTTCCGGAAAAGAAAGCAGTATGATAAAAGTAAGGAACCTTTCCAAGTTTTACGGAAAGAAGCTGGCCATCGACCGATTGAATTTCGAACTGAAAGAGGGAGAAATCGTCGGGCTTCTGGGTCTTAACGGAGCCGGAAAAACCACGACCATTCGTATTTTGACCGGTTATCTGATCGCTACCGATGGGATTTGCGAACTCGACGGAGTGAATACGTTCGAACATCCTCTGGATGTAAAAAGAAAAATAGGATATTTACCGGAAACTCCGCCGCTCTATCCGGAATTAACCGTTTTTGAATATCTGACTTTTGTATCTCGTTTGAAACAAATCGAAGAGAATGAAATTCCGGCCGAATTGGAAAGGGTTTGTTCACTTACGGATTTGACCGACGTAAAAAACAAGGTGATCGAAACCTTATCACTCGGATTCAAAAAAAGGGTCGGGATCGCACAGGCCATATTAGGAAATCCGGAAATCATCATTATGGATGAGCCGATCTCCGGACTGGACCCGAAGCAGATCGTGGAAATTCGGAATCTAATCCAAAGCTTGCGGGAAAGTCATACGATTCTACTGTCGAGTCATATTCTTCCGGAAGTTTATAAAACCTGCAATCGATTCCTTTTTTTGCATAACGGAAGGATCGTCTATCAATGCGATCGGGCCGAACTGGAAAAGGAGATGGAAAATCTCTCCGGCCTGGAAGTGACTCTTTCGGGAAAACCTAAAGCTCGGGTAGAGGAATATTTGAGCGGGATCGCGGAAAAAGTCGGCGCGACGGTTCGCTTCGTTGGGGAAGAATCGCATGGAGCCACGTTTTTGGTGAATACGAATTCCGAGAGAAAGTTCAAAGAGGAACTCTTTTCGGGTATATCCTCCTCGGGGATCCTGCCGGAATACATACGCAAGCAGGACGTGACCCTCGAACAAATCTTTATGAACAAGGTATAAGGAAAGAACCGATGTTTCGTAATATCAAATGGATTTTCTGGAAAGAGGTAAGGGTGTTTTTCGGAACGTACCTGGCCCCTTTGGTATTGGGCGGTACCGCTTTTTTGAATTCCCTTTTTGTCCTGATCCTAAACTTCAATTCCGGAACGAACTACGCTGAGACTACTGTGGTGACTTTTCTATCCTTTATGAGCACCATACTGATCGCCATGCTGATCGTCGCGATGGGTTCCATCACCGAGGAAAAGAACCGGGGAACGCTGGAGTTATTATTCACCTCCCCCGTAACCGATTTGGAGATCGTCGCGGGAAAATTCCTCTTCGGCGCCTTGGTTTGTCTGATCGTATCCGTGTTGGTGGACGGTCTCTTTCCCATTTTTCTGTATTTTTTCTGGAAGGCTCCGCTATACATCGTGGCTTCCGGAACGATAGGAGTTTTTCTACTCGGATTGTTCACGTATTCGGTGGGATTATTCGGCTCCAGTTTAGGCAAGAACCAGATGATCTCCATGCTGATCTCTATTATGATTCTGTTAACTCTTTGGGTGATCGGTTTCTTTTCATATTTGTTCGATGCGGTGACCCGAAAGGTACTGTTTCACTTGCATATCTTTTCGCATTTTATCGGCTTTTCGAAAGGAGTTTTACCTTTGAATAGCGTGATTTTCTTTTTGAGTGGAACGGTTTTCTTTCTTTATCTCACGGTAAAAGTCCTGGAATCCAGGAGGTGGAGAGGATGAAAAACGAACTTTTCCGTCGCGTTCTCTCCTGGGGGTCTACCCTTGGACTTTTACTCTTCTTTCCGATTTACGACAGCTTAACTTCCTTAGGAGCAAGGCTGGGATTTACCCTCTTCGTGCTCGCTCTTCTGGGTGCGGCCGGAATTCTCCGTTATTTCCCTTCCAAAAAGGAAGAGAAAGACGGCAATCTGACGATCTCATCCGTTTTGGGTATCATCGCGCTCGGTATCTATTTCCTGCGGATCTATCTGGAAGAGTCGGCGTTGCAAAAAGGGGGGGCGGCTCCGGTTTGGATCTCTCCGGTCCGAGAGTTCCTGCTCGTGATATTGGTGCTCTTCGTTTTAGGAAATTTCTTTTTAGGAATGTTAAGAGAATGGGAGCGGGAATCTTTGAGCGCCCAATCCTCCTTAAAATCCTCCAAGCAGGGAATGATCCGCGATTTTCTACTCGGAACAGGGATTTTACTTTTGATAGTCGTATTGGCGAACTATATCGCGACGATCCGAAACCATAATTTCGACCTGAGTTCCCACGGACAATTTTCGTTTTCTTTGGAAGCCAAAAAACTCCTGAAACAAATTCCCGAAGGGGAAGTGGATGTGGTCGCTTTCTATCCTCGACCCTTGGAAAACGCCCCTGCTTCCGACAAAGCCAGTTCTTTATCCTTGCGTAGAATCCGCCCCGATCTGGAAATCCTGCTGGGGCAATTAGCGTCGATTCGCGCCTCTTACAAAGTCCGTTTTATCAACGCGGATGTGGAATTGGACGAGCTGACGGAATTCGGTCAGGTCTCTAACGGAACCGTGCTGGTTCGTTTTAAAAAGAAAGGTGCCGCCGTAACGGACAAAGCACCCGAACAAAAAATCAGCGTGAAGGACAAATCGGACCTAGAAGAATTCGAGAGAAAGTTCGTCCAGGCCGTCGTCAACGTCACGACCAAGGAAAGAAAAATCTATTTTACGGAATCCAACGGAGAAAGGTACTCTCAGGTTTTTCAGAACCTTCCCAACGAAAGGTTGAATCGCCTGACTTCCGGCTTGGCATTTTTGAACTTCAAAGTGAGTGCTCTCGGCTTCAAGGAAGGTTGGCCTCCGAAAGTTCCGGACGACACGGATATTTTAGTGATCGCGGGACCGACCGTGCCTTTCGGTCCTGAAGCACGGCTAGCCGTTTTGGATTTTGTGAAAAAGAAAAACGGAAAAGTTATGATTACGGTCGAGCCCAAAGGGGGAGAATCCTTCGACTGGCTTTTGGAAGAAGCAGGATACCGATTCGTAAAGACCGGCTTCTCTCAAATTCCTTCTCAACCCGGAGTGATCGTCACTAAGGCCTTCCGAAAACATCCGATAGAAGAGACTCTTTCCAAAAAGGATTTGGGTGTGGTATTTCCGTAC
The DNA here is from genome assembly GCF_004771275.1 of Leptospira fluminis. Lineage (GTDB taxonomy): Bacteria > Spirochaetota > Leptospiria > Leptospirales > Leptospiraceae > Leptospira_B > Leptospira_B fluminis. The sequence goes on along the minus strand of NZ_RQEV01000003.1, from coordinate 409,507 downwards.
GCGGGCTATTTCGAAGCGAAGACTCCCGAAGGCGGCCAAAAACAATTCGACGCTTTCCCGCTTTTGGATAGCGGCGGAGATGCATATTTAGATCCCAACCAAAACGGGAAGCAGGATCCGGGAGAGGAAAAGAAGAACGTTCCGGTCGCTTTGGTTTTGCAAACCTTCGTAAAGGGAAGAAACTCGCCTGCGGATATGATTCCCGGTGCTCCGCCCATTCCTTCCGTTCCGAATCCGACAGAAGGAGAAGAGCGAGGCCGGGTGGTGATCTATTCCGGGACCTCTTGGTTGACGGACCAATACCTTCCTTTTGCCGCGAATTATGAATTGGCTAGCGCTTCCGCTACTTGGATGCACCAAAGTGTGAGTTTACCCTCTATCCCTCCCAGAAAAGAGGAGATCCAGTCCGTGTCTCTCACCGATGGACAAAAAAGAGCGGTTTGGATCTTAGGCATGTTTGTTTTTCCGGGCCTGATCGCCGGCCTTGGATCCATCTATGTGATTCGCAGGAGAAGGATCGGGAGAAAGGATGAAGACTAAACTTTATATTCTCTCCGGATTGATCGTAATCCTCTTAGCGGTCTTTATCGTGATGGAGGAAAAGAAAGAAGATCTTAGCGAAGTTTCCTACTGGAAACTCTCTTTGGATCGGTTGGAATATTTTCCCCCTAGTAAGGAATGGATTTCCGAATCCGGCGAGAATTTTTACGGCAATGCATTTTCCATATTTTTAAAGGACGGAATTAAAAAAGGAGGCCTGTTTTTTTCCGTTTCGAATCGGAACGAGGAAACCGGAGAATTGATCGAGTACGAGGGTGGGTACAATTCCGAAAATACGTTTCGAGATCTTGGTCAGCTAAAAGTTAAGGATTTCGAATCCTTGGCGGAGGGAATTTCTCCTTCGTCTTCCTTGAAATTGGGAGAAGGGGCTCCTCGCATCGTTCTGCATTCCGGAAATAAGACCAAGACTTTAAGGTTGGGAAAAAAACATTTCAACGGGTCTACCCGTATCGTGATGGAGGAAGGAAAGCCGGCAACGTTGTTGACCGCTTACAATTTCATCTTCGAAAGATTCCAGAAGGGCCCGGAGGATTTCCGCCAGAGACAGCTCGTTTTTCCCGGAAAGGAATTCGTCCAGGAGATCGATTACTTGGAGGAGGAGGGAAAATCGATCCGGATCGATAACCATCCGTACCAGGAAAACGGAGCCAAACGAAATTATTGGAGAAGGATCTCCGGCCAAATCATATTATTGGAACCGAGACTCGGCGAAGAGCTGTATCGTTCCGTAATCGCTTTAAGAGCGGAATTGTATCCGGATGAAGAAAAAGGGGCCGGTTTTAAAGTGGGAAACCTCCTCGCCCCCCAAGGTGCTCGTTCCCAGTTTTCTTTAGCTACGTTGAAAGTTTCTTTAAGCGGCGGGGACGAGCTTATGTTTCGCTTTCACAAGCCAACGGAAATACAAGGGAAACGCTTTATTCCCACGATCAGGATTTGGAACGGAAGCTTTAAGGAGCCTCCTTTTTACGTGACAGAGGAATCCTTTCGGAAAATCAAAGAGAGTGCCGGCTTGGTGGAAAAGGCCTCCATTTGGGTCGCTCCTAAGCCGCCTAAGAAAAGATGATCCCGATACCCCAGACAGAATCCATGTCCGAGACGGATAAGGCCAAACTTTCGCTGCTCGAAAAACTGTTTCGAGCTCCGGAGGAGGCTTTCGATCTCTATCTGCGGGAACCTTCATTGGGGCGTAAAGAACTGGTCCGTCTGCATTTTGCTCTCTGGATTTTGGCTCCGATCTCGAAGTTTATCGGAAACCTGTTCCGCATAATCATAGAGTGGATATTCTACGATGAAGTTTCTTCTTCCTTTTTTTCCGGATTGGTCGGTTCGTTTCTCGTTTATCCGCTAGTGTTATTTGTAGTCTTCCAACTGGACGTTCTTCGGGTCTTTTATAGGAGAATAGACAGGACCAAAGGGGAGACTTATCCGACGGCGAACATTTTGACGATAGCCTTCCTTCCTTTTTCTTCTTCGTCCTTATTCTGGATTCTTCCTTCTCCCTTGCATGCCGGTTTGATCGTAATCTCGCTGTTATTTTCCTACTATTTAAGTTTTGTAGGAATGAGGCGGGTCAGCGGAGTCGAATCCAAGGAGTTTCTGATCTTTTCGCTGACTTCGGTGGTTTATCTGCTCAGTCTGTTTCTAATCTTCACTTTCGCGTATAATATCTTTAGGACTCTCTTAAATTGAAAATACATTTGATTGGAATCGGCGGGATCGCAATGGGAAACCTAGCCTCGATGTTGCGCAGTCTGGGGCACGAAGTATCCGGCTCCGATAGCGGAGTCTATCCTCCCATGTCGGAAAAGCTGAAGGACTGGGGAATTCCTTATGGAGAAGGTTTCGACCCTGCTAGATTGAAGGGTAAGGATTTGGTGGTGATAGGCAACGCTATTTCCCGCGGTAACGCGGAAGTGGAAGAGGTTCTAAACTCCGGAATCATGTACGAGTCCATGTCCTCCGCGTTGGAGCGCTACGTTTTAGCGGATAAGAAAGTCGTCGTGGTCGCAGGAACGCATGGAAAAACTACGACTACTTTTCTCATTCATCATCTTTTGAAGGAGGCTGGTCTAAAGCCCGGTTTGTTCGTGGGCGGAATCCGTCAGGACGGATTTCCGGGATTCGAATTCTCCAAGGGAAAATATTTCGTCATCGAAGGAGACGAATACGACACCGCATTTTTCGACAAAGCTTCCAAATTCTTACACTACAAGCCGACGTATGCCGTATTGAACGCATTGGATTTCGATCATGCGGATATCTTTAAAGACATAGGAGAAATCGAAACTATGTTCTCCCGGTTGCTGCGTTTGATTCCGGGAAACGGAAAAGCGTATTATTGGTCGGGAGCCTCGAATTTACGGAGACTCTGTAAGGAGGCCTCGAAGTACGTCCGATCCGAAGCCTTCGAATTCAATCGGAAGGATTCGGTCCTTTCCTGGAAGAAGGGAAATCTGATGTCGGGGCATAGAGTGCTGCGCACCAGATTCTTCGGAGATCATAATTATAGAAACGCCGAAGTCGCGATGCGGGTATGCGAAGATATCCTCGAAAAGGAGAACGTCCCTTCCCCAAAAACGGTTCTTTTGGACGCCTTGGAAAAATTTCCCGGAGTCAAAAGAAGACAGGAAATCCTCTTCGAATCCGCTCGAACCGTCGTAATCGAGGACTTTGCGCACCATCCGGTTGCGGTCGAAGAAACCATCAAATCCGTGCGGAAGGTTTTTCCCGAACACAAATTGATCAGTCTTTTCGAGCCTCGTAGCGCCACTTCGCACAGGAACGTTTTCCAAAAGGAATATTCGTACGCTTTTAAAGGTTCCGCTGTGACTTTCATAACGGAAATCTTTAACTTAAAGAAGGTAACGAAAGAGAACCGGCTGGACGTGAAGAAACTGATTTTAAAACTTCCCAAACATTCGGGAACCCTTCCTTTTTATTGCCGGGATCCTAAGGACTTAATCGTAAAATTGCGGAAAATCCTTCCCCAATTTGTCGGGGAAAAAATTCTGATCTTAGCCATGTCCAACGGAGCTTTCGGAGGAATCTATCCGACGCTCAAGGAAATCGCGGAATCTAGAAAATGAATCTATCGGAAGAATTGGATAAAATTTATGCCGAGGCCCAGGGACTGATCTCGTCTTCGGCGGATGAAGTCGAGCTGGATAGGAATAAAAACGAATATCTAGGCAAAAAAGGAAAACTCACGTCCGTTCTAAAGAACCTCGCCTCTCTTTCGATAGAGGAAAAAAAGACCGTCGGAGGAAAGGCAAACGAGATTTCCAAAAAATTGGAAGAGTTCGTCTCGGAAACTCGGGAAAATCTAAAATCGAAATTATTCCGCGACCTTGCGGAAAAGGAATGGTTCGATGTCCTCCGTCCCCAAGGCTCCCCGGAACCTGGGACATTACATCCGATCTCTCATATCCAATACGAAGTCGAAGACATATTCACTTCCATGGGATTCGAAATTTGGGACGGTCCGGAGGTCGAAACCGACTTTAACAATTTCGGCGCCTTGAATTTTACGGAAGATCATCCTGCCAGGGACATGCAGGATACGTTTTACTTGGACGACGGAAAACTTCTCCGTACCCACACATCGGCAATTCAAGTTCGTGCATTACGTAAATTGAAACCTCCTTTTCGAATCATCGCTCCGGGAAGGGTTTTTCGATACGAGGAAGTCGACGCTTCCCACGAAACCTGTTTTTATCAGGTGGAAGGCATGGTAGTCGGTAAGGATATCTCCGCCGGCAACATGATTTATACGATGGAAGTACTTCTCTCCAGAATCTTCGAAAGAGAAGTCAAGACCCGCCTGCGTCCGGGCTTTTTTCCTTTCGTCGAACCGGCTTTCGAGCTGGACATCAATTGTCAGGTATGCGGAGGAAGCGGTTGTTCCGTATGCAAACATTCCGGCTGGTTGGAACTCATGCCTTGCGGTCTCGTTCATCCGAACGTTTTCCGATTGAACGGCCTAGATCCGGAGGAATGGACCGGGTTTGCCTTCGGATTAGGACTGGACAGGCTCGTCATGATGAAATATGGAATTCACGATATCCGGTATTTGCATTCGGGAAATCTTAGATTCCTAAAACAATTTTAGGGTCCGTTTTATGCTCGTAACTCCGATTCAAGTCCGCTGGAACGATATGGATCCTTTTGCTCACGTAAACAACGCGAGATACATGTCTTACTTGGAAATCGGTAGGGTCGATTACTGCCGTAGAAAATTCGGAGTAAAAGAGATATATGATATTCCTTTTTTACTCGCTCGAATCGAAATCGATCTGCTCAAACCGGTGGAGATGGACCATGAGATCGAAATCGTAACCTGCGTATCCCATATCGGAAATAAATCCTGGCATTTCACTTCAGTTTTACGAGAACAAGGAACGGAAACGCTTTTTGCGAAAGCCAAAACGGTTCAAGTTTCTTACGAGCATAAGACGAAGGCCTCCGTCAAGATTCCGGACTGGATCCGAAAGATCTTGCTGGAAGATTTGGAAAAATTCGAATCCGCATTCGGGGCCGATAAAACTTTCTAGTCCGTCGGGTCCGGTATTTCCGGAACGTCCGCTTCCGTAAAATCGGACAACTTGGACGAATGCAAATCAGTTTCCCTCTGGATCCGCGCCAATTGGATCGTAAAGCGCATCCCGGGAAATCCCGAAGAGAGCTCCTCGTTCAGAGATTTTGTAAGTCCTCCGTCTGGTGATTTGCTGGAATAGAAAACCAACGTTCCGGAAACCGCAGACCCCGTAAAAACCAGGGTCTCGCTTCCTCGAATGTAATGAATCTCTCCGAGTACGGAAAGTTTGGAATCTATAAATTCACGGATGTCGGACTTTTGTTTTAATAAGAAAAACGAACTGAAAATCGGGACAGAAAATAGGAAAATCAACAAACTCGGAAACATGATCCGATTCCCCAACGAGAATCTGGACTCCAATTTTTGCCATATCCCGAAATCCGAAACGAACTGATAGAGATGTTCGTTCTTTTTTCTATAAGAAGACAACAAATGGATCAGATTTGGTATGTCATATTTCTCGAATATTATATAAAAGCAGGCTGCGCTCGTAACTACGATCAAGGAAAGATTCGCCAAAAAAGACAAAAGCAATCCCTGCTGAATATCCCAACGCAAGGCTCTTTCTACTGCGAAACCGAATATGCATAAAGGAGGCAAAAGCGAAACTCCTAATACGGTTCCGATTCCTACTCTATAATGCTCTTTTGCGGATCCGAAGCCGGAGATCACTATCAATGGTCCGCAAAATGCGGAAATAAGAAGATAAAATCCCCCCGGACTTACCCGACTCAGGACTTCTTGGCTTAGTTCCCGTACCGGAGCCATTCTACTTAAGAGTGCCGCGACCAACATCGTAAGTATGGAACTTAATAAAAGATTCAATAACGACTTTATGGAAAGATAAACATCTCCGACGGCAAATCCTGCCCCGATTCCGATTACCGGTTTCAAAAGAGGAGAAAGAATCATCGCACAACCTAGGATAAGCGGGCTACCTAGAAGGATTCCGATCGTTGCAATGCCGGAAGATGCGGTCAAAATCACCCAATATCGGACGGATTGGATTTGTGCTCCCTCATCGATTTCCCGTAAGGCGAATATAGCCTCTTCTTCGCCGATTTTTAGGAGTCTTCGAAATAAGGAAACTCCCGATTCCGTCCGAACGGAAAGGAAAATACTTTTTCGGTTTCGCGAGAATTCGGCCGAATCGTGCGTTCCGGTCGAACCCTGTTTTTTGGATATCGGCATCGACCCCGAAGTTTCTCTCTAAAAGAGATGAAAAGCAAGACAAAAAATCCTTCCCATTTTAACGGCATCGGCTTAATAATCGTATCTTCAAAATTGTACGGAAATTTCTTGCGAGGTCTTATGTTCGGTATCCGCTTTATTAAAACTCGTCCAATCGATTACGTTTTGCTGTTTCGCAGCGGGAAAATTAGAAAACAGGGCGCAGGTCTGAACTTTTTTTATTATGCCCCTTCTTCGACTTTGGTGATCGTTCCCGCGGATACCAGAGACGCATTATTCATATTCAAGGAAAATACCTTGGATTTTCAGGAGTTGGATATTCAAGGTCAGGTTACGTACCGTGTGCTGGATCCTCAAAAGCTCGCTTCGCTCCTGGATTTTACTGTGGATGTTAAGGGAAAATATCTGGGTGACGGAATAGAAAAGTTGGATTTGAGGATGACAAACCTGATCCAAGTAGCGATTCGCGAGAAGTTCCGCTCCTTAAATCTAGCGGACGCTCTGACGGCTGCTAGCAGTCTTGCAGAACCGGTTCTGGAACGTTTGCGCCAAAACCCCGCTTTAAAAGAATTAGGAATCGAAGTATTGGATTTCGCGATCCTAAAAATCAGCCCTACTCCGGAAATCGCAAGGGCACTCGAAGCTGCATCTCGTGAGAACCTTCTAAAAAACGCGGACGATGCGGTTTACCAGAGAAGGAATTTTGCCGTCGAGCAGGAAAGAAAAATCAAGGAAAACGAATTACAGACTCAGATCGCGGTGGAGGAAAAAAATAGGACGATCCGCGAAACCCAGATGAATGCGGAAATCGCGGTCCAGGAAAAACAGAAATTGGTCGAAGAAGCCAAGATGGATTCCGTACAAGTGGTCGAAAGAAAAAAGGCGGAGATAGAAACCCAAAAACTGGCATCCATGATCGATCAGGAAAAAAGGAAAAAGGATCTGGTGGAATACCAAACCCAAAATCTTCTGCTGTTTTCCAAGGCTAGAGGACAAGCGACTCGAGAGGAGTTCGCCGCGTTTAAGGAACTTTCCCCCGAGCTGGTGGAGATATTGGCGTTAGGAAACATGGACGCCTCTAAGATCATCTCTCGTGCAATCAGGGATCTAGCCAAAAATGCGGAAAAGATAGGGAATTTGAATCTTTCTCCGGAGCTTATGTCCTTGCTGATCAATAAGGAAAAAGGAAAGTAAACTTGTCCTTCGATAGGGTCGTAATCATAACCCGCCAAACTAGGTTGGAAGAAAGCATCAAACGTTTCAATACGAAAGCTCAAGCCAGCTTTTACGTTACGAAGCGGGGGCAATCCTTCGAAGACTACGAGTCCGAGGACGACAACTATAGATATGCAAGGGAACTCCTGGTCCGAAGTATCGAACCCGGAATAAAGTTTCATATCATGGATCGGTCCTTTCTTCCGAATTATCTGTTCGGACCGAACGATCTTGTGGTGACGCTCGGGCAGGACGGGTTGGTCGTAAATACGGCGAAGTACCTGAACGGACAGCCCATCCTGGCTTTCAATCCGGATCCGGATCGATTCGACGGAATTCTTCTCCCGTTTCTTCCGAATCAGGCATCGGATATCATGAGATCCGTTTTTAACGGAAAAATCGTGACCCAAAAAATTTCAATGGCGGAAGCGGGCCTTACCGACGGACAAAAATTGTACGCCTTCAACGATCTATTCGTCGGACCCAAATCGCATACTAGCGCGAGGTATACGTTGACGCACGGAAAAAAATCCGAACGACAAATTTCCAGCGGGTTGATCGTCTCTACTCCCGCGGGTAGCACCGGTTGGATCAGTTCCCTATTTAATATGGCCTCGGGCATTTCCCATTTTTCGGGAAATAAAAAAATCAAAACTCCGGAAAGGATTCCTTGGCAGGAAAGAAAGTTATTGTTCATGGTGCGGGAACCTTTTAAGAGCAAATGGAGCGGTGCGGAGTTGGTTGCAGGTACGGTAAAGGAAGGGGACCATATTTTACTGGAAAGTCACATGCCCGAAAACGGGACCATTTTTTCGGACGGCATGGAGGCAGATTTTCTGGAATTCAATTCCGGAGCCACCGCGAGGATCCAATTGGCGAAAAAAACCACCGAATTAATTACGGAAGTTGAATGAATGGCTAAGGGAATTTTAATCACTCAATGTCTGCAGAACGATTTTGTCGAACCGATACAAAAATACGATCCTCTTCCGAATTTGCTGCATGTAGGATACGGAGAAGCTCTCCGTATCATGGGAGAAAAACCCCAAGAAGGTCCGGTCGTTTCTTTTATGGATTGGGCGTATTCGGAGCCGGAAGAAGACCTAACCATCATTCACATACGGGATTGGCACGATCCGGAAGATCCGTCCCAGAAGGAGCATCTGGTCCAATTCGGAAATCATTGCATCCGCGGCACGCACGGATCCGAATTCGTATTTCAACATTTATCGGCTAGCGGGAGGCGCTTTGCACACACGGTGGACGCTTCCGGCTTAAACGATTTTCACCGTACGGATTTGGAAGAGATTTTAAAGGTCTACGAAACGCAGGAGATCAACGTCGGTCTTACGGGAGTTTGGACGGAAGCGAAGATCAGCTATCTGGCTTACGAACTGAGAACGAGATATCCGAAATTTCGCATCGGGTTGTGCAGCGCTTTGACTGCAAGTTCTTCCAGACACATGCATTTTGTCGCCTTGGACCAGTTGAAGAATCTTTTGGACATCGAGATCTATCCTTCTTTGGGCGCGTTTTCCGAATTTTTAACCGGAACATCGTCCAAATTGCAACACCACATTTCCCTTAGGGAGGATTCCGTTTCTTTCGATTTCGAAGACGGATTTACGATCAAGGAAGAGGATCATAGAATCCTGTTCTTCCTCTTTCGCGGGTGCAGATCGGTCCGTTTTCGGTGTCTGGACGGAGGCTTTTCGGGAAATGTCGTCCTTCGTGCCAAGAGTGTGGACAGCTTAGGCCATTCCCAAGTTCCTACCGTGATCAAGATCGGTCCTAGGGATCCGATCGCAAAGGAACGAACCTCGTTCGAGCGTATAGAAGAGGTTTTGGGAAATAATGCCCCCAGAATCGTGGACTCCGCGGAGATCGGAGAACGAGGCGGTATCAAGTATAGATACGCGGCCATGCTGGAAGGAGAAACCAAAGTCTTTCAGGATCTATACGAATCTTCCGAGGATGAAAGCGAAATCTTTCCGATTTTGGATACGATCTTCGAAAAGCAATTGGGAAGACTTTATGATGCGGCGGAACCCGAGAAACTGGATCTACTGAAATATTACGATTTTCAGAGCAAATATTCTCCGGGAGTCCGAAGGCGCACCGAAAGTTTGATGGGTAAAAAACTGGAAGAAGATACGATTCGATTTCCGTTTGGAAAAGAGGCGTTCAATGTGTGCAATTTTTACGAAAAAGATTTGCTCGATCTTCGGGAATACGGTTCGGCACCTCGCTATCAATCCTACGTTCACGGGGATTTGAACGGAAGAAATATCATCATCGATCCGCAGCGGAACGTATGGTTGATCGATTTCTTCCACACTCATAGAGGTCATGTCCTGAAAGATCTCATAAAACTGGAAAACGACCTTTTGTATATTTTTACTAAAATAGAGGAAGAGGAGCTTGCCGAAGCGTTTTCTTTAACGGATCTTTTGGTTTCTCAGCAGGATTTAGGTATTTCGATTCCGAAAGAGGAGGAGACTAAATTCAAAAGCTCTAAAATAAGGAAAGCTTTTAGAACCGCGGTGAAACTGAGATCCTTCTATCCGAAATTGATCCGCTTGGATCGAGATCCTTATCAATTACATGTCGCAACCTTAAGATATGCGGTGCACACGCTTTCCTTTGACGAATCATCACGCGAACAGAAAATATGGGCGTTGTATACCGGCTGTCTATGTGCGGAAAAGGTGAAAGAATCCGTACGTCTGTCCAAGAGGTTAAGGATAGATAAGATTAAGTTATCTTCGGGCAAAGGATCGATAGGGCTGACCCTACTTCCTGGGCGAAAGGATAGGGACCGGGATTTGATCCAGGATTTGAAAACCGTCCGCGAAGAAGGGATGAACCGGATCGTTTCATTATTAACTGAAAACGAATATTCTGAATACGGCGTGCCGGATATCAAGGCGGAATACAAACGGGAAGGTTTTGATCCGATATTCTTTCCTATTCTGGACCAAAGGGCTCCGGATCGAAAAGCTCTCGACTCCTTGTTGGATCTGATGGACTCCGAATTGGGTCGGGGACGCAACATTCTCATACATTGTGTCGGTGGATTGGGAAGGTCCGGAACCGTAGCCGCCGCGTATCTGATCCTTCGAGAAGGATACGGTGCGGAAGAAGCGATCCGAGTGGTCCGCGAGGCGAGGTCGGAAAGAGCGATCGAATCCAGAGAACAGGAGGAATTTTTGAGAAGCCTTTGAGCGGATCTAATGTGCAAAGTTACGGTCTAAATGGTGTTTATTCCACGCAATTTACCAGACATTGGCCGCCGGCGCTCCGGAGAATTTTCACTACATTCGGATTTTCGAATCTATTTTTTTGGACGGCCCAGTCCAAAGGTGTCCAGCCGCTATTGTCTTTTGCGTTCACGTTAGCGCCCGCCTGCAGCAATAATTTTGCGACTTCCGGACTCCCACTCTCGGCCACTTTATGCAAAGGTGTCCAACCGTCGTAATTCTTTAGATTCACGTTGGCGCCGGTTTCCAAAAGTAATTTCGCCATTTTCGGGGCATTAACCGCCCGGTAGATCGGAGTTTCTCCGTCGTTTTTGATCGCATTCACGTCGGAACCAACGCTAAGTAGGAGCTTGGATACTTCCAGAGAACCCTGTCCGACGGATCTATGTAAGGGTGTTTCGCCATCACTGTTTTTGGAGTTTACCTCCGCTCCAAGCATCAGTAAAAGCGCCGATATATCCGCGTAACCGTATCCTGTCGCTTTGTGTAAAGGGGTATTATCTAAAATATCCTTTGCGTTCGGATCGGCCCCTTTCAAAACGTTTCGTATAATATCGTCGGGTTTTCTCTGGAAGACGGAATTAAAAAGTTCCGTATCCGCTTTGTTATTGGATTGGATCTGCTTCCTCGCGATTTTTACCGCGTCGGGACTGATCAATATCTGTCTATTTTCGATCAATCTCTCCACCGCAGAACTATTGGAACTTCCGCGGGAATTGGGATCGGCGCCAAGCTTTATGCAAGTATCGATCTGCTTCTGGAATTTTCTATCGATGCCTTCCTGAAGAAGTTCGTCGGCCCTGTTCTGGTCGAATAAATTCTTACCGGCATATAGATCGGATTTGTGCTTGAGTATATTATAATTTCTTATTAAATCTTCGCTCGAAAAATCCGATCTGACTAAGGTTTCCAAACCTTGTCGCAATCCCTCCCTGATACGGTCCAAATGTTTGTTTTTGGTCTTTTCTTCCGTTTCAAGACCCTCGGCAACATAATCTTTTTCCAAGGATTGAAAAATGCCTGCGAGTTTGCTTTGGAGATAGGAACGACCCGTAGTTTCAGACGCGGAGATTTTCTTTTCTATTCTGGATTTCAGGCTTCGGTAGGCGACCGTATCCGGCCTTTTGGAGGTCAACTCGGCCCGAACGGATCGGTAGGAAAGAGTCGCATTCGTAAAATCGAAATTGGAGTAAAACGAGTCTCCCTCCTTTTCGATCCCGTTTAAAACCGCGATGTCGAACTTTTCCAACCTTTCTCCTATCGCCTTTTCCAGATCCTGGACTCTATACTCGTGTTTCGTTTTGGAATGATACTCGTTTTGAATTTCACGGTATTTATCCAGGGAATTCCGAAGAGAAACGGAGGTAATAGCATTCCCGGATTTGAATTGGGAATCGATGACCTCCAATCTGTTTTTATAAATGATAAGATATGCGTTCGCGATTCTGGACCGGATCCCTTTCAGGTAATCTTTGATTCCGGCTTTGGATTTTTCCGACAATCTATCTTCCATCGTCGACAAAACGTTTTCGTAAATGGAGATCGATCTTGCGTAATCCTTGTGCCTGGAAGCGAGCTCCGCGGCTTCAAGAGCACCGGCCGCCGCTTCTATAAATCCCTGTGCCCCGCCGTCGGAAGTCTTAAAATCCAGCACGTTAATATCGGAACCCTGCGCCGATTCGATTTTTATGGAGGGAATATCCACCGCATCCGGATTTACGGAGGATAGGGAAGATACGTTCATGGAATAATGCGGATCGACTAATTTTCTCCCCGCTTCTCCCGCATAATAATCCACCTGGAACTCGCGAAATTCGAAATCGAAATTCGTTTTGATCGTGTACGTAAGAAGTTTAGGATCTCGATTTTGACTCCTTAAATAGACTTTGAATCCGTTGGAGGTATTCGAAATTTCTCCGGAGACTAAAATGTTCGCGTCTACGGCGTCCGCTATCTGAGTCATGCAGATCTCGTCGCTGCAATTTTGCTTCTGTTTCAGTTCGGCCTGTCTTAATAGTGTAGCGATCGAATCATCGTCGGCAATGTTGTACTTCCCTTCGAAATTTCGGAGAATGGAATTGATGATTCCGTTTCTGAGGCGGATTTCAAGAGAAGAGGGAACTCCACGCTCGGTTTTGAACTTGTGAATATAAATTTTCGGTAAAGTATTTTCTCCAGCCGAGATTCCGGACAATAAAAAGAAAGCAAACAAAGGAACGGAGCAAAATAAAATCCTGTTTTTAGAACGTTTACGGGATAAGAAGAGAAAATCGAAAAACTTGATCATACGTATGGAAATTCAATCTTTTATTTTTTTTCCAAGGATACCGGTTCAGCTCGGATCAAAATGGAGTTTCCGCTGATCTCCTTGTTTTGAAACGAGAAACCCAGAGTGTCTTTGTATTCGCGCAAAAATCCGTACAAACGACCGGCGTTGTAAAGAGCTTCGATGTCCAGTAAGATATCTCCGGAACCGTCCTTTCCCCTTTCGGTGACCGAATTGATTCCTCGAATGGAGCGGATGGATGCGGCGACGCCAAGATCCGCGTACGTATCGTAGTTCATGCCTCGTATCGTTAACCGAATCGTATATCCGCGTTTCCATCGGTCCGCTAACCGATTCTTTAACGAGAAGGAAAGTTCGGATAAAATTTGATCCTTGGCTTTTTCGGATCCGAAGTTCAAATCGATGGCGGGTCGTCCTCCCCGGACCGTATCCGCCGCGAGGATTTGTCCGGTGCGGGTCTCTATGAGTTTATAATTCAAACTTGCGAACGTCCCCCTCATCTCGGACCCTTCCACGATCTTATCTCCCAATCTAGATTCGAAAGATCCGAGCAGAACCAATTCGCAATCCTCTTTTATGGCGGCTTCTAACACGTCGGAAGCGACTTTCGAACCGGGTTCCGAATTTTTGGTTTCCAGCTTTTCCGAAGAAATACGCGTCGACTTGGCCTGGTCCAAGAATTCGAATCCGCTAAAGCGGGAAATGAATTTGGTTTCGATACCCGTTTTTCCCGCAGGAAAAAATTGCGGACCGATTTTTTCGGAAATGAGGACGAGTATTCGGGGTTTTCCTATAAGCTTATATTGTTCTTCCAGCGCGTCGCCTAATAGATTTTTACTCACGTAACCCGAGGCCTTCAAGCGGATGCCCTCCGAGGACTCCTTTGTCGATATCACGGAAAAACTTCGGATGAGTCCTTCCCGAGAGGATTCCGCAAAATATCCTTTGGATCCGGAATCGACGATAAGAGAAGAGGTCTGCACGAATTCCCCCAGGATTTTTCCGATCATTTCGGATTTAGCAACCCGTTCCGCATCTTCGCGATTGGAAGCTACGACTTCCACTTCTATGTAGCCGTCTTTTTCAGATCCTCGTATTGTCCCGGATGTGCAGCCGAAATGAAAGAACAGGATGATCGTTAGTAAAAGTTTATATCCCGTATTTCGAAGCACGATAATTACCTTTTGACTCCGAGCGTAGACAGCATCCGATTCCAATTTTCCTCGGAGTAACCGGATCCTTTGAATAGAATTTTACGATTTCCCTTTACAACGTAGCTAGTCGGAGTTCCGGAAAATCTAAGTCTTCGCATACTGGTGTTCAAAGTATCGTATAAGACCTCCGCCCGATTTCCTATTTTTAAATCCTGAGCTGCCGTTTGGGCGCTTTCCCTCGTATCTTCTAAAAACACGATCCATAGGACTAGTTTTCCGGAGGATCGTCCCGATCTAGTCCAAGTATCGACCAAAGAAAGCAGTCTGGGGACTTCCTCCTTACAAGGTATGCAAAAAGAACTCGTGAAGTTTAGTATTAAAAAATCGTCGGGTCCTAAATTCGGAAGCTCGTTATAGAGCGTTTTTCTTTCTTGGGATAATGTGTAAAGAGGTACGTTTTCAATTTCCTCGGAACCGACAGCGGAGCCGAATAGAAGGACCGTCAGAATCCAGAGCGAAAAAAAGAAATTTCTTACCTGACTCATACCGGTTTTAGTATGACCCCGGTTGCATCGTATTTCCTCCTTCGGAAACCTTGTTTCGTGAGGGGAATTCGGGAATTTTACGAAAGTTCTTCGTCTTCCGAGGAATAGGAATAAATCAAACTTGCTACCAATACCAAAATCGATTGGTACAAAACCCAGAGCCAAGCGATTTGTGTCGGCACGGCGCGAGTTAAGTGCAGGACGGAAAGAGTCGGAGCTGCGAATGCGGCGATTGAAAAGGAAAAACCGACTAAAATTCCTCCGACGATTCCGATCGGAAGATTGGCCCTCGTCAAAGTGATCAATATGCCGAGAAAGAACACTTGGATCAAATCCGCTACGATAGGTCCTATCCACAGGACCTCCGCGACGGGGATGAAAAAGAAATGGTAAAACGGGTCGTAGTAAAAGATGGAAAAAAGTAAAGTTCTCAAAGGAACGGAAGCCACTTCCCAGAATCCGAAAGCGATAAAGAACCTTAATAAAAAACGATTCCAATCCTTAGAATTGCGTAGACCCATTCAACAACCTCTTTCGTTTGAAATAAAAAAGCCCGGAGATCCCGGGCTTTTCCATCCTTTTTTATTGGAATTTTTTATTTTCCGAGGATGAACACATAATTGGTGGTCGCCGAACCGCCGATGTTTAACATCAAACCGTTCTTCGCTCCCCCGATCTGATAATCCCCTGCGGTATCCGTAACCTGTTTGTACAAGTCGAGCATCATTCGGACTCCGGATGCACCTACGGGGTGACCGGCTCCGATCAATCCGCCGGAGGTGTTGATCGGTTTCTTTCCGTCGAAAGCGATTACTCCGTCTTCGATCGCCTCGTGTTCCTTGCCCGGTTGGCTGATTCCGAAAGCGGAAATAGCAGCGTATTCCGAGGAAGTGAAGCAATCGTGGGTTTCGAAGACGTCTATGTCTTTGGTGCCCATTCCTGCACGATCGTAAGCGTCTTTAACGGTCTGACGAGTCCAGGGAAGGATCCATTTTTCCCCTTTGGATTCGGCGACTTTCGCTTCGAAGGTGATGGGAGCGACTCTATGTCCCCAACCTTTAATCTTAGGATAAGCGGAAAGTTTCGTTCCTTTTTTCTTAGCGAACTCTTCCGCATAGTTCTTATTCGCAAGAACTATAACGGCGGCTCCGTCGGTGACTTGGGAACAATCCGTGATGCAGAGACGTCCGCCCACAGCCATGTTGAAGGAACCGCCTCTCGCATCCGCGTGCTCGCGATTCATAAACCAGGAACGGGTTTGCGCTTTCGGGTTGCGTTTCGCATTCGCGTAATTGATCTTCGAAATCTCGGCTAGCGCTCCCATAAACCGTTTTTCTTCTAGTTTATATCTTTCTAAAATAACGTCCGCAAGCTTTCCGAACAATTTAGGAAAAGGGAATTGGACTCCTCTCGCTTCCTTTTCGTAATAAGCGGCGGTTCCAAGGAAGTCTCCACCCACCGAAGAAGAAACCGTTTTCATGATTTCTAATCCGACTACGATTGCGACATCGTAATCCTTCACACGAAGTTTGGTTTGGGCCGCGTCGAGCGCGACGGAACCCGAAGCACAAGCCGCTTCATAACGCGCACCGGGAACTCCGTAAAAGCAGGGGTCCACTTCGGTTAAAAACCCACCCAAATGCCCTTGGGTCGCATATTGTTCCGCGTCGAAGTTTCCTACGAAAACTCCGATGCGATTCTGTTTGTTCAGTTTTTTGATCTCGTCCGGGGTAAGGCCGACTTTTTCTAATCCGTCTTGGATAGCTTCCCGGAACATGGACATGAAGGTTTTTCCTTCCTTGGTCCAGTTTCTTTGGAAGTCGGTTTGTTCTCCGCCGAGTACGTAAACGGTATCTTTCATAGAATTTCTCCTCCCCGATTATCCTTTAAAAAGAGAACGAGCATCCAGGATGTCCTTCAGTTGGTAGAAAGGTTTCCCGGCTTTCGCTTTGGCCAAAACATCCGGTACGGGAAGTTTTGCTTTGGTAATTAGACTGATTGCTTCTTTGGGTCCGCCTAGAAAATCGACGAATGCCGAAGCGGGAGCCCAGTTGAATCCGGTGCCCATGGCAAGATCTCCCATCTCTTTAGAATCTACGACTTCTCCTACGATAGAGAGAGAGTAGCTGACATAGCGTGCAATGAAATAACGGGCAAGATCCGCTTCCAAGCCTTTGGCTTCTTTAACTATATTCATGGCTCCGATATAATCGGCTTCTCCGATCCTGCGGTTCGCTTCCTTTATGAACGGAATATCGAACTTAGGAACGGGAACGTAGAGGTCTCCCTTGATATCGTAATATAGTTTCTCTTTTTTTCCATCCGGGGTTTTGGTCATTTTAAAGAGACCTTGTCCGGACTTGCGACCTAGATCGCCCCGATCGATGAGCTTTTGGAAATATCCGGGAAGTTTGAAAGTGGAATGAGCCGCATCCTTAGTCATCTCGTAGAGATTGTCTACGATCGCCTTGTGTACGTCCAAGCCCACAAAGTCAGCGGTATCTAAAGGAGCCATCGCTCTACCGGTATATCCGCTCATGATCGCGTCCATCAGAGCGATCCCGCCCTTGTCGGAATATTCCTCCGCTTTTTGAGCGACTTCGTTGATCAATTGGAATCCGATTCTATTTCCTGCGAAAGCGGGAGTATCGTTCGTATAAACGACGGCGCGACCGAGGATTTTTTCCAAATACTCTCCTAATTTCTTTGTTACTTTCTTGTCGTTGCCTTTGTGCGTAACGAGTTCGCAAAGAATCATCTTGTAAGGAGGATTAAAGAAGTGAGTTCCGTAATAATGTTTTTTTCCGTCCTCGTCAAAGGCGTCCGCTAAGCGAGCGATGGAAAGTCCGGAAGAGACCGTGGATATGATCGTCCCGGGTTTACGAGCTTTGGCGATTCGTTTGTTGATCGGTTCTTTTACTTCGTAACTTTCAGCGACGAGTTCGAATACCCAATCCGATTCGGAAACGGCCTTTTCCAAGTCTTGGTCGTAGGAACCGGGAATCAAACGCGGACGAATCGTGTCCGTTTTGACGGAAGCTACCGCTTTTTCGATACCTTCTTTCGCTTTATTCACATCCCGAGCCAACATATGGACCTTTGCCTTTCCGAAGGCGGCTACAATTGCGGCGGATCCGGCGCCCATAGTTCCATTCGCGCCGAGGACGGTTACGGTTTTGATTTCCCTCATGAAATTATACCAACGTCTAGGTTTTTTTAGATATAATCCCTGTTTAAAACATCCTATTTAGAGGGAAAGGCTTTTTTCGTCTTTCAACAGGGTGCTTTAGGCCCAGAGAGACAGAGTTTGCAGAACGGGCGTTACGTTCGAAAAAAATAACGTTCGTTATCCCTGTCGAGTTTGGAGCGGTTTCAGCGCTTTTTCGCAGGATAACTTCGTTTGTAAGAAAACGAAAGGCGATTTCGGCGAGAGACCCAGTTCTCATCGATTCTTTGAAAAGCGGATTTCTTATTGGTCTTTTCCGATAATAGGAATAGGAAAAGAAGAGTGTTTCCGGCTCGATTTTTTTTAGAAACAGGAGTCCTTCATGCCGACAGAAAAGAGTTTATTGGATATTTTATGGGTTTTGGTCTGCTCAGGCTTGGTTTTAATCATGCAGGGAGGATTTTTAGTTCTAGAATCCGGACTCACTCGTGCCAAGAATTCGATCAATGTCGCCATTAAGAACGTTGCCGATTTCGGGGTGGCGACTCTTCTTTTCTATTCTTTCGGTTTTGGACTTATGTTCGGAACTTCCTGGCACAGCGTATTCGGAACTTCTCTTTTTTTCCCCAATTTTCAACCGGGAGACGCTTGGGCCCCCACGTTTTTTATCTTCCAACTAGTATTCTGCGGAACGTCGGCCACCATCGTTTCTGGAGCGGTGGCCGAGCGACTGAAATTCAGTTCATACATGCTTGCGACTGCTCTGATCTCCGGATTCATCTATCCGATCGTAGGGCATTGGAGTTGGGGAGCCGGAATATTGGAGGAGAAGAACGGATGGCTCTCCTCGATAGGCTTTCATGATTTTGCCGGATCCACCTTGGTTCATAGCGTAGGCGGATGGGTCTCGCTCGCTCTTTTAATGGTGGTCGGCCCCAGGATCGGGAGGTTCCCGAAAGATTCCGCTCCTATGCAGGTTACCGGTAGCAACCTTCCGATGGCGATGCTAGGCGGAATCCTACTCTGGTTCGGTTGGATGGGATTTAACGGAGGAAGCACTTTGTCTTTCGACGAGAAAGTTCCGGGAATCATTCTGAACACGGTAGTTTCTTCCGGTTTTTCCATGATGGTTGCGATGATGCTCGCATGGGGGATCAAAGGTTTTCCGGAGCCTACCGCTCCCCTGAACGGTTCATTGATCGGCTTGGTTGCCGTAACTGCCGCTGCGGATTGTCTGACTCCTTTTCAGTCCGCGATCGTGGGTTCGATTGCGGGACTCCTGATCTATCCTTCCGAGCTGCTTCTGGAAAAATTGAAAATCGACGATGCGGTCGGAGCCGTTCCCGTGCATCTTGTCGGAGGAATTTGGGGGACCCTGGCTGTCGGTTTCTTTGGAGATCTATCCGCCATGGAAACGGAAATCGGAAGATTCTCCCTCATCATCGTACAGTTCCTAGGAATTTTAAGCGTTGGAATCTTTTCTTTCGGAGTTTCTTTTTTGGTCTTCTGGGCTTTAAACCGGATTTTCCCGCTAAGAGTGGACGGTGACGAAGAGCGTATGGGTCTGAATATATCCGAGCACAATGCGACGACGGAGCTCATAGACCTTTTCCTGGCCATGGATTATCAGAGAAAGACCGGGGATTTGGCTAAAGATGTTCCCGTAGAACCTTTTACCGAAGTGGGACAGATCGCGGAACGTTACAATCTTGTTCTCGGAAAGGTAAGGACCACGCTCGCCGAAAACGAACAAGCTAGAACGGAAATCGCGGAGGCGTACGAAAGAGTCCGACATGAGCAGGATCGTGCGGAAAAACTGCTTTTAAACGTTCTTCCTCCTTCTATCGCTGCGGAACTTAAACAAAACGCCGGTTTGATCGCCGAAAGCTATCCGGACGTCTCGATTTTATTCGCGGATATCGTCGGTTTTACTCGACTTTCTTCCAAAATGAAACCCGAATCCGTCGTTCGGATTTTAAACCAAATCTTCTCCCATTTCGATATTTTAGCCGAAAAATACCGTTTGGAAAAGATCAAGACGATCGGAGACGCATATATGGCTGTAGGAGGACTTCCTGTTCCGGAAAAGGATCATCCTTTGCTAGTCGCGCACATGGCTTGGGACATGAAAGAGATCCTATCCAGATTCAAACTGAAAAAATCGAGAACGGGACTTCGTATGAGGATAGGAATTAACACAGGGCCCGTGGTCGCAGGCGTGATCGGAACCAAGAAATTCATCTACGACATCTGGGGCGATGCCGTAAATCTAGCGAGTCGCATGGAATCCCATGGGGTTCCGGGGGAAATTCAGGTTACGGAATCGACTGCGGAGGCGATCCGTTCCGATTTCGAGCTCGTCGAACGGGGAAATATAGAAGTAAAGGGAAAAGGATTCGTAAAAGCCTTCCTAGTACGGCGTCGGATTCGCAATCCTGAGGAAAGTCTGAGTCATTTGAACTTTTCATTAGGAACGAATTGAAGGTAGCATTAAGAAAATAAGAATCGTTTAGCGTGCTTTAACGATAGAAAAGCAAAAAAGATTTTACTCTTTTGGGTCGAGGCAATAGGAGTGGAAATTTGTTAGAGGAATTACGGAAGGATTCCCCGCGACACAAGGAGTATCTCCCATGGTAGCTAAGAAGAAAGCAAAGAAGAAAGCGGCCCCTAAGAAAAAAGCGGCCAAAAAGAAAGTAGCTAAGAAAAAGGTCGTTAAACCGGCGAAAAAGAAAGTCGCCAAGAAAGCGGTCAAAAAGAAAGTCGCAGCTAAAAAGCCGGCGGCAACCCCTCGTCCTGCTGCGCCGATGTCCGGACCGGAATCTACTCCGGCGCCGAACCAAGGTTCTCTTTTCCCTTGGGGCAATTCAGGCAATTCAGGCAATTCAGGGGAAGGAGAAGGCAACCCGTAAGTTGTTTTTCCCCCGCAAGACTATCCCGTTCCCTACAAGACGTAGGGACGGGATTTTAGCCCTTCTCATCGTCGGACTCGCGATCGTTTCGATTTTCCCCCTCTTCTCTCAAAGCCCGCAGATTCAATTTGCGAAGATCTTATGCATTCGTTCCGTTTCCGGCTGCGAATGTAGGAATCCGGACTCGGATTCCATTTTACGTCTGTTCCATGGAGAAGCTGTAAGAATGGACGGATTCCAGGATCACGAGGAGTATATCCGGGTTAGCAACGAAAAAGGGGCCTGCCTCTATCCTAAAAAGAATCTAAAACCTCTTTTTTACCGCGCCGGCTTTCGTCCGATGGATAGTCCCAAAGATCATTCTCCTAAACCCCTGGAATTTCTGCTCACCTCCTCGGACCGAGAAAGTTTGGATTCCGTAACCGTCTTCAATCTAGGGAAATATTATCCGACCTATTATCATCTTGCCATTGAGGAAGCCTATCCGGGATCCCTTGTGCCGGCCCTTTCTCCTTCCGGGAGGGAGATCGGCAAGGCATCGGCTCTTTTTTTGGAACAGGTCCGATGGGAAGGCAGCGGGATCGCGAAAGACGGGACCAAGTATCATTTTGCCGGAAACGGAAGGTATGAGACGTACGATTTGGAATGGGGTTGGGGTGCCGGTTACGGATATCAGGTTTACCCGTACCGGACGATTGCCGTAAATTTCAAGGATCTTTGCGCCAAACTCGGACCTAAAGTCTCCCGATGCAATAAGTCGAAAGCGATAGGTGCGTTGGCTTTTTTACCTGGAATTCGAGAAAAGCGGATCCGAATGCCGAACGGAAAGATTCACGACGGTTATTTTTGTATCAACGACACGGGATCTCCGGAATACATACGCGGGGATAGAATGGATATCTTTGTGGGATTACACGGCGGAGGGAGCCCCTACCAGCCTAAGGAGCAATCTAGGAATATATTTCTAGACGCGGGGATCCAACCCTTGGTTCCTTGGGATTGGAAGTTTTACACTTCCGAAAAACAAAGGGAGTGGTGCTCCGAAGATAAGATTCCCTCGGATCCGAGTCGGCTCAAAGAAGGGGAATGTTCCCTAGATTACCATTTCAACGCACCGGAAAAAGGCTGGGAAGTAAGGGTCTTCTTCCGAAAAGACGGATCTCTAATCAGGTGCAAACCTTAATGAAGCTTACCTTGTAGAGGATGAGCTTTGATCCAGCCCGCTTCCGATTTATAGGAACTCCGATATACGATAAGATCCGCTTCCGAGCGATTCTCTGTGACAAACACTTTGGCGCCTGCTTCGGAACGATATTCGGTAAAATGCCAAATCTCTTCCTTTCCCAATGCTTCCTGGCGGTAATTCGTCACATAGACTACAAGATCCGCCTCGCTCTTGTGGTCCGTATAATAAATCTTAAAATCCGAAATTCCGACTGAATCTACCGGTAAAATTTCCGAAGTGTACATCGTTTTTTAGACGCTTACGCGATCGCGTGATCGACGAGGATGAGAATATTGACTAAAAATAGATGAAGGATGCTGAAAAAGAAAAACCCACGAGCGAATTTCGGCTCCGGATTGAGAAAGAGCTTAAAGGACAGATACAGAATCGCGGCACTCAGCAGTATGGCCGATATTAGGTAAAGAGTTCCCATTGAAGGTTCCGCCCAGTAAAAATACAGGACGGAACATACGTAGAGGACCGTATAGAATAGGATGGAACGGCCCGTCTCTTTCACCCCTTTTACGACCGGGAGCATCGGAAAATTCGCATCGCTATAGTCTTCCTTAAGAAAAATCGCGAGAGCCCAGAAATGCGCCGGAGTCCAGAGGAATATCATCAGGAAAAGAATCCAAGACGGGAGCGGGAGCGAATTACTCGCGGCCGCGTATCCGATTAAAGGGCCAACGCAACCTGCGACTCCGCCGATCACTATATTTTGGTGCGTTCTCGGTTTTAAAATGATCGTATAGAGAAATACGTACGCCACCAAAGCGGAAAAGGCACAAAGAGCCGTAAGTAAATTTGCGAAATAGTAGAGTATCGCAAAGGAAAGAGTCATCAGGATGAAACCTACTGCGAGAGCTTTCAGGGAACTGATCCGTCCCGCCGGAATCGGTCTATTTGCAGTCCGTTTCATTTTGGCGTCTTTATCTTTCTCGATCACCTGATTGAAGATGAAGGACGCGGAAGACATCAGGAAGGTTCCGAACAGGGTGGCAAATAGAAGTAAGCCCGGCGGTGAAGTTTGCGAACCTAAATAGAGTCCGGGAACGGCGGTAGCCAAAACCAAAGAGGAAACCCTAGGTTTTAGTAACAGATTCCAGTCCGAAAAAAATTGGTTCATAGGATTAGGAAACCTTTCCTTCGGCCGATTCCCGGGCCCGTAAAATCCAAACGGCATACATCGCGCAAAGTAGCAAGACTGCGACACCGGTGTGGGCGGCGGTCACCAGTTTGGGCAACTTGTACATCACATTCAAGATTCCTAATAGGAATTGTAAAAGAACGAGAACTACCGATATCCGGACGTACTTCTTTATTTTCTGGGAGAATCCATTTAGAGTTCCGTAAAGATTTACCACGAAGACGAAAAAAACGACTAGATAAGCTCCGAATCTATGTTGTACCTGGATTGCGGTTTTTTCTTCGTAAACGCTCGGAATCCATTCTCCGTTACAGGTTGGAAATTCCGGACAGGCAAGTCCGGCATAATGGGAACTCACTCTTGCTCCTAAAACGATTTGAAGAAGAATGATTAGCACTCCGATGAACAGAACGATCTGTCCGCCTGAAAAGAGATTTTTCGGTGAAAAATACGAAGGATTGGTATTGGTAGCTCCAGTTTCCATTTCTCTGGCCTTCATCGTTGCGGTCACGATGCAAAGCAGAAACAGGATCGCATTCAACAAATGTAGATTCACTGAAGTGGGATCGAGCAAAAGGGTAACGGTCAGCCTGCCTAGATTTGCCTGTGACGCTATGAGGAGGATCGCTAAGATAAAATATTTTAGGAAAGGCTTACGGAGCTCGTCGGAAACGGAAACCCAAATCGTTCCACCCAATAGAATGAATCCCAGAATCATCGAATAGTAGCGATGGCCGACTTCCATGAAGATACCGAAATCGAAATCGGGAAAAACCTTCCCGAAACAGAGGGGCCAATCGGGGCAAGCCAAGCCGGAATCGGTGGCTCTTACCAAAGGTCCGTACAAAAGGTTCAAAAAAACCAGGAAGGAATAAACGCTAAGATAAAGGGAAAATTTGCGAATTTGAGAGAAACCCGACACAGTCATAGAATTTTCGGATCCGAAGGCCTTTGGAGACCATACTCGGAGCCTCGCATTTGCGGGCAAGATATTTGGCGGTCGATTCTTGTTTCTTCTCTGAGACTAAATCTCACGGATCAGAGAAAGGGAATGTGGACGCGGATTTGACTTCGAAATCGGAAAAAAGAATGAAAAGGGTTCGAATTTATGTCCGAAACTTCTCGAAACTCTTAGGCGAGCAAAAACGCTTCCAAAAAAAACCTACCCCTTTGAAACTGGCGAGTGATTCCGCTTTGCAACGGAAAGCGAGAATCGTTTCCCTCTTAACGACTTAGGAGTTGTTCCTCAATGAGCCAGAACGACCATTACAATAAAGCAGGATTTTGGACGTTTATCGTGGTGTTAGCCGCAAATATTCTTTACTTCATTTATCTTTCTTTCGTCCATCCGGGCGTAAAAGATTACAACACCGTCGTTCCCTCGGCTACGGCGGGACAGGCGAAGTAAGGACCGGCAGTTTTTTCGGTTTTTCCACTTGGATTTCCGGATTCTTTCAAAATTCGCATTTCGTTTAACAACGCTTTTTGCGCTGGTTATCCCCTTTTCGACCCTTTTTTCCTTCGACACCGAAAAGCGTCTTCCTCCCCACGAAGTTCCTCCCGAACTCCAGGGAGTCGGAGTAGTGGAAAAGCTGGGAGATTCCATCGATCGGAATCTCGTTTTCGTGAATGAGGAAGGAAAGCAGGTCAAGCTCGGCGATTATCTGGAGGACGGAAAACCGCTTCTTTTGACTCTGATCTACTACCGATGTCCCACTCTTTGTAATTTTCATCTGAACGGGATTTCCGACGTGCTGAAACAGTTGAATTGGCAGGTCGGCAAAGAGTTCAAATATGTCGCGGTGAGCTTTGATCCGAAGGAAAAACCGGAATTGGCCAAACCCAAAAAGGACGCATACGTAAAAGATTACGGTCGCGGAGACGGATCCGGATGGAGCTTTTTAACCGGAAAGGATCCGGAAATCAAAGCGTTGGCATCCAGTCTCGGCTTTTCCTACAAATGGAATCCTGAAAATGAGCAATGGGTTCACGAATCCGTGGCCTATGTGATTACGCCTGAAGGAAAAATTTCTCGCTATTTGAAAGGGATCATGTTCGATGAGAGGACTCTTAGGCTCTCTTTGGTGGAAGCAAGCAACGGCAAAATCGGCGATTTGAGCGATCGGATCGCCCTTTTTTGCTTCCAATTTGATCCATCCAAAAATAGGTATACATTATACGCTTACAATATTATGCGAGTCGGCGCTTTCTTTACGATGATCGCCCTCGCAGCGTTCTTATTCCGCTTTTGGAAGAAACAAAACTCGAATATCAACACATAAGGAAGGAGTGATTTCGATCCGATGAACTGGTACCATTTTATTACGGCCACGAGCTTTATGCCGGTTCCGGCTTCTGCAGCTGCGGCCGGTGTGGATTATCTTTACGCGTTCTTACTAATCTCAGGCTTGGTTTCTTTCGTGATTCTGATTGGCGGGATGACGATCTTTATCATCCGGTACAGAAGACAGTCCGAAACCCAAAAAAGCGCTTACATTACTCATAACACATTGGCGGAATTTCTCTGGTCCTTCATTCCCTTCGTGATCATGATGGTGATCTTCGCTTGGGGATGGGTCGTCTTTGACGATCTGAGAAAGGTCGGCGTTGTGGGAGATGTGGAAGTTCACGTGACTGCTCGCCAATGGGCCTGGTCTTTTCAATACAAAGACGGCTTTAAGGTAAGCAGCCCTACTTCGGATAAACTGAATCCGGAGATCGCGAATTCCACTCTTTTGAAACCGGGAATCGTAGTGCTTCCACTCGGAAAAACCGTTCGTTTTATTCTCACTTCCGACGACGTTCTGCACAGTTTCTACGTTCCCGCTTTTCGCAACAAGATGGATGCGGTTCCTGGCAGAAGGACCACGTTTACGTTTAAGCCGATTGAAAAAGGTGATTTTACGGTATTCTGTACCGAATATTGCGGAACTTCCCACTCCAATATGATGGCGACCATCCGAGTAGTGGATTCCGAGCAATATGCGGCCTGGATCGGCGAGCAACAAGCTGCCGCAGCGAATGCTGGAAAAGCGAATCCTGCGGATAAAGGAAAGGCGCTGTATACCGAGTTGGGTTGCAATAGTTGCCATTCCGTAGATGGATCCCGGATCGTAGGTCCTTCCTTCAAAGGGCTCTATGGAAACAAACGTGAATTCGCCGACGGATCCACCGGAAAGGGAGACGACGAATATATTAAGCAGTCCATTCTCGTTCCTACCGCTAAAATCGTCGCAGGCTTTCCTCCCGCTATGCCTTCTTTCCAAGGAAGGGTATCGAACGAGCAGATGACCGATATCATAGAATTCATTAAGACGCTTAAATAGGAGCACGGACAATGTCACACGCAGCTACTAGCGCACATACCGAACATAATTACTTGAACCATCAAAAAGGGATCTGGTCGTGGTTGACCACTCTGGATCACAAACGGATCGGGGTTATGTATTTTATCGCCATCATGTCTTTCTTTCTGTTGGGAGGAATTTTCGCACTTTTGGTTCGTGCGGAATTGTTCACCCCGGGTAAGACTCTGTTTTCGGCGGATGTCTATAACAGGATGATGACCTACCATGGTGCGATCATGGTGTTCCTGGTGATCGTTCCCGGAATTCCTGCCATTTTCGGTAACTTTGTCCTGCCGATTATGATTGGCGCAAAAGACGTCGCTTTTCCGAGATTGAACTTGATGAGTTGGTATATGCTGATGATCGGCGCTCTGATCACCGGTTCCACACTATTCATGGATCGTGTCGACACGGGTTGGACGTTCTATACTCCGTATTCTTCCATTAAGACCGGAATGGGCGTGATCCCCTTGGTACTCGGGGTTTTTATCATCGGATTTTCTTCCATTCTGACGGGACTCAACTTCATCGTTACCACGCACAAGCTTCGTGCACCCGGAATCACGATGACTCGTATCCCTCTGATGGTTTGGGCTCTGTATTCCACCGCCATTCTGCAAGTTTTAGCCACTCCGGTTCTTGCGATCACCTTGTTGCTCTTGGTGGCCGAAAAAACCTTAGGCGTGGGAATTTTTGATCCGCAATTGGGTGGAGATCCCGTTCTCTTCCAGCATTTCTTCTGGTTTTATTCGCACCCTGCCGTTTATATCATGATCCTCCCTGCAATGGGCGTGATCTCCGAATTGGTAGCAACCTTCTCCCGCAAAGTGATCTTCGGGTATACGGCAATCGCGTACTCTTCACTCGCGATTGCAGGGGTTTCTTTCTTGGTTTGGGGACACCACATGTTCGTATCCGGGCAATCCGAATTTGCCGGCTTACTCTTCTCCGTAATTACGATGCTCGTAGGAGTTCCTACGGCGATCAAATTGTTCAACTGGATCGCGACGATGTATCGCGGAAGTGTCCGATTGGACGCTCCTATGCTCTTTGCATTGGGATTCATGTTCCTATTCACCATCGGGGGACTTACCGGAGTGTATCTGGCTTCCACCGGAATGGACATCCACTTCCACGACACGTATTTCGTGGTGGCCCACTTCCATTACGTGATGGTGGGAGGAACCTTGATGGCACTCATGGGGGCCTTGATCTATTGGTTCCCGAAAGTGACCGGCAAAATGACCAACGACACGCTAGGAAGAATCTCCTGGGTCTTTATCTTTTCCGGATTCAACGTGACTTTCTATCCTCAGTTTATCTTAGGCGCAATGGGAATGCCTCGTAGATACTACGATTATCTTCCCACGTTTACCGAATTGAATCAGATGTCGACGGTTGGATCTTGGCTGATCGGAACCGGGTTTATCGTGGGTTTAATCGCGGTAATTCACGGATTGATCGCCGGCGAAAAAGCAGGAAATGATCCTTGGGGGGGAAAAACCCTGGAATGGACGATTCCCTCTCCGCCACCTCATGAAAATTTCGAAAAAACCCCAGTCGTAACGGGAGGACCCTATGAGTACCGCTAATCACGCGGGTTTTCACCACGCTCATCACTTCGACAGCGCGGAACACCAATACCAATCCTCCAAGCAGGGGATTTGGCTCTTTTTAGTAACTGAAATTCTCATGTTCGGCGGCTTGTTCGTCGGATATGCGATTTATCATTCGTTGTATCCCCAGATTTTCCATGCAGGAAGCAAGCAGCTTTCCGTCACTCTTGGTGCTGTAAACACGGTAGTACTGTTGTTCAGCTCCTTTACGATGGCCTTGGGAATCAATTTCGTCCAGCGCGGATTACGTCTGAAAGCGATCATTGCTCTTGCGGTAACGATTGCATGCGCGTTGATCTTCATGGTAGTGAAGTATTTCGAATACACGCACAAATTTCATGTGGGTACGGTTCCTGGAAAATACGCTTACACTGATGACACTCGTTCCACTACGAAAGTTGCCGCTCTTGTTAAAGAGGCTGGGCAAGTTTCCGTTGAGGAACGTGAACATACTCTGCATATGGACGAAGAGGAATACAAACACCTTCGTCTATTGAACGATACCCATAACTGGCCGCTGTTCTTCGGATTCTACTTCGTAATGACGGGTATTCATGGTTTGCACGTTCTTGCAGGTGCCTGTTTGATTTTCTGGGTACTCCTTAAGGTACTCCGAAATAAGGTAGGGCCGGAATATTATACTCCTGTCGAAGGCGTAGGCTTATTTTGGCACGTCGTCGACTTGATCTGGATTTACTTATTCCCGCTGCTTTACCTTGTCGGGTAGAAAAAAGAGATCTTAGAAAGGGAAAGGCCGGTGTTCTACCGGCCTTTTTTATTTCCTCCAGGAACCCTCCCGACGGATTTTTGCGAAGATTCGTCGCAAAATCGACCGATACTAAAAATGGACATCGCAGATTCCGCCTAAGGTCGAGATCAATCATGCAAAATATAGATTATTCCCGCAGACTGAAGCAAACGGGGACTAGAACCGCATCTCCGGGAAGAGCTCCGGATTCACAGCCGACCGTCCAAACGATACAATATGTAAGAGGCTCCTCTTCTCCGATCCGATCTTTTCCAAGTTCTCGGTCCGTCTTTCTGGTTTTGATCGGTGCGATTTCCATATTTACCGGAGGAGTTGTCGTAGGCCTTCGATTAGACCAAAAAGAGCAGGCATTTTCCCAAAACGAAACTCGGTCCTTTTACAATGCCGGAAAGTCCAACAAAAACGTCCGGTCCGAATCTCTCGAAGAGCGGGAAAATTCAGGACAGATCCGAAACGGTGCCGAATCTGAATCCACTGCGGTTCGGAATCCTGCCCCTACTTTCGGAAGCGGGTTAAAATTTCCCGCAAAGCCGGACCTTGAGAATTTTTTTATTTCCATACCTACCAGCGATTCGCTGGAGGCGATGGAAGTCGGAAAGAAATTACTACGAGCTAGGCCTGAATTCCAGGGAAGGATATTCAGGTCGGGCCAAGGGGAACTTTTTATCGGGTATTTTTACGATCAGGCCGAAGCTTCCCGGGCCTTGGATTCCGTAAAACCTCTGAACGACCCGATTTTCCATGGTTCTAGAATCCACAAAACAAGATTATAATTTGGGACTGCTTCCGAAAAGACCCGAAGCAAACGGAATCGAGTAAAACCCTTTTTTTCCTTGACTTCCGGCTAAAATTTGCTATATTTCTAGGCAGAGTTTTAACGGAAGTCTTAATAACTAATTGGCTAGCAAAAAGAAACAATCTGGCTACGATCATGGCGTGGGAGACTACGTCGTATATCCGATCCACGGTGTTGGTGAAATTACCGAAATCGCTAAAAAAGTTATCCTGGGTAAGAAGAAAGAATGCTACGTCATGGAGATCCAGGGTAGCAAGATGAAAGTGATGATCCCCGTTGATAAGGCGAAACAGGTCGGGATCCGGCCCATCATCGACAAGAAGGATATCAAGAAAGTCATCAATTTACTCAAGAAAGATGAGATCGATACGGAAGAGGATTGGAAAATCAGGTACCAAAATAACCTGAATAAGATTAAGTCCGGTTCGATTTTCGAAGTAGCGGATGTCTGTCGAAATTTATTTCGCAGAGCGAACGGTAAGGAACTTTCCATTATGGAACGCAAGTTGTACGAAAGCGCGTACAACCTGGTGAAAATGGAAGTGGCCTTAAGTAAGGGAGTTTCTCAAGAAGAAGCGGGAAACCTCGTATCCGACGTGTTGGCCAGCTCTTTCGCCACCGGCGATAAAGTAGCTGTGGCGGCCGACGAAGAATAATTCCGAATAAAACTCGAGTCTATTATTTGAAGGATTTGGGTTATGGGTTACCTATACAAAGGCCTTACGGCTATCCTCCTTTCTTCTCTGTCGTTTTTTGTGACGCAGAAGCAGACCCAAGATTGGGTTCTTGCCGGTTCTCTTGCGGGACTGGTTCTCGTGGTTTCTCTCGTACTTTTATTTGGAGAAGCAAAATTATTTCCTAAGTTTCGTGCCGACGTACTTTTCTGCGTCGGAATCGGAATCCTCCTGGGGTTTTCTTTAGCTTGGTTTCTCGGAACCATCGTTCGGTTCGAGGAATTGAATTTAGCGCTGTATCTGATCTTAGGATTATTTGGAGCGAGAATCGGAAAGGCTTTCGCAAAAGAACCTGGCCTTGCCATTTTCGGCGGTGGTACCGGCGGTCCGCAAGGAATGGATCCTTTCGGAGTGGCGGTTATCAATAAGGACGAAGTTCGCGATAAAATTCTAGATACTTCCGTAGTCATCGACGGGCGCATTTTGGATATCGCGGATACTCATTTTATCGACGGTCCTTTGATTCTGCCGAATTTCGTTTTACGCGAGATCCAGTTGATCAGCGATTCTTCCGATCCTATCAAACGGGCTCGAGGAAGACGAGGATTAGAAATGCTGAATAAACTTCAGCGGAAAGGATCGATAGAAGTAAAAATTACCTACAAAGATTATTCGGATACCCGGGAAGTCGATGCGAAGTTGATCAAATTAGCGCGGGATACCGGTGGGAAAATCGTAACTAACGATTTCAATCTGAACAAAGTCGCCGAACTACAAGGCGTAAAAGTCTTGAATCTGAATACTCTCGCCAATGCGCTTAAGCCTGTCGTCCTCCCGGGAGAAGAGCTTGCGATCCAAGTCATCAAGGAAGGAAAGGACGAGAACCAAGGAATAGGTTATTTGGAAGACGGTACCATGGTGGTCATAGAAAACGGAGGTCACCTGGTCGGCAAAGAAGTCAAAGTGACCGTTACTTCCATCATCCAGACCGCCGCGGGAAAAATGATCTTTACGAAGGCCAATTCCAATGGTGGCGGCCATGATAAAAACGACCGCGGAGAAAGGGACAATCGTAACCGCGGTGGCGGTGGCGACAGAAATTTCGACCGGGATCGCGGTGATCGCCAGGAAAGGGGTCAAGAGAAAGGGGAAGATCGCGGGAATCGCGCGGAAAAACCGGATCGAGGAAACGAAGACCGTGGAAACCGGCGGGATTACCAGGACAGAAACCGGAACCGAAACCAAGGAAACCAAGACCGCGGGGACGATTTCGGAAATCGCAAGGATTTCCAAGACCAACAACAACAATAACGATCGGAAGGCGGGTCTTTTTTGGGGATCCGCCTCTTTCCTATATGGGACAGAATCTCCCGATCTAGCCATAACGGGGGCAAATTAGTCCTGGTTCCGAATTGACTCTATCTTAAACCCTAAAATATTTGAAATACGAACAGCAAGGAGCACCAAATGCAGGCCCAGACGCAAGTGAAGGGACTGAAGGAGCTCGGTATCGAGCCCTCCGAAGTCTTCCATAACCTTTCCTACGACGAAATTTTCGAGCACGAAAAGAATAACGGAGAAACCGTGATTTCTTCCAACGGCACGATGATGGTGGATACCGGGATTTTTACCGGACGTTCCCCCAAAGACAAATACTTCGTGGATGAACCCTCTTCCAACGGAAATATTTGGTGGTCCCACATCAACTTCAAAGTCTCCGAGCAGATTTTCGACGAATTACATGCAAAATGCGTAAATTACCTGAAAGGTAAAAAACTCTATGTCTTTGACGGATATGCCGGTGCGAATCCGGAAACCCGCATGGGGCTTCGCGTGGTTTCTGAAAAGGCATGGCAGCATCATTTCTGCACGAACATGTTTCTGCGCCCATCCAAAGAAGAGCTGGCCGATCTACTGCCGGAATTCACGATCATCAATGCTTGCGGAGTTAAGAACGAAAAATATAAAGAACACGGACTGAATTCCGACGTTTTCGTTATTTTTCACCTGGGTAAAAAACTCTGCATCATCGGC
Source organism: Leptospira fluminis (assembly GCF_004771275.1). GTDB lineage: Bacteria > Spirochaetota > Leptospiria > Leptospirales > Leptospiraceae > Leptospira_B > Leptospira_B fluminis. The sequence goes on along the minus strand of NZ_RQEV01000003.1, from coordinate 377,017 downwards.
GGAACCGAATACGGCGGCGAGATGAAAAAAGGGATCTTCTCGGTGATGAATTATAAGTTACCGCTGCAGGGCATCGTTTCTATGCACTGCTCCGCGAATATCGGAAATAAGGACGGCGATACCGCTCTTTTCTTCGGCCTTTCCGGAACCGGAAAAACGACCCTTTCCACGGACCCGCATCGAAAACTGATCGGCGACGACGAACACGGCTGGGACGACAACGGAATCTTTAATATCGAAGGCGGTTGTTATGCGAAGGTGATCAATCTGGATCCCAAAACCGAACCTGAGATTTACGAAGCGATCAAACGCGATGCTTTGTTGGAAAACGTGGTATACGACGAAAAAACGAAGGTCGTAGATTATGCTTCCGCAGCAAAAACCGAAAATACCCGCGTTTCCTACCCGATCTACCACATCAAAAACATCCAAGTTCCGTCCAAAGGCGATCATCCTAAAGTGATCATCTTTTTGACTTATGATGCGTTCGGAGTTCTACCTCCCGTATCCAAGTTGTCTATCGAGCAAGCTATGTATCATTTCTTGTCCGGTTACACCGCTAAGGTCGCAGGAACGGAGCGCGGAATCAAAGAACCGACCGCGACTTTTTCCGCTTGTTTCGGAGCCGCTTTCATGACTTTGCATCCTACCGTATATGCGAAGTTGTTGGGTGAGAAGATGCGTAAACATAAAGTGCGCGCATATCTGATGAACACAGGTTTAGTCGGCGGCCCTTACGGAATCGGAAAGAGAATGAATCTGCCTTCCACCCGTAAGATCATCGACGAGATCATGAACGGCAACATAGATAAGGCGGAGTTTACGAAGCATCCAGTCTTTCAGATGGAATACCCGAAAACTGTGGAAGGTGTGGATAGCGCGATTTTGGATCCTCGAGCCGCATGGGCCGACAAAGCCGCTTACGACGAGACCTCCAAGAAATTGGCGAATATGTTCATCGAAAACTTCAAAAAATATGCGGAAGGATCCAAGGATTATGATTTTACCGCGTTCGGACCGAAACTAAGCTAAGTTCTCGAAGTTTTTGAAATTCTAAAAAGAGCAGGATCTTTCCTGCTCTTTTTTTTGTCCGAACGTTATGCGATGAGGAAACGGGCTTGACAATAAATTGTGCAGCGCATAAGTATTTGAATCCAGGACTTGTAGATTCCGGGTGCGGATCGCTCCGTATCTAAAAAAGAGAAAGATCCGAAGTCCGATTTGTAAAGGAATGCAACAATGGAAAAAGAAATTAAAGAAGCTCTCAATTTTGCAATAGGCGCGGCTAAAACACTTCGGGAACAAGCGGACAGCATCCTTTTAAAAGTGGAAAAAGAATTCAAAGAACTCTCAGTGAAAGGAGCTCAGGACCAGGGAGAAGTGGCGGTTAATCTTCGGAAATACATCGAAGATGCATTGCGTTCCGTGGAAGGATTGGCCGGACAAGTAAATCATAAAGTAGAAGAGGTCAAAAAGGCCGCGACTAAAAAAGGATCGAACGGAACAGGCGCAGGCCAGCAATAAGCATTTTCATCGAAAGTCCTCCGGAAGGAGGACTTTTCGGATCCACTCTCCTGAATTTCGCACCGGCATAATAATATCAGGATACAGGTAGATCTTCTTTGTCGGTTCCGAACCAAACAGCGAGTCTTTCCTCAAAGGTGACCGGCGGAGGACTCTCCATTTCGAGCTCGAAGGAAGTGTTCCAGAGAGCGATTCCATTCTGAAATTTCCGTCGAAGTAGCTTCAATATCCGGTTTCGTTGGGAGGTAAACCATTCCGATTCCGGAATTCGCTTTTCCCGCAGATAACCTTCGATCAGGTCTACCGTTCTGTAATCGGACGCAAGAGCCGAATAGGAAAAGGAATCGTCCGCGAGTTCGGAAAATACTTTCTCCCATTCCTCGGAGTTGTTTCTCTCTTTGTTTCTGCAATCGTAGGCTTGACAGATCGAGGCGCCGTAAAACGAATAATTCTGACTTCTTGCGTCTCCCGAATAAATCGGATGAATCATACATCCTATTCTTGTCTTCGCTTTTACAGGCTTGTTATCCGACTCGGAAAAATCCTCGGAAAGTTTTCCTAGAAAAGGACAGTTGTAGGTCAAAGGATCCTTTCTCGGGATTTCTTTTTCCTGCTCTTCCCGACTTTTGCGGAATTCGGCCATCGTATAAGGTCTTGTAAAATCCACGGTTGCTTTGAATTCGCGGGTTCTCTGGTCCAGTAATTCCCGAAACCGATCGGGAGAAGCGTCTAGATTGAAAAGGCCGCAACAGGCTCCGCAGGAAAACGGAACGTTTGAGTCAGGTTGGCATAAACCCAACTCAGATCCCGCCGTGAGGTAGGTTTCCTCGGGAAACGGATTTGAATCCGGGAAATGCCAGCTCTAAAACCTTTGTCTCCGGATTTTCGATGATATTACAGGCGAGAGGAAAAATCTGAAGTCGTTCCTCGTGGAAAACGATGACACGTCCCCGATATTTTTCGATCTGTTCTCCGACAAAATCCTGTTTAATCATAGGAGCGGCCACCAGCGAGGACTCGGGCTTCAAACCGCGAAAGAACAGGTGATTATTCGAATTTGTGGATACCAAGAAGACGCTGATTCTTTCGAGTTCCTCCAATTCCGTGAGCAGGTTCTCGAAATAATACTGAAACGTAATCAGATAGCCGTCGGCGGATTCGGGTTGGATCTGTCCTTTAGAATAAAATTCGATCCATTGGATCATTTTTTGGATCGTATCGCGGTTCGCAAAAAGGATTTCGGCGAGACCGGTCACGACAGGAGTGATCTGCAATTTCCGGAAATCGTGGAGACACTGGAATATCAACTCCCACCAACGTTCGATTCCGAAAGCATCGTCCGGGTTATTGGGGATGAATTTTCCGAGCGCGTGGTTTTGGTGATCGCTGAACAGGATTCCTCCCGTTACCTTGCTGAATTCCTCGAATGCGACGATCAGGTTTTCCATCAACTCGTAGGATGATAAGGATTCCGTCTTTTGCCTTTCGGTGAAGGTATAATAGGAGGAAGCGATCGGTGTGGGATAGAATTTGAAGATCAGGGACGGATTGACGATCTTATGTGCGGTACGCCCTTTCGTAGGATCGGAGGTGACGCGTATGTTCGGCTGTCCGTGAAGGCTATAATTCGTCCAAGTTAAATCGCTGGAGTCGTAATTCCGTCGCGCTTGTTCTTTGGCTAGAAACAGGGACTCTCCTACGCTTTTGTCCGCGAATAGATTCGAATAAAATTGGATGGTAAAATCGATCGTATTCTGGTTATCCGCGATTTCCCAGTTGGTCCCGATAAAACTTTTGATACCGGACATCAGGAAGGAGCCGGCGAAATTATTCATCAGATCAGAGTTTAGATTGCGAGTGGTGCTTTTATTGGATTGGCAGGAGTTCGAAAAAACCATGTCCGTGTTGAAACCGGAATTCTTGATCTCCCGGGCTTTCAAAATCTTCCCTTCCGAAATCAACCAACCGTTTTCGAGGGGATCATCCGAAAAATACAAATGGCCGGAGTAGTGGATGATGTTCTTTCCTTTGATCAGGGAGAGGAGTTTCAGTTTTGTTACCTGCTTTCCTCCGATAAATTCTATCTCCAGGCGGGAAGAAGGAACTTTTTCGCTCAGAACTCTGAACAATTGTTCTCCTTCCTTTTGTGCCCATTCCAGATCTTCGGTAGGATCCGCGATGATCAACATCCGCAGTTTTTCCTTTTCCTTAAAGGCGCCGCTATGTCCTTCTCCTCTGACGGTTTTACCGATAAAGAATTTATCCGATAAAAAACAGGTTCCGTCGTGAAGCAGTTCCCAAGGAATCACTCCTAATTTCGGATCTATATTGAAATGCAGATATTTTTCCGTGGTTAACCGGAGCTTTTCCTGAATAACAGCCGGGAAAAACTGGTCGTAAAACGTTTCTCCCAAGATTTTCAGTTCGTGGAGAATATCCGTTTCCAGAGTCGGATGACCTGAGGATTTCTGGTGGATAGCCACCGATACTCTGACTAAATTTTCGATTTCTTTAATGTATTCGAGGATCAAATCCTCGTCCATCGTGGATTGCAGATGGGATTCGGACCCGCTTCCCGAACTGTCGAGTATGTTGAATACGTTGACTGCGCCGACTCTGTCTATGATAAGATTGAGCATAGGTTCCGGGAAGAGCGGACCGGTTTCTTCCCCAAGCGAGACATAAGCTCGGAAGGGGAATCTGTTCGGAAGTCTCTTTTAATCTAGAAGAATAAAGAGGTCGATGGATTTCGACAAGTCTTTTCCCTGGAATTCCACGGTGTACTTGCCTTCTCTCAATCCGGCAAAGTTCGTAATACCATCCGAATTGAATTGGTTGGAAAGGATAAACCTTCCATCTTTAGAGAGGTTCACTCTTTGGAAATCTTCCGGTCTAGGGCAGTCGATTTTGACGCTCAAATACGCGGTCTCTTCCGTTTCTTGAACGACCTGATAGGTAAATTTGCAATCATCCTCTACTTTCTCTTCGAAGACGATGAATTCGGAAGCGGCCGGCAGCTTGGTCGTACTGGAACGCATTGCCGGAGCGTAGTCTACTCTCGTGTTGATCTGCAGAGTTTGGATTAGGCTATCGAAGAGTTGAGCACCCGATTTTCCTAATTTAACCACGATGGATTCCCGGCTCTGTTCCTTACGGGATAATTCCATTTCCACATATCGTTTTAAATATTCGGGGAAAGCTTTGACCTGCCAACCTTCCGTCAGCTCGGCTTTGCTAAGATCTAGATCTTCCTGAAATGTACGATAAGCATGGCTTCGACTAGCGGATTCGAAGTAAGATTCTTCGGCGGTTTTGATTCCCGCTTGAAGAGCTTCTTCCATTCGAATCAATTCGTTTTGTAACTCGGGACTTTTATCGATTCCGGAGATTACGGCTTCTTCTCCCTCAAAGAGAGATTTGTTTACTTCCGGTTCCGAGCCTGGTTCGCGTTTGGATTCCATTTGCGTGTGACGCTCCAATAAGGTTTAAGACGATTTCTTTTACTCGGACAATTCCGAAAATTTGAGTTTTTTTTGTATTTTTTCGATCAAACGCAGCAAAGTAACGCTGACATTTCCTTCCGTAATCCCCAAAAGGTCCGCTACTTCTCGGTAAGGTGTTCTGGCTAAAAAGTGACCTTTTTTGCGTTTTTCCAGGAGTTTTTTGCGCTGTTCGTATTTCTTTTTTAGGGCTTGGGAAGTCTTATCGACTTCCTGAGGAAGGATCGGCGCCTTCTTGATGGTTGCAGTTTGCTTCTCTTTTAACTCTAAAATGTTCAGATATAAGGAAGTAATCTTATCTTCCATCCGAATGTTTTCTTCCTCTCTGCGGGAAAGTTCCGTCCGGAGAGACATAATTTTTTGCTTCAGTTCTTCCGGAGAGAGTTTCGTTTTGGATCCTAGGAATTCTATCTCTTCCTCGTCTAGGTTCAGGTAATAGATATAGGAAAGTTTGAAAATCACGCGTTTCTCGATTCCGATTTCCCCCAATACCTGGTGGAAGTGTCGGGTGAGTTCCTGCGCTTCTTCGATTAGGTCCGGTCGTTGGTCCGGCTCGTCTTCTATCGTGGCGTATTCTTTTCCTTCCTTGTTGATCTTCCCCAAGTTGGTCATTTTCAGCTCGCGCTTGGTTCTTTGCCAATCGATGAGCATGTTGCGGAGAACGGAATAAAACCACGTCCGAAAACTGGATTTTCCTTTGAAGCTGGAAAATCTCGCGCCGGTCTTAAGACGTTCGAAGGCATACAGGAAGAAATCTCCCGCATCGTCTTCGCTCAAATGAAAGATTTTCATCGGAAAATTGTAGATGTCTTCCGAGTAGGCTTCAAAAAACAGCTTTAACGCTTCCTCGTCCCCGTCTCCACATCGGGTAACGATATCCAGGGTTTTATCCTTTGACAAATTCATTCTTACTGTAACCTTGCACCAGGGGGCCGACCCGGAATGAGATTCATCCCTACTATAGGCCTAATCTTGGCCGCGTTCCATCTAAGCACCTTTGCTGAAAACGATAAAGTAATAAATTTTCTATTCCCCGTGAAAACGGAAGGAATTGAAAACAAGATTAGTTCCGTCTTCGGAGAATCTAGGGGGGACCATTTTCATAACGGAATGGATATTTCCTCTAACGGGGAGCCGGTTTTGGCGATGGGAGAAGGAAAAATCCTTTATTCGCGGTTCGGCGAAGACGATCCGTTCGGAGACGAATTCGGTACCGGAAATTCCGTTTGGCTGGATCACGGAAAAGGAATATACACCGCCTATTATCACCTCAAAGACGGCCGTTTAAACGGCTTTTTGGAGGATCGCATTCTTGGAGCCGGAGAAAAAATCGGAACGACCGGAAATACGGGGCATTCCAGCGGAGCTCACCTTCATTTTTTAGTCCTAAAAGATTACGGAAAAATCATTTTAGATCCGATGAAATTTCTTCCTCCGATCGAGGACGACACGCCGCCTCAGATCGGAAATCTGTTGGTTCATGTAGGGGAAAAATTCACTCAGATTAACGACGGGGAAAACATTAATATTTCGCAATCCTTTCCCGTAACCGTCGGTATCCAGGATTCGGGTAAGAAACCCGGCCAGCGTAGGGGAGTCGCACAGATCCAGACGTTTTTAAACGGTGAGCCGTTAAAAAAGGCGGGTTTTTCCTCTTTGAACTACGATCGGGGAGAATGGAGAAATCCCGAAGGGTTCCGCTTCGGCGAATTGTATTACCGGGACCAATATCTTCTCGGCAATTTGGATTTTCGGAACGGAGAAAATACCGTTCGAGTTTTGACATGGGATTTTAAAGGAAACTTAAGTGAGAAGAGCTTTACCTTTTACGTGACGCGTATTAGATAATCCTTCTCCTTCGGTTTTTCGGTATGAATACTTCGGCAAAACAACGACAGAATCTTTTCTTCGGTAAGGCGTTTTTTTCCGTATTCCTGCACGGAATTTTTACGGTTTCCTTCCTATTTTTTTCCTCGGATGTAATCGCGGGCGATTGGGTGTATCTGAAGGAAGAAAACGGCGTGAAAATTTTTAAGAGAGCTACCGATTCCCGTTTTGACGCGTTTAAAGTCAGCACTCTGATTTCTCGTTCCTTGTCCGAGGTTAGAAACGTTTTTTTGAATATTCCCGGCCATACGAACTGGATCGCGAATTGCAAAGAATCCCGTTTGCTCGGCGGAAAAGTTCCGGATAAATTCATTCATTATTATTTGATCGGAGCTCCTTGGCCTGTAAAGGACAGGGAGATGATTTTGGAAACGGAATCCTTTTTCGACACTCAGAAGAGGCGAGTCAGTATTTTAACGCGTGCAGTAAACGATCCTAACGTTCCCGTAAAAAAGGATTCGTACAGAATCACCCGTTCCCATATACAATGGACTTTGGAGGAAGTGTCCGATAGTTCCACGTTAGTCACGTATGTCAACCAAACGGACCCGGGCGGAGACGTTCCTTCTTACTTATCCAATTGGTCTTCCGCGGGCGCACCGACGGAGACGATCCTGTCTTTAAAGAGACTTTTGGAAAAATGAACCGGGGGACCGGAATTCTTTTATCACTTCTTGGTTACTACGGATTCTTTGGGAGAGAATACGCGAATGTTTTCTCCGAAACTATAGTACACGGTCTCGCTTCCTAAGAGACCCACGAGCCGATTCATCAGTTCGTCGTTCGGATGTACGGAATAATGATCGTGAGCACGGATCACTTTTTTTTCCTCGTTTCCGGATACCAAATGAAAGTAGACGTGCGAGCTTCCTTGGTACGCAGCCAAAAGAGTGTGTAATTGTCCTATAATATCGGGCATTTTTCTATGCCTGTCTTCCAAACGGATATGAAGGGCCTTTTCCATCTTATCTTCGATGGTAGTTTGGTTCAGGATTTCGAAGCTATTCACCTTAATCTGGCCGCGCAGCTCCGATTCTCCGGCCTCGATCCGGTCCAAGTCTCCCTTGATGAAAACCGCCTCGTCTTCTCGGATCAGGTCCTTAAACTTCTGATACACTTTCGGAAAAGCGACGCACTCTATCTCTCCCGTCCGATCTTCCAGCTTAAAGTTCACGAATTCTTCTTTCTTTTTGGTGAACTTGATTTTCAAAGACGTCAGAATTCCCGCGATCTCCACCTTTGCCCCGGCTCTGGTATCGTCCATTTTTTCGATCGGAATGCTGTTTAGGCTCCTCAAGTGTCCTTCGTACTTATCGAGAGGGTGGCCGGAAAGAAACAGTCCTGTGACGAATTTCTCGCGCCGCAATTTTTCTTCCGACTCCCATTCCTCCGCTTCCTTGGGTAACTTGAGTTCGTAGGACAAGGTGGATTCTCCGAAAAGAGAAAACTGCCCTTCTGCGGATCGTTCCTGTTCTTTTTGCGCGAAGGACACCAGGCTGTCCATGGATTCGAAGAGGCATTTTCTGCTGTAGCCGAAGGAATCCATGGCGCCACCCTGGGCCAACGCTTCCAATATTTTCTTATTCAGAATACGCGTGTCTACGCCTAGTATGAAATCCTTAACGTCCTTGAATCCTCCGATCCGCTTGCGGACTTGGATGATGTTTTCGGCGGCGCCTTCTCCCACTCCTTTCATCGCCGAAATTCCGAAGCGAATCGTATGCTCGTCGATCACCGAAAAGGAAACGTCCGACTCGTTTAGATCCGGAGTCAAAACTTGGATCCCCATCTCTCGAGCATTATTGATGTATTTTACGATATCGGTGGTTTTGGAATGGTCCCCCGCGAGCAATGCGGCCATATATTCCGTAGGAAAGTTCGCCTTCATGTAAGCGGTTTGGTACGTGACTAGAGCGTAGGCAACCGAGTGGGATTTGTTGAATCCGTATCCTCCGAATTTTTCCAACTGGTCGAACAGGTCTTCGGCGAATTTTTTGCCGTGTCCTTTTGCTTGGGCACCTTCGACGAACTTAACGCGCAACGGATCCATGAGTTCTTTCTTTTTCTTTGCCATGGCCTTGCGTAACATGTCCGATTCGCCCATAGTAAAACCGCCGACGATGCGGGAAATACTCATCACTTGTTCTTGGTAAACGGTTAGTCCGAATGTTTCCTTTAAAATGGATTCGCAGGATTCGTGCGGGTAGGAAACCGGTTTCCTACCGCTTTTTCTTTCCAAGTATTCCTCCAACATCCCGGATTCCATCGGACCGGGACGGTAGAGCGCGATTAAAGCTACGATTTCGTCGAAATTGGAAACCTGGCTTCTGGCTACCAGATCGGTGATACCGGTGGATTCCAACTGAAAGATGCCTAACGTGTTGGCCTTTCTGAGTAGTGCGTACGTATTGGCGTTATCGAGAGGGATTTTATCCAACTCGAGTTCTATTCCTCTTCTTTCCTTAACCAATCGAACCGCGTAATTGAGCGTGGTTAAGTTCTTTAGGCCCAGAATATCCATCTTGATCAGGCCGACGGCTTCGAGGTTGTTCTTTTCGTACTGTGTGACGATCGAACGGACTCCGGGTCTTTCCTTTTCGGCAACCGTAGAGAGCGGCACTACTTCGTCCAAGGGGTAGGGGGAGATTACGACTCCCGCCGCGTGCCTTCCCGGTTGTCTATAGTTTCCTTCCAGTCGTTTTGCGATGGAAAAAATCTTTTTGTGCAGTTCGTCCTTTTGGCTCGCCTGTTTGAGATCCGAAGAAATTTCTATCGCTTCGTCCAATGTGATCCCGGGCTTGGACGGACAATAACTAGTCAAGCGATTGGCTTCGTCGAAAGGAAGGTTCATGACTCTTCCTACGTCTTTTAATGCAGCTTTTGCGGCCAAGGATCCGAACGTAATGATCTGTCCGACTCGATCTTCGCCGTACTTGTGTCGGATGTAATTGATCACTTCTTCCCGCCTTTCCACGCAGAAGTCGGTATCGATATCCGGCATATCCTTTCTATCAGGATTGAGAAATCTCTCGAAGAGAAGATTGAATCTGAGCGGTTCCACGTTCGTGATCCCTAACGCATAAGCTACGATGGAACCCGCCGCAGAGCCTCGTCCCGGCCCCACGGGGATTTCGCTTCTTTTTGCGAAGTTAATATAATCCTGAACGATCAAAAAGTAGCCTGCAAAGCGCATGTTCTTGATCGTTTCGAGTTCGAAATCGGTTCTTTCTCGGATTTCCCGAGTGACGTCCGAATAGCGCTCTCTGATTCCATCCCAGACTAATTTTTCCATGAAGGAATATTCGTCGTATCCTGCCGGAACGGGGAATTCGGGCAAAAGATAGTTCCCGAATTTGAGCTTAAGGTCTATCTTATCCCGGATTTCGAGAGTGGAATAGTACGCCTGCGGCAGTTCGGGGAAGAGCAGCTTCATCTCGGCAGGGCTCTTTACGTAAAAGTGTTGGTTGAATCCGAACTCCATTTCGTCTTCGATCGTTTTGCGCATTCCGATCCTGAGCAAAATGTCCTGAGCTTCCTTATCGTCCTTGCGAAGGAAATGCGAGTCGTTGGTCACGACCAGTTTAATGCCGCTTCTTTGGGAAAAATCATAAGCGCCTTTGGCGACGATTTCCTGCTCCGGAATTCCGTGATTCTGGATCTCCAGATAAAAATCCTCTTTTTTGAAGATTTCGTTCAGCTTTCCCGCTAACTGGAAGGATTCGGGAATTTTTCCTTCCAGAATTTTTCGGTTCACTTCGCCTGCAAGGCAAGCGGTCAGACATACCAGTCCCTCGCTATGTCTGTCCAGAAGATCGTAATCGATCCTGGCTTTTTTATAAAAGCCTTCCGTATACGATTTGCTTGCGAGCTTTATTAAGTTTTTATAACCTATTTCGTTTTTGGCCAGAAGAATCAAATGGTAGGCGTTTCCATCGGCGATGCGCACTTCCTCCACTTCCGCCTTGCGGTTCGGAGAAACGTAAAATTCGCATCCGATGATCGGTTTGACTCCGTTCTTTGTCGCCTCGTTATAGAACTCTATCGCCCCGAACATATTCCCGTGATCCGTCATGGCGACGGAACTCATTCCGAGCTCCTTTACGTGCTTCATCAGCTCTTTGATACGGATCGCTCCGTCGAGCATGGAATAGGTCGTGTGTAAGTGGAGGTGGGCGAAGTCTTCCATTCCAAGGGACATAATAGAAAGTCGGCTCCTGATTCGTCAAGTCCAGACGGTCCCGATCTTTCTAAGGCCTGAAAAACGAATCCTATCTTTATTAGACCCTTTTCGGAAAAAACGCTTTTCTTGAAAATCGCGCCTCCGTGCGGAGAAAATTCCCGGATTTTTATCGGAGAAAAGCCGGGACAATGTAGAATATTTTACCTCGGAGTAAGTCCGGTTCCGATTCGGATTTTTTGCCGGCTTGGAGCTTTGCAATTGTCAAATTAACGACACGGGTAGAATGCAGGCGATTCGGAGATTCCTAAGCGTTTTTGGCGAGGCTTTACATGCCGACGAGAATGCTTCGGTGCGAATCGATTTTAAAATAAATTATATATATGAGAAAACTCTAAATGTCAAAGCTGGAAATTACTCTCAGGATTGCGAGTCGTTCGGATTTGGAGGAATTGATCGAATTGTTCGACCTATATAGAAAACATTACGGTCTAAAATCCGATTACGCGGCTACGAAGAGATTTTTGGAAGATCGTCTTCTTCATAAGGATTCCATATTGATCGTAGCCGAGGATGCGGACACGATTCTGGGTTTCGCCCAACTCTATCCCACGTATTCTTCGCTGTTTCTCAAAAAGGACTACATACTGAACGATCTGTATGTTCGTGAAGGAGCTAGAAAGAAGGGTGTGGGAAAAAAATTGCTGGACGAGGCCGGAGCTGTGGTTCGAAAATTCGGCGGAAAGGGCATGAGCCTGGAGACTTTACCCGATAATCGCGCGGCGAGAAAGCTGTTCGAAAGTTTCGGGTTTCGTATCCACGAGGAATTTTTGCATTACTACTGGTCCGTGCCGTCGGAGAAATAACCGAATTTTTCCGGACCCGCGATTGATGTGTCCCGCCGCGAAGTTCAGCCTTTGGGCGGAAGCGGTCCGAGCTTGTCTAGTAACATTTGGTTTACCAGATTCGGATCCGCCTTTCCTTTGGAAACCTTCATCACATAACCCACGATCGCTCCGAGAGCCCGATCCTTTCCGGATTTGTATTTTTGCACGGCGTCTTCGTTTGCCGCGATCGCCTCGTCGACGATCCGCTCGATTTCCTTATCGTCGCGCACTACTACGAGATTTTTTTCGGTTACGATGTCTTCGGGGTCCTTGTCGTCGATAACCATCTCCTCAAAGACCGTTTTGCCGATTTTGCCGGAAATTTTTCCTTCAGAAATCATCTTTACTAGTTGGCCTATCCTTTTGGGCCCTACGGAAAATTCTGAAATTGTAATGTTTTCCTTGTTTACGATTCCCAAAACCTCGTCCTTTACCCAGTTCGAGGTGCGTTTTGCGTCGCCGGAAACCTGCAGAGCCTCTTCGTAATAATCGGCTATTTCCCTTTCGGCGGTCAAGACTTCGGCGTCGTATTTAGGCAGTCCTAACTTTTCGATGAATCGATTGCGTCTAGAGTCCGGTAGTTCTGGAAGGGACGCTCGGATCCGTTCCACCGTTTCCTGCGATAAGACGACGGAGGGCAAATCCGGATCCGGGAAATATCTGTAGTCGTGACTCATTTCCTTCGTTCTCATTGTCACGGTCACGTTGGCTGCGGAATCCCAGAGTTTGGTTTGCTGTTGGAAAGTTTTTCCCTGTGAAAGCATTTCGGACTGCCATTCCACCTCGTAATCGATGGCCGCTTTCACCGCTTTGAATGAATTCAGGTTTTTGATTTCCACCCGGGTTCCGAATTTGTCCGAGCCTTTCGGACGGATGGAAACGTTGGCATCGCAGCGTAAGGAACCTTCTTCCATATTGCAGTCGGAGACTCGGATATAACGCAGGACTGATTTTAAGGCCAGAAGATAATAGTAGGCTTCATCGGAGGATCTCAATTCCGGTTCGGAGACGATTTCTATCAGAGGCGTCCCAGCGCGATTCAGATCCACGTAAGAAAAGGGAATATTCGGATCAGCGGAGTGTATTAATTTACCTGCGTCCTCTTCGATATGGATTCTCGTGAGTCTTACGAATTTAGGGGACTCTTCTCCCTTTACCGTAAAGGAGACTCCTCCTCCAAGACAAATAGGCCGATCAAATTGGGAAATCTGGTATCCTTTGGGAAGGTCGGGATAAAAATAATTTTTACGATCGAATTTCGTGTGGAGTGTGATCTCCGACCCGAATGCGAGCCCGGCCATGATCGCCTTGTTTAGAGCCTCTTCGTTTAAAACAGGCAAAGAACCGGGAAGGCCTAGACAAACGGTGGATACCTGCGAGTTCGGGGGAGCTCCGAACTTCGTGGAGCTTGTGGAAAAAACCTTGGATTCCGTGTTCAATTGTGCGTGGACTTCCAAACCGATGACTACTTCGTATTGCACTTGGCTTCTCCTTTTTTAGCGACTGCCGGGCTAAACGGGGTTTTTTCCTTGTCCCTGGTTTCTCGAGGACGTATGGAGTTATTCTGAGAATAGGATTCGAGCAGGCAACGGATTTTTTTGATGAAGCAAGTGCTTTGTGTGGCAAATCAGAAAGGAGGCGTAGGAAAGACTACAACCGCAGTTCATTTAGCCGCGGGTTTGGCTTTAAAAGGAGACAGGGTTCTTCTTTTGGATTTGGATGCGCAGAACAATGCGAGCTCCGTTTTTCCCGAAGCGGCGAGCGAAACCGACAATGACGTGTTTTCCATTTTTAACGAAGGAGTCTCCGCAAAGGATGTGCTCAGGCCGACTCGAATTCCGAAACTGAGCCTACTTCCCTCTTCTCCGAAATTGGCCCAGGTGGATGTCCTACTTTCGGGTAAATTGGACGGTTTTTTCGCACTCAAAGAAGGACTGGAGAAAATTATGGAGGATTTTGATTGGGTCGTCATCGATTGTCCGCCTAGTCTTTCTTTAATCACGATGAACGCTTTCGTTGCGGCGAACGGATTGATCGTGCCTCTTCAGGTATCCAAATTTTCATTGGACGGGATCGAAGCGATTTTGGAAGCCAAGGCCGCGACCGTAAAAAGGTACAATCCGGGTTTGAAAATCCTAGGGGCTCTTTTGACATTATACCAGGCTAGAACCACGTTGTCCCAAACCGTTGTGCCCATGATCGCGGAACACCTTCGACTTTTCGACGCTAGAATTCCTCCGTCCGTTGCGGTGGAGGAGGCTCATCTTTTGAATCGGACTTTATACGAATACCAACCCAAAAATAAAGCGTCCAAGGAATATGCCCGATTTACGGACGAGGTTTATTCGCTTGGGTAAAAAATCGGATTCCAAAAAAGAACTACTTCGCAAGGCCGCCGGTGACGCTGTACGTAAAACTTTGGGAGGCGAGCATCCTCCGGAGAATACGGAGTCCGAACGAAAGCCGGAACCGATTGCACCACTGCAATCCGAGGAGAAATACGACGGGGAAAAACAATTGCCCAAAAAAGACCGCTTTCGGATAAACAACAGTATGAGGATCGACGAATACATGCAGGCCCCGTCCTCGACGATAAACGGGAATAAAAAATGGTTTAGGATTTTCGGGGTCGTATTGGTCGCGCTTTTGATTTGGTGGATTTGGCCGGCCAAACACGAAATCTATATGGACGTGGATAAGATGACGCCCGAAAAAGTATCCGGTATGAGCGCTGAAAAGGAATATCACTTCGCTCATGGGCAGGATTTTTTCATCTATTACAAACGGGGCGGATGGTTTTCTCCCAAGAAAATAAAATTAACGATTTATAAACTAGACGATAACCGTGCGGAAATCAGCGTTCAGGAAAAGGAATTGAAGAAGAGGATAGAAAAGTTTCAGACCTATTACGACGATTCTTTCTTTGACGAAGAAGGCTCTTACGAAGCCGAAATCAAAAACGAAGACGAGGAAATTCTCGTCGTTAAAAAATTCACGATCGATTGATGAATCGCTTTCCGTTACTTGTGATTGCGGCGCTGGTCGTATTCGGCTGCAACGTATCCGAACGTCCTGCGGGAATTCCTAAGGAAGCAAAATACGATAAATCCAGGAACGTATATTATCTCGACGAGCCCGGCAGGCAGAGGTTATATTACGAAAATGGAAGATTGTATTCCGATTGCGGAGCGGACGACAAAAACCTGCCTCATGGTCTTTGCCGGACCTTTGCACGTACGGAAGATAGAACCGTGTCCGAAGGAAAATACGAGCACGGCGCGAAAATCGGAGATTGGGTCTGGTATTTCCCGGACGGAAAAACCTACGTCGTCCAGAAATACGGAACTAGACCCAAAAGACCGGAGTCGATCTGGCTCGGAGAGGAAGGAAACGAAGAGGGACCTTATAAAAGGTTCTATCACGACGGATCGGTTGAAATCCAAGGATTCTATAAGGACGGACAAAAATCCGAATTCTGGCAAAAATACTTTCGCGACGGCGAACTGGAATATTCCGGATATTATTCCAAGGGAAAGAAGGTCAGAACCTGGTTTTACTATTTTCCGAATCGCTCCAAAGAAGCGGTCGAGGTTTTCGATAACGACGGTAATTTTCTTTCACGAACTCTGTATGCTCCCGACGGCAGGGAAATCTGCGAAGTGACTCCTAAAGGCGCTTCCTGCGGCTGAATCCTTTTAAGAATCGCATTATGGAACGAAAGTCTCCGTCTTGGGAAAATCGTGCCGCATGGTGTTTCTTTTTTTTAACCGTTTATTTAAGTTTCTATCTTACTTTTACGCATAGGGGAAGCGAGGCCTTGCTGATCGCCCTTTTACTCGTCCATATCGGAAATTATTTCGCTTTTAGAGGAAGCGTAGATGCGAAGCTATTTGCTCCGATATGTGCGTTACACCTTTTATCCGTTTATCTTTCCGGAAAAAATACCTTAGAGATTTTGACCGCCGTCGATCGCTGGAAACATGTTTTCTAACACGTTTATATTCACGATCAAAAGTGAAAAAATGAAAACGATGAAAACGATCACGAGCGTAAAGCCGACGACTCCGAAAAGGATGTTTCTGACGAAACGCATCTGAAGATAACTCAGGCCCAGTGCAAGATTTTGAAACTTGCCCAATTCGGAACTCTTACCTAAGCGGAGATAATTCCGAACATAAAATCCGCACAATACTAAAAGTGAGATCAGCATCAGAATTCCGAATTGGTTTGTGTAATTTTTCTGGAGCATAAAAAGGGGAATATAGACAAGATTCCCGACTAAAGCTCCTAGAAGGATAATGCTCAAGAAATGCAGGACGGATAAAAGGATGGTTTCGCTCTCCGCCTTACTTCCCGTCCGGAATTCGGCCTCTTCTTCCTTGAGGTTTCGGAGGGAAGAAAAACGGTCCGCTTCCGCGTCGTTGAAGACACTCTTAATGGATACGGTCATATATGCCAAAAAGACGATCCATCCTAAGACCAAAAGTACGGTAGGGAATCCCCAAAAATTCGCCCCAGAGGTCCTGACGGCTGCGCCGAGTAGCGTAGGCAAAATGGAAACGGAATACACTATTCCGAAAACGTAAAGTATCCTATTTAAAAAAGAGTAAAAGAAAGCTCTGTAGTAAAGGGAGAGAAAACAGGCGACGGACAAAAACCCCAGGAAGAAATAAAAGAAAATTTGGATCCTCAAACCGAGCAGGATTCGCCCGATTCTATCGATCGTATCTTCCGGTTGGGAATCCGTGGGAACTCCGTTGTCGCTCAATTCTGAAAGGATCTTTTGAGTCAGGAGCATTTGCGAAATCGTGCCGCCCTGAAAATAAAACCCGGACATCGGTTCTCTGCCGCTCCCGTCCAGCATGGACTCCATTGTTGTCGTGTCGTTCGCGTCCAGAAATGTGGGTTGGAGGAAAAGTTGGAATAAGCAAACGACAAGAAGAACGAAGGGAATGACGTAAGCTACGTGTAATTTGGAGATTTTCTTCATTGAGTAGGTTCGTATAACAAAAGGAATCTAGAATAAAAATACAAAGACCGCCACCATGCCGATACCGACGATTCCTAACGCGATGAGTACGGTTAGGAGTAGGCTCGATTCTCCGGCTTCGGTGCTCGACGCGGAGTGTTGGGAGATTGCGCTTCCTTTCGAAGGGCCTTTTTCTCCGGTATAGGGTCGGACTTTGATCGTGTTCTCTTCTTCGTAGACCTTCCCGAATATGTCGGCTCCGATTCGAATTACGGTCTCGCTTTCCGTACCCTTATTCTCCGTAGCAACGACCGTGGCCGGGACGGGTCGAATCGATCCGTCTTCGGTCTTGAGCTTCATCGTATCTATGACACCGAGTGTAGTCGGATCTCCTGTAAGCAGCTGGACCAGGATCTGGTCTCCCGGTTTCAATTGGTTTACGGGGATTCCGGAAACCGGGGAAAGGATAAACTTGAATTGTACGCGAACGGCATTCTGTGGAATGGAAGAATCTATCGTTAGGGCCGCCGGCGAAGGGATTGTAGGCGCGTCCTCTATGGAAGGAGGTCCTTCTTCTCCCGCGGAAGCGACGTTTTCCAACGGCTCGCGACTTACGCTGACTTCGCCCGCTTTTTCCCGGTCGATCAAAGAATACCAGACCTGAATTTCCGGTTTTACGTTTCCGAGAGCTTGGTTCTCCACTTGGGTGATCAAGTACCGGATTTTCTCGTCTTCTTTCTTATTAATGTAATGAAGCAATTGCTCCATAAAATCGTCCGATTGTCCGGAATTCTGGAAAAGTTCGGTAAGCTTATTGGTTAGATTCTTGAGCTGACGACCTTCATATTTGATTTTTTGGCAGATATTCGAAATATCCTTAAAAGTAGCCCCCGATAACTGGATATTGATCAACTCTCCGTTTCCGACGGCGACAATATCCAATTGCTCTATATGAGAGGTAACCGGATCCACAATCCCGCCAAAGAGCACATATAGCGAGGATGCGCTGTCCCGGGATTGAAAGAGGAAAGAATAAACTTGGTTGGAAGCCATAAACCTTTCGAATGAAATCGAACTCTTTCCGATTACCGAGAGGGAGTCGACTTTATTTTGACATCCTGCTTCGGAATCGTAGAATTGTCAAACTAAGCAATTCCATCGACATCGGTAATTTTACTCTCTTTAAAATGAATTTTCTTTTTTCACGAACCCCGCTTGCACTTTTGCTTACTTCTCGATACATCCGAGGTTCCAGAGCGGCCGGATTATTGTCTCTGAAATCCAGAATCTCTTTCGTAGTTATGGCCGTAGGAGTCTCGCTGTTAATCGTAGTGCTCTCGATTTTCAACGGATTCCAGAGACAGGTAAAGGAGTCCTTGTGGCAGGGAGGATCCCATATTACGATCGAAAGTAATTCCGGGGCCGGGGAAATTTCGGATTACGACAAAGTGATCTCTTGGATCCAAAAAACGCCGGAATTGAAACAAAGAATCATTTCGGTGGAAGGTGGCATACAAAGCCACGGTTTGATCCAAAATTACAATACTTTTTATCCGGTGATCATTCGTGCCGTGCCCGTTCCCAACGTGGAGGACCTTCTGCATACCCGACTTCCGAATTTTCCGAGGGTGGTCCATTATAACCGGGACGAATTGGCCAAGATCGATAAGGAGAATTATATCGTCATCGGAAAGGAGATGGAAGGACTGTACAATTTTTCCCTCGGCAGGCAGCTTACTCTAGCCGTTCCCGGCGGACGGTTTTCTTTGGGAAAAGGAGTTGAGGTGAGCGTCGAGAATTTCCGGGTTTCCGGTTTCTTCAAGACCGGAAACTACCAGTTCGATTCCCGCTACGTTTATATGTCGCTTCCTACCGCGCAGAAATTCTTTAAGCTGCGCAATTCCGTGAATCAGATTACGGTAAAAGTAAAAAGCTTGGACGACCTCGGATATTGCAAACGAAAGTTACTCCGATTGTTTTCCGAACCCGATTTCGAAAGGGAAGTGGAAGTCGCCTCCTCTTTGTCCGTAAGAACGATCGCGGAAGAACAGGAGAATTTTCTGGCCGCGTTGAGATTGGAAAAAACGATCATTTCCATCATCGTATTTTTGTTTATCCTCCTCGCTGCGCTCGGGATGGTCGCCTCCGTTTATTCTTTGGTTCGTGCAAAGCGGAAGTCCATCGGCGTATTAAAAGCTCTGGGCTTGCCCTCTTCGGACATTCTGATGATTTTCACGTTAAACGCGATGCTGGTGGGAATCCTTGCTTCTTTAATCGGCGGAGTCACCGGGATCTTTCTCGCAAATTCCCTCGAAAACATCATCAACGGAATCGAGGAAGTGATGAATATGCTCGGGCCGGACATATCGGTTCTCCTCGGAATGGAATGGACTCCGGTGGAATTGGTTCCGAAACGAATCTACTACTTCGATAAGATTCCGGTCGATATAGATATCGCATTTATCTTTATGGTGACCACCGCCGCTACGATTTTATCCGGGATCGCCGGGTATTTTCCCGCGCGTTGGGCTGCGAGTTTGAATCCGGTCGATACGATAAGGAACGACTAACGTGAGTCTGATAAAAATCCGGGATCTGGTCAAAACCTATCATGTGCTGGAAAAGGAATTCAAAATCCTGGACCGGCTAGATATGGATATGGAAGACGGAGAGATATTTTCCATCGAAGGCAAGTCCGGAATCGGAAAATCCACGTTATTGAATCTATTGGGAGCCATGGACGGATTCGATTCGGGAGAAGTCGAGGTCTGCGGAGTTTCGTTGGGAAAACTGGATGAAAAAGGAAAAGAGGCGTTTCGTGCCGAAAAGATCGCGTTCATTTTCCAGCACCATCTTCTCCTTCCGGATTTTTCGGCCCTGGAAAACGTTTCCATTCCTCTATTGATCCGGGGGGTTTCTCCCGGTAAAGCCAGAGAAGAGGCGATGGGAATGCTGGACAAAGTCGGACTAAAGGATCGCTACGAAAGTTTTCCCTCCCAGTTGTCCGGCGGGGAGAGCGCTCGTGTCGGAGTGGCCCGCGCCTTAGTAGCCGGTAAGCGCCTGATTTTGGCGGACGAACCTACGGGAAATCTGGATCGAGAAAATTCCAGGAACCTGATGGGTTTGATACAGGATCTGCAGAAAGATTTGGGTTTCGGATTGATTCTCGTAACACATGACATGGAACTTGCCGCTTTGGCCCATAGACGTAACCAGATCTACCAAGGAAAATTGCGTCCGCTTCCGGTCCCTCAACCGGGTTAAAATCGGTGATCGGCCATGGAATCCTGCGTTTATTGCGGAATTTCCGCATCGGATTGGAAGAAAAAGGGAAGGGTCGGCTGTTCTAACTGTGTAGAGCTTTTTCGGGAAGAGTACCTTCGGTTTATTCCTCGAACGCCCGACGGAATCTGGGAACCTCCTACCGATTTTCCGATGCATGGGGAATGGAAGGAACTCCAGTCTCTAGTTCAGTCGGAACGATGGAAAAAAATCGATTCCTATTCCCTACCGTTTTCCTACAGATACCGAGTGGCTCGGAATCCTAAGGGTTCCGTATACCCCGTTCGGACTACAAAACCGCCGGAACGTTTTTTTCTAGATTGGTTTTCGGGAAAAATAGATATTTCGGAGGATGTGGTCCCTTCTCACTTTGAAACGAAAAAGAAAAAAAGAAGGCTTTCGTTCGAAAAAGAAACAAGGATTTCTTGGAAAGGAGGGACTCTATTTACGGGAGATGAGGATCATTTCCGATGGGAATACGTGACGGACAGTCTTGCCGATCTCTCGGAGACTTTAGATTCTTCTTTTATCGAGGAATTTTGGGATAGGGAAAGATTCGATTATAAAAAAGGGATCGGATTTTTGACTTCCTGCCCTACCAATTCGGGAGAAGGCGATAAATTTTCCGTAGCAGTTCCGGATTCGTATACGGAATCGGGGATTTTGGAAGGATTCCGTCTACCAACGGATTGGGGATTTTATCGGGAAGAAGGACAAGGCAGACTGATTTTTTTCCGAAAAAATTTCGGAAGAAACGGAAAAAATTCCTTTTTCAATTTAGTTTCTTATTTAGCCTTACTAGTAATACTCGGAAAAGAAGCGGGAAAAGCCTCTTCAACTCGGTTTCCCTTTTAAAAGATCCATCCGATATGTTTCTTATGGGATGTACTTCCCGTAGGAAATTTGATGCGAAACCAGTCTAATCGATAGAACCCTCCGGGAAGGCCGCAATTATGTTAGAGTTTACAAAAAGAGCCAAACGAGTAATCAACGAGATCGCCCAAGACGAAGCGAAACGTCTCGGCAGCGAATTTATCGGTCCCGAGCATATTCTTTTAGGTCTGCTCAAGGAAGAGGATTCGGTAGCGATCAAGATCCTAAACAACCTGAATATCAACCTGAACGAACTCAGGAAGGAAGTCGAAAGACGAACCAGAGAAAGTTCCGCCACTCTATTGATGGATATGGCGCAAGGACAGGACAGATACCAAAAGATCATCGAGCTTTCTAAAGAGGAAGCGAAACGTCTCAAACACAATTATGTCGGGACGGAACATATCCTTTTGGCCCTATTGAGGGATAATAACAATATCGCAGGCGGCGCACTTTACTCTTTCAGCGTGAATTATAACGTCATCAAAGGGGAAATTCTCAGGTTATTGGGAGCTCCTCCTACGAGCACGGTCGGAGTCTCCAGTCAGCCTACCGCTCAGCCGGGAACTCCCCGTGCGGAAAAAACCAAAACCCCGATTTTGGACGAGTTCGCAAGGGATTTAACCCAGTTGGCCCGGGATAAAAAATTGGATCCGGTGGTCGGAAGATCCAACGAGATCCAAAGAGTGATTCAGATTCTTTCCAGAAAAACCAAAAACAATCCGGTTTTAGTGGGCGAGTCCGGAGTAGGAAAGACCGCGATCGTAGAAGGTCTTGCTCTGGCGATCGTAGAGAAAAACGTACCGGATCTGCTTTTCGAAAAACGGGTTTTATCCTTGGATTTGGCCAGCTTGATCGCAGGTACGAAATATCGCGGGGAATTCGAAGAAAGACTGAAGAAGATCATGAAGGAGATTTCGTCCTCCAATAACATCATCATCTTTATAGACGAGCTGCATACCTTGATCGGAGCGGGAGCTGCGGAAGGTGCCGTGGACGCCGCGAATATTCTGAAACCAGCGTTGGCCCGTGGAGAGTTGCAATGTATCGGTGCGACCACCAGCACGGAATATCGGAAATACATCGAACGGGATTCCGCTTTAGAAAGACGCTTCCAAGTCGTAAAAGTGGCGGAACCTTCCGTCGACGACGCGATTCTGATCCTGACCGGACTGAAAAAAGCTTACGAGGCACATCATAAGGTTCGGTATTCGGATCGTGCGTTGGAACAGTCCGTAAAACTGTCGCACCGTTATATTAACGACCGGTATCTTCCCGATAAGGCGATCGACATCATCGACGAAGCGGGTGCAAAGGCCCGTCTCGCGAATTGCG
The DNA here is from genome assembly GCF_004771275.1 of Leptospira fluminis. Classification (GTDB taxonomy): domain Bacteria; phylum Spirochaetota; class Leptospiria; order Leptospirales; family Leptospiraceae; genus Leptospira_B; species Leptospira_B fluminis. Next base: position 354,583 of record NZ_RQEV01000003.1, on the reverse strand, counting down.
CTAGACCCCAGGCGATCAAGGATTTGGAAGAAGAGATCAAATCTCTTTCCCAGAAAAAAGAGGATCTGGTACGTGCCCAAGAGTATGAAAAGGCGGCCGGTGTACGGGACGAAGTAAACCGTAAGAAACAGCTGTTAGAGGAAAAGATCCGTGCTTGGCAGGAGAAGATGGACGACTTTGCGGTCTCCATCGACGAAGACGATATTCTTTCGGTCGTTTCCCAATGGACAGGCATCCCTCTCCAAAGAATGGAAGAGAGCGAATCGGAAAGATTATTGCGTCTGGAAGAAGAATTAAAGCTCAGAGTAGTAGGACAGGAAGATGCGATCGAAAAGATCGCCAAGGCCGTCCGTCGTGCTCGCACAGGATTCAAGGCGGAAAGACGTCCGACAGGATCCTTCATCTTTCTCGGCCCGACAGGCGTGGGAAAAACCGAATTGGCCAAAGCATTGGCGGAGTTTCTGTTCGGGGACCAAGACGCGATGCTTCGCGTGGATATGTCGGAATACATGGAGCCCCATGCGGTCAGCCGTTTGATCGGTGCGCCTCCGGGTTACGTGGGCTATGATGACGGCGGTCAGTTGACCGAATTCGTACGCAAGAAACCGTATTCGATCATTCTTTTGGACGAGATCGAAAAGGCTCATCACGATATTTTCAATATCCTTTTGCAGGTGATGGAGGAAGGAAACCTCACCGACACCAAAGGGAGAAAGGTGAATTTCCGGGATACGATCATCATCATGACTTCCAACATAGGAGCGAAGGAGATTTCCAGCAGCGTAAGACTCGGATTCGAGGATCGTTCCGGCGAGGAGGACAAATACAAGTCCGACCAAGCCAGAGAGCAGCTTAAGAAGCACTTCAACCCCGAGTTCCTCAACCGCGTGGACGAAGTGGTTTATTTCAGACCGCTCAAGAAAGAGGATATCATGAAAATCATCGATATCATGGTTCGGGATACGAATAAGCGCCTGTTGGATAAGAAGATCAAGATCGACCTTAGCCAGGAAGCGAAAGACCATTTCATGGACGTAGGATACGATGAGAAATTCGGAGCTCGTCCTTTGCGTCGGGTATTCCAAAGAGATTTGGAGGACTATATGGCCGTCCAAACTCTGAAGGGTTCGTACAAAGAACCGACCAAAATCTCGGTCTCTTTCAAAGACGGAAAATTGGACTTTGTCGAGGAACTTTGGACCGACTACAAACCGTCGGACCAAGGTCCGGGCGGGGGAAGTTCTCCGAGTAACCCCGAAAGATCGGAAGAACCTGCCTTAGTTTAAGCTGGCAAATCGGTACGGTCGTTCTGAAAGGACGGCCGTATTGACGGGGTAGGACTATGAGGACAGAGGGAAACTTATGCCGTACCTGATCCCAGTCATCTTCGTGATTTCCTATCTCTTGGTTCGTAAGGTTTGGTTTCATCTTCGCAAGATCAGAACGGTAGCCGGAATCGAAAAAATTTCCCTCTGTGTTTTCCAGCCGGATTTATTTCTTCCCGAGGTACGCGTACTTTACAAATACTACTTTCAGGGCGGGGTTTATTACGGATCCGGTTATATGCTCCTAACCGATTTTCTCGATAATGAAGAATACGAGTTATATCGGAACTCGGACGGCCTGCCGGTTTTGGAAAGCGGAGAAATCGAGATCGCTTCCGAGGAAAGGATCGAGCATTTTCTGATCACCAGATACCCGAGTATCATCGTTTTCATCGATCCGGTGGAACCTTTTCATTCGCTGATCGACTGTTTAAACGCCAAGTCTATGGGAGTTCCCACCTAAGGATAGATTCCGGTTCGGAAAAAAGAGAGATAGAGATGGTTAAACAAAAAAGAATCACCGTCCTTTTATGCGCCCTGCTGCTGAATCTTTTCGGCGGAAGTGCGTTCGCGCAGGAGCAGCCGGAGTATCGTACGGCTTTGGCCGAGTTTCAGAAAGGAAACACCGAAAAGGCCCTGGAAATCATACGGACTCTGCACGAGCAGGGAAAACGCAGTTATGAAACTCATTATCTCGCGGCCTTCTGCCACTATAAAGCCGGAAGAATGAAATCCGCGGGAACCCATTGGTCGGAAGCTTTAAAATTGAAGCCCGGAGATCCTGTCGTAAGCGCGGATTTTACCAGATATCTTCTACAAGTCGGCAGAAACGACGATGCTCTGGAGATCATAACCAAATCCTACGAAACGGATCCTAAGAATCGGGAAGTGCGTCTCTTATATGCGACCGCATTACTGTACGACGGAAAGGCGAGAGACGCATTGTACGTCATCGAGAAACTGAAGGCCGAGGATTCCAATGATTACCGGCCTTTGGTTTTGGAAGCACAAGTTTATTATTATTTGGGAAGCGCCGAAAAGGCGGAAGTCAGCCTGAAATGGGCCCAGTCTCTCGTTCCGAATAACGCAAACGTTCTGAATAACCTGGCATTGGTCTACGAAAAGGGAGGCAACCAGGAGGCCAAGAGGGGAAACGTGAAGAAGGCATTGGATCAGTTTAAAAGTGCGAGAGAACAGATCGACGCCGCCCTCAAAATAAAACCGGAAGACGAAAAATTCAAAGGGAACCTCCAGAGAATCGAGGCCAGAATCCATGCCCTTACCCAAGGATGATAAAAAAGTCCTTTTCCACACTTTAGGTTGCCGCCTGAACTTTTTCGAATCCGACGGATTGTTTTCCGCCTTAAACAAACACGGATACAGAGTGGCAAAAGAAAGCGAGGTTCCGGACGTCGTAGTTGTCAATACCTGTACCGTCACTAACAAGGCCGATTCCAGAAACAGAAACGTTATCCGAAATGCCGTAAAAAGATATCCGGGGGCTCGCGTATGGGTGACGGGTTGTTACGCGGAGACGGACCGTATCTCTTTAGAGGCGATTCCGGGAATTGCCGGGGTTGTAGGAAACGGAGAAAAATCCCTTCTTCCTTCCATGATTTTGGAAAAAGAAGAAGGAATATCCTTCGAGTCCGGGAGGACTTTGGATCGCTTCTCTTATTCCGACGTCCTTCCGAACGGACATACTAGAGCCTATTTGAAGGTTCAGGACGGTTGCGATAGAAAATGTTCCTACTGTAAGATTCCTCAAGCGAGGGGAAAGGGAGTGAGTCGACATTGGACGGACGTAATCGACCAGGTTTCCTTTTTACAGGATAGCGGCGTGGGTGAAATCATGCTTACGGGAGTGAACTTGGGCTGGTACAGGGATGGCGAAGGAAAAAAAGCTTTTCCGAAATTGCTCGAAGCGATTCTGAATAAACTGGAATATTCCCGTCTTCGTCTTTCTTCCATAGAGCCTCCAGACGTGGGAACCGAACTGGTGGAATTTTTGACGCATCCTAGATTCTGTTCTTTCCTGCACGTACCGTTGCAAAGCGGCAGTCGGGAAATTCTGAGAAGAATGAAGCGAAGTTATGACCCGACGACGTTCCGTAAACGGATAGAATTGGCGAAATCGAAAGTACCGGATCTTTTTTTAGGGACGGACGTAATCGTGGGCTTTCCGGGAGAATCGGAATCTGATTTCGAAGATTCAAAGAGCCTTCTTTCCGAACTAGGTTTTGCGAAAATCCATGCGTTCCCTTTTTCCGTCCGACGCAATACTGCCGCGGAGGAATTTCCCGAGACGGTTTCCAAAGAACAAAAGAAGGAAAGGGTACACGAGCTGATAAGTCTATCTCGGACTTTGCATTCCGATTATGCTCGTTCACAATCAGGGAACAGAAGAGAGGCGATTCTTGAAAAGGACGGTGTGGCAGTCACTGACAATTACTTAAAAGTAATATTGCCCGAGAGAGAATTACGTGCATTAAGTCCGGGGCAATTCTTGACCGTCCAAATCGGCGAATACCTTCCGGATCCCGAAAAAGAGGGAAAAATATCCGGGCAAATCTTAGCCGCAGTAGGTTGAAAGCGCTGAATCCGGGGAAGTTCGCGAATACTAAAACGATTTCTTAAGAACGGATCAGTTCCTCAGAGTAGGTTTCTTCCTCTTTGAGATCGTAATAACCGTACTCGAAATCGGCGCCCGCTTGGATTTCCAGCCCGTATACGTTCTCACCGATCCGAACGGTCTTAACTACTTCGAGACGATACTGCTCCGCCAAAAATCTCATTTTGTCCAAAGAGATCTTATCGTTGATCTTCGGACCTAACGGAAATTCGTTTTTTACCCAATCGAGAACGATGAGCTTGCCGCCTTTTTTCATGGACCGGATTAATCCGTCCATTGCTTGGCCGGGGTCCGGAAACGTGGATAGGACCAAGGAGGCGAATACGACTTCTGGAACCGGAATCCATTCCGGAAGAAGAGGACGATCCGCTTTTTCCATGTAAAACGGTGTGAATCTTTTGATGTCCTCCTGGTTTTTTCTGTGCAATATCTCATCCAGCAAATCCTGGTTGCATTCCGCTCCCCAAACCCAGCCTTCTTTGTGGATGGATTTCAATAAATGTTCGGTCCAGAAGCCCAAGCCCATCCCGAAATCCACCACGTTCATGACGTCTTTCATCGGAAAATGTTTAAATACGAGTTCTGGCGGGGTAATCTCTCTCCTCTTGCTGGAAAGAAGAAAATTCTGATACTCGGGGTCGTAGTAATATTCCAGGTCGCTCATTCTTTTCTCGGAGTATTTATTATGTCTTATCTAGTTCCCGGTCGCCGGTATGTCGCCGATATTTTTATTTTCCGTCGATTCGGAAAAAAACCGAAGTAAAAAAACAGTTTCCCGGTTCCGATACCTATATATGGAACCTTATTTCTAAATGAAGACCCGCGCTCGGATTCTATTCTTATTCTGCGTTCTTGCGCTAACCGGTATAGCGGACGCTCAACAACAGGAGGTTTTGCGCGCGGATACCGAAATGTATGGCGTTGCAGGTTCCATAAATGTGGAAATTCTAAAGGACGGTAAATCCGTTCGGATCATCTGGGAACCACCCCGAGAAACCGGTGAGATCATCGTCGCTAGGAGTCCCAGCGTGATCGACGTTCCCGAAAAATGTTATATTGCGGATTCTCTAGGTAAATTTCCGAGCGGAATTGCGAACGGTGTAAATCAGATTTACGATTATAATCTCAGACCTGGAACGTATTATTATGCCGTCATACTATCCCATCACGTCCGAAAAAAAGATCTAAAACTGGTTGCAAATAGGAACTTCACTACGATTCCGATCGTAATAGAACAAACCAAAGATAATACGAATCCGCCCACCGAAGATGATAAAAGGAAAAATCTTGCGGACGACGCGCGCGTAACGGACATTTCGGTAAAACGGGAAGGAAAGTACCTCCGAGTCTCCTGGGAACCGATCCGAGCGGGGATTTCCGGAGAAACCATCTACACGGTGTATCGATCTGCGGAGCCGCTTTCGAGTCTAAGTCTGATGCGCAAGGCGGAAAAATTAGCCGAGGTTTCCCATCCGGAAAATACCTTTTTGGATCAGGATCTTCATAAATCCCAGACTTTATATTACGGAGTTTCCGTTAAGCAGGGATTAAAAGAAGTCATTCCGTTGATACAGAACCAATCTTTCGTCCGTCAATTTTACGTCTATGATCAGGACAAAAGAAAGCCTCCCGGACAGGATGATTCCGTTACTCGACCGGACTATTCTTTCGATGAAATGCATGTAAAGGATTTGAATGCGGCTGCGGTAGACGGTGGATTCCGATTGGATTGGAAGGCTCCCGAGAATCCGGATGAAAATACGATATATTCCGTTTACCAAGCGGCCAAACCTTTGTCCGGAGGAGTCGCCACCTTCTTGGGTGGAAACGTCAGAAAATTAGGGGAAGTTTCCCATCCGGAAACGAGCGTGTTGGTCCGGATGAAACCGTCCAAAAGCACCGTGTATTTCGGTGTCACTGTCAAACGCGGAGATAAGGAAGATTTTACCCTTTCCCAAGATAATTCCTACGTCGCCGTAGCGGGTTCGGGAGAAGGACAAACGGCCGAACAGGAAGCCAACACGGAATCTACGACCGACAACGGAAATAAAAATCCTCTGACAGGAAACTCTTTGTCGGACGAGGAATTGAATCGGATCTTAAAAGCGACGTACTGGAAAAAGGATTTTTCGGAAGCGATTCGACAGCTTGCCGCTTATGAACAAATCGAGAATCAGGATCTGAGAGGAAAGGCGAAGTTTTTTGTCGGCCTTTCTTATTATAATAACGGAGAATACAGAAAGGCACTGCAATATTTCGTTCAAAAAGAGGTAAAATCCTATAACCCGGATCGGACCGAGTTTTGGACCAAGCATTGTCTCGCAAAGATCGGCGGAGGAAGGCATTGAACCGTTCCATCATATTAGTAACCGGATTCTTATTCATATGCGCCGGTTTATTGACCGGCATTTATACCGCGTTGATTCAGGAGAACGACAGCGGAAATAGAAGCGTTCTCGAAAAGATACGCGAAGGTGAGGAATATCTTAAACATTCCAACGCTAAATCCACCGAAAAAGCTCTGGATATTTTCTCCGAACTTTCCGCGAAGGAACTCCCGACCCAATTCGGTTTTCGGATAAAATACGATCTAGGCAGGGCATTAGAAAAAACGAATGATAAAATGTTGGCTCTCGGCATTTATCGCGAGTTGAACCAAAAGGACGATCTTTCCCGGGAGGAAAGGGCGAAAGTCGCCTACGGCCTCGGCAACCTGTTATTGAAATTGAATAGGGACGAGGAAGGAAAGGGACATTTGGAGGAAGTATTACGGATTTCCGGAGATAATAAACTGCGATCCAACGCCCTTTCCGCTATCGCCGATTATTATATGAAGAAAGGGAACTACGAACTTTCCAGGAAGAATTACGTTCTTGCAATACAAGAGGATCCGGAAAACGTAAAAGCTCGGGTTCGTTGGGGAAAATCCTTACGGAAAATGGGCCGGGACTGGTCCGCTTACGACGTTTACGAGGATTATGTTCAAGCAGATGCTTACTTCGACAAAGATAAAAGTTCCGTGGATTCCGAATTCAGGACGGGATTGCTGGAGAAGGGACGACAGCTTTATTTCCGCAAACAATACTATGGAGCGATCGATTCTCTGAAAAAAGCCCTCGATTTGGGGGTGAGCGAAAAAGCCAGGGAGCAAGCGTGGTATTATATCGCCGAGAGTTACGATTCTCTCGGCAAATCGGACTCCGCATTACAATATTTGAATAAGATTCTGGAAAATTCCGATTCCACTATGGACCAAGCCGCCTTATTCCGTAAAGGAACGATCTATTTTAGAGGCGGAAATTACGAAAAGGCCGCCTCTATTTTCCAGGAAGCGAACGACAGGAACCACGACAATGCGCTCGGTAGAAAAGCCGCAGCGTGGAAGAAAGAAGCTTTAGACCAAATCGAGGACGATTTGAATTATAGGGACGGGAGTTCCGCAAAAGCGAAGCCCGCACAGGACGATTCTGCGGACGACGACTGGAAATACTAGATAGAAGTTTTGGAATCCGCCATTTCGGATTCGCCGGAAACTTTGATAAACTCCTCTTCCGACATCGTTAATTCTATACCCAGACAATCATAGATCGCATGGGGAATATCTTTCAATTGTAGGATTTTATCCTTCATTTGTTCCGTATACCGGCCGTAAAGGATCGTAGGAACCGGATTTAAAGTATGAATGTCCACGCTTAAATCCTCCAAGTTACCGTGATCCGAGGTTAAGATGAGTTGGTCTTCCTCCGGATCCATAGCCTCTAATACGCCTAGTAGAAATTCTTCAAGATCCTCAATGCAACGTTCCGCACCGGTCCAGCTCATCTTATGCCCGACTTTATCGGTTAAAAAATATTCGTATATGCACAGTGTATGATCCGCTCTCACTGCCGGTATGATCTCCTTTCCGGTTTTGTACGGATCCTGTTTTTCCAGGATCGGATCCCCTTTGTCTATATAATCGCGTCCGAATTTTCGAAGGAACTCCCTACTGATATCCATATATAACCCTTTTCCGGCTCGCAAATCGTCCATTCCTTTCAGGGATTTATTTCCGGCCATTTGGATCAAAGTGGAGGCGGAAACTTGGCGAGGGTTTTTCTTTACGTGTTCCGCAAAGCCGGGGGTATAGCAGTTCAGAAGGTCGGCCTTAAAGCCGCGCTCTTCCAGAACCTTGACAATGGAGTATTTGGCGATGATGCGCTTCAAGGTAAAGGTGGGAAAACCGCTCATATGCCGGTTCAAGACGCGACATGCGTTGATACCGGTCCAGAGGGAAGTTTGCCCCGTGGCACTTTGCGGGAGTCCCTTGATTCCCATGGACGCATCCGTCCTCAGATAAACCAATTCTCTTAAGCGAGGCGGGCAATCCGGAGGAAGGCTTTTTCCTCCTAGGGGGAGAAAAATCCCCTTTGCATATCTGGAAAAAGGGTTTTTTTCCGGATCGTTTTCCCCGAATCCGATCCCATCGATAAAAACGTAAAAAATCATCTTATGTGTGCCTACCGACGAATTAGGAGATCCCGACAATTAGACTGATCGGATCGGACGGATCGGCCGATACTAGAATAGTGAACCCTCGTTTTCGAAGCAGGCGGATTCGGATCCTTTCCCTGATCTTGCTATGTCCTCTTCTTCTTTCCATTCCTTTTTTTCCCGCCGCTTGGAAGGAATCCTTTTTCTTTTCTCCCGTTCAGATTCTGAATCGAGCCTACCTCGTAAAAAAAGAGAAGTTTGCCGGAGAACTCCTAAATCGATTTGCGGATACATATTACGATTTCGGGCTAAGAATCGAATATATCATTCGGAAATATCCGTATTCGAATACGGAAACTCCCGTCAAGGACATTGGTAGAGAATTACTTTTGTCGAATCGTTTGGACTTCGTACGAATTTACGAAGCTTCCTTTCGACTTGCGTATTCTTCCGACACGGTGAAGCCGATTTTTCAGGTCGATTTAAGATTGGGAGGTTTGGAGATTCGCCCGGGCGAGTGGGCTGTGGATGGACAAGGGGACCTTCTTTATCGGACTTCGGACGGCCTTTTGTATTTCCAAATGTCCAAGGAAGACGCGGATCGCATCGTTGCCGAATCCAAGTCGACCCGCAGATCGTATCTTCCCAGTTTTGCCTACGACGGTTTTTTATACATAGCCTTCCAAAAAAAAGGACAACAATTCGATCTTCTGGAAACGAACCTGGCTCCCACTGCTTCAATATTGCCGGGCAAAGACATCGGTTTGAATTCCTTTACCGATGACGAATCCTCAGGTCATGAGATTTATTCCGCCGTTTTGAAATCTTCCGAAAGAAAGACCTTCTTTGAAGGAGCGACTTGGAAAAGATTTAGAAAGGGATCCATCGAATTATTTTTGAGTTCGCCGCAGCAGTCCCGGCCGCAGCAGTTGTTGTATATTTTAGGTGCTCTAGGCGCTTCCTTTTTGGCTTTGCTCGGAGGTTTGCTGGGCGGAAGTCTTTACGGCTCTCTAAAGAACGAGGCAAGATTCACGGAGAGGGAGAGTCGATTGAGGCTGAAATTGAATCTTGCGGACGTCTTGTCTAAAATTCGGGGTGAAAATCGATGATCGGATCAAAATTACGCGTGCTTCTCGCTTTTGCCTGTCTGTTTTCGGTGCTCGTCCTTTGGATAGAACCTTATTTTCCCGACGGCGTATATTACCGATCCAAACTCAAGGCGGCGTTTACATCGTTTAACAAAAATCTTGTAAACTTGGAACGTGAAATACGAACTAGCGATCCGAACCTATTGGATACGCAAAATCTCCCCGTGCCCGTGCGAAAATTCGCCATTTGGGACTCTTTGGATAGGACGGGTTCTTCTCCCGAGTTCGAAAACCGTGCGGTAAAGCAGTTATTGATCCAAGCTTGGGAAGGAAAGACGAGTCGCCTTTTGAGTCTCGAAGGGGAGCCGGTATTCTTTGTTCCGATTTACGATAAGCAACTCGCGGTTTTGGCCGTCTTGGACAAGGATAAATTCTATTTCGATGTCGAAGGTCGCAGCGAATATTTTTTTCCGGAATTGAAAATCGGATCCTTTAAAGAATGGGGCACCCCGAAAGGGGGAGTTGCTCCGATTCGAATTTCGGAGGACTTGCTTCTATCTTTAAAGGAAAACGGAAGCGATTTTCAGGCAATTACCATAGGAGAATCCGAATATCGGGCATATTATTTGTCTTTTCCTGAAAATCAATCCGCGTTTATACAAGGTTTCTTTCTTATAGTTCCGGAAGTAAATTCCAAACTTTTAATGTTTTTCCCGCTCTTATTCGCGGCTTTGTTGACTTTGGATCTGGCGATTTTTTTCCTAAGGAGAAGATCTACCGGATCCCTTCATAAAAATTCGGATATCTCTAGGCTGACGAAATTATTATCGGAGAGAATCGCGGAGGAAACCCTGAAAAAGATCGAATCGGCCAGGTCTTCGGCGCCTACGGAAATTCCGCCGCCCCCACCCCCGGTATACGAAACGATGAATTTATCGGGCGATACGTTCTACGTTTTACCTTTCGATCTGCCGAAGGATTCCTTTTTGACTCCGAAATTTTTAAGGGAACCGAAACGCCAAGTCGCGGGATCGGTACCGCATCGGATACCCGAATTGGTTTCCGTAGCCGAACCTTCGACGGATTTTGCGGAAACGATTCAAAGGAAAAGGGACTCCATTTTTACGGAGGAATTGGCAAAGCTAGTCGATAAGGTTCGATCCGGAAGTGCGGAGGAAATTCCGGCGACGTTGGAAAAGCCGAAAGATACCGGACTGCTTGCGAAGGCCCTGCGTGTCAGCGGACTCGCGGAAATCGGTTTGAAGGCGGCCAGAGGGATCGCTCTCCAGCACAAGTCCAGATTTTTCCTCTGGGCCAGAGCATGGTGGGGAATACGCAAGACGGATCCGAACGAGGAAATCGCCCTTTCGGAGCGTTTTCGAACTTGGTTGGACGAACAACCGATCCGGGAAAAGAGAAAAGTCTTGGAGGTTCTGGATGAAATTCACCAAGGTTTGGATTCTTCCTCCTCCTCTCTATTGAAGTACTATCTAACGATTTTTTCGTCCTATCGTCTGAAAGCCTTCACTATCCATTTTTATGATAGAAGAAGGGGAGCGTATCTCCCCGTGGTCACGTCCGGAATGCAGCCGTACACGAGGCAAAATATGATATTCTTGTACGGGGACCAATTTTTGGGGGAAGAGAACAATCAAGTTTCCATTATAGACGTTACGGAAGAACGCAGAAACGATCATTTCTTCAGGAAAAAATTCGATCCTGCGGATTTGGACGGAGTGATTCGGATCATTTCTTTTCCGTTGTTCAGGTCCGGTTTGGATTTTCGTTTTTTTCTGATGTTTCCGGATCCGCCGAATTCCGATTTTGCCGACCGAATCATGGAATCCGTGGAACGATCCATCGATCCTGTGGAGGAGGCCTTTCTTCAACTCGAAATAGAGCAGGCTTCGCACGCGATTCAGGACAAACGGGATCTTGTGCAGATTCAATTCTTATTGCTTCGTTGGGCGACCCACGGCGAAAGAAGTCGATGCAATCTGTTTAAGATTCTACTGAAAGGACAAAGAGACTATGACTCCGCCGAAAAATGGAGAAAGACGGTTTTGGAGCGGGTGCAACCTTTGTTAGGAGCCGAGGACTATGCGTTTGGGGTATCCCCGAGCGAGATATTCGTTCTTTCTCGGGAAGAAATGAAAGAAAGTCTTTCCGAAATTTTGGAACATACCGGCGAGAGTTGGGAAATCGTGTCTATGCCTTATCCCGAAGGCGGTAAGAATCTTTACACGTACATCTGATCCGATCGGGATCGGGGCACGGATTTCCATGCTCAAGATTTTTTTTGCTATCGTTACCATCATCTTCGTTTCCGGTCCTTTGATTTCCCAAGAGGAAAACCGTAGAGAATGGAATAAGAACGCGAAACAGAAGATTTTGATCCTGCACCAAAGCGGACAAGAAGCGCAGAGTCTTCCTTTTTTGGAGGAGTATGTAAGAAAAAATCCCGCTGAACTGATGTTCAGATTGTATTTGGCAAGAGCCTTGCTTTGGAGGTCCGATTTGGAATTGCCTAGGTACGACGAAGACGTTTTTTCCAGAATGGAAAAAACGAAGCGGATCCGGGACAACTATCTAAGATCGGCGGGCATCTTCGAAGAATCTCTCGATCGTCTTTCTAAAATTTCTCCTAGGGACCCGGATCTGGGCAAATGGTTTTTTTTGTGGGCGTTGGCGGAATGGTATGCAGGGAGAGAGGACAGAGCCGTTCAGATTTTTCGCAAGTCCTTCAAATACGATTTTCGATTAAACCAAGCGAATTATAATATAGGGGCGATCTACGAAAGCTTGGGACAATTAAAAGATTCTCGGATTTATTTCGGAACGTACTTGAAAAACGAAAAGGAGCTGAAAGAAGAGGAGTGATGGCACGCGTAGAACGCAGATTCCAGATGCTCCTGACCGAGGAAGAATTCGAACTATTGCGGAAAGAGGCGGGCGAAAGGGAAATGTCCGCTTCCGAATTACTTCGGACCTGCTTTCGAAACGAAATCTTCCGTTCCGATACGTACCGTCGACTGGAAGCGCTAAAAGAACTGACCCAGATCTATTCCGGAACCGAGATTTGAAATTACTTCTCGCTAAGAATTCCTTTTATACCTTGCTTTTAGGCGAACCTAAAGCCAAGAAAGAAATCCAAAGAGCACTCGAAGCGCTTACTAAAAAAAACGCTTTGTTTTGCGTTTCGCTGGCATCCGTCCATGCGATCCTTTCCGCGGAACGTGACTCTTCCCGCAGGGAAATTCTTTGGACCCAATCCAAAAAATTTTTCGCCGAGATCCTCCCCGTCAAAAAGGAGGAAATCTCCCTTGCATTAAAACTGTCGGCCTCGACGGACTTGAACTGGGAGGAATGGTTGGACGTGGCCTCCGCGTCCCTCTCCGACCTCGACGGAATTTTATCTCTGGATTCCCGGTATAGGAAACAGACTTTGATGAAAGTTCTACTCGCTGAGGAAATAGACCTCGACGGGATCGCTTAACGGACTGATCTGGTCCGCACCGTCCGCAGGATCATAGAGCGAATTGTAAGCTGCGATTTTAAAATAGAAGGTCAGTCCTTTTTGTAAAAACAGAAGTTTTTTGTCATACGGATCCGAAACCGGTTTTTTCTTTTTTTCCTTTGAGGGCTTATGAGCGTCTTCTTCAGGTTTTTCCGCATTCAAACTGATCAATCGATTGTCGATACACTGGCAAAGTTTTTGCCCTCCCGTATTTTGCCTAGTCGGGCAGGACGGATCTTCTCCGCGGATCGGATCCAAATATTCGCTCATCGGATGTTTTTCCCGATCTGAGATCGAAAGAACGGGCATTTTTCCTTTTTCCAAATCCGTACGAGTGCCTTTTAGAATTCCGACCATTCTGTTCGGGCCGACTCCATAATGAATCACATATCCGCCGGATTTTCCCCGAACCTCCTTTTCAGGATTCGGGGTCCAACTCAGACATAAGCGCGGACTTCCCGTATCAGGATAGGCATCATCCATGTACACGACCTGCAAACCCATGGGCTTGACCGGCGGGAGGTTCTCGTTATAAGAAAAAGACAGACTTTCCAGTTCGGGGCCTGTGTTTCCGGAAGCGTCCGGCTTGAATTTCAGTTTCGCTTGAAAATACTTGAAACGAGGAAGATTTTTATCCAAGGGGATCCTGTACGTCTGAAATTTTCTCTGCACCGACGGTGTTTCCGTTTCTTCGTCGGAGGAAAGATCTTCCTGCAAATAGTCTTCGAGTTTTCTTAGATCCACGGACTTCCAATTCGGTCCGTCCTCACTAGATCGAGGAAAGGGTCGGGGAGAAAATCGAAAATACAATTCTAGAAAGGAGGATTTCGGTATCTTTGCTTTCAGGGTCAGGCTTTCCGGCACCGAATTCGTGTATTTCGTTTTATATACCGGAGAGACGGCGGTTCCGAATTTGGCTCCGGCGGTAAAAGAGGACTGGTCGTAGGTTTGTCCGCTGTAGGGTGTGGAAAGTTCCTCCAAGTCGGGCGTTCCCTTTGCCGCCAGAAAGTCGTCCAACCAACCGTAAAAATTCTCTCCCAAAATGAACGGAGTGGTATCTTCCGGATGGAATCCGATTCGGAGGATCGACTCGCGGCGCGGAAGAGTCGCCCTATCGTTTTCCTTTCCGTTTACGTAAAATACGATTTCCCTCTGTATCGGTCGAAAATGGACCACGAGGTGATTCCATTTCGATCTGGAGATTCTTTCCCTTCCCACGATCCTAAGGGATGAGAAGGTTTTGTTCTCTTTTTCAAAGAAATTATAAAATTCTAATATGGGAATCTCGTCCTTTATTTTTAGATCCCAACCGAAACGCTTTCCGCGAGTGTATAATCCTCTGCTCAAGAGAGTGGCCTCCTTGTCCAGAGTTCCCGGTAAAAGAAATAGGGATATGTAATATTCCTCTTTTATATCGGAAGAGGTCAGGATACCTTTCGTTTTACCCGAGATTTTGATTCCGGATCTTTTTCCCGCGAATCTAGCCGATCTTTTTCCCGTATGCGATTGGGACTCGTCCACCATGTAAGAGGAAGACAGGACGCGATATCCGCCGGTCTTGTCCTGTAACTCTCCCGCCTGTTCTTCCTCGAAATCGAAAAAGAGATCGGCCCCCTGTTTTCTATCCCTAGGGGCTAAGTCCATAAGTAGAGTACCGTTGTCGGATTTTTTCAGTCTTAAATCTTTTGTATGAAACGAGTTTAAGACGAAGGACGCCTTTTCCGGAAAAAGCGCCGTGATATTCAGGAGCAATAGGAAAAAGAATACGGAGATTTTACCGAAGGAAGTACCGAATTTCCTCATCCTAGTCATCCCGATCGGCATTCGCTATTTAGCTGATCGAATCCAATTGACCCACGCGTCTCTCGTGACGTCCCGCTTCGAAAGTAGTGGTTAACCATTTTTGCGCGATACGAGCGGCGAGATCTTTTCCAAGAACTCGGCCTCCCAAAACGAGGACGTTGGCATTATTATGGCGTCTTGACATTTCCGCAGTGAATTCGTCGTGACAAAGCGCCGCCCGGATTCCTTTGAATCTGTTTGCTGCTATAGAGGCTCCGATCCCCGTCCCGCAAAGGGCGATCAGTCCTTCCACTTCGCCCGACAGCACCTTTTTGCAGGCTTCGCTTATGACGAGGGGATAATCCACGGAAGATTCGTCTTTAGTACCGTAGTCAAGGATGTCCACAGAATTTGCCAATTCGTGTCTAAGATATTCTTTTAACTCGAATCCTCCATGATCGGAGGCGATGCCTATTTTTTTCATATCCTAACGTTAACGTACGGGCGGGAATTTACGGATTCAAGCAAATTCCTTGAAAAGGCGGATTTTAATCTCCGACGCTTTCTTTCAAAAATTCGGGAGCGGTTTGAAAGAATTCCCAATGTTGCAATAACAAGGCTAAATAGAGATTCGTAAAGGATTCCAGCGGCAAGGGTTCTTCCGAAAGAGAAAGAGCTTCTGCGTCGAACAGACGGTTAAAAAATTCCTTTTTGGATTGTAGAAACGTACGGACCTCTTTTTCTTCCGTCGCCGAAAAACGGATCGTTTTTTCTTCGGAGAGAAGGTGGTTTTCGTAGAACGAATAGAGTAACTCCCGAGTTTCCCGGTAGCGTTCGTAATCCGACAAGAGAAGAGTTTTTTCTTCCTTGGAAAGTCTTAAACGGTGTACGCATTCCAAGCTCTGGTACAGCGACTTGGCTTCCGAAATGGAAATCCGTTCCACCCACCGGGCTTTTTCCTCCGTAGGCAGCTTGGAATGATAAAAATCCTTGATCTCTTTCGGAAAATTTCCGGCGGAAAAGCAGACGGAGGCACGCGTCGAGGTGCGGAAATACAAGGGCGCGGATCGGAGGTCAGTCGAAAATATTCCGGCCACCAAAAGGAGCCCGATACATTCCAAGCGATTCATTCTTTTAAACGGAGGCTTCGAACTCTTTCATGAATTCGATCAGGGCCAGGATTCCTTCCTTCGGCATGGAATTGTAGATGGAAGCACGTAGGCCGCCTACTAGACGATGTCCTTCCAATCCGTGTAGTCCTTGCTCTTCGGCCTTTTCCACGAACTTCGCTTCTAAAGATTTGTCTTTTAACGTGAACACTGCATTCATCGTGGATCTATACGGCTTTTTCACCGGAGCGCCGTATAAGGAGGAGGAATCCAGATAATCGTAGAGTAGCTTCGCTTTTTCCTCGTTTTCCCTTTCGATCGCCTCTATGCCTCCCTTTTGTTTGAGCCATTCGAAGACCAGCTTTGCCATATAAATAGAGTAGGTCGGCGGAGTATTGTACATGGATTTGTTTTTGATCGTCAGGCCGTAGTCCATCAAAAGCGGGATCGCACGGCCGGAACGACCGATAAGATCTTTTCTGATGATTAAAACGCTGAGTCCGGACGGGCCGATGTTCTTTTGGGCTCCCGCAAAAATGATCCCGAACCGGGATATATCAATTTTGCGGGAAAGAATCTCCGAAGTCATATCGGCGACTAACGGTGTTTTGGTGAATTCCGGTATGATCGGATACCTGGATCCGAGCAGGGTATTGTTGGAAGTGATATAAACGTAGGACGCCGTTTCGTTTATATTGGCGTCCGTCAACCTGGGAACTTCCGTATAATGATGAGAATCGCCGTCGTAGATTTTTTGGACGGGGTTATAGCGAAGGGCTTCTTCCATCGCCTTCTTGGCCCAAATCCCCGTTATGGAGTAGTCGGCACTTTCTCCTTCTTTCAATAAATTCAAAGGGATCGCGGAAAAATGCAATGTGGCTCCGCCGGAAAAAAAAGCGACTTCGTAATTTTCCGGAACGTAGAGCAACTCCCGTAAGAGTGAAAGTGCTTCGTCCAAAACCTCTCCGAATAATTTGCCACGATGGCTGTCTTCCATTATGGACATTCCGGAAGCTCGGTAATTCAAGAACTCCGAGGCCGCCTTTTCCATCACGGGCGTGGGAAGCATGGCCGGTCCGGCGCAGAAATTGTAGATTCTCCGATGAAACTCGCGCATGGAGCTAGGGTAAAAATCCTCCGTTCGGGGGCAACTTTCTTCCACCGAACGGGATACTCGTCCGGGAAAAATCCTTGGCAGCGGGGTCGGAAAGAGCGTAGGATAGCCATTCGTATCTCGCGTTGCGTTCATCGCAAACTTGCATTTCCAAGGAGTTCAAACATGTCACGGATTCGACCGATCGTCCTCTTGATCGCTTCCATCTTCGTTTGCGGGCAAATTTTAGCCCAAACGGGTCCTCGTTTGGGGGAAAGGGAGATTCGTTCTTCCGGGAGGGTCAATTTCGTAAACCGTTCGGCCGCTAGAGCCGACGAGGAAACGAGAGGGAATAATGCGAAGACAGGCGCGGATTTGGCGGAATCCCTGAAAAAGAACCCTCAAACTCCCGCTAGCGAAGAAGGAATCACGGTCGTGAGAGTCCTGCCCGAGGAGAAAAAATTCGGTGCGGACATTTTTAGCTTAGGTAAGGAAACGGAATTCGGGCACATCAATTCGATCCAACGGATTTTGGCCGGTTACGTAAAGGCGAACTTCGGCTACTCCGAACAGAATTCGGATACTCTCGCCACTTATATACTCTATTACAATGCGATCCATAGAAAAGGTACGGCTTATGTGAAAGGAAAGTACGGCGCCGAAGTGGTCAAGAACCTGACTCCGGAAAAAATAGGAATCGCGAGACGGTACAATGAATGGCCCGATAAGACTCAGATCATTATTCCGATCGTAGGCAATATTCTTTCCGAAGACGGAAGGGACGTACACACGGACGAACTCGAAAAGGAAGTCAATAAGGATCTGGATAAGAAAAAGGAAGGTCAGGAAGATAAGAAGAAAATGGACGACCTCCAAAAGGAAAAAATCCAGGACGAAAAAAAGAAATTAGAAGAGAAGAAAGAGGAAAACAAAAACCAGCAGAAACAAGCGGCCGAAAAAGAAAAGAAAATCGAAAGGGAGCTCCAGGAATTAAATAAGGACCCTGTAAAAAACAAACAAAAAATCACCCAAAAGCAGGAAGAGAAAAAACAGGTCCAGCAACAGCAGCAGCAAGCCAAAAAAGAAGAGCAGCAGCTGAAGGAGAAGGAAAAGGAGATCTCCAAAAAAGAGGAAAGCCGCAAGTCGGATACCAAGTCCGATTCTAAATCTTCCGTGAGCGATTCTTCCAAGACCGAATCCGGTAAGACTTCCTCTGCAGATTCCAAAAAGACGGATAGTCCCGACGATAAAAAGAGCAAGGAAGAACTTCAAAAAGAACTGAAGGACACCAAACAGGAACTGCAAACCGCCAAGGAAGAGCAGAAGAAAAAAGAGGAATTCGATAAAAACGTGGTCGGCGGAAAAATCCTATTTTTAAAGACCTTAAAATATCTTTCCGACGGGCATTACAGTAACGAACTTCATGTACTGGATCCGAGTAACGACGACGAAATTTCCAGAGGGGAATTCAATAAGATCTGCGGAAGAACCTTCGAAGTATTGGACGGCAAGGCTCTCGTGGTCGGTTACGAATCCGACCATTCCGCGGAACACAAACTCATACTGATAGACCAGGAGACACTTAAACCGGCTGTTTGGTCCAAGGATTCCGTATTCTGGCGATCTCCCATGATTTTGAAAGGAGAGGATGTATACGCTTTCGAAGAGAAGGACGGAAAATATTTCTTGGCCCGCTTCGACAAAGGACTTAAGAAAACGGCATCTTCCGAAGATGAAATCAGCCCTAACTCCAACGTAACCTTTTATGGAGACAAAATTTACGTAACCGGAAAAGAGGAAGGGTCCGCTTCGACTCAGATCAGCGTATTTAACAAGGCGGATTTAAAACTGATCAAGAAAATCAAGCCCTGAGAGAAGGTAGGATACCCCCCGTTCCTAAAACGGGGGTGATTCTTAAAAAGAGGATTACCTCATCGAGGTAAGATCACGGTACCCGCGGACCACTCCGTCCGCCAATGTCTTAGTGAACGTCAACGCGACTCTCGCTTTTTCGGATGCGATCATCACTTCGTGCGCGTCCACGCTATTCGGATCGTAGACCATTTTTTGCGTAAGCTCGTCTGCTTCGACCTGAAGATCATTTACTGATTTGAATGCGTTTCTCATCGCTTCGGAAAAACTTTCGGCAACGTAATCGGGCGAAACCGGCTCTTTGACGTCCTTATAATGTCTATCGTCCGCTGCATTTACCGAAACCTTGTCTCCTTTGGGAGTCAGAGGAAAGCGCGCATCCGAATATCCGGAGTTATAAGTGTACCAAAGTTTAGAATTAAAATCTATCTGCATCGTATTTTCCTAATGATTAAGCTCTTCCGATTTCGAGGGCTTTGTTGAACATCGCCTTCGAGCCGGTGATCATTTGCACGTTCGCTTCGTAGGATCTAGAGGCCGAAATCATGTCCGTCATTTCGGTGACTATATTAACGTTGGGCATTTCCACATAACCTTTTTTAGGGCCGATCTGGATCGCATCCGGATGAGTCGGGTCGTACACCATGCGCAAAGGAGACATGTCCTTTTCTATCTTCATCACTTTTACGCCTTTTCCCTCGCCGGGAGAAATCCCGAACGGGTAGACGGGGCTTTTCCAGCGAGTCCTGAGATTGACCGGGGTCAGAACGACCCTGTCCCTACGAAAAGGGCCGTCGCCGTTCGTATTTCTCGTCGTCGTCGAGTTGGCGATATTATTTCCGATCACATCCATGCGTAGACGTTGTGCCGAGAGACCTGTTGCAGAAATATTAATCGAAGTAAAAAGTCCCATGATCTTCCTTTCCTATTAGGCTATGTCCCATTTCGGGGATTAAGCCAGCCTCATTACGTTCTTTAAATCTCTATAATTAGCGTTCAAGCGGTCGGCCATAAGCATGTATTGCATTTGGGAATTGGAGGCATCTACGACTTCTTTTTCCGGATCCACGTTATTTCCATCGGCGCGCATGGTTGTAAGATAGTCTATGTTCGACTTCGGTTGCACTTGACGGTAATCCAGAGGGGTAAAGAAGGAAATATGTCTTTCGTCCTCGATTCTGGTGGGAATCGCTTTGGATGCTTCGATTTTTTCCGATTCCATCGCTCTCTTGATCATGGATTCGAAAATTACTTCGCTTCTTTTGAAATGCGGTACGTCCGCGTTCGCGATATTGTCCGAAATCACCTTTCTCTTCAACGTGGCTGCGTTCATGCCTCTTTCGAGCAGGTCTTGAGTTTTCATGAAATGGGTTTTTTCGAACATACGACACTCCCAACAAAAATTTCGGTTGAATTCGGGATTTCCCGAAGATAAAAAAAGATTCCGGCAGAAAAATTTCGTTCAAAAAAGCCGGTGTGAGGGATAATAGAAACATGGAAGAAGGTTCCGAGATAATCGAAATTAAGCCGGAATTGACGGCTCTTTTTAACGACTATTACGCCTTCCGAAACCAGTTGATGGATGCAATCGCCAAGAAACCCAAAAAAATTGTTCTGAATTTAGGGCGTATTCCCGTTATGAATTCGATTTCGATCAGTTCCCTTGTTTGGTTCTGTAAAAACGCCCGTAACGAGGGGATCGACATTAAGATTCTGGAAATCCATCCGGATCTGATGAAAACGTTCGAAATGTTGAAAATCGACGAGTACTTCCAGCAAATCTAGTGCCAACCCTACAGCTCAGGAGTTAGCCTAGGAAATTCCCTCGACAAAGGACCCGAAACCGATAGCCTGGGTCCGGATGAAAAAAGCGATCTTCTCTTTTGCTCTGATTTTATTTTTGTCGGACTGTCGTAAACCTTTACCGGAACGGATTCTGGGCGTTTGGGAAAATACGAAGACCTGTGGCGCGGAAGGGAATTGCAGATACCCGAATCTCGCTCTCGGTCCGAGCAAATTGACAGTTCTGGAAAACGGTTTGGCCTTGTATGCCGATCCGGAACTCGAGGGACCGAACAAAGGAAAGGAATTTCACATCGAATACCTTCTCGAGGAAGAAAACACGAAATCCAAATCACCGGAGTTGGTGTTTCGTTTCCTGAACTTGGGCTTCGAAATCCGTTATGTCATCGCCAAATTAGACGAAGAGGAATTGGAACTTTTCAATCCGAAAAAGGAGAATACGGAAACCTACAAACGGGTCGGAAAAAAATAGATGTTCGGTTCGGGCAAAAAGGGTTCGCTGCTGGTTCTTTCGCTTTGCCTTATATTGGGGGCAGTCCCTCTGCTTTCGGAAACGAATTCCGAAGAAACTCAGACTTCAGTGCCTGCCTCTCCCGAAGGAGAATTACCTCCGCCTCCGCCTCGGACGGACAAAAGCGAACTTTCTCGTCGTAAGTACCAGATCCTGGCGTTAAACACCGAGACGATCAACCTCCTTAGGGTGAATAATCTGGTCCGCTCCCTAGCCAATATTGAAAAGATCAAAAAATTGGATCCGGATTGTTTGGAGTACCACTATCTGAATGGAGCCTATCTGTATGCGATCGGACGCTATCCTCAGTCTAAAAAATCTTTGCTAAAGGCGATCGAAATCCATCCCGGACACGATCCTTCCTATTACTTGTTGGGGATGATTTTCGTACGGCGGAGTAAATGGGAATCTTCCGTTCCTTATTTTCAGAAAGCGGTGGAATTGGCGACTTACAACCCTTTCTACAGATTGAATCTGGCCCTCGCGTATTTCGAAACCGGACAATATCTGCGGGCGAAAGCCGAGGCGGAAAAGGCGGTGGAGTTAAAGCCGAATTTTCGGAACGCCAAATTGGTCCTGCTGAAATCCGATTTTGCTTTGGGAAACAAGGCTAACGCGTTGAGTCTCTGTAAGGAGTTTGCCAAGGAAGGATTTCTTTCCAAGGAATTCGCTTATATATATGCGCGCCTCGCGATGGATATCGATAAGAATTTCCGCAAAGCGATCAAGCTATATAACCAATTTCCGGATCTTCCGTTTAACGAGCGTAGATTTTTGGGTCACGCGTATTTCCACACGGGTAATTTTCGAGCCGCCGCCAACGTATATTCCGGTATTTTAGGCGCGAAAATATTAAGCGAAGAGGATAAGATCAACTATCTGCGATCCTTGGTGTTCACGAAGGATTACAGACGTCTTGAGACTTTCGTCGCGGGATGGATTTTGGAAGAACCGGATAAAAAGGTAAAAATCCAGGAGGCCCTGGACATAGCGGAATTATTGAAGGATAACGATCCGAAAGTTTATCACATGCTTCCTTCCCGATCGCCTTACTGATTTTCGGCCTCTTTTCGCTTCGTAGGAAAACGTAAAAGATAAGCGATGACCGCGATTCCTATGATCGCCATTCCGATCCTAACTCCTAAAACCGGAAGAAAAAAAGCGCTCAATGCCATGGTCACAACGATTGTGGAGATCGCGATAATTTTGGCGCGCAAAGGAATCGCTTTATGGATCCGCCAGTCCCGAATGAAGGACCCGAAATACCTGTTGTTCATGAGCCAATTGTAAAAACGTTCCGAGGCTTTTGCATAGCAGGCGGCGGCAGCCAAAAGGAACGGTGTGGTAGGGAGGCCCGGGACGAAAATCCCTATAATTCCGAGAGCGACGCAAACGGTTCCGATAAATATCAGCAGGAAACGTACGATTCGGGATTTGTGAGGTCGAACCTCGTCGCTGTAATCCTTGTATTCTCGAACCATGGAAAACCTCTAATATTCAATTTAGAATAAAAAAGGGAGGATCTCTCCTCCCTTTTTTAGAGAACGTGAATTTTTCGAACCGAAAAGATCAGGTATCTTTCAAGGCGGTTACGATTTCCTGAGTGGCCTTTTTCCCGTCCTGGAAGTACATCAGACAGTTGTCCTGAATGAACAGAGGGTTCGGAACGCCTGCAAATCCGGGGCTGAGAGAACGCTTGATAACGATGATCGTCTTTGCCTTTTCCACATCCAGGATGGGCATTCCGGCGATCGGAGAACCGGGGTCCGTTTTTGCCAGAGGGTTCACCACGTCGTTAGCTCCGTTGATGATGACTACGTCCACGGTATCGAAGGTCGGATTGATTTCGTCCATCTCCTTCATCTTATCGTAAGGGATATCCGCTTCGGCCAATAACACGTTCATGTGGCCGGGCATCCTTCCTGCGACGGGATGGATAGCAAACTCGACCTCTATGTTGCGATCGGTCAGTTGATTGTATAGATCCCGAACTGCGTGTTGGGCTTGAGCGACCGCCATTCCGTATCCGGGAACGATGACCACTCTCTGCGCCATATCCAAAAGCATGGCGACCTCTTCGGCAGAAGTGCTTTTCGTTTTTCCGGAATAGATGTCTCCGGAATCCGTAGTAGTGGTCGCTCCGCCTAGTCCTCCGAAGAGTACGTTTGGTAAAGAGCGGTTCATCGCCTTACACATGATCTGGGTTAGAATGATTCCGGAAGCTCCGACGAGGGAGCCGGCGATAATCAATACATTATTCCCCAATACGAATCCGGTGGCGGAAGCCGCAATTCCGGAGTAGGAGTTCAATAACGCGATTACCACCGGCATATCGGCTCCTCCGATCGGCATAACCAGAAGAATTCCCAAAATGGAACCTGCGATAACTACGTACCAGTACCATGCAATTACGGTGGGTTGGGTGACGTTTAAATAACCTAAATAGAGGGAAACTGCAAACAGCAGGATTTTTACGATTTGGTCACCGAAATAACGGACGGATTTTTCCGAAACCAATCCTTGCAGTTTTCCGAAAGCGATCACGCTTCCGGTAAAAGTCACTGCTCCGATGATACCGGTTGCGGCGGTGGAAATCGTGAATTGGTAATTGGAAAGAAATTCGGTATTCTTGCCGGTTTCCAAAATCTCCATGAGGGAATTTCCCCCGACCAAGAAGGAAGCCAAACCGCCGAACCCGTTTAAAAGTGCGACGAGTTGGGGCATTCCCGTCATTTCCACTTTGAGAGCGATGTACGTTCCGATTACCGTTCCGAGAAGAATTCCGGACGCGATCCAGATGATATCCTCTTGGCCGATTTTACCGTATTCTAGGAAGACTCCGACTACGGCTAAGAACATCCCTACGGCTCCGGTGAAATTCCCGCGTACGGCCGTTTTAGGATGGGAAAGCAATTTTAATCCGACGATAAAAAGAATGCTCGAAATTAAATAGAGTACGTTGATGAAAGCCTTATCCATTTAGATATTAATCCTTTTTCTTAAACATACCGAGCATGCGGTGGGTGACTACGAATCCTCCGACCACGTTGATCGTCGCACCGACGATCGCAAGGAAACCTAAAATCTTGACCAGCGGACTGTTGACAGCATGGAGAGTTAAAACGGCTCCGATGATCGTGATTCCCGAAATCGCGTTGGACCCCGACATCAGCGGAGTGTGTAAAAGGGGCGGAATACGGGTGATGACTTCGAATCCTACGAATACTGCGAGGAGGAAAATCGTTAGGTAGCCTACGAACTGTTCCATATTAAGCTTCCTTGGGGTTAGATCGGCGGAAAATCGTAAAAAAGCCGAAACCCTAAAATCTGTTCGTTCACTTTTCCGGGATGCCTGCTTCCTGAAAACCCTTTTTTCGAAGCAAGCAAGAGTCGCATCTTCCGCAGGGTTTTCCTCCGATCGGGTCGTAGCAGGAATGGGTCATGGAAAAAGGAACGCCTAATTTCGAACCGAGGAGGACGATTTCTTTTTTTCCGAGATGCTGCAGGGGAGCGCATATTTCCAGTGGATGCCCTTCCGCACCAGCTTTTGTCCCCAGGCGAACCGCATCCGCATAAGCTTTTAAAAATTCGGGCCTACAGTCCGGATAACCGGAATAATCCAAGGCATTCACACCGATGTACAGTCTCTTTGCTTGGATTCCTTCCGCCAAAGACACTCCAAAGGATAAAAAAAGGATATTACGACCCGGTACATACGTATTCGGAATACCGGTTTTTCCCAGGGAATTCTTCGGAACTTTCAGCTTTTTTTCGGTTAAGGAAGAACCCAAAAAAAATTTCGGCTGCAGTTTTTGTATTAAATGCGGGATTCCGAGATTCTTTGCGATACGTTTGGCGGATCTCAATTCGATCTTATGCTTTTGTTCGTAGTCGAAGGAAAGAGCCGTAGGATGATAACCGTCCGCTATTGCTTGGTATAGGCAAGTAGTGGAATCCAATCCGCCTGAAAAGAGAACCACCGCCTTCGGTTTTTCGGATTTCGAGGAGGTAAGAACACTGTTAGATTCGGATTTTGAAAGCATCGTAGAATATTGCGCTATACGATATCTTTCGGCCCTTCGTAAATACAGGCACTCGTACAGGTTTCATGAAGTGTGATTTTTCGCAGGAGAGGGAGATGGGGTTTCAGACGTTTCCAGAGCCAGAGGCAGATGTTTTCGCTCGTAGGGTTCTCCAATCCTTCCACATCGTTTAACAAATAATGATCCAAATGATTTTCGAGTAAGGGTTTTACCGACTTGCTCACTTCGGCAAAATCCATCAGCCAACCCGTGCCCGGATCTATTTTGCCTTTTAAATGAAGTTTGAAGCGAAAACTATGGCCGTGCATTCTCCTGCACTTATGTCCCTCCGGGACATTGGGCAGGAAGTGCGCGGCATCAAAACGGAATTCTTTTGTAAGTTCGATTTCTTCCATCAAGCTGGCCTAAGAAGGGTTTGCGGAAGGAGCACGAGGAAAGGGAATCTTGGATTCGCTCCCATAGACCCGGAACTCGGATCTCCGAAGAAAAAAAGGGAGGAAACTTCCCTTATTTGACCAATTCTTTAAGGATTTCCTGGCGCTTGGCGTCTTTTTGTTGTTGGTTCAACACTAGCCATTCGCGCTTGAGTTGCTTCTCGCTGAACCCCTTGGCTTCGGCGTATTTTTTGAGGAGTTTTGCGGTCTTCTGGTTCATACCTAACCAAATTTTCGGGTTTAAATCCGGTGTCAAGCAGTCTAGCATTCCTTGTAAGGGCAGGATATGCCGACAGGTTCGATTTCCACGGTAGCATGCGGGATATGAAATTCCTCAGCTATGTCTCGAATTCGCTCTTTCAATTTTTGCGCGTGGGAAATGGACGTGCCAGTCACTCCGACATGCAAAGTAAGGACGTGAAAATCCCCGTCCATGGACCACAAGTGCAGATCGTGGACGGACTCCACTCCCTTTACGTCCAGGATACGGGCTTCCAGTTCTTCCGTATCGATTCCTTCCGGTGCGGATTGTAGATGTAGGAGTAATATCTTTCTCAAATTCCGGAAAGCTTGGACCCCGACCCAGACTGCGATTAAAACCGAAAGGAGCGGATCCACCCAGGTCCAATCGAATAACAAAAGTGTAATGCTTCCGAAGAATACCGCGATCCATCCTAAAACGTCTTCGAGAAGATGCAAGGCTACGGTTTTGCCGTTCAGACCGTCCACTTTTTTCATTTTGAATAATGCCGCGCCGTTAACGGCGATTCCTAAAACGGACAAACCGAGCATTCCCCAGCCGTTCGGCGAGGAGGGATTCCACAATTTGGGAATCGCAAAGAATAGAATCAGAACGGCTCCACCAAACAATGCGATGGAATTGACCAGAGCCGCCGACAGCCCTAATCTCTTATATCCGAAGGTGAATGTTTGTGTTCTGGGCTTGGCGGCGATTTTTTGGAAGGCCCAGGCTAAAGCCAAGAAACCGCTATCTCCGAGATCGTGCAACGAATCGGAAAGAATCGCCAAGCTACCCGAAAAATACCCGCCTACGAGTTCCAAAATCGCAAACCCGAAGTTCAATACGAAAGCGTACAAGAAAGCCCTCGAGCCGTCGGGTGTTGGGCCGTGGGAATGGAAATGCCCGGTTTGTCCCGACCCATGATCGTGGTCGTCGTGGCTGTGCAAATGTCCGTGCATACGCCTAGGTTCTCTTTTCACTTTCGTTTCCGCCAAGTTCTTTTTTGGAAAGTGGTTGCAGGATAACGGTATCTACGTATCGATTAAGTTCCAATGAACACTTTGGATAAATCTGACAAGCTCCAATCGATCGCTTCCGAGGTTTCTAAATGCACGAAGTGTAAACTGCATACTACGAGAACTCAGACTGTGTTCGGAGAAGGAAATCCGGATGCGGAAGTCATGTTTATCGGGGAAGGACCGGGTAAGCAGGAGGACCTGACGGGAAGGCCTTTCGTAGGAAAGGCCGGAGAGTTGCTGACCCGAATCATAGAAAAAGGCATGGGAGTACCTAGGGAAAGTGTGTTCATCGCGAACGTGACGAAATGCAGACCGACGGTGGATCTAAAATTCGATAAGGACCGTCCGCCTGACGAAGAAGAGACGATCGCCTGCTCTCCCTTTTTGCTCAGACAGATCGAGATCATTAGCCCGAAAGTGATCATCACTCTCGGCAATCCTTCTACTAGATTCATTTTAAGAACCCAGGAAGGCATCACGAAATTGCGGGGAAAATGGGGGGATTTTCACGGAATTCCGGTGATGCCTACATACCATCCCAGCTATGTGATCCGAAACGGCGGCGACAACAGCCCGTTGAAACGGGACGTTTGGGAAGATGTCAAACTAGTCCTCCAAAAGTTAGGTTGGAAACGGGCCTAAACGGAAAGCGGTTTTACGGTCCCAACCGGATCAAACCGCGGATGAAGATCAATCTCCCTTTTTCTTTTTCAGCCAGTCGGCGATTTTTTGATAAATCTCCGACGCTGCATCTTCATGGGCGAATAGGGAGAGATGGTCGTAATCTATGTTCGCGCGATTGTCGCGACCGATTTCCACGAATTGAGAGGCCCCTTTTTTTCTACGATACACCGGGTGGATCGATTCCGAAGGAGCGACATTGTCTATCTTTCCCGCGATGAACAAAGTGGGAAAATCGGAGGATTCGAACTCCGCCCAGTTTTTGGGGTTTTCCTCCAAACTAGGAAGGTAATTCCAGAGATTCCTATATACGAATAGCGTGGAAGGATCGTCCTGATCGTAAGAGATAAAACGAGAACAGAACGTATCCTTTCCCTTACAGATGTCCGTCAGATCCTTGCCGAATCTCTTTTCCTTTTTCATGTCTTCCAGGAAACTATCGTTATATTTGTAATCCATTCCGGTCCCGAGAAAGAAACTTTTATAGATGGAAGAATCTTTTTTTCCGCGAAGGTAGTGAAGGACGGCTTGTCCGCCGAGAGAAACTCCCCCCAAGATATAATCCTTTCGGTTGCTCACTCTTTGGATTTGCGAGATCGCTTGTGGAAGGATTTTATCCCCGATTTCCTTTAAATCCAAATCCGCATAAGAATCGAAATGCAAAAGCCAGACCGAAAATCCGTTGCCGTTCAATACTCCGATCAGTCCGGAATAATCGCCAAGATACAGCGCCTTTTTGTTCACCAAAACGGGGTCGAGGATCAGAACCGGAGGATACTCCGAATCTATCTCGGAGAAGGTCGTTAAATAAACGTTCGGAGCAACGTTTGCCGTCTGCTTCGTGAATTTCTCCTCGGTGATCCTTACGTATCGAGTGCAGGAGGCGAATAAGGAAAAGATGAAAATCTGAAAAAGGAAGGTCGATGCTATTTTAAATTTCATTTTTTTGTCCGGGTTAATTCCTTTTGTTCAACCATTGTAAGAGAACGGGGAAGACCTCTTCGTCGGCTTTCTTTCCGATCAAAAGATCCGTGTGACCGTAATCGTCGGAAAGGCCTTTTCCCTTGGATGCTACGAACATGGTTTTATCCGAGGATCCGATCGTGTCGTAAACGTATCTAAGGGAATACATAAAACCGAGTTTATCCCTTCTACCTCCGATCAATAAGGCGGGAATTTTTATATTCGCCAATCCATCCGCGTAATTCGTTTTTCCGTCTTCGGACCGGAAGGATCCGGTTTCGATGACTTTATCCATTTGCCTCGCTTCCCGCTTCGTGACGGAAGCGATCGAAGAGGTCAAAACTCCGCTAACGATCTTGGGATCTATATTGTCCGCATGCCAAAACAATTCTTCGAAATTCTTTTTGGGTAAAAACGGAATTCCCGTACCCCCTCGGATTCGGGACCAAGTTTCCGTGGGAACCACGGGCCATAAATACAATCCCCAAGTGAAGTCGGACCACAGTTGGAGCGCTCTGGAAGGAGGATCCATGATCATGGGCGAGCCGATGGTGACTAGGTTGGCCACCCTCGTTTCTCCCAAGCTTCCGATACGGGCGTAGGAAATCATACCGCCCATGCTATGGCCGATCCAATTGACTTTCTCTTTTCCCGTAGCGTCCAGCACGTACTTAATAGCCGCGCCCATATCCTGCTTGATGTATTCGTCTATGGAATAGTCGAAGGTTTTCTCTCCGAAAAAGAGGGAAGGGGAACCGGCGTCTTGTCTTCCGCGCAGGTCCAAAAGCCAAACGTCGTACCCCTCCTTTTGGAGATTCGCGACTAAGGAGGATTTTTCGTTGATCTTAAAGTATTTCCGATTCGCTATGAAGCCGTGGCAGAGAATGACCGGATATTTTTTAGGATTCGAGCCGGTTGTCGGAGAAAAATGTTCTATCGTTAAATTCCAATTATCCGAAGTCTTCGGGTGTTGAAGGTCTCCGTTCAGGGCAATATTCGCGGAACACGAGGCGAATATCGAAAGGAAGAGGATCCAGAGGATTTTGGTACGAACCATACTCTGCGATACTCCCGTTTTCATTACGGACGATCAAGAAAAATTCCGGGTTGCCGGGCTCTGGCTCGTGGGTTCCCGAGTAGGGAGGAAACGCCGTTCATTCGTAGAAAGCGCGATTCTGTTCAAGTCTTAGGAGGGCCCTTCTTCGGAAATCGGAATTCTTTAAGGACTTTTCCCGCAAAGGCTAAGGTCGGAATTTTAGAATTTTGTTATGGACTTGGCGGATCGATAGACTATAGTCGCATTTTCGAAAAGGAACGATCCGAGAAATTTCCCGGAAATCCTATTCGCCCGAATTTTCCCCGATGAAAGGATCTTGATAAAAAGTTTTTTTTGAAACCAAAATCGGACTTTTCTTTCTTTTCGTCCAATGCTAGAACAACAGCGCCGAATAAACCGTTACGGATGATGCATTTAAAAATACCCGAATTTTTACGACCCCCGGTCTTTTCGGACGCGCGAAAAGACGCCTCCGTTCGATTGCTTTACGCCTTAATGCTTCTATGCTTGGGATTGATGCTGGCGTTTCGTATTCTACATCCTATTCTCGCGGATAAACCCAAACCTACTTATCTTTCTGTTTATTTGATTCCGCTTGCCGTTCTCGTGAGTCATATCTTGGCCAAGCGGGGAAAGCTCAAAGCGGCGGCCCATTTTTTGATCGGACTGCAATGGCTCATGATTTTTTCCATTGTGTTACGGGAAGGGGGAGTGCAATCGATCGCGTTTTCGTTTTGTATGGTTTTGATCGTCTTTTCCGCTTTGGTCCTTGGAAATCTGGCAGCGTCGATTTACACGATCCTTTCGATTCTGGTAGGCGCCGTAAGCGTCCTCTTAACGGACATGGATTTGATCCGGCCCGTTTATAAGGCCGTTTCGAACAAAGGAATCCTGCTCGGAGTTTCCATCGGCTTCATCATGATCGCGTTTTTGATGCGATTTGCAATGAGCGGATTCCGGAAGATCCAGGAAGAATTGGCGGAAGTGCAGAGATATGCGCAGATCGGAGGTTGGACCTTCAACATTCGGACGAATGAAATCGTCTTAACCGAGGAATTTCAGTACATTTTGGGAGAGGCGAATCCGAAAGGATCGAAGGTCGTATCTTTGAGGAAATTTTTGGACGCACATGTGGCGCCGGAAGAAGAACAAAAGATCGTAAACATTCTTCAGGATTGCATTCGCAGAAAAGACGATCCCGATTTTTCGTTGGATGTAGTATACGAGGCGATCCGTATCGACGGAGATAAAAGGTTCATCCATGTCCGCGGAAAATACAAGGATTCGAATACCTTATTCGGGACAAGTCAGGATATCACCGAGAAATTTTTGGCTCAGGAAAAATTAAGAACGAATCAGGAGTTGTTCGAAAAAATATTTCAGCTCAGTCCGTATGCGATTTCCATATCGAGAGTCAAAGATGGACGTTATTTCGACATTAACGAGAGTTTTACCCGCTTATTCGGTTACACGAGAGAGGACGCCGTAGGAAAGACGGCCTTGGACATCGGGCTTTGGGTTTATCCCGAGGAAAGAAAAAAGTTCATAGAGAAGATAATGCGGGACGGGATTCTGTTAAACGAAGAAACGTTTTATAGGACAAAGGACGGCAGGGTGCTTCACTGCGAATTTTCCACAAGATTCGCCTTGATAGAGGGCGAAGAAAGCATGATCAACGTGGTTCAGGACACTGCCGACCGAAAAGAGGCGGAGGGACTGCGGGTCTTGAATCGCGAAATTTCCGAACAAAACCTGCTGATCGCGGAGCAGAAAAGCGAATTGGAATCCACTCTCTTGAACCTGAGAAAGACGCAAAACCAATTGGTGGTATCGGAAAAAATGGCGGCGTTAGGTCAGCTCGTTGCAGGGATCGCGCATGAAATCAATAATCCGATCGGAGTGATTAGTGCGGCCAACGAAACGATCCGGAGCCATTTCAACCGTTCCACGGAACGGATGGAGGAAGCCTTTCTCATCCTTCGCGGTTTGGAGGAAAAAGGACGGGACGATCTGTATTCCCTGCTTCGAAAAGGGCACTATCACCAGGAATTGCTGTCTCCCAAGGAAACGCGAAAAAGAACCAAAGTTTTGGAGACCAATCTAAAAGAGTTGGGTATAGAAGGAGCTCATTCTCTGGCCGAGGAATTGGTCGAGGCGGGTCTCGAAAATGCGCTGACCGATTTTCCCGGTTTATTCGCAGGCAAGCACTCGAGAGAAGTCCTAATGTATGCGTTAGACGAAATTCAAGCGGCTCGTAGCTGTAGGCTCATTGAAATATCGGTGGATCGGACCTCCAAAATCGTCTATGCTCTTAAGAACTTTTCCCATTTCAGATCCGAGGGGGAGAAAACGGCGGTTCATCTCTATGAGAGTTTGGAAACGGTACTTACGATCTACCATAACCAACTGAAGACGGGGGTGGAAATCAGAAAGAATTACAACGAACTGCCTCCGATACAGGCTTATCCGGACGATCTATTGCATGTGTGGACGAACCTGGTTTACAACGCCGCCCAAGCCATGAATTTTAAAGGCGTATTGACTCTTGAAATTCATAGGATCGGAGATTACGAAGTCGAAGTCAGAATTTCAGATACGGGTCCCGGGATTCCCGAATCCATAGCGGAACGGATATTCGAACCTTTCTTTACTACCAAGGCGCAGGGAGAAGGATCCGGATTAGGTCTGGATATCGCGCGCAGAATCGTGGAAAATCATAACGGCACGATCCGCTTCGATACTTCCTCAAGCGGAACGAAATTTTTCATTCGATTGCCGATGGGTGGTTGAGTCCTTTGCTCAATGCGTTTTCTTTTTTAAGAACTTTTCTATCTTGGGTTTGATTACGTAGTGGCAATAGGGTTGGTCGGGATTGGTGCGATAATAGTTTTGGTGGTACTCTTCCGCTGGAAAAAATTTTTCCAAAAATTCGATTTCCGTAACGATAGGAGAGGTGAATCTGGATCCGGCTCCTTCCTTTGATCTGATCGCTATCTCTTTCTGTTCCTCGTTTTCGAATAAAATAACGCTCCGGTATTGGGGCCCTTGGTCGTTTCCCTGACGGTTCATCGTAGTCGGGTCGTGGGCCTCCCAAAAAATTTCCAGAATGTCGGAATAGGAAATTATCGTAGGGTCGAATCCGATACGGACCACTTCCGCGTGCCCCGTGGTTCCGGTACAGACCGATCGATAATTCGGAGCGAGGTCATTTCCGCCCGCATACCCGGAAACCAGAGATTCTACTCCGCTTACGAGCTGGTATACGGCCTCTATACACCAGAAACAACCTCCTCCCAAAGTCGCGAATTCCAGTTTCTTTTCCGTAGGCATTTTTCTCTCCGTACTGATTCCTAATTTAGATCCGGTTTTCTTTGGAATACGATAAAAAGAATCTGATTTTGTGGAATTTTCGAACGTATAAATTTTCGCTAATAGCGGAAAAATCACGATGATCCCGCAATTTTATCGCCAGGTAGGGATATGCAGTGGGAAAAGCCCTCGAATCCGTCAGAATCTCGTTCGAAAATTCACACGTTAAAAGCCAAATCTCCGAAAGGGGAAGTGCCGAATTGCACTCTTCTTCTGTCTAGAAACCTTTATGTTCGCCTATTGCAACATTGGGAGGGGGAAAAGCCTTTGTCGCGATGCTTGAACGAGCTCCTGGAATTGTATGCGGCTAGGCTGGAAAAGGGAGAGAAACTGAATTCCGAATCTTCCCTACTTCTCTACCAGCGCAAGAAGCCGAGGTCGTCCGAAAATTTTGATCGAATCAATTTTCGTCCGGAAGGAATGGATTGGATTCGTCTGGGGAATATCTCTCGCTGGCACGGAGTTTCCCGCTGTTTTTTATTCAGCTATATGCTTGAACTTTATTTTTGCGGAAAAGATGGAGAAAGCGGAGGGGCGGCGCGGAAACGTAGAGCGGCTTAAGGGACAGACTTGGCGAAAGAGCGAGAAATCAATCTTCCGGAATTTCACGCTCGTATTTTAGAATCTCCAGCTATAACGCAATTCGGTATTCCATCCTACTCCGTTCCCGCCCATGGATGCGGGACGGTACGTCGGATTGAGGCTGAATTGGAATCCCTCGGGGGTAGCATCTCCGGTCAGGAGCTTTTCTTTTTGCACTCCTAAAAAATAGGAATACAGGATCTGGGCACCGTAGGCGATACCGAAAAAGATCAAGGCGTCGTTGGACTGGGTGCTCGCCGTTTGGTAGTGTTTAAAGGCCCCTCCGGAATATGCCGATCCGATCAAAACTCGGATGAGCGTGGCGGAAGGAGGGTTTAACGTAGAGTTGCTCTGAGAGATCAGTAAATACTCATAAACCTTATTTTGGTAAGCGCTTTTCGCGGAATGGAATTCCCCACTCGTCTTTACGGAATAATATGCCAATCCGACAACTGCGGCAAAGGTCGCTGCCCCTTGCCATTTTTTTTCCGCTTTCCAAATCCCCCATCCGGGAAGAACCGCAGAACTCAGCGGATAATTCCAACGAGGCTTTTGCCACCACCGAATTTTTCCGGGCTGGGCGACCTCCTCCTTTTTAGGAGGGACTTCTTCTTTTTTTTGGGGCTCGACTTTTTTCGGTTCTTGCTTGGGTTCGTCTTTCAGACGGAGCTCTTGGATCTCTGTTTTCGGAATCGTTAAAACTTTTCCGTCGACTTCCATCTGCACATCGGTTCTTGTCTGATTGACTACTTTCCC
Organism: Leptospira fluminis; assembly: GCF_004771275.1. GTDB lineage: Bacteria > Spirochaetota > Leptospiria > Leptospirales > Leptospiraceae > Leptospira_B > Leptospira_B fluminis. Next base: position 320,233 of record NZ_RQEV01000003.1, on the reverse strand, counting down.
TTGGAGTACCTTTCCGTTTTTTAGAGTCAGGGTTGCCCCGAACATTGCGGTGGATGAAACGAAAATAACGGACAAAATCAGCTTTCGTAGATACATAGGGAAAGTTCGCATTTCTCGGGTTTTAGCAACCCCGAGTTTAGAATTCACTGATTCGAAGGTTTTTTTGGCAATATCTTTCTTCAAGAAAAAACCTAATTTACTTGAAAAAAGGCAACCGGTTAAAAACTTTCTATCTACCGTGTCGGACACCTTGTTTTTCGAAAAACTGTACAACGCGAACAAGGACCACTTGTTCTCCTTTATTCGGCGTTCGGTGAAGGACGAATCTACCGCTCTCGATCTTTTGCAAGACACGTTTTTGAACTTTTTTAAACACTATTCCGGGAAGGGGAACCTTCCACAGGAACAGATCGCTCGGATGATTCTGTTTCGGATCGCCAGAAATCTGATGATCAACTATGGTAAATCCTATTATCAAAAGAACGTTTCTCTGATGGGCGGGGAAGAGGTAGCTTCCTTTTTCGGTTCCAAGTCGCAAGGTCCGGAAGGACAGGTTCTGGACGATATGGCAGCTCAGGATCTGACTCGAGCACTGAATGAAATCCTGGAAATACTGCCGGAAGAGCAGAAAACCGCGGTTGAACTTCGCTATTCTCAAGGGTGTAAGTTGGAAGAGATCGCGCAGGTCCTGAGTCTTTCCGTTTCCGGAGTTTCGAGGCTTCTGGAAAGGGCCGAAAAGGCTATTTTACAGGAAGGAAAGAGAAGAGGATTTAAACCGGAATCCTTTCTTAAGAGTTGAAGGAATTCTTTTTTATAATTTAAATCCGTGATTCTATCCGTCGAAAATAGCATTATTTTGAAAAAAACGAGCAACGGGACTCTTTACGATTTGTTAGTCAAACTGGAAGCGGAGAAATCGCAACCAAGCCGGATCCCGGAATTTAGAAACGGAGAAAGAGGATGAATGGGATGACACCTAATTTCGATGCCTATGCCGAGCTCTTAAAAAGAACTCGGGCCGTTTCTAAATTGCCGGATTTCGATCCTACTTGGATCGAAACATTCCCCCGCTTCGAAGTGGAGGCTATCGTTGTGGAAACTTCAAATCAGAAGAATGTCGTTGAACTTCCAAATACAAGTCGTCGGATCTTTTTCCTCTCTGCTGCAGCGGTCCTTTTAATCGGAATCGGTATAGGCGGATATTTCAAATTCTTTAAAGGATCTCAGGCTCCGGTTGTGGAAGGTTCCGTTTTAAAAGCGGCCGTGGTTTTCGTTAAAGGGGACGCGAAAGTCGTTCGGGAATCGGAATCTCCGATCCATATCGGAGATATCCTGACCGAAGGGGATCGTATCGTTACCGGGCCAGGAGGCTCAGTCGATATCGGTCTGACCGACTCTAGCATGATCCGGATCAAAGAAAAGTCCAGTTTGATGCTGAAGGGTATGAGAGAAACGGACGCTTCTCAAGTGAAACTTTCCCTCCTTTCCGGTCGGATCCTGAACTTGGTTGAGAAGGAAAAGAAAAACGCGAATTTCGTCGTGGATACTCCTACCGTGGTTGCTGCCGTTCGAGGAACTTCCTTCGAAGTCGCCGTTACTCCGGAAGAATCTTCGGTATTCGTATCGGATGGAGCGGTGGAAGTGACTCCTTTGGTGAACGATGAGGCAGAAAAAGTCCTGAGCGTAGGCGGCTTGGTAATCGTCACCGTCCAAAAAGCCACCTATTACGAAGATACGGATCGTGCAAAGAATTCCCTGCCGGAATATATCGACATGCGTAAGAACCTGAACGCCCTGGATAAGGAAGTGATGGAGACTACCAGAGGTCTTAAGACGGCAAAAACGGAAGCCGAATTGAGCGAGATCTATGACAAGAGCATCGAGCAAATCATTCTAAAAGACGGTCGTGAGTTGCGCGGAGTAGTCGTTTCTCAGAAAAAAGGAAAACTGATCGTTCAAACCTTAAAGGGCTCCTACATTCTGGACGAATCCGTGGTGGAAACGATTCGCTACTAAATCGTATTCTCCAATCTTGGATTTTCATAAAACCCGGGAATTCTCCCGGGTTTTTTATTTACGAAACTCCGCCTGAAAGATCGGTCTCGCGAAGCGAGAGTCTCCCTCTAAATTTATACTATTCCGTGCGAGATGGACCGATCGACGGAATAAGACCCGCCTCCCGAAAAGAACAGACTTATCGCCATGGATACTGCGAGAATGTGGTATTCGAAACCTTCCCCACCTTTGTCGCCGAACCAGTTCATAAAGAATCCATAATGTACGTGAGTCAACGCCGCCACGAAAAGTGTGATGCCGATTCCCAATGCAAAGAAACGGGTCAAAAATCCGATCGCCAGAAAAATCGATCCGGTAAATTCGAAAAAAATGGCGGCCGTTCCTAAAAATGCGGGAAACCCCAACGTATCCGTAAAATAATCCATTGCAACGTCGTAGCCTAAACCTCCGAACCATCCGATCGCCTTCTGAGCGCCGTGAGGGAAGATACACGTAAAGAGTCCGATTCTTAGGAATAGCGGACCGATTCCGGATTTTGTGGCAAAAAAGGTATAGAACATATCAGCCAAGAAATGTACGCTTGTCCGTGTTTCGATTCCAGCTATTTTTCACGCATGTCCGATACGAGCCTCGATTTTCCCTAGTCAAAATGAGTTGTCGAAGAGGCATATTGGTAAAATTTTGGTAATACGAACGCATCGGAAGGTACCTATGTCTGACGAGACTACCGAAAAAAAGAATAAAAAAATCAACAAGATGTCCGTTCAGGAGCTGGACCAAGCTCTTAAGGACGCCGTCGAGAAGATGAACGGGGAAACGAGCAAGTACGTACAACATCTTAAGGCGAGAAAGCAAGAATTGCTCGCTAAAAAGAAATAGCACTACTTTTGAATCCCGGGGTGCTCGTCTAAAACGGACGAGCGCCTTCTCCTCCTCTTCTACACACTTTAAGAACCATGCTACAGTTTATAGAGATCAAGCACCGGTTCGGCAGCTCCACCTTATTCGATAAATTCTCCTGGCACATCAAACCTGGATCCAAAGTAGCCCTGGTCGGACCAAACGGCTCAGGCAAATCCACTCTCTTCCGCATGGCGGAAGGCGACCTGGTGCCGGAGGAGGGAATCGTTAGTCGATCCAAACATACGGAAATTTCTCTTTTTCAACAGATTCCGGATTTCGACTTCGAAGTATCGGTCATCGACACCGCTCTTTCCAGACACAAACACTATAACGAATACATTTTACGTTCCCGTAATATTCACGCTAGGATGGATGCCAGCACGGATCACGATTCTTCGGAATTTACTTCCCTCCTGGAAGAGCAAAGCGCGTTGGAGGAATATGCCTTCACTTACGGAGTCCATGAATTGGAAGCCAAGGCGAAAAAGGTTCTAGGTGGGCTCGGCTTTTCCAACGAACAGATGGAAAGAAAAGTAAAGGAATTCTCCCCGGGTTACCAGCATAGACTAGGATTAGCGATCGCTGTATTGAATCCGGGAAATCTCCTTTTGTTAGACGAGCCCACGAACCACTTGGACCATTCCTCCAAAGAATGGTTGGCGGAATACCTAAGAAATACCAACCGATCCTTCGTCCTTGTCACCCACGATCCCGAGTTTCTGAACGCCACTACGGATACGATCGCGGAATTGAATCCTTCGGGTGTTTTAGAATTTAAAGGTACTCTAGAGGAATACTTCGAACACAAAAACGAGCTGTTGGAAAAACTTCGGATACAATTCCAAAAGGAAGAAGCCTACTTAAAGAAGAGAATGGAATGGGTCGAGCGCTTTCGAGCGAAAGCGACCAAAGCCCGAGCTGTGCAGAGCGTAATCAAAAGGCTGGAAAAACGGGATAAAGTGGATGCCCCCGAAGAATCTTTCTGGAATTCCAAAACCGAATACGATTTTAATTATATTCCCTGCGGAAATATGGCCTTTCGAATCGAAGGGGCGGATTTTTCCTACGGTGCCGAATCCCCCAATATTTTCGAAAACGCGGAATTGCACGTTTCTACAGGCGATAAAATCGCGGTAATCGGTCCGAACGGGGCGGGTAAGTCCACTTTTCTCCGGTGTCTATTGGGAATTCACAAGTTGAAAAAGGGATCCATCACATTCGGACCGAAAACCCGAATCGGATATTTTTCCCAAAATCATCATGAAAATCTGGATCCGGAAAAATCAATTCTCGAAACTGTTCTTTCCGCATATCCGGAAATTCCCGAGGTCGAAGCCAGAAACCTTTTGGGTTATTTCTCGTTTTCGGACGATAGGGTTTTTAAAAAGGTCGGTCTACTTTCCGGAGGAGAGCAAAGTCGACTGCGTTTAGCGTTGCTTGTTAAGTTGGGATCCAATTGTCTTTTTCTGGACGAGCCGACCAACCATTTGGATTTGGTGGTCCGCGAGAATCTTAAGAGAGCGTTAGGATCTTATCCCGGTGCGGTGCTCGTCATCTCCCACGATCCTGAATTTCTCAAGGACCTTTGCAATCGGACGATATCGGTTTCCGGGGGTCGTATCCGGGATTTGAACACTAGTTTTTCCGATTATCTTAAATTTCCTCCGGAAGACCTGCATGCCGAAGGCGGGTTCGCAAAATCCAACGAGGTTTCGGAGAAGGGCGAGTCCAAGGATAAGAGCAGGACTAGAAAGAATGCGGATAAGAATAGGGTAAAAAAGATCCAAAAAGATATCGAGCAAATCGAATCCAGAATCGCCTTGTTGGAAAAAAACAAGACGAATTCCGAGGAACTTTTAGCGGACCCTCAATTTTACAAGAATCGCAGTTATCAAATGGAGTTGGACACTTACAATCAGACCAAGGCGGAAATCCTTCGTTTGACGGAACAGTGGGAGACTCTCCAATTGGAGTTGGAAGAATTATCTTCCGCGGTTTGAAAGGGAGAACGAAATGAATCCGAAAGAGTTAAAAACGAGGCTGGACGCGCGAAGCGCGGGAAAGGACGATTTCTATTTGTTGGATGTGCGGAACCCGAATGAACAGGAAATCTGCCTGATCGAGGGCACGGATCTTCTGATTCCGGTTTCCGAATTACCGGCCCGCGTTTCAGAACTGGATGCATGGAAAAATTCCGGAAAAGACATCGTGGTTTACTGTCGCTCAGGTGGAAGATCCGGCAATGCCTGCGCGTTTTTGAAATCGACCGGTTTTTCCAAGGTATTCAATCTGGAAGGAGGCGTTTTGCAATACTCGGACGATGTGGACTCCACCTTAGCTAAATATTAAGGAAATTGAAATTTCCTCCTCTTCGACCTCGGAGGCGAGGAGTTCCCTATAAAAAATCCAAAATCGCCGGGATTACGATTTCCGGCTTTTCTATATGAGGTAGATGGCCGGATTCCTCCACTAAGAGAAATGTAGGTTTTAGTAACTCTTTTACGTAAGATCCGGTTTCCAGCGGAGTGGTGCGATCCTGCTTTCCCCAGACCAATAATACCTTTTTTTCCGCCCTGGCCAAGCTTTCATATTGAGGACGCGGATCCAAAGAAAGGAGGTTCCGAAGCGTGGAAAGGATGGCTGCACCGAATCCCTTGAATTGCATCTGCTGTCGGTATTTTTCCTTCCAACTTACCGGGATCTTGTTCAGGTCCAAGAAATCCCCTTTTTGACGTTCGGGTAAAGAGGGAATCAAATAGGAAGCCGAGACGTACTCTCCGATCCCTGGAACGTTCAACGGAAAGATTTCCGCCTTTGAGGAAAACGGATCGATCAATATTACTTTTTTGATTCGCTCCGGCCTTTTTCCTACGAACTTGGCGGTGATGGCGCCCCCCATGGAAAGTCCCATGATATGGAAGGGTTCCCGGATCTTTAATTCTCGGATCAGCTCTTCCAATTGGTTATCAAACAGATCCAAGTCGTATTTTACTCCCGGCCGATCGGAAGCGCCTCTTCCGTAAAGATCGAATCTTAGAACCCGAAATCCCGCGGAGACTAACGCCTCCTGAACTCCGTCCCAGATGAAGTACGGAATGGAAAAGCCGTGGACTAAGACGACTAAATCTCCGGTCTCGCTGCCGGAAAATTCGTAATGTGTCCAGCCCTGAGAGAGTCGAACGAATTTTCCCGAAGTGCTTTTTCGGGATTCCTGGTCCAATACTCTGGTTTCCGAAGAGCGCAGTGTGGGAATGGATGCTAAGCCTAAGAGAAGTATGGCTGCAATAAAGGAAGCGATTCTTTTTTTCATTCGATCGGATGAGGCGCTTCGGGCCGACATAGTCGGATCCGGCGTTCGTCCTTCAAAAGCGGATTTATTCGTCTTCACCTAAAAGGATCTTGCGAAAGAAAAGAAATCCTTCGTCTAACGGATCTCCCATTCCTCTCTTCTTCAACATTCCGGTCATATCCAGCACGATGATTCCGTACATCCAGGAATACATGGTCCTGGCTAAAGAAGGATATTCCTCTTCGGTGATGATGAATTCCCCCGAGCGACATCCTTCCCGGATCGTTTCCAAAAATACCCTATAACTGGTCGGTAGTTTCGGAAAGGCTTTGCGGTGCATGTGACCGTGCACGGTATTGAACATGACCTTGTGCAACTCCTGGTTATTACCGGAAAATTCGTAGTACGTTCTTGCGATTCTCGTAAGCTTTTCGTAAGCGGAATGCCCATGCAGTTTCGCTTCCCGCAAAGTTTCGGTAAGTTGAGCTTCGCCCTGGGAAATCAGAATTTTGATGATATCCTGTTGGCTTTTAAAATGTGAATAAGGACTCGCAACGCTGCAATCCAGCTTTTCGGCGATTCTTCTCATCGACAATCCGTCGATTCCGTCTTCGTTGAGAATTTGCATCGCTGCCTGAACGATGCTTTCTTTATTAAGACTATTTCTAGTGCGCCGTTTCGGTCGAGTGGCTGTTACGGTCATGGCTGCCTCCGGATAGAGACTAAAGGAATCTTACCTTCCTTTAGAAAATATTCTGTCCTATTCCAGTTATCTCGAAAATGCGTAGGAGATTCAAGAGTTTCCTTTCCAAATTCGGGGTTTTTCGGAGGATGGGTCCATAAAAAAGAAACGGATTCAACTTCATGAAAACACAGGAAACAACGAAAGCCAAACCCAAAAAGAAAGCCTCCGACGCTTCCAATAAGTCTGCAAAAGTGGAATCTAAGACTCCTAAGGCCAAAAAGACCGGAATCCGGTCGACAGGAGACAAAAGACAATTTCCCGCACCTTGGAAATTGCAGGGAGAAGGTTTTCTTTTTCCTCTCTTTTCTAAAAAGGCATACAATCTAGAGTCCTCTTTTATGGATGAAGAAGATCGCAAATCTTACGGAGGCGGACTAGGTGCTCTGCTCTTCGTAAATTATTCGAGTTCGGACGTAGGACCTTACCATGAAGTTCTGTACATACCCGGAAATTTCGAATGGAACGGAAAAAAATTCAAAAGAATCACCCGTATCTTCGTTTCTAGCCGAGAATCCGTCGAGGCCGGCAGACGGAATTGGGCAATTCCGAAAGAACAAGCGGACTTCGTATGGACGCGTCAAAACTCAGTTACTAAGATCGAAGTCTCTCGTGATGGCAAATTATTTTTACGCGCCAGCATACGTACGATAGGATTGAATTTTCCCGTGAGTACTTCCCCGTTCGGACTTTCTCTCCTCCAAAAACAGGACGGAGAATATCTAAATACTTCGTTTAATGGAACGGGAAAAGGGAAATTCGCAAGATTAGAGAACCTTTGGATCGACGAAACCGTGTTTCCGGATTTTTTGAAAGCCGGAGGATTCAGAACCGGGTTCGGAATTTCTCCTTTCGAAATGGTTTTTCCCGAAGCGATCAAGCAAACCGAATCATCAACGATACAATAAAAACTTAAGAGGAATTACGTTAATGGAAGAAGCTGTTATTTTAGACGGGATTAGGACTCCGTTCGGAAACTTCGGCGGGACTTTGAAGGATCTCAGCGCCGTGGACTTGGGAGTTCATGTATCGAAAACCTTATTGGAAAGAACCAAGATCGATCCGGCCGATATCGGGGAATCGATTTTCGGGAACGTGATTCCGACCGGCAAAGAAGCGATATATCTGGCCAGACATGTCGGATTGAAAACCGGTCTTCCTTTGGGAGTTCCCGCTCTGACTTTGAATCGTCTCTGCGGCTCCGGAATGGAAGCCATCATTCAAGCGGTAAAAAAAATATATCTGGGCGATTCCGATGCGGTACTGGCGGGAGGTACCGAATCCATGAGTAATGCTCCTTACGTGGTCCGAAATGCGCGCTGGGGAGTTCGCTACGGTTCCGCGGAATTCGAGGATTCACTGGAGCAAGGTCTCACGGACCAATACGTAGGCCTGATCATGGGAGCCACTGCGGAAAACTTGGCGGATCAATACAAAATCTCCCGGACCGAACAGGACGAATGGGCCGGAATTTCCCAGTCCCGGGCGGAAAAAGCGACTGCGGAAGGAAAGCTGAAGGAAGAAATCGTTTCGGTCGCGATCGGCGGAAAAAAACCGATCACCCTGGAAAAAGACGAATTCATCAAGGGAGCCGCTTCTATCGAAAAATTGTCCTCCTTAAAACCGGCATTTCGCGACGGAGGAACCGTAACGGCGGGTAACGCGTCAGGGTTAAACGACGGTGCCGCGGCGACCATAGTTACTTCCGCTTCTTTCGCGAAGAAAATCGGTAGGAAGCCCCTTGCGATCGTGAGAGGTTACGGACACGCAGGTTGCGATCCGGCAAAAATGGGGATCGGTCCTGCGATTGCTATCCCGGCCGCATTAAAAAAGGCGGGATTGAAACTTTCGGATATGAGTTTAGTGGAAGTGAACGAAGCGTTTGCGGCCCAATATTTAGCGGTCCAAAAGGAACTGGGCTTGAATCCGGAGATCACCAATGTTAACGGCGGAGCCGTCGCGATCGGGCATCCTCTCGGAGCGAGCGGTGCCCGTGTCACGATTACTCTGGCCTATGAGTTAAAGAGGAGAAAGGCCAAATACGGTGTAGCTTCGCTTTGTATCGGAGGAGGGCAGGGGATCGCACTGGTTCTGGAAAACCCCGAAGCCTGATCCTCAAAATCCGCAGAGTCTTCCGGTTCTTCTGATCGGTTATTTGACTCGGACGCCTCTGTGGAATACCGCAACTATGCTTCCAGGAAAGGTGGTTCCTTCAAAAGGGGACCATCCGCTCTTGCTCCTGATATTCTCTTTCCGGAACGTCGTGGGCGTATAAAAATCCAAAACGGTAAAACTCGCACAGTATCCGGTTTCCGGTTTACCGAAGCCTTTTCCGTACTCTTCCGGAAGGAATTCGTTAACGAAGGTTCCCGGATTCTCGGCGCAGATTTCCGCGATTTTTTGCAGACTGATCTCCGCCTCCCGGTGGAGCCAAGTCACGAAGAGGGAATACGTATCCAGCTGGGATATACCCGAAGTTCCTTTTCGCTTTTCTTCTACCGAATGAGGTGCGTGATCCGTGGCGAGGTAATCGATCCAACCCTCTCGAATGCCTCGTATCAGTTCAGCTTTATCTTGCGGACCTCTTAGAGGAGGATTCATCTGGAACCAATGCCTATTCTCGTCGGTGAGCATCGTTCTATCGAAATAAAGATGGGTAGGAGTCGCTTCGCAGGTGACGGATATTCCTTTTTGTTTTGCTTTGACGATCTTTTGCAGCCCTTCGCCCGTGGAATAATGGCATAGTTTTCCTTTGAGATTGTATTTTTCTATAAGATACAATGCAAAGTCGGTGGCCAAGGTCTCCGCTTCCGGCGGGCGCCGATCTTCATGCAACAGTTCCGTTTGGTGTTTTTCCAGAATTTCCGGATCTTCGCAATGGAAGCTAACGTTCTTTCCTTCGTAATGTCGGATCGTATCCTCCAACTGTTCGTTGGAATGAAAGAACAATTCACCGACCGACGGTCCCATAAAGGCTTTGTAAGGAACGTTTAGGGAAAGGGGTTTGGTCTTCGGTCCGATACCGGCGTAAAGAGTGATTCGAACCGGCGATCGATCGGCGAGGCTGCGCTTGCGGGAATAGGTTTGGTCGTCCGTAGGGGGAACCGGATTGTTGGGCATATCCGCGATGTGGATGACTCCTCCGTTGATTGCGGCGAGTCCGACCGAAAGAAAGTCCTCCTTGTAGATATGCTTTCCGGTTTCGTCTTCCCTTGCATGAACGTGAATGTCCCCGAACCCGGAAAAAATTACGACCTTGTCGGGATCGAAACAAAGATCTTCCCGGGACGGCGATTCGATCAGACGTCCCTTTTGAACGGAAGCGATGCGGCCGGAGTTCGGATCGATTTCGATCACTCCGAGAAAAGATTCCGTCGAGGTTTGGAATCTTCCGGAAATTCTACGAACGATTTCCGCCATTCCGAGTCGCCGTCAATATCCTTTCTTCTCTATCGCGTTCAACAATTTCGTCAGCGTAGAGGAGGGACCTTCGTCGGATTCGATTTCCGAAGCGAGGTCCTGAGCTTCCGACAACCTTCCTTCCAAAAAGTAAAGTTCCGCAAGATGGAGTCGGTTCCGTGAATGTCTAGGATTACTCAGGCGGACTTCCTCAGAGAGACGGATCGCGTCCTGCCGTTTCCCGATTTTTTTGAGACAATAAGACGCGAGGAAGGTCGCTTCGGAGTCGTGTCCTTTCCGCCGGATTTCTTCCGCTGCGGATAAAGCCTTGCCGAAGTCTTTTGCTTTCAGCGCCGCCTTTAAGATCAGCTTAGCGCGGTTCGGATCTCCGGACGGGAATTTTTCAAGTTCCGAAAGAATTCCGGAAAGTTCTTTCGGGGAATCCGTCATCTTGATTTTTTGTAGCGCTTCCTGCCAAGAACCGTCATGAAAAGAAACTGCGGACGGAAGATTGGAGCCCGGTGCCGATCGGAAAGACTGGATCATCCTATTGAATTGGTCCGCGAGGCTCCCGATTTCGTCCCAGGCTTCCGCACGGAGTTCCCTTTCCAAATCACCCTCGGTAGCGAGTTCAAGACCCGAATACAATCTCTCCAACGGACGCAATAAAAGGAAGGATAGAAAAGCGTAGATCCCTATCCCGAAAAGTAAAAGGCAGAGTAAAAACGCCAAAAGCGGCTTGGCTAAGAGTTTGGTTTGGAAAGCGAGATAGTCTTTGTACGGAATTCCGGTTTCCTTGGATTGGGTTTTTCCAGGTGATTTTTGTATTAAGGAATAATAATATTTCTCCGTGGTTCCAGGAATTGTTCTGAATCTCGGTTCTCCGTCCGGTAGGAGTTCCCTCATCTGATCCAATATGGATTCCCGAAGATCTTCCCCTTTTTCCGAGGAATTCCGGATCGAACCGGAAAGGATTTTCAGATATTGGGCCAAGGGTTCCCGTTTGCCTTCCGCTTCCAGGATTTTCAGCGCTTCTTCCTTCAATCCGGTCTCGGACAAGGCTCTGATCTTTTTCCTGAACTTCTCCAAGTCTTTGGAGAGTGCGGCCATTTTTTCCGCATATTCCGGACTTCCTTTTAAGGTTTCCGCGACTCCGGAATATGCGGGATATTCTGATACTACGGTTTTCGGATTCTCCCAAAGAAAAGAGAGAATCAAGTCCCGCTTCGTCTCCTTGAAAATGGAGGAATTCAAACTTCCCGTTACCCCGGAGGAAAATTCCTCGGTATTATTTACGGTGAAAGTGTAGGAGTTCGGAGGCAGATCTTCCGCCTTCTGTCTTTCACTTACGGTTTCCCTTAACGAGTCGAGACTGGGTTGTAGGAACAACCAGCTACTTCCCTGAAAAACGAAGAGTAGAAGCAACACGATTCCCAGAAGAATCGGGTTCTTGATGCTGAACGCTTCTCCCGAGGCTCTTAAATGAACCAACCAGGATACGAATAATGCGACCAGAAAAATCGGATTCCAAAAGGATAGAGCCATCGCTCTGTCGACGGGTAGAGCGATTTCTCCTGCGTGAAAAAGAAGAGTGGTTCCGAACAATAAAAGAAACGGAACCCATAGGGAAATCGCCATTAGTTTCAGATCCGCCCTAGGCGCCTGAAACGCTCGGACTGCCCCCAGTATCAGTGCTCCTCCGAGATAGGTGCACACGATCCAGGCCAAAAATTTTTCATCTCCGATTCGAATCATATCGAACGAACTTCCGGAAAAATCGTAGGAAGGGGGAAGAGCGCTAGTTCGCAAAACGTGCAGGATTAAGGACGCTAAGGCAAGAATGAAGCCTCCTGCAAGAAGAGCTCTTCCCGTTTTGACGGAGGCCTGAGGATTGAGGAAGAAGAAGTAGGAAATCAGATGGGAGCAGGCCAGTATGGAACAAGGGATCGAAATCCAACGATGGAGGAAGGAAATCGGATAAAAAAGGGAGGTTCCGACGAGGAAAGCGGCCTGCATTAAGGCGAAATAGAGAAACACCCATCCCAGATGAATCGTGGATTCGAATTTATCTTTCGGTGCCAGCAAAAAGAAAGCGCATAGCCCTGAGACGATAAAGCCCGTAAGATAGCACACGCTAGCGAAGGTAAGGACCGTCATTCCATTCTCCCGGATGTGTTTGGTTCCGATCGTCGGAAACGTATGCCGACCGTATCGGAAGGAGGTACGTCCCGATGTTAGGATTTCCCCGAAACAAGGGAAAGTCTTATTTCACGCAAATTGCGGCGAATTTCAAGTTCGTGGGACTGGAACCGAATTCCCCGGTACTCAGATTTACGGTTTGGAAGTTTCCATTATCTCCTTCCGGAGTGGTGGACCAGAAAATGCCTACCGCTTTCAGTTTTTTGTCCGCTCTTTTTGAAAAGGTTTTAAGTTCCTCTCTGTCCGGTAATCTTTTACGTTTAGCGGAACAGTATTCGACGGCTTCTTCCCAGGTGGCGGGTTGTCCGGCGACGTCATCCCATCCGTGCTTTCCGTAAACGGGAGTTTTATCCAGATATTCCATTAGGATGAAATAGCCGAAGAAGAGGATCAAGGCAACGGAGGCAAAGCCCGCTAGCTTTACCAAAACCGAAGAGGAACGAGGCGGTTCCCCTGTTTGCGGGAGTTCCCGCATGGTTTGAGTGATTTTACTTGCGACGGTTTGCTGCTGCTGTCTCGTGTTTTGTCTTCCTTGGTCGGGCCTACGCTTTCCTTGGTTTCCCCCTCCCTGGTGTCCTCGGTTCCCGCCTTGTTGTTTCTGCTGGGGATCCCGGTTTTTCTGTTGGGAGGATTTGCGGGGAGGCTTGCGACGATTCGCCATACGGGAAGTTTCCTTTGTCTTTCTAATTTGGAGCGTTTTACCGCCGACGGTCCGTGAAATAAAGGTGCCGCTTCACAACGGATTCCGGAGGTGGCCGCAAAAAAGAATCTTTACCACGAGGACCGCATTTCGTAAAGAAAAAACCATTTCGACCTAGGGAAAGGGTTTGGACTTGCAGGAAAAAGGTCGAACGAAACCGGTTCAGCGAAAGGATTGTCCCAGAATGGAAACGATTCGTATCGGATTGATCGGAGCCGGAACCGTAGGTTCTGGCGTTTTAAAGATCCTAAATGAGGAATCTCGCAGGCTGGAAAAAGAATTCGGATTGTCTATCGTCCTGCATTCCGTTTGCACTCGTTCTCCTCGTAAGGTCGCGGATCTGCTGAAGCGGTTTCCGAATGCGGCGCTTACCGACGATATCGAGAAGGTCGCCGGCAATCCCGAGATCGACATGATTCTGGAATTGGTCGGCGGCACCGCCGTTGCCGAAGAGATCGTAATCCGTGCGCTAAAGGCGAAGCAAACCGTAATTACCGCTAACAAAGCTTTGTTATCCGAAAGAGGGGAATATCTATTTCGCTTAGCGGAAGAAAGCGGAGTCGAGATCGGTTACGAAGCGGCTGTCGGGGGTTCGATTCCCGTGATCCGCGCCATCCGGAATTGCCTGACAGGAGACCGTTTTTTAGGGTTATACGGAATCTTGAACGGCACTACGAACTTTATACTTTCCAAGATGGAGTCGGAAAATCTGGATTATTCCGAGGCTCTAGCCTTAGCGCAAGAGAAGGGATTTGCGGAAGCTGATCCGAGCTTCGATGTGGAAGGAATCGATACGGCGCACAAAATAAGCATTTTAGGATCCTTGGCCTTCGGTGAGAAAATTTCTTTACAAAGCGTGACTACGGAGGGAATAACAAAGATTACACGACTGGACATCCGATTCGCAGCGGATCTAGGTTATCGAATCAAATTGCTAGGACTGGTCCGTAAATTGGACGGAAAAATCGAGGCTAGAGTACAACCGGTGATGATCCCCGTGCAGCATGCGTTTGCGAGCGTCATGAACGAAACAAATGCGGTATATTATAAAACTTCTTATGCCGGACCCGGACTTCTTGTCGGTAAGGGGGCGGGAGCGTTACCTACGGCTTCCGCAGTAGTGGCGGATCTCGTATATTACGGTCTACGTAAGAAAAAGAATCTTCCGGTGGAACGGAATCGCTTTCCCGCAGCGAATATTTCCGAAGCCAATCAGACGGAGGCAAGGTATTATCTGCGGTTCAACACTTTGGACCAGCCTGGAGTACTCGCGGAAATCGCGAAAGTACTCGGGACAAACGCAGTATCCATCTCTTCGGTGCGACAAAATGAGTCCGAAAGGGAGCCGGTGGAAGTGGTCGTGGTGACTCATCCTTGCGTCGAAGCCTCTATTTTAGCCTCTTTAGGAAGGATCGATTCTTTGGACGTTATCATGGAACCGTCCGTTGCGATTCGTCTGGAGGATAAACTCTAAAAAAATGGAGGAATTCCCTTTCACGCTCTCCTTTCACGGAGGCTATGGCGGGGAACATTTGGATTTATTTTTGGATTTAGACGGATTTTCTCGTCTAATCACATTCGGAACCGCAGCGTCCTTATGGGACCGATTGCAGGAAGGGGGCAAGGTTTCGTTTCTACGAAAGGAAGACCATCGCCGGGTTTATTTGGAATTCGAAGGGGAAATCGACGGTAAAGGTTGGATTCGGATTCTCGCCCGCGGGCAGGTCCGAGTGGAATCTAAGTTGAAAAATATCGCCGGATGCCGGGAAATATCGGCGTCCTTACAGAACGGTAAACTGCTGTTATAGCACGGAACAGGAAAAAATGGCAAGAACGGAATTCGAAGGGCTGTTTATAGAAACGAGGCGTCTTCCAGTAAAGGAAAAGGAAGTTTTAGTGGTGACTATGAACGGAAAGGTCACCAATTCTAACGCCTTTGAAATTTCTCGCAAAATCAACTTCGTATTCGACGAAGGTGTTTACGAGATCATTCTGGATTTATCCGCTTTGGAATATATCAACAGCGTAGGGGTCGCGACCTTGCTGACTCTGATAAAAACGGTGGACCAACATAACGGCAAGATCGTCATCGGAGGACTGAATCATTTTTTAGAAAACGTAATTCGTTTAATGGAATTACCTAAGAAAGTAGCGATTTATCACACGATGGACGAGGCAAAAACGGCCTTTTAAGGAATGCTCTGAGTTCCGAACTTCCTGGAAGAGAAAGGATTGGGAGGAGCTTAGGAAGTGACTATCGACTCATCGGAATGTTTCTCCTCTATCCAATCCTCATCCATAAATTCCAAAGGATTCTTTGTGCGTAATTTCGACTCGGCCGCTACGTAGATTTTCTCTTCTATCCGATTTAATAGCAGATCCATTCCCGTTCCTTTGAAAGCCGATACGTAAACAGTATCCGGATCGGATTCTCTTATCAGCTCTACTCTAGCTTCTTCGGGCAGATTGTCGACCTTGTTGAACACTAAGATCATAGGCAAATCCGCAAGACCGAGATCGTCCAGAATACATTCCACGGCCTCCATATGAAGTCGGTATTCGGGATTCGAAATATCCACTACGTGCAGAAGTAGATCCGAATCCGCCAGTTCTTCCAAAGTTGCTTTGAAGGCGTTCGACAATTCTGGAGGAAGATCGTGAATGAATCCCACGGTATCGGAGACGATGATTTCCCTTTCCTCCGGAAATCGAAGTCTTCTGGAAGTCGGGTCCAATGTCGCAAAGAGTTTGTCTTCGGATAACACTTCCGAGTTCGTCATTCGATTTAAAAGCGTGGATTTTCCCGCATTCGTATAGCCTACGATTCCGCAGACCGGAATTTCGTTTTTCTTCCTCTTTCGTCTCGCGATTTCCCGACGTTTCTTCAGGGATTTCAATTCCTGTTCTAAACGGGAGATCCTTTCTTCCACTCTTCGTTTGCCGATCTCGAGCTTGGTTTCTCCGGGACCCCTTCCTCCTATCCCCCCCGTCAGCCTAGACATATTGTCGTCCAGTTCCGTAAGTCTACCTTTCAGGTACTTCAACTGAGCCAATTCCACTTGTAACTTCCCGTCGCGGCTTTTGGCGTTTCTTGCAAAGATATCCAGGATCAGTTGGGTTCGATCGATTACTTTCAGGTCGGCATAGTCGGAAATTTTTTTGGCCTGAGAAGGAGTCAGTTCCAAATCGAAAACGAGAAGCTCCACCTGTTTTTGAATGGCCTTTAGTACGATTTCTTCCAATTTCCCTTTGCCTAAGACGGTGGCAGGATCCAATCTATTTTTCTTTTGGATAAACGAATCGACAACATGGACTCCTGCAGTGCGGCAAAGTTCTTTCAGTTCCTCTATCGATTGGTTAGGAGTTCTTCCTCTTTGTTGTTCGGGGTACACTCCCACTAAAAAGGCGCGATTTTCCTTTTGCGATCCTTTGAAATTGCGCCTGTACCTGGCCATTCTATCTTCGAGATCCAGAATTTCTTCCAGGATCCCTTCCTGCAATTGTCCGGGGCTGCGTCGGGGAAGAACGGTCCAAGGTTCCCCTTCCTCGTCTTCCGGTTTGATGCAAGCGGAGTAATAGGATTTCGGAAGCCCGGCTTCATCCACCGTGATCGCAGTAATATAATCCAATCGTAATAAAGCAAGGTCGGTTAAATCTTCTTGGTTAAGAGCCTCGTCTTTTAGGTGAGTATGGACCAGGCGCAATCCTCTGAGCCTTGCATCCGAAGTCCGGATTCTATCCAACCAAGGAATGACGATGGAGCCATCCGAACCCACAATGACGTGAGTAACGTATCCTGTTCTGTCGATTAAGATACCGACCTGGCGGCTGATTTCGCGGGAAAGTTCGGAAAGGGTTCTGGAAACTTCCGGTGTTACAATCATGTTTTCCCGGATCCTTCGTTCGGAAAGTTTCTTTAAACGTTGGATTTGATTGGACTTGAGACCGGATAAGTTGCCGCTGAGCTTACTGATAAAAGTGACTCCTTTCGACTTAGGATAACAGTTCTGGCCCGGTTCGTCAAGTAGTTCCACCGACTCGTTGGAAGGAGGGGTTGGTGTTCGGTTGACCCGAAAAAAACGGATTCTTTTTTTCGGAAAAGAATAACTTCCGTAAAAATGTTGTTTCCTATCGGTTTATTATAGGTCGGGATCCGAAAAAATACTGGTCCGCTATTCTACAAAGGTCGAAAAAAAGAATAGAGATTCGGAGAAGGGATCTTTTCCTGGAACCGGTTCACTTTTTTATTTAAAATGCAGATACGTACCGGTCTAAGTATTTTTCTCTTTCTTCTCTCCGTCGGGACCTTTTTGGTTCCCGGAAACCGTTTCGCGCAAAGATCTCCTTCCGGGAATGCGCCGAACTCGGAAACTTCGGACCAGCAACCTTCCAGCGATCCAGGAAATCCTTCCAATACGGGGGGGACTCCCGCGGAAAATCCTTCGTCCGACGGGAATACCTTCCTAGATAAGAAAGAAATTAAAAAATACAACGACCAGTTCAAGAAAGGCCTTCTCTCGGTGTTCCAGGCGGAAGCCAATCACAATGTGGCCAAATTGAACCGGATAGGACTGACCCACCCGATTCCTAGAGTTCGTGCGGCAGCGGCATTGGCTCTCGGACGCTTGGGTGCAAAATCCGGAATCAAAACCTTGCATAGAATGATCGATCGGGACGGTGAATCGGTCAGGCAGGCGGCGTACCAAGGGTTGGCCGATATAGGCTCTCGGACCTCTCTGGATTATTTTTATACCGGAGCCAAATCCCCCGACAAAGAGATCCGGATCGCCAGTTTTCGTGGGATGGGAAAGACCGGAGATCCGGGAGCTAGGGAAGTCCTTCTCCGAAAAGGTCTGACCTCCGATGAAAAGGAAATCGTAAAAGCCTCGATCTCGGGCTTAGGCCATTACCAGGCCCCGGAAGACATTAAAGTTTTTATAGATTATCTGAACTCCTCCGACGAGGAGTTGCAGAAAGTCGCCGTGGAAGCGTTGGGGAATCATAAGACCCGTACGGCAATGCGGATTTTAGAGGACGCGTTTCGTGATAAGGAAAATCTGAGACTTCAGATTTTGGATACTTTGACCGCTCGAAAAAATACCTTTGCCGTCTTTGCTCTACTCCGGATTTTGAACAATTTCTCCGATTCCGAAGCCGTCGTTAAGGAAGTTGCGATCCGATTGTATAAGTTAAAAGTCTTCGGAAGATATATGACCGTCAATTCCGAAAACGTACCGTTGTTAAAAGAACCCTTCGTGGGAGCTCCCAAGATCCGCGATTTGGACGGAGGGGAAGTCGGCAAAATTCTGAAGAAGAGTCCCAAGCGTTATATCCTGGATTTGAACGGACAACGAGTAGAGGATTTTTATTATAAAGTTTCCGTGAATACGAAATTCAAGGACGCCTTTTCGGATACGGCCTCCGGTTGGGTGTTCGGATCCTACATCAAAATCAGAAATATTGCCCCCACTAAGAAGTCAAAAAAAGGGAAACGACCCTCGATTCTTGACGAAGAAACTCCCGCGCCTCAACCGACTCCGCCTCCTTCCGATGCGGGTGATGAGAATCCTCCTCCCGAGGCACATTGACGGGTTTTGAAACTCGGGTTGTCGGATTCGTGCTTATAGATTCGAAATCGGAGACTTCTCCCTCTAATCGACAGGATTCTTAGGATGATTCCCGTTCGATCGGAAATTCTGTCCGCTTTCGAGGTTGTAGCTCGAAAGGCGGGTGCCGAGATATTAAAGGCTTTTCGAAGCAGTTCCGAATTCCGTCTAAAGGATCCGATGCAGGTTTTGACGGACGCGGACCTTGCCTCTCACGAGATTTTGGCCGGTTTTTTTGCCCGCGATTTTTCGGAGATTCCTCTCGTTTTGGAAGAACAGGAAAATTTGGAACCGCTACCTAAGACGTACTTTGTCTGCGACGAACTGGACGGGAGTGCATTGTTTTCTCGAGGTATTTCCGATTTTAGCGTAATTTTAGGTTATGTGGAAAACGGAAGGCCCTTTGCAGGATGCATCTATTTTCCTATCAGCGATTCTTTCGTTTTTGCGGAGAGGGGAAAAGGAGCTTATTTGGACGGTCGGCGGATCGAATTCTCGGGTTCTTTTCCCCTAGCCAAAAGCGTCATTTCATTAGAAATAAATAATACGTTATCCGAGGACGATTTTTCCTGGATATTCAAGGTCGTAAAGAGGGCAATGACCTCCAGATCCTTGGGAGCTACGGGGGCAGGTTTTAGGGAGCTTTTGTCCGGCGGAACCGATTTATTTCTGAATTTGAACGGGGCGAAAGTTTGGGACTTTGCGGCAGGCGCTGTCGCGATCGAAGAAGCGGGTGGGGCCCTACTAGATAAGAACGGGCAATCGCTAGTTTGGGATAAGATCAGAATGTCTGCGGTGATCGGAAAGGATAAAAACCTGATTGGAGAAGCCTTCGGATTAAAGCCCGGATGAGAAGATGAATTTTTCTTTCTAAATCCAATTTAACGCTTTTAAGTCCGTCGGAATTCGCTAAAAATAAAGGAGCCGGGAGAGGAAATGCAAGATCTATTAAATCTGCTAGATTCAAAACAGATAGATATGTTCACCGTTACCGTAAGGATCCTTTTAATCACCTTTTGTGCGGGTTTGATCGGATGGAACCGGGAGAAAAAAAATCACGGAGCCGGATTCAGGACACATATACTGATCGGACTGGGTTCCACCATTCTCATGTTATTATCCATTTATGTTCCGGATTTTTATTCCGGTGCGCTTGCCCCGGGAGATCCTACTCGGATCGCTGCGCAAGTGGTTTCCGGTGTGGGTTTTTTATGCGCGGGTGCCATCATTAAATCCGGAATGAATATCAAGGGATTGAATACTGCCGCTTCCATCTGGGTGGTGTCCTCGAT
This sequence comes from Leptospira fluminis, assembly GCF_004771275.1. Taxonomy (GTDB): domain Bacteria; phylum Spirochaetota; class Leptospiria; order Leptospirales; family Leptospiraceae; genus Leptospira_B; species Leptospira_B fluminis. The sequence goes on along the minus strand of NZ_RQEV01000003.1, from coordinate 300,087 downwards.
CGGTCTCTTAGTGGGAGCGGGAATGTATTTCGCTTCCTTTTTGACTTCGGTTTTCACTCTAATCATTCTGATCGTTTTCGATATGGTCGAATCCAAGTATTTCGGAAAATACGAATATAAGGTACTTATATTGGATTTAAAGCAGAAGAAATTCCATCGGAAAGGGTTTCGTGAACTCTTGGCCAAAAACGATCTGAAACTGGTATCGGAATCCTTTATGCAGGACTTTCAAAACAAAAACGCTCAGATTAAACTGACGATAGCCGTACCCCACGGGTTCGACGTTTTGAACATCGTGGACGACGTCAAAGATTTGGCGGATATCCTCAAGATCAGTATCGAATCCGATTAAAATTCTGGCTTTTTACGAATTTTGTTAACCGAAATCTTTTTCGGATTTGTAATTTTATCCCGCGGCAAATCCTTTTTTTTGCTTGTTCTGTTCCTCGTTTTCGGGGATAAACTCCCTTTCGTTTAACCGGAGATCATCCATGAAAACCAAATTAACTTTGCTTGTATTTCTTCTGTCGGTCTGCGTGGCAGGAATTGTTTCCGTATTCGCTCAGCCCAGAGAAACGGCTGCTCAGTGTTCTACTTTAAAAGAAGAGCATAAACTTAAAGAATGTCTAGCCTGTATGGAACGTCCGATCAAACATGTCTACCATCCTCATCTTCCCGACGGAGAAAGATGTAAGAGACTCTAGTCGTTTCCGATTTCCGTCCGGGCTCGAACATGTTCTTGAGCCCGGCATCCGCGAATCGTTTCAGAAATTCTCCCGAATTCAGTCCTTTATAAAATCGGAATTTGCTATACGTTTTCCGGAAATGCCGGAAATTATGCCATCCATACCTGCGGTCTGATTGCAATGTACGGTCGAAAACTCGAAAGTTCGAGATCGAACGAAAACAATAAAACGTATCCGTAAAATGACAGAAAAAAGAATTTCAATCCCGCCTGATCTTGCGCAGGAATTCGTCAAAACCACCCGCTTACTTGCGCTATCGGGTAAGAAGAATTTTAAAAAATATCTATATGATCCCTTGATTTACGCGGGTTGGGAACGGGAAAAGTCCGTATCTGCTCTCGTATCCAGTCGTATGATGGATAAAATCCAAGAGGAATCACGCGATCCGGCCTATTTGCATACCATTCCACACCATTGCAAGCGTTTGATCTCTCAGGCTCTCACGGAAAATTTGTCCGCTTTGGGAGATTCCTGTATCTTTTTTTTGGAAAAGATACAGGAGGATCCGAAAATATCCATCTCAAGAGAAGCTCTCGAATTCGTGTCGCTGATCGAAAAACCTTTAAACGAATTCGCGCTTTTGACGCGGAGCAATAGCGAAAAATTATTCGAGGATTCCATCCGTAACTTTTCCCAAGAGGAATTAAAGTCGGCTTTTGAACCCGTAAAATTGGACGCCACTCGACAAAAAGTATATCTTGAAACGGAGATACATACGCTATACCAGCAGATATTGGCCGCCAGCAAATCGAACAATCTCGCCCGATGTAAGAGGTTGCTTTCCAGATATATCATAAACTACAGCGACTCGGAAGTCTATAGCCAACAGGAGGTGGAGAACTTGATCGGTGCCCTGGAAAAGAGGGACCAAGGATTTAAGCAAAACTTAATGGATTCGATCGCGATAGAATTGTATTATTCGATTACCAGAGGTATACTCGAAGGGAACGCGAAAAAAGCAATACAAGGAATACGAAAATACGCTCACACGTTCGAAGGGGATCCGAATATGAAATACTATTACGAGATAGATTCTCTCGAGCGCAAATTGTACGCTATCATTCAGACGAAAGACTTAATGAAGGATTTGAAGAAGGGTATATAAAATGGCAAATTTGACTTTCGACGAAAAGGCGGACGGTAGCCGACTGATCCTTAAAGTGGCGGGAGAAATCGACGCTAAAACCGCCCCGGATCTGAAATTAAAATTGGAATCGGCCGTGGGTAACGGAATGAAAACGATTGTCTGCGATTGTAGTGCGCTAACTTATATCGCCTCCGCCGGGATCGGAGTTCTGAATTCGATTCAAAAATTCTTAAAGGAAAAATCCGGAGAGATCGTGTTCTGTAGTCTTCGTAAAGAGGTAAAAGACACGATGGAGCTCATGTACTTCACCAAGAAAGTACGTATATTTCCGAATTTGGAAGAAGCTCTCTCGATCGTATAAGGGTCGGGAACATGGATCCGGAAAACGAAAAAGTCTGCGTTTTTACCAACGACTTGGACGAGTTGTCCAGGATCCGGGGCGAAGTGCGCGCTTTTCTGGGGGAAGGTTGTCCCGACTTGATAAAAGGAAGGATCGTTTTTTGTCTGGATGAAGCGGTAACGAACGTGATCGAACACGGTTTTTCCGAAGGGCAAATATCCAGCATAGAACTGAAAATGCGGAAAAACAAAGGTAGCTGGAAATTTTCCCTTACGGACGAAGGGATCCCTTTCAATCCGACCGAAGCGAAGAACGAAACCTGGAAGGAACTCTACGAAAGCGGTGCGGACGGCGGATTCGGACTGAGGTCCATTAAAAAGGTGATGTTGTTAAGATATAGAAGATTGAAAAATCCCCCGCGGAACCGGCTTACCTTGATTCACTCGAGAAATAAAGAATGATAAAGAATAAACTCTTACGTACGGTACTTCCGGGAATCCGGGCCAAGCTCTCCTTTTTTACGGCCGCCTTGGTGGTTTCCATACTTGCCTTTACCTCCGCCGTTCACTACTCGCAACAAAAAAAGGCTTTGGAAGAAAAGATTAACTCCGAGCTGAAGGCTCCTCTGGACTACGTGAACACCGTGGTTTTGGATTTGGAAAACTTAAGTAGGAGCATGATTCTGATCGAGGAATTCAAGATCAGGGTCAAAGAAAAGAAAAAGGAACTCAGCAAATTTAAGAGAACGGTTGTCCAAAAGGAATCCGGTTTTTTGGGCGCCTTAAAGTCCTTCGGTCAATCCATAGGATTAAACGTAAAGAGAGGAAACGTATATAGGAGCGTCGATACCTATTTTACTCGCTACCTTTCCGAAAAAGAGATTCAGGAGTTCGAGACGAAGGTTCGGAATGAGCTTAGAAAGGAAAACGGAGCCCCGATCGAAGCTCAGGTATACGAGAAGATTCGTACGATCGCGGAAAAAACCGCGATAGCAAGGCTGAACGGTGAAAATGCACGGTCCCGTATCGAAGAGATAGAGGAAGAATTAAAAGTTACGGAATCCGAGTTGCCTAAATCCGATTCCGATCCACGTAAAAAGAAATCATTGCTCGATACGAAAACCAAACTTGAAAAGGAAAAAAAAGCTTCTGAAAAATCCGTTTCGGATAGCGAAAAGAAATCCGCATTGGAGGAAACAAATCTAGCCAAAGCGTTGCAAAATTTCTTTAGAGGATCCTATAAGGACGGGATTTCTTCCCTGGGTCTTTTACCCGACAAGATTCGGATTCTTGCATATGATAGATCCGGAAAACAAACCCTCGATACCGGCCTCCTTTTTCTACAATCCGCCGGCACTGCAAAAAAATTACTCAACCAAAAGGAATTCGAACAAAGCAGGAATTCGTTGTTTCAAGGTTCCGACGTCTTAGAGGTGATTCGAGAAAAGTCCGAGCCCGAAAGTTTCGAAACAGGCGGAAGGCAGTACGAAGTGGTGTATCGTCCCGTTTTCCGAAACCCGGGCACTGCGGAGCGTTCCAAAATTTTGGCGGAGGAAGTCTCCAAAAACGGCAGCGGCTGGAGAGGGTTTTTAGAGGAAGACCGAAAGCTCTCCAAGGAATTCGGGGAGCTTACCCAGAAACTTAAGGTTCGGATATCCGAACTGAGAAAGGAGGGAAAGTCCAAGCCTGCGGCCGATCCGACGTTCCGGAGTCTTTCTTTCCAATATCGAAAACTTCTAAAGAAAAGGGACTCCAGATTAAACGAACTCCATCCGTATGCGTCCGTTTTCGAGAAGGCGCGAACAAAATGGACGGAAGAGAGAAAATCCTTGGAGGAAAAATCCTCCTCACTTGCTAAAGAGGTTTTGGAATGGGAAAAGATGTTGAAATTCCCGCCGAAGCAAGGGGAAACACGGAAATCTCCGGAGGATATCCGGGAGAAATTGAGGGAACTCGAAGCCCAGATAGAAGAGATAAAGGATTCGCTAGTCCGCCTCGAGGCCGTTAAGGAGGACTGGAGCTCCTTCGAAGAACGCAAAGCCGAGGATTCCGTTTACGGTTTAAGAGAAGCCGCGTTGGAGGACTTCGCCTTTTTGCCGTTCAAAGCAGGTTCCTCCTCGATTCGTAGGTATTATAAGGATTCCGAAGAAAGAAATCATGTCCGGGAAAAATGGAAATTATTGAGGGAGTGGATATTGTCCGGAAATTCGGAGACGGAACTTCCGAACCTTCCTAGAAACAAGACGTTCCTAACGGAAGCTGGCATTTTGATTCGGAGTAGAAGCGAGGCGGAGGAAGTCATGTGGGAATTGGATTCCACTCCGTTAGTCGCCGTTCAGGAAAAAGAAACCAAGGGTTTAGTCTACGACCTTCTCCGTAAGGATTTGCTAGGATATAACTTGATTTTAATAGATAGAACCGGAGGTGCAAGACAGATTCGCGACAACCGGGAAGAGCTGATCCGTTATACCGGTCTGATAGGCGGGGTGGCGATTCTCTTGGCCTATGGGCTGGCCTGGTTCGTCGTGAGAAGGATCCGGACGATCAGCATCAAGGCGGAGGAAATCGGCGGAGGGAATTTAAAAGTGGAATTTCCTCCCGCCGGTTACGATGAGATCGGCATATTGAGCGAATCGTTAAACGAAATGGTCCACGGATTGAGGGAAAGGGAGGAAATGAGAGGAGAACTTCTCGCCGGCGAGGAGATTCAAAAAAGGCTTCTTCCCGAAAAACTACCGACTAGTCTCAACGACTACGTGGAATTCGGCGCCTTTTATAAAGCGATGGCGGGTGTGGGCGGAGACTATTACGATTTTATAGAATTGGGTCAAAATAAGATAGCGTTCTGCATCGGAGATGTTTCCAATCACGGAGTAGGACCAGCCATTGTGATGGCGCTCTTTCGGGCCCAGATCCGCGCTATTCTTAGAAGAGGGGAACGGGACCTGAAGAAGATCCTTTTGGAAATGAATTCCCAGCTATACGAGGATACGCCTGATCATATATTCGTGACTTTTTTTCTGGGATTTTTCGATGCGAACACTTCCAAGGTCGAATATATCTCGGCGGGTCACGTAAAACCCCTGTTTTATGATTCTTCGGAAAAGAAATTGCACGAACTTCCTGCGGGCGGTCTTCCGATCGGAATGGATGAAAATTCCTTTTTCGAGACCACGATCGAAAAAAGAGTTCTGGCCTTGGATTCCGGAGACATCTTCTTCGAATATACGGACGGATTAGACGAAGCTCGGAACCCGGACGGAAACATGTACGGACGAGAGAGATTGGCCCGATTACTTTTTGCGAACGGGGAAAAACGCCCGGAAAAACTGATCCAAACGATCGTTGCCGATTTGGAAACGCATACTGCCCAAGAATTGGGAAAGCCGGGTATCTCTCGGCTTTCCGACGATATAGCGATGATCGCTATACGAAAACGCTAGCTTGGTAGTGTTTCCTGGGAATCAAGGAAGAATGAGATCCTTCCAATCGTCGAAATTTCCGTCGGATCCGTAAACGAACTCCGACGCGGAATTCGTATCCAACTTCCGCTTCCAGGTTCCGATTTTTTGTTCGGCTTCCCGCAATCCTTTGATGAGAACACCTCTGAGTTCCGTAAGAGAGGAAAATGTCTCGTCCATAACTCCGGATTTCTCGGCGTCTTCGACGGCTCTGGATTTGTTTCGGAAGGAATCCAAAAATTCGCGGCGAAGGGATTCTATCTCTTCGTTCTTTCCGTCCTTTTTTAAGGCCTCTATCTTGGCTCCTTGAAAAAGGTCGAAAGCGGACGAAGCACCCATTACCGCTAAGACTGCTTCCGAATACGCATAGTATGCGATTCCGGGTCTTAGGAATCCGCTGAACGCGTGAATTTGTCTTCCTCCGTAGTTCTGCCTGAGCACCAAGGATACTACCGGTACGGGAGAAACAATATTCGTATCTAGAGATTCTCCCCCGATCTGCTGGATCCGGAGTCTTTCCTGTTTCGTTCCGGGAACGAATCCGGGCGCGTCGGAAAGCATCAGTACCGGAATCCGATGTTTGTTTACGAACTCCATAAAAATTCTGAACTTTTCCGTTCCCGGTGCGTCCGGGGCTCCTCCGTCTTTGGGTTGGTCCGCTATGATCGCGACGGTTTTTCCTTTCAAACGCCCGAGGCCGGTGAGAAGACTGGTGCCGGGATCGGATTCGAAGAATTCCAAAAAAGAATCCGGATCCAATACTTTTAAAACGACTTCCCGTTTCATATCGTAAGGAATGGAAGGATCCGAAGGTAAGGTCACTCTTTCCATAGGAACCAGTGTGTCCGATTTATGTTCGCGGGTCCTTAAGAGGTGGAAGAACTTTCGAATAATGGAATATGCTTCGGCTTCCGAAAAAGCTACGAACGTCGCCCAACGCTTGGCGTCGGAAAATTCCTTTTTGACGGAGCGTTCTTTTGATTTGGCGGAATCGTCCAGAAAAAGCCACGCGTCTCCTGCGGCCGTAAGTTCCGGTATTAAGATTCCCTCAGGATGTTTTACATAATGAAGGCACGCCCCACGGAATTCCTGTAGGGATTTTTGAAAATCCCTACGAGGGCGTAAAGAATCCGTATCGTCCAAATGAGAACTCCGGAACCACTTGCTTCCGTAAACGAGAAGGAGATCCGCACCCGCTTTATCGGCGATCTTGATCGATTCTTTCGCTTTAACGATACAGGAAAGGGAATGAAATCCGAAGCTGGTTCTGGGACCTAAAGCCATTACCGGAGCGGAACCGAAACGGACCAACCCCGCTATCAAAGAACCAGAACCCGAATAGTCCTCCTTTACGCTTAACAGCGAATTGGTTTCGGAGTTCGCAGCCAATTCGTTCTCTTCCAAAACGACCCAATCTTCTTTGTGCGAACGTGGGATATAGGTTCCGGTGCTTTCGCGGTTGCCGGTAAGAACTTCCTGGATTTTTCTCAGATACCAGAGTAGATGCACCTTATCGCCGGCGATAAAATCGACGGTTCCCGTCGCTTGTCCCATAATTCGGGCTCCGCCGATTTCGTAATTGGTCAGTTTTTCTCCCGTTACGGATTGGATTACGGCGGATCCGGTCAAAACACGGTAGGATTCTTCTTCGTTTAATATCAATTGTAATGCGGCTTGCGAGGACCCATAGACGTCCAATCCCGTGGAGGAACCCACTCCGACTGCGACGACGACGCAATGTTCAGGCTTTGCATCGGGTCTGTATCTGCGGAATTCGCAAGAATACTTCTTTTCCGTTTCGGAACAGATTTCCCTCAATATCGGATCTCCGTGGGATTCGATTGCGGCTTTGAATTCGGAGGCGGACACCCGACGGGAAAGCAAAGCGTTGAAAAAGAACCCTTCTGCGGCGCGATTTAACGAAACCATTCCTTCCTTGATATTCGCTCCCGCTCCATCGTTCCATACGTATAGAGGAGAATCCTTTCGGTACGCGTAATATGCCGCGGCGATATACTTTCTCCCTTCGAGATCTCCCGTAGCGCCTCCTGCTATCCTGGAATCCTTGAAAAAGAAAACCGCGTCTTTTCCGCCGATTTTTCCGGTGAAAATCTTTGCTCCCGGTATACAGGTTTCTTCGATTCCCGTTTTGGAATTCTTTCTGACGACGTCGTCCGCACCGGAGAGCGATATTTCTCTGGCCGTATCCTGATCGAAGGATTCTCGGATCCAATGTTCTAAAGGCCATTTCCCCTTTCGGAACAGCGCGGCATTTTTGGATTCCGAGGCCTCGGAGTAGGGAAATCTCGGATCGTCGGGATGAACCATGTCCACTCTCAGCTTTCCTTCCTTGAAGAAAAAGGAGAAAGTCCGGATCGCGTTTCGTTCGGAATCGAATATTTCCAGGATAAATTGGCTGTAAAAACCGTGGAGAAAGAATCTAACCACCGAATTTGCGGACTCCATTATTTTTTCATAATTTATTTTGGAGCCGCAATCGCCAGTCAGGTCGAACGGAATCGGAACGTCGGTGCTGATGATTTCCAATCTGAAGGAATCGACCTTGTTCAACGTTTGAGCGCCTTGTAGAATGCAAGCGGCATTTTTAGCGGCTGTTTCCAATCCGGACCGAAAGACGTTTAGATCGGATTCGGGAGTGATCGGAGAAAATACGATATATTCCTTTTCCTTGCCGTCATTTACCAAGTAAAGGTAATGCACTTTATCGGGGGAAAATAATCTGGAAATACTTCCCTTGGATTTCCAAAAGGAGATTTTCTCTTCGAATCTACGTTTCATAGTTTCGGAAAGTTCCTCGGGGATGAGGGGGAGCGTGGATTTTTCCAGCGAGGATTTGAAACGTTTTTCTAGCCCTTCGGGATTTTCCTGCGACACTAGAGACCAAGGACTCTTTACAAATCGTATGTAATCGAATACGTGTTTTCGGGAAATCGTAGGATTTCCTCCGCGGAATTTTTGCGGACGATTTCCTCTGATTGCGAGAATTCTTCTGGCGGTCTTTTCCAAGCCCGGTTCTTTTTCCCTTTCTTCCAGGTAGATGATGCCGTTCAAGGAAAGATCTACGGATCTTGTGGAAGGTGCCGTTGATGAGAACTTCTCCAGGATCTTGACGAAAAGATCTTTGCCTTCTCTTAGGTTCGCGTATGCCCGCACCAGATTCAGGAAGGCTTCCTTTTGTTCTTTCGTTCGCCTGACAGGACTCCAGTTTGCGATTCCGTAGGAATGAAAAGCAGCGGACAACAATTTCCGGGTCGCTTTGGAAGGGCTATAACCTTCTTCGTTCCACTTGGAAAGCAACCTGTGAATCTCTCCGAAATGGGAAAATTTCGTTCCGGGATCGGAAGAGAACAACCTTCGAACCAAAACATGAAATTTTAATATTTCAAGATAGAATGTGCCCCAGCGTCGGATTTCCGCCTCGGATTGCGTTTCCAAGTCGTAGGATTTCAATAAATATTCCATTTTTGGAATGGAATATTCCTCCCGGAACGTTCCGGAAATCCAGGAAAGTAGTATTTTTCTCAAATCCTCCCCTTCGATGGAGTTTAGGATCTGTTCGGAAAGGTTCGCGGATTCGGGCCCCGTCGGAAGGAATTCCCAATTTTCCCAAAGAGAATCGGATAGGCGCAGCCTTTCCTCGACTTCAGAAGAACTATTCTCCGTCGAAGCTTCGGTCTCGATTTTAGCTAAAATTTCCCCTTCGGCGAATCCTTTTCCTAGGATCAAACCGGAAGCGCTCGTTCCCCTTATTAATCTGGAAGGATCCCCATGCTCCGCGAGGTAAATCAACTTTCCGGTGATCGGAGATTTTAATACCGTTTCCATTTTCATGGCGGAAATCACCAAGAGAGGTTCCCCTTCTCGGACGAATTCTCCTTCTCGCCAAGGTCTTCCCGTTTTCGGGTTGTCCGGTATCTTTACGAAAGTTCCTTGAAAGGGGGAACGCAATTGTCCTTCTTCGTCCCGTGTTTTGCTTCGTTTATTGGAATGGATTATGTACCGGAGAAATCTCAGTTTGCCGTTTCCATCTACGAAGCGTACGGAGTGAAAGGACGGTCTTCGATCGACTCTTACCGGAATGATTCTCCCCCGAAAATCGGCGACGAATTCCTCTCCGGAATTTCCGCCGGAAGTCACCTGTACCCTGCCGAAATATTTTCCGTCGTATAGGATTTCATAGGAATTGAATCCTACTTTGAACATCCTGATTTGAAGATTGGAGCCGGAAAATTTCACGTCGAATTTATGCGACAAATACTCCGATTCTTCGGACTTCAATAATCTGGGGAGATCTCCGTCTTTAAGCGCCTCTTCGACCGCTAGATTCGAAGAGAGAATACATTCGGAAAGGCAGCAAAACAACGCCCCCTCTTGATGATAAACGAAATCCTCTTTGACCAATTCGGGATTTTGATTCAGAATACGATTATCGTATCCTCCCTGACGAAAGGATTCGTGGCGGATCAGTTTTAAAAGCTGTTCGTGGTTGGTTGTGATCCCCTTAACGTACAATTCGCACAATGCTCTTTCCATTCTTAAAAGGGCTTCCTGTCTACTGGTTCCGAAGGCGATCAATTTGCCGATCATAGGGTCGTATTCCCCCAGGATGCGGTCCCCTTTTTTGAATCCGAAGTCGCATCTCACTCCGTTAAAAGTGGGGAGCTCCAGCTCGGTGATTTTTCCCGGTGCAGGGGAATAATTTTGAAAAGGATCCTCAGCATAAATTCTGCATTGGATAGAATGATTTCTTGCCGAGAATCTTCTTCTTACCACCGAATCGAAAGGGATTTCGATTTCGCGTCCGTCGAAGAAAAGAATCTGCCACTTGGCAAGGTCGATTCCTAAAGATTGATCAGTAACGGGATACTCCACTTGCAGACGGGTATTCATTTCGAGAAAACCGAAATTTCCCTTATCCCCGTCCAAAAGAAACTCTACGGTTCCCGCTCCGCAGCCGTCCGAATATCCCGAGATATGCGCGATCCTCTCCGCCGATGAGAGTAGTTGGAGTAAGGTTCGATCGTCCAAAAAAGTTTCGCCGCTTTCTTCGACGATCTTTTGGTTTCTTCTTTGAACGGCGCATTTTCGTACGCCGACCGCAACGGAATTGAATATTTGCACTTCGAAATGCGCAGGACTTTCCACGAATTTTTCGAGAAAGTACGTTCCGTTTCCGTAAGCCTGCTTGCCGATTCGTACCGCGCTTTCTATCGCATTTTTCAATTCCTCTTCGGAGTAAGCGACAACCATTCCTTTGCCTCCCCCGCCCGCATCCAGTTTTACCATTACTGGATAACCGATGCGCTTAGCTTCTCGGAGTGCTTGGTCTTCCCCTTCGGTGATCGGTCCGCTTCCGTCGAAAAGAGGAATTCCGTTTTCTCCCGCCAGTTTTCTTGCGTCTAATTTGTTTCCTACTCTCCTCATCACTTGGGCTTTCGGTCCCATAAATATTATATTTTTTTTATATATAAGAGAGGCAGTTTCCAACGTCTCTACGAACCGGAAATCTTCGGACAAAAATCCGTATCCTGGATAGACAGCGTCGGCGTTCGATAACAATATCGCCGCTACTATCCTTTGAGGATCTGAATACCCGTCGGGATCTCCGATATAGAGAATTTCGTCCGCAGGTTCGTACCAGGATTGACCTCGATCCGGATCCGTGACGACCGCCACCGATCTGATTCCTTCCTCACGCAAAGCTTGAAAAAATCTCTTCGCTATTTCTCCTCTGTTCGCAACCAGGACTTTTCTCAGTTTTCCCTTTCTTTCTGGCAAAGTTTCGCTCGATTCGGAAAGGTTGGGATTCAAGGATTTGAGAAGGCGAACCGCCGCCTCTATAACGGGGAGACTGATCGTAGCTTCTATGGCGGATTCCGGTTCCGGTTTTCTTGTGGGTATCATTTCGCTTTCCTAAAGTGAAAGAAGAATTTCCGAAAAGGCGTATTCTTCGACGTGCGTTATACTGAGTGAGATGACGGAAGATCCGGTCTTCTTCATGTAGTCCGAAAGGCTTCCGTAAAAACGGCAATACGGTCTTCCGAATTCGTCGTTTCGTATTTCGATTTCGGAATATAGAAACCGAAAGGCCGGAGGCAAATGGAGTCGGGGGCCGTCCAAAGCTTTGACGAATGCTTCCTTGGCGGAGTATCTTCCCGAAAAGAATACCGCGCGTTCCGGCATCGACTTCGTGGATGCCTTTGCAAGTTCCCAACTAGTGAAGGTTTTGTCGAAGAAAGCGGTTCCGGGTTCCTCGAGCGCCTTTCTGAATTCGGGAATAAATACCAGATCGACGCCTATCGATAGATTCGTATGCCCGAGCTTTTGGACGGATTCGGGAAGCATGGGTTTCAGAGCGATCATCGTCTAAAAACCCTTGCCTTGTCTAAAGGACGAATCCAGTAAAAGGGAGATTTCCTCCCGTTCGAAATAGGATTTGGTCTTGCGTTCGTAAAGCGGCTTTCCGATCTCCATTCTAATTTCGTGATATCGATTCCTTCCCGAAATTTCTCTCCGACGTCTAAGAGAGAGATATTTTGCCCTTTCTTGCGGAGTCAACGCTGCCAGGAAGAAATTGGAATGCAGAAGTAGGCAAAGAGCTCCTATATGGCCGAATCCTAATGTAGTTAGTATTCCGGCCTTAAAGGAATGTTTTCCGAAATTCAAGGACTCGTCGGTAAACGCGAGAAACGGAAAGGAATTCATGTCGGGATCGACTTCTTCCAGATTTCGATTTCCGGTAACGACCCCTTCCTCTAAACTTTGCAGGACACCTACGGTCTGCCAGGCGGCGGCTCCTCCTTTTGAATGCCCGGTCAGAGATTTTTGCGAAACGACCGGAAGCAGATTCCCGGGAGCCCTTCCCAATCCGTTTAGCAAAGTATAAAGGAGTTTGTTTTCGTTCTTGTCGTTAGCCTTGGTCGAAGTGTCATGCTTGTAAGCGAAGTCGATATCGTCGACAGTCAGTCCGAAAGATGCCAAGGCGGATCGTAAAGGAGAAATTCCTTCTCCTCCGGGCTGAAAGTCGCCGGAAAGAAGCGCGCGTACCTTGTGAAAGAATTCGTCTCCGTCTTTTCCGTAACTTTCGACGACGCGTTGGCGGTCCTCTTCCCACTTGGCCAAAGCTTTTTTTCGATCTTGGATATTCCAAAATCGATTCGCCTTGTCTGCGGATTCCGCTCCTAACGAGAGTAGTCCTAGTCCCGGTGCCGGAATGGAAGCTTGGATTCCGTCGGTTTTGGATCCTGCATACGCGAGAATACCGTAGACCGGGAGAGCTGCTTCTAAAGCCAAATCTCCTCGAGCCAAAAGTATGACTCCTCCTCCTTGGGCTTCTACGAAACCGTTTCTCCGAATGTCGTTGGGTCTGCAGACGGAGGACGGTTCGATTCCCGCTGCCTCCATTTCAATGCTGTCCGCGGTGGCTTGCATATCGCCGAATCCGATCACTCCTTCCTCGGAAAAATCGTCGAACGCTCCGGCTAACATAAACTTTGCTTTTCCGTCCCGTATCATATTTGCGGCCATTTCCAAGGAAACGCCAGCCGTCGCGCAGGCGGCAACGGGAGTTTGGACCGGGCCGTAAGCTCCTACATAGGAAGTGAGCGCCCACGCCGCCGTAACGTTAATTAAGGATTCTTGAAGTGCATCGTGTTGTCTCTCGCTGCCCATTAAAAAATCCTGAAACATTCGCTTCATTTTTCCCATTCCGCCCAGGCCCGAACCTACGGTGGATCCTACTAGTCCTGGGTGTAGATAGGCGTAAAGTTCGACGGGCTCCATGCCCGCTCTCAAAAAAGCCTCACAGGTGCAATAGAGATTGTATAAAGTGATTCGATCCACCTGTTTGCTCAGCTCTTTCGGGATACCGTAGCGGATCGGATCCCAGCCTTTGGGAATCTGTCCCGCAACTTTTCGGTTTACTCCGATCGCTTTTTTAACCTTAACTACGCTTCCTTTTCTTCGTTTAACGAACCATTTGTCTTTTTCCGTATCGTGGTAGATTTCAGTAGCTTCCGATTCGGCTTTGCGGAATTCCTCGGCTTCTTTTTGAGTTGCGGCCGGGACGAAGAAATCTTCCTCTAACACTACATCTACGAAAGCGAATAAACCGTTCGCATCGAAACCTCTATCGGCCGGGTCTATCAACCGGATCCCGGTATTTTGAAGGATTCGTTTTTCATAACGCTCCTTCGCTTCCCACTCTTGGATCGCCTCTCCCGATTCCGCATCGGTCCAGGTCCGGCCCTTATCCGAAGCCTGGTATTTTACCAATCCCATAATCCAGGCTAGTTCCAAAGCAGCCTCAAGGGAAAGAGATCCGGTTTTTTCGAGTTCCCAGCGGCTTAAGGAGCTTCCTCCGGGTCCGATTTCCGCAAACCCGACGACGCAGATCAGATTTTTCAAATCGATATGCGTAAGGTCGCCGTAAGTCGCGAGTTCCTTCTCGTTCGGTGTGGACGGATGGAAATAAAGTTCCTTCGGTAACGGGCGAACTTTCTGCGGCTTGACTTCCGTTCCCAAAATCTCGGAACGGATCGCAAACGCTTCCCGTTTGTTTTTAGCTTCATTTACGATATTCGATCTTATTTTCGCCAAAACTTTACCTAAATCGGGTTGGGAGTCCAAACCTCCGGTAAAATCCGCTTTTAGTACGCCAACTTTAGAATTTTCGAATATATGACGTGCCAGTCCGGAAATTAGGGCTCCCATTTCCCTTTTGGAAAAAGTAAGGACATCGGTTTCCCTTTCCAGAGCTTCGGCGACCAAATCGTTGGCCTCCATTAAACCCGTTCCTCGGACCCAACCGATTACGCAACCGATGATCCGAACGTTCTTGCCCCAGTCTTCGGATTCCGAATATTTTTTTCTGAACAAGGCCTCTAATCCTAACTTCGTTTCTGCATAGAGTCCGTCCTTACCGAATATTCCGTGATTGGGAGAAAGGGGAAGAATGACGTTCAATGGGGAAGCGTCCGGGCCGAGGGCTTTTCTTCCTCTTCCTAAGACTCCGATCAGCTTTTCCACGCCTACCAGCAATACCTGTAACGAAATGAGGGAGGATTCGTCCAACTGCGACACCGAATTCTCCTCTCCGATCGCTCCGAAAGGTAGCAAAAGATCAGGCTCCCAGTTTTTGGAGGAGAGCCAATCCGAAAGTTTACGAACGTCCTCGAGAGAACCTTGCGAGAAGGGAAGGATTTGCAGGCGGGATTCAGGGGACCCGTATTCCTGAAAGACTCTCTTATAAAGGCGAACTTTTTCGGAGGAATAAGAGGTGGTCGTTAAGATCACGTCGGCTCCCCCGGAAAGCAACGCTTGGACGGTTTCCAAAGCTATGGAGTTCGGGCCCGCTCCGGTTACCAGTATCTTTTTACCTGCAAACGTAACGCCTGCGGCGATCGCTTCTTCCAATACTTTTTCGAAAGAAGCCGTTTCGGAGGAATCGACTTTGAAATTACTTCCGAAATCAGAGCTCGTTTTGAGATGAATCCTAGAATATAACAATTCCTTGATATTATTTTTGTCTTCCGTTTCCGAATAACGCCAGGTTCCGTCCGCTTCGATATCTAACTTAGGTCTCAGTACGGAAGGTGCCGCTTTCCAAACGGGAGAGGACTTATCTTCGGAAGAAATTCGGAAGATTCCCTCTAAACAGGAGACCGCTTCCTTTGTGTTCGGAGAAGAAAGTCTCGTTCCCGAAACCCAATATTCGAACACGCTTTTTAAAAGCCGGGTACGATGATTAGTCAGATAGACTTTCTCTCCGGGACTAAGATGAGTCCGTTTTCCCGAGGAAATTTCGGTAAGAATTTGAAGGAGTTTCTTCTTTGCCCATTGTTCGGAATTTCCGAAGACCACCGCCTTTTTCTCTTCGAAAAGAGGTTGTAGATCCGCGACGGAGGAGTTGCGGGTTCTCGCTTCCGAAAGAAGATTCAGATCTCTCACCAAGTATTGAGCAAAAGGATCTTCTCCTAAAAGTCTAACTCTGAGATCTCGGATGTTTTTACCGAAAACTCCTTCCGCTCCGAAATATTTTCTTTCCAATTCTTCCAATGCGGCTGCGTCTACTTTTGCTCCTCCTGAGGCACCTTTTGCGGCCGAAAGTTTAGGAATTCGAATCCCCTTACTCTGTGCGAAAAGGTCTACTGCCTTATCCAACCACTTAGAGGCTTCTTTTGCGCTGTTCAAACGACTGGAGAGTGCGATCGGACTTAAGAGACCTTTGCGCAACGATTCTCCTTCGCGAACAAATAACGGAAGAAAGATGCTGACCGCAAAAATTCCCGATTCAGAAAGACTCCTTTCCTGCTTTAAATGGCGAAAGATCTCGGTCCGTCCGAAATCCGGAGGGAAATGTTTTTTGACGGTCTCTTCGAATGCGGTCCTTAAATAAGGACCGGGTTGAACGTATTGCGACTGTTCACTTAACAATTTATTCAATTCGCGAATCGGTTTTTCATGACCTCCGTCGAGGCTAGGAGTCCTAAATTCGGCGCCCAGATCGGCCATAACCTGGTTTCTTTTGGATGAATTTCCTCCGAACAGAGAATCGATCGTTTCTTCCTCGGAAATTTCGTCCGGTCTTACTCCGGCCTTTAGGGAGAGCAACGAGAGCAGGGCATCTTTTCTGTCCAAAGCCGCGTCCGCTTCCTCTGCCGAATCCGATTCGGAGACGGTCGCTTCTACTTCGGGTTCGATTTTTTTGATTTCCGTCTTGGTTGCGATTTCCAAAGCTTCGCTCTTCGTATCGAACGTGAGGGAAGATTCCGATTTTTCGCTCCAAGAAGCTTGAGGAACGTCCTCCGATTCGTAGAAGACCGCGTTTCGATTTTCCTCTATATGCAGAATTTCATAAGAAGCAGAATCCGAAACGTCGCGGATGGTCTGTCTTGCCATCCCCGCAAGATCTCCTCTCGCCCCCAGATCGATTAACCTTCTTACATTCAATTCACCGAACAATACGTCCTGTGTTCGGATCCATTGTACCGGCATCGCGAACTGGTATGCCAACAGTTCGATTAACAGAATCCGGCGAAGTTCGGAATCGGAAGCGTCCGGGCGTTTTCCGGAAATCACTTCCGATAGGATCTGGCTTTGGGAAATTTCGAAAACCTGTTCCAAGAATTTCCTATCTATGGAAAACGGTTTCGCGATCAGATTCGGAATGTATTTCCCGTCCAATTCGGAAAAATCGGAATGCGAGGGAACGTTGAATTCGAGGGTTTTCCGGAATTCGGAGACACCGGAAACTAGAATTCTGGAATGGAACGGGACATCTATCCCTTCCAATCGGATCGTCGTTTTTTTACCCCTTACGATCTCCTTGAATTTCGCTTCCATTTCGGAAAGGGCTCTGAGATCGCCGGTGACGGAATATTGTTTATCTCTAATATTTAGATTTACTACTTCCAAAGGGAGACTGGTACTTCTACGGATCTCTTCGACCACTCCTAGGATTTTTTCTTCCGTCAACCCGACATGTCGATTGCCTAGGACGACGCTCATCCCGTAGGGACTCTTTCCTTCCGAATCTCTGGGAACCAGATCCTGCATCGTAAGTCCGCGTCCATAGACGATTCGGATAACGTTCTCTAATCCGAGAAATCCTCTGGCGGAAAGCGAAGAAAATTCTCCTAAGGAATGTCCCGCAAAAGGCGCATGAGAAACTAGGAATCCTCTGCCTTTTAGAATTTCCCAATCCGCCATGGACTTCGTAACCAAGGCGACTTGGGTGAATTGGGTCAAATGAAGAACCCCTTTCGGGTGATTCCAGATTCGATTGCCTACTTTTAAGGAAGTTGGATTGTCGCGGACGATTTCGATCAGCGAAAAGCCTAGTTCTTCCGTCGCGGTTTTTTCCGCACGCTCCCAAACTTTTCTCGCTTCCGGAAATTCTTCCATCAGCTTCAATCCCATACCCTGCGATTGGGAACCTTGGCCGGTAAATACGTAACCCGTAACCGAAGGAGAAACTACTGCGCGCGCATTCAGTTTGATTTCTCCGGCTCTGTTCTCCACCTTGATTTCGAGAACCATATCTCCCTGATGAGAGGACACGTGCCGGGCCTCCACACGAAGTTCCTCAGTAAGATATACGGGGGCCTCGAAGGTCTCCGTAAACGAAAGAACTCGGGAAGAATCGCCCTTGCAGACTTCTCTTACCAAAAGTTTCAATATTTGGGAGGAAGTCCATAGTCCATGAACGATCTTATCCTTCCAGCCGCCGAGGACGGCGAAATCCGAGTCGGTATGGATGGGATTGGTATCTCCGGATGCGGCGGAATAATCGGACATGTCGGCCGGCGCCGTCAATGTTTCTGAAAATATTCTGTATGGGGAAGCTAAAGGCACGAAAATTTCCGCTTCTTGAAACACGGCAAAAAAGCGATCTAACGAGCCGCGATGCCCTGCAGGAATACTCTCTTCGATTTCGAATCTTCCCCAAGGTTCGATCTTGCCGCCGTCTATGATTTCGATCTTACCTTGCGCGATATACGATTCGGAACCGGAGTCTTCTTCGCGGACCAGCGCCTTATCGGATTCGAATTTGAAGACGCATCCTATTTTGGGATCTTGCGAGGTTTCCGTTTTTCGGATCCAAGGCAGGGAAAGTAGTACTTCGATCTGAGCGAAGGATTGGATTCGTATTTCCTTTCGGAACGGTAATGAATCCGAATTTCGAATATCGGAGGTAGTGTCTCGAATTAAAAATCCCGTTTCGAAGGAACAGATCGGCGATCCCTCTTTGGACGCTTCTCCGATCACTACAAGCTGCAATCCTAGGGGAGTCTTCCTGATCTTTGCGAGACGGACTTTGGAACGAATTCGATCCTTAGGCTTAAGGGAAGCGACGGATTTTTCCCACCGGAACGATTGGGAAAGGTGAAGTAGTTTGAAAAGATTCGCGCCAGGAAGCGATAACAAGGGAGAAACAAGAATCTTCCAAGCGAACGTGGAACTCATCCCTAAAGGAGGAATCGGCTCGGATCTAAGATCCGCACGCCTCAATTCACCGATCGCTTTTCGAAAGGATATTATACTTTCCTTGTCTAAAACGGTCTCGTGCACCGATTCGTTCATGAAAAAACTTTCAAGAGAGGAAGGATTCGGGGCCGTGCTCCAGGATGTTTCGTAAAGTTTCAGGATGGATTTCCGCTTTGTTTCTAAATCTTCCGAAACGAAGCGGCTTCCCTCTTGGTCGAAATAGAAGCGGCGTCGAAAGGGAACGGAAAGATCGTCTCCAGGACGATGGAAGAAAATTTCCAGTTGTGCCGTAATCGGATCAACCAACCGTAACTCGATCTTCAATTTTCCTTTTTCGTAGACTTGAAGCAGGATCAGTTCGTTCGCGGGACTCAGTTCCCAAGAGAAAAGGCGATCGGGTTTCGGCTGCAGTAAAAAAGGAAGATCGGAAGGTTCTCCGTTGATTCTAGGTGCGGCAAGAACTCCGGAGAGAAATCCGCTTCCTAGCTTGGATAGGAGAGGAGTCCACTCCGCCAAAGACGGTTTCGAATCCGCGGAAATCCGAATGGATCCTCCGATACCGGATTCGTTCGTGAATACTTCCAATTCGTCGGAAAGGGATTTTTTTGTTTCCCAGAGATCGGACCAATCTATATTTCTCGGATTATTTTTTAAAGGAAGGATTCCCTGGATAAAATCGGCGAAAATGGAAGAGATCGATTCGTTGAGAGTCTTGATTCCGGATATCGCTTTCGGTCCTGGGATCCAGGGGCAAGAATCGGGATCGATTCCGACGCAATGAGAATACCAAAGCGAATCCGAACGGATCCATTTTACGAGATCCTCGTCCAGTAAGGGTATGAAGTTCACGGGTTTTCCGGGCCGTCTGCATACTTCTAGAAAAAAAGCCCTGTCCTCCGGAAGCAAAAGGATTTCCTTTGCCTTTGGATAAGAGGCTTCCCAATCAAGAAGTACTTCTTTCGGTTTTTTGAATATTTCCGGATCGCTTGCGAAAGAGTCACTGGCCTCCGAGCAGGAAGGAAGCATGCGTCCTTCGAATCTATACACTAGTTCCTGAAAACGATTCCGAAAGCTGCGGTCTATGAATGGATGGTCCGGCCAATCCCCTTCGGGCGAAAGAAGTCGTTCTCCGGGGCATACCAGTTCGACGAAACGTTCCAAAACTTCGGTATAGGTCATCCTTTCAAGGTCGCCGAAATAGGGTTTTGCAGTGGAATTAATAAGCGAAATCAATTCCTCCTTTCTATCCGAGACGTTCTTCCTTGCTTCTTCCGCCTCTTTTCCTCTCGTGAGTTCTTCTGCCAAAAGGGAAAGTTTAGTCCAGGTATTTCCCGCGTAATAGATATCGGCTCCGAGACCCGATTTTCCGGAGACGACTCCTCCCGCATTTTTTCCATCCTTCGTGGATTGCCAATCGTGAGATCCGGATAATTCGACTAACGCTTGTTTGATTCTTTCGGAGGTCGCGCATTCCTTGGCGGCCATCAGTCTCGTTCCTAGAAAAACCGCATCCACAGGCATAATCGTTTCCCGGTTCCATGTTCCGAAGAGCCAGCGTTTCGCGTCCTGGGGCTCCGCGATTCCGCCTCCTACCCCGAGGATCAGATTCGTGCAGGAGCGAATTTCGGAATACATGGAAGAAACCAGGTTTTCCAAATCTTCCCAGCTATGATGACCTCCCGCAGCTCCGCCCTCGATCTGCATTAGAATAGTGGATTCGGGAATTCTTTTCGCTATAGATATCACTTGTTGGATCTGGCTTTTCGTTCCCGGCTTAAACGAATTCAACCATATCCCATAGGATTCAAAATCCTTAATAATACGGACCGCCTCTTCCGTTTCCGGAATCCCTGCGGAGATGGTTACTCCTTCGATGGGCGCGCCTTCGGCCTTCATCTTTTTTACCAAAGGAACTTGCAAATTCCAAAGATAAGCGTCCAAATACAGAAGATTGATTACGATCTTCTTACCCGGAGGCAGTTCCCGACGGAATCGATCCATCCGTTTTCGGAAGATATCTTCGGTGACTTGGCCTCCGCCGGCCCATTCGACCAAAAAACCCGCTTTGGCGGCGGCAATCACCATGTCCGGTTCTACGGTAGAAGGGGTCATTCCTCCTCCGAAAACCGGCGGATGTTCCGTCCATACCGAATAGGAATTGCGGATAAATTCCTTTCCTTTCGGCAAGCGTACTAATTCGGGAGCGAAATCCTTCCATGCTTTCGGAAATTTCACTGAATCAGTGCGCTTAAACGAACGGAATGATTCCTCTTTTTCCAAGTTTTCCAGAAGGAAGGATTTTCCTTTCAGATAATTCGAGCAGAGTCTGTCCGTTCCGGCGCCGGGTCCGAAGGAAAGAAGTAAGATTTTGCCGGGTTCGTTCGTAAGTTCTTTGATGCAGGCTCCCCAATCTAAAGAATCTGCGACGACCATTCTCGCGAGAGACAAAGGGAGTCCCTGTTCGTCTTTCAGGTTTCTTCCGTCTCGGGTATCGAAAACGGGAATATCCAAATCTTCGGGACGAACGTCGAACCCTATCCGTTTCAGATCCTGCTCCAAGAGTACGGGAACCCTTCTTAGCAACTGGCAATGAAACGGCGCGGAAATATTCAAAAATCCCCATGAACCGAGATCCGGAAAATCGGATCGAGATAGAAAGTCACGGAATTCGAGTAAGGACTCGGTCGATGAGCAGAGAACCAGGGAGTCCGGGCCGTTTTTCAGACCCAGATAAACGGTATCTTCCGCAGCTCGATCTAAATTAAATTTTTCTAAAATTTTTACGAGATCGGCTTCTCCAGCCTTCAATGATGCCATAGGAGAAGGAACTTCGTCGGACTTTACGAATCTTTTGTATGTGGCGTCGATCTCCAACACCGGGAACTCGTCCTGAGAACGCAGGGAAAGATGAAAAATGGCTCTTAGTATTTTGGAGCAATTGAGTAGAAAGGATTCTTTATTTTTGGAGGATGAAAGAAGAATCGCCGCATAGATCCCCTGGGAATGACCGAAGGCTCCGGCCGTAGTCGACCTTAGCGTTTCCCAGTCGTTCTCTTCTTGTAGAAAGCGATATAAACCCGCCGCTTGAGATATGAAAATAAGCGGAACACTGTAAGGACAAGGCACTAGGTGGGCCGCAGCCGGAGTCAGTTCCGGTCGTTGTAGCCAGTCGGAAAGATGAAAGCCGTAAGGTAGAAGTAGAGCCGCGCGTTGCTCGGATAGAAGGGAATATTCCTCTAATAAAGTCGAGCAGACGGTTTCGAAAAAATCCCCGTTTCCGATACTCTCTTCGTAAAAAGATCTGATTTGCGGCAGAGGATCCGATCCTTGTCCTCCGAAAACCGCATACACTTTATAATTCTTTAAAGATGCCGATTTTAGGACGGTGAATGAGTCGGAAGGATAAGATTTCGTTTCGATAGGGTTCGCTTTCATTTTAACATCCGTGGACGGAAACTTATTGCAAGTCAAAGTCCAGAATTTAGTGACAAACCGCTCGATCGATTTTCAAGAAAAAAACGGATTCGTTAGATTAAAAATTGGATACTATGTATTTGAACTATGTTCGATCGATTTAGCAATCGCTACAATTTAAAGAATTTCTTATTTTATGAATCGAATGCATAGAATTTAAGCTAGTGAACGTAAGTTAGCTAACTTATGTTAGTTAACCGGTGTTCGCTAAGTTATATCGCAAAAATAAACAGACTGTAATCTTTTTGGGACGAAGTGTCGTAAGCTTGGATCTGTGAGGATCGAGATTCGGATGGATTTATTAGTTTATTATAAATATATAATTAAAGGAAGAGGGGAATAAAATTATTCCTTAAGAATGAAGGAATATCGCTTTTTCAAAGGGTTCCGAAGCGATACCCGTGGGTAGCATGAGCACGTTGCCGTTTTTTAGCGGAATTTTCGGAACCATGAAGCTGATCCCTGCAAACGTAGGCAGAAGAAATTTACTGATAGCCATGACTCCGAAAACGTCGAACCCGGTTGTGGCGATGACTTTTATTCCCGAAAATCCGATTTTGTGGATTTTGCGGATCATCCATAATCCCGAGGTCTGGGTTTCCATCGTGATATCCGTGATCACTCCCGCTAATTCGGACCGGTTCTGTAAGAAAAGGTTCCACCCTTGTTCCGCATCCGTCGCACGTAAGACTCGGCAGCCGAGATTTTCCAAATAGGCCTTCAGGTTATTTGCGTAACGATCATTGTCGTCGACTACGAGAACTAAAGGTTTCACGGTAGGATTTCGGCTCCTGCATATTGGTTATCGGTCAGCTTACGGTAGATTCCGTTTTGTTCCATTAAAGAAAGATGATTTCCTTCTTCTATAATGCGTCCGTTGTCCATCACGATGATTCTGGGAATATCCTTGATCGTGGAAAGACGATGCGCGATGACGAAAGTGGTTCGATTCGCGAATAATCGTCTGAGTGCGTCGCTTACGAGCCGTTCCGATTCCAGATCCAATGCGGACGTGGCCTCGTCCAAGATCATGATTTCGGGATCACGGAGTAGGGCCCTTGCTATCACTAACCTCTGGCGCTGCCCTCCCGAAAGATTCAGACCTCTCACTCCGAGAAAGCTGTCGTAACCTCGGTCCATTTTTTTGATGAAATCGTGGGCGTGTGCCAACCTCGCGGCGCGAATTACGTCTTTTCGAGTCGCGCCGGGTTTTCCGTAGGAGATGTTTTCCGAAACCGTTCCGTGAAATAAAAAGATATCCTGAGTTACGATCCCGATCTTTTTCCGAAGACCGGAAAGGGAAAGGTCCTTGATATTGACCCCGTCGAATTCGATGGATCCCGAACTCGGATCGAAGAATCTGGGAATTAGGTCCATCAAAGTGGATTTGCCGCAACCGCTGGCTCCGACGATCGCTATCGTTTCGCCAGCTTTTACGTTCAAATTGATGTCTTTCAATACTTCGGTACTGGTCCCAGGATAAGCGAAGTTAACGTTTTTGAATTGAATGGATTCGGAAAGTTCGAAGGATTCCACCTTAGCGATTTCGCTGTGATCCTCCGTTTCCAGATCCACGATTTCGAAGATGCGTCTCCCGGCGGAAATCGCCTGGGATACTTTGCCCACCATTTGGGAAAGTTGAGTTAAAGGCCTTAAGAGAAACAATAAAGTCAGTAGAAAGGCCATGAAATCCCCCGTGGAGAATCGGGAAGTTCCGGACCCGGCAAAAATGAATTTCGCTCCTAAAGCGAAGAAACCGAGCACTACGAGCGAAGACGTCAACTCCACGAGACTCGGGGCGACTTGGAGATAATACTGTCCTTTAAAATTCCTGCGATAAACGTTCTGGTTAATCTTTCCGAACTTCTCTTTTTCGAAGCGCTCCGTGTTGAAGATTCGGATCACTTTAATGCCGGAAATCATTTCCTGAAGATTTGCGTTCAAGTCCGCCATCTTTTCCTGCAGTCTTTCCGTAGAACGTGTGATCTTTTTAGTGAATAGTGTCACCGGCAAAATGATGATCGGAACGGCAGCACAGGCGATCAGAAGCAACTCGGTATTCAGATACAATAAGACGATCAAGTGGGTGATGACGTAGAAAAAATTAATCGTCGCGTCTCGAAAGTTGGACGAAATCACCGCCGCAACCACTTCGACGTCGTTGATGATCCGGCTCATCAACAATCCCGTTTTTTCCTTAAAGAAGAACGTTAAGGGAAGCATTTGGTTTTTTTCGAAGAGTTCCTGCCTTATATCCCTTACGGCTTTGTACCCGGCGGTAGCTAAGCAGAAAACGGACGCGAGATACGTGATCAATTTGAGGCCGTAGATGGGCAGGATAAGAAGGCAAACCGCCCATACCACCTCTTTGGGCTCCATATATTTCGTCCTACCGTTCGACCACTGTTTCGCGCCCACCAGGATCTTTTTGACCCTTTCTACGGCGTCCAAGCTGTCGTAACCTTGGTACCTCTCCTTCAGCAGGATGTCCTGCTCGGGCTTGGTAAGTTCGAATTGGAATCTGGTATTGGGATCGGCCCCCATAGTATCGAAGAGGGGGATGACTGCGGTGAGAGAAACTGCGTTTAAAACTGCGGTGGTCAGCGCGAACAGAATACCTAACGCGAATCGGTACTTGTACCGGACCGAATAGGCCATTAAACGGAAGAATATCTTCATCGCATCAGCTTTCGGAAACGATCCTGGAAAAGTTTCGGACCAAATCCAAACCGTTCTGAGTCATAATCGATTCCGGATGAAATTGTACTCCGAAAAGATTCGTCTTGTTTTTGTGCCTTACGCCCATGATGACTCCATCCTGGGTTTTGGACGCGATCTCCAGGTCCTGCGGAAGACTTTCGGGTTGGATCACCAAGGAGTGATAACGTGTGGCTAAAAAGGGAGACGGAATTCCTTTGTATATGTCCATTCCGTCATGTTCTATGAGGCTGACTTTGCCGTGCATGATGCTAGGAGCGTTTACGATCTTCGCTCCATAAACTAGTCCGATCGCTTGGTGGCCGAGGCAAACTCCTAAAATAGGAAGTCGGCCGGAAAGTTCCCGTATTACGTCCAGGCAAACTCCGGAATCTTCGGGACGTCCCGGACCAGGACTTAAAACGATTCCTTGCGGACGTAATTCTACGATACGCTTCAGATCTATTTTGTCGTTTCGAAAGACCTCCACCTTGTTTCCGATCTGGCAGAAGTATTGGTAAAGATTATAGGTAAAGGAGTCGTAGTTGTCGATGAGAAGGATCATCTATTCCATTCTCCTTTAAGGCCGTTACGGGCGAAGTCCACCGCACGCAAAAGAGCGGCCATTTTATTTTTCGTTTCCTCCAGTTCGCCCTCCGGTGAGGAATCATAGACCACGCCGCCTCCGGCCTGTACGAAAGCTCTTTTTCCGTAAAAGGAAATCGTTCGGATAACGATTGCCATGTCAGTATCGCCCGCGTAAGAAATATAGCCAAGGGCTCCCGAATAGATTCCTCTTCGAGTCTTTTCCAACTCGTCTATGATTTCCATGGCCCGAATTTTCGGAGCGCCGGAAACCGTTCCGGCGGGAAGAGTCGCTCGGAGCAGATCGTACACGGATTTTTCGGAATCCAATTCGCCGAAGCATTGGCTTACGATATGCATCACATGGGAGTATCGTTCCACGATCTTAAATTCTTCCACCTTGACACTTCCTGGTTCGCAAACTCTGCCTAGATCGTTGCGTCCCAAATCCACCAACATGATATGCTCGGCAATTTCCTTGGGGTCGGAAAGAAGATTGTCTTCCAACGCTTTATCCGATTCGGGAGTCGCACCTCTCGGTCGGGTGCCCGCTATCGGTCTGAGATACGTCTTGCGGTTTTGGCATTTGACCATGATCTCGGGAGAAGAGCCTACGATGGAAATGTCGTCCAGCTTTAGGAAGTACATATAAGGACTGGGATTTACGGTTCTCAATCCGCGATAGACTTGAAACGGAGGAACGCCCGGATGGAACTCCAGCTTTCTGGACGGAACGACTTGGAATATATCTCCCGCGTAGATGTATTCTTTGGCTTTTTGGACCGCTTTTTTGTATTCTTCGTCCGGAATATTCGGAAGGTATTCTAGAGGCTCCTTCGTTTCCACCGGATATCTTACCCAGTCGGGAACTTCTCCCTCTCTAAGATTCCTTTCGATCGCGTCGATTCTTTCTAAAGTCGTTTCATAGCAAGTTTTCGGATCTTCGAATTCGGACAGCCTAGCGTTCACGACGATCCGCAGTAATCTATCCACGTGATCCACGACCAGAACTTCGTCGTATAGAGCGAAGTAGGCGTCGGGTGCAGGCTCATCCTCCGGTTTCTCGTCCGGAATCGTCTCGTAATAACGAACGCATGGATAGGCTAAAAAGCCCACTGCTCCGCCTTGAAAGGAAGGAAGTCTAGGATCCGGAACATAGACGTCCTCTCCCATGGAATATTCCAAAAGGAACAAAGGATCGTACGTGATGATTTCCGTTTCCGGTTCGTTCCGCTTGGAGATGTAGAACAATCCGTTTTTACCGTACAACAAACGGTAAGGATCCTTTCCCAGGAAGGAGTTCCTACCTACGTTTTCTCCTCCTTCCACGGATTCCAACAAAAAGGAATGCTTGGCCTCCGTTCCTCCCCATTTGGCAAAAAGGGAGACAGGAGTTTCCAAATCCAAAAACACCTGTTTGAAGATCGGAATGAGATTCCCGGAGCGGGATCGTTCCAGGAACTCCTCGTATGTAAGGGAAAATTCCTTCAGAGGTTCGGTCCTTCGATTCCTTTCCCTTCGGAAAGGTAGCGGGAAATAATCAGTCGTTGGATCTGCGAAGTCCCCTCGTAAATCTGGAAGATCTTCGCGTCCCGCATCAATTTTTCGACGGGATATTCCGAATTGAATCCGTATCCGCCCAAAACCTGGACCGCGTCGGTGGTGATTCTCATACAGGCGTCCGCACAAAAAACTTTCGCGATCGAGGCCTGGTACGTGTTTCTGAATCCTTGGTCGATCAACCAAGCTGCTTGGTAGCAAAGAAGGCGACCCGCCTCGATGTCTCGGGCCATTTCGGCGATCATAAACGAGATCGCTTGGTTTTCCATGATCGGTTTTCCGAATGCGGAACGTGTCTTGGCGTATTCGAGCGCGTGTTCCATCGCGGCACGAGCGACACCGACCGCTCCGATTGCGACTCCAGGACGGGTATGGTCGAAGGCGCCCATGGCGATTTTAAATCCGTCACCTTCCTTACCGATCATCTGGCTTTTATGAACTTTCACCTCTTCGAAAGTGATTCCGCGGGTGTCCGAACATTTCTGACCCATATTCAGCTCTTTCTTTCCTATGATGACGCCCGGAGTTTTGGAGCTTACGATAAAACCAGTGATCCCCTTGTGGCCGGCTGCCGGATCCGTTTTTGTGAGAACGAAAAACCAATCCGCATAACCCGCGTTGGTAATCCACATTTTGGAACCGTTGATGATGTACTCGTCTCCGACCTTTCTTGCGGTCGTTCTGATGCCGGCCACGTCGGATCCGGCTCCAGGTTCCGTGACGGCGTATGCACAAAGCTGGAATTGTTCCGTCATTGGCTGGACCCATTTTTTCAGGACTTCTTCGCTGGCGCCGATCAAAACCGGAGCGAGGGCCAGGTTGTTCGCCAAAATCGCAGTGGCCATTGCGGAACATCCCCAAAAAAGTTCCTCTCCGATGATCACATCGTCCAATTCGTGCATACCGGCTCCGTTGAATTGCTCCGGAATATGAATATTCATTAGGCCGATTTCCCAGGCCTTTTTCAGAATTTGAAGGGGATATTCCCCGGTCTTATCATGATGCTCGGCCTTGGGGCGAATTTCGTTTCTGGAAAAATCTCTGGCTAAATCCCGGAGCGCTTTTTGATCGTCCGACAGTGCAAAATCCATTCTATAGATACCTTATATGGGATGTCGGGACCTCCGGGAACGGACGGATGGTTTTTTCCACCTGATCCCGAGCGAACTCCGATATCGTGTCGCGTTCTTCGGCAGAAACAAACGCAGAATGCGATCGGGTTTCACCCGTTAAAAGTGCGGGGGATGGTGGAATTTCCCTAAGGAACCCTAAGATACAGGTTCTATGTGGAAGGTTTCGAAGTCAAGAACGTACGTTCGGGAGATTCGGCCGAGAAATTTTACGATTCGTAAGTCAACTGCCGGGTTTCAGGCATTTTTAATTCTATTTTTGACGAGAAGGCCGAGCTGAAATCTTAGGATTTAGGGGACAAAAAAAATTGTCGGTTGAGACCAGGTAAGGGGGGATTCCGTTCCGTGGGAAAGATTTTTTTTCCATTTTTTTTGTTTTTTTTGGAACAAAAAAAGGGGCGTCCAATTTAGTAATTTTTTATATAGGATAATGAATTTTGATTGTTGCGGACGGATTTAAAAAGAAAGTATCTTATCCCCAGGTCGTTTTGGCACGTTCCGGGACGACCAATTAAAAAAGGAAGATCACAATGAAAAAACTTCTACTCGCCGTTACGGCACTCTCTCTTGTTGCAGCTTTTGCTCTCAGCGCGGAAGAAAAAAAAGAAGCTCCGAAAAAAGAAGACCACAAAAAAGAGCACCACAAAGCTGAGCACAAAGAGCACGCTGAAAAGAAAGAGCACAAGAAGTAATCCGGTGAACGGATTAACCCTTCGCACTTGATTCGAGTGTGGAGCGACAACTGGGCTGCCCGAAAGGGCGGCCCTTTTTATTTTTTCCGGAATTTGAAATTGGGACGAATTTAAAGAAAAAAAGGGTTCGTTCAATTGTTTGGGCAAAAAAATGCCGGCGTAACGAAAATACCGTTAGCACCGGACTAAGTGTGAAGCGACGATCGGACCCTAAGCTAAAAGGGTCCTGATTCGTATAAATGCTGCCGTTTTGGAACCTGTCAGCTACTTTTTCCCGAATGCGATCGAGGATAAAATCTTGGAACTGTTATTCCGGTGTTGCCATCCCGAAGTGCTTTTTCGTTCTGGCGGGATGGGGAAAATTGAATGTCGGAAATATTCGAAAATCGACTTAGGAAGCTGCGTTTAGAATTCTGCTTCGATGGGAATGCGCGGATCTTCTTCCCAATTCCAAGGCCAATCTTCCGTTTTTCATCCGATTGGGGTGTAGGTAGGGCGTTTGGGTTGCGATGCGTACGATCTGTTTTCCGTATTTTTTCGCCAAAAGATCTTTTAACTCTCGAGTCTCGCTGCTGATCACGTCCACAGAAGCGTCGAATGCCCGGAGTAAAGGTTGTTTGGATTTCGGTTTTCCGTTATCGATCTCGTGAGTGATAATTCGTTTAATACTAGGGTCTAAAATAAGTTCTTTGATCGGTTCCGCATCCACGACCCCTCCGTCTAAAAACTCGTCCCCTTCTATGATCGGAATTTCGAATAGCAAGGGGAAGGTCATGGAGGCGAGGATGATATCGATCGCATTCCCTTCCGTTCGCAACTCTCGTACCCCTTTGGTTAGATTAGAGACCGCCACACCCATAGGAATGGGGAAGTCTTTCAGATTCTTTTCTCCCAGATAGGGTCTGAGCAGGGTACGGATTCTGGCCCCGCTCAAAATTCCGGAGTACTTTCGGAATCCTTTCCGAAGAGGTTTCAGGATCTGAGAAATCGCGTTCCCTTCCCAAAAATCCTTTTTTTTCAACGTAAGAATGAATCTCGTAATTTCCTCGGGCGGCAGTCCCGCCGCGATCAAGGAACCGATCAATGCCCCGGAGCTGGACCCGGTGATTTTGGCCGGACGGAATCCGATCTCCTTCAATCCTAAGACAAAGCCGGAATGTGCAAAGAAACCGAAGAATGCGGAATTCAGAGATAGAGCGTCGAACCGTTTTTTGATCCAAAGATTCGGGGATTTGGCCATTGGAATGTGATAGAAACTCAGGCGCGGATTGTCCATATTTTTAAGCGAATATTTTCTCCGAACCGGATTCCGAATCCGAAAATGAGTTTTTAGACCCCGAGCTAGGATGCGAATTAGAGTATGGAATTGCGAACGATCTATATCACGACCAAGAACGAAGAGGAGTCTCTCCGGATCGGAGAGGCTCTCGTCACGGAGCGCTTAGCGGCTTGCGCGAACATTCTTCCGAAAATCAAATCCATTTATCGATGGCAGGGTCGGATCGAAAAGGACGAAGAATCCGGCCTGCTTTTAAAAACTAGGGCGGACACCGTCGAAAGATTGATCGCAAGAGTGAAAGAAATGCACGGATATACTGTTCCATGTGTGGTGAGCTGGAAAATCGAGGAAGGAAATCCCGACTATTTGGATTGGATCGAAAAAGAGACTTCAAAATAATGATTTCCTTTCCGGAGAGTATTTCCTACCGTCGGATCGTTTTATAACCTAGGCCGGTCACATTCCTGATCGGAAAGATTCCAGGAGGCGAAATATGGACGGAGTTGCGAAGAAATTTTGGGAATGGTTCGCGGGGAAACATCCCGACTATGCCCGATTAGATCGGATCGAAGACGAAGAACGGGACAAAAGGTTCGACGAGCTCATGGATCGTCTTCAGGAAGTAAACGAGGAATTTTATTTCGAAATATCCGGGGGAGAAGAAGGCCCTCAGGAATTGACGATCATCACCGCCGGTGGAGAGGGACTTTACGGACAGGCAGAGAGATTCGTGGATCTGGCTCCGGAAATTCCGGGATGGGAAATTTTTTCCGCGGACCATTCCCAAGCACAGGGTTTTACCGTTTCCTACGAAGGAATCGAGCTGGATTCGGAGGATATCTGGTTTTTACCTCTCGAAAAGTCCGACCAACCCGAGGCTTTCGGTTTGCGAGTGGGACTTCCGGATTACGAATCGTACGCGCAGCATGCCGGATTGAGGACGGCAATTACGATCCTATTGGAGACAATATTGGGCGAGGAAGTCTTTGCCCGGGAAGTGCAGCATTTCGAGATGGTCACGCTACCTCCCGATCCCGACGAGGAAGGATATATCGAGCTTATCGAATTGCCCGACTATCTAGAATGGAGAAAAGAGAGAGAGAATGCATGAGAAAAACGCCCCTCTTACTGGTGATCTTTCTCGCGTTCGTGCTTTGCAGGAAGGAAGCCGTTCCGGTTCTCTCCGAATCGTACGACAAAGAAGGCGTTCAGTTCTCGTATCCTAAGGGTTGGCAGGTGAGTTCCGACGAGACGTTTCAGGAAGGAAAAACCAGAACTCGTCTGATCAATTTGGACATGATGAACGGAGAAGCCATGTTTCAAGTCATTGTCCTGTATAGCGAGACGGACGAAGCGTTCTTTCTTTCGACCGTGGATAGCATGCGCGGGAGAAAAAAGGAGTTCTTCGTTAAAAATAACTCCGGAACAGAGGTGCAAGAGGAAGGTCTGGTCGCGTTAAACGACAATTTGCCCAAAGGAATCACCTCGGGCGTTCGGGAAAAATATACCGTGCAAGCCAGGGGGGAAACGTTCAGTTATCTGAATCGTTTTTATTTTTCGCAATCTCCCGGTTTGTCGCTTTTCTTTACCACGCAAACGGCTGTGGAGAAGGACAATAAGGATGAGCCGATTTTTCGGGCGATTTTAGAATCCTTTCGGGCTTCTTCTAAACGGTAAAAATCGGGTCCCGGCAATGGGACCCGAAAGGTGAGATTTTATTCCGCTTGGATGACCAAGGTGGATTGCGGATTGGAGCCGTGCAGAACGCTTAATGCGTAAATCAGCACGGTCGGCACCGCATACAAGGGGTCATAAGTATCCATGGCGATGGCTATCCTATGTCCGGCCGGCAGATCGTAAGCTACCGCATTTAAATCCACGGAGAGGCTCCGGACTTCCCCCGAAGCGGCGTCGAAAATCGTAGCGGTTCCGTGAGTGATCAAGGTTCCGATTCCGGAGCTATCCAAATCGTAGAAATACACGTTCACGTTCGCTTTTCCCAACGATGAAGAAATTCTACCGTTCCAAAAGAGCTTTCCTCTGATATTCAAAGCGCTAGGAAGAGGATCCGACTCGTATACGATTCCGTTGATTCTACTTACCAATTCTACGGGAGCGGTTACCGGAACGTCCAGATGCGCGGCCAGAATGTCCGAAATCAAAGGGACGCCGGTAGTCGCAATCGTATCCGCTCCGGATAAAATCACGGTATTCGAATTCGAAGTATTTTGGGTGGTGGAAATCTGTCCGTCCGTAAAAAAGGTTCTTGGTTTGAGATAAAACGTCTTTTGGCTTACTGTGGGGGAAGGCCAAGAGGAAAAACTGACACGATCGCCGTTGAACCTTTTTTGAAAGGTTACGGGGGGCTTGCTCATGATTCCGTTGTCGATTCCCTTTAACCAATAGTCGAACCAATCATACGCGTTCGTCCAAACATAATTAGATAATCCTAAAATTCCTCCGATCTCGGCGCTGGCATGGATTCCTTCGTTCATATCCAACTTTTTGGGAACGGTGAGCTGGGAGTAATAGTCCAGAATCTCGTTCGGATTGAAGAGGAAGTCTTCGAAGTTATTGGACATGTAAACCGGTTTTCCCGCTGCGTTGATTTGGTTCACGAAATTGTCCGGGGACCTGTCTTGGGCCCAGGAAGATACTGCCGGAATATTCGTATGCGCGAGTAGGTTTTGAAAATTCTGTGCGATGACCGGATCCATGTGTCCTGTAAAATAGCCGGAAGCGATCAGAATGAGCCCCCACACTAAACGCGGAGTGTCGTTTCCGTACAAGGAACGTTTCAAATCTCCCCATCCGCTCATTGCGACTGCGGTTTTGATTCTAGGTTCTACGCTGACGCCCAGTAAGGAAATTCCCGCTCCGTAAGAGATTCCTCCCATTCCGATATTCGCGGAATCGACGGGAGCGTTTGCCAACAACCAATCCAGGATGGAACTCAAATCGGAGCGATCCAAAGGACCTGCAGTATTGATGAGTCCGCCGGAAGTTCCGAATCCTCGAGTGTTATAGGTCAAAACCACGTATCCTTTCTTTGCCAGTTTCGCGGCCGGCACGAGATATTCGTATTTGTTGATCGCCCAACTATTCACGAATACGACAGCCGGAACTTTGGCACCGGAGGGAAGGTTAGCCGGTTTGAAAATATTCGCGGTCAACACGACTCCGTCGGAAGCGGTTACCTGGATGGAGTCATCAAAAGTAAAGGACCCGTCGTTTTCCTGGGCAAAGGCCGCATTGATTTGGCTTGAGGCATCGCTTGTGCTGTATGCGGAAGCCTGGGTCGTATTCACTTGGCCCAGGGAAGCTTGGGAACTTCCGGGAACCAGAGATGCTAAGAGGGCTGCATTTTGCCCCGAGGAATTTCCGGATTCGTTCTTACAGGAGGAAAGAACTCCGGAAAAAAGAAGGAATAGAGTTATGCAGAGCATAACTAACGTTCGATATCCAATTCTCATTTTTTTAATTTCTCCTTAAGCTTTTGGCATGGGCCGTTTCGTTCGCTTAATACAAAAGGAGTATATAGATGAGGGTTTTGAGATTCGTCTCGGATCCTGAATTGAGACGAATTAAAGGTCTTGATTACGGATTTAAGACGTTTGATATCAGGAATTTTTAAGACTACGAAGGTATTCTCTGGGAGAAAGGCCGGTCACGGATTTGAAGGCCAAATTAAAGGTCGCTTTGGAGTTAAAACCGGAGCGATATGCGACAGAAAGTATATTCGCATCCCGTTCTTTCTTTAAAAGCTGCATCGCCTCTTCGACACGGAAAGTGTTTACGAAGCGGGAGAAATTCGTTTTTCGATGCTGGTTCAGATATTCTGACAATTGATATGGTTTGATATCCAATTTACTGGAGAGAATCTGGAGAGAAAGATCCTCCTCTAAATAGAGCTTTTCCTTTTGCATCAACGTTTCTAATTTCTGCTTCAACTCGTTTAGGTCCACGCTTTCCAACCGCGAGTTCCGGTAAGCTTCGCGGACGGACGGACCGATTTCATGAAAGATCTGCGGAAACCATATTTGAGCCAGGTATCCGATCGCGGCGTAAGCTATGGTTCCGACCATGGACAAAAGCAAAAGATGGATATCTCGTAAAAGATAGGCGAGCACGATCAGAAACGTAATACTTCCGCTTCCGAAAATGATGTACAGCAATAGTCTCGCCCCGGTGCTTTCCTTCAGATTTCGAAAGTGAAAGACGGATCTTGTTTCCCATACGACTCTTAAATAATAGTACAAGTTTCCCACGTAGGCCAATAATAGTAGGATGTCCAACCAACTAGTTCTACCCGTCGTGAAATATTCGATCGGTTTGGACGCGAAAAGGCTCGGGGAAAAAAAGGAAATCAGAGGAAAACCGAGAAAGAAGCCGACTGCCGGTAGATAAAAGACCAATTCGAAACGGGAAAACCTTCCTTCCGTCGCGGTAATGGAGAATAGGCTGTACATTCCGGGACCTAAAAGCCAAGCGAAGGGAATGTAGAAATGATTTATGAACAAAGGTTCGAAATAAATATCCTTTAATAGGAAATAAACGGAAAGAATTTCCGCGGATACGCTGACACATAGAAGGGCAAGAATCCTAAAAGTAACTGTGCGTTCCGGTCGAAGCACCGCTCCGGTTCCGATCAACAGACAGAATAAAAATCCGAAGAACGCGATTTCCTGTAGGAAAGAATGCACGGATTTAGGAAAAAACAGATCGGAGGTCGTTGTCAACCGATTTCGATTCGAATCTACTCCGGCTTTAGTTTAGAAAAAACGTCCGATCTAAAAGCGGATTCCGATTCGTATCAAGTAAAAGCGCCCCCTCCCTTTTTTTTTAAGGGAATTCACTCTAAGTTTATTCCGGAAAACATCGACACTAGAGATATGGCGCCGCTCCGGATATTCGTATTGTTCTGTCTATTTTCTCCCCAGGTATTGTTTTCCCAAGACAGGACCTTATTTAGATGGAAACTGAAGGCAGGCGATGATCTGGAACTGAACGAATACCACAAGGTGAGAGCGAGACAAGGCGCTAGAGTCCTGAATCGAGAGGATAAAAACCGTATCCTTTTAAGGGCGGAAAATTGTAATCTCCAGGGTTGCGAACTGACCGGCGTCTTTGATACGTATACGAAGTTTCCCGAGATCGATCCCGCCTTTTATAAAGATAAGACCTATCGGAGCCGTTTCTTTTTGACCAATTTAGGGGAATATCGCGTGCCTCCCGAATATACCATGCCCAACCTCAGATCCCTTCCCGGTTTTTCGGAATCCGAAGTTTCGGAAGGAGGGCAATGGACGATGCCCGCATCCGAGAGTTTCCAATTTCCGAGATCTAGGATCGAAATTCCTGTGGAAGCGAAATACTCCTTTCGAGGAATTCGAGATTGGGAGTATGCGGGAAAGCGGGGGAAGGCGGAATTGATAGAATATAATTATTCTCTTATGCATGACAGCGAGGTCGTTTCTGCGGGAACTCCCTATAAGGTCTACGGTTTTGCGAAAGGGAAAGTGTTTTTCGACGCGCAAGCCGGCGTCCCGCAATATAAACACGTGCAGTTGGTTTACACGTTTCTGTATCCGAACGGTATCGCCTCGGAAATGGCCTTCGATATCCACGGGATCTACAACAAACAGAGAAGTCTAACCGATCCGGATAAGGATCGTATCGAGGAAGAGATAAAGAAATACTTAGGAAGACCTGCGGATCCGCATTCCCGGCCGACTGGAAAAAAGGAATCGAAGAGGAACGGTTTGGATTGGCCGGAATGGGAAGAAGGTTCGCCGGAACCTACCGGCGGCAGCCGAGCCCCGGTCGAGGTTAGAAAATCGGAGGAAGGAGTTACTCTTTCCATAGATAATCTTTTGTTCGATACGAATCGTTCGGATTTGAAGGAGTCTTCCCGGGAAGTCCTGGCTAAAATTGCGGAGATTCTGAAGAAATATCCCGACAAAGAGATTCGGATCGGCGGCCATACGGATGATCGAGGCAGCGCCGATTATAACTTAAAACTTTCCCAAGATCGGGCTTTATCCGTTTTACAGGAACTTCGCGATCGTCATGCGATCTCGGAATCGAGAATGTCGTATAAAGGGTACGGTAAAACGAAGCCGATAGCGGATAATGCCTCGGAGGAATCCAGATCCAAAAATCGCCGCGTGGATATCACGATCGTGCTGGATTAACGGAGGTCGCTTTTACTCGTGTATATAACCCCAGCTTTCCAATACTTTACGGACTTCTTTTCCTAACGCTGCCTGCTCTACGGAGTCAGAATTTCCCGAAAGGCCGGCGTCGTTGTATAGATAAGGAACTTTGGAGTCCGTGAATTCATAAGGAACATGGGAGGAAGCTACGATATCCGGCGCAAAAAGATAGACTTGATTCGCCGCTTTTTCAGTAAATCCCCATTTCCCGGATTTGTAATTCTCTATGACGCCGTCTTTCCATAAGGAAAGTCTAAAACGAAACGTCGGTTCCACCGTCTCGACCTTCAGCGTCGCCTGCTTGCCCGCAGCTTGGTCCAATCGGATCGAAATGTTTTTCTGCCCCAACGACAGAACAGTGGACGGAGTATCCGTATCGAATCTGTAAATCCCGCCTTCCACATATAGTTCCGCTTTTCGGACACAATCCCGTTCCGGAGCGGGTAATTTTAGGATAAAGGAATTCTTTTTCAAAGCGTTCTCGGACAGCGTTTTTCTGGCCTTTTCGAGCAGCGGATCGTTTTCTACGGCTAAATTTCTAGTTTCATGAGGATCCTTTACTAAATCGTAAAGTTCTTCGGGCATTTTGTGCGGTTCTCCCTCTCTGGTTCTGCGAACACTATCGTAGCCGGGATATCTTCGGATCAGCTTAAAGGATCCGGTCCGGATCGATTCCGAAAACCTTCCCTCCGTATATACGTTTTCCTCGTGCGTCGGACCCGTTTTTCCGAACATCGCAAGGGAATAGTCGTTGCCTTTGCATTCGTTCGGAATACAGGGAAATCCCATGGCTCCGACTAACGTAGGAAAAAGGGAAAGTAGGGAAACCTGTCCTTCGAATTTCCGTTTACGTACCGAAGATTCGAATCGTTTCGGCGGATGGAGAATCCACGGAACCTTGATCTCTTCTTCATAATGGCTCTCTCCGTGAGCGTGAAGATTTTCCGCCACGAAATGGTGATGATAATAATGTTCCACTTCCTGGAGCTCTCCGTGATCGGCGACCACGGCGATCCAAGTCCTATCGTATACTCCGGTGCGCTTTGCTTCCTCTAGGATTTCTCCGATTACGCGATCCGTGTAAAGAATTTCCGCCATGTATTTCTTCACATAAGGGTCGTACTTCGCCCATACTTCCTTTGGCGTCGCCTTTTCCAACGCTTCGAGATATTTACGCTCCGGTAGATACGGATAATGGGGAGTGTTAATATTAATATGTAGGAAAAAACGCCTGTCCTTGTTTTCTTTCAGGAATTTCTTGGATTCCTCCAATATCAATTCGGTATCCGCTTTGTCCTTTCCGGGCTGAAACAATCGGTGGAATCCCAAATCGACTCCGACTCCGGTGTAATCCAACAGAAAAACGTTATTCATCAGGCTTGCGGTTACGAAACCAGCTTCCCTAAGATGATTGGGCAGGGTTTTCGGCCTTTTGGAATAGAATATCTTCCTGTGCAGATTCGTGGAATAGAACCATGCGTTTCCCATTCCGAGTTCCGAGGCGATTTGCGAAGTAAAGAAGGAAAGCATGGACGGTTTGGTCCAGTTTCCGTTGGCGAATGCATTTTCGAAAATTACGGATTCGGAGGCGAGTCGGTCCAGAACCGGACTGGTAGGAGCGGGAGAACCTCCGAAACCGAGACGATCGGGCCGCAGAGAGTCCACTACGATCAAGATCAAATTCTCCTGAGATCCCCAAGCGGCGGAGTCCGCGACTTTGGAAAATAGCATCGGTTCTCCCAGGAAGAGAAACGAGTTCGCCTCTTTCGGAAGCCATCTGAATGTCCACTGAGGCTTGGGATTCTCGAACAACAGCTTGGCGGTCGGAAGTTCCAAGGTCACCTGATGGTCTTCCCAAGAATTCCCATTTCCTTCCAGGTATTTTGAAAAGACGGATTCGGAACCGAGAAGGATCTCCAGTTGCCCGGACGAGTGGGCTCTTTCTCCGTTCGCGGATAACAAGGTCGTGGAGAAGGAAAGGACGATATTTTCGGGAGATTTCAGCTTTTCTTCCTTTTTTAAGAAGTTCGAAGAGATTCTGCAATCGCCCCCTTGAAAGAGAAAGAGACTGTCTCTGGAGTCGTTTAATAGATTTTCCTTATCTAGCAGAATCGTAAATTGGAGATTTCTCCATCTTTCCGAAACGGGAATATCGGAATATCGTCCCGGATTTTTCTTATAATGGTAAGGGATCCTGCCGATTTCTTTTTCCGGATTTCCCGCGCATTTGCTCTCGGGTTCGGACAGTGCGCGCACTCCGTCCCAGACGAGCAAAGAAGGATCTTCTTGGCCCTGCGTACGAAAAAACAACCGTTTACAATCGGTTAGGCAGAGGAAAAGTCCTAAAACAAGATAGATTTTATGTCGAACCATCAGCGGAATATAGGTACAGGATTTTTAGTTTCCTTCCGTTTACAACCCGAAACCGGGTAAATGAACGGTATTCGGCGAAACGAACGTTCTGTTTCTGCCGCGTTTGCTCCGTAAAAAGCAATAGACCGGTAAACTCGAAGGTAAAAAATGAGGGTGGCAGTAAGACCTCCCTTAAGATAGGAGGCAGGATCCAAATTAGGAAAGGATTATGGCAGAAAAAGGCATATCAAAAGACCTGATCGGTACGAAACTGGACCGCTACGAATTCGACGTAGAGCGCGGAAAAATCCGCGAATTTTGCCAGGCGATCGGCGAGACGGACCCAATATATTTCGATGTGGAAGCGGCCAAGAAGGCCGGTTACGAGGACATTCCCGCCCCACCTACGTTTCCTACCGTGATCCAGTTCTGGGGCTATCCCAAGATCTGGCAGGATATGGAGAACATGGGAGTCGACATTTCACGTATTCTTCACTTAAAGGAAAAATATACTTATTTGAAAACGTTATATCCCGGAAGAGTTTCTTCCCAAGGGGAATGCGTTAATGTGACCGTGGGAAAGATGGATACGATGACCTTCAAAACGACGATTCGCAACGCCAAGAGCGAAGTCGTTCTGGAAGTGGAGATGGCCATCTTTATCAGAAAGCCGGGACAGTGATCGGAGGACATCCATGAGTAAAATAGAATTTGATAAATTGGAAGTAGGGCAGGAACTCCCGCCTCTCAAGACGGAAGCGGTTACCCACGCGAATCTGGTTCGGTATGCCGGAGCTAGCGGGGATTTCAATCCGATCCATAACGATCCTGATTTTGCCCGTAAGACGGGATTGGACGGAACGATCGCGCACGGAATGTTCGTTATGGCTCAGATCGGAAGACTCTGTACGAATTGGGCGGACCAAAAGCAGATCAAGGAATTCGGAGTCACGTTTAAGGCGATGACCAAGCCGGGACAAAAATTGACCTGCACCGGAAAGATCAAACGTAAGAAAGAGGAGAACGGCGAAAAACTGCTAGTAGTAGCGGTCGAAGCCGCTGACGATTCGGGAGAAGTGAAGGCTTCCGGTGAGTTAGTGGTAGTTTGCTAAGATTTTCCTAGCAAACCGGTTTGAACTGGTTTAGGTAAGCCCTCGATTTTCGAGGGCTTTTTTATTTCTTCACGATATCTGAATAAATAAAAATCAATTGCCCATGATGAACGCGACGATCGTACGTTTCGTTTTATTCGTAATGGCGAATCTGATGCTCTTATTGCCGAGCGGATTCGATCGCGATAATGGTGATATCGTCGTATCTTTGTTCGTCCCCTCTAGATCGTTCTTCCATCAGTACCAACTCTTCGAGCAATTCCTGAAGGTTGGAAGAGTGCATGGAATTCGCTTTGATCGCAATGGAATCCACGGTGCTCCAGCGGTTTTCTTTCCTTCTGTTTTCTATGAGTCCGTCGGAAAATAACAGAAGCCTGCTACCGACAGGGAATGGAAAAGTATTGAATTGGATTTCCAAATCGTCGAAGAGCCCGAGAATCGGGCCCGTTTTATGTAATAGTTCGTATGCGACGTCTGGTCTGAGAAGCACCTGATCCGGGTGTCCTGCCGACGCATAAAGCAATTCCTTTTTCGCCAAATAGACATCAGCGACGAAACAGGGAAAAATACTCTCCAACGTATCGAATTTTCTCAAAAAGCGTCCGTTCAACTCTCTCAATACTTCGGTGGGGCAATCCAATTTTTTGAGTTCCTCGTATTCCGTCTTCAGAGCCATAGTCATCAGACTCGCCTGGACTCCGTGACCTACCGCGTCCGCCAAGAGCACGCGTATCTTTCCCGGCCGAACTTCTGAGATATCCAGAAAATCCCCTCCCACTTTTTCGAGTGGTTTGTACACGTACTCGAAATGGATGCCCGCGATTTCCCTGTCCGGAGGGGTCAGTATTTTTCTCTGCACGTTTTGTGCGATCTCCAATTCCCGGTTGATCTGCTGCAAAGTATCGTTCAGGGTTTTGGTCCGATCCTCGACTTTCTGCACGAGCTTTTCCTTCATCTCGAACAACTCGAGGTTCATCGTTTGCAGATCTTCGGTAAGGATTTTCGCCTCCTTGTATTTGGAGGAACGATCGGACGCGATGACCAGCGATTGGAGAAAGACGAAGAAAACCAGCGCAAAATGGGAAACCTCGTACGAGGAAACCTTCAATACGTAGGTATAAAACAGGTCGATCCCTATTCCTAAAAATAACAGTCCGGTTCCGTACAGAATATAAGCCGAATTGTTTTCCTTGTCGAAGTCGATCGTATAGATCACGTACAGGATGTAAGCGATCACGATTCCCATAAATATATGATAAATCACTAATTTTTCACTGTTGAATGCCAGAGA
Organism: Leptospira fluminis; assembly: GCF_004771275.1. Lineage (GTDB taxonomy): Bacteria > Spirochaetota > Leptospiria > Leptospirales > Leptospiraceae > Leptospira_B > Leptospira_B fluminis. The sequence goes on along the minus strand of NZ_RQEV01000003.1, from coordinate 259,059 downwards.
TCCGAACAGAGTCGCTACGGCGAATACGACCGCGATAAATATGGAGCCTTTGACGAACTTAGTGGAAACGTAAGCTTCGAACGTACTTTGAAAAAACAGAAGATAAAACGGAACGCTTACGATCAACGGAATCTGGTCCAATAACTGAATGGCTTCCTGAGGAAGGGACGGAAAGAATTCCATCAACAACTTTGTGTTCGTCACCAATGCCCGGATGCTGATCGCGATACTCATAAAGCCGAAATACAATGGAGCTTTGCTCGATCGCAAATAAAGATAAAGGGAAATATGATAAAGACCCATGATCATGAGGCTAGAGAACGCGAAAATGTCCGAAAAGATCGTTCTCGTCCGATAACTTTCCATGACGTCGGCGGGTCCCATCCTTACCGGCGAGATGATTCCTCCTTGCCGCGAATAATAATTGGATACGAAAATCTCCAAGCGGACTTCGTTGGAAGACGCGATAAACGAATAAAATTTGGGTTGGACCCTCGGAACGGTTTCTTTAGGAGAATGGGAAGGATGTCCCGTTTGCCCGAGCTGGATTCCGTCCATATAGATGGCGTAGGAGGTAAGGACGGAACCCAAGCCGACAGTCAGTACTTTCCCCACCCAGACGTCCGGAATCAGCATCCGCAGACGATACGTTCCGTAGCCGATTTTTTCGTAGGAGGAATGAACCTCCGTTTCCCGGTTCCAAGCCCCCGGTACCGTGATTTTTCCCCGGAAGGTCTCTAGTACCTTTCCCGCTTCCTGACTCCAAAAAAATTCCCATTCTCCGGAAAGATCGACAGGACCGGAGGAAGCGTCCCGTATCCCGCGTAGGTCTATACTGCCTTGGTAAGCCCGGATATTTTCCTCCTTATGCGACGGTGTCAGCGTCAAAAGGAAAATCAGAAATCCTACCGGACCTAAAAGGAAGAATAAATACTTAGATATGTGCATCTGTAGGGAATTCCTAAATCATCCTCTGCTTCCTGTTGCCATAAAGTCAATCTTTCTCCGCCTAACGTAGGCTAATGTTCTCTAAAATTGGAAAAAAATTATTGTCCGATTTTGAAAAGGAGAACCGAAGGCCGGATTTCGTGACTGTAAAGCGGCTTTTTCCATTTTGCGGATTGTTCCAGTCATAAATATCTTCGGAATCGCATGCTTTAGGGATCGGAGTTCGGGAAGTAAGGCATCCTCGGAACTCCGGCCCTAAATCAGACGTTTTTTTTCCGACATTCGCTACGCAAGAATGGACAAAAAAAACCGTAATAGGGAAGTCTTGAACCATAGTTTCGAGGATAAAATGGGAAATAGCGGAAGCCGAGTCGTCGGCCTTGCCTTAGGAAGCGGTTCTGCCCGAGGGTGGTCGCATATAGGAGTGATCCAGGAATTGGAGAAACTCGGAATTTACCCGGACATAGTTTGCGGGACTTCTATCGGTTCTTTGGTTGGAGCCTTCCACGCTGCCGGGAAACTTTCCGCGCTCGAGAGGTGGGTGGAAAGTTTGGAATGGCGGGACATTCTCGGCTTCATGGATTGGAGTTTCGGCGGTGGATTGATACGAGGGAAAAAACTTTTTGATTTTTTTGCCCAGGAATTTCGGGACGCGGAAATCAAGGATCTGGCCCTTCCTTACGGGGCGGTAGCCTCCGATCTTGATACAGGAGTCGAAGTGTGGTTAAAGAGCGGGTCCGTTTTCGAGGCGGTTCGCGCGTCCATTTCCTTGCCCGGAATTTTTACACCGGTCGCCAAAGAGGGAAGGTGGCTCGTTGACGGAGGGCTGGTCAATCCGGTTCCCGTTTCTTTGTGCAGAGCAATGGGAGCCGATTATGTAATCGCCGTGGATCTGAACCAGGACCTTCTGGACAAAAAGGATGAGGAGGAAAAGAAAGAAATTTCTCCCGAATCCGGATCTCGTTGGAGATCCTGGACCGCCAAATTCTGGGGCAAAGATTTGGATGAACATCTCCAGAAAGAAAAGGACGAAAAGCCAGGAATCATGGAAGTGGTTTCTAAAAGCATCAATATCATGCAGATTCGGATCACTCGTAGTCGTATGGCCGGCGATCCTCCGGATGTTTTACTCGCTCCTAGATTACGTTATATAGGGTTGATGGAGTTCCATCGAGGTAAGGAAGCGATAGAAGAAGGAAGGGAGATCGTAAGAAAAATGGCTCCCGCTTTAATCATTCCGAAATGAACGGATCCGAATTAGGGATTGCAATGAAAACGACAGGTTTCAGACTCCCGTAAGATACCTCGGACATGAACGTAGCAAAGGTCGTTGCAAGGTTTTTATGAATCGATTTTCGTTCGGTTTCTTTTTGATTTTCGTTTCCTTCACTTTTTATTGTAGGGAAAAAGAGGAACCGCCCATTCTAGAAATCAGAGACATGCTCGATTCTACGCATATAAGCGAATCGATCGAGAAAGCGAAAGTGCAAGCGGAACGCTCCGGAAAAACGGACCAAATCCATTATCTGCGCGGTTGGATCCAATATCTAAGGAAAGAGGACGACCAGGCGGAAAAAGAATACCGTATCTGTTTAAAAGAAAATCCCGAATCTTACGATTGTTCGAGAGGGATCGGTTTGATTGAGCAGCACAGAAAGAATTATGAAAAGGCGGATTTCAATTTTCAGGAAGCTTTGCGAAGCGCGGAAAAACGGCGGGACGCCGAGGCAATTTCCGTTTTGAGAGTGGATTTGGGAAATCTATTGTTGAGGCAGAATCGTCGTTCGGAAGCCCTCGTCGAATACGAAAAATCCCTGGCCGCAAAGCAAGACGGGGCCGCTTATTTCGGATTAGGATTGACTTCTCTGCTGCAAGGGAACCGAGCAAGGTCTAAAGAATATCTGGAAAAGGGATTAAAGACTTCTTACAGGGATTCTATATTGAAGGCGGAAACATATTATCTACTGGCAAAGCTGCAATACGATTGGGAAAAAAATCCGCAGGCGGCCGCCGTTTCCGCAAAGAAAGCGTTCGAACTGTTTCCAGCCAAACAGGAATACGCGAAATCCTGGGAGCAGTATTCCAAAGCTGCAAAATAAGGTAAAAAACCTGTGAAATATTTTTCCATACTATTCAGAATCATTCATAAACAGATCATTCTTCCTTTCCAAGAGTCTCACGCTCCCGTTAACGAAGTCTGTCTCGGAACTTCCGTCGGTCTCATCTGGTCGATGACGCCTTTGATAGGCATCCAAATGTATCTAGGTCTGGCGACCTGGATCCTTTTCCGGATCGTCCGGATCCGTTTTTATCTCCCGATCGCCATCGCCATGATCTGGATCACGAATCCCGTCACTTTACCTTTTTTTTATTATATATTTTATGTATTAGGAAAATTTACTCTTTCCATTCTCGGGGTACCTTCCGCCGAACTGGATTTCGGAGTGATCTACGACGTGATGGCCAAATCGGACTCGATGGGGTTTCTTTCCGGCTTATGGTATTGGACCGTGTTTCTTTTGGATCGCATGGGACTGCCCATGTTTATCGGGGGATTCGTAGTCGGAATCCCTGCGGCAATCGCGGGATATCCTCTGACCTATAAGATGTTGAACGCGTACAGGACAAGACTCGCCGAACGGGAAGGAATCACTCTGAAAGAATGGGAAGAAAAGCACGTGAGAAAAGACATCGGGCTCTTTTCCGAAAAGCCTTCCTTGAATCCTAAGTGAAGTTCGGATTCTAGAATTTTAGCCCGAGTCGATTCGCTAGAGTATCGGGATTAAATTGGACCGATTTAGGTTTCTTTTCCGCTTCTCGAATGAGGGAAACGATCGCGCGGTTGATCGGAGCCGCGTGACCCACACGATCCGCCAATTTCAGGATTTCTCCGTTTAAGCTATCCACTTCGGTTGTCCTTCCTTGGTTCAGGTCTTCCCACATGGAGGACCTCGCTTCCGGGTCGATTTTGATCAAGCTGGACGCTACCCTAAAAAATAACCAATCCGGAAGTTGCAGGATGGTAGGTGCTAGTTGCGGGATCATCTTTCCGGTTCGAACCGGGCGGATTCCGGCAAGTTTCAGGACCTCGAATGCCTCGGACATCATTGCGGAAAGGATTCTACGATATCCTCTTTGGGAAAGTTCCTCGCGGAGCGGAATTCCCGCGAGAGCGTTCAGGCTATTGTTCAGGTTGAATAGCAGCTTTCCCCATAAGACTCCGTCCATATTGGGGTGGGTCTCCGCTTCCAAACCCGAGCTTCTCAAATATTGCACCACTTTTTTACCGTGTTGGTTGTCCTGAACGACCAGGTGCCCACTCGTTCCCCGATGAAATTGGCCCTTTCCTTTGGCTACCACGTTAAACGGGACCATGCCGGCCAAAATTCTTTCTCCCAGATGAGGGATCGTTTCGTAAAGAAAGGATTTGTTTCTCACGCCGTTCTGAAAACTGAGCACGATCGCCTTTTCCCGTTCCGAAGAGGAAAGGTGTTTGTTTAACGATTCCCCCAATTCCTTCGTATCCCTGCTTTTTACGGTAATCAAAAAAATCGTGGCGCCTCTGACATCCTTCAGGTCCGTCACGTACTCGATCTTGTTCGGGGGAATGGAAAAAAATTTTCCCGTAAAATCCGAAATTCCCAGACCGAACAACTGCACTTCCTTGCGGTTTCTCTCCCGTCCCACGAACACCACGGGAAAACCGGCTTGGACCAGATGAGCGCCTATATAGGTCCCGATACTACCGGAACCCAGGATTGCGAATTTTGGGAGATCCTCATGCATACAGGGGCCAAAGATTGCCGGTAAAACCGGAAAAACCAAGTAAAATAAAAAACCGGGAACCCCTTTCGGAGCACCCGGTTTTAGCCCTAGGTCGTTCTAACTACTACTGGTTCGCTTTTGCGTTGGAAGCCATTTTCAGGAAATAACCTTCCACATCGTACCAAGTTTTACCGGAATTCAGCGTATTGGAAGCTTCCAAATGGTCTACACCGGTGGTTAGGATTCCATAATCCGGGCCTCCGTTGAAGGTTCCCCATTTTAGGGAAGAATACGGAACCAATCCGTCGCAAGTCGCACCTTGTCCGTTAAACAATCCACCTGCCGCACAAGCCGGTTGGAGGATTCCCATTAGCGGGTGTTGGATGAGATCCGGGATGGTGATGTAAGATCCGTAAGAGTAGTATTTTACGCTGGAAGCGTTTGGAGTATAGGAGTTGAACAGAGCCGTTCCCGAAGTAGTCAGGGATCCCAACGCTGCCAAAGCGTCCTGTTGTCCGCCTCCATACACCAATTGAACTACGACTCCTAGAACTGCGCTTACGAACGGTTTGATCCAATCCGGAAGAACATTGCTGATTATGTCCGCTATCGGAGAACCGCGGTGCGGCGTATTTAAGGTGGTCAAAGTGGATACTTTGGAAGAAAGGCCCAAATTGGAGATTGCATACCGGCTATCCAATCCACCTTGGGAGTGACCTAAGATATGCACTTTGGTAAAGCCGTTGGCCGCCATATAGACGTTGATTTTGCTAGCCAATTGCGCTCCCCGAACTTCGTTGGATTGTGCCGCAGTTTTGGTAGGAGCGTATACGGTTGCTCCTTGAGAGGTTAGGTATGAATCCATTCCTCCCCAATAACTGATAATGCTGATGACTCCGCTGGAGTCCGTTCCCCATCCGAACAATCCGTGGGAAAGGATGATGGGATAAGCTCCCGCCAACGGTTTGGAGGAAGATCCTCCTCCGGATGCAAACAATGAGCCGCTACAAATAAATAGGATCAACAAGGAAAGTCCTAGTTTACGCATGGAATGTTACCTCTTTTCTCTTCACTATTCTCTAGTTGTCGTTTTCAGATTCGCTTTGTGGGTTTGTTCGCTTTTTTATCTATGTATCGCTCGGTATAAGAGCGCTTCGATACTCTATTCCAAACAAATGCTTTGTCAAGAGAAAACGTTCGAAAAAAGAGATTTAAAAAATACATTTGATATAAAACTAAATTTTATAAATAACAATCGTTCTTTATAAAAAGTCCCTTGTCTGCTCTGGAACTTGTTCGGTGAAAAGGAATCTCAAATAAAAGTGAACGATTGTTTATTTTTTTGAAAAAAAACGCGCAAAGAAGTGTTGAGTATCTTGTTCAGAATCAATTTCCCTTTACGGAATTTGAATGACGACCTTTCCGAAGTGGGAGCCGCTTTTGAGATATTCTAAAGCTTCCTTGGATTCCTGTAACGGAAAGATACGGTCGATCACCGGTTTTAATGCCGCTCTTTGTAAGGCTCGATTCATTTCAAGAAAGGAATTTCTAGAACCTACCACGATTCCCTGCACCTTGATTTGGTTCATGACGAGAGGGAGAAGATTCAGATCTTTTGTGGATCCCGCTAAGATTCCGATGAGATGGATGGTTCCGAAAAGTTTTACGGCTCGGATGGATTGTTCTAGAGTCCCGGCTCCTCCCACTTCCACCACATGATCGACTCCTATGTTGTCGGTCCACTCGCGGGCTGCGTCTCCCCAACCTGGAGTATTTTTGTAATTGATTCCGAAATCCGCTCCCAGCTCTTTTCCTCGAGACAATTTCTCTTCGGAAGAAGACGTTAGACACACTGTCGCACCCGCCAGTTTTGCGAACTGCAAGGCGAACAAGGAAACTCCGCCGGTTCCCTGTACTAAAACGGTATCTCCCGGTTTGACATGGTTTTCCACGAAAAAGGAGGACCAAGCGGTTAGCGCAGCACAAGGAAGCGTGGACGCCTCTTCGTAACTCAGATGGGAAGGCGCGGGCACCACTCCGCTCGCCGGAAGGATGGCCAGTTCTCGGAGGGTTCCATCCAGAGGTCCTCCTAGAGTTGTGCGGAGTTCCTTTTTGGTGGCCGGGCCGTCGATCCAATACGGCGCAAAGACAGCGTTGACCTTATCTCCCGTACGGAATTCGGATACTTCTTCCCCGACTTCCAAAATTTCTCCCGCTCCGTCACTGCAGGGAATCAGAGGGATCGGAAATTTAGGATTGTATTTCCCGTCCACAACCAGGAGATCCCGGTAGTTCAGCGAAGCCGCGCGGAACCGGACCAAAACTTCTCCCCGACCTGGTCGTCCCGGATCGGGGAGATCCACAATCGAAAGATTCTGTTTTCCGAATGCGTTTAACCGAGCGGCTTTCAAGAGAGTTTATTTGATTCCCAATCCGGGTTTTTCCGCACCCACAAGGATGCTCATATTTCCGGCTGGGTGCTTGTTCTCTTTCATTAATTGATGAGCTTTAGCGGTTTCGTCGAACTTGAAAGTTTGCGCGAGCACCGGATCCACTTTTTTGTCGATCACCAGTTGGTTGATTCCCGCACAGTTTTCATCGTTTGCAAAGTGGGATCCTTGTAGCCTTTTTTGTCTCATCCAAAGGTAACGTAAATCCACGGTCGCGTTGTATCCTGTCGTACCCGCGCAGATTACGACCATTCCTCCCGTTTCGCAAACGAATACGGAGGTGGGGATTGTCGTTTCTCCCGGGTGCTCGAATACGATTTTCGGATTTTTTCCTTTGCCCGCAATTTCCCAAATCGCCTTTCCGAATTCCCTCGCATTCTTAGTCCATTCCATAAAGACTTCGGGCTTATTGATATCGGATGTGAGAGCGCCCCAATGTTTGAAGCGATTTCTATTGATGACGCCTGCAGCGCCGAGGTTCTTGCAGAATTCTATCTTATCGTCGGAAGAGACGACTGCGATGGGGATTCCTCCGGCGGCTTTTACGATTTGGATCGCCATAGCGCCTAGTCCTCCGGCTCCCCCCCAGATCAAAACCACGTCTCCCGGTTTTACGTCGTTGGGCTTCCAGTGATGTAACATCCTGTACGCAGTTGCGCCGACGAGCATATAAGCCGCCGCGGCTTCCCAGGTCAAATGCTTCGGTTTCGGCAAGCATTGGTGGTCTTGGACTTTGCAGAATTGCGCGAAGGATCCCCAGTTGGATTCATAAGCCCAGATGATTTGCGAAGGAGCAAACATGGGATCGTTGCCCGCTTTTACCCACGGATCGTTTCTATCCCACATTCCGCAGTGGATTACGACTTCGTCTCCCACTTTCACGTTTTTGACGTCCGCACCGACTTTATAGACGATTCCTGATGCGTCGGAACCTCCGATATGAAACGGTTCGGGTTCCCCTTTTTTATTTCTCGCAGCGATCACATCGACCGGATATCCGAGACCGGCCCATACGTTATTGTAATTGATTCCGGCGGCCATTACGGCGACTAAGACTTCGTCTGGACCGATTTCAGGTACTTCGATTTCTTCCTGTTTGATGGATTGGATCGGATCTCCGAATCTTTCGGGACGGATGACCTGTGCATGCATTTTTTTAGGGACCACTCCCACTGGAGGAAGCTGGCCTACTGGTACGATTTCGGGTGCGCTCATGCGGACCAGAAAAACGTACTTACGTTCCGATACGACCAAAAAAAACCGGTTTCTCTTCTGCCGGTACGGTGAATTTTACGGAATTTGTGTTTTGGACTTAGGGAGAATTCAGAATGAAATCGATCCTTTCTTCGATTCCTTTGACCCGATCCTCGAAAAAACGCTCCGAAGCTATGGACAGGATCAAGCTGTGCATGGTATCCACAAGGAGGGAAAGTTTCAGGTCCGGTCGTTTGCTAGGCGGATTCCTGGAAACGGCTGCTTCCAATAATTTTCTATATTGGGCTCCGTAATGATTCGTATATTCCAATACTAGATTTTCCGGAGCGGAATATACGAGGCTGAAGGGAAGTCTGGCCCGTTCCGGAAATTCCCGGACGATATCGATAATCGACTGAAAAACGGAAATGACTTCTTCCCGGAGTCCTTTGTCTTTGATGATTCGGCTCCGAATTCCGTTCAGTATCATCAGATGGGTGGCGACCAGGGCTTTGCGAAACAGGTTTTCTTTGGAATGAAAATGGTGGTAAATACTGGGTTGTTCCAAGCCGCATTCCCGGCTGATTTCTCGGAGAGAGGTTCCATGGAATCCTTTTCGAGCGAACGCGATCGCTGCCCCTTCCAGGATCCTTTCCCGGGAGTTTCTGTATTTTCCGTTGATAGGGTAGACCGGGCTACCGTCCTTTTTCTTCACCGATGAACCTCTTTTTCGGGGACACCAATAGTAGCGTCCCGTTTTTCATTTTTCGGAGGCCTTTCTTTCCGCCCACCATGTTTTCGAAACATGTATTCTTCTACGCTACAACAAATACCGGATTTCCGCAATTCAATAACAAAGGATCGAGGGCGGTAAAGGGAACTTCCGAATAAAAATCCGAAAAGTCAGGAAATCGAGAGCCTTAGAATTCCTTTTTGAATACTTCGAAATAGTTTTTAATTTCACTCGTTCCTTGCAATCTCCCTTCCGTTCCCGGCTGGCTAGTTCCCGGGGACTGCGGTTGGTTGGCGGGATCGGTCGGGTCCCTGCCGAAGGCCGTGGAAGGAGTATATAACTGGCTCCCGAACAGGAGCTCGAAGTTGGCCACGTTAGACTCCGATTCTTCGAGACGGATCTCCACTAGAAAATGATTTTCCCCGTATCTCGCTTCCCATTCGTACACGAATGCGGTTTCGGCCAATCCCGTATATAGTGGAGAGAGCTTTCTGTCCTGGCTGTCCGAGATGAAGATCTGGACCATTACGGATTGGTCGGGGATTTCATGAGCTAAGCCGATTCCTAGTTTTCGGATCACTTTTCTGTCTTTGCCGTCAGGAAATTGCAGCTTGAAAATCACCGAGTTTCCCTTGAACACGGATCCGGTAAATTGGGATTTGCGATCTATAACGTAGCCCCTTTCTTTCAGCGTGGATCGTACTCCATCCACAAGGCTCCTCAAAGTGGGAAGTCCACCGGTCAAGGATTCCTTAGTGTGCACAGGGGTTCCCGCCGGAGTGGTTTGTGCGTCGCTCTCGGAATGTAAAATGAGAAATATTAGGAGCAGAAACGGAAAGAATCCGACTCTGCCCGGATCGAATCGGAAAAAGCGCATACGTTCCAATCAGACTAACCTCGATGCTCCTTTCTTTCCAGATTTTTTCTCACTTCGCACCGAATTTCCGGTTAGAATAGCTTAGGATTTCGGGCGATCGATCGATAGTTTTACTGTGCGTCCGCTCGAACACAAAAATCAGGGACAGGAAATGGCATGAAACTGAAAAAAAAATCCATATATATTCTGGTGTTTCTTCTCTTTTCGACTTCGTACTGCGTTACTCAATCCAAGTACGACTCGTTGCAAGATGCGTATAACCGTAAAGCCAGGGATTTCGAAACCTCCGAAAAAGAAAGACAGGGACTACTTCGGTCCGTGGACGACCTGAAAAAATTGCAGGAAGAGACCCAGCACAGGGTTTTGGAATACAGAAACCTTCTTTCCAGTTTCAAAAGCATGATCGATGCGGGAAAACTGAAGATACGGATCGTGGACGGCAGGATGGTTGTCGTTCTTTCTTCCGATATTCTTTTTCCTCCGGGTTCGGCCAGTCTTTCCGCGAAGGGTGCGGATGCGATCAAGGAAGTGACAGGAATTCTCGCCTCTTTGCAAGGCAGAAGATTCCAAGTAGAGGGTCATACGGACGACGTCCCGACCGGAGTGAAAGGCTATTCGAACTGGGAATTGGCCTCCGCTAGAGCTTTGAACGTATTGCATACGATGACGAAGGCGGGAATGCCGGAAGACAGAATCAGCGCAGCTTCTATGGGATCTTCTCGGCCCGCAGTTCCGAACACTACGCCGGAAAACAAAGCCGCGAATCGTAGGATCGAGATCGTAATCGTTCCGGATTTATCCAACCTACCCGGAATCGAAGAACTCAAGAAAATGAGCGAGTAGGGAAATTAGGGAGCCATCTCCGCAAAAAAACTTTCGGCATCCAGCCGGATTCGGAATACTTCGCAATTCCGCAGGTCTTCTTTCGGCTGCAGGTTCAGTAGGAAAAGCATTCTGGAAATCCAATACCCGTGAGTGCAGATTCCGACTCGGACCGGAACCGGAGTCTGCAGAATGCTTTTTAGAAAGGAAAGAATTCGCTCGTCGAGTTGTCGTTTGGTTTCTCCTTTCGGAAAGCTAAAAACGTCCCAACGCGGATCGAAACTTTTCCATTTGGACCATGAATGAATGCCGAAATGCGAGTCTATGTCCGCGATATGCATTCCCTGCGCTTCTCCCAAGTGTACTTCTCTTAATCTAGCATCGAATCGGACGGGAATTCCGAATCTCTCGGCGAGAGGGAGAACGGTTTCTTTTGCCCTGGTTAAGTCGCTGGAATATATGAATTCGATTCCGTCCGCCAAAAGCGCTTCAGGCAAAATTCCTACCTGTTGCTTTCCGCGGACGGAGAGGGGGACGTCCAATTGTCCCTGCAGCTTGGAGAGGGTATTCCAATCCGTTTCTCCATGGCGAAAAACGGACAATATCTTCGTCGGTTCCGATGGCCATTCCTCTTTCAAAATTCCGATTCCTTTATCCTTTAAAGAAATGAATATAATGCTATTCTAATAGAGATGAAAAGAGCCAAGGAGATTGCTGAAGTGAGAAGGACGATTCTATTTGCAGAAAGGATATGGATCGGAGATAGGGCCTCCGTATCATATCCTAAGAACGGTTTCTCGCTGGCGATTCCTTGGTAGTAGTTCGTGCCGCCTAGACGGATTCCCAGTGCTCCCGCCATTGCCGCTTCGCAAAGACCGGAATTCGGACTCGGATGTTTTTTTCCGTCGCGATACAGGGCTTGCAGAGAAAGGACCGGGTGGAGGCGGAGAAGCGTCGCTGAAACGGAAACCAAGGGAGCCGTCAGCCTCGCCGGAAGAAAATTCGCGAGATCATCCGTTCTGGCGGGAAGAGTTCCGAACCTCGCGTATTTCTCGTTCCGATACCCGAAAAGGGAGTCTAGAGTATTTACGGACCGATAGAGCATGGCCCAAGCGGGCCCGCCGAAAATCGCGTAAAACAGCGGCGCGGTGATTCCGTCGACCAAACTTTCCGCGACGCTTTCCACGCAGGCTCGGACGATTTCGCTTTCGGAGAGATTTTGTGTGTCCCGCCCGACGATCCTTCCCACTCTTTCACGGGCTTTTTCCAGGTTTTTTTCCTCTAAGGCCAGACGCACCGCCCGGCTATGATCCAGGAGATCCCTGAGCGCTACTGCGGTATAGATTATAAAAATAGAAAATATAAATTCCAAAAGATAGGAAACATGTCGTGCTGCGGCGATTATCGCCCAAGGCAGGAAGAAAGAAAGTAGATAAATGCACATGGATGTCGCGGATCCTGCAAGGAAGGGTGAAAGAAAGATCCTTCTGGTCTTCCTTTCCAAAAAGCGCGCGGCTTTTCCGATCCATCGCACCGGGTGGGGCAGCCAGCTCGGGTCGCCTAACGCTAAATCCAAAATCAGTGCCGAAAAAACCGCGAACTGAGGGTTCATTTAAAACCCAGAAGGCCGTAAATAGCCGACATATCCACGGATTTCCGAACACCTTCGGCCAGGAGATCGATCTTGGATTCCACATCGTAGTTGCAAGTTACCCTTCCTACCGGTTGCATCCCTTTTTTTACCCGGATCTTATCGATAAAATGTCTTCGGAACTCGTCCCCGTCAAAGACTCCGTGCAAATACGTTCCCCAAATCCTTCCGTTCTTTTCGGAATGGCCCAACGGATCTCCTTCGTTGGACACGAATGCGACCGGTATTTGCTCCTTCAGTTCCGTGATTCCATGATGGATCTCGTAACCGTAAACCGTCTTGCCTGACGGAGAATGGATTCCGGAAACCTGCTTCAGCGCCTTTTCCTTTTGAAGGGTGGTTTCCAGCGGAAGAAGTCCCAGGCCCTCTGATGTTCCGCGATTCGATTCGATCGAATACGGATCGTTGATCCGATTTCCTAGAATCTGATAACCTCCGCAGATTCCTACGATCTCGGTAGCTCCGTTTTGAACGAGGGAAAAGATGATCTTCGCAAAACCGGAATCGTTAAGGAATTTTATGTCCGAGGCGACGTTTTTGCTGCCTCCTAAGATCAATACGTCCGGAGATCCCACATCTTTGGGAGAACGTGCGATTCTGACGCGAACGTCCTCTTCCCAACGGAGCGCGTCCACGTCGGTATGATTCGAGATTCTAGGTGTGTCGACCAACACGACATCGATCCGATCCCCGAGAACGGATTTGTCGCTCAAGTTTCCTGATTTGAATTCAAGAGAATCCTCTTCAGGCAGGCTGAGGTCGTCGAAATGCGGGACCACTCCTAAGACCCGTTTTCCGGTGTAAGTTTCCAAGTATCGCACGCCGGGAAGCAACAGTTCAGGGATGCCTCTTAGACGATTGATGATGAATCCCGAAACCAGGTTTCTTTCCCACTCGGCCATGGTATCCAAGGATCCGACCAAAGCTCCGAAGACGCCTCCGTGATCGATATTTCCCACTATAATCACTTTAGCTTCGGCATATCTGGCCATATTCATATTTACGATATCATTATTTTTTAAATTTACTTCCGATACGCTTCCTGCGCCTTCGATCACGATGGCTTCGAATTCTTCCGCCAGAGAATCGTAGGAACGTTTTACCTCTTCGAAGGCTTTCGGTTTAAATTCGGTATAGTCTCGGAAATCCATCCCTCCGACCGGTTTCCCATTGAGTATGACCTGTGAATCTTTTTCGCTGGAAGGTTTGAGAAGGACGGGATTCATTCGTACGTCCGGAGTTACTCCCGCGGCCTGAGCCTGTAATGCCTGTGCCCTTCCGATTTCGCCTCCTCCGGGAGTTACGAAAGAATTCAACGCCATATTCTGGGATTTGAACGGCGCTACGTCGATTCCGTCTTGGCGGAGAATTCTACAGAAAGCCGCCGCCATCAGGCTTTTTCCCACGTTCGAGGCGGTGCCTTGTATCATCAGCGCCGGGGTCTTTCTTTTGGTTATCGGAAGCGGCCCGTCGGATCCGGTTTCGTTTAGGATATTTCTTAAGGAATCCGTTAGAATCTCGTTTTCCTTGGGGGTCCTTACTGCGACACGGATAAAATCGGATCCTATTCCTTTTGTACCGTCGAATCTTCTGACGGATATTTTATATTCTTTTAATAATCGATCGCATACTTCGGAGACGGAAAGTTTTTGCGGCGATAGTTTTAACAGGAGAAAATTCGCGTCTCCCGGAAAAATCCGAATTTGACGGATCGATTCCAGCCGTTTGAAAAGGGAATTTTTCCAATCCTGCACGTTCTCCCGGGAGAGTCGGAAGAATTCCTGGTCTTCCGTTGCTTTTTCCAAAATTGCCGCGGAAAGTCTGTTGAAAGACCAGAGAGGCAATTCCTGTTCCAGGCGCCTGCAGATAGCGGGGGATGCGACGCAAAACCCGATCCTTAATCCGGGAAGGGCAAGGATCTTCGTGAGCGATTTCAGTACGATAACGTTCGGAGAATCGTTTTTTAAAAAGGTCTTTCCCGTCGGACAAAAATCCAAAAAGGACTCGTCCAAAATCCAGATCGTTTCTTGGTGCCGACGAATCAGCTCTTCGATTTTTTTCTCATCCAGGATTTTTCCCGTAGGGTTATTGGGGTGCCCTAAGAAAACGAGATTTCTTTCCGTTTTCCGGCGGATCAGTAGGGAATCGAGGGCCTCATAGTCCGGTTCGAATCCGTTTTCCTCGGAAAGGACCAGCTTTTCGATCGGGATCCCTTTTTTTTCCAATACGGATTCGTAATCGGTATAGGAGGGAACGGGCAGGATCGCATTCGTAGAATTTAATATACGGGGAAGGAAATATAGGAGTTCGGAGGCCCCGTTTCCTAAAACGATGTTTTCGGCCCGGATCCCCCAATTCTTTTCCATGGAGCGTTTTACGGATCCGTAATGCGGGTCCGGATAATGGATCAACCTGCTGATTTGGGATCCGATCAAAGGCCGGACCCAATCCGGAAGACCTCTAGGATTGATGTTCGCGGAAAAATCCGTAATTTCTTCGAGGACGCAGTTCAGTTCGGCCGCGATGGCGTCCACGTTTCCGCCGTGTTCAGAAATTTCCACTGGAATCGTATTCTCCTTGGTGCGATCCGGAATTCGGTTTGAGTCTCAACGGGATCCCGCTTACTAAAAAAAAGGCTTCGTCCGACTCTGAGGCTACCGTCCGGTTACAGATCCCCAAGAGATCCCGATAGGATCGGGAAAGCGCCGAATCCGGAACCAATCCGAGGCCTACTTCTCCGCTTACGAAGATCACTTTTCCCGGAAAGCCCGACCTCGCGGAACGAAGCATGTCCGAAGTCGCGGAGACGATGGCGTTTTCTTCCAAGGTTTGTCCCTTTTGCTGCGCCTCGTACATAAGATTGTTGATCCATAGGCTTAGGCAATCCACGATCGCCACCGTCTCTTCCTGAGAGGAGAATTTTTGAAAGACTCCGTTCAAATCCGACGGTTCTTCTACGGTATCCCAGCCTTGGCCTTTTCTTTCCTCTTTGTGTTTGAGAATCCTGCGGTCCATTTCTTCGTCGATTTTCGGGCAGGTCGCGATAAAAATTCTTCTTCCGGGCAAGGACAAAGCGGTATCCAAAGCGAATCCGCTTTTTCCGCTTCTGTTTCCTCCGGTTACGAGAATTATGCCGGCCATCTCCCCTCCGATACTGTTCCGTAGAAATTCAATCCGACCAAGCAAGCGCGACCGCTCTTATCCATTTCTAGAACGGAAACCGATCCGGAAAAGAGCCTAAATCGGATGTATTCTTTCGGAGGAAGGTCTAAAAAAAGGCAGATTAGAATCGCGAGAAGACCTCCGTGAGAAAGGAGTATTACGTTCTTCTTATTTTCCAACTCCGTTTTTGCGAATTCCTTTAAACGTTCCGCGCGATCCAGAAAAGAGGATATCCTTTCTCCACCTTCGAATTCCAAACTCGGATCCAAAACGGAAAATCGTTCCGCATCGGAAGGGTTGGATTTATAGAATTCCGTAAAAGACCTGTTTTGCCAGATTCCGAAACGGAGTTCTTCCAAAGAATCCAAAGTCCGATATTCGAGAGAGGAAAGAAATTTCATACGTTTCAGCGACTCCGTACATATCAGCGAGGAACTCGCAAACAGGGAGACGTTTTCGGGGTCCACTTTTTCCGATAAATTTCGGTCGATCTCCTCCGCTTCTTTTGTCCCCGCCTGAGAAAGTCCGAAATTTCCTCCGTCCGAAAAAACTCCTTTTCGCCGATTTTCCGTTTGCGGGTGACGGATCAAGTACAAGGTCGATTTCATTTCCTCTTCCGATTTTCCACGTTTTCTTTCCATTTGCGGATTCCGGTCGTAACGACATCGTAAACGGATTTACCGATCAGACGACCGATCTCCGTATGCTTTCCCACATAAATTTCAGCACGATCCCGATCGGGGGAAACGATTCCGATACAATCGGTTCCCGTCCCGGTCGCGATTCGTTCGCCTTCCACAGGAATCCGTGCGTCCAAAACCGCCGCAGTTCTGGCTTCGGTAGCTACGGAAACGGCCTCTATGGAGGCGGATAGGCTCAACGGAACGGAGATCTGAACTAGTAAGTTTATGGTTCCATAATATTCTAAAAATTTTGAGGATTCCGCCACATGCACCGCGTTTCCTAATCCTATGGTGCCTACGACTCTGACCCAAAGATCGGAGAGAGCCGATACCGACTCGGAATAATCGAGAAGAGAGGCGCTCGTCAGAAATCCGATCGAATCCGAATCGGACCTTCCCGTATCGATCAATCTTTCCCGAAAATATTCCTTCGGATCTTCCATCGGCGAAAGGTCTCTGTCGGAGACTTTGTGCCAGATCGCTTTGTTCGTTCGCGCCCAGCCGTCGCCGAGTACGGTCCAGCCTAACGAGAAATGCGGATGGAGAAAATCCACTTCGAGCCAGGTTTCCCCACTGAGGACCGGAGGGGCGAAGGGTAAAACGGGGTTCAAGATTTTCTCCGGATACAGACGTTTACGAAATTCTCTGGGACGTTCGGATTGGAGGCCCAATGGGCGTGAACGTAGGATCCGATGACGTTGTTTTTGGAATAACCTTCCGAAAAAGTCTGGTCTCCTTTTCTTTTACGAACTCTGTAGAGGGGGCGAATGCCGTCTTCGTTTAATAAATTAAAGCTGGAATAACGGAATTGATGCCCTCTAAACCGGACTCCGGCCTGTCCTATAATACACGCCTCTTGGACGGTGGCTTCCACATATCCGAGAGCCTGGAGCTTATCGTGCATCTGCACGGTTGCCGGGAACAACCCCACCATGGGAAAACTGTTCGCATCCTTGGTGCGAATCTCTTGCGACAAATACATCAACCCGCCGCATTCCGCGTATATCGGTAGACCGCTTTTTCCCGATTCGCGGATTCCCGTCCGGATGGATTCGTTTTCGGACAATTCGCGAGCGTACAATTCCGGATATCCTCCTCCTATGTAAAGACCGTCCACTTCCGGAAGTTTCCGATCGGCAATAGGAGAAAACGGCACCAATTCTGCTCCGGCGTTTCGTAATCTTCTCAAATTATCTTCATAATAAAAATGGAAAGCGGCATCTCTAGCGATACCGATCCTGCATTTCGATTTCGGAGGTTCCAAATTTAAGTCGGGGCGGAGCGATTCCGAATAATTTTTTTCGGATGCGATTTTCCAGATTCGATCCAGGTCGAACCATTCCTCGCAGGTGTTTCCCCAATACTCCAATTTTTCGGGCAAAGATTCCGTCTCTTCCGCACTATGCAATCCGAGATGTCTTTCCGGAAAGGATTGCTCTGGAGATTTCGGAAAACCGCCTAATAAGGGTAAGTCCGGAGACAGAGCGTCGCTTAAAATGGAGCGATGGTTTTGGCTCCCTAAAAAATTCGCTACAACTCCCTTTACGTCCAAGTTCGGGTCGTATTGTTTTAATCCGTAAGCCAAGGCTGCGATGGTTCTGGACATCCCCCCCGCATTCAATACGACTAACGTAGGGGCTTGCAGCCATTTCGCGATTTCCGCGCTGGATCCCGCTTCCCCCGTGGGAGAGATCCCGTCGAACAATCCCATGACCCCTTCCAGAACGGCGATATCGCTCCCTCTACTTGCGTGATGGAAGGTATCCAAGACGGCTTCCCTACCCATCAACCATCCGTCTAGATTCTGACACGGCGATCCCGAGGCGAAGCTATGATAAGTGGGATCGAGATAATCGGGGCCGCATTTGAAGACCGACACTTTAAGCCCTCTTTTTTGGAGCGCTTTGCACAATGCGAGCACCGTCGTAGTCTTTCCGACCCCGCTGCTCGCTCCGGCGATCAGGATTCTAGGAATTCCGGTCTTGCCTTCCATTTTATTTCCTTAAAAGTCGATTCCGATCTGAGCTTTGATTCCGGACTGGAAAGGATGTTTGACCGAGCGGATTTCGCTTATCAGATCCGCTTGTTGCAAAATCGGTTCCGGGCAGTTTCTTCCCGTTATGATCACATGGACTTGGGACGGACGTTCTCGAAGAATGCGAACCGTTTCGTCTACTTCCAGCCAACCGTAATGGAACGCGTAGGTGATCTCGTCTAAAACGACGATATCATACTCCCCGCTCAGGATCATTTTTTTGGAAAGTTCCCAAGCCTGTTTAGCGGCAGTCTTGTCCCGATCTAGGTCGTCGCTTTCCCAAGTAAACCCTAAGCCCATGACATGGAAATCGAGCTCAGGGATCGTTTTGGCGAATTTCCTTTCCCCGGTTTCCCATTTTCCCTTGATGAATTGCACGACTCCGCATTTTTTTCCTCGCCCTAACGCGCGAAATACGACTCCCAATGCGGCCGTAGTCTTTCCCTTTCCTTCTCCGGTATTTACGATGAGAAGGCCGCGCCGATTCTGGTTCGATTCTTCCAAGTTATTCCTTCGCTCCGTTCGTTTCCGCGAAAGGTAAGGATTCCGAATTCTTTTTTCGTTTTCGATACTTGTGGGAAAAATCCGGAGAATAAAGGCGGGAATCGGCGAAGTCCTCGCAATCCAAAACCTTCCCAACGAATACGATCGCGGTCGCGTTTATCTTTTCCTCTTTTGCCTTTTGCGCTATGTCGGATAATGTTCCTGTAATGATCTTTTGCTCCGGCCAAGACGCTTTTTGAACGATCGCCGTCGGACAATCTTCTCCATAAAACGGGATCAATTCTTCGGTGACTTTTTTTAAAAGCGTCGCGCTTAGAAAGAACACGAGAGTAGCTCCGGAGCGGGCCAACGTTTCGAGCTTCTCCTTTTCCGGCATCGGGGTTCTTCCTTCTGCGCGAGTGATGATAACGGTTTGGGAAACTTCGGGCAAGGTAAGTTCCTTTTTCAAGGCGGCCGCCGCGGCGGTAAAAGAGGAGACTCCCGGAACGATTTCATAGGGGATGCCGAGAGCATCCATTCTTCTCATCTGTTCCGCAGTGGAACCGAAGATGGACGGGTCACCCGTATGCACTCTTGCGACGTCCTGTCCCTTCTCCTGGGCGCTTTTCAGAACTTCCATGATTTCGTCTAAAGTCATCTTAGCGGAATCCAGGACTTTCGCCTCAGGATTCGCCCTTGCGATCACTCGTTCCGGGACCAGGGATCCGGTATAGAGGACGATAGGGCAGGTTTCGATCAATCTTGCACCTTTTAGCGTAATGAGCTCCGGATCTCCGGGACCAGCGCCGATAATATAAACTTTCATTATAATTCTCTTATGAACATTTCAGAATGCTTTCACGGACGATATTCCAGACAGGCAAAGGCATGCTTCCTATCCATCTTAGGTCGGAATATTCGGTACCTTTCCAGATCACTTTATCGCTATTGTCCTGAACCAATGTAAAAAGCCTTTCGCTGATGGAGGAGTTCCTGTAGACGGAAAATTTTTCGTATATGTCTTCCGGACTCGTTCCGCCTTGTATCAGATAAGGGAAGACAAAGCTCTCCGCAAGTTCCCTATTTCCGATCCGCAACTTGACGCAACGACCGATCGTCTCTTCCGGGGTAAAAAATCCGACATCTTCGAAATTGCAAGGTTGCTTCAGGTTACCGATCAGATAATATTCCCCGTCGGTTTCGTAAAGAACGGCGCCGCCCAACCTTCCTAATCTTCCGGTGCTCTTCGTTTCGATTCCCAATTCTTTCGGTTTTTCAACGGACTTTACCGCTCCTTGGAGAAGCTGGATCGCTTTTAGCGCGGTTTGGACGGATTTGTCCTGAGGGAGCTCCTCCGGTTCCTGCTCCCGCTCTTCCTCTCCGTCGAATACGGAGGTGGCTGTTCTTACGAAGGCGCCGGTAATTTTAGTAATATTTAAAGTTCTTTCCTCGCTTCTTTCCGGCTGAGAATGAAGAGAACCTTCCGTACGGAGAGAGAAACCTTTTCTCTGTCCCGTATGGATCTCCCCGTTTTCCAAGGAATACTTATTCGTATATCCCCTAGGAGTCACAAAATACCCTTCATATACGAAACTGTTCGTGGATCCGACGATAACGGTGGTGTTCATTCCGATTTCGAATTCCAAGAAATGCTCCAAATCGGAGAGGACCACGCTTTGGCGTCTTCTATAGGCGCTCTTTACCAACGCGACCGGGGTTTCCGCCGGCCTATATCTGCCTATGATCTCGGCCGCTTCGAGAATCTGCCTTTGTCTTCTGCCTGAGGCAGGGTTGTACAATGAAATGACGAAGTCTCCGCTGGCGGCCGCTTCGATTCGTTTTGCGATCACCGGCCAAGGAGTGAGAAGATCCGATAAGGAGATTCTACAGGAGTCGTGAACTAGAGGAGCCCCGACGAGAGATGCACAGGAATTATCCGCACTGATTCCGGGTAGAATCCGTATCTCGGGAGAATCTCCCCGCTTCCATCCTATTTTTCTTAACACTTCGAATACCAGACCGGCCATTCCGTAAACGCCCACATCTCCGGAAGAGATGAGCGTGACTTTTTTTCCGGACGCGGCTGCCTCTACGGCTGCCTGTGCTCTTCCGATCTCTTCCGTCATTCCCGTTCTCGTAACCTGTTTGCCGGTGAGAAGGTGGCGCACCAAACCTATATAAGTCGAATAGCCGATGACGTATTCGGATTCTCGGATCGCATTTAAGGCTGCGGGAGTGATGTGAAGATCGTCTCCAGGGCCTATGCCGACTAGATTCAAAATTCCTTCATTCATTTGCGGGCCTCCTCTTTAAGCGCAGGGATCGGGGATCGTGGGACGAACGGAATTCTTGCGACCGCCACGGTGAGATTTTTCCCTTCCGGCGATCCTTTGTACTTTTGTTTCGGAACGAGAAGGGAGGAAGCGCCCGAAGCTAATAGGGCCGCGGCTTCGCAGACCGATCTGGTTTCTACGTATTTCAGGGCGGTTTCGGAAGGATTAAGAATGCCTTCGACACTGTCCAATCGATCCGCGGAGTAGGTTAAAAATTCCCATCCGTATTTCCGAGCTAATTCTAGGAAAGCGGTTTCATCCTTTTTTTTATCTATGCTGGCGATCGCTTTCACGCTTTTGAAACTTAATCCCTGTTCGTCTAACGTTTTTCTGATTCCGGAATCCGCATCTTCGAAAGTAATATCACGATCGCAACCTAAACCTAAAATCAGACTCTTAGGATAGTAAATTACCGAATTATTATATAACTCCGGATTTTTGTCTTTGATCCGGATCCGATCCGTAGCCAGTAGAACGATTTCGTAACGGGTTGGGTCCGCGTTTTCGAGACTAGTGCTGTATTCCACTCCTTTGGGAAGAGGCTTGTCTATAGGCCACCAATCCGCCTCTCCGGCTTCCTGCACGAATAGGACGGGAGCCTCGTTTACCACCGCCGCACAGGCGCGAGTAACGTTCCTGTCCGCGTCCTCCAGATTCCAGCCCAATTCTCTTCCAAGAATATCCACCGTTAAGGTTCCGGAAACGTCCGAAGCTGTCGTAACTACGGGCATGCTTCCCAGCGCATCCGCGACGATATTGGTGAAGGCGTTTCCTCTTCCCACATGACCGGATAGAACGCAGATGGAAAAAAGGGCTTTGTCATCCACGCAGACTACGGCGGGATCGACCTTTTTGTTCTTAAGTAATGGTGCGATCATGCGGACCACAGCGCCTACGCTTATTACGAAAATATGGCAATCGTAAGCGTTGAAGGTCTCCCTAAGAGTGGAATCCATGGGAAGGGAAAGCGGCAGGGAATCCCTCGGCCCTTGGTCGATGAACTTAGGGGAGACGTAGATATCCGCACCCGATAGGGATTGTTTAAGCTTGGCCCCGACCGCTAATCCGTGTTTGGTGATACAGTAAATAGCGTAAGGTTTTCTGGGTTCATTCATGGGCCTCTCCTCGCAGAACCCCTTTCCGTTTGCGTATGGAAAGGACGACCGTGGAGAAATAATCGCAATTCTGGTTTTTGATCGTATCCAAATCCGCCACTATGTTCTGCTTGTCCGTGGTCGCATAGGATACGTAGGAGGCGTTTTCCATTAAATTCAATTCTTTTAATATACCGACCAATTCCGGGATTTTTTGGCCGACCTTGGTGAGTACGATCGTATCGAAGTCCTCCACGAGACGAGGAAGATCCTCGAGTCCGTATGTCGCCGGTAGGACGCAAAACCTTTCCTTTCCGTCGGCTAACGGAATTCCTAGTTCGGCCGGGATCGCAGTAATAGAGCTCACACCGGGGACGATTTCTATTTCGATTCCCGGCCACCTTTCAGGAGCCTCTTCCCTGAGATAATTCCACGAACTGTAAACGGAAGGATCTCCTTGAGTGATAAAAGCCACGTTTTTTCCCTGTGTTAAACGCATTCCGATTTCCTTAAAGGCCTTATCCCAGGCGGGAATCAGGATTTCGGGGTCTTTGGACATGGGAAAGTGCAGAAATAGTTTTTCCTGCTCCGGGTTTTCGCGGACAAGGGGAGAACAAACCCTCCACGCGAACGAAGGGAGATGTTCACTGCTCTTGGGGATGGCCAACACTTCTACTTCGTTTAATATCGAAACCGCGCGCAGAGTAAGTAGGTCCGTCGCGCCGGGGCCTACGCCGACTCCGAATAATTTGCCTAAGGTTTGAATGGAATTCATATAGTTTCCTGTAATGGTTTCGTTGCGCTAAAAATGTGAATGGGATTCAATGCCTCGTACCGCAGATAGTCGGCGAGTTTTTGGCCCCTCGAAATGTTCATAAGAATAACTTCCTGGTCTATTCCTAAGGATTTGAAAGTGGAATAGGCCTCGGAAACGTTGTCCAGCGTGATCGCGTTGACGACGATCCTTCCCCCCGGATTCAGTTTCCGGTATGAAGTTTCGATGATTTCGGCTAGACTTCCTTTCGATCCGCCCACAAAGACGCAATCGGGGGCGGGAAGATCCGCGATCGCTTCCGGTGCACGACCGTGTATTATGATAACGTTATCCGTTTTGTGGGAGAGAACGTTTTCCTCTATAATCTCGATTCCCTCGGGATCGATTTCAACTGCATAGACTTCTCCGTCATACGCGAGATGCGCCGCTTCGACGGAGACCGAGCCGGAACCGGCCCCTATATCCCAGACGATCGAATTCGGTCTGATCTCGAGAGCTGCGAGGGAAAGAACTCGAACTTCTTTTTTCGTGATCAATCCCTTTTTCGGAATCCGCTTCGCATATTGCATTTCATCCAAATACGGCACGGTCGCCGGCAGCCGTTTATCGGATTCGTCGCGGATCAGAATCAATACGTTCAGATCGGAAATGTCCGAAGCCTCGCTTAATTCTGAAATCGTGAATTTTCTGGCGGTTTCGCCCGCGCTTCCCAAATTCTCGCAGACGTATGCGGTCCATTTTTCCTCTCCGTACTTTTTCATATACTTCGCTATCGCGGAAGGACTATTGGAAGCGTCCGTAAAGAAACCTATTTTATTATGAAATTTTAATTTATTGACGAAACCCCTCATTTTTCTGCCGTGCAAGGAGATGATTTTGGCGTCTTCCCAATTGATTCCTATTTTGGAAAAAGCTCTTTGCATGGAGCTGGGAGCCGGTAGGAATTCGATATGTTCGGCTCCGATCTTTTTACGGATCATTTTTCCGATCCCGTAAAAAAGCGGATCTCCGGAAGCCAAAACGCAGACCGTGTTTTCCTGGCAGAGCTCCGCGATTCTGTCTATCGCAGAAGAGATATTTTCCTTGAGCACGATCCGTTCCCCTTCGAATTGGGGAAAAAAATCCAGATGTCTCGAACCTCCCGCTAATACGGTGGACTTTGCGATCGCTCCCATCGCGAGACTCGACAGGCCGACGCAACCGTCGTCTCCTATTCCGACGACCACTACCGCTTTCAATTCGAGTCCCCTTTGGACGATAAAAGAAGGAGGGCATGAATGATCGCGACTGCGATAGTGCTCCCTCCTTTTCTACCCCTGGTCAGTATATAAGGTACGGGTTCGGACATTTCCAATAGGGCTTCTTTGGATTCCGCGGCGGAAACGAAACCCACGGGAACTCCCAAGACGAGAGAAGGTCTGATTTTTTCTTCTTTGATCAACCTTACCAATTCCAAGAGCGCCGTTGGGGCGTTGCCTATCGCAATGATGCCTCCGTTTAAAAGGCCCAAGCTAGCGGCCTTACGCATGGATTCCACGGCTCGTGTGGAATCGAGCTCTTTGGCTTTTGAAATAACGTCCGGATCGGAGATAAAGCAGTGAGTCGTGCATCCGTAAGAATCCAAACGATCCTTATTCAGACCTATCTGAATCATCTGAACGTCGCACACGATATTGCATCCGTTTTTTAGGGCGGATATTCCGGACATTACTCCTGTCGGATGGATTTTTACGAGCTCCTTGAATTCGAAGTCCGCGGTCGCGTGAATCACTCTCCGCACAACTTCCCAATCGTCCGGCGAACGGTCATGGGGTCCGGCTTCCCGATCGATGATTTCGAAGGAACTGTTTTCAATGCTTCTACCCAGCGATGTCATTTGTCTCATATCATTTACGTTCATTCGGGTTTCCTCGCTTATCGAATATAATTACGCGACGTACTGTCCTAGTGGAATTCCGTCAAAGTCGACGAGATGGCAAGACACTTTCAGATCCGCGCCGGCGTGTTTGGTGCAGTTTTCCGATACTCTTTTGCAGAGGACGGAAAGCACATTCATATGGCCCGTCTCTTTCCAGAGTTCCAGAACGTGTCTCGCCGTGTTCGCAGTCTTGGTTTCCGTGCAAACCGCTTCCGGAACTCCTTCCGTTCTCGCGATTTCCGCTAAGAGTTCGGTATTAACCGAAGAGCCGGCTCGGTGAGTCATCATGACGCCGTCCGCCATCTTGGAGAGTTTTCCGATCATGCCGACTACGACTACGAATCTCATGCCTTCTTTGGCGGCGCTTTTTAATCCCGTTCCGATGAAATCCCCTACTTGTATAAAGGAGGCCGGTTCCAAATCCGGAAACAGATCCATTGCGAACTTCTCCGATTTTCCGCCGGTAGTGAGCACGACAGTGTCCGCTCCCAATTCCTTTGCGACGGATACCGCCTGGATGACGCTCGCTTTGTACGCCGCCGTAGAGTAGGGTTTTACGATTCCCGTAGTGCCTAAAATGGAGATTCCTCCGACTAGACCGAGACGTTCGTTCATCGTCTTTTTGGCCATTTCGAGTCCGCCAGGGACGCTGATCCTTACTTCCGCGCCGGTATATTTGGATCCATTCAGTTCTTCTAATACCATTTCCGTGATGTTCTTTCGAGGAACGGGATTTATGGCGGGACCTCCGATCGTCAGTCCGAGTCCTGGTTTCGTTACGGTGGCGACACCTTCTCCGCCGATCAATACGATTTCGTTTCCGTCGTTGAGACGGACTTCGGCGACCAGCTCGGCACCGTGAGTACAATCCGGATCGTCGCCCGCGTCCTTGATTATGCTGCAAACCGCCGCTTCCCCGTTCGATTCGCACCGATGCAATTGAAAGATCACCTTGCGCTTGTTGGGTAGCGTCGTTTCTATTTCGGAAAGCAATTGGTTCGTGACCAATACTCTTACGGCGGCTTTAGCCGCAGCCGCCGAGCAAGCACCCGTCGTGAACCCTTCCCTTAATTCCTTTCCCGCCATCGAATTCGAGTACCTTTAAACTTCCGTCCGTGTCCTATCCTCTTTCGGTACGTCCTGTCGAAAATAGGATTCCGATCCTATCGTATCCCGCCCGATTCCTTTCGTTTCCAAAAAAGAGGCGATCTCGTCCAAAATCCGTCCGTTTCCGCTTAAAAAGAAATTCGAATAGGAATCTCCGGAATTCAATAGCCAACGCGCAAAGGAGAGGGCCGAATCTACGGACCAAGAGTCGCCCGTGGATCGGACAGGAACGAATTCGACCCCCGTCGCGTTTCCGATCCTTTCTTCTCGGATCCAATCCACTAAGGACGGATCTTCATGTTCGCTTAACAGCCATACTAATTTGGTAAAATCGACTCGTTCTTTGAATTTTCCGGAAGAGATTAGGCTGATCGCGGAAGAGATTCCGTTATCGGTCGCGAAAAGAAGGGTTTTTCCGGAGTTCGGCCAGGTTTCGTTACCGGCGAATTTTCCCCAGGGTCCCGAGAATTCGAAATCGGTTCCGTTCTGGCATTCCGAAAGATGATTCGATACCCGACCTTGATGTACTTTTCTAATCAGAAGCTCGAATCGATTTTGATCCGAATCTTTCGAAAAGATAGTGTAGGCCCGTTTGAGTTTTTTTCCCTCCTCGCCCGCGTCTAGACCGGAATTCAAAATGATATATTGCCCTCCGCAGAAATTCAAGGGGCTATCCTTCGGCAAGGAGAATGAATACAGATCGTATCCCGAGCCTATCGGAATTTTGGATTCCAGAGTCGCTTTTTTGGGAGGAGTCGCCACGAACGATTACCCGGGATAGATTTCGTGCACCAAATCGTGCATTTCTTCGAGGTCGTTAAATAATACATTCAAATTTCGGAATGTACTTTTCAATTCCAACTCCACTTTCTTGGTCAGGATAAGAAGGGATCTATAATACGAAAGTTTTGGATCCGTCGGCCCTAAGCTCGCGATTTTTTCCTCCAGCTCGGTCAGACTCCCTTCGTAAAAGCGTATCAGCGACTGGAAGTCCTTGGCTTCGGATAAGCTCCGGATCGGTCCGGGAGCCGCGATCACGTTTTGTCCGATTTCGTTGATCTCGTGGACGCGAACCGCTTCGTCCTTAAGACCCAATATGTTCATCATTCCCAATCTTAATGCGGCTATCTCGTGGCAGGCCATGATTTCTCTCCTATTGCATGATCGAATCCACTAGTCTGGATACGATTTTGTCGTTTAATAAATGATCCTGTACTATCTCCGGGGCGTCGGGTTCCTGCACCCCTTGGTACCAGATTCCGTCCGGGTAGACCACGAGAGAAGGACCTTCTCCGCAGCGACCCAAGCAGGATACTCTAGTCACCCTGAAATCCTTCTGCTTTCCCGAATTCTTGATTTCGGACCTTAGTCTTGCGATCAGACTGCCGCTTCCCTTATGAGCACAATCTATATTATCGCAGACTAATACGTGTTTTTTCAGGTTCGGGTGCGGATATGCGTGAGGAGCGGCTTGGGAGTGCGTCTCCATGTGTCGCACGCTCCATAAAAGCGCTTTAAGTCCTCCGACTTTATCGGTAAGGCCCGGAAGTTTTTCCCTATACTCGCAGGTGGCGCAAGGAAGGCGACCGGTTCCGAGAATCGTTTCCCGAATTCTTTCGTCTAGGATCTCGTGGACGATGCGATCGGAACCGAAATGTCCCGCAATCATCGTGCGGATCCAGGGATAGTTTGCGGAAAAGGAAGACAAACGTTCGGACGCTACTGCGATCAGTTTTCCTCCGAAGAGGAAATAGGGAAGAACCAGTATCCTTTCCGGACGTAGTTTCGCGGCGATTTCAAGACTTTCCTGGAGCTGAGGTTTCGTTATTCCGATGAAAGTAGGCATAACGAAATGATAATAGTTGGATTCCTCGAAAAGGCGAACTATCTTATAAAAATCTGAATTAGCATCCGCATCCGAAGATCCTCTCCCGACCACCAAGACAGCGGTTTTCTCGGGACGACTTTCCGATTTTTTCAACGCGTCCCCGGTTCTCAGGTGCAGCAGTTCCAACATTTTAGGGTGGACTCCGATAGCACTGGCGGGAAGAAATTCCGTATTCGGAAATTGTCGGCTCGCTTCGTCCAAAACCAACGGGATGTCGTTCTTGGTGTGTCCTGCGGAAAAAAGAAAAAGTGGAACGACTACGATTCTGGAGCAGGACTTGGCGAATTCGTATAATGCGGATTTGAAATCCGGGGCGGCCAATTCTATATACGCGCCGCGAACTTCCAAGTCCGGTCTTCTCACGGAATAATCCGAGACGAATTTTTCGAATTCCTCGTTCGAGCCGGGTTCACGGCTTCCGTGACCGACGATCAGAACGCCGATCCGACTCGACAGGGATCCGTTCACGACTTGACGAATCTCCAACTAGTTCCTTTGTCCGTTTTCCGAAAAAGGAAGAATGCGGATAAGCCGAACCAAAAAGCCGCGTTTACCGCTAGGCTGGAATAGAGAAAGCGTGTCTCCAGTTTCAAGGGGGCGGTGCTATCGTGGGATTGCGCCGGAATTCCTAGGAAGAAAGGAAAAGAGGCGATCAAAATTCCCGCTGCGAATGCGGGAAGTCGTTTCCAAAAAACGGTTCCGACTTTGGAAACTAGAAAGGAAGTTACGAAAATTCCGAGAAGAGAACAAAGAACGGACCCGGACCACCAAAAACGCCGTGCAGAAAACGTCTCTTCCGCGCCTGCGTTGCCGGGCAATTCCGGAGGAGTTCCGAGTGCGGGAATTCCGTGAAAAACGGCAAAGCCGAGAAAACCGAAAAGAAGAACGGATTTAAAAGAAAAGTCGGGGCGGATGTCGCCGGAATCTCCGCGTACGAGACTTAGGATTCCCAAAAAAAGAGCGCTTAAAATTCCGAAGCCCGATCCCAGCAACGCGCAACCTAGCACGGTCGGTACGAATTGGTGTATGAAATTTTTATTTATATCGGTTTCCGAAGCGCTTCGACTATGGATAGTCACGGCTCCGTGTGAATGACTATGCCCGTCCTCGTAAAGTTCCGCTTCCCAAATGAGCGGGCTAGTGATGAAAAGAAATAAAATTCCCCAAAGGACACCGGCTCCGATCCCCGCCCAAAACCCTCTTTTGCAAAGGGCTAGTAGGGACATTGAGTCGTTTAATGGCACGGAAATCCTGCTGCGTGACGGAGATCGTGGAAAGTATCGTGCACCGCCTGCATCGGTTCCAAAGCCACGATATAAATCGCTCCGAACGCAAAAAGAGAAATGCCGAGAAGCAGAAACAAAGAGTTCCAACGGGTTGCTATTCTTTGGAGTGAATTTTGAAGAAGGCTTATTGTGCGCATTTAAGTTCTCCCGAAGAGTGTTAAAATCGTTTTTTGCGAATTTATGATTCGTAAAAAGAATCGTTCAATGTCGTTTTTATTCTGAGTAATTTTTTCACGGAAAACAGCCTTAAAGCCGAAGCTGATTCTCGTTCAGGGTTTTTTTAGGGCGTCTTCTGACTCGAGTTCATCCTACTCGGAGCGTCTTCCCAGATTTCTCCAGTGACATATTGCTCCTTTTGTCCCTCTTACAGCGGCGGTACCGTGACGGAATTTCACCATCTTCCACAAACGCGAAGCATTTGCGTGCCTAAAACAAACTATCCAAGACTCTAGACTAATCCGAATCTTTGGATTTTGCATACAACTTTTTTTGCCTTCCTGCCAAAAAAGAAACGCTTTTCTCTTTGAATGGGCTCCGTGGTTAATATTTGATACTCAATGAAAATCTAATATTCCTAGGCATAACCGGATGGGTTAGAACGTCGTTATAACCCCCGTTGTCCGGGCCGGGAGCTTCGTTTTTCAATAATGTCGGATAATAATACTGGACCTGACTGGCGGGAGCATTCGTCAGGTTGAAGACATCCAGCTGGATCGAACAGAAATCGCCTATATGCTTTCCGATTTGCAGGTTCCAAAGAGTACTCGGAGTGGATCGTACCCAGTCGCTTTCGATCAGAGCCCTGGGCCCGAAATACCGTACACGAATTGATCCGAAATATTCCCACCGATCAAAGCTGATTCCGGCAGCGAATACCTTGCCTATGGCTTGAGGAACGTAATTTCCGATCGGATCGTATTTTCTGTATTTTGCTTTCGAGATTGAAATATCTACGTCCACCGTCAACCAAGAGGAGAGGGAATAGAGATTGGACCATTCGACACCTCTTCGCGTGCTCGGACGACTGGGGCTAGTAGTACCGTCATCTCCCGAATACACTAATTCTGAGTCCAAATCCAATCTCCAGAAAACCAAAGAGGATTGTAGTCCCGAAAGAATCATTGCCTTCATCCCGACTTCGCTTCCTCCCGTTTTTGCAATAGGACTTACTGTGGAATACGGAATTAAGAGACCTTTCGCATCGTTGCTGTGAAAGCCGTAGCCGCCGTTGAGATAAAAATCGAATCCTTTCCAAGGGCCGAGGTTCAAACCCGCTTTCGGATTGGTCGTTTGTGCCCGCCTGATAGTGCTTATATTCGTTAAATCGTCCGCGACGTTGAAAAAGAACGTATCGTTTCGTACTCCCGCAAAGGCCTTGATTTTTTCCGTAAAGGAAATCCTATTTTCATAATATACGGATGCAGTACTTTCGATGACTCGATCCAGTTTTAATCTTTCGAGTCTGGATCTTGCCTGAGTATGATAAAGTCCAGTGTGGATATAATCCCTTCTGAACTGCACTCCGAACGTGTTTTCGGACTTGAGAGTTCCTAGAAAGAGAGTCCGGCTGTAGGAAGCTTTTCCCCCTCCTATGGTTCTCCGATCTTTTTGTTCGACCTGGTCCCCGTTTACGGGATCGTTTAGAAAAAAAGTGAAATCGGAAAACAGGTCGAGGTCGTAATACGTGCTGTATAAAAGCGCTTTCACCTCGGAATTCGCGGTTTTTTTGTGGGCTTCGACGGTAATGCTCGCGCGCCGGGAATGTCCTCCATCGTTCGGATCTTCCGCATCGTACCGGTTCAATCCCCCGGCATCCGCGTTCAACCAGGATCTTCCTATTTTCAGGGCTCTTTGCGGAATCTGATTCGTAGCGTGCCAAGAACCTCTATATCCGAGAAATTGGACGGACATCCCTTCCGAAGCGTCCCCACGACTATAACCCAAAAAGGAGTTTAGTTTATTATAATGATCCGGAATGGTCCAAGGGCCGTCGTAATGGGAATATTCCGCCGCATACAGGAGATTTCCGGATCCGATCCTTTTGGATTCGGCAAAGACCGTACGCCGGAAGCCGAGACTCCCTCCCTCTATCTTGATCAGACTTTTGGGAAGAGACTTGAAATAATTCATCCGCATCGCGCCTGCCGAAGAAAAATCCCCTTCGTCGACGTGATAGACTCCTTTCTTGTACTCGATTTCCCGAATTAGCTCCGGGATAATGAAATTCAAATCCGTATAACCTTGTCCGTGTGCGTGGCTCGGATTATTGATCGGAACCCCGTCTATGCTCGACGCGAAATCAGTTCCGTGATCCAGATTGAAACCTCTTAAAAAAAACTGGTTGGCCTTTCCTCCTCCGCTGTGTTGTGTTACGATTACTCCGGGAATGGCTTCGGCCAATTCTCCCACATTTTGGATGGGTCTGGCCTTCAATCTTTGCGAGTCGATCTTTCCTTCGCTGGTTGATCTGGAGTCCGCTCTGCCTCGAACCGTAATTCCTTCGTTCTGTACGTTTATTTTTCGGGAGGAATCCCTTTTGGCTGGAGGTTTGGATTTTTCCTCCAGTCCCGATTCTGAAAAAGCGATTTGCAGAGGTAAGAAGAACGCCAGAGCGGCGGTAAACCGTTTGAAATGAACTTGCACCGATCGTATCCCCCTCGAAACGGGGATTCACAAGTTCATCATAATAATATGAACTATGTCTTCGATTTCGGAAAGGAAATTTCCTGCGGAACCGGCGACACGATAGAAACCCCGGAATCGCTTTTCGGGGGCCCTTCATAAAACGGATAGGAATGCGTTTACGAAATACGATTTACCCAGACCACGGAGCTATAAAAATCGCGGGGAAGATCTGGCTTACGCAATCCCGGACTTGGGCGGAACGAAGATTGCGATCACAGTTGCGGGTCAGCGAGGGAATTTCACCCTGCTTCCTCCCAGAAAGCTATAAGCATGGAACTCGTCTGTCCGTTTCGTCGCAAGCAAAAATCACGTATAAAGATAAGCCCAATAGATCAAAAGCAATTGTACGGGTAATCGTACCAGTAGTAAAACAGTAGGAGGATCCCGTTTTGTTCTCGATTGGAAATGATATACGTTTGCCGGAAATACGGCGATCAGCAAAAACACGATCCCCCACGCGCATAGGGATCTTGTAGGGGGGTAAAATAATCCTAAACCGAGTAGAATTTCCGCAACTCCACTAACTTGTACCATGAACTTATGATACGGGATCCAGGGCGGCATGATTCTCAGATAGAACTTAGGAATGACGAAATGTAGGATTCCGGCGATCGTATAAAGGACGGCCATGATCCAGAGGCTGATCGTTTTGACTTCCAATGTTTCCATGGGAAGCCATGTTACGATCTCTAGGGATTACCGGTCTGCCTTTTTTCTCTGTCTCTCCGCCTGAAGCGCTTTTGTCGGGCGCGGTTGTTTTTGATGTGGAATTTAGAGGAAGACGGGAATTTTTCCCGTTTCGGGAAGGAAAAATAAGTGGAAGGCTTGTATCCGGGGAACTTCAGCATTATGCTTCTGACTCCTTACCGTTCGGTTGCCCGTCATTATAGGAATCGGAAAGGAAGTACAAGCAAAAAAGGAAATTTTATATTCCTTTTTCGTGAAATTTCGATTAAGCCCTGCTTACGACAACCTTAAAGGAACTCGATTTGCGGCTCTTGGCTTTTTTCGTGAGTCGTTTTCCGAATTCCGCATATACGGTTTCGAGAGTATCTGCAACGTCTTCCCAAGAGCAGCCTTCTGCGGTCTTTCTGGCTTGGGTACCCAGTTTTTTGGCTAACTTTTTGTTTTCCGCAAGAAGGCAGGCAAGTTCCGCGAATTCCTCTTCCTTATCCAACGCGGGTAGGAGAGCCGATTTTCCGTGTCTTAGATATTCTTTTGCAGCTGCGTAATCGTACGCTACGATCGGAAGACCGGAAGCCATCGCTTCCAGCACCACGTTTCCGAACGTTTCCGTCACGCTCGGAAATAAGAATAAATCCCCGGTCGCGTAATGTTTGGCTAGCTCTTGGCCTTTTTGCATTCCCGCGAATATGAAATCCGGATGCTCGCTTTTCAACTTTTCTTTTGCAGGACCGTCCCCGACCAAAATCAGTTTCGCTTCCGGGACTTTCGCTTGGAGGCTACGAAACGCCCGAACTAAAAGGCCCAGGTTCTTTTCCGGAGCAATTCGTCCGACGTACAATACGGCGAAGTCGGAAGGCGTTAAACCCCAGCTTTTTCTCAATTTCGAATCCTTTTGCGCCGGATGGAATAGCGTAGTATCGATTCCTCTCGAAACCACTTTAAGGTTTTTATATCCGGAGGCCGCCAACTGATCCACGATCTGTGCGGTGGGGGCGAGCGTCGCGTGAGTGAGGTTGTGCAAGTTGCGAAGATAGGAATGGACCAGTTTACCGATAAAGCCCACCTTATAGTATCTAGCGTAAGAATGAAAATTCGTTCTAAAATCGCTGACTACGGGCAGCTTTAGGTGTCTCGCAGCGCGGACAGCCGATAAGCCGAGCGGGCCTTCGGTGACCACATGCACCAGGTCCGGCTTTTCGAATTGCATCAATCTTCTCAAGAGTCGCTTTTCCGGAAAGCCGAAGCGAAGGTCCTCGTAAAACGGAATTTTGGCGCCCCGTACCAATACTTCCCTGTAATTCCCGTTGGCCGTAGCCATATCGTTCGAGGATTGGCGAGGGCGGACTAGTATGATTTCGTGTCCCCTTTGTAGAAGGTCGCTTAACATGCGATAGAGCGTTTTGGAAACCCCGTTGATTTCCGGAGGGAAGGTCTCCGTCACGACCATGACGCGCAACGGGTTGGGGTTCGGATAAATTTTCGTATTTGCCTCGGAAAACATCTCTCCGATCGTACGGAAATCCTGTATCTATTCGGTGAATAGGCGATTACTTTTTGGTTACAATGGTTCTAAGGGTGTTGTTTCTCTCCGCTTCGCCGGTCCTGATTCTTCTTTTTTTTGATTTTCTCCTCCTGTGTCCTCAGCCATTTTTCGGATTCGATCTCTTTTCCGTCCGGAAAACGGATTTTGTAAGGGATGCCCGTGATCGAGGATTTGCTGGCCAGCCCTTTTATGAATTCGTCTATGGTTCCGATCCTTCCCTTGGTAGCTTCATATTTTCGTAATAAATGGGATTTTGCCTCTTTTACGGAATGCTCCGAGCCATTACGGATGAAAACGCATCCGTTGCAGGAATCGAGAGTCGAAAGTAGCGCATTGATTTCCGATTCGAGTTCCGATTCTGCGGAGACAGGACGTAACGTTAAGAACAGAAGAGGAATCAGGACGTAAAAGAGGGCTCGAAATAAAAAAGGGGGCATTTGATTTTATCTCCGTGAACTATCGATCGTTTCGACTAAGGATTTTTCGCACTTGGTCGGGCGCAGTGTTCCGGTGGAACTGGAACTGCTCCTTCCGGGTCGCTCAAGAGAGGATCGGTCAAAAAGCAATCGTCCGTTAAGGAACGCAGGAACTCCAGTAAGTCGGATTTTTGCGATTCCGTCAAACCGAGCGGGCGAATCCTAGGGTCTTTGTTCGGATTTTTTCTCCCATCCCCGAAAAAGACCCCGTGCCGGATATTTCTTCCTCCCGAGTCGAATAAATCCACGACTTCTCTTAACGTCGCAACGCTCCCGTCGTGCATATACGGAGCGGAAACGGCAACGTTTCGAAGAGAAGGGGTCTTGAATTTTCCTCGATCGGACGACTTGGTGGTGATCGTATAAATTCCTTGGGTTTGGAGCGCCGCAGTCGCCCCGTGCAGATTGCGGTCCGGATAATCTCCCTTGTTCCCCACATTATAAAGTCCGATATTCGCAAACGGAATATCTCCTTTCTCGTCCGAATTGAAGTAGGGACCTCCGTGACAATGATAGCAGCCCGCCGTATCGGACTCGAAAATTTTCTTTCCTCTTTCCGCGGCTGCTGATAGGACCTTTCTATCAAAAGGCGAACGGAGGGAGATCATGGTAATCTCGAAGGCGGCGATGGCTCTCGCGATATGAATGACGTCTATCGCTTCTTCCCCGAAAGCCGCTCGGAACATTCCGGGATATTTCGGATTTTCTCGTAAGCGGGCCGCGACCACATGTTCCCTTCCGGTAATCGCAAGTTCTTCGATGGTAGTCAGAGTATTCTCCGAAAAGAACGGGATTAGAGTTTGGTTGTCCAATCGATTCAGAGCCGGATTTGCCCAAGTATAAGGAGAAAAATATCCGGGGTTCGCGATCGAAAGGGAATTTCTAGGATGCACTTTTCCCGTAGAACCGATCGAGCGGGGAAGCCCGTCGGAAAATCCTAAACTTTGTTTGTGGCAGGAAGCGCAGGATTGATTCCTATTTCTGGAAAGATCTTTCTCGTAAAATAGGTGCCTTCCCAAGGTAACCGTTTCTTTCGTCACACAAACGTCGGGAGGATGTTTCGGAGCGGCAACTGTTTCCGCAAAGCCGTAATCGTAGTTTCCGCAAAAGCCTCCGGCTTCCGCGAGATACTTCAATTTAGAACAGAAGCCCAGGACGGTTGCGAGCAGGACTAGACCCGCAAGCGAAAGTCCTCGGAAAGTTTCCGGCATCAGATACGTGTCAGAACGGAACGGATTCGCCGGAGGGATGGAGGCTGATGGAACTTCCCATTCCGGTATCGATCGTAGTCTTTTGAGTATCGTCGTACGAGCCTGTTCCGTTCGGAGCCGTTCCTAATTTATTAAAGAGTGCTTGAACTCCGGGATATCCTCCTCCGCTGGCAGGTTCCGGAAAACCGGCGGGTATGGCAGTAGAAGTGAAGTTATCCGAGATGAATCCTCCACCGTTAAAAATACCGAACTTCAAAATGTCGAAGCCGCAGATGGTGCCGCTCGTACTCATGCTAGTGGTGGAGACTCCGGAAAGAGCCGTGGTTTCGAAATTACTTACCGTTTTTTGACCGTAGGCGAGTGCGTAATAATGGTTTACCGCGGTCCCGCTACAAGCACTGGTCATCGCTACGGTTCTCGCCGCGATCCGAACGCAAATCCCGGTGGCCATTCCTCCGCCTTGTAGGCCCAAGGTCATTTCTTCCAGGATTACCCTTCCTCTATCGGAAGTAGTGGAAGCGTTCGCGCCCGAGAGCCAGAATGCGCCTACCCAAGAGTAGGTCTGTCTGCGGCTCGGAGCCGCTCCGTAGATATAACTTTCCACCAACAAATTCGGGTTATCCGAAAGTGTGGAACTTAAGACTCCGATCCTATAAGTAAGAAGCACTCCGTTTGTGGTGTTGGGAGTATTTACATCATCGAACAACAATTCTAAAGCGTCGAGTCCGTCGCTAGCTCTCCATACCTTGAAACGATTCGTAAAATTCTTCGTCCCGGTATAAGCGGAAGAGGAGATGCTTTGGCAAGAGGTGCCGCAAGCGGCGCCCGTCGTTAATTTGATCTTGTATGGGACGCCGTTCAAGTTCGTGGTGGTTTGGAAACTTCCGGTATTGTTGAGAAGCCTCGAATTTTTCAAGCCCATGATGATCTGATCGGCCAAAGAGGAATTGTTGTTTGCCCAAGTCGCGGATTGACGTACCGCCCCCCAATCGGCTGCAGTAGTCGCGTCCAGTTTTTGGGGTCCGTCCAGAACGATCTTCCATGGAGAAGAACCCGAGGAAAAATAGGTCTGGCCTGTGGCCATCGTTTTCAATACGGCCTCTATGGATTTCAACTCGGGAAGAGTGACCGTCACTGCCGCCGTTGGATGATCGCTTTGCCTAGTCATACGCACGGAAAATCCAAGAACAAGGAAGAAAACGGTCAGAAGGAGCGCTAGTTTCGTTTTCATCGGGAGCCCCAAGGCTAAAGTCTCACTCCGGGTGGGATGCAGATCACCAATCCGGACTGGTTTTGACAGGGATTGCTGCTCAACCATGCCGCTACAAGAAGCAGCATCGAATCCTGATTATTATTGTGTTTGTGCATCAGGTTACATGCCGAAAGAAATAAGAAAATTCCGATAGATAAATAAAGCAGTCTGCGGCGCATCACGTTTAACCTCTGGGAAAACTGTATGATTTAAAATTCGCCTAAATGAAATTCCGGAAACTTAGGCAAACAATCCAAATTCCCGAATATTTCTACGGATTGTCAAACCGATCTTTCGGTTTTTGTTTTTGAAGAACGTTCCGTTCGAAAAACGAATCTGTCTTCCTGCTAGCAAAACAAAATAGAGATCCGTTTTTCCGGAGAATTCCTTTTTTTAGAAAAAAATTTCCAAGGATTGCTTCCTGGCATTTTTTGGGGCCTTATTTTGCCGAATTTTTTCCCTTTAGGAAAACCCATTTCGTTATATTGGAATTATTTTTATTAAGACGGAAGAATTTCTCCCAGTGTTTTGCGGAAAAATCCGGTACATAACTCCTTGCAGAATTCTACCTTTCACCCCAAGTTAGATCGCGTGATCCTACATATCGATACTGAAACCGGTTGGCGGGGAGGAGAAAGGCAACTTTTTCTCCTAGTGGAAGGACTGAAAAAGCGGAAGATTTCCCAATTGATCCTTTGCCGTCCCGGCTCCGCTCTGGAGACAAGGGCAAAAGAAGCCGGGTTTCCTACTGCCACCCTTCCGTTGAAAGGGGAATGGGACTTCGCGTCCGTTGCCGCTCTTCGAGAATTGATTCGTGCCAAAGGAGTACGGATCGTTCATGCACATACGGCCAAAGCGCATTCCATCGCCTGGATGGCCAAGGCGAAACTCCCGCAAGTTCGTCTCATCGTATCTCGCCGGGTGGACTTTCGGATCCGAAGGAATTGGTTCAGTAAGAGAAAATACGTATCTCCTCGTGTGGATCTTTTTTTGGCCGTCTCGAATACCATCAGAGAAGTTCTGGTTCGCGGCGGCGTCGATCCGGCCAAGGTGGTCACGGTATATAGCGGGATAGATCTCACTCCTCCGAAAAAAACACCGAATCCGAATCATCTGAAAAAGGAATTCGAATTACAAAAAGATGAATTAGTGATCGGTAATGTGGCGGCATTAGTGGATCATAAGGACCAAAAGACTCTTTTAAACGCGCTTTCCTTGGTTCGATCGGACCAAAAATTCAAAACCTTCATCGTAGGGGAAGGGCCGCTTCGAAAGGAATTAGAGGAGTTGGCTCGGCAAAAGGGGTTACTGAATAAGGTGATCTTTACGGGGTTTCGAGAGGACATACGGGAATTTCTCTCGCTTTTCGACATATTCACATTGACCTCCAAGGAGGAAGGACTGGGGACTTCCGTATTGGATGCGATGTCGGCGGGATTGCCGATCGTAGCGACGAACGGAGGGGGAATCGCCGAAATGTTGGTTCAGGAAAAGGGAGCCTTTATCTCTTCCGTAGGTGACGCGGACTCTCTCGCTAAGTCGTTTAAAATTCTTTTAGAAGACGCCAAATTGCGGAAGACGTTCGGCGGCATGAACAAAGAATTCGTCAGAAAATTCTCCATTAAGAATACGTTAAAGAAAACGGAGCTGGCATATTACAGCCTTATCGGAGAGGACCTATATATCGTTTCGAAAAAAGGGAAATCGGGGGAAGCCGCGTGAAAAGATTACTGATCATAGACGGACATGCGTTTGCCTTTCGCGCCTATTATGCGTTTGCCGCGGCTCATTTGACGAATTCGAAAACCGGAAAGCCGAGCGGAGCCGTCTTCGGCTTTTTTCGGATGTTGTTCAAACTTTTCGAGGATTATACTCCGACTCATGTCGCAATGACCTTCGATCCCGGCGGTCCTCTGGAAAGGGGAACTACGTTTGCGGATTATAAGGCCAATCGAAAGCCCATGCCGGAAGATCTGCGCCCTCAATTGCATGAAATCATGGAAACCCTCGAAAAACTGGGTTTTCGGGTTTTAAGAGTGACCGGTCACGAGGCGGATGACGTTATCGGAACCTTAACGGAGACGTATAAGGGAAAAGCGAAAGAGATTTTGATTTTTTCGGGCGATAAGGACCTTTATCAATTATTAGAAAAAAAGAATATTAAAATGCTCCGCGGAAAGAAAGGAGTCACGGAATTCGTGGAGATAGATTCTTCCTGGGTCAAGGAGGAATTGGGGGTGGACGTCAAGCAGATCACGGATTATATGGGGATTGTAGGCGACACATCCGACAATATTCCCGGAGTAAAAGGGATCGGAGACAAAGGCGCATCCAAACTTCTCCAAGAATACAAAAACCTGGAAGGAATCTATAAGAACATAGAGGAGATCCGGAACGCTTCCGTAAAGAATAAGCTTCTGGAACATAAGGAAAACGCGTTTCTTTCCCGCAATCTCGCGACGATCAAGAGAGATTTGGATCTGGGGATCGGCGAAAGCGAACTCAAGATTCCGGAATACAATTCGGATGATGCTATCCGTTATCTGAAATCCCAAGGTTATAACGTGTTGTCCCGGGATTTGGCTAAGTCGGCGGGAAAGGAGCCTCCGCCCGACGAACCGGAGGTCGAAGAAAAAGGGAAACCTTCCGTCGCGGCCAAAGGAATCTACAAAAGAATCGAAAGCCTGGAAGAATTATCCAAGCTTGCCCGCGCTTGGAAAAAATCCCCCATCTTGGCGGTGGATACGGAGACCACTTCCCAAAACCCCGTAGATGCGGAATTGTTGGGAATTTCCCTATCAAACCAGGAAGGAACGGGGTCCTACATCCCGGTAACGCATTCCCAAGGACTCTTTAACGACCAACTTCTGCCTCTGGACAAGGTGCGGGAAATTTTGGATCCGGTGCTTTCCGATCCGTTCATTCCCAAAGTCGGGCAGAATATCAAATACGATCTGATCGTACTGGAAAACCACGGCTTTAAGTTGGAGAATATCGTCTTCGACACCATGTTGGCCTCTTACATTCTGCAACCCGAGTCCCGTCGCCACAATATGGACGACCTGGCCAAGGAACTTCTCAACTATCAGACAATACATTATTCGGATCTAGTGGGAACAGGGAGAAATAAAAAGAATCTCTGGGAAGTGGAGCTGGATAAGGTTTCGGAGTACGCATCGGAAGACGCGGACGTCACTCTTCGCTTATACAATTCCCTGAGAAAACCTTTAAAGGATTCCGGATTGGATCCGGTTTTGAAGGAGATCGATCTTCCTTTGATCCGAGTCTTAGCGGATATGGAAAAAGCCGGGATCGCCGTAAATGCGGAATATTTCGCGGAACTTTCCAAGGATTTTCAAAGAGAAGTAAAGGATCTAGTACGGCAAATCCATAAGTATGCCGGAAAGGAATTCAATATAGCCAGTACTAAAGAGCTTCAGAAAATACTTTTCGAAGATCTGAAATTGAAGGTCGTAAAAAAGACCCAGACAGGCTATTCTACCGATCACGAGGTTCTGGAGGAACTCTTAGGGGAACATCCGATCGTGGAAAAGCTGTTGGATTACAGAAAATATACGAAACTACTCTCCACATACGTGGATACTCTACCCTCGATGGCTTCTGCTAAAGACGGAAGGATCCATACCAGCTATAATATGACCATCGCGGCCACGGGTCGCTTGTCTTCTACGGATCCGAACCTCCAAAACATACCGATTCGGGAAAAGGAAGGTCGCCTGATCCGAAAAGGATTCATTAGCGGGCACAAGGACTTCGAACTTTTGAGTCTGGATTATTCCCAAATAGAATTGAGGATAATGGCTCATATCTCGGGGGATCCTGCAATGGTCGAGGCCTACGAAAAAGGAATAGATATACACAAACGGACCGCTTCCGCTTTGTACGGGGTGCCGGAATCCGACGTGACTCCGGAGATGCGCGATAAAGCCAAGGTGGTTAATTTTTCCGTAATATACGGAGTCACTCCGTACGGATTGAGCAGGAATCTTCGCATTTCCAGGGAGGAAGCGAAAGAATTTATAGAAAGATACCTTGCCCAATATCCGGGAGTGAAGAAATATATGGACGATACCATTGCTTTCTGCGAGGAAAAGGGCTATGTCGAAACGCTGAAGGGAAGGCGCCGTCCCGTTCCGGACATCAATTCGAGTCATAGAATGCACAAGGAAGCTGCCCGGCGCGTGGCGATCAATACGCCGATACAGGGAACCTGCGCGGATATGATTAAGATCGCGATGCTTCATATCCACGAAAAGATCACGAAGCACAAGTGGAAGTCACAACTTCTCCTGCAAGTGCACGACGAATTGGTCTTCGAAGTTCACAAAAGTGAAAAGGACGAGTTTCTAAAAGTCGCCAAAGACCTTATGGAGAAAGCGATGCCTCTAAAGGTTCCCGTCAAGGTAGCCGGAAAATTCGGGGCCAACTGGGACGAAGCCCACTGAGGTTTCCTTTAGGCGTTTGCACAAAGTTTCGGATCCGGTCCCTCATTCCGAGAGGAGTGAATATGAATTTCCTCTTTGGAACGCAATTGCAGATGCGAAGGTTTGGGACCTATCGCGCTCGCCTTCAGATATTTTCCTTTTTCCAAAATTAGGAAGCTCGGAAGGTCCCGGAAAATCCGATTCTTGGGACCGGAAGCCTGTAAAAGACAACCGCCTTCCGGAATCAGATTTTTCAATCGTAAGGGACCTCCAGTAACGAAGTAGTTTTGCGAACCCGGACGAAGTCTGATTTCATTTGCGGACAAAAAGTGTTCGGAAGAAAGACGAAAGCGACCTTCCCCGCCCGCCAGAGTCAAGGTTCCCGTGACGGAAGTCAGAAGATGGTCACCGGAAAGTTCTCCGGCAATGATATCTCCTCCGGCTGTGGAAGCGGAGACGGAACCTTGGACGTTGGAAAGAACGATGTCTCCTTTTGCGGATGCTAGCCGGAAATTACCGCTGGCGGTTTCCAGACGGATGTCGCCCTCCGAGCAAGCCGCGTCCACATCTCTGAATTTTCCTCTGAGACGGATCGGAGTCGAGTTTCCGGCGATCTTCACGCTTTGGTTTTCGGGAAGACTCAGTTGAAATCGAATTTCTCCCGACGAAACGAAATGGGGAGCTACCGCCGTGATTTTCAGTTTTTCCCCTTTCTTTTCGATACGGTACTTTATGTTTCCGATTTTTTCCACCATACATTCGGGAGAGGCATTCCCGCTGGATACGAAGACTTCTCCTCCGTGGCCGAAAATTTCCACGCAGGTAACCCCGCTCATATCCAAGGGATGGATTTGTAAGGTTTTCTCTTTCATACTTTTTTCTCCTAGGAAAAAAACGGGTTTCTTTCGTTCCGACTCTGTTTTTACCCTGTGCTGTCCCCTTAGGGATTATAAATCTTACTTGAAAAAAATCTTAGCATCTAAGAGTTTTATTGTCTAAAGTATATGTCCGATCCAGCAAGTAAAAAAAAGTCCCGGAAGGAAATTTTAAATTTGGTCATGACGGCGATCCGCGAAATGAGCGCGCTCTCCGTTATTATTAGTCAGATTGTAGCGGAAAAAGTTGGTATGAATCCTTCCGATATGGAATGCGGCGATTTTTTGCAGCTCTATGGGCCGATGACTGCGGGGAGACTGGCGGAATTGAGCGGATTGACCTCGGGTGCCGTTACGGGAGTGATCGATCGGTTGGAAAAAGCCAAAGTGGCACGGCGAGAGCCGGATCCGAGTGACCGGCGAAAAGTTCTCGTAGTCCCGTGTACGGAAAGGGCAGAGGAATTCGGATCCTATTACGCGTCCTTGGCCAAGGCCGCCGGAGAGGCGTTGGAGAGATATAACACGGAGGAATTGGGGACATTTTTGGCAATTAGCCGAGATATGATTGCCGTTACCCAGCAGGAAGTCCAAAAATTGAAGGAAATAAAATAGCCCTGGCCTGTCGGAGTTTTTCGAGTTTTTTTGAAAAAAGTAGTTCAATGTTAAAGTTATTGGGTCTAACCAATAATTATGAGCACACATCCACTGTTTACACCGTACCTCTTAAGCAGGATCGAATTGAAAAATAGGGTCGTCATGAGCCCGATGACCCGGTCCCGCGCGATCGGAAACGTACCGAACGATCTAATGGCCGAATACTATGCGCAAAGAGCAGGAGCCGGATTGATTGTCACCGAAGGAACTTCTCCCTCCCCAAATGGTTTAGGATATTCCCGGATTCCGGGGATTTTTTCCGAAGAGCAAACCCAGGGTTGGGGAAAAGTCGCTGACGCCGTTCATCACAAAGGGGGCAGAATCTTTGTCCAGATCATGCACACCGGTAGAGTAGGTCATCCGATCAATCTACCGGCGGGCGCGGAGGTAATCGCTCCTTCCGCCGTAGGACTGAGCGGGAACATTTGGACGGATTCGGAAGGCAACCAGAAATATCCGGTTCCAAGAGAGATGAATTCCGAGGACATCCAAAAGACGATCCGAGAATTCGTTCACAGTGCCGAGAATGCGATTCGCGCCGGCTTGGATGGAGTGGAATTGCACGGGGCAAACGGTTATCTTATCGACCAATTTCTGAATCCCGCCGCCAACCAAAGAACGGACCAGTACGGCGGAAGTCCTGCAAATCGGAATCGTTTCGCGATCGAAGTGGCGGCCGCCGTTTCCAAAGCGATCGGGCCGGAACGGGTAGGGATCCGAATTTCTCCGTACGGAGTCTTTAACGATCTGGGAAGTTTCGAAGGACTGGAAGAACAATATGAGGAATTGGCCAAAGAGTTGGGGAAATTGAAATTGGCCTACGTTCATATCGTGGATCACTCTTCCATGGGAGCTCCGAAGCCGAACGCATCCACCGTCCAAAAGATCCGGACGGCGTACAAATCCGGTAATCCAGCAGGAGCGTATATTTTATCCGGCGGGTACGATGTGACTCGGGCGGATGCGGACTTGGAAGCGCACGCCGGAGATTTGATCGGATTCGGAAGACACTTTATCGCGAATCCCGACCTAGTCGATCGATTGAAAAACGGTCTGCCTCTAACTTCTCCGGACGAAGGTACGTTCTATACACCTGGAGAAAAAGGATACACCGACTACGCGTACGCGGCTCGCTAGGAAAATATTTCGGGGGCGCCTGCAAATCTTCTAGCAGGCGTCTCCTCCTCCTCGTAAAAGTAAGCGTAATGTTCCGTTCCGCAATTCGTACAAACTTCGAATAGAGGAATCGTAACCTATGTCGGTAAAGATCAGAATGGGAGCAGGATCATCCTCGCGGTATACGGATCCGATCAAGTGGAAAGAACC
This sequence comes from Leptospira fluminis, assembly GCF_004771275.1. Classification (GTDB taxonomy): domain Bacteria; phylum Spirochaetota; class Leptospiria; order Leptospirales; family Leptospiraceae; genus Leptospira_B; species Leptospira_B fluminis. The sequence continues at coordinate 214,701 of NZ_RQEV01000003.1, read as the reverse complement.
TCCGTAGACTCCGATTTCCGGTGAAAGGGTATCCGATTTTTCGAATGCGATCAAAGCACGATCCGTTCCGGATTTTCTAGCGAGTAGATAGAAATACCTTCTTTCCGCATTTCCTTCCGAGAATGCGATCCTACCTGAAATGAAGGTTTCTTTTTTCGGAGTCTTGAACTCGTACACTTCCTGGAGCTTGGATCTCAACCATTCGGTTTCTTTAAATCCTCTCGCCTTCCAAGTAGTCTCCGCCAAGGATTTGAAAAGTTCGTACTCGGACTCGGAGGGAGCCAATTCCCTTAAGGTAAGGGAATGTAATCCGAGTTCGGGAGAATGCACTAGATAAGAAAATTTAGAATCCAATTCGGCGCTCGGTTTTACTTTCAACGCGGGAAATTCCTGGCAGCCGTACGTACCGGAGGAAACTGCGGAAAACATCGGCCCCTTGTTTCCTTGCAACAAGGTGACCGAAGGAAGTCCTTTTTCCACACCGCTTCTGAATTTGTAATCGAATTCGAATTCGTCCTTGGCTTCCTGCCATCCGTTTTTACCGAAAAACGCGAGAGGAACCATAACGGGGAGTTCCTTAGGATCGTACCCCGACCATACTAAACCGATCAATTTATAAGCGTCCAAGGTTTCCGGCGGTGTCGATCCGAGATATCGTCTGGACACGAAACCGTTCCGTCCGTCTTCCAATTTGATTTTTACCCAGTCTCCTCCGTCATCCTTTGCCAAACGTACTCTGGCACCTTTGTTTAACGTAAAAAGAACTTTGCCGGTATCGGGGGTTTCTCGAACGTTTAGGACTCCGGAAGTGATCAGGACATAACGGATTCCGTCGGTTCCTTGGCTCCATAGAGGGGGAAAGATACAGATGAAAAAAAACAAACCGAGCCGCTGGAAAACCGACTTCATACGATACAAAGAATCGATTTCGGAAGCATCGACCGCAAATCTTTTTCTGAAAAGAAGTCAGTCTTTGCGGAGAAAAGGGAAAATAATAGGATTCGTTAGGCGACGAAACGTTCTTCCCTCTTTAGGGAAAAGAAATTCTGCCCGGCTAGGCCGGGCGTAATCGATCGGTTCGGCTGGCCGCCGATCCCTATTGGATCAGTCGTTCGATCGTTTTTTCGGAAAGTTGTCTCATCGGAACATCTTTCGCGGAAAGTTCCTCGATCGATTTCCGGAAATTTTCGGGGCTTTTCAGCATGCCCACAGAAAGCACGTTCTCGGATTCCACCTCGAACTTGCGGATCATATCCGTAAGCTCGTCCTTGTTTGTCTGGACTTTATCCTTCAACTCTTTCAGATCGAGCTCGGGGTTTTCCGAGAGCTCTCTAAAAAGAGGGGTTTCTCCGAACAGAATGTGAATCAAATCCTCTTTCGGAGTGGTTCCTTCGTTTAGGATTCCGAGTTTCATCTGTTCCTTTGAAAGTTCTTGCTGGAGTCCGGTCAAGGTCTCCTGAACTTTCAAATAACGGGAAGTCAGGTTACTGGAAAACTCGGTCTTATCCGTGGTATTTTGGGCATCCGAGGGCGGTTCGGTCTTTCCGGAAACGGCGGATCTCTTGTCTCGGAGAAGTTTTTCGGCCGAAGAGACCAGTTTCGTCAGTTGAACGTCCATGTTCTTTACCCTCCTTTAGGTTCCGCCGGAATGCAAGCGAGGGAGAGGGGAATTATCTTTGAATTCTTCTCTCCTGCAGGCTTTTATGTCTCATCAATCCGGTTTCCCCACAGGTTTATCTGTACTCAGTATCGGTAAAACCTTTTCCCACCAATGAATTTTTTTTCCAAGTTCCGACTTTTTAGAAAAAAAATTCCGAAAAAGAAAGATTTCCGATCGGGGAGGGAAAGGAATCGTTTGCGAGTTAAATCCTCATTCTTCTATAGATTCCGTACAGCACGCCCAAAAAAATCGCGGGAGTGATCCATACCGCAAACCAAGCGGGAATGACTCCGTTTTCCCCTACGGAAGTAAACGCCGAACTCATCACGAAATAGACCAGGATGACGACCAGTGTCACTCCTAGGGAGGCCACTCCCGCCACTCTTTTGGTAAAGAATCCGGCCACGCAACCGACCAGCGTTACGATTACCGCGAGAAAAGGACCTGCGAATAGGGAATGTTCCTCTATGTTCACGTCTCCGAATCCGATTCCCTTCTTGAGACGATTGTCTTTTTCTTCGGCCAGTTCGAAGATATTCATCTCTTTCACGGAGCCCTTAGGAACTTTGAAATACTCGGGCTTCTCCGGTAGGTAATATTCCTTTTCCGGGAATTTTTGGAAGGACGAGACTTTTAGGTCGTCGTCGAATCTTGTTTCTTCCACTTCCGTCAGTTTCCAGATATCCCCCTTGGAGTCGTACTTGGCTTTCAGAGAAGAAAGCACGTATTCCGGAGTTTGGTCGTGGGTGAGTTTGACATAGTTGAATCCACCCTTGATTTCGTCCTTCACCGGATCGTAAAAATAAATATAGTAGAACCCTTCCTTTCCTTTGAAATGGAACTGGTAAACCATATTGGTCATGGTTCCCGTCCCTTCCGTGATCATTTTCTGTTCCTCTTTGGCCAACTTATTCATGGGTCTGACCAGAAATTGGGTTCCGAGAAAGACCACGAACCAGAGTAAAAAGCCGAAAGCGACGATCGGAGCTACGATTCTATGAAAGGAAATCCCCGCGGACATCATGGCCACGATTTCCTTATTCGCGGAAAATTGCCCGATGGTAAAGGAGACGGCAAAAAGCACGGACATGTTGATGGAATAGCTAGCGATGATTTCCGGAAGGCTGTACAGAAGATAGAGCCAGATATGGAATTTTGGAGCCTTGGTTCCGGAAAAATCCTTTAGATTGGTGTTGATCATATTCAAAAAGATCAACGCGGTGATCATGATACAAGTGCCCGCAAAGGTCTTAAAAAATTCGGAAAATACGTATTTGTCCAGAATACGCGGAGGAAAGAATTCTTCCTTCCATTTGGATAGAAATTCTTTCGGTCGAATTTTCGGAATTCCGAGTTCCATGCTTTGGTTCCATCTTTCGGTAAGGGAGAGATTCCTTCGACCCTTTTGCGAAATTCCTAAAGAGGGAAAAGGGGCGGGAAGAGAGAGCGGCGCGGATTAATTTCGGTTGACGAACGACCGGAGCGCAGAAAGATTTTCGGGAGCCAGGAGGAATCCATGAAAATCCGTGTTCTTGCCCTTACCGCCGTTTTTAGTTTCGCTTTTGCATCCTCTCTTTTTGCCGAAAAATCGACCGAAGAACATATCAAAACCTTATCTACGGGATCCGATCAGGAAAAAATCGAATCCGCCCTGTATCTGGGAAGTAAAAAGGAAAAATCCGCGGTTTCCGAACTGATCAATCTTCTAAATCGTACCAACGACGCTAAAGTGGCCGTTCCTGCCGCCATCGCTCTGGGAGAAATTGCGGAACCGGGTGATAGCACGATCGCCTTGAAAAACAAGATCATTAGTTCCGAAAACGGCGACATCGTTTATACCGCTCTGGCCGGCTTGCTGAATATCACTGCAAAAAACGAAAAGGCCGAAGACGCCACGAAAGAGGCTTTGGAATTTGCGGACAAGAACCGTAGATCGGACGAATTCGTAGCGGACATACTGAACGTTATCAATAAGAAGTTAAAGAAATAAGAATTCTTTCCGAGTGTTGAGCCCGGAAGAACTTAGCCGCTATTCCCGCAATATCCTGCTCGACGAGGTCCGCCGGGCGGGACAAGAAAAACTTAAGTCTTCCAAAATTTGCATCATAGGTGCCGGCGGTTTAGGATCTCCGGCGTTGTTTTATTTGTCCGCAGCCGGGGTCGGAAATATTACCATCATCGATTCCGACGAAGTCGATACGACCAATCTTCAAAGACAGATCTTGTTCCGTCATTCGGACATAGGGGCAAAAAAAGCGGAGATTGCCTCCCGCAATTCCCGCGAATTGAATCCTTTCGTTCAAATCACTAGCCATGCCGTTCGCCTCTCGTCCGGAAATGCGGACTCCTTACTCCAAGACTTCGATCTGGTCTTGGAAGGATCCGACAACTTCGGGACCAAATTTTTGGTGAACGATTCCTGCGTTCGGTCGAAGATTCCTTTCCTTACTGCGGGAGTCTTACGGTTCGAAGGAATGGTCATGGGCGTAAGGCCGGGAGTGGACGCGTGTTTTCGCTGCGTATACGAATCCGAACCTCCTCCCGAATCTGTTCCTTCCTGTTCCGAAGCCGGAGTGATCGGAAGCGTCGCGGGATTGATAGGATGCGTCCAAGCTACGGAAGCGATAAAATTTCTATTAGAATTTCCGAATGGTCCGGATTCCGGATTATTCGGAAATATGATCCAAGTGGAAACCAAGAGTATGGATTTTAGAAAGATCCGTCTGGAACGCCGCTCGGACTGTCCGTGTTGCAGCTGAAAGATTGCGGATCATTTTTTAAAGTCGAAGGCGGTTCCTACTCCAAGGAAAATAGCGGACGTGGATGTGGCGCCGGCATAGGATTGGGCTATGGAATTGATGACGATTTGCTGAAGGAGCAATTGGTCCGGCGGATCTGGATTCGCCGTTCCGATTTCCGCTCGAGTGCTCTGCAAAGTGTATTGGATTTTTGTGGATTGGAATCCGACCCAGAACCGGAGTCCGTACTTCCATTGGTAGATCAGTTTTGCCGATAGAAAGGAACCTTTTGCGTTCCAGTGGTTCAGAATCCTAGTAGTCTCGTTTCCTCCCGGATTTCCGCCGATGCCCATGGCATACGTGTCCAAATTCGCCTGAGAATCTCCTTTTAGAGAATACGATTGCACTTCGAACCTGGCTTCTAACTTTTCGTTGATCTTCATATCAAAAGCCGCTCCGAAGGACGGCCCGTGCAAATAATCTGCGACCGCTCTGTCTTCTTTGCGAACGACGCTGAAACCTCCGGGAACGGCGGGAGACAAGTCCAGAAGAAAGGAGTTATCCGCTTTCTGCCAGATGCGCTGGTATCCTAAAATGGGACGGACATCGTATTTCGGGTGGGGGTATACGCTGAAAGAAACCTGAGCATACAACTGTTTGTAGGTTTCCGGAAAGGAGCTAATGGCTAAGGAAGGTTGGTTCGCTACGAGAGCTCCGCTAGTATTCATGGTCCCCGGTACCACCATGGATGCATTGTTCCGGAAGTTCGAGCCTCCCGCTTCTAACACGAGTCGATTCCAGGAATAACGAGCAGAAACGGTGAGAGGAAGTTTTGCCTTGGTTTGCGGGCTCGAAAAAAATTGGCCTCCACTATTGCTACCCTTGGTCAAGTTGACGAAGTTAAGAAATTTCTCGTAATAATCCTCGGTTTGGTACTGAAAGGATCCCATACCGGTTCCGGCGTAGAGCTCCAAGGAGTTTCGTTTGGCCTCGTCGATTTCCTTTTGCCGTTTGGCCTGTCTCGCTTTCTTTTCCTCGGATAGAGCGTCCTTCTTTGTCTGTTCCGCCAGAAGCTTTGCGGCTTTCTCCTCCTCCAATTTTTTGGCGGCTTCCAATTCTTCCGGAGTCGGTTCCGTCTTTTTCAGTTCCTTTTCCTGTTTCGGTGGAGGGGCGTCCTTAAAACTGATTCTCAAAATGGAAGTCTTCAGGAGTTCCAATACTTTCCCGTCGGGCAATTTCAGTTGTATGGATGTGGCGGTCTGGTCGACGACTTCGCCCTTTAAAACTCTTCCGTCACGAAGAAATACGGATTGCAATTGTTGTGCGGATAAAAACGAAACTGGTAAAAGAAGAAACACCAGCATCGCCGCTTTCAGTACAAGAGGCTTCATATGGATGTCGCAATCAGTATAGATCATGATTTCTAATTTTTACAATCGTTTTCCGGGGTTATCCGCATCAAGATTTCCCTTTCTCTATGGATCAATTTTGGAAAAATCTTTCCATAATTGGAAAAAATAAGTTGAGCGATGTGGAATAAGAATGTAGCGATCGCTACGATCCGAAGGCCGCAATTTCCCGTATTTTAAGGAATATTACGTTTTACGAATTCATCGATTCTGTCCAAGAGAACGGATTCGTTTTGAAGGGAGGTTTTTATTTCTAGATACGCCCAGCGGTGGTCGGAGGATCCCTCGAGAAGAGGGGATAATTTGACCCAGTCTTTTTCCGTGCATACTATAAATTCTTTTCCTTCCGCCGCATGCGAGAGTTCTTGCAGATCCGACCGGGTGTAGGAATGATGATCCGGAAAACGTAGGAGGGTACATTGCGCACCCGCCTCCTTTAGGGAAAGATAGAAAGGCTCCGGATTTCCGATCCCGGAAAAGGCGAGAATCTTTTTTCCGTTTAATGCTTCTACCGGAATTTTGACGGTTTCTAGATGGGTTCCGGTCAGACAAATATCCGTCGGTACAAAACGGAATTCTAATACCGTTTTCGGCCGGAAACTTTTTTTCCATTTTTCCAATTCCTTCCCGAAACGATCCTCGTATTTCGACGCGATGAGAAAATCCGCTCTGCTTACGGAGGTGTAGGGTTCTCTCAGTCTTCCGGCTGGAATTTGAAATCTATCTTTTCCGATTCTGGTGCAATCCAATAGGACGATTTCCAGGTTTCGACTTAAAGAGTGGTGTTGAAAACCGTCGTCCAAAATCGCGAATACGATTTGCGTCTCTGAGATTCGCGAATCGCGACGGAATCTGGAATAGGATTCATACCGATCCTTACCGACGTAAACTTCGGCGAAGGGAAGGTTTTTTTTCAATAGTAAGGGTTCGTCTCCTACTTCTTTTGCCGGCGAATCGATTCGTACTCTGGCCGTTCCTTCGGGGACGGAGCCGCCGTAACCCCGACTCAGGATTACGATCGGGATCTTCGGAAATTTTCCGTGCAGTAATTCGGCGAGGTGAAGCGTAAAAGGAGTCTTGCCTGTTCCGCCTACGCTGAAATTTCCGACGCTAATGACGAACGCGTGAGGAAGTTTTCTCGGGGCCTTTCTTGCCTTATCGCATAAAAACAGAATCCGATAAAGAAGACTTAAAAGATAAAGCAGCGGAAAGAAAAGGATCCTGACGAAACGTAGGAGCATAGGACTCTTAAGCGGGGGATTCCGCGAATTGCATCTCGTATAATTTTTTGTATTTTCCGTCCAACTGCATCAATTGGGAATGACTGCCTTCCTCCACGATGCGTCCCCCTTCCATCGCGAAAATCTTGTCCGCGACCTGGATCGTAGAAAGTCTGTGAGCGATAATGATCACGGTTCTGTTCTTATAGAGAGGTTCCAGAGCTTGTTGGACCAATCTTTCCGATTCTGTGTCCAACGCGGAAGTCGCTTCGTCTAGAATCAGTATTTCCGGGTCGTGCAATAAGGATCTTGCGATGGAAATTCTCTGTCTCTGTCCGCCGGAGAGCATCACTCCTCGTTCTCCCACGACCGTATCGAATCCGTCCTCGAAGGAAAGAATGAACTCCGTCGCGAATGCCAGATCAGCCGCTTCTCTCAATCGATCTTCCGAAACGTTTTCGTTTCCGTAGCAGATATTGTCCCGAATCGTTCCGTTGAATAGAAAAACCTGCTGATTGACGATGGATACTTTTTTTCTTAACGAAGCAAGATCCAAATTCCTGAGATCGATGCCGTCCCAGGTGATGATTCCTTCCGTCGGATCTATCAATCTCGGAACTAAGTCCACTACCGTGGATTTACCCGCGCCGGAAGCTCCGACTAAGGCCACCGTGGATCCTTTTGCAATAGTCAAATTCAAATTTTCTAATGCTGGTCCTTTGGTTCCCGGATACGAATAACTTACGTTTTCGAAACGGAATTCTTCCGCAAGGCGCTTCGGTACGATAGGATTCTTGGGTTGTTTGATATCCGTATCGCTGTCCAACAATTCGAATACTCTTTCTCCCGCGGCTACGGCGCTTTGGATGGAGTTGGAAAGCATTCCCATCTGCTTGAACGGCCTAGTCAAAAAAACCAGAGTAAGAAAGAAAACCATGAATTTTCCGAGAGAGAAGTCTTCGGCATCCATTAAGTAGGCTCCGAAACTCAAGAAAATGACGGCGACAAGGGAACTGGAAAGTTCCACCAGGGAAGGACCGATTTGGTGGTAGAAATGTCCCTTAAAGGTTTTGTCGGAAAGATCCTTGTTGATTTCCCAAAAACGGGCCGCTTCCGCTTTTTCCATGGAGAAAGCGCGTATGACGCGGATTCCGGAAATGACTTCCTGTAAATGTCCGTTCAGGGAGGAAAGTCTTTCCTGTTGGTTTCTGGTCGCGCGTCTGATCCGATCCGCGAACGCCGAAACGGGGCCCATCACCAACGGAACGACTACGATTACCGCTAAAAACATCTTCCAGCTCAGGAAGAGCAAAAAGGAAAGGTGGGTTACGATATAAAAGAAATCCGTAATGGCGTCTTTCAGGTCCGAGCTGATCAGCTTCGCGAGAACTTCCACATCGTTTATGATCCGGCTCATGAAAATTCCGGTTTTTTCCTGAACAAACTGGTTAAGAGGCAGTTCTTGGGCCTTGGAATAGAGCTGCGCTCTTAGATCCCGAACGGCCAAATATCCGGCGGAGTTGATACAATAGACGGCTCCGGCCAAAAACAATAGCTTCGCAAGATAAACCGGAAAAACGATCCAGCAGAAGAGCAAAACCAAGCGATCTTTCGGCAAAGAGGCGAGGAAACGGTTGGTATCCGTCTTCTTTTCCGCCAAATAGACCTCTATTTTGTCCAAACCTGCGAGCGTTTCCCCGCCGGTTTTTCGTTCCAATAGGGCGCGATCTTTCTTGGTGAGGGAAATTTCGAATTCCGCTTTTCCTCCTTTGCCGATCGCGTCGAAGATCGGAATGATGCTGGTCAGGGAGGCTCCGTTGAGAATCGAAACGAGGAAAGAGAGGACGATGCCGGTCAGTAGTCTGTATTTGTACTTGAAGGAATACCCCAAGAGGCGTCTATAGACGTTCATAGGTCCGGAATGTTTTTCCCTCCTCAACCCTTTTCCCTAGCTTTCCTTGTTTTGTCCCTCCTTTTTTACGGCTGTGGAAAGCAAGAGCGTACTCCGGATGAGCTGATCTTTTCCCTGTCTTCCGATCCGATTTCTTTGGATCCGATCCAATCCACGGATTTATCTTCCAGAATCGCTCTGAAATACCTTTATCCGAATCTTTTCCTCTTGGACGACAACGGAAGGATCTTGCCTGCGCTGGCAAAAAGTTTCCGGGTGATCGGAAACTCCGGAGACCGGAATCGGATTTTGGAGATCCGATTGGAGGTTCGAAAAGACTCCCAAGGAAATCCGATCGACGCCGGGGTCGTCCTTTCTTCGTTGGATCGTCTTCGAAATTCCTCCGGCCCGAAGCGTAGCTCGTACTCCTTTTTGAAAGGAGGGACCGCTCCGGATCCGATGACGATTCGACTTGTATTCGAAGGAGGTTTGCGGGAGGCCCTGGAAAAATTATCCCTTCCCCAAGCATCCATCTATTGTGGCCCTCCCGAAAAAGGATGCGGTTCTTACGCGCTAGTCGAATGGAAACGGAATAATTTTATCCGTCTCCGTGCGAACGAAAATCAGAGCGGGGCAGTGTCTCCGTTTCTTTTGTTCCGGATCCTTCCCCAGGCTACCACGGGTATTTTTCTCTATGCAAAAGGACAACTCGATCAGATGAGGCTGCCGAATTTCCTATTGCGGAATAAAAACGTAAAGGAAGAGTCCGTGCTTGTTAGAAAGGGAGGAGGAGTCCAATATGTGGCGATCAACGCAAAGCAGCCCTGCTTCGATAAGAATTTTAGAAAAGCGTTAAATTATGCGGTGGACAAACGGAAAATTCTGAACGTCTTGCTGGAAGGCAAAGCGGAAGTGGCGGTCGGGCCCTTCCCTCAAAGTGTTGCGGAAGGTTTTGCGGAAAAAGGGATCGTCGAACCCTATCCGTACGACCCGAATCTAGCGACGGAATTTTTGAAGAAGTCCTCTTGTTATCCGGAGATTTTATCCAAGGAGTTGGACTTCCGGATGCGCGGCGACGAGGAAAATCAGGCAAACGGAGCGGCTATCGTACGTTATCTGAGGGATTTGGGATTGAAGGTGAGGATTCACCCGATGGAAAAGGTCTCCTTGTACAAGGAAAACGGGGAAGGAAGAGGTGATCTTACTTTGCTTTTTTGGTATGCGGATTTTCCCGGGGCTTGGAATTTCGTGGACCCTTTATTTGCAGGAGACCGATTCGGAAACGCCGGAAACCGGTCTTTTTACAAAAGCGAAGCGATGGAATCCCTATTGCGTCGGTCTAGAACCACGGATTCTTTGGACGGCCGCGGACTGGAGAAGGAATCCCTCGGTATTTTAAGTGAGGACGCACCGTGGATCTTTCTTTGGTCTCCTTACGAATTGCATCTGGTTGCGGAACGCTTAAAATCCGGATCTATTCTTCCTCATTCATTTTAGGAAGTTCCAATTCCACGGAATCCTCCTCCGACAATGCTTCGCCGGTGGACTCGGACTTGGCTCCCTCTTTTAACGGAGCTACAACGGAGGATGCCGGTTGGTCTCCTATATGAAAATATTGGCCGTAAAGGGGATGCTGGCAACCGGATTCTCCGGAAAGCAATCCGCCCGTGTCGCCGCAAATATCCACCTTCACATAATCGCCGTTAAACGGAGGGATCAGACTATCTCCGAATCCGATCGTCCTTGCAACGTAAGAAACGTACTTGAACCAGACCGAACCGCTGATCCCTGAGCCGGATCCCGGAAAAGGAGCTCCTGCGTCGTTGCCGATCCAAACCGCTGTGACTAGATTCGGATTCACTCCCGCAAACCATGCGTCCCTCACACCTTTTCGATTTCCCCATCTTTTTCTGGCTTCTTTCGGGGATTGGACCGTCCCGGTCTTTCCTCCCATCGGAAATCGATCTTCTCCTTTTAAACCGACCTTCATCGTGCCTTCCTCGGAGACCACCGCCTCCAGGAGATTCAGCACCATGGCGCAGGCGACAGGATCCAAAATCTGTTCAACGTCTCCCGGCTGGGTCGGCGGTAGGGAAAAAAGTTCGGATCCTTCAAAATCGGCAATCCTGAGAATCTCGATCGGTTTCACTTTCTTACCTAGATTTGCTATGGTTGCGTAAATCGTGGCGAGTTCCTTGGGTGAAAGTTCTCCGGAACCTAACGCAAGAGAAAGATTCGGCTGGAATCTTTCGTTCAGTTCCGCTCGATCCAAATCCAGAATTTTTCCCAATGCATCAAGGAAGGTTCCGACTCCGACTTCGTTTAACAGTTTGACGGCGACCGTATTTACGGATTGGGCAAACGCGATCCTGGCCTGCATGTCACCTCTGTATCCTTTGTACCAATTCTTGGGGGAATAACCTCTGATCTTGATTTCTTCGTCGGTGACGATCGAGATCGGAGTGATGATTCTTTTTTCGAACGCTAGAAGATATACCAAGGCTTTGATGACAGATCCGGGTTGTCTAACTGCTGAAACCGCGCGGTTGAATCTGAATATATTGGAGATTTTATAACTTCCTACCAACGCTTCCACATGACCGTTGGAAGGATTGATTGAAATCAGACTTCCGTTCATGTTTTCGATGATTTTTTTCTGAATTGCGACTTCCTCGTTTTTCCCCGATTTCAAATACGCCGCTTTTTCCTCAGAAAGTTTTTTTCTAACCCCTTCGATTCCTTCTCTTAGGGCCCTTTCCGCGGATTCTTGTTTGTCGAAGTCCAGAGTGGTATAGACGTTCATTCCCCTGGTTTCTAAATCGATTTCGGAGAAATTCTCTATTACGAATTGCCGGATCTGAAAATTGAAGTCGGGAGCCAAATTCACGTTAAAGTCCTTATCGAAGCCGTACTTGCCGATTTCGGATGTGACGGATATTTTGTCCTCCTCGTCCTTATTTTCCTCCACCTTATATAAGGTTCTGAACTTGCGGACATTGGAGTCTATCTTCCGTTCGAATTCCTTTTCGATGGAATTAGGTTTAGGATGGAGTTGCTTGTTTTCCGCCATCAGAAAGAGGACCATTCTCTGCCGCTTTAAGGCGACTTTCGGATTTCTCACCGCATTGTAATTGGAAGGAGCCGGGATGGTTCCGACGAGGAGCGCAGCCTCGGCAGGGGTTAACTCGAAGGCGGGTTTGTTGAAATAATACCGGGACGCTTCCTCGACTCCCGTGTTTCCTTCCCCCAAGAAAATCCGATTCAAGTACATCGCCAATATGGTGTTCTTATCGAAGCGACTCTCTAAATAAAAAGTACAATAAAATTCGGTCAGTTTGTTGAAAATATTTCTCGCGCCGAGATCGAGCGTAAGTTTGGCCAACTGCTGGGTGATCGTCGAGCCCCCCTGTTTACGAAACGTGGTCAAATTTACGATCGCGGCTCGGGCTAAGGAGGCGTAATTGACTCCGCCGTGTCTGTAAAAATCCTGGTCTTCGGAGCTCAACAAAGCCCATATTATGTTTCCATGATTTATCAGATTATCCGTCCGGATCGGCCGGAATTTCCTACGGGAAAATTCTCCGATCAGTTTTCCGTTCTTATCAAGAATCCGGATCGGTTTACTTCTGTCGGGATCGTAAGAGTTCGAGATTTCCTTTTGAAACGTTTCTAGGTTGCGTATCACTTCGTCCTGTTTGGTTAGCCAGACCACGTAAGAACCGCCGACCAAAAACGCGGATACGACCAATCCCGCTACGAAACAATATTTTAGGACGAACTTCCAATTTTTCTTTAGATATCCGAGTACGGAAGATAGGATTTCGAAAATGCGGTCTTTATTCATAACGAACCTGTGTCGGTAGTTTCCGCTTGAACGCGAAGACTGGAAAGCGCTTTTTTGAGCGAAAGGAAAGGGGTTTAAAAAAGGTTGTAGGAACTCTTCTCCGGAGTAGGATTTTGTCCGAATGGATCCTTTCGGCTGGAGAAAGAGAAAAGAAGCGCCCGACACTCTCGCTCATCTCTATCTGAACATAGGAAGCGCATCTTCTTGGGCGAATTTCGGATACTGGAAGAATACGAAAGAGTATCCGACTGCGGCGAGAAATTTGGCTCTCTTATTAGGGGAAGCCGCGACTCTTTCCGCCGATGATCGGGTTTTGGATTTGGGCTGCGGATGCGGAGACCAACTCTCGGTTTGGAGTGAAACTTTCGGAATACCTTCGAATCGGATCGTTGCGATCAACTCTTCTCAGGAACAGGTTTCCTATGCGGAAAAGAAGTGGAGAGGTCTACTTCCGTCCTTAGATCTAAGATTCGCGGACGCGGATAGTCTTACGGAATTTCCGGACGATTCTTACGACAAAATCCTTTGTTTGGACAGCGCATATTTTTTTCGGGATCGAAGGAAGTTCATTAAAGAAACGTTTCGGATTCTGAAACCGGGCGGGAAGTTTTGCTCCGCAGAATTGGTGTTTGCCGCCGTGAAGTTGTCTTGGAAGGAAAGACTCGAGCGGAATATCCTTTCGTTCCTCGCAGGAATTCCCTCATCGAATCGATTTTCCTACGAGGAACTCGCCGGACTCCACGCAGCGGAGGGATTCGAACAGACTTCCTTCGAAATCTTGGACGAATACGTTTTTGACGGATTCGCGGAATTCCTACAAAAAGTTCTGCCGAGCATGGAAGGAGTTCCTTCTGGATTGGCTCTTCGATACCTCCGTTTCGGAGAATTCTTAGCTAGCGAAAAAAGAAGAAAATTCTTCCGTTATGTGCTATATACTCTCCAAAAGTAGGCTGGAGTTTTTATTTCAACCCGGATGCAGCTACCCAGTTCTTGACGTCTAAGGCGGTAGAGACCCCCGCTTCCAGTAAGGGAATTCCGTATCTTGCATACGAACCGCAGACCCATACTTTTCTGTCCGGTCCTTGTTGGAGTTCCTTTAATCGCCGAATGATCTCTTTGGAAGAAAGGTCTATCACCGGTCTTTCGAATTTGGAGCGGCTGAGCACGAATTTCGGATCCGGCTCCGTGAGCGGGTTCCAAGTTTGGAATACCGGTTTCTCCCCCATATCTGGAAGAACCTTGTTCAATAAAATGGTAGCCGTAGCGCTCTTTCCGTCTTCGGACAAAGCGAAACACATAGGCGCCCAGTGTTTTTTTTGCTTCGGCATGAATTGCGGATCGGAATGGACCACCACTTCGGACGTCTCGTAACGAAAGGAGGAAAGCAGTTTGCGTTCTTCGGAATATTCTTCCGGAAGCATGGGAGCCGCCCTGTCGGCCGGAGCGGCTACGACTACGCGATCGTAGCTCTCTTCACCATTTCGGAATTTGACATACACTTTATTTTTATTTAAAGCGATTTTCGTCGGTTCGGAATTAAGCAGTACTCTTGCGGCTCGGGAAGCCAGTCGTTCCGTAATATCTCTCGTACCTTTTTTTGCGGTCAGAAATCTCAGGAATTTGAGTCCCTTGGAATGGTAACGGATTACCGCTTCCGCCGGATAGTTTTTCGCGCTCTCCGAGGTACATGTGTTGATCGTGGAGAACATAGGAATCAGATACCTATCTTCAAATTCCTCGGAATATCCGAACCGGCGCAAAAAGGAGGAAATCGTCAATTGCTCATCGGACAATCGATCCAATTGGGATTCGGATTCCTCGTAAAATCGCATCGCGTCGGATAATATTTTTCGCGAGATGGAATTCGAAAAACAAGCGAAGTACGGGATCGGAAAGAAATTTCCTCCAAGAGCCATGGTGGAAAAACCGAAATAAGTGGTTCCGTCCTTGTAGTTTAAGGAAAAGGAATAATCCACGGGCCTGACCTCGATTTCCGCCTCTTCGAACAGTTCCAATAGACAAGGATAATAATTCTTTTTGAATGCTCGAAAAGGTACGTCGACTCTAAGAGATCTTCCGTTCCAATCCAAATCCGTTCCATGAGCGTCCATTCCTACCAGAGGATGTCTTTCTATCAGCGTAACTTCGTGCTCTTTTCCTAAATACCAACAGGCGCTTAAACCGGCGATTCCGCTTCCGATCACTGCTATTTTCATTCGTCGCTTAATATCTGCGCAAAATCGGGAAATTCAAGGTAAAACCGAAAAAAAGGGAAGAAAGACTACAAAAACCGGAACGAAACGAACCCTTCTCCGTTTTTCTTCCTCTCGCTTAAAAAACAAGGTAAGATCATCCGAGTTCCAAAGAGCATGAAGTCGTATTCCGGCGGTTTTAGTTGGCAAATAAGCGAGGTTTTGGGACTCTGGCGGTATTCCCTTTCTCCTATGAAAGTCGCCTAAACGGATAGGTAGGTTATTATGATTAGCGTCTCAGGTCTTTCCCTTAATTTCGGCAAAAAGATCCTATTTGAAAACGTAACCTTGAAGTTTAAGGAAGGTTGTCGTTACGGCTTGATCGGAGCGAACGGCTCCGGAAAATCCACGTTCATGAAGATATTGGCGGGCATGGAACAGCCTGCTGCAGGATCAATCGCGATCGATGCGGGTATCAAAGTCGGTTATCTGAAGCAGGACCATTACGAGTACGAAAACGAAAAGGTGCTCGATACCGTAATGATGGGGAACAAGGAATTGTGGGAGATCGCCAAAGAAAGGGACTCGATCTACTCCAAGCCGGAAATGTCCGACGAAGACGGTATTCGTGTTTCCGAATTGGAGGAGACGTTCGGAGAAATGGGCGGGTATGAGGCGGAGAGTATCGCCGGAGAACTTCTGGAAGGTCTCGGGATTCCGACAAACATACATGCTCAAACTCTTTCCTTTCTTACGGGCGGATTCAAGCTGAGGGTTCTTCTTGCGCAGGTGCTCTTCCAAAAACCGGACGTCCTATTGTTGGACGAGCCTACCAACCACTTGGATATCAAAACGATCCATTGGCTGGAATCGTTTCTCTTGAACTACAAAGGCGTCGTAGTAGTGATTTCCCACGACCGTCACTTCATCAATTCCATCGCTACTCATATCGCCGACTTGGATTACCAGGCGATGACCGTGTATCCCGGAAATTACGACGAATACATGGAAGCCGCTCAAGCGTCCCGGGAGCGCAGTGTGGCGGACAATAAACGAGCCAAGGAAAAAATCGCCGAGCTTCAGGAATTCGTAAGCCGTTTCAGCGCGAACGCCGCAAAGTCCAAGCAGGCGACTTCCCGTCAGAAGATGATCGAAAAGATCAAAGACAATATGATAGATATCCGGCCGTCTTCCCGACAATTTCCGTACATCGTCTTTAAAATGAAGAGACCTTTAGGAAAGGATGTCATTATCGCCGAATCGATTTC
This sequence comes from Leptospira fluminis, assembly GCF_004771275.1. Taxonomy (GTDB): domain Bacteria; phylum Spirochaetota; class Leptospiria; order Leptospirales; family Leptospiraceae; genus Leptospira_B; species Leptospira_B fluminis. The sequence continues at coordinate 198,479 of NZ_RQEV01000003.1, read as the reverse complement.
CAAATCCTACGAGGATAGAAGTATCTTCAAGGATTTTACCATCAATATTACGAAGGGGGAAAAGATCGCGATTATCGGTACGAACGGCGTAGGTAAGACCACTCTTCTCAAAACCCTGATGAAACAGATGGAACCGGATTTAGGATCCGTACTGTTCGGAGAATCCGTCGAGGCATCGGTCTTTCCCCAGGACCATAGGGAAGGGATCGAAAAAGATGCGGATACGATCGTGGAATGGTTGTACCGTTATGCGCCACCGGGAACCGAGATGGAAGAGATCCGCGCGATTTTGGGAAGGATGCTCTTCAGCGGAGAGATGGCGAAGAAGCCTACCCAAGTTCTTTCCGGAGGGGAAAAATCCAGAATCATTTTAGGCAGGATGATTCTGGCCCAAGACAATCTTCTCGCTTTGGACGAACCTACGAACCACTTGGATTTGGAATCCATCGAATCCTTGAACTACGCTTTGACGAAATTCGAAGGAACGGTCTTGTTCGTATCCCACGACCGGGAGTTCGTTTCTTCCATAGCGACCCGCGTTTTAGAGGTTACGACCGAAGGGATTCGGGATTTCAAAGGAACCTACGAGGAATTTTTGGAAAGGGAAGGAGCCGAATTCTACAAACGGCTCGCTGGTGGTCCCGTACTCGCGGAAGCGAAATAGCCTCTCGTACTATTCTACCCGTTTGTTCGTTGGAGATGGGCCGTTAAAAGATTCAAAGCCTCTCTTCTGTGAGAGACTGAGTTCTTTTTTTCCTCATCCACCTGCGAAAACCGGGCCCCGAACGCGGGAAAATAAAAGATCGGATCGTACCCGAATCCTTTGCCTGTCGTATCGTAATCCTCCGCGATTCGACCGTGACATTCTCCTCGAAAAGTGAATTCGGATGTTCCGTCTACGAGCGCGATCACGCAGACATACTTTGCGCTTCGGTTTTCCTTCCCCTTCATTTTTTCCAGAAGAAGTCTAGTTCTTCCTTCGTCATCCAAACTAGGATCTCCGAATCTGGCGGAATGGATTCCCGGAGCTCCGTCGAGAGCTTCCACGGAAATTCCGGAATCGTCCGCTAACGACGGTATTTTGCAGAGGGCAAATAACTCCCTGGCCTTGATCAAAGCGTTTTCTTCGAAAGTGGAGCCTGTCTCTTCGGGGTTCGATTCCAACCCCAGCTCTTTGGGGGTCTTCAATTCAATCCCCAAGGAGGCAAGGATGGCTCTTATTTCGCGGACTTTATGCGGATTATTGGAGGCTAAGACTAGGGATTTCAATTTCCCAGTTTGAATTCGTCGAAGGCATCGTCGATGGTGGGAACGACTTTGAAGACCTTGTCCAGCATGGTGATTTCGAACAACTGTAGAAGGTCCTCGTCGTTTACCACGATGATGATATCGCCTTCCGCAGAATTGAATTTTTTCTTATAGGATACTAGGATTCCTAGTGCGGTGGAACAGATATGACTCACCTCCGTAAGGTCGATGATGACTTTCGGAGAAGGGTCGAAATTATGATCGCTGAGGTTACGGTCCAGTTCCTCGCTGTCCGATTGGAGGATGGATCCGGAGATCTTGATGATATGAATGTCGTCTTGAACCGTAATTTCCATGTGAGTACCGAAACCTTGTGTGCCGATTTGAAATTTTTATAGCAAGCAAAAAATCGCATTTTTCCGGGATTCTCCCGCTTTCCCTTCGCGAAATGAAGCAAAAAACGCAATTTGTACGGCGCAGAAAAAAATCCTAGCGTATACTTCCGCGCATTTCCTTCGAATCCGACATAAAATGAGAATCATTCAAGAGAAGGATGCTTCCGTTTCGAATCCAAAAAACGGAATACCGTCGGTAAAACGAATTCCTTAAATTCCGAATTTAGTCTTGCTTCGCCGCGGCAATCGAAATGGATTTGATCGACGAACATTTCTTTCGGATAACGAAAATCGGGAAAAGAAAAGAAAGCCGCATTCTTTCTGCCGTCGATCAGTTTTTTTACCGCAGAACGCACGGCCACGGAATTTGCGGTGTTTTCTAATTCCATGATTCCCGGCATGTACAAAAACCCGAAAAGGATTCCTTCCTTTTCGCAGAAATCGATCAAGTCAATCAAAGGGGCAAAATCCTGGGAAAGAACCCGATTCTGGGATTCTATCGATTTTTCTAATATTTGCTTCACGTATTCGCGGGACTGGTACGTCTGGAGAGGATTCATTCGATTCGAGATATTGTATTTTCCCAGGTTTAAATCCAGCCATTCTTTGATCAGAATATTGTCCTGTAGCCGGGATCCGGAAGGCAGGCAGAGGCCTGCCTCCACCGCCCGGCAGGAGGAACAGTTTCGGATCCAAACGGAATTTTCCTTTTCGGTTTCCCAGTTGGATAGGCTAAGGGAGTTCTCGACGGATCTTCTATATTTATAAGTAGAATATAATAAAGGAGCGGCTTTGGACAGGATAAAGATCCGTTCCACACCCTGGAACTGACCCGCCAGTTCCGAAAAGGAAAATTGGTGCAGATACCTTTGTCCGAAAAAATCCCAGAGAAAGGAATCCTCCCGCCTCGGGTCCAGAGGATCCAAGTCAGATTGGGTCTGTTGTCTGAAAAAGGTGTTTTTCCAACCTTCCTTCCAGCGCCTTTCGGAATATTCCCCCAAACCCTCGTTTTTCATGGTCCTCAGACCGGAAGGGTCGTACAAAGGAGGACCGTAGCCCTGGGAATACAGCACGCTGCTTGCGGCAAAAAGCAATAGCTTCGGTTTCTTGTTTCCGAATTTTAAATATTTCTCTAATAGAAATTTATAATATCTTGGCCCCATTGCGGGAAGGCTGTGGTTATAGACTTCGTAGCCGTCTTTTTCCCCTTTTACTCCGGCAAGAGCCATGCTTCGGGAATCTCCGAGTATTACGATATCGGCCTTTCCTTTTCCGGATTCGATCGTTTCCCGTTTGTAGTTCACAAAAAAGGTTTCAGGTTCCTCCATAAAATAGCTCGGCAGGAAACGTACGATCGCTTCTAAAAGTGCGAAAAAAAATACTGCGATCAGAAGTCCGGAAAGTTTAGAACGCAAAATAAATGACCTCCTTACCGAAGATCCCTTTCAATACGACGGTTCCGAATAAAAGGATAAATACGGCGGCTTGCAGCCAGGGCCCTTTCTTCAGGAGAAAATACCTGTCTTTTCTCGTATAAACGAAATAATCGATAATTAGTAGCGGGAGCGCGATCCGAAGCATTTCGCCGAGATAATGACCTACGGAAAGGACGCCGTTGACTTGTTCCGTCAGGTTCCAAGGGGAAAAAATCTGGGAATACAGCAGTAGCATATGGTGCGTATCGTACGCTCGAAAGGCCACCGCGCTGAGCGCGAAGAGTAGGAACGTAAGGAACCTGCTTCCAACGGCTATGGGAATCCGGATCCACGCCGGAGAGGGAATCTGAGAATTCGGCGGCGGGAAATTCCAGAGAATGACCATATAAACGACCGTAAAAATTCCGTTCAAGAGTCCCCAGGTGACAAAGGTCCAGTTCGCACCGTGCCACAAGCCGGAAAGTCCGAATACGATCAATATATTACGGATTTGTTTTGTTCTAGTCGTTCTACTTCCGCCTAACGGAAAGTATACGTATTCCCGGAACCATCGATTCAAGGTGACGTGCCATCGTGTCCAAAGCTCTATGGGAGTGGCGGAATATTCGGGAGTTTCGAAATTTACTGTCAATTGGACTCCCAAAAACCGGGAGATTCCGAGCGCGATAAAGGAGTAACCCGCAAAATCACAATAAATCTGGATCAAAAAGCCGAGAGTAGCGACTAAGACCTGCCCCCCTCCCATTCCTAAGGCATGGTCGGAGTGGGTAAGATACGCTTCCTTATTCGGAAAATAGATTTGATCCACTAAAGGGCCAAGATTATCCGCTACGTATACCTTTAGAAAATATCCTAAGAGCACGTCCCATACCCCTTCCAAAAGGATTCCCGTGTCAGGAAATTTAGGTTTTTTTAATTGAGGAAGGAGATCTCCCGCTCTTTCTATGGGACCGGCGACTAATTGGGGAAAATAAGTCACGAAAAGAGCAAAATCGAAGAAATCCTTTTCCGCTCGAATTTGTCCTTTGTACACGTCTATCGTATAGGACATAGTTTGGAACGTGTAGAAGCTGATTCCGACGGGAAGGACCACCGATTTCAAAAGGAAGGAACCGCTTCCGCCGATCGTTTCCCAGCCCAGAAAACCTGCCAAAGAGTTCCATTGGTGGACTAGGCTGTCTGCGAAGAAATTGAAGTATTTCATCGCGAATAGGATGCCTAAATTGGATAGGATCGAAAAGAAGAGGAAGATCCTTTTTCTTTTTCTATCCCCGCTTCCATCGATTCCGAGGGCCGCAATATAATCCACGAGCGTGCTCAAAACGATTAGAATGAGGAAAATCCAATCCCACCATCCGTAAAAGAAATAAGAGGCAGCCAAAAGCCAAAGATTCTGCCCCCGAGCCGCCCACGAATGCCGTTTAGCCCAGAGGCCTAAACCCAAAAAAATCGTATAAACAAGGATAAAAAATAGGAGGAATACGAATGTGTTGAAAAGCATCGGGTCGAAAACGGATCTTCGACAGTTTTACGAACGAAGTGGACAGGTCAACTTGAATGGATGGGCAACCTGAGTCAAATCTATGTCGCATTTCCGGTGTCGGAAAGTTCCGTTTCGCAGAGTCCGAGTATACAAGCGTACTTTCCTGTCTTTTTTTTCCGAATTAAGAAGTCCTATAGGATAGCTTAAAAATAAATTGCTTTTTTGTGTCAATTTTAAATGAAAAAGTCGTAATATTCACTGTTTTGATGGATTGTAGTTGCACTCGGATTTCCGCTGTGTACGATCTTTCGGTGCCGCTTTGTTTATGTTTACCTTAAGTTATTCCCAAAAATTGACGGTCGGCTTTCTCCTTGCCGTATCGATGGTAGCGGCGATAGGCGGAGCTTTCTTCTGGAATCATCTTACATTGGCCAAAGCTAAGTCTTCGGAGGAAAATACCCGGGAGATTATGCTGAAACTGGAATCAATTTCTTCTAATATTAAGGATTCTGAAATATTGGCGATCCGTTATGCGGGCACGGTCGGCGGATCTTTCCGTGAAGTTTTCGGGAAGTCCTTATATACGACGGAGATCAAGATCGTAGAACTGAGAATTCTAACCAGGGAAAATCCGAAACAACAGGAGCGTGTCCGAAAACTCGAATCTTTGGTTCATCTTCTGGGCGACTCCGCTCTTACGGTAGTTCCGGTCAATTCGCCCTTTTGGGAAAAGATACTCGGGATCTTGGAGGAGATGAAGGTTGCCGAGAAAGCCCTGTTCCAGGAAAGGGCCGCAATATTCCAAACTAGGATAGATATCGGGCAGATCATCATTTTGATCTTTTCGATCTTCAATCTTTTTCTTCTGACGGCACTGTTTCGGATCTTAAAAAAGGAGTCCGAGAGAAGGTTGAACGCGGAGAAAAGTTTATCCGACCAGAACAATCTTTTGGAATCGATCCTGAACAATATGGCGGACGGGGTCTTTGCGATCGATAAGGAGGAACGGATCTTTCTTTGTAACGCTAGGATTCTGGAATTGGTAGGAAGCATTCCGGTTCTTCAAGAGGATTGGCGGATCTGGATTCGGAAGTGCGGATTTACGATTGCAAAAGTCGATTCTTCCGATGGTACGAATCTCGAAGATTCTTTGGTCGTCATTCAAGAGTTTTTCAAAAGGGAATCCAGCAGGTTTTCCATGCATGCCGTCAAACCGGGTCCGGAAGAATCCATTCTGGAAGTGAACGTAAGGTTGTTGAAGGACCGTCTCGGCGATCCTATCGGTCGAGTGGTTCTTGTGACGGAAGTCACGGATCGTTTTTTGAAGGAAAGGCAGATCAAGGAATTGAATCTACGACTGGAAAAAAATCTAAAAAAGGCCGAAAATGCGAATCGAGAATTGGAGGCTTTTAGCTATTCCGTTTCCCACGATTTACGCTCCCCGATCCGCGGGATAGACGGGTTTACGAAAATCCTAGTGGAGGATTATTCCGAAGTTTTGGACGCAGAAGGCAATCGTCTCTTGGGTGTGATCATGAAAAACACAAAGGTCATGGGGCAACTGATCGACGATCTTCTCGAGTTTTATAGAATTTCGAAGAACGACCCTAAATTGGATCCGGTCGATATGAATCGACTCGTCCGAGACTGTATCGTTTCATTGGAGCTTAATAGACCCGCCTTTGCGCATGACGTACATATCGCGGAATTATCCCCGGCTTACGGAGATTCGCCCATGATCAAACAGGTTTTGATGAACCTGATTTCCAACGCTTTCAAATACTCCTCCAAAAAGAACGACGCTATGGTGGAGATCGGGGGCTCGGTCGGAGACGGGGAGAATACGTATTACGTGCGGGATAACGGGGCCGGGTTCGACCATCAATATGCGCATAAGTTATTTAAAATATTCCAAAGGCTGCATTCTCCCGATGAATTTGAAGGAACCGGGATCGGGCTCGCGATAGTGGAAAAGATCGTGAGTCGTCACGGGGGAAGAGTTTGGGCCGAAGGAGAAAAAAATAAAGGGGCGACGTTCTATTTTACGTTGCCTTCGGAGGTTTAAATTATGAATAACTCGCGGAATTTCGAGATTCTATATGCGGAAGATAATCCGAGCGATGCCGAGTTGACAATGAGAGGATTTAAAAAGAGAAATCTGTTCAATCGTATCGCACATGTTCGGGATGGGGAGGAGGCTCTCGATTTCCTGTTTTGTCGCGGGAGATTCGCGGATCGGGACGTAAACGAAGTTCCGTTATTCGTCCTTCTCGACTTAAAAATGCCTAAGGTGGACGGGTTGGAAGTTTTGAAAGCGATGAAGGCGGACAACAAACTCAAATTGGTTCCGGTCATTATGCTGACTTCCTCCTCCGAGGAGAAGGACATAGTGGAAAGTTACGAATTAGGAGTGAACAGCTATATAGTCAAACCCGTGGAATTCGAGAAACTCATAACTACCGTCACCGAAATCGGGCAATATTGGTGTATCGTGAATAAATCGGTGATTTAAAATGAAGCGTCTTAAATTTCTTTTTTTAGAGGATTCACCTACGGACTTGGAACTGATCCAGCGAGAACTTAAAAGAGGAGGTGTGGAATACGTTTCCCTACATGTACAGGACCGCGAAGCTTATCTAAAAGCTATCGTGGAGGAAAAACCGGATTTCATTTTTTCGGACTTTTCTCTACCGAATTTCGACGGTTTGTCCGCACTGACTCTTGCTAAGGAAGCTTGTCCGTCCACGCCTTTCATTTTCGTTTCGGGAACATACGGAGAAGACGCCGCAATCCAGACATTAACCAGAGGCGCTACGGACTACGTATTGAAAGATCGTTTAGTGAAATTGGTTCCCGCGCTTAAAAGAGCCTTAAGAGAGAGCGAAGAAACCGAAGCCAGAAGAAAAGCCGAACGAGACAAATTCGAGATAGAAGAACAGCTCAGGCAGAGTCAGAAACTGGAGGCGATGGGCTTCTTAGCGGGAGCGATGGCGCACGAAATCAACAATCCGATTATGGCTATCATAGATTATGCCAGAATGATAGAAAAAGGCGAATCCGATGTTGAGAAGGTGAAACGCATGGCGATTAAAATCCAGACGGAAGGGGAGAGGATCTCCGTGATGGTTAAGGATCTTCTCCGATTCGCGCGTCAGGAAAAGGGGCAGTTCGAAAAAGTAACGCTTACGCATAGCTTGATCAAGATGAAATCCATCTCGGAGCAAAGAGCTAAGATGAGCAAAATTTTCCTGCAAGTCGACACTACGGAAGATGTGTGTCCGGTTTTATGCAAAGAAGGACAGATCCTACAAGTTCTTTTGAATTTGGTGAACAATTCCATAGATTCCTTGAACCAAAAAAACGAAGGTTATTACGACGATAAGCGGGTGAGCGTTTTCGCCAAAATGGTGGACATGGGAAATAAACCTTGGGTCAGAATCACGGTCGAAGATACTGGGGTGGGAATTCCTCCCGAAATCGGTAGATCCATTTTTAATACGTTTTTTACCACTAAGGAAGCGGACAAGGGGACCGGCTTGGGCTTATCCGTAAGCCTGAGTATCGTAAAGGAGCACGGAGGTTATCTTTCGTTCGAGAGCGTGCCGATGGAGTATACGCGGTTTTTCTTGGATCTTCCCTGCGCGGTTTAAAGATAAAATTCGATGGACCTTTTCGCGGATCCGTCGTTTATTATCGGATCGTAAGAGATTATGCCTTCCGACGAATTATACAAACCTACCGATCCTAGCTTTAAACTAAGTAAGGGTGCAGTCCGTCTCGCTTCCGATGTCTCTTTGGGAACTCTGGAAGGAGTACGGTCCCTTTTGACTTCTTCTTTCGAATGGATGTCCCAAAAGTTAACGGAATTGTCGGATGCCCCCGTGTTGGAAAGAACGGAATTAGCTTCCCTTTTTCGGGAAACCGGCTCTTCCTTACAACGGGCTTCGGAAAAAACGAATTCGGGATTGATTCGGGCTCTCGAGTCCACTGCGGCCGCCATGCAAACCGCATTGGGTTCCCTGGATCAGGCGGATTCGTTCGTTAAAAAAAAGCTCTTCGAGAATATCCCCGTGTCCAGCATAGTAGGGGAATCCTTTGCGGACTTCGTGGCCACGTCCACCATTCGACCTTCCTTTCGATTGAACGGAAGAGATGCGAACGCAAGGGAGGTGCTGCAAGATTGGCAACGTTCCGGTTTGACAAGAACAGTGATATGTGTACCGGGTTTGTTTTGTGACGAAGGACTTTGGAGCGCCGAGGGTGCGTTTAGTCCGGTTGCGACTATGGTTCGGGAAGGTTATTATCCGATATACCTACGTTTTAATCCGGGGGCCCATATTTCTAAAAACGGCGAGGCGTTATACTCTCTCCTCAAGGATCTGCTTACCTCGCCGGAATTTCAAAACGAGAAAACGGATTTTTTATCCTACAGCCAAGGCGGCTTGATTTTAAGGAGCGCTTTTTATCTGGCTGGGAAAGAAGGATTTCGGTTTTCGGAAAGGATACGTCATGCGCTATTTGTGAGCTCCCCCGACGGAGGATCCTATATAGAAAAGATCGGATTTTGGCTGGGGTTAGGCGCGGAATCCTTGCCGGTGTTTCCGGTAAATCTGATCGGATACATCGGTAACCAAAGAAGCGACGCGATGAAGGATTTGTCCCACGGATTGATCCGAGAGGAAGATTGGCAAAAAAAAGATCCGATCGGAAGATACGGACAGGAATTCTATTTCGGAGAGCTGGACGAAGTGAATGCGACCCAGGTCTATAGCCTTGTTTCGGAAAAACCGGGCGACTGGTCGAGCTGGATCGGAGATGGCATCGTGGAGAAATCCAGTCTCGAAGCTCTTTCCGAACGAGTGTATCGAAAGAAGTCAAATCCCGAAAAAAGAGTCCGAGTACTATTCGGTTTGTCTCACTATCAAATTCTGACTTCTCCCAAATTCCAAGAAGTGTTGACAGATTGTTTGAAGACAAACGAATAAAAATTATATCGATTGTTTTAAATAAAAAATCCGGAATATAAGTAATATATAAGTACGGCTTGTGTCTTCCGTCAGGCAAGGAGGTAGGATAATAACAAAAACTTAGGTGAAAATTGATGAAGAGAACGTATCCTTTTTTGGTCCTTGCCCTGCTTTTGTCGGCCGGCAACGGCCTAATGGCGAGTCGGGGAGCCGTTGTCCCGAATCCGATCGATTTATTCGAGCAATCTCCTGAAGCGAAAGCAATCGGTATCCAAAGGCAAATTCAAAGAGAAGTAAATCTGCCCGTTCATAAAGCGCTCTTTTACGGGACTCACAATTCTTATAACAGTAGGGCATACGCCGGTCCTTTCTTTTCCTATTCGTTTCCCAACCAACAATATTCGATCACTGACCAGCTTCGTCTAGGGGCCCGATTCATCGAACTCGACGTGCATTACGTTTTGGGAGCGCATTTCGCCAAAGATTTTCTACTTTGTCATGCGCAGGCCAACGGAGTAGGATGCAACGTCTTTGACCGCCCTGTAGGAAACGGACTCTCCGAAATCCAAAATTGGATCTCCGCTCCGCAAAACCAGAACGAGATCATCATTCTGTACATAGAGGATTATATAGACAATCGAGCGGATCAATTTTTGAATATCGTCAAAAGTTATCTAGGCCCTTATCTTTACGAATATTCCACCGGAGCTTGCGGCGACGTTCCGAGTCCCGATACTATGCCTAAGCTAAAGGACATGCTTTCTTCCGGCAAAAGGATCCTTCTCATGAGCGACTTCTGCTATCCGGGCGCATGGAACTCCTATTTTAAACAGATGTTCTTCGGGAATTTCTCCATCCATCCCAAGGATTTTCGAGGGTACCCGGATTGTAACTGGAGTAGAAGTACTTACGATTCTTCCATGACCAGAGTATATAACGACAGTACCAATTACTTCGGAATTTACGACGGAGTAAAAGAAACCGGAACATTTACGAATTCTAATATTCCGCAAATGTTGTCCTGCGGTATAAGCGTTTTCGGAATCGACCAATTCAATCCGGATTTCGCAAAATTAGGACTCTGGTCTTGGGGGGCCGGGGAACCGAACAACTACAATAACAACGAGCATTGCGCCCAGATCCGGAGCGACGGTCGCTGGAACGATAATAATTGCTCCGTAAATTTCCGTTACGCCTGCAAAGACGGTTTAGGCAATTGGGCGATTACGGATTCCTCAGGCAATTGGAGTAACGGCCGAAGCGCCTGCGCGGCGTACGGTTGGCAATTCTCCGCTCCACTCACCCCGTACGAAACCACGAAACTGCAGGAAACCAAAACTTCCAAAGGAGCCTCCGATGTTTGGGTCGATCTGACCGACCAATACAGGGAAGGCTATTGGGAAAAGGGTAGATAACCCTTTCGTTCCCGAACGGAATCCATCCTCATTACGCAACCGGTCCGGGGTCATTAGCCGCTTCCCCCCGACCGGTTTTTTTTTATCGACGAGAAGTATAAGGAGGTTCAATCTCAACCGAGTGGGATTTTTAACGAGTTCCCGATCATTCTCCCGGTAAAAGGGCACAAAAAGGCATTCAGGCCATGTCGTATCGATCCTATAAAGTTCTCCTGGCGGAAGACGACGAAACCTCCGCAGATCTTTTGATCCATTTTCTGGAAAGATATAATTTCGAAGTAGATCACGTCGTAGACGGTGTTGCCGCGGAATTGAAACTTAAAAAAGACGTCTACGATCTGATTCTTTTGGACAATCAAATGCCGCTTTTGTCCGGTCTTAGATTGGTCGAAAGGATTCCCGATAAGAACAAGAACAGACCCATCATTTTTTTAACTGTAAGTAACGAAAGGGAAAACATCCTGCAGGCGGCAGCTAGCGGTCAATTGGCGGCTTACTTGTTGAAGCCCTTCGAACCGAATTCGCTACTCGCGAAAATTAAATCGGCGTTGAGAATCGAGCAAACTTCTTTGATTGATAAGAAGGAGTTCCCTTTTTCCATTCAGAAAATTTCCAAAGAAGGTTACGGAGCGGGAGTGAGGTTGGTCGGTTGTCCTTACGGGAAAACTCCCGAAAGAATCGTTCAGGAAATCAGTTTTGTCTTAAAAGAATTATCGCAGGCAAGACGTTTCTTTTTGGAGATAGAGGAAGCGTTTCACTTTCACAAGAATTACTTCGAACTGTTGAATGCCGTCGTCTCTAAACTTGCGACTAAGTACGAGATCCCACAGGAAAATATTTTAGTCATTGATACCGTTTAATTTTTTTGGAACCGTTGATTGCTCGTTCGGTCAGAGGATCAGTAACGAGGAGATAAAGAGATGTTTCGTAAAGTTGCAAAAATGACCGCTATCCTTGCCGTGATTAGTTCGGCTATCGTCTTCGCACAAGGTTGCGGTCATCATAAATGGCTTTCCCCTGAAAAAAGGGCGGAAATGGTCGTGCAAAAATTGAAATCCGAATTGGAGTTAAACGAGTCCCAAGCCGCGACCTTAGAAAAGATCAAAGGTGAAGTTCTTGCAAAACGAAAAGAATTGAATCTGCCAGAAGGACATTTTCTTCCTAAAGAGGCTGTGGATGAAATTCGCGGCGAAAAACTGAATGTTGATAAATGGAACAAGTACGGTCAGGAAAGAGAAAAGAAAAAAGGGGAACTCCGGACTTTTATTCTGAAAAAAGCGGTCGAGTTTCACGCAATTCTGACCCCGGCACAACGAAATAAGCTGGCGGATCTGATTACGAAGTTCCAAGATAAATTCCGGAAAGAGAAGGAAGAAGGCTGATCCTTTTTCGTCGGAGGGTTTATGGGAGAGGAGGAATTTTCCCGCTTCGTCGATAATACTCGGGAGATCGTCCTAGCGGCGATCTCCCGCTATTTGTATGAACGCTTTTCCTACGCAATCGACGACGTCGCTCAGGAAACTTATTTGCGGGCTTACAAAGCCTTATTGAAGGGTCAGTTTCGTGGAGATTCCAAACTGACCACTTGGCTTTATACGATCGCAAGAAACGAATCCATTCGTATGAACGAAGTATTGGGACGAGAAGAAAACAAGGCGGAAAAAGCCGGTAAAAGATTCGAAGAGGAAGGTAAGTTGGAACCTGCCGTCTCCGATTCGGAGGAATTGGAAGATCTCCCTACTTGGGAGAAGGCAAAGATTTGGGTGATGCAACTTCCCGAATCTTATAGAAGCGTTCTTCAATACTATTTTTCCGGCTATTCCGAAAAACAAATCGCCGAAGCTTTAGGTGTTCCCGCAGGTACTGTAAAGTCCCGGGCGGCTCGGGGCAAGGAAATGCTTAGAAGGATGCATAATTCTGATAGAAGAGAAGGAGGGGTAAGATGGGAAGAATGAACGAACAACGCCCCGATATGTACAAGGAAATCAGCTCTCGGAAATCCGATCCTGATTGGCCAAGAGAAATCGCGTCTAACGTGATTGCTCGGTTTCATCAGGAGTCCGAGAAGAATAAATCGATCCTTTATTTGGATAGAAAATGGTTGGCGGCGGCCGCCGTTTTTTTGGTCGGTATTTCGATCGGATGGTTTACTTGGAACAACATACGTCACGAAGAGGATTCGATCCGAGAGGTTTCATGGATATGGGAAGGGGATTCTTACATCTCCGTCCTCGAATCGAATTTTTAATCGAGATGTTTCCTTTTCCGAGTTGGATTTCGATTCGGAAAAGGAAACGACCTTTCGTTTCTCCGTTTGCCCGAATCGGAATCGCGGGTTCTATCTAGATAAAAGAGTCTCCGTAGAAGTTCGGTCGATTTTCAGGGACCAGAACACGGGGATTTTTATTCTTTGGTGACCGGTGCATTGGACGCCTCCCCTGACATCGTTCGCATAAGACATACAATCCGACGCCTCAAATTCGTCCGGAAGAAAGGCTACGGCCGAGTCTACCTCATTGAAATACTTGATTTTGATTCCGGGCATTCCTTGGAGAAGAGCGATAAAATACGCCAAAGGTTCCTCCGAAAATCGCGGTCGGACAATATATTCTTCCGGAAGTTTACCTTGATCGTTGGAATGAAGGCGATAAAACTCCCATGCTCGAACGGCTGCCGCTTCCCAGAACGCTCGAGGGTAAACGCCGTTCGGGAATTCTTCCTTAGTCGCCATGCTGAACCGGTCCGTGAATATTCTTCCGTCGCGTAATTTGCATACGATCAGAATTTCCGCAAAGGCGCTCAACCCGTCCGAGATCAGTAAATTCACCGGTATGACAGTAACGGTTGTTTGTGACGATTGTTCCGAGTTTTGCAATCTAATTCCGGACCGAAGGAAGAAGATCTGAGCGAAAGATTTTTGCAGGGCAGCGGAGGTCGGAATCGGAGCTTCTCTTAACAACGCCCATTGGGGCTGCTTGACGCTTTCGAAGATATTCGTACCGAACGGATAAAAAATCTGAGGCAGATAGGAAGGAGGAAAAATGACGTCGATTCGGACGGTATTTTCCTCGGAGAGAGCTATTTTGGTCGTAGTTATCGCACAGGCGCTCAGCAGGAAGAAAAGGGCGAGTATCCACCGGGTGAATCGGGTTTTTTGAATGCACTTTGTGCGAATCATTCCGATCTGTAAGAACTCCTTTCCGGAAATAAATAGAAACGAACCGATCGGAAAAGTAAAGAACAACCGGGAATTTTCGAAATGCGGGATTGGTGTTGTACGATCGGCAAGATTTGACGGGCCCCTGTCAGGTTGATATGTTTCAATTCCAACCTTGCAGGACCTCCTGCAATAGATTTTCAAAAAAAGATTTTACTCTTTAGCAAATATATGTTATGCGCCCGGAGGGGTACCACCGCACCGGCCCCCGCCCAAAGAGGGCGGGGCCCCCTCAAAAAAAACGCTCCCGTCCTTCCCTTTTCCTTACACGTAGCTCATGAATTCTTTGAGGAAAAAAATATCTATGAAAAATTTATCCATCGCAGTCGTTGACGGCTTCCTGACGGGAGATCCCGAGCTGAAAAAGATTTCCAGTGGTAAGTCCGTAGCTAATTTCACACTCGCTGTGAATCACAACTTTAAAAAGATCGAAGGAGAGGAACCTGAGGTTTCCTATCTCGAGGTAGAGGTCTGGGATCGCTCCGCCGAGAATTGCGCCGAATACTTAAAAAAAGGAAAAAAGGCTACTGTGATCGGTTATATAAAGCAGGATCGTTGGAAAAATCAGGAAGGGCAAAACCGGTCCAAGCTCAAGATCGTCGCGGAAGAAGTGCGATTCGATAGTTACGGGGATCGTAAGGAGCGGGAGGCGGCATAAGAGAAATCCCGGATTTGCCGAAAGGCAAATCCGGCGTGCGCGTTTTCCAAGATCGTTTCGCTTGTCCCCGAGAATCTATCTTGCTCCGATGAACCGTTTGTAATTCTTCGCACTACGCCTCGCGCGAATCTGTTCAAAAATTAAATTGCCCATTAAAGAAAAAGGAACCTTCGGATCCTTTCCTTCCGCCATTCTTTTAAACTGGACTCTAATAGCGGACATTCTGGACAAAGAATTCAACACGGGATTCGCAAGATTTGGAATATTCACGTTTGTTTTTTCGATCTTTCCTGAAATCAACCTAGAGGCGCAATCAGGCTCGAATGCGAACGGAGTCCCGATACCGATCATGTCGACCGCGCCGCTGAGAAGCGCGTCCTCCATAATCGATCTCGAACGAAATCCCCCGGTTGCCATTAAAGGCATTTTTGCCGTATCGCGTGCCTTTTTGGCGAAGTTCAAAAAGTAAGCCTCTCTTTGTTTCGTCCCCGTATTTTCCGTTCCTTGCATCGCCGGTGATTCGTAATTACCTCCGGAAATTTCAAGTAGATCGATGCGGGTTTCGTTTAACATTTCAATCACTTTTATCGCGTCTGCTTCTTCAAAACCGCCTTTCTGAAAATCTGCGGAATTCAATTTAACACCTACGCAAAACTCTCGTTTGGTGGAAGATCTGACTCCCTTAACGATTTCTAGTAGGATCCTCGCCCTGTTTTGAAGAGACCCGCCCCATTCGTCCTCTCGAAGATTGGTTAAAGGAGATAAAAACTGGCTAAGCAAATACCCGTGAGCGGAATGTACTTCCACCCCGTTAAAACCCGCCTTTTCCGCAAGCTTCGCTCCCATGATGAATCGATCTATAATGCGTTTGATTTCATCGGAGGTCAAGGCCCTTGGAGTTCCGAAAACCTTAGCCAGCATTCTTCCCGGAATCTGAACCTTAACCGCCGAGGGGGCGACCGGAACTTCGGAAATATAACCGAATACCTGTCGTCCCGGATGATTGATCTGCATCCAAAGTTTCGATCCTCCCGTCTGTGCAATCTCCGCTAGTTTTTGGAATCGATCTAGATTTCCGTCTTCTCTCAAAATGACGTTACCCGGACCGGTCAAAGCTCCTGGGTCCACCATCATATTGCCGGTAAGCAGTAAACCGGCCCCTCCACGGGACCAGCGCTCGTACAAACGAAACATGTTTTTGCCCGGGAGAAAATCTTTATCCGCTAACCCTTCTTCCATTGCAGCCTTTGCGATTCGATTCAGAAGGATTGTGCCGTTTGGGAGGATAAGGGGTTTCGCTAGGTTAGAAACAGAGTTCATTGCGTTCTCCGATTAGGAAAAAGATTTCCTACCCATCGGTATTTATCGAAGAAAAAGTGTCAAACTGAAATTCCTACCGGTCGGTATTTATTTTTTAGAAAAGATTCGATTCGGTTTGACTTGCCCGGTGTGATCTTTTAAAAAGAAGGCAGATCTTATGTCCAAAAGCCTCGGCTGGAAAAAACTCTCCGAAGATGTGCGTAGGGAATCCATATTAGTCGGAGCCATGCGTTGCTTCTTCAATAAGGGTTTCGAAAAGACCTCCGTTCAGGACATAGCCGACGCGGCAGGACTCACCAAGGGCGGAATTTACTTTCATTTCGATAGCAAAGAAGAAATCCGAGATACGCTGATCCGAGATTTCCTAAATCTGGATCGTTTCGGGTTCCAAGATCCCGAGGTGTTAAGACTCCCCGCCCATCTTCGTTTAGGCGAATATCTGGAACGTCTTGCGAATCGCCTTACCATAGAAGGAAATTGTTCTCCCCGATTGTTCGCGGAAGCGACCGCAAATGGCGGAACCATGGAAGATGAAATCATCGCCTTTTATGATTCTTTGGAAGCCATCTTCTCGTCCACGATAGAGGAGGGGCAAAAAAACGGACTTTTGGTCGCAACGCTTTCCCCTTCGATTCTTGCCAAAACGATTTTAGCCGTATTTGATGGGTTGCAAATTCAGTCCGATATCTCCCCGACTCGCCGAGAATTACAAAGTCAAGGAAGAGATGTTTTACGTTCTTTCTTTAAGAATTTGCTTTTTGTCCATAGACCGGATTGCCAATCCTAACAATATTGCGGGCCGCTTCCCCGGAGGTTTGCGGATTCGGAAAGGACCCATGCAGCTCGGAATGAAGACTTGACTTCTTATTTTCTAGTAGGTTTTCCTTTTAGGAATTGTTCCAATTTGTCTTTGGGTGGAGTCATTTGCAGCATCTCTTCCTTGCTTGGAATCATCCGTTTATCTGCTTCCCCCGTTAGAATTCCGGAACACGGGTCATCTTGGTTCTTCTTTTCTCCTTTGATCGCTCGGATCCAGGAGCACGCGATTTTTCGATACCCAAACATGTTCGGATGGATCCCGTCTCCGAAATAGTCCTCAACCGGAATCAGGGTATGATGCATATCTACAAGCGTCATTCTGGCCCTACTTTCCGGGGGAAAATTGTACCAGTTATTGGCAATGTAATTATTGTATTTAAAGATCACTTTATTAACCGTCTCATAATCGAAAGAATTATAACCCTTTTGCGGAGCGCTTACTTTGATGATTTGTGCGACGAACAGGTAGGTCTTCGGATTGCTTTGAAGTAATGCATTCAACAAAGTGAATAAACTAGCCCCTGCGGAAGTTGCCACTTGATCTATCATTGCATCCGTAGGATTCGAGTTTTTCAAAATTTGCCACATATCGTTGGTTCCCGAATGCACTAAGGTGATGTTAGAGAAACTCGCTAACTTTGCCTTTGGCAATAATTGTTCGTTCGTCCAACTCGGATATCCGTCGTGGGTTTGGGTATCGAATATCCATTGTGATGCGTTGGATCCACCGCTTTGGTAACCTTCGGTAGTGAACGCGATTCCGTCCTGCATAAACGAGTAAATCGTCATCCAGCCGCGGTATCCTCCTCCGGTCCTTGCAGGCGGCATACAAAGATATTGACCGATTTCATATACCGGGCATTGCCAATCTTTCGTAAAGCCGATCCCGTAGGTGATGGAATCGCCGAAAGGCCGGATGAGGACGGGACCTTTTAACTTGTACGGGCTTTGGGCTTGCGTCTTCGTTTGGAAGGATAGGAAGACGATCAAAATCTGAAAAAGAACGATTACCTTCTTGCTTTTCACGCTATGTTTTAACCTCAGCCGAAGGATAAAGGGATCATTCCTGCGTTCAAGTAATAAATGATTTTCTAACATTCCGGATCCGGTATGCTCTCGGTCTGAGCGAATGTTAGATCTATTTTTTAGGTTCTCCGAAAATTTTTCTTAATCGATAATGTCTGTAGGCGAAGACAAGTTTGTATATAGGTGTAAATAGGAATCCGATACCGGAAATCCGCGGTACAAATTCCAATTCGTCCCGTACTAGGGAACCGTTTTGGGATTTCGATACGACTCGTTTGTGTCTCCAGATTTTGTTAGAGAGCATTTCCGAGGATTCCAAAAATCCGTGCGAATAAATTTCAACGATTTTGATATCGTCATAATCTACCGGAAGAATCCCGAAAAGCAGGATCCAGCTGCGAAATAAGGTGCGGTCGAGCGGAGCATTCTCTAAGGAAAGATTTTCAGCTTCTTTGGGATACGTCATCCGTAGGAAGGGGAGAATTTCTCGGTTTACTCCTTTCATGGTTTTTACCGAATTCCAAACGACGTCCGGAGATTCGGAAAGATCGGATTGTATTTGAAACTGAAACATAGTGTTCTCGGATTATAGTTCGATTTTTTGATTGCGATCTAATGCGCTTCGACCCAAGCACATCCTTTTATTCGAATTGGCGGTTTCGTAAAGTTTAATATATAGAATTACCAATATTTTTATTAGCATCGACGATCTCGCACGTTTCATTCTTGACCTGGGCACATTTCGGCGCTTTTTCGCTCAAAACTCCGATTGCCCGAAGAGCCCGTCCTGTAAAGGTGTGGCCGATTCCGACCTTTGCTCCTACGGAAAATACTGCAGCCTCCTAAAAAATCACCTTCCTTGACAGCAGCGGCGGCGTCCAAGTTCATGTACGATAGCAGTATGCTCACAGTCGTCTACGCCACCTCCCAGCCGGGATCTATCTCCGATTTGAAAAGAATGCCCGAAACGGAACTGGAGGCCGCCAGAAAGAATCTGCCGCCGGGAACCGAGGAACTGGTGGACTGCGATGAGGATACCATCCTTTTCCTCCACCCTACCTTTTCGAAGTCGGAGCTTTTCCCACTTACCGACCAAGCCATTTTGCATTTTCAGGACGAACTAATCCCAGTGATCACTTTGGACCGGAGCGGGAACGTTTTGATGCAGGCTTTTACTAACCGGGAGAGCCTGGCTTTGACACTTGAAAGCGGTTTCGGCACATATTACAGCCGTTCCAGAAAGAGTCTTTGGAAGAAAGGGGATACTTCCGGTCATGTCCAGAATGTGAAGGAAGTCCTGACTCCGTCGGACGGCAAGTTTTTGGTGTACGTAGTGGAGCAATCGGGTGCAGCATGTCACGAAGGCTATTATTCCTGTTTTTTTCGCGAAAGGAAAGGGGGAAGCCTGCGAGTTTTGAATGTTCCATTTTTAGGGAAGGAATAGGCGGGGGCGGATAAGGGTATTTCGAATGATCGTATATTTGTCGATAGAAATCTTGGGAACCGTATGATATGAAATCCAAAAACAAAATTCTTCTAGGACTCGGTGGAATCCTACTCGGGTTGGCCCTCTTGGCGCTGCTTGCTTTCTTCGTGACGGACGAACTCAAGGGAGGTGCCGTAGGTTCGGGGCAGGTCAAACTGGATCTGAGCATAGAACCGGGAGATTCCCCGGTCGAAGTCACGGAATCCCTTTCCAAAAACGGCCTTCTCAAGTCCTCGAAATATTTCCTATTCTTAATCAAAGCCACCCGCTCCGCGAACAAGATCAAGGCCGGCCTTTACGAACTCAACGACGGAATGGATGCCAGAAAGATCCTGCAAGTCATTACCGAAGGCAAGGTGAAGCTGGTTACCTTTACCGTTCCGGAAGGATACAACGATCGTCAGATCGGAGATCTACTAGTTAAAAAAAATCTAATGAAATCTCGCGCCGATTTCCTGCAAGCGGCGTCCAGAACCGAGCTATTGAGAGAATTCAAAATTCCTGCGACCACTGCCGAAGGATATCTGTTCCCGGAGACGTATAGTGTCCCCGTAAATTATCCTGCGGACAAGATCGTAAGAATGATGATCAAACGGTTCTTTGCCAAATTGGATAAGATTCCGAAGGCTAAGGAATTGAATCCGGACAAACTTCATGAAATCGTAGTGCTCGCGTCCGTAGTGGAACGTGAGGCCAAAAAAAAGGAAGAGAGGCCTTTGATGGCGGGAGTCTTTTTGAACCGTTTGAAAAAAGACATTCCTCTCGAATCCTGCGCTACCATACAATATCTATTCGACAAACCTCATCCTAGGATCTTCGAAAAGGACCTAAAGATCGTTTCTCCGTACAATACCTACTTAAACAAAGGGTATCCCCCCGGGCCGATTTCCAACCCCGGACTTCCTGCACTGGAAGCTGCGCTTATGCCGACGGAAACGGATTATCTTTTCTTTTTGCTGAAGCCGGACGGTTACCATTATTTTTCCAAGAACTTCAAGGAACACGCCGAAGCTAAGAAGAAATACATAGACGTTCTGTACGATTGAAGAGGAAAGAATGAGCGCGAAATTACAGGAAATCGATACGGTAACTGAGCAATTGAAATCCGTTCAAAGGGCTCTGGATTTTTTTAAAGAAAAGCAATCCAAACGGGAGTCCGTCAGCGAAGCGGCGGTGGAATTCGTGGAAAAGGCCTCCCTTGTTTTGGATCGTGCGGAGCGTTCGGAAATCGAACTTACGGACGACCAGAAAAGAAGGATCCGAAACAATCTTTTAAAGATCCGGAATTCATTGGTGAAAAATCAGTTAAAGTGATCCGTATTTGCCGCGAAGGTTTGCGGATTCTGTCTCATTCTCAAATCGTCCTTTGCCTTGGAGCAGGGTCCGAAAAACTTAAATGACAGTGCAAAACTTTTTCAATTTATAGTAAATACAGCTCTAATTTCCATTTGGCAGGTTGAAAAAGATGATTGCTACGAATTCTCCGACGGATTCCTCAACGGCTAAACAAGCTCTTTCCCGTTCCGCATCCGTCCTCGAGCAGGCTACTAAGGCACTCGCCGCAAAATGCAGTTCCGGCGGAAAAGTTTCCGTTTCGAAAATGGACGAAAATCAGCTCGTCCAGTATCAGATCGCTTGGTTGACGTCCGAACAAAAGATTGCGGAAAATTTCATCAATTATGCTTGGAACGAGTCTCTAGGCACGGGGGACTTGGAACGTCTGATGGCCCTTGCCTTCGCCGCGGAAACCGTGACTCATATCCGTTCCGAACTCAGCGCCCGTCCCCATGAATACGGCATCTCCGTCCAGGATTTACTTTCCAAATTATTCGACGATAGTACGAATCAATTTTTGCAGGAAGCCACAGCCATCGCCAACTACGACCGTATCGCGGACCTCATCGTTTCCCTCGGACATTTCGGAGCCTACGGATTAAGCGAAGACCACGAAATGTTCAGGCAGACTTTCAAACAGTTCGCTGAGGAAATGGTAGCTCCTAAAGCGGAACACGTCCACAGACACGACGATATCGTTCCGGAGGAAATCATACAGGGATTGCGGGACATGGGATGTTTCGGTCTTTGCATTCCGGAAAACTACGGCGGTCTACAACCGAACGATCATCCGGACAATATTTCCATGTTGGTCGTAACGGAGGAGTTGTCCAGAGGATCCCTCGGAATCGCGGGTTCCTTGATTACTCGTCCGGAGATCCTTTCCAAAGCTCTTCTGAAAGGCGGAACGGACGCACAAAAAGAGAAGTGGTTACCCTTGATCGCAGCCGGAGAAAAAATGGGTGGGATCATGGTTACGGAACCGAATTACGGATCCGACGTGGCCGGGGTTTCCGTCACCGCCAAAAAGGTGGACGGAGGTTGGCTCGTCAATGGAGTCAAGACCTGGTGCACCTTTGCCGGTTATGCGAACCTTCTTTTGATTCTCGTGAGAACGGAAACGGATCCCGAGCTCAAGCACAAAGGACTTTCCATTTTATTGGCGGAGAAGCCGAGTTTTACCGGCCACGAGTTCGACTACAAGCAGGACGGGGGCGGAAGAATCAGCGGCAAAGCGATCGGCACAATCGGTTACCGTGGAATGCACTCTTTCGAAGTTTCCTTTGAGGATTATTTCGTTCCGGAAGAAAACCTGATCGGCGGCGATGCCGGTCGTGGAAAAGGTTTTTATTTCCAGATGGAAGGGTTTGCCGGCGGAAGGATCCAAACCGCAGCCCGGGCGAACGGGGTCATGCAAGCGGCTCTGGAAGCGGGACTACGCTACGCCCAAGAAAGACAGGTTTTCCAAAAGCCGATCTTCAATTACAATCTTACGAAATACAAAATTGCGCGTATGGCGATGATCGTACAGGCTTCCCGCCAATATACGAACGCGGTGGCCAAACTGTTGGATAACCACCAAGGCCAGATGGAAGCGACGCTGATAAAATTCTACGCTTCAAAAGTGGCGGAGTGGGTGACTCGCGAAGCGATGCAGATCCACGGCGGAATGGGTTACGCGGAAGAATATGCCGTTTCCCGTTATTTCGTGGATGCTCGAGTGTTTTCCATCTTCGAAGGTGCGGAAGAAGTCATGGCTCTCAGAGTGATCGCAAAATCGCTGATGGACCAACACGCTTCCTGAAAGTACAATTCGAATCCGAAGTTTCGGGAAAAGGCGGCGCCGATCGGCTCCGCCTTTTTTATTTTAAGAAAGCGCTATGCCTTCCACAAAAGAAAGCAGGTTCGAATCGGGGGACTCCAACAGTTCGAGAGTCCGTTCTACGGTATCGTCCAGGAAGTATCGATCGTTCTTGTAGGATTTCAGGAAAAGTTTCGTTTCTTCCATTTTTTCGTCGGGAAGACGGTTTTCCAACACGAGCTGGGATAAGGCCAAAACACCGAACGCGGATTTTAAAGGATCGGGATTCGCAGCGATGGAGAGGACTTCGTCTATATCGATCTCGCGGAACGTGGGAACTAAATCACTGATCAGTTCCAATGCGCCGATCGGAATCGTTCTGTCCAAGGATTTTACGTAATTGATCAATAATCGATAAGCCTGACTATCTCCGATCCTGGCTAGAATATGAAAAATTCCGGAAAGAAATTTTTTGTGAAATCCCCAGGAAAGTCTACCCGAGTCTGCGTCACGAACCGCCTGGTACAAAAAACTCCAAACGGCCTTGTCGTTTCCGGAAATCGCCTTTTCAGCGATTTGATCCAACCAATGATCGAAATTCTGATTTTCCGATTCTTTTTTTAGAAGTTCTATAAATTCCGTAGGAGTGCCTACGGACGAGAATGGAAATCCTTTCGACATTACAGTCGAATGAGAGAGGAAGGTCCGTCGATTTCCAGCCTTTTTTGCGATTTCGGAGGCCGTTCTTCTCTCTTATTTACTCTTTCTAAAATGTGAAAGATAACTCTCTTTTTACCGAAGAGTTTCCGCGGCTTGTCTTTCGGTCTTTACGGAAGTTTTTCCTTCCACTTGGCTCACATCGCGAACGGCTCCCGTGTGTGCGGATGTCGTTAAAGCGGCATAGGCTCTCAAGGCGGGAGAAACTTGTCTTTTCCGAGATTTGGGTTTCCAAGCATCTTTTCCCTTAGCTTCCATTGCCTCTCTGCGAGACGAAAGTTCTTTTTCATCTATATCCAATCGGATGATTCGGCTCGGGATATCGATTTGTATCACGTCACCTTCTTCCACCAGACCGATCACTCCGCCTTCCGCAGCTTCCGGAGAAACGTGTCCGATGGACAAGCCGGAAGTTCCTCCGGAAAAACGACCGTCCGTAAGTAGAGCACAAGATTTTCCTAATCCTTTGGATTTCAGATAAGAAGTCGGATACAACATTTCCTGCATACCGGGACCGCCTTTAGGACCTTCGTACCGGATGACCACTACGTCGCCTTCCTTGATCTCGTTGCCGAGGATTTTTGCCACAGCTTCTTCCTGGCTTTCCATGACCCGAGCTCTACCGGTGAATCTCCAAATGGACTCGTCGACGCCCGCCGTTTTTACGATGCATCCTTCCGGCGCCAGATTTCCGTAAAGTACCGCCAAACCTCCGTCTTTGGAATAGGCATGCTCCACGTCCCGTATGCATCCGTTTTGTCTGTCCAGATCCAGGCTCGGCCATCTTCTGGATTGGGAAAAAGCCTCAGTTGTGGGAACTCCCCCCGGTGCCGCACTGAATAGATTGGCGGCTTTCGAATTCGGATCTTGCCGGGTGATGTCCCAAGCATCCAGAGCTTCGCCTAACGTTTTACTGTGAACGGTCGGAGTATTTCTATGGATGAGACCTGCGCGATCCAATTCGGCAAGAATTCCGATCACCCCGCCTGCACGGTGGACGTCCTCCATGTGATATTTTTGGGTAGCGGGCGCGACTTTGCAGATGCAGGGAACTTTTCTGGAAATCGCGTCTATGTCCTTCATCGTAAAATCGATTTCGGCCTCGTGCGCGGCCGCTAAGATATGAAGGACGGTATTCGTGGAACCTCCCATCGCCACGTCCAAGCTCATCGCGTTTTGGAAAGCTTGGTAATTCGCGATGCTTCGAGGAAGTACGGACTCGTCTCCCGATTCGTAATAGCGCTTGGCCATTTCCACCGCGATTCTTCCCGCTTGTAAAAACAATTCTTTGCGATCCGAATGCGTTGCCAAAGTGGATCCGTTTCCGGGCAAGGAAAGTCCCAAGGCTTCGGTCAAACAATTCATGGAATTTGCAGTGAACATTCCGGAGCAGGAACCGCAGGTAGGGCAAGCGGATCTTTCGACGGCGGCCACCAACTCGTCGGATACTTTCGGGTTCGCGGCTTCGACCATGGCGTCCACGAGGTCTAGTTTTCTGATTTCTCCTTCCCAATTCACTTTGCCGGCTTCCATAGGACCGCCGGACACGAATATTGTCGGGATATTCAAACGGAGTGCAGCCATCAGCATACCGGGAGTGATTTTGTCGCAATTCGAAATGCAGACAAGTGCATCGGCTGTATGCGCGTTTACCATGTATTCCACGGAGTCGGCGATCAGATCCCTGCTCGGCAATGAATAGAGCATACCCCCGTGACCCATGGCGATTCCGTCGTCCACCGCGATCGTATTGAACTCTTTGGCCACTCCTCCCGCTTTTTCGATTTCTCGAGCGACCATTTGTCCCAGATCTTTCAGGTGCACGTGACCGGGAACGAATTGGGTGAAGGAATTCGCGATCGCAATGATCGGTTTTCCGAAATCGTTTTCTTTCATTCCTGTGGCTCGCCAGAGAGCTCTGGCGCCTGCCATATTTCGTCCGTGGGTGGAGGTGCGGGATCTGTATTGGGGCATATATGTACGGCTACCTGATATTCCTTTAGACGTCGAGTTTTAAATCCGGGTTGATTCGGCAAAAACGGGCATGCTTTTTGCTACAAAAGGGAAGAATGAAAACGAAAGAAACGTTGGAAAAGGGTTTGGGTCCTTGGTTGCTCTGGGGATTAGGGGTCGGTTATGTCATCTCAGGAATGTACTTCGGTTGGAATCTAGGATTACCCGTCGGGGGAACCTTGGGTCTCGGAATCGCCGTCTGTATCGTCATCGTTCTATATGCGACCTTTACTTTTAGTTATGCGGAGCTGGCCTGCATGATTCCGAAAGCCGGCGGGGCCTTCGATTACGCTAAGGAGGCGTACGGAAATCGCTGGGGGTACTTGATCGGGATGGGACAGTGGATCGAATTTTTATTCGCTCCTCCGGCGATCGCTTCCGCGATCGGAGCTTATTTCTCGTTTTTCTTTCCTTGGATGTCCCCCGTTTGGATGGCGGTCTTGGCGTATCTTCTTTTTACCGCTTTGAACATCCTGGGCGTCAAGGCCGCTGCCGGTTTCGAATTCGCAATCACCGTATGCGCTGTGGGGGAATTGCTTCTTTTTTGCTTTCTTACTTTGCCTCATTTCTCCTGGCCTAAGTTTTCGCAAGATCCTCTTCCGAACGGATGGACCGGGGTTTTTGCTTCTTTACCCTTCGCGATTTGGTTCTTTTTAGCGATAGAAGGAGTGGCAAACGTGGCGGAAGAAGCTAGGAATCCTCAGAGAAATATATTGATCGGTTTCGGCTCCGCTTTAGCAACATTAGTTTTTCTTTGTATTCTTACCTATTTTTCCTCGATCGGAGTGGACGGCTGGAAGGCTGTCGTATATGCCGATGCAAGCGGTACGACTTCGGACTCTCCTTTGCCTCTTGCTTTAAGAAAAGTATACGGCGAAGAAAGTTGGTTCTTTCATCTGCTTGTCACGATCGGTTTGTTCGGACTTGTGGCTTCCTTTCATGGAATCATCTTGGCGGGAGGCAGGGCGACTTTAGAGTTCGGAAGAGCGGGTTTTTTGCCGGAGATCCTTTCCGGAATCCATCCTAAATTTAAGACGCCTGCCTATGCGTTGGTGGGAAATTCCTGTTTGGGAATCCTTGCCTTGTTCACCGGAAGAACTTCCGATTTGATCGTTATCTCCGCGTTCGGAGCCGTGGTTTTGTATGCGGGTTCTATGATCAGCTTTTTGCTTTTGAGAAAATTCCGTCCTGCAGCCAAGCGTCCCTTTTCGGTTCCGGGAGGAGTGTTGCTGCCGGTAACGGCTCTGCTTCTTTCGGTTTTGATTTTGGCCGTAATGATTTGGCAGCACCCTAAAATCTTCGGAGTTTTTCTTCTAATTCTACTTAGCGGCGGGTTTTGGGCGCGAAAAGTTCTGTTCCCTTCCTCCATTTCGCATTAGGATCGGTCCATGGCTTACAAAACCGTATTAGGAACTAGGACGTATCTATTTTCCGATCTCAAGGATCTTCTCGCCAAGGCCAGTCCTTTACGTTCCGGAGACGATCTGGCCGGAGTCTCCGCCCGTAGCCAGGAGGAAAGAGTCGCCGCTCAGATGGCCTTATCCGAATTGTATCTCTCGGAATTCATAAATACGGAATTGATTCCGGCCGAGATCGACGAAGTAAGTCGACTGATTCTGGAAAGACACGACAAGGAAGCCTTCGGTAAAATCTCTCATCTGACTGTCGGCGGATTTCGGGACTATCTTTTGAAGGAGTCCACGGACACTCGGACGCTTTCGGATCTTATTTGGGGGATCACTCCGGAAATGGCCGCCGCTGTATCCAAGCTGATGTCCAACCAGGATCTGATCCTGGTCGCAAAAAAATGCAACGTAATATCAAAATTTCGGAATACTCTTGGAATGCCCGGAAGACTTTCCGTGAGACTTCAACCCAATCATCCGACGGATGATCCGAGAGGCGTGGCGGCGAGTATTTTGGACGGATTATTGTTGGGAAGCGGGGACGCCGTAATCGGAATCAATCCGGCGACCGACAACGTTCCTACCGTGATCGCCTTGCTGGAAATGTTGGATTCTATTATCCGTAGGGCTTCCATCCCGACTCAATCCTGCGTGCTTTGCCATATTACCACTTCTATGGAAGTCATGAAAAGAAAGGCTCCTTTAGATCTGGTCTTCCAATCCATAGGTGGGACGGAGGCTCTGAATAAAAGTTTCGGGGTGGATCTCTCTCTGATTCGGGAAGCGTACGAAATGGCATCGGAACTGCGACGCGGTACTGTGGGAGAAAATCTCATGTATTTCGAGACGGGCCAAGGAAGCGCTTTGTCCGCGGGGGCCCATCATGGAGCGGACCAGCAAACACTAGAAGTACGTGCCTATGCGGTCGCAAGAGAATTTTCTCCTTTGCTCGTCAATACGGTAGTCGGGTTTATCGGGCCCGAATACCTGTTCAACGGAAAGCAGATTTTAAGAGCAGGTCTGGAAGATCATTTTTGCGGAAAACTTCTAGGGTTGCCTATGGGCGTGGATATTTGCTATACGAACCACGCGGACGCCGACCAAGACGATATGGATACTCTTCTTACTTTATTGGGTGTGGCCGGTTGCAATTATATCATGGGTGTTCCCGGTGCCGACGATATCATGCTTTCCTACCAAAGCACTTCGTTTCATGACGCGTTGTATTTGCGGCAGGTTCTCGGATTGAGGCCGGCCCCGGAGTTCGAATCTTGGTTGCTTTCCCACGGAATCTTTTCCCCGGAGACGGGGCTTGTTCCGAAAGCGGAAAACGGATTTCGCTTATTGGAAGGAATTTTGAACGGAAAGGACTGACGTATGGCTTCTTTGGAAGAATGGAAAAAAATGACTTCCGCGCGAATCGGACTGAATCGGGTAGGCGGTTCCCTTTCCACTGCGGATTTACTTAGGTTTAGATTGGATCACGCGAGGGCCAGAGACGCGGTTTTACTGGAGCCGAAATTCGGTGAGTTGCTGACGGATTTGGACAAATTGGGAAAACGCTATGGAATCGAAGCGGTTCCCGCGGAAAGTCTGGCTCAGAACCGTCTGGAATATCTCCTTAGACCGGATTTGGGCCGCCGTTTGTCGGAAGCCTCGCGCGGAGAGTTAGCGGCGAGGATCGGGGAATACGATTTAGCGATCGTAGGAATCGACGGACTTTCCGCTAAGGCGTTGGATTCGAATTTGATTCCTTTTCTGAATATTCTCCTTTCCGAACTGGAATCTCTTCGTCTGAAATTGGCGCCCCTCGTATTGGCCCGTTTCGGAAGAGTGGCCCTGGGAGACGAAATCGCTAGGACCTTAGGAGCGGGAACGGTGATCGTGTTGATCGGAGAGAGACCCGGGCTTTCTTCCGCCGACAGTATAGGCATGTACCTGACTTACGATCCGAAAATCGGTACCACGGACGAAGCGCGGAATTGCGTCTCTAATATCCGTCCGCTCGGACTCGATTTGGAGTCCGCCGCTGCGAAGACGACGTATCTTTTAAAGGAATCCTTAAGTCGTAAACTTTCGGGAGTGCGGTTGAAGGACGAGATGGACCCGAGTTTTTTACAAAAACCTAAATCGGAAACATTGGAATAAAGGCGAAGGGAAAGGCTGCCTTTCGAGTCGCTTATCGGGATCGGATCGGTTTATTTTCGGTCTAAAGAAATATGCCCGGATTTAGGATTTTCTTCCTCCTTCTTTTTCCTTTGATTACCGGGTTATTTTTGACGCCGGGAATTGCCTTTGCTCGATCCGTGTCGGAGTATCAGGGAAGGCATTCCCGTATAGAATTACAGGTAGTTTCTCTTCCCTCCGAATCCGTTCGATTTACGGCATATCTGGCTCCGGAGAAAGGTTGGCATGTCTATTGGAAAAATCCGGGAGATTCCGGAACCAGTCTGCGAACGAATTGGAAAACGGAATCGCCGATGACGATCGAAGATTGGGAGTGGCCCGTACCGAAACGTATACAATACGGAGATCTGACGAATTTCGGTTACGATTTTCCGGTTTATCTTTTTGCTGTAGCAAAGCCGGTAGAAGCGAAGACGGCATCCTCGGCATTTCCGGTCCGCGCCGAATTCCGCTGGCTGGTTTGCAAAGAGGAATGTCTTCCCGAATCCGCCGTTTTGGTGGTGGATTCGATCGGAGAAAAACCCGTCTTTACGAACCGATCACAGGAACGAGGGTATGCTTCGAGTCTTACCGGTTTGCCTCTTCCCGAAAATCCGAACATAGCGGTTTCTTTTCGTAAAAAAGGAGAGAATTCCTTTTTGTTCCGAATCGAAGGAGAAAATCTTCCGCAGGAGTTCGATTTTTTTCCGGAGGATATGTCCGTTCTTTCCCATACAAAGCCTTTTCTTTTGGAATCTTCGAGCGAAAAAATCGAATTCGAAATTCCGAAATCCGAATATTCCTCCACGAACCCGGATTCGATTCGAGGGGTGTTGAAACTCGGAAATTCGAATCACCGGGTTCTTGTCCATTCCGGGGGAGGCGGCTTTTTTCTACAGGCTTTGTTCTTCGCTTTCTTAGGAGGTCTCCTTCTCAATTTGATGCCTTGTGTGTTTCCGGTGCTTTTTTTAAAGGCATTCGAACTTTCTAAAATCCCCGATCGAAGAACCGTGTTCTTGCAATCTTTCCTCTATTTTGCCGGGGTCCTCGTCTTTTTTTGGATCCTGTATTTCGTTTTTCTATTTCTAAAAGCGGGTGGGGAAAGTTTGGGTTGGGGATACCAACTGCAAAATCCGTCCTTCGTTTTTCTTTTGATCGCGATTTTCTTTTACCTCGGATTGCAGATGTTAGGTGCAATCGAATTCGGAGTTTCCGTTTCCGGATCGGCGGTGCGATTGGCAGACAGAAGCGGAATCGCGGGCTCTTTTTTTTCGGGAGCTTTGACCGTATTCGTTGCCACTCCCTGCACTGCTCCGTTTATGGGCTCGGCCCTCGCTTATGCGCTTTCGGAAGGTGTTGCAAGCGGGATGGCGGTGTTTGCCTTCTTGGCTTTGGGGACGGTCCTTCCAGTTCTTACGATCAGGAACGTTCCGGGTTTGGCCGGGATTCTTCCTAGACCCGGACCTTGGATGCGGACATTTCGGGAATTTCTTTCGTTTCCTTTGTTTCTTACCTCGATCTGGCTCTTTTGGGTATTCGGAGCATTAGCAGATCGTAATTCGTCTTCGATCGTATTGGTTTGGATCCTTCTTTCCCTTTTTTTACTTTGGGTCCGCAAAAGAACGGAATCTGTCCTGCTACATAAAGCGATCCTGTTGTTGGCGCTCGTCTCCTTGCTCGGCACGGCGTACGCTTTGAGAAAATCTCCTCCCCGTTCTACCGTTCCCGTTGCGTCGGAACATTTTCCCTGGCAGGAATTTTCAAAGCAAAGATTGGATTCCGATTTAAGGCAAGGGTCGGGAGTCTTTTTGTATTTTACCGCAGACTGGTGCATCACCTGTAAATTCAACGAGAGGACGGTTTTGCATTCGGATGAAGTTTCGGTTTTTTTTAAATCCAAAAACATCAGAGTTTTAAAGGCGGATTGGACCAACGAGGATCCCGAAATCACGAAGGCATTGGATTCTTACGGAAGGAACAGCGTTCCTTTTTACGTTTATTACCCGCCGGGAAAACCCGATCGTCCTAAATTTCTTCCGACTTTACTCAACAAGGAATTATTGTTGAAAACTTTGGAGGAGTAGGACGTCTTATCTTTCTCGACCTCTCCTAAGCGGTCTTTCCCATTCGGAGGGCGGAGCAAAAGATGCAAAGTAAATTCACGAACAAAACGATCGCGATCACTGCGATTGCCGGAGCCTTATTCCTATTTTTGGGAACCTATTTACATCCGATGCACGCGGATCCGAATAATGCGTTGGCCGCATTTACGGAATACGCGGAGGATCACCATTGGGTGGCGAGTCATTTTATCCAACTTTTAGGGGCGGCCTTAATGGTCATCGCTCTCGTTCTCGTGAATTCGGTATTGTCGGAACCTGCCGCGAGAGTGTTCGGTCAGATCGGTTCCATCGGATCGATCTCAGTGCTCGCTTTAACGGGGGCATTGCAAGCCGTAGACGGAGTCGCTTTGAAGTCCATGGTCAACGCCTGGGCCGCAGCATCCGAACCGGATAAGAGCGTCTTATTCTATTCGGCGTTCGGAGTTCGACAAATCGAGATAGGTTTGGCCAGCGTATCCAGTCTCATAACCGGAGTTACCGTATTTATGATGGGGTTCGCCTTGTTATTGGACTCCTCCTACCCGAGGTGGTCCGGGGTCCTCGGGATTTTAGCCGGGATTCCCACGACGGTCGCCGGAGTCATCATCGGTTATACCGGATTTTCGGAGTTGTCCATGATGGTGAATATGCCGGCGAGCGTACTGTTGTTGGTCTGGATGATTAGTCTAGGCGTATTTAGCTGGAGAAGATCTTAAACACGCCTAATGTTTTTCTTTTAGGGTGAGGCCTTGGTTTCCTTCACTTCTCGCGCAGGCTTTGTCCTGACGGAATCCTCGATTCCGGATAATTTCTGGGAGATTCCGACCATTTCCTTATCGATGACCGCTCGGCAATTCCGGAGATCACCGCCCCTTACGTTCGCTAGAGAGACCGCTTCGGCCAAGGACTTCGTCTTTTCGGAAAGAAGCGCCTTTAATTCCGTCGTTTGGGTGGAACAACCCGCGTAATCCGCGGTTTTGGCGTTGAATGCGGCGGTGACATCTATTAGGTTTTTCTTAAGTTCGGCCGTCGATTTAGCGGATTCCTGGATTCTCCCCTCGCAGGCGCCCAATTCCGTCGCTTTCGCTTGGATTTGCGAACTCAACTCCGTGTGACTTTTTCTGGAACTCGCCAAATCTACGCCGCAAGAATTTGCTTTCGTAGTCCAGGAGGCCAGCTCCGCCGTTCTGGATTGCAGATCCGTGCTTAGAGAGGCGGCGGTTTTTTGTCTGTCTTCCAGTTTTTGAGTCGTGTCGCTTAACTTCGTGGAACATTCGGAGAGACTATGGGTTCTCGCCAACAATTCGGAGTTCAGATCTCCGTACTCCTTCTTTCTATCCTGGGTTTCCTGGACGGACTGTGCCAGTTTCCCTTGTGTTTCCTTAAGCGAGGCTGTTAAGACCGCGGATTCGTTCCTCAATTTTTCGATTTCGGATTCCAATTCCCCGACTTTTTTATGGGAGAGCTCGATGTATTGTTGGTAGTTCGTAAGAAGCAGGGCCGTATCTCCCCGGATTTCCCCGGTTTGGGTTAGATACTCGTCCTCCAGAATCTTGATCTTGGAGTCTAGGTTGTTCTTATCTAGATTGGCTAGCGCTTGGTTCACGTAATCGGTGCTCATGGAAAGTAGGATGTTCACGGTCAGTACCATCACGCCTATCTTCCCTACCTTGGTGACTACGCGCTTTCCTGTAGAATCGTCCTTTTCATGGAAATCATGGATGGTGGCAAAAACTCCGTAGATAAAAGCGAACAGAGTGGTGAGTTCTCGGAAAATGGTGAGAATATCGTCAACGGAAAGATAAGCGGATAAAACGATAAGAATGAAGCCGCAACCTAACAGAATGTAGGAGGTAACCGCGGGCCAAGTGATGAAAAACCTCTTGGTTTTCCTTTCCTTATAGCCGGTATAAAGATAAAAGGCGATGGGAATCGAAAATAGAATAAAGAAAAGATGCGGTAATCTTCTTACGAATAACTCTATGTTGTCCTGCATGTTCCGTCCTTTGGGATTCCGCCGGAGATATCCTTAAATACGATTTTGTTTTGCTCCGAGGATTTAGGCCAGAATGAAGTCTTTTTAAAAACCCTGCAATGAATATTGATTTCCCGCGAGACGAACCGGGGAAAATGTTTCGGCTAGGGAACAGAACCCGTTTCGCCTCGGTCTAATTTCGAGCGTTTAGTTGATTGAAAAGGTGGACCGAAAATGAAACGCGTACTTTCGCTTTTTTCGATACTTGCGATTTTGGTTGCTTCCTTGTGGGCGATGAAACCGGGAGATCCTGCTCCGGATTTTTCAAAGAAAGATATAGACGGTAAGTTGCGGAGTTTAACCGAATTCAAAGGAAAATTCGTAGTTCTGGAATGGCATAACCAGGGATGTCCTTTCGTTCGCAAACATTACAATTCCGGAAATATGCAAAAATTACAGAAAGAGGTCACGTCCAAAGGAGTGGTTTGGTTGAGCGTGATTTCTTCCGCACCGGGGAAACAAGGCTACGTTACTGCGGAGGAAGAAAAGGAATATCTGAAAAAATCCCGAGCCTTCCCCACTTCCGTTCTTTTGGATCCGGATGGAACCATGGGAAGAGCCTACGGCGCCAAGACCACTCCCCAGATGGTGCTGATTTCCCCTCAGGGAAAGATCCTTTATAGCGGCGCGATTGACGATAAACCTACGACGGAAGCCGAGGACATTCCGGGAGCTAAAAATTACGTTTTTGATGCCGTCAACGAAGCGCTCGCCGGTAGAGCGGTTTCGGTTCCGGTGTCCCAACCGTACGGTTGTTCCGTTAAGTACGAGTAGTTCGCTCCGATTTCGTTTAGCATCGAGGGGATTCTCCGCTAAACGAAATCCTCACGGTTAGGATATCCGGATCATTTACGAAGGAGAAGCCATCCTAAAAATACGCCTACTACTTCGGTAAACATACTCACGTATATGTATTCGTTGCCCGGGCCGTCGAATATGATCGTAACTAACCTGCCTAGAAATAAACCGGCTGCGGTCAAAAGGGAAAGTCGAATCGCGAGGATCCTGGTCGCAGGTCGTAGAATTCCGGATAAGATCAGGATTCCTATGCTTAAACAAAGTCCTCCGTACATGGCTCGGAAGTCCGCCAACGCTGCGGTCGATCGGAAAGAGATTCCGATCATCTCGGCTAGGGGTTTGGGTTGAACGAAAAATCCGATCGCAAAACCGAAATACACCGTTAAATTCATAAGTAGATAGGCGTTGCATAAGATATCTAAGTACTTGGATTTCGATTTTGTCTTTTCCGATTCAAGAATGTGCGTCTGCATTTTTATACCCTTCCTTCAGGATTGATAAGAGGAATTTTATCGGTTTGGAAAGGAGAAGTCGCCGGAGGTTATAACGGCTTTTCTTTTTTTTGATCGGAGTTTATAATCTCTTATATTTGTATTTTTTTCTATAACTCACCGGAGTTTCGTCGACGAATTTCAGAAAAGATTCGTTAAACGAAGATCGGTTGTTAAATCCCACCTCGTAGGCTATTTCTAGAACCGTCTTATCCGTTTCCGTTAAGAGGATCTTCGCTTCTTCTATTCTCCGGCCGTTGATCAGGGAAAAGAATCCCTGATTTAATTTTTGGTTGATCAACTCGGAAAGCTGATGAGGCGTGATGGAAAGATCTTTCGCGATTCCGGTCAGGGATATTCCCTCGTTCCGGTAGATTTTTTCGCTATCGAGTAGAAAGTTCAACCTTTCCAGGACGGAATCCGAATTTAATCCGGCAAGTCTCGTTCTTGCATACTTCGTTTTGCCGAATTCCGAGCGGATATTGTCCGCGAGATCCGGATATCTTTTTCCGAGTACGAAAAGCAAACAGACGACTAACGTGACGATCAGGAGAGCGGTTTTGAAAAAAAGAACGTCGACGATGGCGCCGAGGATTATAAGAACTGAAACGATACAGGTGTCGAACGTGAAGATCACAAGTAATGTCCGGACTCGGAAGTTCCGGATCGGAACCGATATCCGAAGGATACGATACGCGAAGACGAGAGAAAAAACGGCCGCGATGCAATACAAGTAACGAAACATGCCGCACTCGAGGAATTTGCAGGTCCCCGGAACGTATTCGGCGAAGAATAGATCGGAAAACTGCGCGTATAGAAAAGCGGATAAAAAAGGCAGTCCGACCAACAAGGTCACGTCCCGAAGATCCGACGCGGGATCCGCTTCGTGCGAAAGCGATTTTACGCACAAAAAAGCCAAAGGAGCGGGTAAAAACAGAAAGGCGGTATGGAAGCTCACGTAAAAGTTCGGAAGAGCATTCCCTTTTTCTAAAAGGAATTCGCTCGATAATTGTAAGACGCCGATCGAAAGAAGTGCGGATGAGAAAAGGAATTTGGAACGCTTAAAAGGAGAGGAGAAAAATTCCGTCACGGCGAGCAATACCGCCAAAAACCCGCCGAAGAGAACGAAACCGTTTTGCAGCCAATCCGCGGAATCCAAGCGGGATCATTCCTTACGCAAAAACATGCGGATCCCTTTCGCGATGGTCTGCAATGTCCGGGCCATCAGGCTTTCCAGCTTGGTTTGCAAAAAAAGTTCCATAATCAATTTTCTTAATGCGATGTCGAAGGGAAGATTGAATTCCTTCCAGTCCGCTCCGAAACGGAACGGATAACTTTCGGAATCCTCCTCCGAGTTTTGGGGGGTATGGACCAAGGTTCCTTCGAAGTCGGTATGATCCTCGTCGATATGTCTGAATTCCACGGAAAGATGGACTTTCTTTTTGAATAGAGGGATCGGAATGATCTCCAAGCCCGCTAATTCTCCCCATGTGATTCCGGAAAGATTCAAGTATCCTCTTTCTCCGCTTCGCAACGTTCCTATTCTGAGAATTCCCTCCCGCCCTAGGCGACACGTACCCGTCCTGCTACGAAATAGGATCTCCAAAGGAGAGCCTACGTCTAATAATCCGTTTTCTATTTTAATATCCCGTATCTGTATATTGAAGATAGGGGTGAGAGTTCTATCCTCGATGTCTATGCTGGAATGGATCACCTTGTCGAATCCGATTTGAATCCTGCCCCGACGAGGTAAATACGGAGTTTTTTTCCGCGAGTCGATTCTGTTCGTATAATCCATATGGAAGGAACGCAGATTGACTCCTTTTAGGATCAACTTTCCTTTAAATAGCTTCGCGATGGAAACTCGGAACTTTAGGAAACTTCCTTTCGCATAGACGATGTCCGTCCCCAATTCTCCCGGAAAATGAACGGTAAAAGTCCGGGCCCAGACCCAGAGCCCCGGAAGTAGAATCCCGGGACTTAACCATCTGAATCTGAAAAGACGAAAAGAAACGATATTTACTAGGACCTGAAGAATCGGTCCGGAAAGAAAGATCTGGGCTCCTAGATAGAAAAAGAACGGAAGAACGAAATAAGAAGACATGAAAGGCGGGCAAGGACTTCGATTTTAGTCTTTGCCGCTCGCATCCGTATATTTGTTATCGATATTTTTCTTATCCATCTGCGATATCTCGAGCTCCGCGGCGAGGTCGTTCAGGAATTCTTTTTCCTTATCGCTAAAGGATCCGTCGGTTGCGATGATGCAGACTGCGTCTTCGTAAAAATTCATCGCTAAGACGGGATTTCCCTCCGCGAAATCGCGGATCATTTTGACGGGAAGCGGGGATTCGAAAATTTCGGAGAGCTCCTCCACGATCTCTTCCTTGCTATCCTGGTGGGAATCGAAAATACAATCTTTGTCGAACATGGCTTTTACCATTTGTCCCACTAGGTTGCCTTCTCTTTTGTGAAAGTTTCCGTCTGCGTGGCAAGCGTAAGACCAAAGGCTGACCAAAACTTTGGCATAGTTCATTTTCAATTGAAAAATTTCAGATTCCGGATCCAGCCCCTTTTGAAATTTTTCGTAAAATTCATGGCCAGGCAGTACCTTACTCGCCAAGGATGAAACCCTCTCCATTGTTTTCCTTCCTTCTCCGAAA
The DNA here is from genome assembly GCF_004771275.1 of Leptospira fluminis. Lineage (GTDB taxonomy): Bacteria > Spirochaetota > Leptospiria > Leptospirales > Leptospiraceae > Leptospira_B > Leptospira_B fluminis. The sequence continues at coordinate 161,485 of NZ_RQEV01000003.1, read as the reverse complement.
GACGTAGCGTATTTCCGAAGTATTTTACCCTGCATGGACGTTTTGCAATGAAAATCCATGTTGCTTTTGGGGGAATTTTTCCCATCCTGACTACGTGAGAACAGATAGGAAACGCCGAATCCTAGTGACTTCGGCTTTACCGTACGCGAACGGACCCATTCATTTAGGACACGTGCTGGAAGCGATCCAGACGGACGTTTATGTCCGTTTCCAAAAGGCCGCAGGAAACGAATGTTACTTTTTTTGCGCGGATGATACCCACGGAACTCCCATCATGTTGGCCGCGAGAAAAGAAGGAATCGAACCGGAAGCATTGATCGATCGGGTGCGACAGGAGCACCACCGGGATCTAACCGGTTTTTTGGTCGAATACGATAATTATTATACTACGAACTCCGAAGAAAATCGCATTCTTTCCGAGGAAATTTATCTTTCTTTAAAGGAAAAAGGACACATTGCGGAGAGGGAAATCGAGCAGGCCTATTGCGAACACGATAAGATGTTCCTACCGGATCGCTTTATTAAAGGAACTTGCCCGAACTGCGGTTCTCCGGACCAATACGGGGATAGTTGTGAAGTTTGCGGCGCCACGTATTCCCCAAAGGATCTGAAGAATTCCCATTGCGCTCTCTGCGGGACTCCTCCCGTTTCCAAGCGTTCCAAACATATCTTCTTTAAATTGGGGGATTTTGGGAAATTTCTTTCCTCGTGGGTCGACGACGAAACGCACGTTGCGGAAGGTGTGCGAAAAAAACTTCAAGAGTGGTTCGGTGCGGGTTTGCAGGATTGGGATATCTCCCGAGACGGACCCTATTTCGGTTTCGAAATTCCGGGGGAAACCGGGAAATATTTTTACGTTTGGTTGGACGCTCCCATCGGATACATGGCATCCAGTTTAAATTTCTTTAAAGGAGATCGGATAAAATTCGATTCTTTTTGGAAGGACGAAAGCGCGGAGATCGCGCATTTCATCGGAAAAGATATCCTTTATTTTCATACGCTATTTTGGCCGGCAACGTTGAACGGGGGAGGGTATCGATCTCCCTCCTTGGTGCACGTGCACGGGTTCATTACGGTAAACGGCGAAAAGATGTCCAAGTCCAGAGGGACTTTTATCCGTGCTGAGGATTATCTGAAACATTTGGACCCGGAGCATCTTCGCTTTTATCTTTCCGGAAAATTAGGTTCCGGCATGGACGATTTGGATCTTTCCTTCGAGGATTATACGGCAAAGGTTAATTCGGATCTGGTCGGAAACTTCGTGAACCTGGTATCCCGCGTGTCGACTTCTATTTTAGACAAATTGAATAGAACATTGGGGGAACTTCCTTCGGAGGGACGGGTCGTTCTGCAGGAACTACGCGCGTCTGAGGAAAAAATCCGGGAATGGTACGAATCCCGGAATTACGCGCGCGTCATGCGGGAATGCTCCCGCTTGGGCGACGTGGCGAACAAATACGTGAACGATCTTGCTCCTTGGAGTCAAATCAAGGAGGATCCGGAAAAGGCCAGGGGGACAGTAACCGTCGCGTTGAACGCGGCGCGTATCTTGGCGATTTATCTTTTTCCGGTGGTGCCGAAAATTTCCTCCAAAGTGTACGCACTTTTGGGATTGAAGGGACTCCCTTCCTTTTCGGATCTATCCTCCGATCTGGAAAGATCGAAAGTAGCTCCGTACGAAATGATCACGAAACGGGTGGAAGAAAAGGCGATTCAGATTATGATAGAAGAAAACAAAACTCCGACGGCCCAAACACAAACCGCAGCACCGACTCCGAATTCCAAAGCGGAGGGAGTGGCTACTCTGGGGGAGATTTCCATCGAGGACTTGGGAAAGGTGGAACTACGGGTCGGTCGGATCGACGAAGCCGGTCCTGTGGAAGGTGCGGATAAGCTGGTCCAGGTAAAATTGAATCTAGGATCCTTAGGGAACAAAAACGTCTTTGCCGGAATTAAGGCGGCGTATGATCCGGAATCCTTGGTAGGTCTAAAAGTAGTGGCGGTCACAAATCTCAAACCTCGAAAAATGAAATTCGGACTCTCCGAGGCTATGTTACTCGCGGCGGGAGAAGGGGAAAGTCTAACCTTGTTCGTCCCGCATCGCGACGCCCAGCCGGGGGATCGACTGAAGTAATCGTACATCCATGCCTTTAGAACTGGATATCAGTTACAGCTTTCAGAGACTCTTGGAAAAGAGTCGTTCCGTTTCGGGTAGGCTCGTCTCCAGACAACTTACGTTCATCCTCGATTCCTTTCTGAAAAACCGATTTGAAAAGGCGGCTTCGATACTGGGACGAGGGGAAAAAATCGCTCTCATCGCACTTGGCGGATACGGGAGAATGGAGATTTCCCCGCACTCCGACGTGGACATATTATATCTTCATAATGGAATTCCGGAGACGAAACTTTCCGAGATCATTTCCTCCACGAACACCTATCTTTACGATTCCGGAAAAGAGGTGGGCCATATCTGTCGGACGATTAAGGAATCCTTTCATTATCTGGATGATATGTCCAGTTTTCATGCCGTTTTGGATAGTCGATTCCTTGCCGGATCCAGGGAGATGTTCGAGAAATACAAAACCGATTTCCTAGGAAAACTCCCCTTCAAATACGTGGAGAGGTACAACCGTTCCAAGGAACTCCAGCTTTCCGAGAGGTTCCTAAGAGAAGACAAACCCATCCTATTGTCGGAACCTCATTTGAAATCCGACATCTGCGGCTTGAGAGACGTACAATACGTATATTGGCACGAAAAAGCCCTGAACCCGATTCCTTCTCTCGGAGCCTTGGCTCTACTCCCTGTTTTTCAAAGGGGAGAAGCCCAACTTCTGGAAGAAGCCTACGATTTTTTGCTTAGGACCAGGATCGCACTTCATGTCGCGACCGGAAGAAAGCACGATCGTTTGGATTTGAATCTTCAGCCCGAAGTTGCCGCGTACTTGGGCTTCGGGGATAAGGATGCTCTCCAAACCGTGGAGAAATTCATGAACCAACTCTACGGGCACCAAAAAAACGTTTTCTTCGTGATGAGAAGCTATCTGGATTTTGCGATCGAGCGGAATAAGCCGGGCAAAGCGGAAACGTTTTCCTATTCCGGATTGGCCTTTTCCAAAGTACGCGACGCAATCTATCCTCCTCCCGAGGAGAATCTTTTTGCGGATCCTCACACTTTATACAGGGACGTAATGCTCACGTTCCGGATGATCCAGGAAACCGGTTTTCACGTTTCGGGAACTTTGTTAAACGAAATTAGATTCGCTTCTCCGTTTTTGGACGACGACTTCCGTTATTCCGCGGAAGTAAACGGCGAGTTCTTGAATATCCTACGATTACTGAAAGATAGGGGAAGAGTCCTGAAATTGATGCACGAATGCCAGGTCCTGGGCGCTCTGTTGCCCGAGTTCGGCGCTTGCACGAATTTCGCGCTTTTTAGCTATCATCATGAATTTACCGTGGACGAACACACTCTTCTGATCCTTCACGAGTTGGATCGTTTGGATTCCGGAGACTTCGAAGATCCGGACATTCTGGAAGTCTATAAGGAATGTGTTAAAACTGAGATTCTCTCCCTCGCAATCCTACTGCACGACGCCGGAAAAGTGAAGGAGGGGGATCACTCGGAGTACGGAGCCGAATTGGCGGTGTCCGTCGGGGATAGGCTCGGTCTTTCGGAGGAAGACACAGACCTTTGCAGGTTTCTCGTGGAAAAACATATCCTCATGTCCGAACTTTCCTCCAAACGCGACATCTCGGATCCGGGTTTGATCCGAAGCTTTGCCAGAACAGTTTCTTCTGCCGAGCGATTGAGATTACTTTACATTTTGACGATCATCGACACGAAGTCCGTTGGTAGTAACGTACTGACCAACTGGAAGAAGAGTATCCTTAGCGACCTATACAGGAATACTATGGAATTCCTGAGGGAAAAACCGCTTCCGGAAGAGGAACTCCTGGACGAGGTGGAACGTATCTCTCATGCGAAGGACTTGGTCTCCTATCTGATCGAAAAGGAAGGGCGGGAAAAGAACATCGCCGAAAGCGTCGCTTCGTTCGCATATTCGGTTATTCCGCATAGTTATTTGAAAACGGTTTCCAACCGCAAGATTCTCAAGCACTTCAAATCCATCGTTACCTTAAGTCAGGATTCAAATAACCAACTTCTATTCGAATCGGAGCGGGATCCCGCATTCGTTACCGCTGACGTGGTCAGTCAGGACCTTCCCGAGATTTTGCTGGATTTGTGTTGCTCCGTTTCCTCCGAGGGACTTAGTCTTGTCGGAATGCAGAGTTATGCTTCGGGAAAATTTCAGATCAATATCCTGCAAGTGACCGACTCGCAAGGAAGCGGAAATATATCCCCCGAAAAAATTTCAAAACTGGAGGACAAGCTTCGTTTGATGGCCTCCGGAAAACTCCAGAGGGATAGTATCGCGTTCGAACCAACGGAATGGAATCCGAGAAAGCCCATCCCGGAAAGCATGATCAACCGATCCGTTCGCTTTTCCAACGAGGATCTTTCCGACATGACCATTATGGAAGTGAGAATGCCGGATATGGTGGGTTTGGTATATAGAATATTACGAAAAGTATTCGAGTTCGGTTTGAAGGTATCATACTTACGCGTCTCCACTTCGGCGGATTACGCCTACGATTCTTTTTATTTACAGGATAAGGATGGAGGGCAGGTTAAGGACAAGAAATTACTTTCCTCCCTAGAGTCTCGGATCCTCGGAATCCAGGCTATGGAAAGAGTGACAGGGGAACTCACGTTTTAAAAATGGCTCCTATGAACTCGGCGCGCAGTTCCTCCACGGTTTCTATTAGAAAAGCGGCAAACCGAAAACCCGCAAAAACCGGCAAAAAAACTTCCAGGACCAGAAAGTCCTCTCCCGATTGGTGGAAAAATGCGGTCATCTATCAGATTTATCCTCGGAGCTTTCGCGATGCTAACGGGGACGGAATCGGAGATTTGGAAGGAATCATCCGTAAGCTGGACTATCTGAACGATGGAACGCCCAATTCTCTAGGCGTAGACGCGATCTGGCTTTCTCCTATCTACCCTTCCCCCATGTACGATTTCGGATACGATATTTCCGATTACGAAAATATAGATCCGATTTTCGGAGACCTGGACACCTTCAAACGTCTATTAAAAGAAGCGCATAAACGAAATATCCGGATCATAATGGATCTGGTCGCCAATCATACTTCTCATCTTCATCCATGGTTTATCGAATCCAGATCCTCCAAGGACAATCCGAAAAGGAATTGGTACATCTGGAAAGCTCCGGAAAAAGGAGGGCCGCCAAACAATTGGATGGGAACCTTCGGAGGAAGGGCCTGGACTCTCGATCTGACCACGGGAGAATATTATTATCACTCTTTCCTCGCGGAACAACCGGACCTGAATTGGCGGAATCCCGAGGTCAAAAAGGCCATCTTCGGAATGGTCAAAAACTGGCTGGATATGGGTGTGGACGGTTTCCGATTGGATGTAGTGAATCTTTTCATGAAGGATGAACACTTCCGCAGCAATCCGAGAAAGCGGTGGATCGCAAGACCCTTCGACCAACAGGACCACATTTTCGACAGGGATAGACCGGAGATGCACGGCATCCTAAAGGATCTCCGAAAACTTCTGGATTCGTACGGAGATCGTATGTCCGTCGGCGAGGTTATGATGGAACCTCCGGGTACGAGTATTCTTCCCGCCTCTTATTACGGCGACGACGGCGACGAACTTCACATGGCGTTTAACTTCGCCTTTTTTCACACTCCGTGGAAGGCCGAAAGATTTCGCGAGGTCATCAAGGAATGGGAAAAATGTCTTCGGGAAAAAGGCTGGCCTAATTATACTCTAAGCAACCACGATTTTAGACGTCATATCACCAGATACTCCAAGGGCGCGGAAACGATTCCTAGGGCCAAGATCGCCGCTCTCATGCTTCTTACGTTACGCGGAACACCTTTCTTGTATTACGGAGAGGAATTGGGAATGCTTGACGAAAGAGTGCCTAAAAATCGGATCCAGGATCCGGTGGGAAAACGCTATTGGCCTTTCTATCCCAGTCGCGACAATTGCAGGCTTCCTATGTGTTGGTCCGCGGATAAGAACGGAGGTTTCGGATCCGCAGACCCTTGGCTTCCCGTTTTTTCCCAATACGAAACCGTAAACGTAGAGACCCAATCCAGAAACATGGACAGCCTTCTGAACTTTTATAGGAAGCTGATTTGGCTGAGAAAAGGAAACGAGGTTTTACAAAAAGGAAGCCTTGCCTTGGATTACGATTCTCCGCCCGGAGTTCTGAAATATACGAGAGAACATGAAAAGAAGAAATGCCTCGTGATTTTGAATTTCGAAAACGAATCCAAGAAGATCGTAGCGAACGCAAATCGCACGGCTAAGGTGTTGGTTTCCACGCATCGAAAACCCGAAAAAATGGAAATCCCCGTCGTTTTCCAGATCGCTCCTTACGAAGGTTTGGTTTTGGAATATTGATCGTTCGGATTTTTTCCGGCGCTTTCTTATCGAACGTCGTTCGCAATTCCCCGACTCGGATCTGCCTTTAAAAAAAGCGTGCAGATACCGGTTCTTGTCGTAAGATAGGAACGGTAAACATCTCAACCGGTCGGAAAACAATAATATGAATCATCCTCTTCGTCTTGCCGAAAATCCAGGATTGGCTCCTTATGACGTCTCTTCTTATCGCGGAAATCGGGGTAAGAATTTCTATGATCTCGATAAGGTTTTACAGAGAACGGTGGAAAGATACTCCGCCGATTACGAACCGGCTCATAAAAGGGCTCTCACGTTGCACTTACAGGGTTACGGTCATATCGTCGGCGGTATCTTGGACGAACTCACCGAAGCCTCGCACAAGGAAGGAAAATACGGAGAAATCGTGAAATACGATCGCGCGGGCAATCGCATCGATCTGATCGTCTATTCCCCGGAGCAGAAGTTATCCCGAAAGATTTCCTACGAATACGGGATCGTAAATTTAGATTTTCATGATGAATGGAAGTTTCCTTTTACGGACCTTCACAGATATTCTCTCGCCTATTTGGCCAATCAAAACGGCGAGGGGGGAATGACCTGTCCTTTGGCCATGACGGAAGGAATGATCAACGTACTCAAGGCGATCGGAACCGAAGAGCAGAAGAGAAAGTATCTTCCTTTGGTCGCAGGAAAGAATTCCACCTCGCATTTTATGGCCGGTCAATACGTGACCGAGCGGGTGGGGGGAAGTAACGTAGGGGCCAACCGAACTATCGCGACAAAGGGCGAAAACGGTAAATGGATCCTCAACGGAGAAAAATGGTTCTGTTCGAATCCGGGAGACCTTTGGGTTACGACCGCAAAAATAGAAGGGACGGATACCGTGGGACTTTTTCTCGTCCCCCGCATCAAGGATAACGGGGACTTGAACGGTCACCATATCCTTCGAAAAAAGGACATCATAGGTTCTAAGGGCAAATTGACCGTAGAGGTGGTTTACGAGGATGTGGAAGCGGAAGCCCTCGGAAGACCTGCCCACGGAATTGCTAATTTAATACGCTACGTTATCCGAACTTCCCGGGTTCACGTGGCCGTAGCCGCGGCCGGTATGTCCCGGAGAGCTTTTATGGAGGCCCTCGAATACTCCCGCTTTAGAATGGCTTACGGCAAGAAAATCAAGGAATTTCCCGCCTACTCCAGGGAACTGGCCGAATTGAGGATCCTGTACGCGATTCAGGTGCTTCTGATTTTCCGCGGACTCGATTGGAGTGGAAAGGGAGTCCTAGCGGAGCAATTGACCACCCCTTTGATGAAATACAAAACCTCTTCTTTATCCTCCCAAATCACTCACCGGGCGATCATGGCCCTGGGCGGCTCTGGAATTATCGGAGATTATACGTGTTTGCCTAGACTTCACAACGATTGTATCATCAACGAAACCTGGGAAGGGACCCATTTGATCATCACCGATCATGCGTTAGGCGCAATGAACCGAGCTAAGATCCGCGATTCTTTCATCCAGGAAGTAGGAAAGAATTTCGAAGAAGCGGGAAAATACGGGGAATTAGAACCGCTTGCAAAACTCGGAAAAACTCTGCTTTCCCGTTGGGCCAAGGATTTGGAAGAAAAGCCTAGAGAATGGAAAGAAACCTATCGCGTGGATCTGTCCGACTTGGCCTTCGGTGCTCTGGGATTGTCGGAATTTCTGGAACAGGCCGTCCATGATCGCAAAGCGGGGAATCAATCCTCCCTATTCGATTCGTTCGCAAAAGGATTTGCAGGCTATCTGTACCGGACTCTTCCCGAAGCGAAAGGCGATTACGAAGCGATGAAACTGGAACAGGAAGAGATCACGAAAATCGTAGAGTGGTAAGCCCCGAAACGAAAAGGCTCCGCGTTCTTTCGAACGATTCGGAGCCGTAAATCGTTTTCGTTTTGAAATTCCTTTTCGACTCTTATACAAAAAGCTCTTAGGCGAGTTTAGGCCCGAAGACTTTTTCCATCTGAGCCTGCGGAATGGCACCGATCACTTTTTCCGCAATTTGACCCGATTTAAAAAGCATCAGGGTCGGTACCGAGAGAATACCGTATTTTTGAGCGATCTCCGGCTTTTCGTCAATATCCACTTTTACGACGGTCAACTGTCCTTTGTGGGCTTGGGCGAATTTTTCCAATTCGGGAGCCACCATTTTACAAGGGCCGCACCAAGTAGCCCAAAAATCCACAAGAACGGGTTTGTCGTGAGTGTTGATCAGTTCGTCAAAAGAACCAGGCAATGTTGTGTTTTCCATACTGGTTAGACTTAGAATGTTTCTAAATAGAAGGACTCAAATTCCGATTTTCTGGGAAAAAATCGATCGAAAACCAAAACCCGCTTATTAGCCGAGTAAGCTGCGGAGAGCCCCTTCCAAGTTCGGATACCGAAACTTGTATCCAAGATCGGAAAGTCGTTTCGGAACCACTCTTTGGCCGTGGGTGGCGACTAGAGCGCCGTCTCCGAACGCTAGTTTCAAAGCGAAAGACGGGACCCGGGTAAAGGAAGGTCGGTTCAAAACCTGTCCGAGAGTCTTGCTGAATTGTTCGTTGGAAACCGGTTCCGGAGAAACCAAATTGAATGCGCCCTTGGCTTCTTCCCGTCGCAAAAGAAATAGGATCGCCGCGAGTTGGTCTTCGATATGAATCCAGGAAAGAATTTGGTGACCGGATCCTATCGGGCCGCCGGCAAACAGACGGAAGGCAGGGAGCATGGTCGCCAAAGCGCCCCCCTCCGTGGAAAGAACCACTCCGGTTCTCAGCAAAACGGTTCGAATTCCGAAGGACTCCGCTCGAAGCGCTTCTGCTTCCCAGTCCGCACATAACCTTCCCAACTCGTCGTCGGCGGCAGGTGTATTTTCCGTAAAGGGCGGGGTAGGAGATTCGTACGAACCGTAGATTCCGACTGCGGAAGCGTTGAATAGGGTTTTGGGGCCGGAATCGCCCAAGTCGGAGATCCGATCCACGATTGTTCTCGTGCTTTCTATCCTGGAGCTTCGGATTTTTTGCCGGACTTCGTCCGTCCATCTGACTCCTGCGATAGGTTCTCCCGCAAAATTGATCAGAACGTCGAGACCCGATAGGTCCGCCGGACTCGGACCGTTTCCGATCCGGACATCCCATTCGGAAGATCTTTGCAGGCGATAGGGAAGTTTGCCGCTCCGACTAAAAATCCGAACCTTATGGCCTTCCGCTTTGAGACGCAGCGCTAACAAGGATCCGATCAGTCCGGTTCCTCCGGAAATTCCGATTAGCATAGATTTGATTCCGCCCACTTTGCGATTTTCGGAAAATCTAAAAAACTTTTTTCCGAACCGTTTCGGAGCATAATATGACACCGCATTTCGGGAGACAAGAAGAAAGGAAATCCTGGTTGCTCGGAATCGGAAACTTCCCGAAGATGAACGGGAGAACTGGGAATGAAATTCGCCATCGGACCGAAAATTTTTGCGATCGCTTTTCCCGCCGCTTTGCTGGCGGCGAATTATTATTTGTATTCCATCACTCAGCCCAAAATCGACGAGTACAAATCGGAACCGCCTTTTTTACGTTTCGATTTCACGGACTCTTATTTGGATGACCGATCTTCCCAAGTGTTTTATTTGGTAGATGGAAAAAATTCGACGGAATGGAAGAAATTACGCCCTTCTTCCCGAGCCATGGATTTCGATGCGGAACTCCGACTCACTCATAGATTGAAGAACGGAACATACATTCCTTCCGGCTGGAAGGAAATTAGAATCTTAGCGTGTTCTAAGAAGGCCCCGAAACTGGATTTTAAAATCTTATTGCGGGAAGCGATTAATGTGGATAAGGAATCCCGGTTGCCCGACGATATCGTCATCCTTTCCAAAACTCTGGATTTTAGTGAATCGGAAGAGTTTCGGTTTCCTCTTTCTCGAAAATTCGAACCGGTCAAAGCCGACCAATATCCGAAAGGGATCTTTATCTGGTCTGTAGAAGGAACATTTCACGGAATGGGCCCGGAAGCATGCATCCGAGAGATCGAAGTATCGGATCACGAAGTCGGGGCTTTTTTTCCGAGGTGATGCGAGAAAATCGACTGCTTGTTTTTTCCGTTTTTTTCGACTAATACTGAGAGTGAATGACATTTTCAGCAGTAGGAAGATTTCGTTTTTTTCTTCGGCTCTTATTTTTCTCTCTGTCCTGCTCGGATGCACGCAAAACGATCGGGACCAAATCCAGGGCAAAAAGAAAGGGAATGAATACGATCCGGTGAGCAGTTATTTTTTCTGCGTAACACAAACCAAATCCTGCATGCATACCTACGGAAACGATTGTTTTGCCGTAAAGAATCACTCGGACTATTTTGCGGCCGGGGGCAACGCGGAAGGATACTGCCTCGGCCAAGTGGCATCCACAAAGGTGGAGAAGGACAATCCGAAGCATTAGTTTTTGAAAAGTAAGAAATTGGGGTGAACGACGGGGCTCGCCGTTACGCAGTTTGTCTTCGTGACAAACTTAGCTCCACGGCGTCTCGAGCCTGCCTCGGCACTCCTGTGCCTCGGTCGCATTTCTCTGCCCTTCCTATGGGGCGGGCAAAATGCTCTCAAGCTCTCGCTTCGAGCCTCATAGATGTGGAGTTAAAAAGAAATTGGGGTGAACGACGGGGCTCGAACCCGCGACAGCCAGAACCACAATCTGGAGCTCTACCAACTGAGCTACGCTCACCGTGTGAGTGACCCGAGAGGGATTCGAACCCCCGACCGACTGCTTAGAAGGCAGTTGCTCTATCCAGCTGAGCTATCGAGTCAAAATCCCAAAATTCGGGATGACTGGATTTGAACCAGCGACCCTCTGTTCCCAAAACAGATGCGCTACCACTGCGCTACATCCCGGATCGACGTCCATGATTTCGCGCAAAGCCGCAGTGTCAAGTCCCTTGTTCGGAGCTTTGAGTCAGTTTTTTGAGATGTTCCAAAATCGTGTCTTGGGTAGGTGCCTTGCGCAAGGCCTTTTCGAACGCCGTTCTTGCCTCTTTTTCTTTTCCCAATTTGGAAAGAAGCACTCCTAACGAATCCAGATAAGCCGGGTTGTCCGGATCCAATTGAACGGCGCGTTTTATATTTTCGGTCGCAGTTCGCAGTTCCTCCGGGTTCGGATCCCTTCCTTCCACAAGCAAGTAGGCCGCCGAATTTAAGCTGTTCCGATGATCCGGCCGGAGACGAAGGATTCTGAGGTGAGTCTCTATCGCCGATTTGACGTCTCCGGATTTTTCCTGAGCCGCCGCCTTGAGAGAAAGCAACATGATATCGTCCACGGCCAGTTTCAACCGTTCGTCCGTCTTTTGGATCGCTTCCCCGTACTTTCCGACATTGATTAGGGAAAAGATGATCAATCGAAAGGCGTTGTCCCTTTCGGAAAACCGGGGGAACTCCTCCAAAAGTTCCTCCAAAACCGATATACATTTTTTGTGATTCGCGGTTCGGGAACAGCAGATGGCGAAATTATAAAGCAGTTCCGGATCCTTTCCGTGTTCCGCCAATTCCCGGTCGATCAAGGTAAGAGCAAAGGTATAGTTCTCCTTTAAGATCTCGGAGTAGATCCTTCGCTTTGTGGGAATCTGTCTTGCGGGGTTCTTCTTTTCCAAGGGAGAATCCGTTATTGGGAATGGAGTCCGATACTACGCTTGAATTCGGCCAGCCGATCCGAATCCGTCTGATCCAGACTCAAGGGTGTAAGAGTCACTTTACCTTTATAAAACGCTTCGAAATCGGTATCCGGTTCCGGTATAAAACCCAGATCCGAACCGCCTAAATAGAATTCGGCGATGTCCCCGATAATCGGAGTGGAATGATAGGTATCCACATAAGTCCTCTTGCCCAAGCGGACGATCTCCACATCCTCTGTAGAATGCCGGAATTCGGTAGGAATGTTGACGTTGTAAACGGTTCCCGGCTTCATACCGTCCTTCCAAAGGCGGATCATGTCCCGTACGAGTTCGGCTTCGGACATATAATCATAGTGCTTATCCGAATTTCCCGAGCTGACGGCCATGCCTCGAATATTATGGATGGCCGCGTGTCTTGCGGCACCGACAGTCCCGGAATAGTGCACGTCGTATCCCATGTTCACACCGCGATTGATTCCGGAAATCACCAGATCTATCTTGGGAAAAATATTTCCATGGATTCCGATATTCACGCAATCCACCGGGTATCCGTCGACGATATAGTGGTTGGAGTTGATCTTTTCCACCCGCAGAGAATCATATATGCTCAGCGCCATGGATTTTGCGGATTTTTCCTTTAATGGAGCGATCAAAAACGTATCGTGCTCCTTGCCTAGGATCTTTTCGAGCGCCAATATGCCCTGCGAAGAGATTCCGTCGTCGTTCGTGATTAGGATATTCATTATAAAAATTGAAAATGATCTGGTTTCATTGCAAAGCGGGCCCGAAAGAGGAAGCTAGGGCGAAATACATGGCCAGCGGAAAGAAAAGAGAGATCAAAAACGTGCTTAGATTAAAGGAAAGCGCGTCCTTGAACTTTAAATCGTAAAGATACATCGTTCCTCGGATGGAAACTAGGATAAAAAGGCCGTAATGGATCAGATAGAGGACGGCGATTCCCAGGATTCCGGAGAGGCCGAATTGGGTAAAAAGGATCGCCCATGCTCCGGCGGAAAGAAATACCACCATCGAGATCTTTACGAGTAGGAACATCACCTTAGAGTTGCTTTTTCTATCCTTTCTTTGGGCAAGGCCGTCCAGCATGAACGCTAAAGGATACGGCAGGAGAGAAAAAAAAGCGAGATGTCCCAGAAACCCGGTTCCTAACAAGCCTATACTTCGTTTCGTGTAAGGAGGACAGACGATTACAAATGCCACGGATGCGCTCAATGCGGCCAAAAAAAGAAGAACACTCGTAATCAATTTCAAGAATCTGGGCTCAGATTCCGATAGAGCGCTCTCCAGGCGGAACGGTTCGAATAAAACCGCATCCAGTAGGTCTATAAATTTAGAATAATATACTTTGAGCATTCGATTCTACCACGCCATCGCCTGAGGATATAGTACGAGAACGGGGGAGCGTTTCAGCTCCTGTAAGAGTATTTTCTCGCCTGAAAATACTCCCGCTTTTGCCTGTAACAGATGAAAGAATCTGTCCCAAGGATTGGGTTCTTCCTCGTACAAGGGTAGGGTTCCGTCGTAGTTGCAAAGTTTGGAAAGTTCGGAAAGGGCTTCTCTTCGACCGCCGATATCGTCCACTAATTTATTTCGGAACGCGTCCTGTCCGGAATAAACTCTTCCTTCCGCGAGAGAGGACACGAATTTTACCGTTTGGTTTCTTCCCTTGGAAACGTCCTCGATGAACTCCTCATAGGTATCCGCCAACATTTTTTGAATGATTGCGTCCTCTTCCGCGGTACTGTCCCGAAACAGGGAAAGCGAGTCCTTGTATTTTCCCTCTTTGTACGTTTTTACCTTTACTCCGTATCGATCCAGCAGCCCTTTTATATTCGGTGCGACGGCGATCACTCCTATGGATCCCGTCAGGGTTCCGCCTAACGCGAATATTTTGTCGGCTGCGGCGGCGATATAATACCCTCCGGAAGCTGCGATATCCTTCATCGAAACGACGATCTTCTTATTTTTCTCTTTTCGAAGATACATTAACTCTCTGTAGATCTCTTGGGACGCCCCCACGCTTCCTCCGGGAGAATTGACTTCCAAAAGAATCCCGACGATATTCGGGTCGTTTTCTACGGAACGTAATTGCTCTAGGATAGTTTGCGCTCCGGCGCTATCGTAACCGGATTGTCCGGAGTGGATTTCTCCTTCGATTTTGATCAGAGCGGCTCCGATCCGTTCCGTGCCGAAACCCGAACTTCCTTCGATTCGAGAGAGCTTGGAAGGGCTGATGCTGGAGAGTAGATTGATGAGTCCTACGAATACGGCGAGGACGGTTATTACAAATGTTACGGCTAAGGCGAGACGATTTCGATCCACGAATAAATGGAAACTCAGTACCCGAGTATTGTCAATGAATTAGCGGACGGAAAGCTCCGTTACGGAAAACGATATTCGTTGACCTCTTCTGATCGAAAGTTATTTTTCGAGCATGGAATCTTTTTCCCGTAAATCCTTTTTAAAGCGCGCAATCGGTGTCGGAGCCGTACTGACGGTTTCCGAATTCTTAGAGGCTTGTTCGACCGTTACGGATAGAAATTTCGGACCGAAAGGAAACGATCCCTATGCCAATTCGGAATCTATGAAATACGATCGGCCGATTTTCAAAGCGTTGAACGTGGGAATTACCGCCCCGAATCCCCACAATGTCCAGCCCTGGAAATTCGAAATTCTGGATGACCACTCGGCCAATCTGTACGTGGATGAAAACCGACTACTCTTGGACACGGATCCTCCGACCAGACAGGTCCATATCGGACAGGGAACCTTTTTGGAAACGCTCGCGATCGGTTCCACCCGGCTAGGGTATAAAGCGGAGATCGAAATGTTTCCCAAGGGAAAATACGAGACGAAGGATATCGGAAAGAAACCGGTCGCAAAGATCCGTTTGCTTCCGGACGCCGGCATTTCGGCGGATCCTTTGGCCGAGTTCATTCCGCTAAGAGCCACGGTTCGGGGAGAGTATCACGGTAGTGTTTTGAACGAAACGGAATTTTCGACTCTTCTGAAGGACGCGAAACCGAATTTTTCCCGCGCTGTAATGATGGGGATATCCGACTTTCCGAAAGTAAAAAAGGCCGTCTATTCCGCGATGGAAGTCGAAACGAATACCTACCAAACGTACGAAGAGTCCCGGATCTGGTTTCGATACAACGACGAAGAGATCAATCGGGAAAGGGACGGGCTTTCCCTTCGGGGTTCTGGAGTCTCCGGTTTGAAGTATTTTTTCGTCCGAAATTTCTTTTTGTCTCCGGGAAAAGAAAGTTGGCATTCCGAAGGGAATCGGTCCGCAGGCTTGGGCATGTTTGCGGACCAGGTGGAAAGCTCCAAGGGATTTGTCTATTTAGTCACGAAGCAGAATCGGTTCTTGGACTGGGTTCTTGCGGGAAGAGACTATGCCAGGTTACAACTCGCCGCGACCAAGAACGGCTATGTAGTACATCCTTTAAGCCAGATCCTACAGGAATACCATCAGATGGATTCTCTTCGGAAGGAATTCGAAACGATTGCAGGTTTAAAGCCGGGAGAAAAGGTCCAGATGCTCGTCCGTATCGGCAAAAGCGATTATAAATTTTTCAGCCCGAGAAGGGAATTGGAAAAAATGATTCTTCCTGCGGGAAAGAAAACGATTTAAATAATAAGCGAAATCGGATCGATGAAAAGATTTCCGTAGTTCGGAGTTAGATGAAAAAAATCCTATTTTGGTTCGGGGTACTTCTTTCCCTTTTGATTCCCATGACTTTACCCCTGGCAGAGTCGGGTCCCTGTCTGGACGGGGATTATTCCCTGTTTTTGCTCGGCACCGAAATATCCTATCTAATAGCTCTGTTCTATCTTTTGGCTATGGTTTTAGGAACTCCCACCGTAGGAAGAACGAGTTTCGTCCTTGCTTGCGTTCCTGCTTTGCTCGGACTCTATTTCTACGTCGCTCACATTCCCGTTTACCTCTATTACTCCAGTTTTTCCAATTACGGACTTTGCGATATCGTTCGATTCGATCTTTATATAGGAAAACCGGATTCCGGTCCGACCCCGGAGACTTTCAACGGGGGATTTGCAAGGTCTTTCGCATTCCTGGTTCTGATTCCCTTGGGGATTTTGATGATCGCCCCCTTGAAGATTTTTCGTTCCATGAGATCGGATTGATCGGACGAATTTCGGACATTCTATTTTTATATTTAACGAAATTTGAATGGATCGCAGATTGGATTCGATGCAAAAAGGGTTTTTTCCGTTTCTTTTGATTTTACTGGCCGGTCTCGGCGCCTATTTCATGTTTTCTCCCCGCTGTATAGATGGAAACTGTCGGGATGGAAAGGGAACGAAATATCTTCCCGGTCGGTACCGTTACGAAGGAAATTTCAAGGAAGGATTGGCGGACGGGAAAGGAAAGCTCGTCTTGGAATCGGGCGAATCCTACGAAGGGAGCTGGGTGCGAGGGCATAAGGAAGGGCAAGGGACGTACCTGTACATGGACGGCTCTAAATATGCAGGATCTTGGAAGGCAAATAAGCGCGATGGGGAAGGGACCCTAACCGATTCGGACGGAACGGTTTTGCGCAAAGGGACTTGGAAGGTGGGGGAATTCGAATCCAAGTAAACGGAAAAATTCTCGAAATTACCGGGGGGTAGGATATGCTTCGCTCATGCAGGATTGGATTACCTCTATACTAGTGGCTATTTTCGTGTTTTTAGGAAGTATGCATTTTTATTGGAGCTTCGGAGGGAATTGGGGTTCGGATTCTGCCATCCCTCAGTTGGAGTTGGAAGGACGTCCTGCGTTTCTTCCGGGAGTATTTTCCACGTTCATCATCGGTTTGGCCTTTTGGTTCACGGCGGCGTGGGTATTGGGTTTCTCCCAAATTTATCCTTCTCCGATCGGACATCGAGCCCATCGTATAGGTCTGATTCTGGTCGGAGCGGTCTTCGTATTAAGATCGATCGGAGAGTTCCGATACGTCGGTTTCTTTAAGAAAGTGAAGGGTACGAAGTTCGCATACTGGGATTCGAGAATTTATTCCCCTCTTTGCCTTTTGATAGGATTCCTGGCTTTCTATCTTTCGTTTTCCTATTGAGAAGTTTCGTCTTTTCGGCGATATTTAACGGAAAACGCAGATCGGTCTATCCCGAATTTCGAATGTTCCATATCTCTTGACCTCCTTTTCGGATCGGGCTATACTACGGTATGTCCTTGTTCGACTCGCATTTCCATATCATAGACCCTCGGTTTCCTCTGGTGCCGAATCACGGGTTTTTACCGGAGCCGTTCACGGTCGCCGATTATAAGACCAGAGTAGAACCCCTCGGAATAGGCGGAGGCGCCGTCGTATCCGGCTCTTTTCAAGCCTTCGACCAATCGTATCTGCTGGAGGCGTTGTCGATCTTAGGGAAAACGTTCGTTGGAGTTACGCAGCTTCCCGCCTCCGCTTCCGACGAGGAAATTCTCGCCCTATCGGACGCAGGTGTGAGGGGGATCCGCTTTAACGTTAGACGCGGTGGCTCGGAGGAATTGTCCAGAATAAAGGAACTTGCCGCGAGAGTATATGATTTAGCCTCTTGGCATGTGGAACTGCATATCGACGCAAAGGAGATCGACGATTTTCTTGCTGAAGTGCTTTTTTCTCTACCGAAAGTTTCCATCGATCACGTCGGACTCTCCAAGGAAGGATTGCCGGTCGTCCTTCGATTGGCGGAAAAAGGAGTCCGGATCAAAGCCACCGGTTTCGGAAGGTTGGATTTCGAAGTGCAACCAGTGTTATCGAAGATCGCGGGAGTAAATCCGGACAGTCTCCTTTTCGGAACCGACCTTCCTTGCACTCGCGCTCCGGTTCCGTTTTCCGCCAGCGACCTGAATCTGATCCGGGAAACTTTCGAAGGGGACATGTTAGCTAAGGTACTTTCCAAGAACGCGCGCAAGTTCTACGGAATATCCGTATAGATTTCCGACTCTCCGAGATTTCGCGTTCGACGGATCGGATCGTTCGCTCTTCCGGGTAAAACTAGCTTGCAACCGCGGAAAAAGAACCTAGACTCTCCACGCATGTCCCCATTATTTCCCACTCTGCGCACTTTTTTTGACAAAAGAAAGGAGGAATTCGATTCCATTTCTTCCGAAAGAAAGGACGCACTAAATTCGCTGGCAGAAGGGGTTTTAGATTCTTTTGATAAACGAAGTCGTTCCAATCTTTTGTTCGTATGCACGCAAAATTCCAGGAGGAGCCAGTTCTCACAGGTCTTCGGTGCCTCCATTCCCCAGTATTTGGGAATTCCCGGGATCAAATCTTTTTCGGGAGGGACGGAGATTTCGGCCGTTCATCCGAGTGTGTTAGAAACCTTAGAAAAGATCGGATTCAGATTGGACAACGAGGGGCCTCCCAAAAATCCGAAATACTCCGTTCGATGGGCGGACGGAACCTCGTCGATGTCGGTATTTTCCAAAAAATATTCGGATCCCCCGAATCCTCACGGAGAGTTGATCGCGATTATGGTCTGCTCCACCGCGGACGCCGCCTGTCCGTACATCTCGGGAGCCGAGGTTCGCATCAGTCTTCCGTACGAGGATCCGAAATCTTCGGACGGTACGGAAGGTTCCTCCGCGAAGTATCTCAAGACGGCGGAAGATATTTCCCGGGAATTGCTTTTTGCTTTTCAATCCGTTAAGAACGGAATTTAATTCTTTTAGAAGGAAGTAAATGAATCCCTATTCGATCGCAGTAGCTTCGATTCCGTTCGGAATCTTTATCGTCGTTTTTTTGTTTTCGATCCGTGAGAGAAAGAGAAAGGAAGGTTTCGGGTTTTCGGAAAACCGAAATTATTTTCCGTCCATTATGAGGGGAAATTTTTCTCCGGAGATAGATCTGGAAGCGGCCGTCCGTAAATTGGAAGCCGGCGGATATCGGATCAAGAAAGCCGGCCAAAAAATCCTGTTTCAAAACGCTTCAAGCCTTCAGAAATTACGCAGTTGGTTTTGGTCTTACGGTAGATTGGAACGGGAAGGAAACACGGTCCGTTTCCGCGTCTTTTCGAATATCGGATCTCTGCTTACCGTCCCCGCCGCTTTGGCCGTAGTCGTTTCTTTCGGACTTTTGGTTCAGAATAACGTTTCGAGGGAACGATCTTCGATACTACCTTTCTTCTTCCTCGGATTCGCCTTCTTTTTCGCGATAGCTACGTTCATATCCCAAGTGGGGAAAGAGAGAAAGGAGTTCCGAAAGATTCTGGAAAAATAATATGCGGACGGCGATTTGTCGAACCGTGCCGAGAAGATGAAGAATAGAACCGCATTTTTTCTGATCGGCCTAACGACGTGGCTATCCTGTCAAAGGCTGGAAGTCGAGTATCCCTCGTATCCGAAGACTCCCGAGGGAAAGGAACTCCGCCATTTCCTGAAAGGGGTGCGTGTGGTCGGGTTGTCCGTGGAAAAACCTACGGAAGAGATTTGGGGTTCTGATATAGACGCGAGTCAGGCCTTTATTCGGATCGTTCCCGCCAAGATTTTCGAGGCGTTTTCGGAAGATTCCTATTTTAAGATGATCGATTTAAGCAAACAGCCGGATTTGCTAAACGAAATGAGCCTGTCATTAATAGGTATTACGGAAAACCGGGCGAAATTCGGGGAACTTTCCGGAGCGGAGGCCCTTCTTTATATCAACGTGGCTAAGCCGGTCTCCGAATGTTCCGAGGAATTGCGTCCCGATTATTGGGCGATCGGAATTTTAGTCCTGCAAGCTGCCGCCTCGGCCAATTCCAAATCGAAGCATGGAGGAAGATATCGATCCCATACGCCGTCTCCGCAGCGGGTTCAGAATAGCGATCCTATCATGAAGATGACGGGAGTGCGTAAAATCACTTTGCCGATAGAGGCGACTTTGGTGAGAATCGATACGGGAGAGTCCAAGAGTGTGACGATTTCCAAAGCGTCGACGATATATAACAGTCCGGGAGCGGTTTCCTGTCCGGCAATGTTGGACTCCCTCTCCCAAGCACTCACCGAATCCATTCCCGAATTGGAAGCGAGGCTATCGCCGAAAATTGCGACCGAAAAAATCCGGATCTTTACGGAAGATGAAGACCCCGAGGTGGCCTCTTATTTGGAGGAAGGTTATCTGGAAATCAAAGGAGAAACCCCTAGTTTTCACAGGGCGAAGTCCGCTTGGGAAAAAGCGGATGCAAAGGCCTCGGGCAAGTGTTGGGCGGCAAAGGCAAACCTTGCTACGTATTATTTTTCCCGAGGCGATTTCGAAAAGGCTTCCGAGTTGTACGAATCCGCGGCGAAGTTGAACGCGAAAAAAGAGAAGTATCTCAGAGACCTCGGTAAGACTGCCGCTTCCGCGGCCGACTCGGACGGGGAATAATCCGTCGTTATTGTTTGTTCCTGTCGCTTCTTCTTAAAAAGGCCGGAATATCGTAGTCTTCCCGCGGAGAAGATTGTCCGGACCTGGCTTTTAGGGAACGGTAGGTTTCCGGGTCCATGACGACTCGCTCCGGTTCCGAACGATGAGAAGGACGGGGTTCTTCCTGAGAGGACTGCTCCATTCCTACCGCTTTGCGTAGGGGAGGGTTGGCCGGTTGTCGCATCGAGGAACCTAGGTTATGGTTCGCAGGGCGTCTGTTGAAGCCGGTAGCGATCACTGTCACTCGGATCCGATTCTCCAATTCCGGATCCTCCGTAAGTCCGACTATGATATTCGCGTTCGGATCGACTTGGGAAGTGATGATCTGAGACACTTCGTTCCAGTCGGAGATCGTAAGATCCGATCCCCCCGTTACGTTGATCAATAAGGAGGTCGCTCCCGCGATGGAACGAGAATCCAACAAGGTATTGTCGATCGCGTAATTGACGGCTTCGGAGACTTTGTTTTCTCCGCTACCTTCTCCCACTCCCATGATCGCATCGCCGGTGTCCTTCATAATGACTTTCACGTCGGCAAAATCCACATTGATGATTCCAGGATTGTTTACGATATCGCTGATTCCTCGGACGGCATTCAGAAGTATGTCGTCGATCACTCGAAAGGCTTGGTCGATGGGGGTTGCGCGATCCACCACTTGGAAAATCGATTCGTTGTTTACGAGGATAAGAGTGTCGACGTAGTTACGAAGGTGTTCGATCCCGTTTTTGGCGAACTCCATCCGTCGTCTTCCTTCGAAGGAAAACGGAATTGTCACGACTCCTACCACTAGACATTTCATCTCTTTCGCGATTTTTGCGACGATCGGAGCGGCTCCCGTGCCGGTTCCTCCTCCCATACCCGCGGTCACGAAAACCATGTCGGCTCCCTGGATTGCGGCTTGGATCTTTTCCTTGTCCTCTTCCGCCGCTTTGGCGCCCAATTCCGGATCTCCTCCGGCTCCCATTCCTCGCGTCACTCTGGATCCTAAGGCGATCTTATTCTCCAATTCGGAACGTCTTAGGACCTGTTCGTCAGTGTTCATAATGACGTATTCCACCCCGCGCAGGCTGGAGTGAAGCATCCGGGAGACCGCGTTCATACCGCCGCCGCCTATACCCAACACTTTGATGATCGCAGGGCTTGTCTTTTCTGCTTCTTCTTCGAAACGCAACATATCACACCTTCCTTAGGACCGAACTGAGCTCGGTAAGAACACTAAGTTATAAATTCTCTTCGATCCATCTTCGGATCTTTTTTCCCCAGGATTCCGCTCGATCCTGGGACTTCTGTTCCATCTCGCCGAGGCGGGACGCGTATTTGATCAGACCGACAGCCGTGGAAAATTCGGGGGAAGAAACTCTTTCGGCGATTCCGGTCAATCCTGCCGGCCGAGCGCGCGTAACGGTCAGGTGAAAAACGTCTTCGGCCAAGGACTCTATCCCTTCCAAAAGACTTCCGCCTCCCGTGAGAATGACTCCTCCCGCGAGGAAGGACTTCTTGCCGGATTTGACCAGCTCCGCATCCACCATCTCGAAGATTTCGCGCATTCTAGGTTCGATGATGTTCACCAGTTCCTCCCGTAGTACGGACCTTGCGGGTCTGCCGCTGATCGGGGGAATTTCCACCGTTTCCGTCGGGTCCATTTCCTGGAGAGCGCAATGACCATAACGTTTTTTTAATATTTCAGCGGTTTCGAGCGTGGTTTTCAGACCTATGGAAAGGTCCGAAGTTACGCTGGACCCGCCGAAAGGAATGATCGCGGAATAGGCGATTCCCCCGTCCATGTAAACGATCAGATCGCAGATCCCGGCACCTATGTCCAGCACAGCCGTGCCCAAATCCTTTTCTCCCGAAGTCAGCACGGCTTCGGAGGAGGCTAGACTGGACAATACACGGGCTTCTTCGACCAAGCCGGCGGCTTCCACACATTTATCCAGGTTATGAAGCGCGGTGATTCCGGCCGTTACGATATGGACTTCGGCTTCGAGGCGGACTCCGGTCATTCCGATCGGATCTTTGATGGAGGTCTGATCGTCCACAGAGAATTCTTTCGAGAGTACGTGTATGATTTCCTGGTCCGCGGGAACCCGGATCGCTTGTGCGGCTTCTATGACCCGAACCACATCCGGCTCCGCCACCGCCCGATCCCGGTTGGTAATCGCCACCACTCCCTTGGAATTGTCCGCCCGTAAGGATTTTCCGGTCACGTTTACGACTATAGCTGAGATTTCCTGTCCGCACATCAATTCCGCTTCGCTGACAGCTTCGACAATGGAACGGGTCGTCGCTTCTATATTCACGATCGATCCGTTTTTGATGCCGGAGGAAGGGAAGGCGCCGGTACCCACGATTTCGGTTTCATATTCCGATATGGGTCGGCCTACCACCACTTTGGTAAGCGAAGTCCCGAGATCCAGAGCGACGATTGTTCTTTCTGAGCCTTCCATTCGCTTAATGATAGACCGCGTCCTCTCCGCGGATGTCCACTAGTTTGGGTTTGATCTTTTCCTTTTCAAGATAAGCGAGAACCGCATACAACTTGCGGACCTGTTCGATTTGGAACAAGGTACCTACCTGTACACGGACCGGAATCGGGGAATCCGTATAAACGAAAATTTCTCCGTCTTCGTGCAGGGAAATCTCGGACACCCGAGTTCGCAGTGCCGGGTAAGCGCGGAACGCGTTTTCGACGGACGTGTACAAATCCCGAAACGCGGCCCCGCTCATGGATCCAGCTTCTCTAGGAAACGTACCCGAGATGATCGTTAGACCGGGAGTCCTTACGTCGTCTTTGGAAAGCACTTTCAACTCGGAATCGATTTCGAATAAATGGCCGTCGGAGTTGACGAGATAGGCCGGTTTTCTTTCCGTAATTTCCACCAGCAATTGGTCTTCGGACTTTTTTTGGAGTCTGGCTTTTTTGATTCTAGGATGGGACGTTAAGCGGGTTTCCATCAGGCCCAAGTCGTAGTTTTCGAAAGAAGTTCCAGGTTGGATTCCCATGATTTGAACGATTTCTTCCGTTTTTAACGTTTCGTGTCCGGTCAGGATCAGTTTGTTCAGCTCTTGGGGGAGGGAACCCTTCCGCCAGCCCCACCCTAAAAATACGGCAAGAAAGCCTAAGAAAGCCAAGAGCCACCAACTTATTCTTTTCTGGAGGGATTCTTTCAGAAAGTCAATTAGATTATGTCTCATAGTGCTTTCTTCGAACCTTTTTCTTTCCTCTAGATCGTATATCGGGAAGAAAGATCAGATTCCCGCCGATTTTCACCGAGGCAAAGCGGGTTTTAGTTGTGCGATTCGAAAGACCGATAGAGTCTAGAGAGGAAAAATCCCGAACCGATGAAATTTCCGACTCCTTCCCCCGTTCATCTGGGCCTCGCCTTTTTTCTCTCTTTTTTCCTGCTTTTGTACCAATCCGTTTTGGAACGTGCGGGAACGAAAGATTTGTACCCTTATACTCTTAAGATTTATTATCCGAAATCCCAGGGAATCCGGCCGGGGACTTCCGTCAGTGTCCTAGGCGTGGAGAAGGGACTCGTCCGGGATGTTGACGTAGTGCCTATCGAAGACGTACCTGACAGACGCTTCTTGGATCCTCTGCGAAAAAAAGCGGTGGAGATCACGATTCGTTTAGCGGATCCGATCACTCTGTACGCGAATTATAATATCAGCTTTCGTACGAAAACCGTCTTATCCGGAAGGACTATCGATATAGATCCGGGCAGCGCGGAGTTGGATCAGAAAATGGGATTTTTCAATCCGACCTATAAGGAGGGAGAAGAACGCGCCCCCGACTTTGCTCCTTCCGCGAAATATTACGACGATTTTTTTGCGGCTTCCACGGGAATCATAAGAGAGAACGAAAAGGACATTAACCTCACTTTCAAAAACCTTTTCGAAGTCTCGGAAAAACTCAAAGGCAATCGGGGAAGCATTCCCAGAATTTTAAACGACGACGACATTCATGATAATATCGCCGAAACCATGCTGGATATGCGTCTGTTCGGAGACGATGCCAGAAGGTATACGGAAGGTTACCGCAAATTGGAACGTTCCGCTCCGGTTCCATTTTCGATCAACCTCTACCGAAGAACCACCTTGATCGGAAGCATCTCCGACAATCTCTATTTCAACCGTCTCTGATCCGAAAAAGCCGGGTAGGACGGCGTTTCCTGCCGATGGAAAATCTATGAAAGTCGCAGTGATCCACGATTGGCTAAACGGAATGCGTGGCGGAGAAGTCGTCCTGGATTCCCTTCTGAAAATCTACCCGGAAGCCGATCTGTTTACGTTATTTTACGAACCCGGAAAACTGAACGAAAGGATAGAAAATAGAAGAATTATCACCGCGTTTACCGACCGGCTTCCCTTTAAATCCAAATACAGGTGGTATCTTCCGTTATTTCCCACGGCCATCGAATCTTTGGATCTCCGGGGTTACGACCTGGTGCTTTCCTCCTCTCATTGCGTGGCCAAAGGAGTGATTTGCGATCCGGATGCGATTCATGTGAGTTACGTACATTCTCCTATGCGCTACGTTTGGGATCTGTATTACGATTATTTTCCGGCGAGAAAAGGACCTAAGTTTTTTCTCTTTCAGGCGGTCTCCAATTATTTAAGGACCTGGGATGCCGTCTCCGCCGCAAGGGTGGATAGTTTTCTGGCGAACTCAGCGTTCGTAGCACGCCGCATCTTGAAATTTTATAGAAGAGAAGCGAAGGTGGTTCCACCCCCTTGTCTACCGAAAGGCTTTAAAGTGAAACAGACGCAAAAGGAGGATTTCGATCTGATCGTATCCGCTTTTGCGCCTTACAAAAGGATCGATTTGGCCATCGAGGCGTATCGTAAAAACGGTCGGACCTTAAAGATCCTGGGGAGCGGACAGGAATACAAAAATCTGGCAAAGATACTTCCTCCGAACGTGGAAATTCTCCCCCATCGCCCTAGACAGGAAGTTTTGGAGTACATGGCCAAAGCCCAGGTCTTTGTGTTTCCGGGTATGGAGGATTTCGGAATCGCTCCCGTCGAAGCCCAAGGAAGCTGCACTCCCGTCGTTGCCTTCGGCAAGGGAGGAGCGCTAGAAACCGTCGTAAACGGAAAAACGGGGGTGTTTTTCGGGGAACAGACGGTAGAATCTTTGAATTCGGCCCTTTTGAAGGCGATCTCCTCGGTATGGAAGCCGCGGGATTTTCAAACCTCTGTGGACCGTTTTACGGAGGAAAAATTCATTATCCAAATCTCCAGGATGGTCGATTCTATGAACAAGAACTCCCGTGCGAGGAAGGGAAATTGATAACCCTGCACCGTTTAAAAGGGACGGAATTCGTCCTGAACGCGTCTCATATCGAATGTATCGAAGCCAATCCCGATACTACGATCACGCTTTTCAACGATAGGAAATACGTGGTCCAAGAGAGCGTTCCGCAGGTGATCGAAAAGATCATCGAGTTCAAAAAGAGGATATTAGTCTTTCCGGTAGGCTCTTCTCCCGACCAATTTAAGAAGGTAGATTAAGCGATCATGGATATAGCATCGATCATAGGTCTCGGTTCCGCATTAGTCGTTGTTGCCTTCGGAATTCTTTCCGCGGGGTTAAACCCGATAGATATCGTGGACATACCCTCCGTTTTGATTACGTTCGGAGGTGCGACAGCCTGTACGATCATGGCTGTTCCCTGGCAATCGACCTTGGACGTGGGAAAAATCACCCGTAAAGCGTTTCGAGAGGAAAAAAGCGACCTGGTGGAATTGATCAAAACGTTGGTATCTTTTTCCGAAAAGGCGAGGAGAGAAGGCCTTCTCGCTCTGGAAGACGACGTGAACGAACTTCCGGAGGAATTCCTTAGGAAAGGGATCACTTTGGTAGTGGACGGGACGGACCCGGAACTTGTCCGAAATATTATGGAAACGGAAATGGGAAACATCGCCTCCCGTCATTCGCAAGGAAAAGCATGGTGGGAAAACTGGGGCGCTTTGGCTCCGGCTTTCGGGATGATCGGAACCTTGATCGGATTGGTGCAGATGCTCAAGAACCTTGGATCCGGGGATCCGAGCGCGATCGGAACTGGTATGGCAGCCGCCTTGATCACGACTCTTTACGGATCGATGGGAGCCAACATGTTCGCGATTCCCATTATGAAAAAATTGATCCGCAAATCGGAAGACGAATTGTTAATTAAGCAAATCATGATCGAAGGAACTCTTTCCATTCAGTCGGGAGATAACCCCAGGATCGTAAAGGACAAACTGGCTAGCTTCCTGCCTCCATCGGAAAGGGGAGTATTGAAAGACGAAGGGGATTGATCCTCTCGGTAAATCTTTTCTCAGGTTGGAAATCCTATGGCACAGCAAAAATGTCCGGAATGCATTCAGAACATCCCCGAATACATGCTTACCTACGGGGACATGGTGACTCTGCTATTATGCTTTTTCATTATGTTGTATAAAACCGGTAAGACGAACGCGATCGAAATGCAGATCATTCTTTCCGCGTTCAAGACGACGACGGGTTTTTTTGACGGAGGTCAGACTCTTTCCAAGGGCAAGTTGGAAGAGATGGGGATGAATATAGAAAGTCTCCCTTCCATGACTACGGGAAAAGCGCTTTCCAAGTCCAAGAAGACCGCGACCGAATTGTTTAAGCCGGAAATCGAAGCCGGAAAAGTACGTGTGACGGAAGACGAGAGAGGATTGGTGATCAGTTTGGTGGGAGCGGATTATTTCGGTCCGGGTTCCGCGATCCTAAACGAACCTATCAAATCCACGTTAAAAAAGGCCAGCGGTCTGATCAAGAATCTGGAACGCTTCGTACGAGTGGAAGGACACTGTGATGCGGATGCCGTCGTCCCCGGCGCGAATCCGAACCGTGAAGAAAGAGCCTACCTGAACAATTGGGATTTGGCGGGAGCGAGGGCGATCAATTCCACCGACTATATGGTCGGAGTCGGTAGATTGGATCCGAGTTGGTTGCAGGCGGTCAGTTTCGGATCCTATCGTCCTTTGGCGTTGGAATACGAAGGGACTCCGGAAGCGAAAGCCTTTAATAGAAGGATAGACATCGTAATTTTAACGGAAAAATCCACAAAACGTGGACCGCACGAATCCAATTACGGATTGCCGAAGAGTCGGGTACCGGGCTCCGAGACTTCCACGGAAAGCGGATTTTAAAAGAGAAAAAGGAGAGGTGACCCATGGGTGATCCCGAAATAGACGAAGAAGAAGGCGGCGTCCCTGCCGCGGACGCCGGAGCCGGTTCTTCTCCGCTTATAAAATGGCTGATTTACATCGCCGGAGCTGTGTTCGGTATTATCATCGTCGTGCTCGTATCCATGTTCGTGGCAAAACAGGCCGCTACTAGTACGTTCCGCGAAATGAAGAACGTTTCGTTGGTCAAACCTCCTCCTCCTTTGGTAACCTTCGCCTTTCAGGAGGAATTCAGGATCAACACCGCCGATAAGGGAGAAACCCACTTCGTAAAAATGAAACTTTCTTTCGGCGTCGCGAAGGATGATACGAAGATCACTAACGAGTTGGCGGAACGGATCGCTCAGATGCGGGATTTGGTCAATCTTATCGTGGGAAGGAAGACCAAAGACGATCTGATAGATGTGGAGGACCAGCTCGATTTGCGGGAAGAAATCAAGGCGCAGATCAACCACATACTCTCGGAGGGTAAGATCCAGGAAGTATATTTCACGGAATTTATCGTCAACTGATGTCTTCCCCCAAGGTTTTAGGAGTCATACCTGCAAGGTTCGGGAGTTCTAGGTTTCCCGGAAAACCTTTGGCTCTCATCGGAGATATCCCGATGATCCTTTGGACGTATAAGAATTCCTTAAAGTCATCCCTTATAGACGAGCTTGTTGTTGCCACCGACGACGAGAGGATTCTCATGACCGTTTTGGATAACGGAGGAAACGCGGTAATGACCGCGACCGATCATCCTTCCGGCACGGATCGGATCCGCGAGGTGGCGGGCAGATTTCCGGATTTCGGAGTCGTCGTCAATATCCAGGGAGACGAGCCGGGAATCGAATCGGAACTGATCGACGGAGTTGCGAAACTCAAAATAGAAAGAAAAAGTTGGGAAATGACGACTGCTGCGGTCCCTTTGGAGGATTCCGAGATAGGAGATCCGAACCGAGTAAAAGTAGTGATGGAACGATCCGGTCGCGCGCTTTATTTTTCCCGCTCCGCGATTCCCAGCCAATTTAAGAAGACGGTTCCCGCATATCGTCATTTGGGGATTTACGCGTATGATCGGGATTTTTTAACGGGATATCCTGATCTCCCCGCGAGCCCTCTGGAGGAATCCGAATCCCTGGAACAGTTGAGGGCTTTGGAAGCGGGATATTCCATCGGAGTCTATGTCGCAAAACGAGCCGCGTTAAGCGTTGATACCCCTAAGGATCTGGAGTCGGTGATCGCCGATTTTAGGGCCAAGGGATTGATTTAGAATTTAAGAAAAAGTGAATACTTTGTTCGACGGATGATTTTCCGCCGGATTTATCGCGAACGTTATCCTAAAGCTTCCTGCAAGGTGTTATGGATGAGCACGAAATCGGTCAATCCTACGATATCCATGACTTTACGAAAATGATCGTTTAACCCCGCAAATTCGATCTTAGCGGAGGATTCCGAGGCTTTTGTGATCAAGCTGATCAACGTTGCCAACCCGGCGGAATTGATATAAGAAGTGCCATGGAAATTCAGGATCACTCTAGTTCTGCGTATTTCCGGAATCGAATGATATTTGGTGAGAATATCTTCGTCCGCTTCGGAAGTGATTTCGCCGGAGATATGCAAAACCGGTACGGACGGCTCTAAGTCCACGGTTATTTTGAATTCGTCAGACATACGCCTTATTTATCACAAAGACCTTCTCCACAAGCGAGAGTCAACCCCGTTTCATCCGCTTTTGGAAGTTCGGGCTGCCATTTTGCCGTCTCGGAATCAGGTATAGTGTTCTAACTCCTGAGGAGACAGTTGGTCAAAAATTTCACCGCATTTGGAACATTGAAAGCGGACCTCTTTCGGCTTGGAGGAAATACCGAAAAGGATGAGGAACCAGGCCGAATTAGAATAGGTTTTGATTACTTTTGTCAGGGAGGAATTTCTGTCCGTTCCGCAAGACTGACAATGGGGAGTTTGCAATCCGTTCACCGTTCCAGAATCGATCGGGGGCGGAAAAGTTCCAGAAGAAAAGCCTTCCTGAGAAAAGAAAAGGGCGGGGTTGCCCGCCCTTTCGGAGATCAGTTTTGATTGAGATAGATTACGTATTTTGCGACTAATTTGAGTTTTTCGTCGCCGAGATATTTGAACGCAACCATAGTACCGCCCGGGATTCCGTTATTTAACGTTTTTAGAATGCCCGCTTCGGTAGGACCGTTTTTCCATTCTTTGGCAGGAGCTTTATAATTGCGAGGCTTCGGATTCAGGTTTGCCGCAGCAAGGCCGTCTCCAGCTCCCTTTTCTCCATGACAGGATGCGCAATTCGCGGCAAAGATTTCCTTTCCTTGTTCCAATTCCGGAGTTAAAGCCGGAGCAGCGCTTGCGGTAGTCGGAGCGGCCGCTTCTTTTTTGGATTCATTCTTATCACCACAGTTCAAAACCAGAGCCAAGGCAAAGATGGAGGCCGAGGCGGAAATTAATAGAGCCCTTTTTTTCATGGATCTCTCCTTTTTCAGGATTCCATCTTTCCTCGTTCGGATTCGGAAGCAAAGGAATTTTTTGTCACAGAAACGTCCGGCTTAAAGACAGGCCCGGTTTTTTCCTCGAACCTGTCGAATTGCACGGGTAAATCGATACGCACGGATTCCGTTATCGGCCTGCCTTCGAATTCCCCTTCCAGGATTCCCAGAGTCTTGGCTCCTTCCTTCAGATCTACAACGACAAGAACGTAAGGCGCTTTGGATGCAAGATGGCCGAAACCGACTTGCACCACCGTATAGGTATAAATTTTTCCCTTTCCGCTAAAAATCGATTCTTCCCAGGTATCAGACCCGCAAAGCATACAAGTTGAGACGGATTCTGCGGTTTCAAATCCGCAGGATCCGCATTTTTTACCTTTGAGAACGTTCGACTTTGCGGTTTCCATCGACGATCGGTTCGGATTACATTCCTATTCCGGCGCCGCCGTCTACGCGTAGATACGTTCCCGTAATATAGGAAGCTTTGTCGGATAGAAAGAATTCGACGGCGTTGGCGATCTCTTGTTGGGTTCCGGGTCTTTTCAAAGGAATGAACATAGGATCCGTCAATTTTTTTTGCACGTCTTCCGGTAGGGAAGCGGTCATGTCCGTCTGAACATAACCGGGACATACTGCGTTGACTAGGACTCCGCGACCTGAGAATTCTCTCGCAGCCACTTTCGTCAGTGCGATGACTGCCGCTTTGGAAGCGGAGTAATTCGCTTGTCCAGGTTGTCCGGTCAGCCCCGAGAGGGAAGAAATGTTCACGATCCTTCCGGAAGAGGATTTTAAGAGCAATTTGGAAGCGGACTTAGTCATCAGGAACACACCTTTCGCGTTCACGTCCATAACGAAGTCGAATTCCTGCTCGCTCATCCGGATAAAGAGATTGTCCTTAAGTACGCCTGCGTTATTCACCAGAAAGTCCAGCTTACCGAACTTATCTTTCACGCCCGAAATCACCGCGTCGCAGTCTTCCGGCTTGGTCACGTTTGCCGAAAGACCCAGAGCTTGGACTCCGAATTCTTTCGCGATCTCGGCCGCCGCCTGTACGATATGTTCCTGATTTAGATCCACTACGACGATATCGCCGCCTTCTTTCGCGATCGTATTCGCGATCGCCCGTCCTAATCCTCTAGGGGAAGCGGCTCCGGTTACTAATGCGACTTTGCCTTGGAATTGTTTTGACATCGGAATCCTCTTGATAACTTGGAATTATTTCCGCCTTCGGAAACGTTTCTTTTAGATTGTTTTTACGAAAGTAGAACGATTGTTCTGGTTTAACTTCGCTTAAACCTGTTCTCTCGACAAGGAAAATTCATTCGTTTATTCCTAGGATAAAACGGTGTTCGGTCGTATTGAACGTTTGTTCTTCTTTCCTGCCGATCTTACTATATTATACTATTGCTAATTTATCGCCCCCTTCTAAAAAGGAATCATGTCTGATCAGATTCCTCTGGTCCAAATCGGGCCTGTCCAAGCCGCCTGGATAAAAGGCGATCCGGAAGCTCCGTATGTGATCTTATTTCACGGGTACGGTGCGAACGCGTACGATCTTCTTCCCCTTTATTCTTATCTGGATGTTCCCGAGGGAACGAATTTCCTTTTTCCGAACGGTATTCTGGAGATACCGATTATGCCCGGTTATTACGGGAGAGCCTGGTTTCCGATCGATATGGAAGCGTTACAGAGGGCGATGGTGGCCGGAGGAACCAGGGATCTTTCCGATCGTTCTCCGGACGGTTTGATCGAAGCGCGCACAAAGGTCGAGGAAATGATAGAACGACTGGGAGTTCCGATGGATCGCATCGTTTTGGGAGGCTTCAGCCAAGGGGCCATGCTCGCTACCGAACTTTTCCTTTGTTCCGAAAAGAAACCGAAAGGGCTGCTGATCCTGTCCGGAACCTTATTGGATAAGGACCGGTGGTCCGGGCTGGCCGCGACGACTCCCGGATTTTCCTTTTTTCAAAGCCACGGAAGAAACGATCCTGTTCTGGGCTATCCTGCCGCAAAGAGGTTGGAAACTTTGTTAAAAGAAGCGGGCTGGAAGGGGGATTTATTGGCGTTTCCTGGTGGACACGAAATCCCGGAAGTGGTACTCCTCGGTATGAACCGCTACCTGAAAGAACTCTTCCAATGACGTATCTGATCGAAAAATATATCGCGTTAAAGAATAAATATCGCAACTACGATACGAAGGAAGCCCTAAAGAGAATGCAGGCGTTCCGAATCGCGTTGAAGGAATTGGAAGACAAAGGATTTCGGACCGGAGTGGAAATTTTGGGTTCCATCAATTTCGGAATCGTGGAGCCTTCCTCGGATATCGATTGTATCCTTCTGCATTACTGCGATCTGCACAAGGACGAATGTCCGGAGTATTGTCCGAATTTTCTGTACGAATCCGAGGAGATCAAGACCAGTCTCAGAAAACGTCTGAAAGACGAGCACCTGAAGGTGGAATTCCTGGATTGCATCAATCTCAGGATGGTGGAAAAGGCGTTGGAATCCGGGCATTTGAAGGAGCACGAGGTTCTGCGAAGACTCCTGTTTTACAGGACGATCGGTCGACCTGTAAACCGCCCCTTGTTCATTCCTTATTGCGAAAAATTGGAGGAAAATGAGGAATACATCAAGGAAATTCTAGAATGGGGATCCGAAGCCTTGCGTTCCTACCTCGGAACTTCCAGGCATAGATTTTCGTTTAACAAATATAACGAAAGGATAGAAAGTTCCGGATTGCAGTTGCCTCACGGATTAAAGGAGGAACTCGCGAGTTATCTGGAGCAAGGGGAAACGATTCCCTAGATTCAAAAATCGCCTCCCATCGGTCGAAGATTCAGCACTTTGTCAATGGGAAGAGGTCTTGGCGCTTTCCGTGATCTGGACCGGGTCGGCGAGGTGTCGTATATCCATACCGGTATTTAGACGCACCAATTCTTCGGCGATATTGACCGCGTAATCTCCGGTACGTTCTATCCCTAAAATGATCCTGTATAAATCCGCGAATTGGTTTTTGTCCAATCGGGGATCCATTACGAATTTTAAAAAGGCTCCGTTGCAAAGATTATTCAATTCCTCTTCCACAGTATGCACGGAACCGTAAAAACGATTCTTTTCCTCCACTAAGGATTCCACAGCCATTCCAACCAAGGTCACGACCCGGGACATCATTTTGTCCAGGATCTCCTCTTGGCGAAAAAACCCCTTGGGTAAGAGCCCTCTCCGATAACAGGTGGCGCAGTTTACGATCTGGTCACCCATCCGTTCCAGGTTTCGGTTGATCCGGATCGCGGAAAGAGCGAAGCGTAGCGGATCTTTTTTTAGAACGACTTCGATATCCACTTGGTCCATTCCTAGAAGGTTCCGATTCGCAATCGCTTCTAGGATCGCATTTTGGGAAAGGTTATCGTTCTGTTTTTCCAGGTTATCGATCAGGTCGTCCCGCTCTATGATCTGTTTGGCTAAGTCCGGATTTTCCTTTTCGATTACGTCGTCGAAGATCAAAATCTGCTCCAGGCAAAGCTCCGCCATTGCATATAGATTCCGTCTGAGATAATCGAACTTGGAAGAAGCCATGGGAAAAAATGTTTATCAGAAGATTCACATAAATTGGGGAACGGTCAAGTGGATTTTTTCAGTTGCACCGGACGCCCTCTTCCGGCGTCCTTTTTTCCGTCATAGAAAGGAAATAATGCTACAATGAGTCGCAGACCGTTCTGTAATCCTATAAATATATAGTTTTTGTAATATTAAGGAAGACTCTTCAGCAAAAGCAGGAGCATGGATCCGAAAGAGACATACTGGAGAAAAAAACCGGTAAATCTTACATTTACCGGCCACACGCCTCCGCCGCTGAGATGGGCACAACTCTGCAGAACCCTGGCAGCAAAAACGATCCAGGCAAGTAGATCGAATATCGCTTGGTCCGGATCCAAAATCGCTCCGGCAAAAACCAAAACGGCAAAGATAGGGAGATTTTCCAGACAATTCAAATGCGCCCGGTTTAGTCTCCAATAAAAGTCGCTACCGTGTTGTATCCAGGCCGGGAATTCGTTCGATTTCTTTTTTCCTGTCAAGACTTGGGAGACTCGGAAGAGAATGACTCCGAGGCCTAGTAAAAGAGTCCAACCGGTGAAAGATAAAAGAGCGTGTAAAGAATCGTACATGGTCCCATACTGAATCTCTACTTGTCGGAGCTGGCAAGAAGAATTTCAAATGTCGGCATTGAAGCGCCTCCGAACGCTTTACGATCGCATCTTTTGAGCGAATCCGATTTTTAGTCCCCGTCAGCGTTGGAAGGCAATGCCGGAACCCCTAAAATGGGTAGCAAATCCGTTGTGAACAACGCTTTTAGATTTTTCAGTTTCGTCCAAAGAGGACTAACCTGGTTGGAAATCGTCGAACTCCCAGCGGTGATGTCCGCGTAGAGGTCCGAATTTCCGGTGACCTTGGTCTGCAAAGTGCTCTTTAAATCCGAAATCGAACTCCTGATGCTCGCGTCTAAAGTCGGATTTAGTGCCGATACTATGGAAGAAAGCGTCTTTGCCTGAGAATCCCCGGAATTTCCGGAATAGGCGAGGTCCATTCCGGAGAGATTGTCCAGCAGGTCTTGGTACGCATTTCTGGAAAAGATGGCCTCCGTCTGGTACGAGCGGGCCACTCCTGCGGAACTTACGCTCAGTCCGGCGGGGGTCGCGGTTTTTTGGTCTCGCATTACTTCCGTTAGGTTGGCCATCTTTGTCAAATACGTATTAAAAGAGTCGCGCTGGGAAAGAAAATAACCGGTTCCGGCGACGTAATTCCCAAGAAAATTCCCTCCGTACGGCTGCCATTGGGTGTTTAACGCCGTTGCATCGTCGGAAATGACCAAGGCCAATGCTTGCAGATAATCTAATCTTCTTTGGTATCCCGAATTGGAACTGTTCGCCGCTATGATATTCGCGTTACTGGAAACGGTTGCATCGTTTCCGTCGGAACTGAAAATCAACATTTCCAAGGCTTCGAATCCCCGGCGAATCGAGCTATAGTTTAACACGTTGGTTTCGTTGATGGTCGGAAAACTCGTCGTATTGGATAGAACTGCGGAGATATTGCTCCATTTCGGTCTCTGGGCCTTTTCGAATCCGTCCAGATTCGTGTAATAGTACCCGGGTGGGTTCTCCGCAGGACCGAAATAAAAGACTTCCGCTTTCTTTAAGGAGGTTCTTGCGGTTTTCCAAGCCTGCTGTAGGATTACGAGCTTGGTCGTATTCGTCGGATCCGCATAATACGCCTGTGCGGCCGTCTTCAAGGCCGAGGTCGTGGTCTGTAGATTTTGGAATGCTGGGAGGACGAGGCTGTTTCCGGAATAGGTCAGAAATTCGGTGTAAGAAGGCTGGAGAGCCAACAAGGCCGCAATCGTGGAAGAGTCCGATCCGGAATGAGGAGTGCAGGCGATATCCAAGGTCATGCTTCCCAATACCAAAGCCGAGCCGAACGCCTTTCGTGTGATTAATTCAAAAATTTTCATATTCATGCCGCCGTTAAAGGGAATTTAGGAACTTAATGAGGTTGCTTCTGTCTGAAGCCGAGAGTAGCTGGAATTTGTTTCTGGCTCCTGCTCCTTCGCCCGCGTGCCAGAGGATCGCTTCTTCCAATCCGTTTGCCCGTCCGTCGTGCAGAAACCTTTGGTGACCGTTGGTTACCGAGACGAGCCCGATTCCCCAGAGAGGAGGAGTCCTCCATTCACTACCGGTCGCGTCGAAGTCGGATCTTCCGTCGGCCAATCCCGATCCCATATCGTGTAAAAGTAGATCCGTATAAGGTTTGATGAACTGGGAAGAATTCTCCTGAAAATCGGAGACGGTTCCCGTGAGCACCAACGGTTTGTGACAGGACGCACAACCTATGGAAACGAAGGTCTGTTTGCCAAGGACCACTTGCGGATCGTTTACGGACCTTCTTCCTGGGATTCCCAATACTCGATTCCAAAAAATGACCCCGCTCGTGACTCCCGTTCCGATTTCCGGATCTCCGGTTCCATTAGCCGAGTCTAGACAGATTGTCTGAATGGCGGGACAATTGTCCGTGGAATTCAAAGGGCTTGTGATTCCGATATCTCCGAGAAAGGCATCCTGGTTTTGCTGGGCGACGCTAGGCTCGTTGGCCTTCCATCCGAATCTCCCTAACAATTTTTGGCCGCCGGCGGTATCCCAAACATAATTCGGTTTTCCTGATATACCATCTCCATCCAAATCGTTGGGGTCGGCCCAGGAAAGGATGGTGCTCTCCGGAATCGCTTCCAGCAATCCCAGACCCGCAATCTGAGAAGCTATTCTGGGGGAGAAATGAAATCCTCCGGAGGCGGAAGTCGGATCGCTGAAATTCCAACCCGAAAAACTGTACGTAGGTTGGGAGAGATAGACGACGGTTCCGTCCGGATAAGTGGTTCCTGAACATGTGGAACAAACCGGGGCGGCCACCGAAGAGTAGCTCACGGAAGCGTGTCCTTCGGCAGGCGTCGCCGCAACCGTATGAGAACTAGGATGAAGATTCGTAAAGCCTCCGATCCCTTGGTGGTTGAGCTGGAGCCCGTAATTGTCCGTCGGAATCGGTCCCCCGGTAACGGAGTTCGCTCCGTCCTTGGAAAGTCGGACCAATAGGGCGACGGCTCCGTCCAAGGAGCCGCCATAGACTGCGGGTGTGGCTCCGTTGTTAGGCGGTGCTCCTCTTCCTGATCTTTGATGGCAGGCTTGACAGGAGCTGGCATTGAAAGTGGGTCCTTTTCCGCTTAAGGCACTGTTTCCTTCTTGGGTCCAGTTCGTGTTGAAGAAGGTGTTCCCAACGTTGAATTGTGTGGACCCTCCGTCCCGCAGGTTCGCAACCGGAAACGTAAATGCATTGCTTGTGGTGTCGAAAACGGTGGTCCAACCTCCGGAGTATGCTTCTCCCGGATCCTGGTTGATCATGGCCAAAAGAAGAACCAATTCGTTTCCGTCGGACTTATTGTTGCGGTTACAATTCGAAAGAAGAAGTCCGAATAAGACAAAGAAACTAACAAGAATCAGTCGATGTTTCCGACGATTCGGCCTATTTTCTTTTTTCTTTTGGAAGAGGAGGGAAATTCGATTACAGTTCATATTTTTTCGTTTTCCGACCGAACGGATCGATTCGGTCGGGTTGTTTTTCCTATCAGTTATTGCTAAAGTCGGTGATCGTAATTCCGAGAGATGAGGCGGCTGCCACGATACTTTTTTTGAGTCGGTCTCCGACTAAGACCTGTACATTTTGGAGAGTCGGATAGTCGGCACTCTGCGAGCCCGGAAATCCGTTGAATCCATCCATAATGATCTGATCGTAGCGTCCTACGATGGATCCGCTCTGACAGGAGGAGGCGAAGTTCGGGTCGGCGGATTGTTCCCCATTGTTGATGCAGAACGCGTCCCTTGCTTGAGTGATCTGGGATTGAGCGACTCCCTGATTTAAACTACCTAAAAGTGCGGATAGTCCCGGTCCGGTGCTTGTGGGCGAATTCTTTACCAAAGTATAACTTCCCGTCCAGAGGTTGAGGACTCCTTGGGCATCGTAGTAAAAGTCGGCTTTGGTGGTGTCGCTGAAGCAGGAATGCTCGTGTTCCTGATCGTGAGAGTAAATCCCTTGGAGCCTATCGCCTCCCCATTCTCCGGCGATGAATTTTCCCAAACCTCGAAATACTTTGCTAAGCGAAGTGTTGGAATCCGCGGTAAACGTTTGCCTGTATGCTCCGGGAGCGGAGGACGTTCCCCAGGAATCGCGCACTAATTTTAAATGGCCGACTAAAGCATCAGTCACCGTTTTCATAAAGGCCGCCCGGTTTGTCCCGGTTCCTCCGTTCGTTCCTCCTTGTCCGTTGCTATTACAGGTAGTGGGAGAGGCGGTAAAGCAAGTGGAATCCGCCAATCCCGCCACTTGGTTATAAGCCTGCGGGCTTCCGGACTTGTCCTGGCCCCAAAGCAGATATTCTATCGCATGCCAACCGGTTAAAACAATGGTCGTACTGTCCGTGTTCCCAGAAGAGGCTAGGGTTAAACTTCCGTTCTTGGCGAGAATGGCGGCAAAGCTCGTGGAGTCGTTTCCGTTCTGGACATAATTGTCTATCGCAATTTCGTCTAACGGCCAAGAATTGAGTAGAGTTTGACAATCGTACGTGGTATCTCCGACGTAGTTCGTTCCCGCTCCGCAGCCCTGCCATCCGATGCTGGAAAGGTTGGCCTGGTCTATAGGACCTCCGGAAAAACGAAATGCTTCGGTGACTAGATAAGAAGCTCGGGCAACGATCCACGCGTTTTTGGCCGCACTTAGGTTGGCGGCATTCGGCGTCGTTTTTAGGGTATTTACCGCCGTCTGAAGTGCGATAGCATCCTGATAACTCTTATTATAGGATTCGTAGGCTAAGTCCGCGTATCGAACCACTACCTGGTCTCGGGAGGCGGAGGGGAGGCTCCCCAGAACCATGGCCGTCGACAGATTCGAATCGTTTTTCTTTTCGTGCGTACAGGAGAAAAAAATTCCGCCTAATAGAACGGAAATACGGATCGCTCGGATCCAGATCTGTGCATTTGCATTACGCATCTTTTAGCTCCTAAATTGCCCGATCGATTTGCAGGAAAAATCCCCGACAGGGAGTCCTGTCGGGTCCAGAGAGATGAACTGTGGGGATGACTCCCTCCGACTTCCTTCTCGGAGAATCGGCTTGATAATGCAGATGAGAATCATTCTCATAAAAAGCAAGCAATTTTTCCCTCTCTTTCTCAAAGCCACCAGGCGATTTTTATTTTTGATATTGAGGATGATTCTCAGTTATTTTAGCTCCGGTTTCTGTCAACAGGTTTCCCCAAAAATTTTTGCCGGAAATTTGATTCCAAGATCGGTGGGAGGGACTTGGAATTCCGGCTCGACGGGCGGACGGAAATACATAGTTTTGCGTATTATGGAAATTCCTCCTTATTCCCCAGGTGCTTGGCAGGCTGCGGTGGCCGGTTATGCCGGAGAAATCCGACGCATCGGTCATGAAAGATCCCCTTTTTGGCTTTTGGTACGCACTTTTGCATCTGCGGCGTGCGAGGCGGACGATCCTGAATCGTTTTACGACGTACTGGATACGGGATTTGCCAGGGAACTGACCGAACAGGATGAAGTACGTTTCGACGAGGTTTTATCGAACTATCTGGACCAAGCGACTGCTATCTTGGTCGCGATCTCGGAAGCGTACAACGAAGAGGACGAGGAGAAGGCGGAGGCGGTTACGGACGAAGCCATTTCCGGGATCTTGGCCGGATTAAAGGATGCCGGCATTCATACGATGGCCGATTCGGATCTGATCGAAGTCGCGGTTAATATCCTGAATACCCGCCTTGCGTTATACGAGGTTCCGGTGGACGAAAATTTCGGCCTCGATAGTCTGAACGGGATTTCCGACGAGGAAGAGCGGAATATCCTGGAACCTTTCGTTTCCTTTATATTAGAAGATTATAAAACGATTGAGGATCAGGAGGAAAGGTTCGCTCTTCTGATGCAGATCCTATTCGACACTCTTTGGGCCCTATTCTATCTGGGTTTGGAAGAGGACGAAGAGGAGTCGGAGTAGAATCCGCATTTCCGGAGTTCTAACTCTCCGCAGGATTTCCATCCGAAATCGTCTCTTTCGAAGACATCCGTTTCGTTTCCTCGCGGAAACAAACGATGCAGATGATCCCGCTGAAAAATGCGAGAAGAGAACTCGTGATAAAGGGAGCGCCCGGAAAATACGGGGATGCTCCCGTTCTTGTGAAATAAGAGAATAGGTTCGTCATCAATACCGGGCCGATGATGGACGTTATTCCCATAATGCTTCCCATCATTCCCTGCAACTCCCCTTGTTCGTTTGCCGGAACGTGGTTAGAAACGTATCCTTGTATGGCAGGGGTCGCCAAAAAAGCTATGGAAAACGGAATGAGCAGAACGTACATCATCCAGCCTTCCGAAGCGATTGCGAATAGGACGCTAACCACGATCACCGCGGAAATTCCCAGATACGTCGTGTTTTTTTGACCGAACTTCGGTATGACGATCCTGAGTAGGAAGCCCTGAACGAAAGCGATCGTGATCCCTACTACTCCCAGGGAATATCCCACCTGCTCCGCATCCCATGCGAATTTTTGCATCGTATAATACGTCCAAGTCGATTCGCAGGAATGGTTCGCGATGAACAGAAGAGCTACCGAAAGAAGAAGTCCGGAATTGGCCCCCGGAAGTCGATTCAATTGGACCAAAGAACCTACCGGATTCGCTCGTTTCCATTCGAATTTTCTACGATTCGATTCGGCCAAGGATTCCGGAAGTACCAAATAGCCGTAGATCCAATTGATAAAGGAAAGTCCTGCGGCGACCATAAAGGGCGCTCTCGGTCCGAATTGGCTGAAGATCCCTCCGATCACGGGACCGACGATGAATCCTACTCCGAACGCGGCTCCGATTAGTCCGAAGTTTTGGGATCTTTTTTCCGGCGGACTGATATCCGCGATGTATGCGCCGGCAGCGCTGTAGCTCGCGCCGGTCAGTCCGGAAACGATTCTTCCTAAAAATAACCACCAAATGTTCGGGGCAAACGCAAGAAAAACGTAATCTACACCCAATCCGAACAGGGAGGAAAGCAGAACCGGTCTACGTCCGAAACGATCACTCAATCCGCCCAGAATCGGAGCGAAAATGAATTGGGTGAATGCGTAGGCGAAAGTCAGCCATCCTCCGTACAAGGAAGCCTGACTCAGATCTCCGCCTATCAGTTGTTCGATGAGTTGCGGAATGACGGGCACGATGATCCCGAAACCGGTAAAGTCGATCAAGAGGGTGATCAATACGAATCTTAGGGCGTTCTTAGGAGCTACTGTCATTGGGATGCATACGTCCTTAAAAGTATTCCGGCAAGAGCGGCTCCGCAAAACGGAGCTAAGATCGGAATCCAAGCGTATTCCCAGCGGGAAGATCCTTTTCCAGGAATCGGCAGCAGGAAATGCGCTAGTCTAGGTCCGAAATCGCGCGCGGGGTTAATGGCGTATCCGGTGGTTCCTCCCATGGAAAGTCCTATACTCCAAACCAATAGCCCGACCAAAAATGCGCCGAGGTGGGAAGTCAGACCCTTGATTTGAGGAGAAAAGATCGCATACACTCCTAAGATTAAAACGAAGGTTCCGAGGAATTCGCTGAAGAAGTTGGAGAACTTATGCCGGATCGCAGGCTCCGTGGAAAAAATCGCTAAAATTCTCAGCGGATCCTTCGTTTCTTTCCAGTGGGGAAGGTAGTGTAGAGTCACAAAGACGGAACCGAGAAAAGCTCCGAGTATCTGGGCAGTCGTGTAGGGGGCGAGTTTGGAAAAATCGCCGGATTGGATCGAAAATGCGAGCGTGACCGCCGGGTTTAAATGCGCGTCTGGGCTTCCGAACGCATTCGCCGTCAGGATGCCGATCAAAACGGCAAATGCCCAACCTGCCGTAATTACGATCCATCCGCTGTCTTTCGCTTTGGAATGCTCCAAAAGAGCTCCGGCGACGACTCCGTTGCCTAATAGAATCAAAACAAACGTTCCTAAAAATTCGCCCAGAAAAGGGGAAGACATATG
Source organism: Leptospira fluminis (assembly GCF_004771275.1). Taxonomy (GTDB): domain Bacteria; phylum Spirochaetota; class Leptospiria; order Leptospirales; family Leptospiraceae; genus Leptospira_B; species Leptospira_B fluminis. The sequence goes on along the minus strand of NZ_RQEV01000003.1, from coordinate 119,598 downwards.
ATCCTCCGAGAGGACACAAAGATCTTCCGCCGGAGCGATTCCGCAACCCGTTTCTTGTCTTAGCTTTTCGGATCGGATCCACCCACCGCTCTCGAAGCGGAGCTTCGAATCAATGATTCATTTTATCCAAACGGAATTCCCTGCTGGGAGTAAGGTGGCAGATCCTATGCCCCGAAAAATAATCGGCCGCCATGAACTCCTGGAAGTCGCAGTTCGTAATGGACGCGCCTAAGATAGCGCCCTCGCAATCGTGCAAGGCGCTAGTCTTGAAATACTGATCTCCTTCGTCGGACGGGGCCAACGTGGGGTTTTGGGAAATCACTTCGGAGACAAGAGAGGATACGTTTCCGTAATTGCTTGGTTGTCCCCCCGATGCGAGGCATTTCAACATTCCTGTTTCGAATAGAAGTTTTTTTGCGTCCTTTTGGCTGGTATAATGAGTATCTCCTTTCATGCATCCGCTCGATGCCGAGGCGAGAATAATAAGAATGAATAAGGTTGAGTTTATACGAATATGATACATGAATATATCCTTATATTTTTCCGTTTACCAGATCTCGAACCTTGGTGTAAGTGAGATATTCGGTATAGGCGTCTATGAGTTCCCCTTGGGTCCGTAGAAGGTTTCGGAACGCCTCCCTAAAATCCAAGAGGTTTCCCTGGTAATTCGCATAACGGCTTCTCGCCACTTCATAGCCGGTCTTGGCCAGTTCCACTTCGTTCCTAAGATGCTTGATTCTTAATATCGCGGAATCGATCGTCTTGCTCAGCCCCACGTTCAGCTCCGCTACCTTCTTACGAGCGGCCTCCAATTCCTTTCGCTTAGCGGAAAGTTCGTGTTCGGCTGCCTTCACTTCCCGAACCGTTTTGAGTCCTTCGAAAACCGGAACCACGAAGGAAAGGTTGGCGGAATAATTCGAATAGGGAACCAACCTGGCTTCCTTGAAAGTACCTACGGAGTAGGACGATTTCAATTCGGGCATAAAGTCCGCCTTGGAGCGATCCAGTTTGGCTTCTGCGGCTATGACTTCCATTTTAACGCGGCTTACGATCGGCGACGAATCGTACTGGTCACCGATTCCTAGGGAAGGTTCCATCCGGTTCGATCCGGACGATTCTTCGGTCTCCGATAATTTTCCCAAATGGATGGAAGTGATGGACGGACAGGAGATGGAGGTCCAATCCTCCTGGATCAAGAGACCTAGTTCCTCTCTTCCTTTTTTCAATCTGAGTTCGTAGTCGTCCGTCTGGGTTTTGATCTGTTCCACCTGAGCCTCGACTAGGTATTTGTCCACGATGGACTTTTGTCCGTTACGTACGAATCTGAGAGCCTCTCTCCGGATCATATCCAGATCGTCCGTCAATCCGGACCAAAGCTCCATCATGCTCCGATTTCGGGAGCAGGAGTAATAACTTCTGATGGAGGTGTCCAAGACCTCGAGTCGGGTAAGCCTGATCTCTTCCCTTTTTCCTTTCGCTTGGCTTTCGGCGTACTTCAGATCGTTGGACCTTCTGCCCCAATCGTAAAGAGTGTATTGTCCCCAAATACCTGCGGAAGGTCCGGCGTGAAAGGGGGAGACCATCACGCCTCGAGGAACCATGACGCCCGGCTCGCCGAACGAACCCGGTAGCCCGGAGGTGATCATTCCGGACGCGTAAGCCGTAGGCATGTAGGCGGCCTTTGCCACTCCTATCCCTTCTTCGGCCTGCTTTGCCAGGAAAATTTTTGCGGCCACGTCCGGGCTCGTTTTTTCCGCCTTGAGCATGAAGTCTTCCACGGTAAGGATCGTTTCCGAATCCGAATAGAGGGTGGTGGAGCCAACGAGCGAAAGTATTATAAAAATCTTAATTGTAGATCCGAGTCTGCGTTTCATTTTATTACTCCCGAAAAATTTTATCGGAATCAATTCTCCTTTAGATAGAACTTGCGGTAGAGATATCTGAATACGGTTGGTAATACGAACAAGGTCAGCAACGTGGCTAGAAATTGACCGCCTATCACCGCTCTTCCCAAAGGGATATTCGCTTCCGATCCCTTTCCGAATCCGATCGCCATCGGAGTCAGTCCGAGCATGGAGGCGAAAGAAGTCATCAGGATCGGTCTCAATCTTGCCTTGGCTCCCTCGATGATCCCTCTATCGAGTTCCATTTTTTCGTGCTCCAACATGTGTAGAATGAACTCTATGAGAAGCACTCCGTTGGAAACCGCGATCCCGATCAGAAAGATGGTTCCGATACCCGCTTGAAGGCTGTAATAGGTTCCGGTCAATGCGAACATCAGCGCGATGCCCACCATGCCCAGAGGCACGGTCATCATCATGATTCCGGGAAGCATAAAGGAACGGAATTGCACTACCAGAATCATGTAGACCAAAAAGGCGGAGAGAAAGAATCCTCCTCCCAATTGACCCAGTGCGTCCTTCATCTTTTCTATTTCTCCGGTGATAACGACCTTGTATCCTTCCGGAACCTTGAATTTTTTGATGACGTTCTCGATATCGCCGGACACGCTTCCCACGTCCCTGTCCTGGGAATCCAACATGATGTTGACGGTCCGTTTCATATTAACGCGGCTTAATATAGTCGGACCCTTGGTCTGCTCGATGTCGGAAAGTTGGTTGAGAGGAATCGCTCTTTCCTGGAATTTTCCCGTAACGGGAATATTCTCGAAATCCTTCATGGTTTGGAATTTCTCTTCCGGAAAGCGAACTCCCAACGCATAGTCGATTCCGCTTTTCGGATCCACCCATATCGTAGGTTTGTATACGATGCTTCCCGCCAAAGCGCTTACGATATTCTGGACGATCTCGTCAGTGTAGACTCCTTGCGAATCCGCCTTCTTGCGGTTGATGTTTACTTCGATGGCCGGGGTATCGAAACTTTCCAGGATACGGACGTCCGTGGCTCCTTTGATCTTTTTGATTTCCGGCAGAAGGTTCAGCGCCACATCGTGAGCTTTTAAGGCGTTAGAACCGCGGACCTGCACGTTGATCGGGGCTTGAGCGCCTCCGTTAAGCGAAGAGGAAAGTAATCCCCCCAACTCGATTCCGATTTCGACGCCGGGAAATTCCTTAGGAAATTTTTCACGGATGATTCTGGCATATTCCTGAGAGGTTTTCTTGCGGTGTTCCTTCAGCTCCACTACCATGGAAACGTCCTGGGTTCCGCCGTTCTGAGAGAAGGCCGCGGGAAATCCTTGGTAGAGGCCGGAATCGGCGAGTACCATTTCCAGATCTCCCCTGATCCATTCCTTCAACTTTCCTTCCACCAACTTCGCTTGCTCGCTGGTCTGCTCGATCCTGAGCCCGGAAGGAAATCTCATGTGAAGAACGAAACTTCCAGCGTCCGCTCTGGGGAACAATTCCGTTCCTATAAACGGAAGGCAGAGTCCGCCGATCGCGAAGAGTATCAGGATTCCGACGACCACAGCTTTGGTTTTGGTCATGACTTTTTCCAAAGCGGTTCCGTAGATTTCGGTCAAAGCCGAAATCATGTTTTGGATCGCCTGAAAAAATCTCGGAAGTTTTGGAGGTTCTCCCGTAAGGAATCTACTTGCAAAAAGAGGAATGATCGCGGTTTCGGATAACAAGGAACCTGTGATAGCCAGGATTACCGTCTTAGCGATGGCCCCGAACAGCACGTTAACCACGCCTTTAGTAAGAAGAATGGGGAATAGTACGACTACGTTACAAAGAGTAACCGCGATGATAGGAGGCGTTACTTCTTGGGCGGCGCGTACGACGACTCTTACTCGGTTCGGATCCTTGTCCTCCGACAGATGTCGCATAATGTTTTCGATCGCGACGATGGAATTATCCACAAGTAGGCCGATCGATAGCGCCATCCCGCCTAGAGTCATGATATTGATCGTAGAGCCCGTGGCTTTCAGGCCCATGAGGACGAATAGGGTAGAAAAGGGAAGAGAAAGAAGGGTGGCAAAGGTCGCTCTCGGGTTTCCGAGAAAGAGAAACACCATCAACGCGGCCAAACCGCCGCCGAACATGGCTTCTTCCCCCACCGTCTCCACGGCCTTGCGGATAAAGACGGTCGTGTCCGCGACTATATTCAGCTTTAAGCCTTTGACCTCTTTTTCCAAAGCTTTCATCGCTTCTCTGGCGGCGTCTACGACGGCCAATGTGTTGGCGCCCTGTTGCCTCAGAACGGGAACATAAACGATTTCCTTACCGTTCAGAGTGACCATCTCCGTCTGAACGATACTCGCTTCTCGGGCAGCACCGACATCGCGTACGAATACGGAAACGCCTTCGCGGCTGCGCAGAGGAAAGTCGTCGAAAGCCTTGACCGTGTCCGCGACCCCGTTGGTATAAATCGGATAATCGAAATCTCCGATCTTAACGTCTCCTGCCGGAATGAAGGTGTTCAACCTTCCGATTTTCTCCATCGCTTCCGCGGCGGACATATCGAATCTCTTCAGCTTGAGCGGATCCAGCTCGATAATGATCTGCTTTTCCGCTCCGCCCATGACCGTCGGTGCGATGGTCCCCGGGCTTCCCTGCAAGGCTCGTCGTACGTCGTACTGTCCTAAGTCGTACAATTCGTTGACCTTGAAATCGCCGCTCACCGCCACGAGACAGACTGGAGTGGAACCCATCGGGTCGAAGGGAAGTACTATCGGAGGCATCGCTCCCGGAGGAAGCCTTCGCAGAACCGACATGATATAACCGACCGTTGCACCCATGGCTTCGGGTCGGGACGTGGAATCTTCGTCAAAGAAGTTGTTCACCACGCTTACTCCCGGATAGGATTTGGATTCCTGGTGGATCAAACCCGGCGCTTGCCCAGTATAACGTTCGAACTTCCAGGTGAGGATGGTTTCCGTGCTCGAGGTAGGCATTCCCCAATAAACGTCCAGGATCTGGACCGCAGGTTGTTTGGAAGGGGGAAGAAGGTCCCGAGGCATTTGAAACAACGCCAGCACTCCCAAAACTAAAACCACGATACAGCCTGCGATCATCAAGTGAGGATTTTTGACCGAAAACGCGGCGATCCCGGCCTGAGTGACCTGTTTTACCGCTGCGACGTAGGAAGTCGGCGGAAGGTCCGTGCCGGAAGGGGTTTGAATATTCTTATTCTTTTGACTCATTGGGTACCTCGTACCTTCGTTTTGAATTTTCCTGATCTCTCTGTAATTTACCGGAATCGTTCCGTCCGAGATCAAAATAGTATTCCTTTTTAGAATATGATATTTCCGTGATTCATCGGAAATGGCGAAATAGGCGATTTGCTTAGGTTAGGGGAGGAGGGATGTTGAGCAAAGACGGAGCAAGAAGGAAAATGTATGCCTTGTGAGGACCGCCGCCTGCGATGTAGGAACGGGCTGAGAGAATGATAGGAAGGTTGACGAATTCGGAGGGGGCAAAGAAGGAGATGGGAAGGGAGGAAAAATCGTCTTCGTGGTGATCTTCCCTTACCTCTACGGCATCTTCACTTTCTATTTCGGCTCTAAACTTTTCTTTTTGGATAAAGGGTTTGGATAGAGCGGAATTGAAGGACATGACAAGGCATAGAACGATCGGGATCGCTATGGAAACTCTGCCTTTGTTTTTTTCCGAATACATGTCGGGCCTTCGGTACCTTCGTTTTATCTGATACCGGCAATGTCAAGAAGGTTACCGTTTTTAGCCGCAAACCTAGTTAAAAAGTCGTCCACATTTAAAAAGTTGGACGTATCATATTATTAAGTTATCATATTGTTCTCCCAGACCGATTTTTTTCGGAATTGTCTGTGGTGATGCTGTCCTTGGATGCGATTTCCGCGGCATCGGATCCGAGAAGTGAATTTTCTCGCAGGTTCATACGGTTAATAAAGCGTGGACGGCAGATAAAACTTGCGTTTTTGTTTGACGGTTTGCCCGCGTTGGATATCAAGATATTGGTTTTTTCGAACGTTTGAACCCCGAAAGAGATCGTACGGGAATTTTCAGAAACGACCCGATCGAATATGACAATCAGGAAATTATACCGGAGCGCTTTTTGTCTTCTCCCGCAGTTTCTTTTCTTTTTTTCTTTGCCGTATTTTGCGGAGACGGTGCCTATCCGTCAGGACGATCCTGAAATCACGAACATAAGTTCCTTTACGGAATACAGATATCGGAAACATATCATCGTCGGTTGTTCGCGATCCGGATTGGACGAGATCCGAAAACTGGAATGGCATACGAATCCCATACCGGACGCTTTGCGGGTAAGGCGCATGGATCGAGGAAATTGGATCAGATATGCGTTAAAAAACGAATCCGATGAAATTCAGGAAAGGGAGCTGACTTTCTTTTCCACGAACATTTCACGGATCGAATTCTGCTCGGTGGATGCGGAAGGAAAATACGAAAATTCGGAATATATCGGAGCGGAAAGTAGCGATTTTCAATCCGTTTTTCGTCCTAGCTTCCCGCGTTTTTCTATCCGATTGCAGCCGAGAGAGAGCAGGACTTTTTATTATTTTTTCTCGTCCATGGAGGACATCACTTACGCGAATTTTCCCGTCAAATTGCTGACGAGAAGCGCGACACAGCGCTTGGCCGAATTCTGGTTTACGACCCAAATCTACATTTTAACGGGGTCTTTGATCGCGACTCTGCTTTCCTTGGTCTATTGGTATAAAAGAAAAAATCCGGTATTTCTGGTGCTCGTTCTACAGGTATTTCTTTCTTTCGCTTCTTTTTATTTCCTACAAGTGAAACCTTTTTCCTTCTTTATCGGAGGAAGCGGTCGACTGCTCGGATTTCCGTACTTCCTTTTTCAGGCGACGACGTATGCGGCGTTTTTCCTTTTCTTAAATTTTGTGGAAAGGATTTGGGATAGCGATCGGGAACCGAAGATTTCCTTTTTGGGAGCTTCTTTGGTGGGGCTTCCTTATCTTTTGATCCCGCTTTCTCAACCGGTTTTTGATTACAGAATTCTGATTTTAGTGGCGACCACTAGTTTAGCGATTTATTATTTTTTGAAGTCCCATCGGACTCTGTTCGGCTCGAGCCGAATTCCCATCCTAGTCTACTGGATTTCCTGGGCTATTTTTTTGGTCTTCAATCTCGGCAAAGCGCTTTACCATTTCGACTTTTATCCTTACAACGAATTTTCCGTATTCGCATCGGTTCTATACGCTCCGTTTCATTTCGTTCTGATCGGCGGTTGTCTGTTTCGGATGTCCTCGACGGAATTCTTTTCCAAAGATTTGCCCAAGCCTTCGAGTAGAAAGAGTACCGTTTCTTCCCTCGAGGTGGACCGGCTGGTTTCCCGGATACGCGCTCTGATAGAGGAAGAGCGGATTTTTCTTAAGAATTCCCTCAAGGAAGAACACTTAGCGAAGGAATTGGGTATAGGCGTTCACCAACTTTCCGAAATCATTAACGTGGAATTCAAAACCAGTTTTCCTTCTCTCCTTAATTATTACCGGATCGAAGAAGCGAAGAAACTCTTAGGACTATCCCCAAAGCTGACGGTTACGGAAGTGCGGGTTAAATCCGGTTTTAGCTCCAAATCCGCTTTTAATCTGGAATTCAAAAAATTGACCGGATTGAGTCCGAACGGCTATCGTCGGGCGCATATTGCGGAAAGGTTACGGGATCCGTCTTAATCCTTGCTTCCGGTGGATACCACCCTGTTTTTTCCGGAACGTTTCGCCACGTACAGGGCAGAATTTGCGGAACGCATCAGGCTATCTTCCGAGGACCCGTCCGCCGGGAACATGGCTACGCCGACGGAAAGCGTGGATTGGATGGATCCTTTCGGACTTTGAAGTCGAAGTAGGGAATACTGGTCTCGGATCCTTTCCGCTCTTTCCAATACGGTTTGTCTATCCGCTCCCGGAAGGATCAGTAGGAACTCCTCTCCGCCGATTCTGGCCGCAATGTCCGTTTTTCTGGAATTTTGCAAAAGGATTTTGCCGACGTTGGCGATGAGCTCGTCTCCTTGACCGGTTCCGAACGCGTCGTTGATCACTTTCAATCTATCGATATCGATCGCGATTACACCGATCCGGCTTTCGGTTCTTTTAGCGCGGGATAATTCGGAGGAAAAAACGTTGGAGGTATAACTCCGATTGAAAAGACCCGTAAGCGAGTCTTGCATTTCCAGATTCCTGATTTTGGCTCGGCTTCTTAAATTCAGAAATTCTAATCTTTTCAGTCTTACTTGCAGGAATCTACTATCGGTGGTGTCTTTGAAGAAATACATCGTCAGCGGTCGTCCACCGTACTCGTTCGGAACTTTCTCCGAGCGGATTTCGAACCTTCTTTTTCCGAACGGAGTCCTTAAAGAGACGACCATGGATTTGGGCGGAGGAAATTCTTGGAAGAGGCGCCGCCAGCGATCTTGCTGCAAAGGATCGGAAGCGATTTCCCATTCCGCGGCTCTGCGATTTTGTTCGATCGACTTTCCCGTCGGATCCAAAATCACGATTCCTTCGTCGAGGGCGTCCAGGATCGGGCCTAGTTTCGTAAAAATGCTTTCCGAATCCAAAGTCATAAACAAACCATCTGGGCAATTTATTAGAAGGATGAAGGGGCGAAAATCTACAATGTTCGAGCGGGAAACGTTCTAACCTTTTCGATATAGAATCAGGATTTCCTCCGCTTTTGACAGTATGGATTCCTTTAGCTCTTCCGGTTGCAGCACTTCCACGGCGGAACCGAAACGCATTAAGGATCCGATCGCCCATTCCCGGGTTTCCAGATCCAATTCCATTTCGCTCCATCCTTTTTTTGGCGGAGACACCTTTAGAATTTTCAAAAACGGATTTCGTTGGATTTTGAGCTCTAGAGGACTCTTGATGCGTATTTTAACGCGGTACTGGGGAATTCTGGTTTTGAAATCCTCCAACCAGGATTCCCAATATTTGGAGAGGTCGAATTTTTTCGGCCTTTCGAATCTTTCGGTCGTGAGTTTCGCCTCTCGGATTCTGGAAATTCTGTAAATCCGGATTTCCCGACTCCTCCTCGCGACCAGATACCAGGTCGTGTCTTTGGCGACGAGGCCTAACGGTTCCAAATTTCTGGGAGAAACAGTTCCTTCCTTTTCGTATAAAATCTCCACCTTTCTATCTTCCCAAACGGCATCCTGCAACAGAGGGAGGACCGGGAGGTCTCGAATCGCCTGGTTCCATCCGGCTCCGTCTATGTGAATCCGTTGCCTTGCCGTTTCCGCGTCTTTTTTGTAAGCGGGAGGTAACGCGGCCAGTAACTTTAGAAAAGCGGAATCTAGATCCTTTTTTCTTCCCAAATCCTCCAAAATCCGCGAAGATTGAAGGAGAAGAAGGGAGAGCACTTCTTCTCGCCTCATTCCTGTTAGGTTGGTTCTATATCCTTCGCTGAGGCTCCATCCGCCGCCGATCCCTCTTTCTGCGTAAATCGGAATTCCGGCCGAACTGAGAGCTTCCATATCCCGGTGAAGAGTCCGCTCCGAAACTTCCAATTTTTCCGCGAGTTCCCTAGCGGTAGTTTTGCCTTTGGCTTGGAGGTGCAATAGGATATTTAAAAGTCTGTCCGCCCGCATGATCGAATTCTATCGTACAATACATGACATTTAATGTCATGTATTCAAGACTTAATCGGAATTTCCCTAAAAAGCGTCGGAGTTAAAATATGACAGATTATGACATGTAATGTGAGGTATCATGGAAACATGCGGGAAAAGACCGTTTAAGGAAAATGGATATGATGATGATCGCGTGTTCGGTGTTAAGCGTAATATTTTGCGGAGGGAGTTCCGCTTCGATCAAGGATCTCTCGGATAAAAACGCGTCTCCGGAAGGAGGAAAGGAAGTCGTACCGTCGATTTTTAGGGATTCGTTCGCCGGAGAGGCCGGTTTTTTGGTCGGGGAGGTGCCGGAAATTCTCCCGAAATAAATCCGAGGAATTAGGAGAGTCGGGATCCGTCTCAGCGGATCTTCTTTCCCTGTTCCAGCATCTCTATGAATTCCCGGATTTTTCTGGTTCTCGTTTCGGCCTTTTTTACGTTATGAATCCGAAAAAGAATCGCGTACCGGTTCGTCTTGTCCAGGGTTTCGAAAAATTTCTCAGCTTTCTTGTTTTGCTCCAACGCTTTTTGGAAATCTTCCGGAACTACGATCTTACTCGAAGACGCATATGCCTTATCCCAGGCTCCGTTTCGTTTGGCCTCTTCTATAGCTTTTAATCCTGCCGGTTTTATTTTTCCCGTGGAGAATAATTCTTCCGCTTTTTCCCTATTTTTAAGGGACCAAATACTTTTCGGTTTTCTTAATGTAAATTTCTGGAGCCAATACTCGGAATCGAAAGGTTTCTTTTGTCCGTCGATCCAACCGTAACAGAGAGCGACTTCCAAAGCTTCCTCGTAGGATACGGAAGGTATGCCGGATTGCTTTTTACTCAACTTCACCCAGATTCCCGGAGAAGAGCCGTGATTTTGTTTCAACCATTTTTCCCATTCTTTCCGGGAAGAGAAGTGGAGTTCGAGTTGTTCGTCCTGCTTAGGCAAATTTTTCCCACTCCGCTATGAATTTTCTATGTTTGAGAGAAGGTATTTTCCTCCTCGCTTCCTGTATTAGGTCCAGATCGATTTCCGCTAGTAAGGCCCCTTCTCCTTCCTTTTTCTCAGCTATGATTTCTCCCCAAGGGCTCACGATCAGGGAGTGACCGTAGGTTTCCCTTCCGTTATCGTGCCGTCCGGTTTGAGCCGGGGCGAGCACATAGCAGAAATTTTCGATCGCTCTCGCTCTTAAGAGAGGTTCCCAATGCGCCTCGCCCGTCAGTTTCGTGAATGCGGAAGGTACGAACAGGATTTCCGCCCCGCGATAGGAAAGCGCCCGAAACAATTCTGGAAAACGGAGGTCGTAGCAGATTACGGTGGAGATATTCCCGAATTGCGCCGAGGAAAAAATAGTAGGAAGTTCCGTCCCGGAAGAAACGGATCTCGATTCCTTATATTGGAAGCCGTCCCCGGGATCGGTATCGAAAAGATGAATTTTATAATATTTGAATATTACTTCTCCGTCGGGTCCGAATAAAGCCGATGTATTCAGAATTTTTCCGTCTTTTGCAGCGGTAGGATAGCCTCCGCCTAAAAGATGGATTCGAAATTTTCGGGAGGTTTCGCTCAAGAATTTGGACGTAAGGACTTCTATCTCCTTTGCGCGTTCCAATTTTTCCGTTTCGGAACCTAAAAAGGAAAAATTCTCCGGCAGCCCGATCAGTCGTGCGTTTTTAGACGAAGCATCTCCGATCCATTCCTCCGATTTGGCTAGGTTCGCGTTTATATCCGAACCGCTATTGAGTTGGAGTACCGCCGCAAAATATTTCCTCATTGTAAGGCTGATTTTACCGGATCGAGAGAAATTGAAAAGCGATTTGCGTCGGCAATCTGCTTGCGCCGAATCTATAGGAACGGATTCTTAGGAACTGATGCCTTTTCCGCTCAAAGAATTCCAAACATTCCAAAAATTCGGATCCGCAAACCACCACCCTGAAAATTCCTGGGCTCTAGTATATCTACTTCTGGATTTTTTGAGCAGCGGAGACGGTGCCTTGAACGCGGTTCAGGAATCCTGGATGAAAGGCTTCCCTCGATCCTTGTCGGAGGAAAAGAAAAGGGAAGCCGCCGACAAGATGTTGGTTTTAGCGGATGGACTTTTGGATTGCCTGCGCGAATGGAAGGAAACTGCGGAGGAAGAAGGCAGTGAAGCCGTTATGGAGGAAGTCCTGGAGTTAGGAGAGGCCGTCCTCCTGGAAACGCAGGATATGGGGGAGTTCTCTCGGATCGTTCGGGAAGAAGCGGTGGAGATTTTATCCGATCTTTGCGGAGCTTGCGGCGTCCCGATTCCCAAAAACGGATACAGGAAGATAGACCTTTCCCTTTTTGAGGATTCAGAAATCGCAGAAGAAGTCGAGGAATGGATCGTTGCTTTGACTTCTTTCGATAACGCTAAAGAGGCTTCGGATCTGGAAGCGGGAATTCTGGTCCTCTTCGTTAAGATCTTTTTGTTTTATATTTTCTTTAACTGATTTCTCCGCGATCCTTTTCTGCGCGACGAGCTCTAACGAATCTTTAGAGCCCGGAAAAGACGTCTCGTACCGCAGCAACCACGTCCTCGATATCTCCGTCTGCCATTCCGGGAAAAAGAGGTAACGAAAGCGTCCTTTGGAACATCGCGTCCGCATTCGGATAATTATTTTTATCGTAACCGAATCTTTGGTAAAACGGATGTTCGTACAGGGGAATGAAGTGGAGGCTGCATCCGATATTCCTTTTTTTTAATTCTGAGCACAGGATGTCGCGATCGATTTTTCCACGCACACGATCCACCTCTACCCGGAACAGGTGCCAGGAGTGATCTCCTTCGTTGGAGGGTAAGGGGAGATGTAGGAAGGGCAGGTCCGAAAATTCGGAACGGTAAATCTCCGAAATTAGGATCCTACGTTTCCAAAGTTCGTCGGCCTCCGAAAGTTGCACCACTCCGATCGCAGCCGCTATATCGCTCATGTTATATTTGAATCCCGGAGAAACGACTTCATAATACCAACCGGGTCTGTCGAAGGTTTCCCGATTGATTCCGTGCAATCTCATCAGTTTGATTCTCTCCGCAAAATGGGGGTGCCTTGTCGTCACCATTCCGCCTTCGCCCGTAGTGATCCCTTTCGTCGCATAAAAGCTGAAGACCGTAAAATCCCCGAGGGTGCCTACCTTTTTTCCCCTATAAATCGCCGGAAATGCGTGAGCGGAATCTTCTATTACATAAAGATGATATTCTTTCGCGATGGAATTCAACGCGTCCATTTCGCAAATGGCGCCTGCAAGATGCACAGGCATGATTGCACGTACCGTTTTTCCGGTCTTTTTGTGGACAAGATTCCCTTTAGAAAGGACGCATTCCCGTCGGATCGCTTCTCTTAACGTGGTTTCCGTCATTAGGTTGAAGATCGGATCGACGTCCGTCAGAATGGGTTCCGCTCCGAAGTAGCAGACCGTCTCTGCGGTTGCGGTAAAAGTCACGGCGGGAACGAAGACCGCGTCTTCCGAGCATAGCCCGATCGCTTCTAACGCCAGGTGGAGTCCCGCGGTCGCCGAGTTCAGGGCCAATGCGTATTCTGCTCCCGTGTATCTCGCGAATTCTTCCTCGAATTCCCTTACCTTGGGTCCGGAGGTCACCCAACCGGAACGGAGGACTGCGGCCACTTCCTCGACGGCTCTTTCCGAAATTAGGGGTAGGGCGAAAGGTAAGAACGTTTTTCTCGCGGTGATCATGCGACAAAATCCTCCGAGGCTTTTTTAAACATCGGCTGCTTTTCGAAAAAGATAAGGGGAAAACCGCCGGAATCTTTTTCGGAATTGAAATCGGAACGGCCCTTCCTTATTCTGCACCAGTGGGTGTCCCCTTTGCGGAAATTTTCGAACGAATCCGAATCCTAGATCGGGATGTCTCGGAATTAAACCGACTCAAGAGTCGTCTTCCTGCGGACAGACCCTATTCCTCCTCTCTTCAGATTTCCTTCGATAAGCAGATCAACAATCTACTAAACGAGAGAATCCGGCTTTTGGAACTGGAGATAGACAGTCCTCCGGCCTGGCTTCTTGGCGATTCCGAGAGTAGGGAAGCCGGTAAAAAAACCGCTTCTGCTCTTCTGGAACCCGCCGACCTTTCCGGTCAAAAACTCCAGGACCAGGACGTAATCAATTTCATCCGGGAACTCCCTAAGACGGAGATCCATCTGCATTTGGAGGCCTGCGTAAATAAAGAAACGATGAAGAAGTTGATGGCCAAGAACGGGATCTCCCTCAGCGACGAGGAGTTCGAAGCCAAATTCAATTTTAAGGATCTGAACGGATTCATTCAGGTCTTTTTCTTCATCCAAAGTCTGGTTAAGGAAGCCGCCGACTTATACTACTTTGTGGGAAGCTTGGCCGAGTACATGCGTGCCAATAATATTCTGTACTCGGAGGTTTTCTTTGCCCCCTCCAAATTCATTCAGAACGGTTTGGATTTCGAGGAGATGGTCGAACGACTTGTGGAAGGAATCCGCGAGGAAAAAGCCAAAGACGGAATCGAGATCCGTATTTTAGTCGACGTGTCCCGTTCCTTCGGTCCCGAGAACGCCATGAATAATCTCAATCGGGTCCTGAAATTAAAACATAAGGAAGTGATCGGGATCGGTTTAGGCGGGGCGGAGTTGATGGGACCCGCAAGAGATTATGCTGAAGTTTTTAAAAAAGCCCGGGAGGCCGGCCTACGAGTGGTCGCGCATTCCGGAGAGGACGACGGTCCTTGGGCGATCTGGGAAGCGGTGGAACTTTGCAAGGCGGAACGGATCGGACACGGCACTTCCGCGATCCAGGACCCGGAACTCGTAAACTATCTGCGTGAGAACAAAATTCCGATCGAGATATGTGTGACGTCTAACGTGTTTACGGGAAAATACGTCAGAAAAGAACAGAATCACCCCGTTCGTTACTATTACGATCAGGGCCTTCCTCTTTGTATCAATACGGACGATCCCGAAATCTTCAACGTAAATCTTACGTACGAATACTTCAAGCTCTGGAGGTTTTTGGATTTCTCTCTGGACGAAATCGTGGACTTGATCAGGCAAGGAGTGTACGCCACCTTCCATCCGCAAAAGGAAACTCTCTGGAAAGAGATGGAAGCCCGGATCCGGCGGACCAAGGAGATATACGGAATCGGAAACCGCGCGGAAAAAGGGGCGGCCTTAAAGAGTCTTTAAGGAAGCCATGATAAACGGCTCGATTTCTCCGTCCATGACGGCCTGTACGTTTCCCGTCTCGTAGTCCGTACGGTGATCTTTGACCATATTATAAGGATGGAATACGTAAGACCGAATCTGGTTCCCCCAAGCGATATCCTTCTTTTCTCCCGATTTTTTTTCGAGATCTTCCTTTAGTCTTTCCTGTTCCAGCTCATACAGCCGTGCTTTGAGCATTTTCATCGCAGTATCGCGGTTTTTGATTTGCGAGCGTTCGTTTTGACAAGCGACTACGATCCCCGTAGGAATATGGGTCATGCGCACGGCCGAGTCGGTGGTGTTTACGTGTTGTCCGCCCGCTCCGGAGGACCTGTAAACGTCCACTCTGACGTCTTTTTCCTCTATCTTGATGTCTATATCGTCGTCCAATTCCGGACTCACGTGTACCGAAACGAAGGAGGTATGCCTTCTTTTATTCGCGTCAAAAGGGGAAATCCGGACCAGACGATGCACTCCGTTTTCGCATTTCAAAAATCCATAAGCGAAGTCACCCACCACATGGATCGTGGCGTTTTTGATTCCGGCCCCGTCCCCTTCCTGAAAATCGACCACGCTGTACTGATAACCTTTCTTGTCGAAATACTTCAGATACATCCGAAAAAGCATCTCAGCCCAATCCTGGCTCTCCGTTCCACCCGCTCCCGGATGGATATTCAAAAAGGCAGGTTTCATATCTTCCGGCTCGTTCAAAGCTCCTAGAAGTTCCAGTCTCTCGAATTCTTCTTTTAATCTGGAATACTCGGAACTGAGTTCTTCCACTCCTTCCTCGCCTTTTTCTTCCAGAGTCAATTCAACCAGATCGGGCAAATCGAGCACGTCCTGACGAATGGCATACCAGGGGGCCAATTTTCGTTCCAGCTCCGTCTTTTTTTGGCTGATCGATTTTGCCTGGTCCGGATTATCCCAGAAGCCTGGATCGGAGATTCGTTCTTCGAAGGATCTTAGTTGGTCCTGGTCTTTGTCCAGATTCAAAAGTTTCCAGCGATTTAGGAAATTTTCCTGGAGTTCTCTGGAAAGGCGTTTTAGTTCCTTGGCGTTCTTAACTTCCATGCGGATCGATTGCGATTCTTTTTATTCGGATAGGGGAAGAAGGAGGGACGAGCCGGATTCAGCGAAAAAGAAAATCTTCCCGCTCTTCCCGCTGCACTTCCCAGCTAAAAACCGTATCTCTAAGTTGGGGGGTATTTCCTTCGACAGTGGAGACTAGATCGAATTGTTCCCTTTTGCCAAATTCCTCCGGGATACGTTTTAGGACAAGTTTTCCCGAACGGATCAGGTCCAAAACGTGCAAAAGAAAAGGATCCCTTTCCGCTCGTTGGAGCTCCTTCATTGCGGAGTAAAACGGACTGATTCCCTTGTAGAACCAATCCGCGATCTCGTTTTTACCGGGAGCCCAGAGCTGATCGATCCGGATCCGTTCTTCCTGAACTAGACTTTTTCCTTGGAACGGTTTCTGCAAATGCCTGCACTGAAAATACAATTCGTGGTTGATCTCTCTGGGGAAGGCTTTTTCGTACCCTGCCCCGATCCATTCGATCCACGCCTTTTTTTCCCGAGCCGGTAGTGCAGGAATGAGAGCAAAGAGGTAATTCTGGTTTCGGAACACTCTGGAGTGTGCCAAGAAGTCCAAGACTTCGTAGGGAATCATGAAATGGCCTTTTTGCCATTCCAAAACAACCGGTATTTCCGCGACGTCCAGATATTCTTGAGGAGTTTCTCCCTGGACCACGTCTCCGAATTGTGTCAGGATATAAATAAAAGAAAGTAGTTCCCTACGGCTCATCTTGCGGATTAGATTTTCGGAATCCAATTTCGTACGTAAGGAATTCCGGATCAAATTGTACTGTTCGATCGGATATTGGTGGGGGGAAAGAATGATCCCGAGATGTTTTTCTAGCTTGCGAAGGCTGGAACGATCCACTAAGTCGATATTTCCGGATACTAAGAACGGCATAAGTTTATAGAGCTTTACCGGCTATGTCTTTTCTATAGAAAGTATCGGGTACATTCAGCTTACTTAAATAGGCGTATGCTTTCGATACGGAATCTTTGAGATCCGATCCCCGAGCCGAGATTCCTAAGATTCTGCCACCTGTAGAGATCAGGTTTCCATCCTTTTTTGAGGTTCCGGCATGAAAAACGACGACGTCTTTACTATCCGTTTGCGGAAGTTCCAAAGGAATATTCTTTGCATAGGATTCGGGATATCCTTTTGCGGCCAAAACGACGACGGTAGAAGCTCCTTTTCCGACGGAAGCCTGAGTCTCGGATAATCGGCCTTTTGCGGAAGCCGTGAATATCTCCACTAGATCGCCTTCGAGCATGGGTAGTACGCACTGCGTTTCGGGATCGCCGAATCTACAATTGAATTCTACTACCTTAGGTTCTCCTTGACTATCGATCATCAAACCCGCGTAGAGAAGTCCTTTATAAGGATGCCCTTGCCGACGGAAGATCTCGAACATAGGATCGAAAATCGAACGTTTTACTTTTTCCAGGACTTTCTCGGTCACGATAGGAGCGGGACAGTATGCTCCCATTCCTCCTGTGTTCGGTCCCAGATCGCCGTCGAACGCGCGTTTGTGGTCTTGAGCGGCCGGTAGAGTGAAGTAATCCGTTCCGTCGCTGATCGCGAAGACGGACGCTTCCTGTCCCGCCATGAATTCTTCGATCACTACTTTGCTTCCGCTCTCGCCGAATTTCTTATCCAAGAAGATCTCTTTCAACGCGACTTCAGCATCGGAGAGGTGGAAGCAAACCGTGACGCCTTTGCCCGCAGCCAATCCGTCCGCCTTGATCACGATAGGTACGCCTTCTTTGCGGACGTAGTCCAGCGCCTTTGTGTGATCGGAAAAAGATTCGTATTTTGCAGTCGGAACTTTTGCCTGCTTCATTAAGGATTTTGCAAATTCTTTGGAGCCTTCCACTTGCGCGCAATATGCGGAAGGTCCGAACGTAGGGACACCGATCTCGGACAGCCAGTCGCAGATTCCGTCCACAAGAGGATCCTCCGGGCCCACCACAACGAGATCGTAACCGTTTCTTTTTACGAATTCCTGCACGGAGGATTTCTTCTTCAGATCGAATGCTCCCGCCGGTAGGAGTTCCGACTCGGGAAATCCTCCGTTTCCGGGAAATACGTGGAGAGAGGAGAGTTTCGGAGACTGACGTAATTTGTACGCGATCGCGCTTTCCCGACCTCCCGAGCCGATTAAAAGAATACGAGACATAAAATATTAAATCCTACCGAAAGTCTTTTCATTTGCACACTGATCTTTTTCTCTTCGGTAAAGGGCCGAAG
Organism: Leptospira fluminis; assembly: GCF_004771275.1. Lineage (GTDB taxonomy): Bacteria > Spirochaetota > Leptospiria > Leptospirales > Leptospiraceae > Leptospira_B > Leptospira_B fluminis. The sequence continues at coordinate 101,547 of NZ_RQEV01000003.1, read as the reverse complement.
AACATGACGTTTTTGGGTCGGGCCTCTAGGAAAGTTTTTCCATGGCTTTCCGGATACTGTCCGTTTTTTCCTTCAATAAGCGGAGCTTTTCTTTTTCCTTTTCCACTACATCAGGATTGGCCTTCGCTAAAAAGTTCGGGTTTTCCAACTTCGAGCTGAGTTTTTCCTCTTCTTGTTTCGCCTTTTGCAGGTCCTTTTCCAATCGGGCTTTTTCCTTTTCGAAATCGATCATTCCGGCCAAAGGCAGGATGACTTCTCCGAAGCGGAAGGCGCCAACGGAGTCGGTCTTTTCCGCGGAATAATTCTCCTCGACCTGGATACTCTCGAGTCGTGCGAGCTGTAGAATAGAAACTTCGAAATCCTTAACGGAAGCGGCAACGAGCGGATTTCCCGATTTCAAAACGGCTTTGCATTTCTTATCCAGAGGCACTCCGTTTTCCGTCCTTTGGACGCGGATCTGCTTTACGGCTTCCTGTAGGATGTTCGTTTTGATTACACCTTCGTTTTCCGCAGATACGTTATACGATTTTGGAAAAGGAGTTCGTGTCAGGAATTCTCCGTCGCCGAACGCCTCGTAAATCTCTTCCGTTAAAAAAGGCATAAACGGATGCAATAAGCCGAGAGCACGAACGAGCACATCGGATAAAACCTGTTGGGCGATCTCACGGGAACGAGGACCCAATTTACCGTAGATTCTCGGCTTCACGAGTTCTATGTACCAGTCGCAGAAATCTCCCCATACGAATTCGTAGATTTCGGAGGCCATTTCGAAGAACAGAAATTTGGAATATGCCTTTTCGTATTTGGAAAGCGTCTCGTCGAATTTGTGGAGGATCCACTGGTCCATAGGTTCCAAATCGGAAGCGTTCAGAGTTTCCGGATCCTCCTTCCGGAATTCCTCGTCCAGATTCATCAGTATGAATCGGCTGGAGTTCCAGATTTTATTGCAAAAGGATCTGTATCCGTCCAGCCTGCTTTCGTCAAAAAGAACGTCTCTGGCTTCGGGCAAAGTAGCAGCGAGGAAGAAGCGGAAGGAATCGGTTCCGTACTTCGTCATCATATCCAGCGGATCCACGACGTTCCCGACGGATTTGGAGAATTTTTTTCCTTCCTTGTCGCGGACCAGACCGTGAATGATCACTTTTGCAAACGGGGATTTTCCGGTGAATTTTTTCCCCATCATGATCATTCGAGCGACCCAGAAGAAGATGATATCGAATCCGGTCACCAGTACTTGCGTGGGATAGAATTTTTCGAAATCCGGCGTCTTTTCCGGCCACCCCAAAGTGGAGAAAGGCCAGAGCTGGGAGGAGAACCAAGTGTCCAGAACGTCCGGGTCCTGTTCCACCTTTTCCGAGCCGCATCGGGGACAGGCGCTAACGGAGGATTCGGAGACTTCCGTATGACCGCAATTTTTACAATGGTATGCCGGAATCCGATGTCCCCACCATAGTTGTCGGGAAACGCACCAGTCGCGGATATTGTTCATCCATTCGAAGAACGTCTTTTCCCAGAGCTTCGGTACGAATTCCGTTTCGCCGGATCGAACCGCTTCCATAGCCAGCTCGGCCAAGGATGTCATTTTACAAAACCATTGTAGGGAAAGATACGGTTCGATGATTTCTCCGCCCCTCGAATTGTGTCCGACGGAATGCACGTGGTCCTCTATCTTTTCGATGAGTCCCGCCGCCTCGAGATCTTCTACGATTTTCTTCCTTGCTACGAACCGGCCAAGTCCGGCGTATTTTCCGGCATGTTCGTTGAGAGTCGCATCCGGATTCATGACGAGAAGGGGTTTGAGTCCTAGTCTTTGCCCAGCTTCGAAGTCGTTCGCGTCGTGAGCGGGAGTGATCTTTACCAAACCGGAACCGAATTCCTTGTCCACGAAGGAATCGAACAGGATGGGGATCGTCCGATCCGTCAAGGGAAGAATTGCTTGCGCGCCCTGGAATTTTTTATATCGTTCGTCGTCCGGATGGGCTGCGATCGCCACGTCTCCGAAAAGCGTTTCCGGTCGGGTGGTGGCTACGATCGCATACTCGCCCGGTTTTCCGACGATAGGATAACGTAAATGATATAGCTTGCCTTTCGTTTCCCGGTATTCCACTTCCAGATCTGAGATAGCGGTGAGCGTTTTCGGACACCAATTGATGATTCTTTCCCCGCGATAAATCAGCCCTTCGTCATACAAAGATCGAAAGACTTTGACGACCGCTTTGGAAAGTCCTTCGTCCATCGTGAATCTTTGGCGACTCCAATCTACGGATTCTCCCAATAGACGCTGTTGGTTTTGGATCATTCCTCCCGAATGTTCTTTCCATTCCCAAATCTTGCGTTCGAATTCCTCTCTCGTAAAATCCGAGCGTTTTTTTCCTTCCTTGGCTAATTCCCGTTCCACGACCATCTGAGTCGCAATTCCGGCATGGTCCATGCCGGGAATCCAGAGAGTGGCTTTTCCTTTTTTTCTTTCGATTCGGGTGATAATGTCTTGGACGGTATGATTTAACGCATGTCCGATATGAAGGCTGCCCGTGACGTTCGGAGGAGGAAGAGAAATCGTGAAGGAGGGGGACGCGTTGGAATCCGGGAGGAAGCTCTTTCGTTCTTCCCAGCGGGAAATCCATTTCGGTTCTACGCTAGTCGGTTCGTAACGATCGCTGATTTGCTTCTTCATGGCCTTCGTTCGGATAGAATTTTCTTTGGAAGGCAGAGGTCAAGTGAATCGAAGCTTCTCGGTTCGGATCTCCTTGTAGTTCCGAATCCTGGAAATTATGTGACATAATTGAGAAGTGCCGGGAGAACCCGCCGTTTCGAATCCGAGCCTCCCTTTTCGGGAAAAGGATCCGTTTTCCGATTCGGCGGGGGAGTCGATCAGGCTTTTCCGGTCCTGTCCGACAGGGCTTTCTTAATTAAGGATTTTAGATATACCATCGGGATCTTATCCTTATCCCTAAGATTGATCCTGGTTTTCCCGCAGGTAATATTCGGAGCCTTGATCTTGAAAGCGCGGACAAAGGATTCCTGTCGGAATTGAACCGTAAGATAACTCTTTTGGTTCGCAAAAGAGAGGCTCTTGCCGTTCCGTTCCAAGGTGGGCATATTGTTTTTTAACGTTTCGCGAAGATCCGGAAATTCGGAGCGTACGAATTCCAAAAGCTCTTGCATCCTTTCCTTCCGAATTTCGGAGGCTCTTTGAACGTACGAATCTATTGGAGATTCGATCTGATGGTCCAGATCGAATCTAGGTAGAGTAGGGACCAATGCGTAAAGAAGCATAATCAAACCTCGATTCTTTCAAGGCAGGTTGAACATCAACCGGCGTTCGCCACTAAAGGAGCGGAATCCACGAAATTTTCCGAAGGTAATTCGGATTTCTTAAATAGTTTCGTAAGTTCCGTCCATTCCGTACGATCGAAATAATCCAAGCCGCCTTCCGGGCAACCCAACAATTCTTCGATCGTCTTATGATAAGAAAGCATTAACTCGTAGATTTCATCCTCGCTTTCCTTGCTCTTGCCTAGTAGGAAAAAGGCGACTTTTTCGCCCAGCGCGTCGGAAAGGTCGAAGATAATCGATGTTAGGTGATCCGCCCTTAGTCTGCTAGTGAGGGATCCGTCTTTTTGACCTTCTACGGTTAAGGATACGAAGAGAGGAAAGCTGAGATCCACGGACTTTCTATGGATCTTGTCCCGAAGTTGTAGGTTGCCTGCGGAGAATAAGGACTCTAACAGAAAGCGAATCTCTTCCGCTTTTCCCTTTTTCCAGTTATGGGTCACGATCAAAGCCCTTCTGATCTTATCCAAACCGGTACCTTCGTCCCCCAAATTGCCTATTTCGGCCTGCATTGCTGCATGCGCCTCCTGAGCAAATTTCACCGCAATCTCTTCCAGCAACTCCTCTTTGGATTGGAAATGGTGGTAGAACGTTCCTTTAGCGATGTCCAACGCGGAGAGGATGTCCTGTATCGAAGTCGTTTCGTACCCTTTTGCGAAAAAGAGCTTTCGGGATTCATTCAGAATTCTTTCTCTTGTGGAAACTTTTGGTGCGATCATGCGGCCCCTCCATTCAAACCGACCGTCGGTCTATACCGACGGTCGGTTTGAATATGCCTCTAAGACAATTTTTGGTCAAACTTTTTTCGAAACCTGAGAGAAAAAACGGACAACGGAAACAAAGATTATGTTTATTGTTTCCTGCCTTTCTGGCGGCAAACACGTTCTATTTTTGGATATCCTAAGAAATCGTGGTCTAAAACAGAATATCAATATATTCTAATATTCTATCATATCCTTTCGAGCCGGGTTTGCGGGTTCCGACGGAAAAAGAAGGAAGGCAATCCGTATCTCCGTACGGAATCTCCGCTTCTTTCCATAAGTATTCCGAAAGCGTTTTGTGCACCGGTGAAATCGGGAATGTCGCCGACGGAATCCCTAGATACATCGCTTCGAAAAGGCTTTGTCCGAAATATCCGTAAAAATTTCCGGATTTTTTCAGAGTTTCCAAATATTCCATGCTGGAGAGACGGCGCGAATAACCGATTTTTGTCGAGTGTCTGTCTTTCGGAGGAGTTCCTCCCACGCGGAATACGGAACTCGAACGCTGCGCCAACGAATCGTCCAGTTTGTCGCAGGTATCGCCATCCAAAGCGCCCGCATAGCAAAAGATCTCCCAGCACTTCTCGCTTTCTTTTTCCTGTCCGATTCCGTCTTGGGTAAGGTAGGGAGAAATAAGAATGTTTTCCCAATCGAAAGAACTGCCGCTCAGAGGATGGGGAAGTAGATCCCAATGCGGATATTGCATTCTTTCCGGTCCGAAATGGTCCAAGAGGAGCACTTTAGTTTTTTTGTATGAACGGATCATCTTCAGGTCCCGGTAGTCCACGATCAATCCGGCGAATTCTCCATCCTCCGGGAGTTCCTGCAAAAGACTCGTTTCCCAATCGCGTTGCGGCAGTAAGGAGTAGAGAAGATGGGATCTTGCCTCATGTCCGCTGCCGAACTCTTTTGCGCCCGCTATGAGAAGCCCGATCCTTCCCTTCGATTTCAGGACGGGGCTAGGTAGAGGAAATCGAATTTGAGGTACATCCCGGTTGATCTGAAAGATTTCCGGAAACTCCGCCTGCCAGGATAGAAGTTCTTCCGCTCCGAAACGAAAGACGGCATCCGCGGAAGTTCCGATTCGTTTTGCCGGCCCGTTTAAGAGTTTCTCTAGGGCCGTATAATCCTCTTTCGTGTCGATCGTCATTCTCAGCTGCGAAACGATTTCCGAGGATCCGGGAGGAAGAATCGCGGTGATAGGACGGATCCTGAATTTTTCCGGAGTTTCTTTGATGTGTAGACTAACGTGTTCCCTATGCCGTTCCTTGATGCCTTCCGGCGGTTCCCAAAGCAGCGCCTGCGTACGGAAGATTTCTCCTCCGGTACCGAGGGGAAGACCGCTGAAATAGGAAAGATCCGCGCCGCCTTCCAGAAAGGAAAAAACCAAAAGAGAAAGGTGTTTGACGTCGTAAAACGGATTGTCCCCCGTTAACCGAAGAATTGCGTCCGCTCCGAAGGTTTTAGCCGCGGAGATATATCTGGCCCTTACGTCCTCCAAGGATCCGCTAAAAAAGCGCCTGCCTCTTGCGGAAAGAAAATCCTCCAGCGCGGAATCTCCTTCCGGAATCAGATACACTATCCTGGATTCCGGCAAGACTTGATCGAGTCTATGATGTACGTGATCCAGTAAAACCGTACCCGAATCCGAGGGAAGTTCCGTCAGTACCTTGTTCGGAAAGCGGGACGAACCGGTCCTCGCCTGTACGAAAGCATACAGGGAGCGGACCGGACTACGCGTTAAAGGTGTACCATTCATCGCAGGAAAGGCAGGGCGCCGGGATATTTTCGTGCTTTCCGTTTATCGAAGAGGAAAAGAACGCGTGTCCTTTTTCCCAGATCTCGTTCAGAGATTGGTGCTTGAGATTTCCGACCGATTTGCTCGGATTTCCCGGGAGCTGCTTGCAGATCGAAACGGATCCGTCCGAATTCACATACAGGTCTCGGGCAAGGTGCCAACAAAATTCCTTTTCCAAAGGAGTTAAGTCTGCTGCTCGCCTTTCCGGTAACTTTCCCGCGTACGAATTGTATTTTTGCAGAATGATTCCGTAGCCCGCTTTTTCGGTCGTATCATACCAGGAATCCACTTCGGAATCGATTTCCTTCAATTTCAGGAATTGGAGATAGATACGGTGCTTTGGCAGAATCTCGGACACGAGCTCCAGGTTTTTTACGACCGTATCGAAACCGTCGTATCCGTACAGACTTTGGAAGGTTTTTTTGCTCCAAGTGCTTAGGTTTACGATGAGGCTGATCTTTTCCAGATCCTCTTCGGATCTTCCTTTTAAGCTGTCGATCAGGTTCGCGGGATCGTCGGCCAGATCGGTTTCAATAAAGAGTTCCTTTACGGAAGGAGAGCGTAACGTGCGATCCACGAATGCGGGTAGGGAAGGATGGAGAATCGGTTCTCCCAGGCCTCCGAAGCAAACGCTGTATTCCGTTCCGAATCCGCTTTCGTGCTGGGAAAGTATGGAATCCAATAGGGATTCCTCCCAAACCGCCTCCGATTTCGATTCTTTTAATTTCGAACCTGGATAGATCGTCGATTCCCTGGTTCTAGTTCCGACGATCTCCAATTCCAGATAACTCGGTCCGGTCCGAAACGTCTCCGGATGGGAAAGTAGAAACGGCAGAAGTTCGTCGTAACTCCATCCGTTTTTTCGCTTTAGGAAAGCGCGAACGAATAGTAGGGAGCGCAGGTCCGACGCGGAAAAGTCCATTCTCCATTGGCGAAGATCCGGGGATTGGTAAAAAATTTCCGTATCGTAATGGTTGATGTTTTTTGCGAGAAAATCCTGGGTACTTCCCGGTAAATCCTTAGGCAGACTTTGCACGAATTCCCGGGATAAAATCCGAGGAACGATTCCGACCGGAAGATTTTCCGAATAGGAATATTGTGCCAGATACGTATCGTGCCTTTCCGCGATTTTACGGCTTAGGTTCGGGTCCAACAAAGGAGAAAGTCCGTCGATCACGACGAAACTCGCTTCGTCCCAGTCCGGGTCTCCAGTACGGGAAGCGGGCAGCTTTTCCGATACGGAGAGAAAAAAAGCGGCCTCGGTATCGGAAGGAAGGACCGTGAAATCGGAAAAACCGAATTCCCTAGCCAAGGACTTTCCGTCCAAAGAATCGTTCCAAATCGTATTGGAGTAAATCGGAAGATTCGGAAATACCTGAGTCAGATTCAGGAGGGTTGCCCGAACCAGGGATTCGATTTCCGCCACGGGACGTTTTTTTAGGAATTCGTTTTTGGTGTGCGGGATATAAAACGCGATCGCTTGAGGAGGAAATTTCATCTTCTTTTTCTAGGAGTGTACTTCGGACAAAAAGGGATCAATCCAGGTGGATGGATTCCTTATGATCCGGAATTTTGTTTTCCTTTTTATAAGAATCGTCGAAAATCTGAATCGTCACAGTGCTTCTTTGCTCCCGGACCCATTTTTGGAAGTTTTCTTCCTCTTTTTCCCGGGCCAGGATGTTCATAATCCCGCCTTTGACGGTTTCGAAGGGAGTCGCTCTTTTTCCTTCCACCTTGATGATGCAGTACCTTTTGTACTCGTCCCGAAACACTTCGGAGACTCCGCCTGCCTGTAAAGTGGACGTAGCGATCGCGGAGGACTTGCTGATTTTAAAGAGTTCGAAGGAGGAAATCCAGTCCACAAGCCCCTTTCTTGCCCTGAGCTTCGTATCGCCGTTTCGGGGAGACCCTGCGATTAAAGTGAAGGAATTGGGATCCGCTTGCAATGTTTTTCGGAGTTCCGTCGCCTCCTTATGGATCCTGGCTTCTTCCGCAATACTATCATTATTCGGTGCGATGGCGATTAGCCTGTATTGGATTTCGAATCCTACTTTGTCCTTATTCAGGGCGTACCAATTTCGTACGTCCTTTTCTGCGGGAGGCGGCATGGGGACCTTGTATTGGAGAAGTTGGCCTCTTTTGATTTGGTATGGGAGTTCCGTGATCCAGAGATCGTAAGGCATCCCTGAAGACGTTTCTATAGCGCGCTCGAACTGCTTTCTAGAAGTGAGCCCCATCAATTCCATTCGCTTTTCGATTTCTCCTTCCAGCCTCTTTTCGTTTACCTGGATGGATTCTTCGTCGGCGATCGTGTCCACAATGGCCCGGTCGATCAAAAAGTCTATGACTCGGGTTCTCTGGGATTTGCGCATGTCTTCGTTTTTCAAAAACCGGGAAAGTTTTTGGTACTTGTCCAACGCGTCGTCGTAATCCAGTTCCGAAATAGAATGACTTCCCACCGTCGCGATGATCCGGTTGATGGACTCCGCAGAATGTGCCGGATCCGTAACGATGGCCGATGCGAAAAAGGCAAGCGCGAGAAAAGGACGCGAATCCCCCGACCGGAGAATGGTTACAAACAATTTACGGAAACTAGGCACAGGGAAAACTTGCCCGTTCGAGGGGCCAAGGTTCAACCGTTTTTCGATAATCCGAACGTATCGTGGATCCGATTGACTGCAATTTCGGCTTTTTCCCGCGGGATGACGCAGGAGATTTTGATCTCGGAAGTGGAGATCATTTCTATATTCACCCCGTCCTCCGCCAAAGCCCGGAACATCTGCGCCGCGACCCCTACGTGGGATTTCATTCCGATCCCGACGGCGGATACGATGGAGATGTTTTCGTTGATCTCGGGTTTTTGGGTTCCGTGGGTTCCGGCGAATGTTTCCAGGATAGGCAGTGCTTCGCCTATGTCTTTTTTCGGAATGGTAAAAGAAATCGTGTTCCGGCCGTCGTAGGGGGAGGATTGGACGATCACATCCACGAGGATGTCCTTTCCGCTCAGTTTTCCGAAAAGATCGGCAGCCAGACCGGGATTGTCCGGGACATTCGCGATGGTGATTCTCGCCTGATCGTTTTTAGCCGTGACTCCGCTGACTTTCAATTTTTCCATGATCTTATCCTCGCTCACTACCAGAGTCCCGGGGTTTTGGTTAAAACTGGACCGGACATGAATCACCACGTCGTAATTCATTCCGAGTTCCACGCTGCGGGAGTGCAATACCCCCGCGCCCAAACTGGCAAGCTCAAGCATTTCGTCGTACGTAATTTGTGCGTGTTTGGTGGCCTGTTTGACTACCCGCGGGTCCGCCGTATACACTCCGTCCACGTCCGTATAGATCTCGCATTCCTTCGCGCCCAAAACGGCGGCAAGCGCCACTGCGGAAGTGTCGGATCCTCCACGACCGAGGGTGGTGATATCTTCGTTTTTATCGATCCCTTGGAATCCCGCCACGATCACCACCTTACCTTCGGATAAGGCCGAGTCGATCCGGGACCGGTCTATGGTTTGGATCTTTGCGTTGGAGAAATTTCCGTCGGTGATCATTCTCACTTGGGAGCCGGTGAACGATTTTGCCGGAACTCCGATTTCCCAAAGAGCCATTGCCAGCATGGCGATAGAAACCTGCTCTCCCGTGGACAACAGCATGTCCATTTCCCGTTTGTGCGGATTCGTAGTAATCTGCCGCGCCAAATCCACGAGTTCATCCGTAGTGTGGCCCATCGCGGAAACGACCACTACGACATGATCTCCTTTGTCATGATATCCTTTGATACGTCTAGCGACGTTTAAAATTCTCTCCGGAGTTCCGACGGAAGTGCCTCCGAATTTCTGGACGATAATATTTGGCATAGCCTCGGAGCCATGTTTCCGCGCCTCATAGCCCGATCAAGAGAAATCGATCTAGACCCGCCGAAAGAATCCTTGTTTTCCTGAGTTTCGGGCCGATCTTAATGGAAAAAACGACTCTCTCCCGAGAGAAAGGAAGGCCGCTATTTTTTCGACTATCGATTGGATCCTAATCGGAACATATATTGCGTTCGCATTCGGAGCGGGGGTTCTTCTTTCCTCCAAAGCGGGGGAAAGTTTGAGTTCCTATTTCGTAGCCGACAGAAAACTCCCTTGGTGGTGGCTCGGTACCTCTATGGTAGCGACCACGTTCGCCGCCGATACCCCCTTGGTGATTACGGGAGTGGTTGCGAACGACGGAGTCAGCGGAAATTGGCTCTGGTGGAGTTGGGCCTTGGGATACATGGCAATGACCGTGTTTTTCGCCTCGATTTGGAGAAGGGTGGAAGTGTTAACGGACATCGAAATCGTGGAAATCCGTTACTCCGGAACCGGAGCCGCGATTTTACGCGCGAGCAAGGCCTTCTTTCTGAGCATATTGATCAATTCCATCATTCTGGGATGGGTCTTTAAGGCGATGTCCAAAATCACAAGACCCTTTTTGGACTGGAAGATTCTTTTGGGTGCGGATTCGTTTTCGGCGTTGGAATCGATCTGGCCGGGCTTCCTCGTTTTCGACGATCTAAACAATACTCTTACGGTTTTGGTTCTGTTTTCCGTGGTCGTCTTTTACAGCAGTATGGGCGGGATCCAAGGGGTGATTCTGACCGATCTGTTCCAATTCGCTTTGGGGATCGGAGGCGCCGTAGTCTTTGCCGTCTATGCGGTCGGATATGTGGGAGGTTTGGACGGTCTGTATACCAAGCTCGAAGCGATTTATCCGGGCAAGGCCGACGGCATTCTTTCGGTCTGGCCCTCTTTCGGAGAAGGGCAGGGGCAATTACCACTTACGATTTTTCTAATATTCATCGGAGTACAGTGGTGGATCCAGTATTATTCCGACGGCTCTGGATACTTGGCGCAGCGTTTGCATACCGCAAAGACTCCGGCGGACGCGGAATTGGGATCCCTTTGGTTTAACGTAGCGAATTTTATTCTCCGTACTTGGCCTTGGGTATTGACCGCACTCGTATGCCTGGTCGTATTTCCTTTGGATAAGGCGGACCTACTTGTGTCGGAGGGAACATCCGTCCAAGTGGATCGGGAGATGGCCTATCCGATTTTGATGAAGGTCATCCTCCCCTCCGGAATTCTAGGATTGGTTTTCGTAAGTCTGATGGCGGCATTCATGTCCACGGCGGATACTCATATCAATTGGGGGGCCAGTTATCTGGTCAACGATCTGTATCTTCGATTTTTTAAGCCTTCCGCAAATAATAAACAGATGGTGCTGGCTAGTAGGATTGCGGTGCTTTTGATGGCGGGAATATCCGTATTGGTAGCGACCCAAATGGGATCCATACAATCCGCTTGGAAATTTTTTCTAGCCGTGGCTTCCGGATTGGGACTTCCTCAAATTCTTCGTTGGATTTGGTGGAGAACGAATGCCTGGACGGAGTTGGCCGGGATGAGTACGGCTTTGGTTCTTTCCCTCCTTTTGTATCCGGCGTTTCCGGAGGTAAGATCGGAATATTTGTTATTCTGGACCGCGTTAGGAAGTGTTTTTTCCTCCATCCTAGTCACGTATCTGACGCCTCCTTCTCCCGATTCCACGTTACAATCTTTCGTAAAAAGAACGAAGCCTTTCGGATTTTGGGGGAAGTGGGGGGGAGCGGATGCGAGAAGAGAGTTCTATTCCCGCTGCGGAGTTTGGGCGCTTGCGAGCGTTTCCTTGTATTCCGGCCTGTTCGGAACCGGTGCCATTCTCATGGAAGATTTAACATCCTCCACGATTTATCTTTCCCTCTCCGCGTTTACGGGATGGCTTGCGTTTCGGTTCTGGAAGCGTCGGTTGGGGAATGGATCGACCAGAAAGGAATAAAAATGAGAATTACGCATTACCCAGAAACTGATTCCATCTACATTGACTTATCTGATCGCCGATCAGTAGAAACGAAGGAAGTTAATGCAGACTTAAACGTAGATTTGGATGAGAACGGAAAGCCAGTCGGAATCGATATTCATGGTAACGCGTCCAAGTATGTGGATCTTTCCACGTTTCTTTTTGAGACAGCGAAACCTTAGTTACGGATTTTGTTTGTAAACACACCTTCGTCTGCTGGCTACGCGTCGATCCCTTGCGGATTTAAAAATACGCGTTCAATTCGAGTAATAAAGCGTAAGGATTGAATGTTCCGTCTTTTGGATTCGCAATTTGGTATCCGACGGAAATAAAATAAGATCTGTTGAACTCATAAGAAAAATACCGCGAGAATAAAAACAGAATTCCAACTTCGGAATATATCGTTATTCTTGCGTAGTTATCAAAAGCCGCGTTTCATCCGAAAGAAATTGACTCGTTCTCGAACCCTTTAGCCCGGTTTCTTCCGTTCGGGCTTCTTGCTTTCCGTTGGGACCAAGCCAATCTAAGTCGATTTGTTTTTGTCAATGTTTTGACATATTTTGCGATCTTATTTTTTCTTTCGTCAAAATCGGTAAATTTTTATCCGACCGTCAAAAATCGGTTGTGCGACCTTGGTTGAAACGGACGATTTGAACCGTTTATGTTTTGGTTAGGGATTTCGACGGGCGTCTTCTTTCTGTTCGTACTCGCGGTAGTATGTATCGGATTCGGACTTCCGAAAGAACACGAAGCGGAGGGGGAAAGAGAAATTCCCGCCTCGATAGAGGAAGTGTTCGCCGTTATCCGCAATCCGGAAGAATACCCTCGCTGGAGATCGGGAGTACGCTCCGTGCTGAAGGAAAGCGAAACCGTTTGGTTGGAAAAGGATTCTCACGGACACCATATCCGTTATTGCTTCGAATCGGAAGACCGACCTTCTTCGCTGGTCGTAAAAATCCTGAGCGAAGGGCTTCCCTATGAAGGGGTTTGGGATTACCATTTTCTGAAATTGGGTCCGCATCTCACCCGAGTCCGGATTCGGGAAAGGGGAAAGATTTGGAATCCGATCTTCCGATTTTTGGCCCGCTTTTTTTTCGGATACACGGGCACCATTCACCAGATCCTAAAGGAATTGTCCCAATCTTTGGAAAAAAGATAAGCGAAGCGGCAATCGCATTCTATTTTTCATTTTAGTTTTATTCCAAATGAAAGGATCCGGCGCTCGATTTTCCTCCGACACACAATTGTTATTCGCCATCGGAGTTTTATTCTCGACCGACATGAAGGACTGAGAAACCGTATTGATTCCATGCCACAAGTTAAATAACCGAAGCGATCCCCGTTTAGTTTCGAAAATACTCGAGAAGGATGTTCGGGATGAAATTCCCACTTAGGTTCGCTTGGTTCTGCTTTCTTATCATCGTTCTTCCTTTGGCTGCGAAGGACGGAACCGATTTCGAAATCGACGATCTTTCCGTGGTCCGTTCCTTGGACGGATCCGACTGGAAGGTGACGTCCGAAGATTTGGATCCCGAAAAAATCTACCAATCGGTTAGAAACGGGGAAAATCCTTTCTCCGACTGGGAGGGATATTCCGTTCCGGGAAATTATTTGAAAAATAGATCGGACTCAAACTCGAAAGTTTCCCGAATCTGGATCGCGAAAACGATCCGAATCGGAAAGAAGGAAAAAGCGGATCAGATTTCGATCCGTCTCGGGATAATCTCGGACCGCGACGAGGCGTATTGGGACGGACACAGGATCGGAAAGTCGGGAGATTTCGGCTCGGAAAAGCCGCAGGTCTACGATAAGGTCCGAATCTACGAGATCCCGGAGAATCTTACCGAATCGGGATCCACCCACGTACTGCTGGTGAAAGTAGAGAAGTATTTTCCGAACGACATAGGGATCACAGGGGATCGGGTCGAAATCGGTCCTAGCGATTTGATCCGAGCCGGATTTGATCGCGAGGAATATTTAAAGTTACTTCTCTTAACGATTTACTTCACCGTCGGAGTGTATTTCACTTTTTTGTTCATCAGGAGGAGAAAGGAATCGGAGAACCTATATTTTTCCGCTTTTACGCTCCTGCTTGTAATCTATCAATTTTTACGAAATCAGACCAAGTATGATCTGGGAATATCCTTCTTCGTCCTGAAAAAGACGGAATATCTCGTGCTGATTTTTACGGTCCCGCTTTTCTGTCATTTTTTACGGACGTATTTTCGCGCACCTCGAACGAAGATCCTGCATGTTCTAGACGCTTTGTGTTTCCTGTCGGCGATCTTTATTCTTTCGACTGGAGACGTGAAGCATTACATGTTTGTAAATCAGAATATCGTGCAGCCGATCTGGATCGGGTACGTCGCGTTCGCGTTCTTCTGGCTGTACCGGGAAATTCGGAAACAGAATCGGGACGCAATACTCGTCCTTTCCGGAATGGGCTTGGTTCTCGCGGCCACCGTCGTGGATATACTTACGGATAGGGGAGTCTTTGTCTTTCCGCGGCTCGTCGGATATTCCTTCGTATTCTTCGTCTTGAGTCTGGCGACCATCCTCGCCAATAAGTTCGTACGACTGAACGAAGAAGTGGAAGAGCTCAACGGTTCCCTCGAAAAGAAGATAGAAGAACGCACCCTCGAACTGAACCAAACCTTGGACCAGATGCGTAAACTGAAGGTCCAACAGGACGGAGATTATTTTCTCACCGCTCTTCTCATCAATCCCTTGGCCGTAAACGAAAACAAAAGTCCTAAGGTCCGGACGGATTTTTATATAAAGCAGAAGAAAACCTTCGAGTTCAGATCGAAGAATTACGAGATCGGAGGGGATATCTGCGTCTCCGGAAATCTGGAGTTGCGGGGTAGACAATATACCGTTTTTTTAAACGGAGACGCCATGGGAAAATCCATCCAAGGCGCGGGCGGCGCTTTGGTTTTAGGATCCGTATTCCGAGCGATTTTGACCCGGTCCAAAACGGCTAGGGAAAAGGAAGCTTCTCCGGAGCAATGGCTCAAACAGGTTTTTACGGAACTACAGCAAGTATACGAATCTTTTGACGGATCCATGTACGTTTCCGCCGTGATCGGCTTGTTGGACGACGAAACGGGGTTTTTGTATTATATCAACGCCGAGCATCCTTGGACGATCCTGTACCGGGACGGCCGAGCTTCTTTTATCGAGGATTCCCTGACTTGTCGCAAGTTCGGGACGCCGGATAACGAAAAAAATCTACTCGTTCAGACCTTCGAACTCTTTCCGAAGGACGTGATCTTTATCGGATCCGACGGAAAAGACGATCTGAAAATGTTGGGAAGATCCGGAGACTGGTTCATCAACGAGGATACGGAGCAGATTTTATCCGTAGTGGAGGACGGAGAAGGTCATCCCGAGAAAATCTTCCAATTCCTGATTTCCAAAGGGGAATTGTACGACGATTTTACTCTGCTCAGACTGGAATATACCGGCGAAAAGGACGGTTCCCGGCCCAAGGTTTCCAGAGAATATTATGAATTATTTATGAACGGAAAAAGTCTTCTGAAATCGGGGAACAGAAAGGAAGGCCTATCTCTTTTGGAAAAGGCGTTCGAATCCTTTCCTTACGACGGAAATTTACTGAGACTCCTGGGGGAACAATTCCTAAAGGAAAGGGCTTTTTTAAAAGCCGCTTCCTATCTGGAATCCTATATTTCCCGTTTCCCTTCTTCTCTCGAACATTTCTATTATGCCGCGTACGGATATAAGATGTCGGGAGAAATCCAAAAGGCGACGGAATTATGCGAAAGATTGACCCTAAGAAATCGGGAGCATGTAAAAGCTCAGGCTCTGCTTGCGGAGATGCGTTAGGTGCAATCGAATCCGTATGCGGGAACTAGAATCGCTTCCAAGTAGCGGAGAATGCGCCTCTTAGGTCTCCCATCTTATAATTCACCGCCGCATCGTTAGGATACGATTCGCGGATCTTAGCCAGCGTCTTACCGTCGATTTTTTCCGTCGGACCGTGGCATTTGAGACAGGTTTCGTCCGAGATCGAAATCGGTCGCATCGCACGAAGTTCGTTCTGAGTGCTTTCGAAGAAGGAATACGGAGGCCTGCCGGTTTCCGCGAATTTTTTCCAGTCGGCGAACACCTGCTTCTCCCAATCGTCGGGAGAATGTTGCGGGTTGCGGTTTTTTTCCGAGACTCTTCGGATCCGTAAGCCCGGGTAGCGATCGCCGATCTCCTTTTCTTTGGAAGGAGAAAGGGTTTTGCAAATGGAAATCGAATCGGCCAACCCTCGGGTCCGGATCGAAGATCGGAGTTCTTTTGATAACTCCGCTTGCAACTCATCGAATAACTTGGATAGGATTTCCTTTTTGTCGCCGTCTTGGTTTCTATCGCAAACCGCAAAAAATTGGACCAAAATGAGGAGGGAAATTCCCCGTAGAAAAAGTTTCCGGAACAAGGCGGATTTGTTTTGTTTCACAAAAACGATTCTCTCTTATACGAATATAGTTCGCCAACCTTTTCCTCCGGAAAGATCCGAGCCCAAAAAAGATGGACAAGGTTGAAAAACGGAGATTTGTTGAAAAAAAGGTTTTGAAACTAGGTTTTCATCGAATCATTTAACGAACCGATTCTCAATCCAAAAAAGGGGAACTAGCCGATGTCCGGTCATAGTAAGTGGGCTACGATCAAACGTAAAAAGGACGCAATCGACTCCAAAAGAGGTGCCGTCTTTACCAAAATAGTGAAGGAGATCACGGTCGCCGCCAGAATGGGCGGATCGGACCAGGAAGGGAATCCCCGTCTGCGTCTTGCCGTCCTAAAGGCGAAGTCGGCCAATATGCCGAAGGACAATATCGAAAGAGCGATCAAAAAGGGAACCGGGGAATTGGAAGGGATCGTATACGAGGAATGTTTATACGAATGCTTCGGCCCCGGAGGGATCGCGATCATGGTGGAAGCGGTTACGGATAAAAAATCCCGCACGACTCCGGAAATCAAAAGTATCCTGACCAAGTTGGGCGGTTCCCTCGCCACAACCGGCAGTGTCAGTAGACTCTTCGAGAGAAAGGGAATCATCATCGTGCCTTCCGAACAGGTTTCCGAGGAGGAACTGGTGGATTTGGCCGTAGGAGCCGGAGCGGAGGACGTTCAGAACGAAGGGGAGGTCTTTCGCGTAGTCACGGCTCCGGAAGAGTACGAAGCGGTGCAGACTGCGCTTAACAACAAAGGAATCAAGACGGACGAATCCGAGATCAAATTCGTTCCCCTCGTTACCACCGAAGTTTCCGATAAGGATCTCGCGGATAAAACGATGAAATTGATCGATAACTTGGAAACCCACGACGACGTGCAAAGCGTCAACTCCAACTTCGAACTGTCGGCCGAGTTGGAGAAGGAGTATGAATAGAACGTTTCCGATGCGGATTTTTCCTTTCCGCTTCTTAAAATGAAAGTGCTCGGAATCGATCCCGGTTCCCATCGCATGGGTTATGCCGTGTTGGAGAAGGAATCGTCCAGAATTCATGTCCGCACGTACGGAACGATAGAAGTCCCCCCGGGGACCAAAAGTCCAATAAATCTGATCGCGATCCGCCGCCAGCTCGAAGCTATCCTGGACGAATTTCATCCGGATCTGGCCTGCGTGGAGGATCTTTTCTTTGCAAAGAACCGGACCACGGCTGCGAAAGTGTACGAATCCAGAGGGGTCGTTCTTCTTACATTAGGAGAACATAATATACCTTTCGTGGAGCCTACGGCTTCTCAGATCAAAAAAGGAACCACAGGCAGCGGAGTCGCCGATAAGAAGGAAATCAAGACTGCTCTGAAATTGCTTCTCGGACTAGCGGAACTGACCGGCCACGACGATTCCTGGGATGCCATGGCCTCGGCTTATGTCGGTTTTGCGATGTCTAGTTCCGTCGGTCTCTGAGAGATCGACATCCTTCGCAAGGGAAAGAGGCTGGGGCTTTAACGGACACCTTCGTAGACCCCTTCCATATCTTTGGAAAACACGAACTGCCAAAGTTGTAATTTCCTGGCACGAAATGCGCCGGCGCAGGCTAAGAGATAGAATTTCCACATTCTATAAAATCTTTCTCCGTATTTACTACCGAGCTTTTTCCAGGATTTTTCGAAATTATTGTACCAAGCCATCAAGGTCTGATCGTAATAGCTTCCGAAATTCTGAAGGTCTTCCAGCACGAATAATTTCTCCGCCGCTTTAGTTAGTTGTGCGGACGAAGGGAGTAGGGAATTCGGAAAGATGTACTTTTCGATCCATGCGTCGCCGACTCTGGAAGTGTCGTTGGAACCGATGGTATGCAATAGAAATAATCCGCCTTCTTTCAAGCATCGGTAGGCAATTTTCATATAGGTGGCATAATTCTTGAAACCCACGTGTTCCATCTGTCCTATGGAAACGATCCGATCGAAGGATTCGTTTACCGCGCGGTAATCCTGGAGCCGGTATTCGATGTTCAGTCCTTTGGATAGGTCCGTGGCCAAGGACAATTGTTCCTTCGACACGCTGATCCCTACGACGTTTGCTCCGTATCGTTTTGCGGCATAGCGGGCAAATCCTCCCCAACCGCAGCCGATATCCAGGATCTTCATTCCCGGTTTTAACTTAATTTTTCTGCAGATCAGATCTAATTTGTTGATTTGGGCTTCCGCGAGATTCTTGGCTTTTTTCCAATAAGCGCAGGAATACACGAGCTCGGGATCCAGCATTTCTTGGAAAAGATCGTTTCCGATATCGTAATGCCTTTCTCCGACTTCGAAGGCTCTGCTTCTGTCCTGCTGGTTGATCAAGCGGGAAAGAACGAAGAGAAGCAGATCCCTCCAGGATTTTCCCCCCTTTCGTTCCAAGCCGGCTTTTACGACTTTGTAAATCGTCTGGTCCAACTTTTCGCTCTCGAACCATCCGTCCATGTAGGCTTCTCCGAAGCCCAGGGATCCTTTTGCGGCCACCCTTTCATAAAACGAGTCGTTTTTGATTTTCAAGTCCCAAGGGGAATTCCCTACGAAAGAGACTCCTGCCGAGGAAAAAAGGGTTTCTACTTTCTTACGGATCGCGTTTCGCATAGATACCCGCCTTAAGGAAGGAATTTCCGTTAAGTGTAGTTGTTTTAAGGGGGACTGGCAATCCAAAAAGGATTATACTTTCATAAATAGATCCCGTTTGAAATTTCGCCTAACGAAGAAAATATGCTACTTTTGGAGTTTCGATCGACCCGCTTGCTCTTTTAATAAGCGACATAGAATTCGATCGCGTTTAAGCCGCCACGGTTTCGTTAGGAGCGATTCAGGTCGTAAAGAATCTGCAATCCCCGAAGAGTGAGCAACGGTTCTATTTTGTCGAAGAGACCGGGATGCGCGGAATGAATGGTCGTCACTAATCCTCCGGTACCGATCACTTTGTATTCTTTTCCGTAGGCCTTTTTGATTTCCTGAATGATCCCGTCCAGTAACCCTATCCAGCCGAAGAAAAATCCTGCCTGTATGGATTCGATGGTGGAATCCCCCAAAATCTTCTGCGGAGGCTGGAAAACGATCGGGGGAAGCTGAGCCGCATTTCTGGTCAAAGCGTCCATGGATCCTTTCAAACCCGGAGCGATCACCCCACCCAAGTAATTCGGAACATCGTCCACCACGCAAAACGTGGTCGCGGTTCCCAGATCGATGATGATGCTTTTGCCCGGATGATCCTGTACGACTGCAGCAGCGTTCACCAATCTGTCCGCTCCGATTTCGAAGGGTCGAGGATAAAGAATTCCGAATGGAAGTTTCATTCTGTAATTCACTCCGATCGGATCGATTTTAAACCAATCCTGGATCATTCTTTCCAAAATCGGATTGAGCTGAGGTACTACGGAGGAATAAATTCCGCCTTTGATATGCGAACTATCTATCTCGAATTCCCGTAAAAAGCCGCGGAGAAAAAGCCCCATCTCGTCGGAGGTGCGATCCCTACGAGTCACGGTTCTTCTATGAAAGATCGGTTCTTTGGAACCGTCCCGATAAATACCGAAGACGGTATTCGTATTACCGACGTCTATAACAAGAATCATTTTAAGCCAAGGACCTGAAATCTTCGGGGGTGTCAATGAATTCGAGAATTCTTCCGGAGTCCACTTTCACTAGTAGGCGACCGGAGGCGTCCACTTCCAATAACATTCCCGTTTGCTCCGTTCCGTCTTGTCTAAAAGAGATTGTCTGTCCTTTCCAAAGTAGTCTATCGTTTACGAAAGAAAGATATTCTTTTCCGTCGGAAAGAGACAGAACCGCATCGTTGACTAAGGGTAAGAGAGTTTCCAGAAAACGATTTCGTCGACCGGATTCCGAATCTAGGGAAGTTACGAAGCCCGCCTCGGGGAGTTCCTCCGGGGAACGATTGCCGAAGAGATTGGCCCCGATCCCTATGATCCAATCCCATTCTTCACCTTCTTTTTCCGTTTCGATCAAAATGCCGCATACCTTCTTGTCGTTTACGAAGATATCGTTGGGCCATTTGATTTTCAGTTTTCCGGAAGAGTGTAGGGATGGATAGGTGGACAAGAGAGCCTTGGATACGGAGGCCCCTACGAACAGAGAAACCAAGTTGGGAGAAGGGAGTTCTCCGCTATACCTGAGTTTTCCCGAAAATAGAAAGGGTTCGTCGCCGATCACGGACCAAGTCCGATTCTTTCTCCCGCGACCACGGGATTGAAAATCCGCGAGGATCCAGGTTCCTGGGGGGAATTCCTTCCCTTTCAAAAGCGAATTGGTGGAGGAAGTCTCCGTGAGGAAAATTCCTTTGTCGGGTTCTAAAAGTCGAAAAGACACGGGATTTTTCTTATAGGAAGACCCTTGAGCGAACAAGAAAAAATCAGGCACCGTCGATAAAAAGAGAGGTCTTAATTCTTGAATCGAGACCTAATTTTCCGAGGTCGTCACCGGTAGGTTCCCTTGCAATTATCAGAAGTTTCCATACGCAATCCGATCTTCGCCTGGATGATGATGATCGGAATCATCCTGTTGGGATCCATCGGTTTCTCCCGGATGGGACTTTCCCAAATGCCGGACGTGGATTTTCCCGTCGTCAACGTTACTTTGAATCTGGAAGGCGCCAACGCCTCTGTGATGGAGACGGACGTAGTCGATCCGATCGAGGAAGTACTGCTGACTGTCCAAGGCGTGGTCGAAGTACGGTCCGTTTCCACCGATAACTCCGCGACCATTACCGTGGAGTTGGAACTCAAACGGGATGTGGACGTTGCCATCCAGGAGATCCAGACGAAGATCGCCCAGGTCCAGAACAAGTTGCCCGACGCATTGGATCCGCCCATTCTGATGAAATCGAATCCGGACGATACTCCGATCATTTGGGTCTCCCTCACCGCCAAGGGAAAGACGGAACAGGAGAAGATGATCTTCGTAAAAACCCGTCTCAAGGATAAGTTCCAGGAGATTCCGGGTGTCGGAGAAATCATCCTAGGCGGGTATGTGGACCGTACGATCAACGTCTTTCTGGATCCGATCCGCCTGACCCGCTCGGAATTGACGGTCAACGATATTACGAATACTTTATCCGAACAGAATATAGAAGTTCCCTCGGGAAGAGTGGAGAATAAGAGTTCCGAGATATCCTTACGGGCTGTAGGAGACGTTCCCACCGTAGAACAATTTTCGAATATATTTATAAACTCAAGAAGCGGAGCGGCCATGTTCCGCCCGGTCAGACTCCGGGAAGTCGCGAAAATCGAGGACGGCCTGGACGAAATCCGCAGAATTTCCCGGTTTAACGGAATTTCCGCCGTTGGGTTGGGAATCAAGAAATTGAAGGGAGCCAATGCCGTCCAGGTCGGCGACCTCGTTAAGAAAAAGATGCAGGAGCTAAAACCTTCCTTGCCGGAAGGATACGATTTGTCCGTAGCCGCGGACAACACCACATTTATCCGCGATTCGGTCGAGGAGCTGATCTTTACGCTCGTTCTTTCCGCGCTTCTTACGGGATTCGTATGTAGACTTTTTCTCGGAAGTTGGAGCAGTACTTGGAACGTACTACTCGCCATACCGACTTCCGTGATGGGAACTTTCCTCATCCTGTATTTCGCCGGCTTTACGTTGAATACGTTCACCTTGTTGGGATTGTCTCTCGCCGTGGGAATCGTGGTGGACGATGCGATCATGGTTCTGGAGAACATTAGCCGGCATCGTGAAATGGGAAAAAGTTGGTTCCAAGCCGCTTTGGACGGAGCCTCGGAAATTCGGTTCGCCGCTCTGGCCGCGACCCTCGCGATTATCGCCATCTTTCTGCCTGTGGCTTTCATGTCCGGAATCATCGGAAGGTATTTTCTAGAGTTCGGCGTAACGGTCGCCGTTGCGGTCGCTCTCTCGCTCTTTGAAGCGCTAAGCTTCACTCCTATGCGTGCCTCACGCTATCGGGAGAGAAACGTCGCGACTCTTGCGGCATTCGACGGGATCGCTAAACAGGGAAAAAAGAAGACCAAAAACCTCGATTCCGATTTCCGAACCAAGCAGGAATCCGGCCGATGGGAAAGAAGGATCGCCAAAGCAAAGGAGATTCTCGCTCCGATTTCTTTCTTTAAAAAAATGGATCCGGTGATCGAGCGGTTTTTGCAATTCTGCGAGAGAATTTACGGAAAAGCTTTGGATTACGTGATCGCTTTTCCGAAAACGGTCCTGTTGGTTTCGACGATCTTATTTCTACTTTCTCTAGGCTTTATGGCCCTGCTCAAGAAAGAATTCATTCCTCCTCAGGATATGGGTCGCTTTGTGATCCGTGCAAAGATGCCGATCGGTTCCTCGATTTTTCGGACAAACGAGGCCATGAGGAAGGTGGAGGAGTATCTGATTTCCCGTCCCGAAATCACGAAATACATGTCCAATATCGGAGGGATGGGAGGAACGGAATCCAACGGAGCCATGTTCTTTGTTTCGGTAAAGGACATGGGAAAAAGACCGAAGAGTAAAAAGACCGGAAGGGAGGTCACTCAGAACGAGATTTTCGCGGAGCTGAGAAAGGATTTGAAATCCCTCGTTCCCGAATGCAAGTTCTCCGTGCAGGACCTTTCGCAAAGAGGATTCAGCGCCGGAAGGGGATATCCTGTCGAACTGGTTCTTACCGGTCCGGATTGGGCCAACCTTGCCAAGGTTTCCGAAGAGATCCGGAACAGATTGGACGAGAAAGGGATTTTATTGGACATAGATACCGACTATGTGGCCGGACAGCCGGAAGTCCGTATTCTTCCGAATCGCGAAGCAGCGGCGATTCGCGGAGTCAGCATGGCGAATATCGGAAATACGATCGGCCCTCTCATGGGTGGAAAAAAAGTAAGTAGGTTCACCGAAAACGGACGCAGTTTCGATGTTCGTGTAAAGATTAATAAGGAGCAGGGCGAAAAGGCGGATATCATTCCGAATATTTCCGTGCGCAATACGTACGGAGAATTCATCCGTTTAAAGGACGTTTTGGTATTACAAGCCACGAATACTTTAAAGAACATCACTCGAGTCAACCGGGACCGAACGATTAAGATTTTCGGAAATCCGCCGGTGGCCGTGGGACAAAATAAAGCGACGGAGAATGCGATCACCGTTGCCAAGGAAATTCTCCCCGAAGGCTATTCGGTGGACGTAACGGGTTCGGCAAAAACTGCCGGAGAATCCGCGGGGAGTCTTCAGTTCGCCCTCGTTCTCGGAATTATCATGTCGTACATGATTCTGGCCAGCCAGTTCAACAGTCTGAAGCAGCCGCTTTACATCTTGCTGGCCATGCCTTTCAGTTTTTCCGGTGCGCTGATCGCACTGTATTTCACTAAGCAATCCTTTAATATGTACAGTTTCATAGGCTTGATTATGCTGCTCGGATTGGTGAAAAAGAATTCCATCCTATTGGTGGAGTTCGTAAATCACGTACGATCCACGGGAAAGGGAATCGCGGAATCGATACGCGAAGGATGTCCGGTCCGTTTGCGTCCGGTTTTGATGACTTCCTTCTCTTCAATCGCGGCGGCGATTCCTCCCGCTTTGGCCTTGGGTCCGGGTGCGGAAACTCGCGTACCTATGGCGATCACGATTTTGGGGGGATTGATTCTTTCCACGCTCATCACCTTTATCGTGGTTCCTGCGGCCTACATGCTTATGGAAAAGGAATCGAATGATCATCTTGCCCGCAGATAAAAATACATCAGGATCCGAATATCTACTCGTTTTGTCGATCGCGTTTTTGGCGCTTTCTTGCTCTTCCACTCCGGAAGTAAAGGTGAACGACGGAGTCGTCGAGGAAACGTTAAAGGAAGTTACTGGAGTAACGACGCAGGATGTGGAGCGAGTCTCTTCTAAGGAAGCGCTGACATTGGACGACCTCTACGTGCTCGCAGTGGAAAGAACTGAAAGAATCGCGCTTAAAAACGAATCTACGGAGCAAGCCGGCGCTCAAAAGGACAAGGCGTTTGCGGGATTCTTGCCAACGCTTTCCTACGTATTCAATAAATTTTATGCGGTACCCGGCCACAGAGTCGACCAAAGTTACCAGAACCTTCAGACGTACAACGCGATCAATAACGGAAACTATTCCTCCTTATTGCCGAACGGTTCGAGCAGTGCTCTTCCCCCTACTGTCGGTGCCGGTTCCCGTTTGCTTTTGAGTATCCCTCTCTCCGCAGGGATTGCCTCTTATCAGGATTATCGATCCGCCAAGAACCTAATCGAACAAAGGAGGATGGAGGCGAAATTCGAAGCGGGAAGGATGTACCTCGAGCTCGCGCAAGGATACTTCAACTTTTTACAGTTGGAAGAAAATACGAAATATTCCCAGGAATCGTACGATTTGAACCGGGAAGCTCTGGATGAAAGAAGGAGATTGTATTCCTTAGGAAGGATCATGAGATCCGAGCTATTGAATTCGGAAACGGCCCTGTCCAATGCGGAGGCAGTTCTTGCGGACGCGAAATTCCAGTTGGAACAGGTGAGAATCACGTTAGGAACCATGGTAGGTTCGACTGCGGGGGTGAAGGTGGCCGCTTTTACTACGAATTTTTCTCCACCGGATACCGGAGATCCCCGGGAATTCGTCGCAAAAAGGTACGACGTTCGAGCTACGGATAAGAGTATCCAAGTAGCGGATGCAAACAAGGATAAGGCATGGGCGGGATTTATCCCTAGTGTCGCCTTGAACAACTACTTCTCCTTTCCCGTCCATGGCCAAACCACTCCGAAAGACATCACCGCGCAGTTGGCCATTACGGTTCCATTGACTCCTCTTTCGCAGATGGCGGACCTGAAAACGGCGGAATCTATGCGGAAGCAGGCCAAGTTGACTGCTTCGCAAACGAAAAGAACCGCTTCTCAAGAGATTCGAACCGCGATCGAGAGCTACCAAAATTCGGAACGAATCCTGAAGATCTACGAGAAGGCGTACCAATATGCGAGGGAAACGGCGCAAAGCCAGATCGCGGGGTATCGAACCGGAAGAAACAGCAGGATAGAGGCGATTACGGCGCGATTGAGCACCATCACCGCGGAGATGACTTATAGGCGAATGATCCACCAACACGCATTGAATCGAATCGCGTTAGGAGTCGCGATCGGGGAAATGCCCAAAATACCGGACGAAAAGAAAAAGGACTAAACCTAGGAGAAGGTTTCCTTCTCGAAAAAACTTCCCCTAGGTTCCCTTTTTTAGACTGCGACCGCTTGGCGGGAAGCCCTTTCCAATTTGAAAAGGTTTGCTTCGGCGATGGCCAACGAATCCACGTTATACGCTTTAGAGGCTGCTTCTCTTTCTTTCCTAGCATCTCCGTTCAATCTGGAGAGGGACTTTTCGAGAAGGATTCCGCATACCAGTCGGGTTGCGGTCTCTACGGTTTCGAAAGCCAGAGAATCTTTGGTGTTTCCGTCGCCAATCGCCTTGAATTTCTGGACCGTCTGTTCCAAATCCTCCCAGAGTTTTTTCAAATCTGCCGAGGCGGAAAAAGAAGCGAATTCGGATTCTATGTACTGCCGCAAATGTCCGCTCGGAGCCATTCCGGAAACCACTCCTCCGATAGCTGCAACGATCTGTAGCTGGGTAGTGCCTTCGTAAATCGTGGTGATCCGACTATCTCGATAAATCCTTGCCACGTCGTAATCCTCGGTATAACCGCTTCCTCCGTGGATTTGGAGAGCGTCCGAGGCAATGGAAACGCAACCTTCCGAAGCGTAATATTTACTCATCGGAGTGAAGAGGTCGGCGAGTTTTTCCCAGCGACGAAGAGACTCGTCTTGGCTGACTTCTTTTTCGCTCTTCCCTTCTTCCTTGAGCATACGCTCCTTGCGCCAATGGTATAGTTCTATCGCGCGACCGGTTTCCGAGACCAAGCAGCGGGTGGCGAGAATTTCGCGTTCCATGCGGTCCAACATTCTCTTTACAGCGGGAATTTGTCGGATCGCTCTACCGAACTGGATCCTTTCGGTCGCGTACTTGTCGGCTTCGAAATACGCCGCGGTTGCGATTCCGAGGGATTGGGTTGCGATCGTCAATCGAGCCGCGTTCATCATTCCCATAGAGTATTTTACCAAACCGTAACCCGTTTTTCCGATTAGTTCTCCGGGAGAATTCTCGAAGACCACTTCGCAGGTGGGGGAACAGTGGAGTCCCATCTTATGCTCTACTCCCGCTATATGAACGTCTTTTCCTTGCACAAGAAAAAAGGAAAGTCCTCTCGCTCCGCTTTCCGGAGAACCCGTTCTTGCGAGAGTCAGTATGACGGAAGGAGAATCCACATAACCGCAAGCGTGAGTGATGAATCGTTTCGCACCTGTGATTTTCCAGGTTCCGTCGGGACCTTGCACGGCTCTAGTCTGAACGTTAGGAAGGTCCGAACCGTAATTCGGTTCCGTCAAGGCCATGGCGGCGCTAAACTCGCCGGCGGAGATTCTGGGGAGCCATTCTTGGCACATTTCTTCGGAAGCGTATCTTTCCATGATTTCCACGATATTTATGTTACCGTAAGCTAGGCAGAAGGCCGCATCGGCTCTGGCCGCGATTTCGCACATCATCGATTGGACGGTGGCGGGTAACCCGAGTCCGCCGTATTTACGGCTGATCGAAATCGGCATGAGTCCGGAATCTTTTAGGGTTTTATAACATTCTTCCTGAGCTTTCGGAAAGGTCACTTTTCCGTTTTCGTACTTAAGACCTATCTGATCCATTTCCTTACTGCGCGGAGCAACGAAATCTCCCATGATCTCTCCGAGAGAGTCCAATATGGAACGATAATATTCCTTAGCCTCCGCAACGCTGGAAGGGGCATAGGCGTATTTTTCGTTTCCGGTTTCCTTATATTTGGCTGCGTCTCCGAAATTTCCTTCGTAGGCGCGGACTATCTCTTCCCATTCGATCAAAGTATCAAAATGTAATAATAGATCTTCGTTATCTTGGAAATAGTTTCCTTGAATCATCGGGTTTCCTCCGCTAGACTTTAAGGTTTAGATTTACTCTTTTCCGAAGGTATTGTCAAGCCGTACGCATTTTTAACTGTCCGGATCCAAACGAATTACCGAACAGGTGTTTTTTATCGACCGACGAGAGAATGACGAAAGAGAATACTTTGATCCTCGAACTTTCCCGTTTTTTATCGAAGGGCGTAACTTTCGGGATTTTTATCGGAATATAGGGTCGGGGAGAAAAATCCATGAAATCACGTTTATTTCTTCTTTGCACATTCTTCGTCTTTGCTGCCATATTGAGCGGAACATGCTCTCCGAATTACGGAAAACCCAAAGAAGATAAGAAGGGAAAGCAAATGAATTACGAAGTCCAAAAGTCCGAAGAGGAATGGAAAAAAGTCCTGAATCCGGACCAATACAGAGTGTTAAGAGAAAAGGGAACCGAACGGGCGTTTACCGGAGAATATTATTATAATAAGGAAAAAGGAAAGTACCTATGCGCCGCCTGTGGTGCGGAATTATTTTCCTCCGATACCAAGTACGAATCCGGAAGCGGCTGGCCTTCCTTTTACAAACCTGCGAACGACAAGATCGTGGTTTCGGAAACGGACAATAGTCACGGGATGACCCGGACTGAAGTCCATTGTGCCCGTTGCGGCGGACATCTAGGCCACGTTTTTCCCGATGGTCCCGCTCCGACAGGGTTGCGCTATTGTATCAATTCCGTATCGTTGAAGTTTAAAAAAGATTAGGCTCGGAAACCGATCGGGTCGGGCGTCCAACAGGACGTATCGAACTCCGTTTTTTGGAAAGCGGTTCCGGTCTTTGGGCCGCGAGTTTGCGGCGAGTCGGAGTGCCGCGTCTTTCCTAAAACACTTGCCTAAAAAGGGTACCTGCGGAACCTTCTTATCGGAGCATCCGATCGATTCGGATCCGATTGCATGAAGAAAGACCACCTGACTTATTTGCCAGAAAACCGTTCGATTCGCCCGGTCCTCGTTCAGCATCTTGTGGAGTTCTATTTTAATTTTTATTACCTGATTTCCAATATCATCGGGATTTTTGTGACTCTTCCGGATCATACCGAAGGCCACAAGCGTCCGGTGGTTTTGGTAACCGGCTTCTTGGGGAGAAACATCACTTGGAAAGCCATGAAGGAACGTCTCGTTTCTTTAGGGCATCCCGTATATGCGGTTCCCTTAGGTTTTCAGGTCGGAGATATCCGCAAGAAAAGCAAACTTTTGGAAGAATTCATCTTGGAAAAGGACATTAAGGATTGTTATCTTGTCTGTCATTCCATGGGAGGATTGATCGCGGCAGGGTTGACTTATAAAGGGAGAGATCGGGTGCGAAAAATCTTTACGCTCGGATCTCCGCTACACGGGACCTACGTGGCCTATGCGGCTCCATTTTTCCCCTGTACTTGGCAAATGTTTCCCGGTTCCAAACTGGTTCAGGAAGTAGTCGAAACTTATTCAAAATTTCATAATGTTCAATCCATTTTCACGAAAGGGGATTCTATCGTTCGCCCGTACGAGAGTGCGAGGCTGGGCCATTTCGACGACGTGGAAATACCAGAGTACGGTCATTTGAATTTGTATCTGGGATCGTTAGGAATCGAGTGCCTCTCCTCTTTGATCACTGCAGAAGAGAAGAAGGATCCTCTGTCCGTGAAACAGAAACCGGTCAAAGCCGAGTCGCAAAAATCGACAAAAAGCTCCGCAGCAAAGAAAAAGACCGCCGGTAAAAAGAAGGCAAAGGCCAAAACTCCGAAAAAGAAATCAGGGGCGAGAAAATAAGACAAGGCGTCGTCCCGACGTCAGGGCATTCCGCTTCCTGCGAACGATTAAAACGTATACTCTTCGAAAATTTCCCGGAGAGAATCTTCCATTTCCCGAATATAGCGAAGATCTTTGGTCATTCGCCAGAGGGTAATGGAACCATGGTAGGCCATGAGAACCCGTCTTGCAACGTAGTGGATATCCATGTTTCGCGACAATTGACCCGACGCCACCGCTCGACTGAGGTATTCCCGTATCATCCGAATCCACTTGTCGGCGATTCCCTTTAGAAATTCCGTATATTCCGGGTCGGAATCCATGACTTGGTTCGCAAATCCCGCAAAAGGGTCCCCGTGAAATTCCGAATGGCGAATTTGTCTTTCTTTCAGGATTACCCAGGCACGTAGGAATTCTTGGACCTCGGGGTACCGTTCCATTAAGGCGGAGAGGTCGGACAAGGTTTTTTCTTCCTGCCGAGCGAGGTAGGCGATTCCCAATTCCTTTTTGGAAGGGAAATGATCGTACAAACTAGCCGCGACCGAGCCGGATTCCTGGATAATCTGTCTCATTCCCGTATTGGAGAATCCTTGTGTATAAAAAAGTTCTGTGGCAGTGTCCAGGATCCTTTCCCGAACGCTAGCCCCGGAATCTCGCTTTTTTCTCTGCGCAGTCATCGGCCGATTCTTTAATAATTTCATTATTTCACCAAAATCCCCTTCTCGTCAATAGAATTTGGGTTTACCCGTTAAAAAACCAGAACGAACGTTCTGTATTTTTTGTTGCCCCGATTTTGCCGGGGTCTAACCTAGGGTCAGGAAATTTTTCCCATGCAAAGAACCGTGATTCATACGATCAGCACAAGATTTTCCGATCTCGATACCCAGAGACATGCGACAAGCAGGACTTATGAAGACGCCTGCTTGGGGGATCGCTATAGGGTTTTGGAAGATGCGGGTTACGGTTGGAAGCGGATGATAGACGAATCCGTAAGAATGACTGCTCTCGCCTCCGATATCCGGTTTTTGGCACAGCAGATGGAGAACACCGTTTTGTCGGTTCGTACGGAAGTGCGACCCGGAACTGACGGAAAACTCCTCTTTCACCAAGAGGTATTGGGGTCTGATGGAAAGACTGCTGCCGAAATTCGAACGTTGGTTCAGACGGAAAAAGACGGGGTCCCTACCAACTTGCTGGCTTCGGAGGAAAGTGCTGAATCTTTGGTCTCTTCCTTTGAGTCGGTGCTTCCCTTTTCCGGGACGTGTGAACGGGCCGCTACGGAAAGAGACCTTTTTTATTGCGAAAGAAATCCGTTCGGAGATTACAACCCTTCCCATTATTGGAGAATATTAGAGGAAGGCAGATGGCATTTTACCGCCGATTCCGGACTTTCGTTGGAAGACCTTGTGGCTTTGGACACTACGCTTTTTTATATGGGTGGGAAGATTCGATATCATCGCCCTTTAGTAGCCGGAAGGAAGGCGAGAGTACGGACTTGGATCCGTAATTTCGAAAAGATTTGGGGACACATGAGGCAGGAAATCACCGATTCCGTTACCGGAGAAGTTCTTGCGGAATCCTTGGACAATCTCCTGGTCGTGTCGGTGAGCAAATCGAGACCGAAAAGAACGCCGGAACGATTGATTTCCAGCGCTGCGAGAGTGACGGAGTTTCCGGATTCCGAGGAGGTCGGGTGACATTTATTATGTATTTAGAAAGGAAAGAAAGACTAACGTCTGGAGAAAGACTATGAAACTCGAAAAGAAATTGGCGCTCTGCACGCCGCGTAGAACTCCCTTCGCACAAATCGCGAAGGCTTTGGGACCTTATCCCGGCCACCACCTAGGTCGTCTTGTAGCGGAAGATATTCTTGCTAAAAGCGGACTCAAAAAGGAACAAGTGGACGGGGTCGTAGTCGGAGAAGGATTTTCCAATGCTCCGAATTCCGCTCGCGTGATCGCGAATCTGATCGGACTTAAGGATGAAATTCCTTGCATTACCGTCGCCAACAACTGCGTATCCGGAATGGAAGCCGTGGCGGAAGCCGCCCGTAGAATCGTTTTAGGTGAGGGGGAAGTTTTTTTGGCGATAGGAGAAGAGTCCCAGACCTCCATGCCTTTTATCGTTAAGAACGCCCGTCTGAACAAGAAAGCAGGATCCTTGGACAAACTGAAGAAATTATTACCGGACAATTTGCCTGAGGGAGTCGAGTTACGCGATACCCTCGAAGACGGGTTGGGTGACGGAGAAACTTCCTACGGAATGCAGGTCACGGCCGAGATCGTTGCCCAAAATTACAATCTGTCCCGCGAAATCTGCGATAAATTGGCGTTCGAATCCTTTAAACGTGCATTAGAAGCTTCTAAAGCAGGAAAATACGCTCCTTATATCATTCCCGTGAAAGACGAAGACGGATCCGAACTCGCAATCGACGAAGCCGTATCCCTGCGCGAGGGTTTGGTGGAAAATCCGAGCCGTATGGGACGTGCGATGTTGTTATTCGACAATCCCCAGATGAAATTCGACGAGTTCAAAACCAAGTATTCCAAGGATCTAAAAAAGAGCCACGGACCTACGGTTTCCATCTTTAATGCTAGCCCGCGTTCCGACGGTGCGGCAGGTGTGATCGTTACGACCGTAGAAAAAGCGAAAGCTCTCGGACTCCAGATCGAGGCTGTCGTTTCCGGTTGGAAAATGAAAGGGGTTCATCCTAATAATATGGGAATCGGACAAGCATATGCGACGGAAGGACTGTTGCAGGATGCCGGTCTGAAAATCCAGGATATCGACTATGTGGAAATCCACGAAGCGTTCGCCGCTACCGCTGTCGGAGCTCTGGAACAGATTAAAATCGATACCGGTTGGGATTGGGAAAAGAGTTTCGACGAGAAAAAAATCAATCCTAACGGAGGATCCATCGCAATCGGACACCCGTTCGGAGCGACCGGAATCCGACTCATAGCAAATGCGATCATGGATTTGAAAGAAGACAAGTCCGCTAAGAAAGTGCTGATCACCGCCTGTGCCCACGGCGGGATCGCGGGTTCCATGCTCATCGAAAGATACGAAGGTTGATTCATCCTTAAACTTTGAAACTGTATCGCCCCGGGGAAACCCGGGGTTTTTTGTTTTTGGCGGTTTTTACCGAATATTTTCCTCCCTATAAAAATTAAATAATACTGTCGATTTAGATATAATAAATAAGAACGATCGTTCTGTTTTTTATGGAAAAAATCCACAGCTTACGTCTAACCTAGTGAAAGACATGCTGTCGATCGGTAAAAAAGGCCGTGCAGCATCCGGAGGACGGTTATGAAGCTCGAAAGAAAGTTGGCGATTTGCACTTCGAGAAGAACTCCCTTTGCTCAGATTGCGAAGGCTCTGGGGCAATATCCTGCGCACCACTTAGGGCGCATCGTTGCAGAGGATATCGTAGCGAAGAGCGGTCTGAAGAAGGAACAATTCGACGGTATTGTGGTCGGTGAAGGCTTTCCGAGCGCTCCAAATGCGGCCCGAGTGATCGCGAATCTGATCGGATTGAGGGATGAGGTCCCTTCGATTACGGTATCGAATAATTGCGTATCCGGTTTGGAAGCGATAGCCGAGGCGGCTCGTAGAATCGTTTTGGGAGAAGGGGAATTGTTCTTGGTGATCGGCGAAGAATCCCAGACGGATTTGCCTTTTATCGTAAAAGGAGCGAGGCAAAACAAGAAGGCGGGATCCTTAGAGAAACTGAAGAAATTATTACCCGATAATCTACCTGAAGGAGTGGAGCTACGCGATACCCTTGAAGACGGCTTGGGCGACGGAGAAAATTCCTACGGGATGCAGGTGACTGCGGAGATTCTCGCGCAGAATTACGATCTTTCGCGTGAGATCACGGACAAGGTAGCTTTCGAATCTTTTAAAAGGGCGCTCGAAGCTTCGGAAGCAGGTAAGTACTCCCCTTATATGATTCCGGTAAAGGACGAAGAGGGAGAGTTGCATACCGTTGATGAAGCCGTGGAACTCCGTAGAGGTCTTGTGGAAAATCCGAGTCGCATGGGCCGTGCGATGTTGTTATTCGACAATCCTCAGATGAAATTCGAGGATTTCAAAAAGAAGTACGCGAAGGATTTAAAAAGGACCCACGGACCCACCGTTTCTATTTTTAACGCAAGTCCCCGTTCCGACGGCGCGGCCGGGCTGATTTTGACGACTGTGGAAAATGCAAAAGCCTTGGGATTGAAAATCGAAGCGGTGATGTCCGGTTGGAAAATGAAAGGAGTTCATCCGAATCTGATGGGCCTCGGTCAGGCTTACGCTACGGAAAGTTTATTAAGCGAATTGAATCTTAGGATCCAGGATCTGGATTACGTGGAAATCCATGAAGCTTATGCAGCTACCGCAGTGGGCGCGCTGGAACAGATTAAAATCGATACCGGCTGGGATTGGGAAAAGAGTTTCGACGAGAAAAAAATCAATCCTAACGGAGGTTCCGTCGCGATCGGACACCCGTTCGGAGCCACAGGAGTTCGTTTAATGATCAATGCTCTCATGGATTTTGCGGAGGATGAAAAAGCGAAGAAGGTGCTTTTGACTGCTTGCGCCCACGGCGGAATCGCGGCGTCTATGGTGGTAGAAAGATTCGAAGCTTGAACTCGCATACCTGGGCCCGGGGAGGAAGTCCCCCGGTTTTTGCCTTCTCGAACCGGAAACCTTGTAGGAGTTCCTACAGAATTTCATCGCAAAAAAAGGGTTCCAGAAATGAAAAGAATCCGATATCTGGCGCTATGCCGCGGGACGGTGGGTTACCGAGATACACTGGGCTGCGCCCCGCGGGCGTATCCGGGGT
The DNA here is from genome assembly GCF_004771275.1 of Leptospira fluminis. Lineage (GTDB taxonomy): Bacteria > Spirochaetota > Leptospiria > Leptospirales > Leptospiraceae > Leptospira_B > Leptospira_B fluminis. The sequence continues at coordinate 67,768 of NZ_RQEV01000003.1, read as the reverse complement.
ACCACCACACCGGCCCCCACCCAGAGTAGGGCGGGGACCCTATCCCAGCGGTTTTGTACCCGGATTCTACAAAGAGTCCGGTTGCCTTTATCCTAAAATCGATCCAAACGTACCGCACTTTGGCATTACAATTCGCGATTTTGAATGGTAAGTCCGGCAAATCGATTTTGCCAGCCAAGCGCACGACCGGGATTCTTTCTAAATGTTCGGAAAAATGAGGTCTTTGGTTTCCATCGTCTCCCTTTCGTTATTCGGCTGCGCCGCCGCAAGAGAATCACTTCCGAATAAGCCGCTCTGTACGACTTCCCTGAATCGGCCGAAAATCACGATCGAAATAGACCGGCTATCTCTGATAAAGACGATCCCGGAAGGCGAAGATCCCGTAGGTTCCGAAGCTCTAATTCGTTCCTCTCTTTACGAATATGAAAGTTACTTCGAAGCTTCCTTTGTAGAACAAGCGAAAAAGGAAGGAATCCTCTTCGGAGACGAATCTTCCGATTTGGTATTAACATTTCGCATTAAGGACTTTGGAAGAGTCCGGCCTTCATCCTTGTACGCGGGAATAGGAGGGAGTGTTCTGCTCGGCTTAGGTGTGGCGGGCATTTTTTCCAATCCGGCCTTGGGCGCGGAGGTTCTGGTAGTAAGAGCTCTTCGTTTCTTGACGGCGCCTTATGTATATGCGAGATACGTTTCGACCGTTACAGTGGAGCTCAGGGTAGATGCGATCCACGGCGCTAAAAACGTTTATAAAACTTCGGAAAACGTAATCCGGTGGCAGAAAAAATCGAGAGAAGAAAGTCTCCGAAAGGATTTGGAAGAACTTTCCCTGGAGTTGGCAAAGACTCTGAGAAAAAATTGGAACAAGGTATGCGATAAGAGAATGTAAGAAGCTTCTTCTTGAGAAGAGGATCCGTACGGTTCTCTTATTTTACACATTTCCTTCTTACATTCTAATTATATTATCTATCGAGAATCGGTTTGGAATCAAATGAAACCGAGAAACGGAAATCCATGCGTGGATAATTCTCTATAAAATCTCTTTTACGGGCTTTTTTCGAAAAACAATTGACTAGGAATCAAAAATCGAATAAGCCCGGTTCCGTTTCCGAGGGATGTCATGAGAAAAAATAAATTTGAACTGATAACGATACTTCTTTCCACTCTCGCTCTTTTTGCAGGGTGTAACGACAAAGGTAAAAGCGAACAGGCTTCCGTCCTTTCCGCCATAGGAGGGTCCCCAAAGTTGGATTCGACATCGGCGTCTAACCAAAGAATGGCTTTAACTTCCGCAACGTATGCCCCGGATATTTTTCTAGTAGGAGCCGCAAAATCCGATATCACCGGACCTTTCGTCCAATCGAGCACCGGTTACAATAACCCGGGTTCGGAAATGCACGGTTTGGCAATGCGTCTTTACTCTAGGGCTTTCGTGATCGAAAAAGCCGGCGGAGATAGGGTGGCGATCGTCACGGCTGATATGCTTCACATGTACCAAAGCGTCAAAATCGGAGTGATCAAAAAGCTTCAGGCGGACGGATACGGATCCGTGTTTAAGACGGAGAACGTGCTGATTGCGGCTACTCACGATCATTCTGCTCCCTCGAATATTTCCTGGTATACGTTATTTAATGCGTTTAACGGTGTGATGGGTTTCGATAAGGTGCATTACGCTATCGTAGTAAACGGCATCACGGAATCGATTAAGAACGCTTATAATAACGAAAAGCCCGCAAAGATCAGGGTTTCTGCCGGAACTCTGGCCAATACGATCGCGAATCGTTCTTCGGGAGCGTACAATTGGAACTTGGACAAAGCTAATTTCTCCAAAAATGTGGACGATACCATGACTTTGCTCCGATTCGACGGTTTGGACGGTTCCGAAATCGGGTTATTGAATTGGTTCGGTGTACACGGTACTTCTCTCGGCATCACGAACTCCAGAGTGCATGGCGATAATAAAGGTTTTGCAGCATACGAAATAGAACGCTTAAAAGGGGGAAATTTCGTCGCGGCATTCGCCCAAGGAACCGTAGGCGACATCAGTCCGAATACTCCGGATCCTACCGATATAACGAAACCCTTTCTTCGCCCCAACGATTTGGATCCTACTCTCGACACGATGGAAAATCCCATCGTCCACGGTCGCTTGCAGGCGGATAAGGCGTTGGAATTGTACGGTGCAGGAGGTACGACGCTTTCCGGAAATATAATATATAGACATTCCCATGTTTTATGGAATAATAAAATTCCCGTAAATTCCGCCTATATCGGCCAATACTCCATGCCCTGGGATCAAACCGCGAACGCGACCACTTGCGTCGCGACTATCGGTGGAGGATTTTTGGCGGGGGATGTGGAAGGGGCCCCTGTGGCTTTTGCAAAACAGGGAGATATACGTAACAATTACGTTTTTCAGAACGGGCAATGGGTCCGACAAAATTACAACTTAACGAATCTTAGCGGAACGGCGGCTTTTCTGGGAGTTCTTTGGCCGTTGGCGCAGACCGTACTCGGAACGAACCAATACCAGGATTGTGATCAGGAGAAATTCACTCTTCTCCCTGTAGGAGAAGTGGATCGATTTTGGTTTCCGAATCCGCAAGTGCCCTTTGTTCCGGTAGTTTTACCTTTGCAAGTGGTCGCCATAGGCGGCGTAGGAATCCTGGCCGCTCCCTTCGAGTTGAGCACTATGGTGGGTAGAAGATTGAGGGATCGAGTGAGCGCGACCTTGGCTTCCGTGGGCGTCTCCACTGTTCTGGTCGCCAGTATGGCCAATACATATGCGCAATATCTCGTCACTCGCGAAGAGTATTCCGCTCAGCATTTCGAGGGAGGCTTTACGGTCTACGGACCTTGGGCCTCCGCGGCTCTCCAACAGGAGTTCGATAGGATCACTAAAAATCTGGTTTCGGGAAGCACGGGAGATCCGGGACCCAACCCGCCCGATCTTTCCAACCAGCAGTTTATCCAAACCTGGCTATCTCAAAACGGAGTCGTGAACGACGGAGGCAATTTCGGATCCGTGCTTACGGATGCTTTAGCGAATTATAATAGAGCTAAGGATAAGGTTTCCGTCCGTTTTCAAGGTGCTCATCCTCGTGTGGTGCAGGATAAGAAATTGGACGGGACTCTCGGCTCCTATTACGATCCGGATAAATACACGTATTTGGAAGTCCAGCAAAAGGATCCTTCGGGTCAATGGACCAGAATCGCGGACGACGGAGATCCCTACACTTCTTTGGATTGGCTCAGAACCGGCGGCGATTTATCTCCCACTTCGGAGGTTACGATTACATGGTTGATTCGAAACGCCGTACCGGGCACGTACAGGATCGTTTATAACGGACTTGCAAAGCAGTTTTGGGGAATATTTTGGACGTACCAAAAATTTACGGGAATTTCCCGGGAATTCCAAGTGCAATGATCGGGGAAAATTTAGGATAGATTTTGCGTTAACGCTACGAAAGGTGAGCATATGGCCCTTAGGTTTTTATGCTCCCTTTTCGTGGGAGTTCTCTTTTTACACTGCGTGAAAAAGGACGATAAACTGAGTAATACGGAATTATTACAGGACGTTCTTTTGGTCCTTTCTTATCCGTATTTGATCAATAATTGCGCGATTACCGGAATCAATCCGCAGGGGCCCGTCCCGGTAATTTCCGCAGGATACGGAGCTAGAGGGTCCCGCCAGGTTTCGGTAAGTGCATTGCAGAACCCGATCGCGGATCGAAGGGTCTGCGTTTACTATCCTTCCGATCAGACCAATCCCGCTCCCGTCTTGTTTCTATTTCACGGATTCAGCTCCCCTTCCGCGGAGCCGTATTACCCCTTGATCGACTTTTACGTTTCTAAAGGGTATGTCGTGGTATTCCCCATTTACTTTTCCGACAATAGACCGCCTCAACAGAATTACGACATTATGTGGGCGGGACTGACATACGCGGTGAATACGTACCCGAACCGGATCGATACGAAAAAAGTAGGATTCATGGGACATTCGTACGGAGGAGGAGCTACTCCTTATATGGCTCATAAAGGTCTTTTCGAACAATCTTGGGGAAGTTCCGGGTCTTTCATGTATCTCGCCGCTCCGTGGTATTCGTTTAATACCACGAATTCGAATCTCGCGGACTTTACCACGGCGACTAAATTGATCGTCCAGGTCCATCAGGAAGACGACACTAACGATCATCGTATGGCGATCGATATTTTTAATAACGTTACTTCCATACCATCCACGGAACGGTCTTACCAGATCATCTATACCGATTCGTTCGGGGGATACACCTTAAAAGCGGACCATTACGTTCCGATCAAAGACACCATCATCGGCATCGGAGCGTTGAATGGTCTGGACTTTTACGGCGTATGGAGGCAACTGGACGCCCTCACGGATTATGCGTTTAACGGAGCAGGTTCTGCGACTGCATTAGGAACCGGCAGCGGGAGTTTCTCCATGGGGAGTTATCCAGACGGATCCCAGGTGAAAAAAATGGATTTTACCCGTTCACCTAGCCCTCTTCAGGCGGAGAGTTACTATTCCCAACAATGGAGCAACCCTTTGAATCCGAGATAGATCCCGTTCGCAATAGGACGATTCCTTCCTCTGGATTTTTTACGATTTGGATCGGAGATTTCATTGCAAAAACGCGTACGAACGGAGGATCCTTTCCGAATCAGATCTTTGGTTTTCGGTATGTCATTTCGCAAAGCTTCGGTTCTTTTTTTTCTTCCGCTCGCCTTAGGCGCTCAACCAAACGAAACTTCCCGGATTCGGATCTTCGATTCGGTTTCCCAAAAGGAGATTTCTCAGGAAATCCTGGAGTCCAAAGTGCGCGATGCGGATGCGGTGTTGATCGGGGAAGAGCACGACGATACGGTCGGCCATGTTTGGCAGTTGGAAACCTTAAAGAGGCTATCCGAAAAATTTCCTTTCGCGCTTTCTCTCGAAATGTTGGAACGGGACCAGCAGAGAATATTGAACGAATTTCTAAGAGGGGAGCTGACGGAAAAAGGGTATCTGAACGGAACCGTATTTTGGTCGAATTATCTGTCGGACTACCACCCTTTGGTGGAATATGCCAAGAGCAAGAAATTGCCTGTGATCGCATCCAATGTGCCGAGGAGATACGCGAATCTGGTTTCGCAAAAAGGACTTTCTTCTTTGCTTCGATTGCGTAGTCCTTTTTTACCTCCTAGATATCTGATCGGACTCCATCGACAGGAACAGTACGAGTCCAAATTGAAAGCCGTTTTGGGACATCACGGTTCTACCGCAAATCTAGGCAACTTTATGGATGCCCAGTATCTATGGGACGCAAGTATGGCGGACGCGATCGCGGATGCCTTTTATGCTACGGGAAGAAAAATATTTCATATTAACGGCAGGTTTCACAGCGATCAAGGGATGGGTGTTCCGTTTCGGCTTAGACAGATGGGCTTGAAGGTATTGGTAATCAGCGTTTTTCCCGTAAACCAAAGCTTCGGACCCGGGGAGGAGGACTTTCTACAGGCTGAAGTCCTTGTGTTGACTCCGCGAAAGGTTGTTCCCTAGTCCGAGCCCCGAATTTCGTGCTTGTAGGCGGACGCATTTTCTCCGAAAGTACTACTGATGCTGGAGACAGGAATTCGTACTCTTTTCGAATCTAAATTCGAGTGCCCCGCTTGCGGTACGTTATCCCGTCTACCGGAAAGCGTTCCTACCGAGATGGTTTTTCGGCTGACCTGTTATCGATGCGGGCACAAGTCCTTGGTCCGTTTGGCTCGCAAGTCGGTCTCCGAAAATCCGACGGTAAGACCCGAATCCGATATTTCTCCCGAGCGCCAACCCTCCGTTCGTGAACCGAATCCGGAACCTTTTATCGTTAAGAAGACTGCAACCGATGCGGATACGATAAGAGAGAAGGACCAGCTTTCCCTTGCGGATAAATTCCGTAAGAAAATCGATTCCTGGAAATCCCCAAAGTCCGATTTACGAGGAGATCGACCCTGGTTCCAAAAAATCAGAATGCGGGAAGGGGAAGCTCCCGGGAGCGGACATCCTGTCCGAACTTTGGCGGAAAGACTTTTTGATCGGGGAAGAAAATTCCGGCTCCCCCGCTTTCGCGCGAATTTCTGGCTTTTAGCTTTTCCGGTTCCGGTATTTCTTGCTTTTCTAATATTCTTTTGGATAGGGGTCGTCCAGAGGGAATCGGAAGTGGAAGGGCTCTTGAGCGTATTTTATATCCACCAGCCGACGGTGATCTACGACCGGGACGGAAAGAAAGTGTCCGAAATTTTCGGCAAGAAGACCAGCAATCTGGAATGGGATGCTTATCCGGAAAACCTAAAGCGGATGGTACTGCTGGTGGAGGATCGCAATTTTTACTCCCACGGCGGAATACATTATTCCTCCGTCCTTCGAGCGTTTTTCGTAAACTTGACGAGTCTTAGATTCAAGCAGGGCGCGTCCACCATCACCCAGCAGCTCTCACGGATCTTATTGAACGATCGCGAAAAGAGTTTGGGAAGAAAATTAAAGGAAGCACAGCTCGCATACGCTCTCGAATCGCAATTGGACAAACAGAGAATCCTTTTGCATTATATGAACAACGTATATCTGGGACACGGGGCCTTCGGCTTCGATAGCGCTTCGCAATTCTATTTCGGTAAGAAACCGAAGGATTTGAGTCTCTCCGAAATGATCGTTCTCGCCTCGTTGGCCTCCGCGCCGAACCGGTATTCTCCTTTGAAGAATCCGGATTTGTCCTTAGGCAGGGTGGAAGCGATTTTGAAATCCTTGGAAAACGACGGCGCTTTGAGAGAGGATCTTCGTCCGATCATGCGGGAACTATACGTTTCCTTCCACACTCGTTCTCCCGGAGAAACGGTTTACGGAAATCGAAAGGACGATTCTCCCTATGTCACGGAGCATGTACGTAAATTTCTACAAGGTTTATACCCGGATGCGAACATTTATGAAACGGGAGGTTTTTCCGTTCACACGACCATCTCCCAACCCGTACAAACCGAATTACAGAGAATCGTAAAGTCTCATGTGGATTCTCTTGTTCGCTCCGGTGCGGTGAGAAAGCAAAGATTGACCGTCCAAGGGAAGGATGGTGAAGCCGCTCCGTTTCGAAATCTCGTGGCGGATCTTTCTCCCGCTCTCGAATTGTTTTTGGACACGGATCGGTTCCGTGCCGGTGGAGATAGCGGATTGCAGGCCGCGGTGGTCGCGGTAGATCCGCAAACGGGAGACGTGCTTCTGTTGCACGGGGGAACGGAGTTCAAGTCGGACAACCAGTTTCCTAGGGCGACAGGCATGGTCCGTCAGACAGGTTCGACGATAAAACCCGTATTGTATGCGGAAGCGATCGATAAAGGATTCGTGACGCCTGCGACCCATATTTTGGATGCGCCTCTGATCTACCGGAATGCGACATCCAACTGGATGCCGGAAAATATCGGCAGCCAATACGACGGAGATATTTCCGTGCGTGTTGCCTTAGCGAAATCGAAAAATACGGCCGCCGTACAGATCGCCGAAAAATTGGGTCTTTCCGAAATTTCGGAAACATTCGGAAGATTCTTTTTCCCGGAAGAGAAGGTGCTGAAAAACCGATTTAGAAGGGACTTATCCCTGGCTTTGGGTTCCCTCGAACTTTCTCCGTTGGAAATGGCCTCGGCATATTCCTCCTTTGCGAACGACGGAAACATCGTCCGACCGCACCTCATCGAAAAAATCACCGATCGTTCCGGTAATGTCGTTTATCAAAGAAAAGAACAGGACGAATTCAACCTTCGTTGGCCGAAAGAACGCAAGGCGATTTCGCCTCCTACAGCGGAGATCATGGTGGATCTATTGCACGGAAGCGCGAATCATGCCGGAGTTCGAAACACGGGATATAGGGGAGAAGTCGCCGGCAAAACCGGAACCACGAACGAATACCGCGATGCTTGGTTCGTCGGAATACGTCCGGGACTTTCCATGGCCGTTTGGATCGGTTACGACTCTCCTATTTACGGCATGGGCTCTTCCGCATTAGGCGGAACGGTAGCCGCGCCTCTCTGGGGAACGATCGCGAAGGTATTCGATACCGCCGAATCGGCGGACCGGGACGAAAGAAGAAGGTATTCCTTTTCCCAAAGGGCGGTTTCCTTGTCGATTTGCGCTGAGTCGGGAAAATTGCCGGGTCCCGATTGTCCTAAAAAAACGGGAGAATTGTTTCATCCGTCCCATGTGCCTACGGAAATCTGCCCCTTGACTCATAAGGCCGACGCCAAGAAGGAGATCCTGAAAAATGTATTTTAGATTTTCTAAATATACTATTTTTATGATATTTTTCTCCGTATCCGTTCCGACTTTTCTTTCGGCCGTAAACTATGAGGACGCTTATTCTTTGGAGAAGCAATCTCCCGTTTTTGCGATACCTCTGTATGAGGAGGTCTCCCGAACGGGGTCGAGTTCCGATGTTAGAAGAACGGCAGCCACGAGACTCTATTTTCTCTACGAAAAATTCAACAAATACGTTCCCGCTTTGCAGTACCAGATCCGGGCCGGGACGACCAAGAACAAAAAAGGGGAATGGTCCTCGTTCGTAAAGAACCTATCCCAGGGATTGGGAATCAGTCCGTATTCGCTTATTGCGGTTACGCAGGCCTGCTCCAAGAGCACTTCGGCATTTTCCGTGCCGGAAACCAAGACGGATTCCACCGTTTCTTCGGAAGCGGCTTCACCCGAGATTTCCGAACCGTATCGTTCGCTATCCAAAAAGGAAAATCTGGCTTTAATTCGGCTCTGTTATTCGGTAAAGATGAAAACGAAGGACTACGAGGGCTGGGATCATATCTTCGCCTATTTGACGGAAAAGGAACTTTTGTCCAAGGATGTCGCTCTGCCTCTCTGGGTGGGATCCGCTCTACAGTCCGGACGGGGAACTCCTTATCGGAGGATTTTTTTGGCGGGAAAATCCAAATCACTGAGTGCGGATTCCAAGTCGGATATCCTCTACTTATATGCGAAGTTTCTCCGGAATAGGGGTCGTTTCGAAGCTAGCGCGCGTTATTTTCTAATGAGTTCCACGTATTCCAACGCCAAGAGAGGACGCTTCGAAGCCGCTAAGAATCTTTTGCTGATGGATAGAAGGAAAGAGGCATGTTCTTTTCCTTCGGAAACATACAACGGAGACGAAGAGACGGAAGTTCTTTTCCGCAAACTTTGTCAAACGAACGATTGGGATTGGGCGATGCCGTACCTTCCCGCCTTACGAATCCTAATGCGTGAAAACCCGGATCCGGTATTTTCCTTCGTAGCCCAAGGTGGAGGAAGGGAAGCCGCGGAAAATTTTTTATCCAGAACGAGTGCGGGAAATCCGGATAAAGACGACGACGGGGCAGAGGAAGAAACCGAATCCGCCGGGATTCTGGCAAAACTGTTTCCTCCGGAGGATAAGACTCGATTTCCTTTTTGGGACGTGCGGGATCGAGACGCGAATTTGGTCTTACCCGAAAAAACGAAATATATCTGTAAAGTGATTCGGAGACCCTTTTTCGGTTCTCCGAATATCCAGCCCCAGTTCTGTAAGGAGACTCTTCCCGGTACTTTGGAACAGATCCTGTCCGCAGTCAACGAGGAGGAAGACGATGCCAGTTATGCTTTTGCGGATTCGTCTTATCTGCCCGTAAACGCAAAATGGATGTGGAAGGAAATTCCGCCACCCCAAGGAATCGATCCGTCCTTGGCTGCGGCCGATTCCCCACCCGTGTTCGGACCGATCGGCGTTTTGGGGCCTTGGAATCTGGATTTTGTCGTTTTTAGGAAAGTCTTGAATAGGACTTACATCGAAATCAGAAAAGGGAAAGAATATTATAATGTTTCCATAAAGCCTTCGAACGTCCTATGGGAAAAGGGATAGATTAGAGGACCGACTTCGCGGATGTGCGAAAAGCAAAGGAGGTGTTCGTGCTCACATACAGGTTTCTCGCTTTCTGCCTTTTATTTTCCCAAATGCTATACGTCTCCGACTGTCGTACTTCGGAGGAATCAAAGAGAGAAATCGTCGGCGCGCGGAAGGAAGTCGACCGGGAATTCGAAAAAAGAATCCACCAAGTCTCTCCCGGTGTCTATTCCGCGGTAGGATACGGGATCGCGAATTCGATATTTATAATGGGAAAGGACGGTGTCATCGTAGTGGATACGATGGAAGACCTCGAATCCGCGGAGGAGGTTTTTAAAGAATTCCGTAAGATATCTAACTTGCCCGTCAAAGCTATCATCTATACTCACGGTCATCCGGACCATATTTTCGGTTCCTCCGTTTTTGCGGCAGGATCCTCGCCTATAATATATGCACATAAGGACTTGCAAGCGAATGTGGAAAGATTCGCGAGCGAAACTGCGATCGTAGTGGGAAGCAGAAGCGCCCGTATGTTCGGAAATTATTTACGTAAAGAGGAAGTGGAAAACGTAGGGATCGGCCCTTCCCAAGGTTATACCGCCTCCACAAAAATAGATTACCTTCCTCCTACGAAAACGTTCGAGAATAGACTTTCCGTAAAGGCAGCGGGAATCGAAATGGAATTGATTCACGCTCCCGGAGAAACCGACGACCAGATCTACGTATGGCTCCCGGAACAAAAAGCACTTTTGACCGGGGATAATTTTTACAAATCCTTTCCGAGCTTATATACGATCCGCGGAACCTGGTTTCGAAGTTTAAAAAATTGGTATCGGTCCATCGATCTAGCGAGATCGCTTAAACCCGAATTTGTGGTTCCTAGTCACGGTAGACCCATACGGGGAGCCAAGGAGATTTACGGAATTCTAACGGATTATCGGGACGCGATCCAGTACGTTCACGACCAATCTTTGCGCGGGATCAACCTAGGTCTGCATCCCGACGATCTTGTGGAATTCGTAAAGTTGCCTAAACACCTGGCATCTTCCCCCTATCTACAAGAGGTGTATGGAAAAGTTTCCTGGTCGGTGAGATCCATGTTTGTCGGAAATCTAGGTTGGTTTTCCGGGGATTCTTCCGAACTGGAGCCCTTGACGAGAAAGGAACAGGCGGAACTTTTTTCGGAACTCGCCGGGGGAAAGGATCGCTTGGTCTTGATTGCGAGGGAAAAACTGGAAAAAGGCGAATACCAAGCCGCGCTTCAATTAAGCGGATATATTCTGCGAATCGATCCGGAAAATCGGAACGGGAAAGAGATCAGGATTCGATCCTTACGATCCTTGGGAGAAGGAGCCGAAAACGCGAACGCGCGTCATTATTACCTGACGGAAGCGCTTGAAATTCACGACGATTTCGTGGCGAGGCTACGGATAAAACCCAGTGCAATATTATTGAAACGTTATCCTCTTTCCGTATTCTTCTCGAATTTATCCGCTCGTTTGGATCCGGTCAAGAGCGCCGATTTACAAGGAAAAGTTTCGATCAAATTTACGGATACCGGCGAGGAGTTTACCGTCCACTTGCGGAGAGGTGTGGCCGAAATCGAAGAGCGTATTTCTGAGAATCCGAATATACTCGTATATGCGAATTCTCAGGTTTGGAAAGAGATGCTGGTTCGTCTCATTAATCCGGCTCTTGCGCTGCGAAGTTTCGAATATAGGAAAGGAAGTCTTGTGGAGTTCGCTAAATTTCTAGGAAATTTCTCCCTACAACAGGAACCCAGGCTTCCGTACTCGGTGGGGAAATAAATTGGGCAGGGAAGGATTCGCCTCCCCGTCGCTCGGCACTCCTGCCTCGCTCGCGTAGGCTCGCCGTCTTACTTACTCGACATCGTGTCTCGCACCGCTTCCTAAGGGTCGCGGACGTAAGACTCTATTCGAATCCTTCTTACTTTGTTTTATTAAGGGAAATATTATTGGGCAGGGAAGGATTCGAACCTTCGAAGGCTTGGCCAGCAGATTTACAGTCTGCCCTCGTTGACCGCTTGAGTACCTACCCGAGATTTTTGGAAAAGGTGAATCCGCCCGATCAGCTGCCTAGAGGAATCGAACCCCCAACCTGCTGATTACAAGTCAGCTGCTCTACCAATTGAGCTAAGGCAGCGTTTGGACTCGTAACCAGTATTTCGAGCGGATTTCCGGGGTCAACCGATTAAAAAGGATTTTCTCCTGGCACTAGAACGGGGGATTTGTATTGCATGCCTCTTTTCCTCGTAAATCTAGGGATGACGATTTCCATTCTCGCTTTCTATGTCGGATTCTGGTTCCGCTTTCGGAACAATCGTCTTCACAGAATTTTTAATACGATCGGCATCCTCTTTAATCTCTGCGCTGCGATCTATCTTCTGTCCTTAAAATACTTGTTCGGGGGCTTGGACTCCGCCGGCTTTGTGCCGGTCTTCGACAGAACGATCATCGACATCCACCGCGCCTTTGCCGCTCTGGCCCTGGTTTTGATGCTCCTAACCGGTTGGTCCGGCTTTGCGGGAAAAAAAGGATTCCATCGAAAACTCAACTTTGTTTTTCTACCATTATATACCCTCGTATATCTCTCCGGATTATTTCTATTCCGTTCCGGGAATTAAGTCGGGGCAATTTTAGAAGGTCGACATGAGCGAGATTAAGGAACTCAAAGAATTCGCGAATAACATTCGTAAAAACGTGATCAAGATGGTGACCGCGGCAAAATCGGGTCACCCGGGCGGACCCTTGGGGCTCGCGGATATTTATGCCGTTCTTTATAAAAAAATTCTAAATCATAAACCTGCGGATCCGGACTGGGAAGATAGGGATCGTCTGATCCTTTCCAACGGGCATGTTTGCGCCGTCCGCTACGCCGCGATGGCACAGTCCGGTTTTTTTCCCGAGTCGGAACTTCTTACGTTTCGAAACATCAATTCCAAATTACAGGGGCATCCTTCCACCAGATATCTAAAAGGAATCGAAAGTTCTTCCGGTTCGCTAGGACAAGGCTTGTCGGTTTCCGTCGGAATCGCACTCGGAGCGCGATTGGCAAAAAAAGATTATAAGATTTATGTCTGCATTTCGGACGGAGAATGCGGCGAAGGAATGACTTGGGAAGCGGCGCAATCCGCTGCTCATTATAAAACGGACAACCTGATCGCGTTTATGGACAAAAACGGAATCCAGATCGACGGCTTCACAAAAGACGTGATGAACCTGGAACCTCTGGATAAAAAATTCGCTTCCTTCGGTTGGAACGTTTTGCAAGCGGACGGTCATGATATTCCTGCGATAATTTCCGCTTTCGAAAAGGCAAAGACTCACAAAGGATCTCCGACGATCATTTTGTTCGATACGGTTTTGGGAAAAGGGGTTTCCTTTATGGAGAACAATCCCGGCTGGCACGGAACTCCGCCGAACGCGGAGCAGGAAAAGAAAGCTCTCGAGGAATTGGAAGCTCTCAAAGTATAAGATCTTCTCCCCCGCGTATTTCCGAAGTTCGAAAAAAGGAAGAACATTCCATCGATTCGAAGTTTTCTACTTTCGTTCGGAAATACGCTCCGAATGCAGAAAAACACGTTTCGATTTCGTTTTTTATCTTTGCGGGCGCTTGACTTCGTTTCGGCCTTACTCTCCGTCGGAAAGAGAACATAAACGAACGACATAGTTAATTTATGAATCACATCCTTTTTTAATTGTTCGAAAAACTTCCGAATTGACTAAGCTCTTCCCGGTATCACGTTATTGTACTTATGCAATCCTCCGACTTCCCTTTCGGAACAGTTCCCTTCCCGCCCGATAAGATAGAGGATAAATTTTACCAATTGGAATTTGCCTCCAGCGAGGATAAATCCGGGATCATAACGGAAATCGCCGCTATGATCCCTTGGCAGGTTCGCGTCCGGGAAGTAGCGGACGAATTGAAGGATCCCACTCTGCGCGTTTTTGCGAGAGGAGTCGCACCCGTCATTCATTCGGAAAGAATCAGCCTGCGTTATGCGGCATTGGCCGAAAAAGGAAACTCGAATCATTACGAGGATTTGGAGGAAGGTGCCTTTTTACTTTCCTCGGTCACGGAGCCGGAACTTTCTTATCTCGAATTCCGGACCTATCTGGATCGGATCGCGTTGCGAGTGGAGGAGCTCGTGGATCTAAACGAAGATCTCGCCTCCGACGATGTGAAGGTTCATTTTTTAACCCGTGTGCTGTCCCAAGAAGAAGGTTTTTCCGGTAATCACGAGGAATACGAGGATCCGGACAATTCCTACTTACATCGGGTGTTCGTCACAAAAAGAGGCATTCCCATTTCTTTGTCGGTGATCTACCTTTTAGTCGCGCATAGGCTGAACCTTCCGCTGTACGGCGTCAATATGCCTCTGCATTTTCTCCTTCATTTCGAATCCAACGACTATGAAACCTATATAGATCCATACCACGGCGGAGTGATGCTGGATCGTTCCACCTGCATCCGTTTTTTAAAGGCAAACGGATTTCAGGCGCATGATCGTTATTTTACCCACGCCAGCAGTATGACGATCCTGAAAAGGATGTTTCGCAACCTGATCCATATCTATCGGAAAAAGGAGAATCGCGAAATGGAAAAAGTACTGTCCAAACATCTGCTCGCCTTGGACAGCAAGTGGAAATCCTGACTTTTTCGCCCCCTTTCTTTTCGTTTCGTTCGGATTTCCTACCCTTTCCTGCTTGAGCGATACATTCCTTCGGAAATAGTGTCGAAACAAGGAAACTCCGTGAAAGCCAAGGGATTGAAGGACCTTCTCGTCCGAAAGTTCGACAAAAAACTGTACGAGATCATAGACGAGGATCTTCGTTTACTCGCCGAGATTAAGGATTATACTATCCGTTCCGGGGGAAAAAGAATTCGTCCGGTCCTCCATTATTGTATGTGCCGTATCCTCGGATACAAGGGGGAAAAATACGCGGACGTCGGGGCCATCGCGGAATTGATTCATGCCGCGAGTCTTTTGCACGACGACGTTGTGGACGAAGCGCAGACCAGAAGAGGGGTGCCTAGCGTAGGTTCCCGTTTCGGAAATAAAACCGCTATTCTCGCCGGGGATTACCTTCTCGCATGCGGAATCTATCATTTGAACCGATTGAATTCTCCGGAATTGATGGATATTTTCACCCAAGTGATCAAGGATCTTTCGGTAAGCGAACTCGTCCAGATGGAATGGGAAAGAAACCCCAAGATCGATTCGGACGTATACGATCGAGTGGTCTACGGTAAGACCGCGTCTCTGTTCGGTGCGGTATGTCAGGCTGCGGGAATTCTGGCGGAAGTTCCTAAAAAGAATCTGAAAAAATTGCACGAGTTCGGAATCCGATTAGGATCCTTATTCCAAAAACAGGACGACGCCATCGATTATTTCCAAGCCGGGGACCAGACGGGCAAAGTTCCTCTTAAGGATTTTAAAAACGGATTGTACACGTATCCGGTTCTCCGGCTTTTGGAAAAGGCGGATAAGAACGATAAAAAACTGACTCATTCCTTGTTTGCTAAGGAAGAAAGGAATGAACACGACGAAGTAGTAATCCTTTCCCTACTCAATCGGTACAATATTCGAAAAATGTTGAGTGAAGAATTTCGGTCGGATGTGGAAGAACTTTTGCGATTTTTAAAAGGTTTTCCGGAAACCGAGGAGGGAGCCCTTGTCCGGGATCAATTCAGAAAATTGACCGAAGTGTAAAGAACCCCTCTCCGAAGGACAGAGCCTTCGGCGGGTATTATCCGCCTTTTCTCCGTTAATTCCGGAGAATTCGATCTAATCCGGAATCAATGAACCGCGTTTTTCAAAAGGTGGAAAACGGATCCGGAATGTTGTCGAAGATAGAAAAAATAAGCGTTTGCTGCAAGGCTAATTACCAAAGGCAAAAACTTAAAGAATCGAGTCTTCGCGAAAGAAAATACGATAAAAGCCAGCAGAACCCCGATGACCGGCAATAAGGACCCGACGGTCATCAGAGTATAGAAGATCCAGAAATTAGGAATCTGGTCCTCCGTTTGCACTTTTCTATGCGAAACCGGTTTTGGGTGGCTTTGCAAAGGCATGTGTCTGGGCTCAACGCGTACAACTTTCACTTTTTCCCTAGACTTCTGGTCGTTGTTCAGCGCTTTTTCCATACCTTTAGTTTAAGATTTTTAGGGACAGTTGCAAGTCTCATCCGGAAATTCCGGGATTTTGAGAGAGAGAATTAGGCGGAGTAGCGGGGTTAAATAAAAAGTAATTTTATCCGATTTAGGGAGAAAAAGAGTCTAATATAAGCAAAATCGCGGATTTCAAAAAATCGTTTTTTATAGCATATTATCTCTGTTAAACGTTTCCCGAGTTCCTCTTTTCGGTTTTTACTGGAACGGAGTAGGGATCGGTAAGGAGTGATTTTCGGGGAAGAAGAACGGGACAGAGTTTCCCAAGCACGGCAAGATACATAGAATCCGGCGAGTATGAGGGCTGCCTGAAAGAGAGAGGGCAGCCCTTTTTTTTCTTATGGGGTCGTGGTAGTGGAAGTTCCTGCAGGAACGGAATTACTCGTGCAATTTACGTCGCCCTTAATGGACACGCCTACTCCGGCCACCGATTGCGTGTTAAAGCATTGTTGTCCGTTTTGGGTATAACACATACTCGAAGAAGTGGCGGAAGTACAATTAATGAAATCAACCGTATAACATTGAGTCAACGAAAGTCCCGCACTTCCTGTCGAGACCACATTCCCCACCAAATCCAGAGTGACGGTTAGATATGATAGTGCTTGGCTTCCGGAAACGGAAGTATCGATCGGGACTCCGCTTCCTCCCCAAGTAATTTTTCCGTAATTCGCGACCAAAGGTTTTGCCGTTAAACTTCCGGAGTAGGAAAAGCCTTGCTGTGAATCGATTTGCCCTTGGTTTTGGGTGCTATCGTACAGAAACTTCAAATAGATATAGTCTCCGGTGGTATAATAGAGTCGGCTAATGACCGTAAATTGGGTATTCGTTCCCGAGCCCGAACTAGAGGTCGTAGTCGTGGTCGTTGTAGTGGTTCCCGTCGAGGAACTTGCGGAATACGGGGAGCCGGTTCCACAGTTCGGAGTTTTGCTTTTGTCCAAGCTCCCGTGAATGTTAAACGTAACGGAGCCGTCCGAGGCAGTGACCGTAAGATCGGTTTTTGTGGATTGGTGGTGTTCGCAGGCTTGGGTAAAGAAAAGTAGGGCTGCAAATAGGAATGCGGCTAAGACGGACTGTCTGCCAGCCCGGAGATTCGTCGGAAAGGATCCCATAGTTCTAGTGTCAATCATCGGTAAAGTAGGGTCAAGAATGAAATCGCAGTAAATAATCCCGACTGAAATTCTTAAATCGGACCCGAACGAAGGGAGTACGGTTCCTTTTTGCAAAAGATTTTTCGGAATAAAAATCGGGAGTTCGATGGATTATGTCCGAATTTTACGGTTAGGATCGATCGTATTGCATTGTCGATTTAGAAGCTTGTCTCGGGAAGGGGAATCTGCTTTCTTGAGAATAATCAGGACGGTTCCCATGAAAATACACAAATACGATTCGATTCCGGACGTGGTGGAAATCGGCGACGGAATATTCAAAACCGAAATTCCGCAACCCTTCTATTCTCCCAATAATATCTATATTCTCCCGGACGGGGAACCCACTTTGATCGACTCAGGTTATCTCGCGCATTTGGGGATGTTACAAAGGGCGTTGAAAAAAATCGGGTTAAGCCTGAATAAGATAAAACATATATTTTATACGCACAATCATTTGGATCATATGAGCGCCGTTCTTACGATCCGTTATTATACCGAGGCGAAATTGTATGCAATGAAAGGAATGGCGGCAGGGATCGGAAATTATCTGGAATATGTGGAAGTATTTAACCGAGCGACCAAAAGGCTCGTGTATAAGGGCCATCGTTCTCCGGACGATAGAAAGATGGAACTCGCAAGAGTCGAAGCCGGCAACGAAAACCTCAAAAATACTCTGATGCGGGGAGATAGAATCGATCCGATTCTGAAATTCGACGTGGAATTGGTGGAGGGAGATGTGATACATGCGGGTGGGAAAGAAATCGGATTTCTGCAAACTCCCGGGCATAACCTGTGGCACCTGACACCGTATATATTGGAGGAGAATATCTTTTTTACCGGCGATCTGGTGTTACAGAATATTTCCTCCATCTACGCCGAGATAGACGGAAATCTGGAGGACTATTACAAATCTTTGGATCGTATTTCCAAGATGTCCATCCGTCGCCTTCTTCCCGCTCACGGTCCCGAACCCGAGGATCCTAAGAAAGCGATCAAGTTGTTGTACAAAACCCTGCAAATCCTGGAGAGAGGAATCATACGCAGATTAAAGGAAAAGGAATACGATCTTTCCAGTCTGACTCTGGAAGCGATGGGGGAAAAGGTCGCTAATTCAGGTTATTATAATACTGCAATGGCGATTTTGCATTCCATGGTACGAAAATTCGTCGAAAGAGGCTGGGTGGAAGTGGTCGAAACGGAACCTCCGTACGAAACCTACAAATGGATCGGAGATTCTAATATATGATTGCGGAACGAAAAAGAGGACTCATTCTTTTTCCGGCACTACTTCTCCGTAAAAAGGAGTCTGCTTCAATTTCATGTTGTATGCTTTTATGAACAGAAGTTCGAGATGCGTCACGTCCTCACGATTGTATCTTAAAAGCAGATCCAAGGCCTCCATATCGTCGTATTGCACGTACTGCCACCATAATCTCACCGCGTCTGCTCCATTGACTTCGAAGGGAAGATCCCTTGTGATCCCTAACGCCTTTTCGCAACCTTTCAGCCCTCCTCGATAGCCGAGACTTCGCAATAGATACATCAGATCGAAGTGACGGTTTCTGAATCTTTTGCCGAATTCCTTTTCTAAAAAGGGGACGTCGAACGCCACTCCGTTGTAACTCACGAAAATATGGGAAGATAGGACCTTGTCAGGAAAGTCGTCCATGTCCCGGCCGCGCAAAAAGTCCTGAAAGTGATTGCCGTCGTAGGTTCCTACTACGGTGATGAAATCCTCTTTGGATAAACCGCTGGTCTCTATGTCTATATAGAGAAGTCGGGATCGGACCGAAGGAAAGAGCCTCCATTTTTGCTCGTTAGGTAAAGCGAAGAAAAAATAATCCCAGTTTCCTCTCGCGAATTCCTTTTTGGAAAACTCGAGAGAATCCAATACCAATCTGGAATATGTGTCCTCCTGGTTCTTGGAACGAACCAGGAATTCTTCCTTAAGGGAATCCCAATCTAGGATCCCTTTCTCCCAATACTTCCGTTCCTCCAGGATATCGATGCCGGGGAGATGGCAAAAAGTATGTTTTAACAAACGGATTCCTCTATGATTTCAGACGTTCCGAGCGGAGTCCGTATCCATACTCTTTCGCCCGCTTTTTCGAAAAAAATCCGCTAAAGGAAAGGAAAAAAGGATAAGAAAGGAATATAAGTAAAACGGGATATTCCCCCAGCGTGAATAAAACGTGTTGCCTTCCTCCGAAAGACGAGTGACCGGCAATAAGATCGCTCGATTCCCGATTTCGCCCGATTCGATCGGAATAGAAAGATTGCGTCCGTACGGATCGATCGCGAAAGAGATTCCGCTGACCGCAGGGCGGACCAAGCTCAGACCGAACTCGATGGCGCGAAATTTCGCGGTCCCCGCATGTTGCCAAGCTTCCGTTTTGGAGGAAAACCAAGCGTCGTTCGTAGGATTTGCCAGAAGCGTAAAGACGTCCTTTTTAGCCTCTCGGACAGAGTCTCGAACCAAAGATGGGAACATTGCCTCGTAACATACTAACGGAAGGATCTGGTACGCGACACCTTCTTCCTTGGAAGGAAATCCGAGGAAATCGCTAAAGCGCTCGGGGGTTTGGATTTGGGCGATTTCTTCCTGAGTAGGGGGAGAAGGGCGAACGCTTCTTTGAAACGACCGGAACCCTAATAGCGGAACGGATTTTTCGCCGGGAATATATCTGGATGTTTCGCGGAAAAGGGAACGTAGAAAAGGGAAAGAGGATTCGAAGGGAAGGTATTCTCCGAAGGCTAAGAGACGTCGCTTATCATAACGCGTAATTTGTCCCGTCTCGGAGGACAGTAATGTCACTTGGTTTTTTAGGCCGTTTCGGAATTGATTCAACTCGTTGTACAGTAGATCGGCTCCCGTTTTTCGGGTAAGATACAGAGTCAATCCGTGGAAAGTGGGCGAATAGGATTCGTTAGGCGTTCCCGCTTCGCCCTTGTCCGTCCCGTGAAACGGAACGGCGGATTCCGGTAGAAAAATGATGTCCGGAGGCGGATGATTCTCTAGGGAACCCCTGAGCGCCATCTCCAGATTTCTACTCATCGCATGGCCTAGGTATTCCGGGTTTTCCGCGTATTCCCGTTTGGCGGGAGCGGTATTCGGTTGGACCAACAAAGCGGACAGTTTCAGATATCCGTCTTCGGTATTCGGTGTGCTCGACGGAACCTTGTATTCCGGGGCGGTCAAGAGTCTGTATGCGCCCAGAATCCACACGAAACTTAGGATCGACGCGGCAACGGTTCCCGCTTTTTTTCCGCTTTTATCTCGGAACAGAGCTAAGCCGGAACTCCCGAAGAGCAGGAAAAAGCCCGTGCCGTATATTCCCGTGACCGCGGCTGCCTGCGAAAATGCAAGACTTCCTTCCGCTAAATTCCCCCAGTACCAGGGGAACAACTGGGGAGTGATCATGTCCGCAGCCACGGCGCATACGGGAAAGAGAAGCCAGCGGATAAGAATAGAATCGTCGCTATATATTCTATATTTAGAATATACTTTGAGGCAGATTTTCCAACCGTAAAAAGCGATCGGTAATTTGATATGCGAGAAGATTCCGTACACGAAGAAAAGGAGCCAAGAAATAAAGGTGCCCGCCCCTGAAATCGCGGATATCGAGGAGGGGATCCAAAAGAATACGGTAAGGTTGACGAGTTGGGAAAGGAAAAGAAACCAATAGATTTGAAAGCGGAGCGGCCAATCTTTCAATTCCGTAAAAAGAAGGAAAGCGCATAGGCCTCCCCCGATTCCGGCGGGAAAGAACGCGAACGGTTCCATCCCGAAGAGGAGCCCGAGGGAGAGTCCGAGAGAGTATAGAAAAGGACGAACAGGATTTTTCGGAAGAAAAATCATTTCGAGTTCAGTCGTTTCTGTTCCGCTTCGTACGCTTTTCTACGACCGTATTCCTCCGCTTCCTGCGATCCCAGTATTTTGGTCCTTATAGCGGAAATTGCCTTATCTCGATCCGCAGGTTTTGCGTTCGGATTGGCTCTGAGCCAGGCTTGCTCCTCTCGATCGGTTTCGGTTTCCTTACTTTTTTGGGCCTCGATATCCTTATAAACCTTTTCTATCCTATCCGCTCCGTCTTTGCCGAAGTATTTTTCCCTGATCGAGCGGAGTTGAGGATCCTTCTGAACCGCCGAAAGCTTGTTCATATCGTTTTCCCGAAGAAAAAGTTCCGTTTCGTACTTATTGAATTTGGGCTCCCGCTTTACCACCGCGTCGTAGTAATTTCCGTATACCGCTTTTCGATAATCCTCGTAACGGCTCAACCGTTTGTCTCCGGACAAATTCTTGGTCTCGCTCATAAAATCGGAGAGTCCGAATTGGTACTGTCTTTCCGATTCCTCTAATCCGAAAATCAGCTTGGCTTCCTGGTCGGAAAAAACCTCTCTCCTTTTCTTTTTGATGAGTTCGTAAGCTTCGTCCTGTTTGATGTCCCGCGGTAATTCGTAGGATCGCAGCACCTGTTCATATGTGAGATACTTTCTGAACATGGCCATCAGCTTTTCTCCCGCCGCTCCAGGGTAATGGTCCAGTAGGAAAGCCTTTACCACTTCGTTGCATTGATCGATGGTGTAGCCCGTCGGGCAACGTCTTCGCAACGCCCATAATTCCGAGACTAAATCCAGTTCTCCGTTCGAGGCGAATTTCATGATATCGTCGTAAGATAGCCATTCGCCGTCCTTATAAATGCTGCGTGAAGTATCCATTACCTCGGGATTGAGGATCAATTCTCCCGATTCATTGCGGGAGACGGTAAAACCGTCGGAGTCTTCCGCGTTGGAGCCGTGATTTCCCCGTTTGGAGGAAGGTTCCCAAACGATAAAAATAACGAGCATTATTAAAAAAGCGCCGACTAGGATCAGCCGAACTTTAGGGGGGATTTGTTTGAGTCGTTCTAACATGTTTTGATTCCCGTTCGAAGCAATGAAAGTATCTGCGAGCCCTACGCTGGCAAGAGGTTTTTGAAAGAAAAAACAATGGAAGGGAGACTCCTGTTCCCGAAACTATCCATGTGCCCCGTCCGATTTTATATTACCCGAAAGGAACTGCAGGCGCAGATGCGATTTTTTCGCGGTTTAGAAAACTTGAAGTTCGTCCGTATTCCAAGGAGAATTTGGAAGAAATCGCTTTTTTTGGTCCCGAAATTCTAGTGGCAAACACAAGGCTCGAGGTAAATTCCGAAACGTTTCGCAGGTTTCCTAGCGTTAAAATCTTTGCGACCGTCAGTTCCGGAAACGATCACGTGAATTTTTCCGATCTTAAGAATGAAGGCAGGGTATTTCTGAATTCTCCCGGTTGCAATGCCGGCTCGGTCGCCGAATACTGTTGGGCGGCCGTATCCTATTTTCTTCCCATCGAAGAGATAGGAAAGAGATCCGTAGGAATCGTAGGGTATGGAAATACCGGCAAGGCGTTCGCATCCATACTTAAATCCGAAGGCATAGAATACGCATACCATGATCCGTATGTAAAAGAAAACTCGGTTTCGTTAAGCGAAATCTATTCGCGGGGGATCGTCAGTTTTCATGTGCCCTTGACTGTAGACGGACCTTATCCGACGAAAGGGATGTTCGATGCGGAAGACGTAAGGAAGTTGGCGCCGAAGACTTTGGTTTTAAATACGAGTCGTGGCGAAATTTGGGGAAGAGGAGCGCTGGAAGAATCGCTCCAAAGGGAAGACCTGTTAAAAGTGATAGACGTATTTTATCCTGAGCCTCCGCGCGGAGAACTTCTGCAAAGATTGGTATCTAGTAAAAATAGCGTTTTTACTCCGCATATCGCAGGTTACAGCCAGAAGGGGCGGCTCACAGGTACGTATCGACTAGCTGAAAAATTATGCATTCTTTACAAAGACGACCCGCTCCCCCCCATGGAAGAATTTTTGATTTCCGATAGCGAGTGGAAGACGAAAACCTTTTTAGAAAAGGAAGACACGCTCCTTCGAGAAGCGTGGAAGAACGGCGACTGGGAATATTTCGAAAGAAGAAGAAACCATTATCCGGTGCGGATGGACGGGGTCTAGGGAAGAGAGGCTATTCGGGGTGAAGGCCCCACCCTGCTCTGGGTGGGGGCCGGTGCGGTGGTACCCGCCCCTTCGCGCGCCCTTCGATCGCATATCAGAAATTTCTCAATTCGACAAGAAAGTTTTTGGGCAAATTCTTGTAGGAGGTCCCCACAAGAAAGAATGGAAAAAAGAAGTTGTAGAAAGGAGCTTTTTATGATAGAGCAACGGACGACAATTGGCCCACGAGCCCACCGCCTCCACCCGAACCTGGGTGGGGGCCGCCAAAAGAAAATCCTAGTACAGTTCTAGTCCGGCACTATGCCTATTTCACTAGGGTTTTCTCCGTCGGAAAGAGCAGGTATTTCGGTCTCACGTTGACTAAGATATCGTCCAAAACGAAAATTTCTCTACTTCCCCTTTTTCGTTCGAAAGGCGCTTCATACAAAAAACCTAAAACTTGGAATTCGGAACGGACATATGCTACAAGATCGTCCTGGCGGACCTTCCGACTTACGTCAAGATCGATCACCTTCCAGCCGGAAAATAGAAAATGAGTAATTAATAATTTCTTTATATCTAATGTGGAATCCCGAACTAAAAGGAAAAGGGATCCTCCTCCTTCGTTTGCATAAATATGAAAACGAAAATCCTTGACAAAGTCGGTCGTTTTCCAAGGTTTTTGGAATCGTATCTCGAAGGATTGGTTTTTTTCGGCGGTTACTTCCACAAAGAGGGACTTGGTGGAGTTCCTTTCCGGAGTTCTTAGAACGGAGGAAATCCGTATTTCCGGTAAAAATTCCTGCCCGAGTTTCGATTTTATATTTTCGGGTCCGAATTCTTCCGTTTCGAAATCCTGAACGAGTATTTCGTTATAGATACGCGGATTTTCAGTTGCGGAATTTTGGGAAAATACGGGAAAAGCGACCGCCAGCAAAAGGACCGTCAATATTTTCGTTCGTCGAACTCTTTTCAAGATACGCGTCCCTATTCAGAGTATCGACTTTCTTTCGGATTTCCGATTCGAATTCGCCGGACTATAGATAAAAACAGTACGCGGCAGAGGCGTAAATTCGAGGAAACACCTTCGCTGAAGTGTTTTGTTATTCGAAGAGAGCGAAACGGTACGGAACCGATTTTACCTTGATGGATTTTTTTCGTTCCGAAATCTTACCCTATGATGAACCCGGAAGAAGATCCTTTTATGCGGATTAAAACGGAGTTTTCGGATGCGTTTCGAACCGTGTTTCGGGAATTTTTCGGGGATGAAAAGGATCACCAATACGAGTTGTACGAATTAAAATCGGAGGAATCGGGCCCGAAAGGTGATTGGGCTACCTTTACCGTCCGAAACGCTTTGGGTGGAAGGGCCGTCGTTTTTCGTTTCGATCCCAAATCGGAGGAATTCTATGCTATGCTGAAAGTGCAGGTTTTTCCCGGGGAAGAAGATTGGAATTTGGATTCTTTTTTCGAAAAAAACGGTTTCGTAAAAGCAGATTTTTGGGATGTTAAGAACTCGGCCGGAGAATGGCTCTTTCACTCTCTCGCCAGACATTATCTGGGTACTATATTCGTCTTTTGTCCTCGAATCTTAGAACCGGATTATATATTGGAATAGGGATTTGCCCGGAGGAACGTTGGGGTCGGAAATAGGTGTCATCGTCTTACTAGGATTGTTTGTCGGCGTTCTTTACGGTCTTTGGGTAAAGAAGCGCACGGCAAAATGAGGAAACCTTCTGATCGAGTGAAGTCCGAGGGTTAAAACGCGCGCGTTCGTCTTGGATTCGGAACCGACGGACCGATGATCGAGAAAATTCTTTATAAATCTCTAAATTACTTTTTCCCGATTCTTTGCGGAATGTGCGGTAGGGAGGATTTTCGTTCCGTCCGAAGCGGTCTATGCGGGATTTGCTCCAGGCAGACGTCCGGAATCTGGAGAAAAAAAGGGTGTCCGACCTGCTCCGGAAAAACGATGGATGGCGTTTGCGATTATTGTACCTCAAGAAACGTTTTCTTTACCGAAGCACGGTATCTCCGGGAAAGGACGGATCTTCTAGCCGAAGTCCTAAATAAGATCAAAAGCAGGTACGAATATCCTCTTTCCCTGTTTCTATCCATCGGAGCCAAGACAGCGTTGCAAAGTTGGGGAAATCGAGGGATCGACGCTTGCCTTCTTCTTCCGAATTCTTCTCCGGGACGGTTCGGTTCGTTTTCTTTGCGGCCTTTTTCTCCAATTCGAGAGCTGCTTTCTATAGCGGAAAAAACCCTCGGACTTCCTCGGATAGATCCGTTGTTCAAAAAAAGCCGATCTAGACAGGCTGGAAAGAGCTATGCGGATCGATTTTTCCACGCAAGGTCTGCCTGGGAAATTCGCCCTTCCTGGCAAGGACGCTGTCCATCCAAGTTGCTCTTATTGGACGACGTTTTTACGACCGGGGCAAGCGTAAACGAGGCCAGCAGGATCCTTCTGGAAAACGGAACGAAAGAAGTGTATATTTTAACGTATCTCAGGACGATAGAATGATCTTGACGTAACTATTTATCCGTTTAGTATGGAGTGCTCCAAGTGGTTCGGAAGATTTTACACATCGATATGGACGCATTTTACGCGTCGGTAGAGCAACGGGATTTTCCGCAATACCGGGGTAAGCCTCTCGTAGTGGGCGGTCCTCCGAATTCGAGAGGAGTGGTATGCGCCGCGAGTTACGAGGCTCGAAAATTCGGAGTACGTTCCGCAATGCCTTGTTCCCAAGCGTCTAGACTTTGTCCGGAAGCGATTTTCGTGACTCCTAGATTTTCGGTGTATCGCGAAATCTCGAACGTAATTCGGAATATTTTTTTAGAATATACCGACTACGTGGAAATGCTTTCTTTGGACGAGGCTTTTCTTGACGTAACGGAAAATAAATTGGAAATCCCCTATGCTACGGAAGTCGCCAAGTCGATTCGAGCCAGGATCCGCCAAGAGACGGAACTAACCGCTTCCGCAGGAGTAGGAATAAATAAATTCACCGCAAAGGTGGCGACGGATCTTAAAAAACCCGACGGATTGACCGTGATCCGACCCGAAGATACGGAGACTTTCGTAGCTTCCCTGGATGTGGGACTTTTTCCGGGGATCGGTAAGGTTACATTAAAAAAAATGCATGCTCTGGGAATTTATACGGGAGCGGATTTAAGGAATCGAAGCGCCGAGTTTCTCGTCCGAAATTTCGGAAAGGCGGGGCGATGGTATTACTCGATTTCCAGAGGTATCGATACTCGTCCCGTAATACCCCATAGAATCCGTAAATCGCTGGGAGCGGAATCCACGTTCGAATCGGATCTGAGCCGTGAGGAAGATTTGTTATCCGAATTGAGGGAGATCGCCGAAGAATTAGAAAGACGTCTATCGGCTAAATCCTTTCCGGCTAGAACCTTAACCTTAAAGATTAAATTCTCGGATTTCACGCTCAAGACGAGAAGTAGGACTTTATCGATTCCTCCTTCTCGTTCCAAGGAATTTTTCGATCTAGGAAAGGAGCTATTGGAAGAGTTCTTGATCGGAGACGGAGCAGTCGTTTCTCCGATCCGGTTGCTGGGCCTGAGCCTATCCCACCCCGAATCGGACTCGCAAAACGAGGAAGAGTTCGCGGGTTCCTTGTTTCCGGAAACGGGCTAGTCCGCAAACCTTTCCAAAATTTCCAGAATCTCCTTACCGTACTGCTTCACTTTCGCTTCCCCCATTCCCTTAATCAACATGAGATCTTCGAGGTTCGCTGGCTTTTGCGTTGCGATTCGGATAAGTACGGGATTTTGCAGAACCATGAATTTCTTCCATTTCTTTCGGCGGGCCGTTCGGTCCCGGAAGTTTTTCAGTTCTTGGACGATCAGCTTGTCTCCTGTCGGCGGCTTCTTTCGGGGTTTGTCGGAAGAGCCTTCCGTTTTTCGGAGAGTAAGTACGGGCTTTCCGTGAATCGCCGGAGTAAGTTTCGGATATTTCTCCCCTTTTACCAGAATCTTTTTGGCGGATAACCAATCCTCCAGTAGTTTGAAAATGGATTCTTCAGCGACGTGGGCCAGGCTCCCGTAAAATTTCGATCTATCCAAACGCCTACGTAGCACATCTTTCGATTTGGAACCTCTCAATGCGCCTGCGATGATTTTTTTTCCGAATTTTCCGGGATATTCGTTTAACAAACCTTCTACCGCGAGCGTTTCATTCTGGTCGAAGGCGTGGGATTCCCGGGCCTTTCTTTTTTCGGATTTCGCCTTTTCCCTTTCCAGAAAGTTCGTTCTTCCGGTATCGTCCCCGTCTAGACAGGAATCGCAGACTCCGCAAGGATCGATCTCTTCTCCGAAATAGCCGCAGAGAATTTGTTGTCTGCATCGGGAGGAGGAAACGTATTCTTTGACGTGTGAAAGAAGGGTTTCTCCTCCTTTGTAGTTCGCTTCTTTGGAGAGCAGAAAATTCTGCACACTCACGTCTCCGGTATGGAAGAAGAGCACGCAATCCGATTCTTTTCCGTCCCGTCCCGCTCTTCCCGCTTCCTGGTAATAACTCTCGAGGGAGGACGGAACTTGATAGTGCAGGACTAGGCGTACATTCGGACTGTCCAGCCCCATTCCGAAAGCGTTCGTAGCGACAAGAACGTTCGTTTTCCCTGAGGAGTATCCGTTCTGTGCCTTTTCACGACTACTATCCGTCCTGCCTGCATGATATTTGCCGACCTTGTAACCGGATTTTTTCAGAAGCTCGTAAATTTCGTCGACCTTGGATCTGGTCGCGCAATAGATGATCGCTTTTTCCGAATTTATTTTTGAAAAATTATTATTTTCTAAAATACTAATTAATTCTTTTTCTTTTTCCCGATCAGATTCCGGGTAATGAATGCGGAATCTTAAATTCGGTCTGGCATAGGTTCCCTGGACGTGGACTGGTCGTTCAAGGCCTAGGCTATCGCAAATGTCCTTCTTTACCCTGTCCGTCGCCGTCGCCGTCAAGGCGATCCACGGGATCCGATTCTTGCAGGCCGATCTAAGAACATGCAATTTTCTGTATTCGGGACGGAAATCGTGACCCCACTGCGAAACGCAATGGGCCTCGTCGACCGCCACCAATCCCAGCGGAAGTTTCGGCAGGAGTTCCAGAAAAGATTTCGAAGTGGCTCTCTCCGGGGATACGTACAAAATTCGGATCTTGCCGGTAGCGGCTCCGGAGAGTATACGGATCTGCTCCAGATCGTCCTGGGTGGAATTGCAGTAAGCGGCTTCCAGTCCTCTCCCTTTCAGGGCATCGACCTGGTCCTTCATCAAAGCGATCAGAGGGGAAATCACCAAAGTCAGTCCCTTTGTCTGAGCGAAAGAAGGGAGTTGGTAGATCATAGATTTTCCGCCTCCCGTGGGAAGGACCGCTAACACATCGTTACCGTTCAGATTCGATTCGATCGCTTCCCATTGTCCCGGTCGAAACTCCGAAAATCCGAACGAGGAACTCAGAACTTTTTTCCAACGTTCCCGAATTGGAGAAGAAACCGTTATTTTAGAATCGGGCATGGCTTTTACTCTTTCTCCTTTCCGACGTCCTTTTTACGGATCTCCCTATAGAGGAATCTGGAAGGATGCAACGCCAAGTACAAGCTATTTTCTATAGGTAAGGGCTCGCCCAAAACGAGGGAGACCAAGGTTTCCCCTCCGATTAAGGAGGAAATGACTCCTCTAGATCCGAGACCTCCGAATACGTATAGCCCTCGTAGCGGTTCGATAGGAGGGATCGTCTTGTTTCTATTTTTCGGAAGAGCCGAACCGGTATATGATCTTCTGAATTCCTTCGGTTCCAGAATCTCACCTAGCACTGGAAATCTATCCTTGGTCTGGGAACGGAAACCGACGAATTGGCGTACGACTTCGTATTTTCTCGCTTTCCACGCGCCTTCCCTAAAAAGTTTTTCCGCGTAGTCCAAGAGTTTGTCCCTGTCCTTTTCTCTCGGTTCCGGATCCGCATCGAATTCGTCGAAAGTGGATCCTAAGACTCGGATTCCTTTTTTGGAAGGCGTAAGATAATGCTCCCCGATCATAATAGGACCCGAGCCGTCCGGTATTTCGGAGGATAATTCCAGGAGTTGTCCGCGTACTTTGGATAAAGGAAAAAGACATTCTTCCAAAAGATTTTCCAGCAATGGTTGTATACCTGAGGAATTCGCCAAAATCACGCAATCCGCATCCTCGGGCTTTCCGTCTTCGCGGAATACTTTCCAGGAATTTTCCGACCGTTCCAAACGGGAGACCTTGGCGTTCATCCGAAACACATTCGGATGTTCTAATATACGGGAGACGAATTCCGGAGTTTCCGTCCAAAATCCCTTGCGATAAAAAACCCCTCTCGTTTCTTTTCCAAGATCCGGATATTTTGCATTCGCATTTTCCTCCGGTTCGACGATTTCTTCCGAGAGGCGATGGGAGCGGATCCCTTCTACCATTCTTTCCCAGCTCATTTCCATTCCCGGAAATTGAAGGGTTCCCGCAATCTCGTAGGCTTTTTTGGATAATAAATCTGGATATCTTCGAAGTGAATGGGAAAATCCGCGGAGAGTCCAAAGGCTCGCCGGGCTAGGAAATTTGGTCAAGTTCGGATGGGAGATCGCTTTCGGAATGGAAGAGGCGCGTGAAGGAGGGGCGTCGTCCCATACGGAAACCTGTACGCCTCGTAAGGCAAACGCTCGGGCGATTCCCGCTCCGGCAAGCCCGGCTCCGACGATAATCACTTTTTCCGGCGGCTTCCCTCTCGGATAATTCCGACGAAACGGAAATCCTTCCTGCTCCTTCGGCTCCCGCGAAAAAGTGCCCGCCAACATCTCCTTTTTTTTACCGTAGCCGGGTACTTTACGAATTTCGAATCCTGCGGATTCCATCGAGTCCTTGACAGTTCTAGCTACGGTAAAAGTGGCAAAGGTAGAATCCTTAAGCGCCAAGGTCGAAAAGTGTTTCGTAATGTCCGGACCCCAGAGCTCCGGATTTTTGGAAGGAGCAAAACCGTCCAAGAAGAATGCGTCGAACCTACCCGAACTTTCGGGAAGACATTCTCTAGCGTCTCCGATCCAGAGATCGAGAGCCACGCCCTCCGTTTCGAAAAGAAAATGATTGCAACCCGGAACCAGTGCCGAGTATTGCTTCAGGAAAATTTCGAGATACGGAGTCAGCTCGGGAAAATTCGAGATCGCGGTTCCGATCTCGCCGGAGGTCAAAGGAAACAGTTCGTAGCTTACGAACCGAAGTAAGGAATAAGGATTTCTTCCTTTCGTTTGTTTCCAGAGTTGCCAGGTCGCAAGGAAATTCAGACCGGTTCCGAAACCTATTTCCAAAATGCAGAAACTTTTTTTCTCCGAAAAGGGACCTTCCGTCCATCGCTCGTACAACCTGTTCCCGGATAAGAATACGTGCTTGGTTTCCTCCAAACCGTTTTGGGGAGAAAAATAAATATCGTCAAAGTCGGTCGAGACCGGTGTTCCGTTATCTTTCCATTCGATCACGCCGGTCTTTCTCCTCCGACTTTTGTCGCCTTATGGACAAAGATCTTTCGGCTTCCGTTCAAACCAAGCCGATTTCTAGGGACTTGACTTTCAGATCGAATTCGGAAAATCGTATTTTAGAAGGAGGTCCTGATTCGATGAGCAAACGACCCAAACCGTACGCAATTTCCGTTGCGCCGATGATGGATTGGACGGATCGGCATTTTAGATACTTCCTACGGCTGATCACGAAGAGGACTCTTCTCTACACCGAAATGGTTACGACCGGTGCCATCCTGCGAGGAGATAAGCATCGCCATCTTGCTTTCCATCAGACCGAAAGCCCGATCGCTCTGCAACTAGGAGGGGATCATCCGGAGCACTTGTCCGAATGCGCTCGGATCGGAGAAGAATACGGTTACTCCGAAATCAATCTGAATGTCGGATGTCCTAGCGATAAGGTTCAGGAAGGAAATTTCGGAGCCTGCTTGATGGGGACTCCGGAAAGAGTCGCGGAATGTGTTGCAGCGATGGATTCTGCGACTCGAATTCCGATTACGGTGAAATGCAGGATCGGTATTCCCGGTAAAGATCGTTTGGAGGATTTGTCGGATTTCATCCGTATCGTTTCCGACGCGGGGGCAAAGAGAATTACCGTTCACGCTAGAATCGCCATATTGGAAGGGTTGAGTCCTGCACAGAATCGAACCGTTCCTCCTTTACGCTACGAGGACGTGTACGAAATAAAAAGGTCTTATCCTGATTTGTTAATCGAACTGAACGGAGGGATTAAGACCTTGGATTCCGCATCGGACCATTTGTCCAGGGTCGACGGGGTAATGATAGGGAGAGCGGCTTACGAGAATCCGTTTCTGTTCGCGAACGCGGATCGGATCTTTTTCGGAGAAACGGATTCGCCTAAGACGAGGAGAGAGGTATTCGACTCTATGGCCGAGTACGTTACTAAGCGAACGGAAGAAGGGGAAAAGCCGAGTCGTATTCTGAGGCATCTTCTCGGAGCTTTTCACGAAGTACGTGGCGCCAGGCTTTACCGGCGCTTGCTTACCGAAAAGATGCATCGAAATCCGGAGCCTCGACTCTTACAGGACGCTCTCCGTTTTATTCCTTCCGAATACTTGGACCAAAGACTTGAAAAGGAAATCTCTCGGATAGGATCCGTCTTATAGAACCGGATCTAGACAGGAAAAAGCCTTGCAATCGGTCGTATATTGATTAGCCTTCGCAGCCGAATTGCCATGTTAAAAGTGATCGGGGTCTATCTCTTCTTCGTCCTCTCCCTTTACGCGGAGGCTTCCGTTGCAAAACGCACGCTCTCCGAAGGGTGGACTTTCGAGTCGGCAGAGACGGGTTCCGTGCTTCCGGTTCGGGTCGGAGAAAACCTCGTATCCCAAGGATACAAAACTCCGATCCAAGGGACATATAGGATAGAAATCGAGTACCCGGAAGCAGTTCCGGGTTATACCCAAGGAGTATACTTAGACCGTATCCAATCCGTGGATCAAGTATACTGGAACGGCGTGTGGATCGGAGAAACCGGGAGTCTGGACCCGTACCGACCGGACTGGTTTCGACCCAGGCTATACCCGATTCCGACGGACCTGATCCGGGCGGGCAAAAACATTCTAGAAGTCCGAGTCGCTTGCCGGGAAACTAGGCTTCTCTGTGGAATGTTCCGCAGTGTTCCCAAGATCGGAGATTACGATTCCATTAAGGAAGACCTGATCTATGAGGATCTATTTCAAGTCGTGATCGCCGTTCTGTTCTTAGGAATCTTCGTCCAACAAGCGATCGCTTACCTATTGAATCGATATTCGGACGCCAGCCTGTTCCTGGCTCTATCCGCGATCATCTTCGTAGGTTGGCGGGGAGCCTTGCTGAACAAGATCCATTACATGGGATTTTCCTTCGAATTGGTGGAAAGGGTATTTTATGTCTGTCAAACCCTCTTTCCCTCGTTTCTTTTCCTGTTCGTATACTCCATGTTCGAAAGAAGGCTTGGAATTGTCGCCAAATCGATATTAGGCGGTGATTTTATATTAAGCATATTGCAAATGTTGGGATTCGACCCGGATACTCGGATTTTATTGGTCTATGGATGGGAGATTCTTCTCGGTCTTAAGATTCCCGTGCTGATCGGTGTTCTTGCCTCCCAGTTCCGAAAAAGCGCAGAGGCCACCTTGGTCTTGTTAGGTGCATTGTTCGCGGCAGTTCTCGGGCTGACGGACATAGCGATCGATTTATTGACCGGAAAGAACGAATTCTTTTCCCAATACGGTCTTTTGGTTTTTTTGTTTTCGGGAATTATGGGGATTTCGGTTCAGAATGCCCGGGCGAGATCCGATCTAAAAAGACTTAACGACTCTCTAGAAACTCTGGTTCAAAGCAGGACCCAGGAACTAGAGAAGCAGTACAAGATTTTGAACGAGGAATTTCTGGTCGCGGGAGGTTTACAGTCTAGATTGATTCCCGGACTGGACGGTCAGATCGGAGGACTAAGTGTGAATTCGGTCTATGTTCCTATGGAAAAGATCGGAGGGGATTATTTCGACTTCCATGATTACGGGGACGGCCAGGTGCAATTTTTGTTATGCGACGTGGCGGGACATGGGATCTCGGCTGCGCTGATCGCCTCGATGTTAAAGATCAGTTTTTTGGAATTGGCGCCGAAACACCCGGAGCCCGCGGAGCTTCTAGCTTCTCTGAATTCCCGTATGGTGCCGGTCGTCGAAAAGAATTTCATCACGGCGGTCGCGGCTCTTTTCGATACCAAGACCGGTCAGATCAGTTACTCCTTGGCGGGGCACCCCGCTCCGATACTCATGCGTGATCCTCTTTCCGTTCCTGTTTTTTTAGAGGGAAGAGGACCTATCTTGGGCTGGAGAAAGGAGATTCGCTTAGGAACCTGGAGGCAGGAATTGCGTAAGGGGGACAGGTTCTTCTTTTACACGGACGGCATCACCGAAGCTCTGAATTCCGGGCGGGAAATGTTCGGAGAAGGTCGGCTTCTTGATCTGCTTCGCGACTCTTTCGATCGAAGCCCCCGGAATCTGAACGAAATGATCCTATCCTCTCTCCGCGAGTTTGCAGGTATTCGTTTGCCCGACGACGTGACCTATTTTGCGGTGGACGTTATTTAGATTCCGTGCCATAAAAACGGGACGGTATCTTTTATGCTCGAAACGGTTCAGGTGATCGATTGCGGATATATCGAGGAAGGTTTGGCCTGCGCGTATTTGGTGCGCGAAGGCGATCGGGCCGCCTTTGTGGAGAATAATACTGCGCATGCTGTGCCCAGACTTTTGGAGGCCTTGGATCGACAAGGTTTGAAAAGGGAGGCCGTGGATTATATCATCATCACTCACGTTCACCTGGACCATGCGGGAGGAACGGGGGAATTACTGAGGCACTGTCCGAACGCAAAGGTGATAGCCCATCCGAAGGCGGCCCCTCATCTCATCCAGCCGGATCGGTTGATCAAAAGTTCCATCCAAGTATACGGAGAAGAGGCCTTTTATAAGTTATACGGGAAAATCGTTCCAGTACCGGAAGCATCGGTCATAACTATGAGCGACGGAGAGGAATTGTCCTGGGGAAGTCGCACCTTAAAATTCATCCATACGAGAGGACATGCAAATCATCATTTTTGCATATACGATTCCTTGACGGAAGGGATTTTCAGCGGAGATACGTTCGGAATAGGCTACGGAATTTTCCGGACCGGAAAGGAACCTCTGCTATATCCTTCCACGACTCCTACGGATTTCGACCCGGAGGAAGCCGTTTCCTCGATAGATAAGATTCTGAATACTAAAGCAAAGAAAGCGTATCTAACGCATTTCGGAGTTTGGCCGGACATGAATGCGGGCGCCGCGCAAATGAAGGAAGGCTTGGCCGTTATGAATCATATTCTAATTTCTGCCGGAAAAACGGATCTGGAAGGTGAGTCTTTAATCGGATTTTGTGAAACTAGAGTGCTTTCTTATTTGGAAGATCGAGTGCGCCAATGCGGAATTTCCTACGGAAACAAGGAGCGGATGTTTCTTTCCTTTGACGCAAAAATCAACGCTCAAGGAATCGCGTTTAAGGTGGAGAGAGCTCGGAAGAAAAGCGGTATAGCCCCCTAGATTGGGATTTCTTTTCAGGGAATTTATGCCATCCGGTACAAATTCCGAAATTCATGTTTTTCTTCCCGTTCCAAGATTCCCGTCGGATTTTAAAAAAGGAAATTTTAATTTGCCTTCTCCGATTTTTAGCATGGACTAGGTCCGTGAGTTCATTTTCTTTTCGGCGGAAAAACGAACCTTTACGAAAAATCTTCCTCTTATTGTTGCTCTTCACTTGCTATCTGTCTTGTGCGGACTCCGGAGGAGACGGTTCGAAAGTGAAGGCTCAAAAAGGGGAAATGGACCTTAGCCATGCCAACCTTTGGGGGAATGTGATTCCTTTGAACGGAGAGTGGGAATTCAAATGGGGGGAATTATATTCCCCGGAAAAGGGATGGACTACCTCTTCAGAATACGTTCCGGTACCCGGCGTTTGGCGGGATTATCCGAAGCATTATCCTTTGCTCGGCCATGCTTCCTACAGACTTCATCTAAAGCTGAACGGAGACCAACGTAGTCTCGTACTGAAGATTCCCCGTCTCCAGGGAGTGTATTCCGTCTATCTGGGAAATAGAAAGATTTTCGC
This sequence comes from Leptospira fluminis, assembly GCF_004771275.1. GTDB lineage: Bacteria > Spirochaetota > Leptospiria > Leptospirales > Leptospiraceae > Leptospira_B > Leptospira_B fluminis. Next base: position 32,339 of record NZ_RQEV01000003.1, on the reverse strand, counting down.
GAACGGAATCAACGGAACGGATCCTGCCAGCACTGTTTTTATCGCGCAGCCCGTGATCCGGAACATTCCTATTCTGGAGCGGGAAGTGGACTTGATCGTAAACATTTCCAATTACAGGGGAAATTACCGGAAGGGAGGGATACGTAGCGAATTTCTGGTCGGAGGGGCTAACACACTATTTAGATCGTCCCTCCACGAAGGATTTCGCGAGACGATTCTGGTTTGCGTCATTTTTGCGATCGCGCTCTATCATTTCGTGTTTTTCGCCTCCTATAAAAAGGATCTCGTTCCTGCGTACTTTTCCGGACTCTGCTTTTTGGTTTCCTTTTATTCTTTCATAACTTCGAATATTCAATATTCATTAATTTCAGAGCTTTCTCCGGACCTTCGCGTTCGGATGGAATTTTTTTGCGTGGTTTCCTTCTTTCCCATTCTGTACTTCACGTTAAGGGAAACCTTCCCGAAGCAATTCGGGCAAAAGTGGATGCTATTCTCCATAGCGACGTCCGGAATCTTTATCGCTTGCATTCCGGTTTTAAGCGAAGTGGACGTGATCTCCCTTTATTCGTATTTCATGTATTTCCCTCCGATTTACAGCGCGATCCTGTTTTTCGGAATGGTGGGCGCTTGGAGAGCGGGAGAAAAGAGGGCCAAGAAAGTCTGTCTTTCCTCCCTGATTCTCGCCGCCGCGATGATCAACGACGTATCTTATGGATTGTTCGAAGTTTACGTCCTTTTCCCTTATAGCTTTCCTATCGCATTGGTCGCCTTCATCGTCTTCAATTCCTATCTAATCTCCGCTCGGTTTACGGAGGACCTGGAGGGTTCCAAGGACTTTGCGGATCTCCAGGTGAAATATAACGAACAACTAAAGCATTCGGCGGACGAAAAAGCCGAAGCCGTCCTGGAAATCGATCGTGGCATGGATTCGGATTGGAATTCCCTTCTTTCCGAATTAGAGAGTCGGGAAAAAAGCGATCGTTCTTTTAGTCGTTTGAAAAACGAAATGAGCGAGGCCAGGACCAGCGTACGAGACATCGTGTTCCTGATGAATTATCAGGGAAGCAAGGCCGATTTGATCGAACAGGAATTCCGGAATTTTTCCCGGAACAACTCGGAGTTTCCTTCCATCGATTCGGAGATCCGGGACGTGTCCGAGGCGATGCGCATAGACCAATGCCTCCACGTCCATCGGATCTTTTCCGTGGTAGTCAGAGAGATTCTTAGGAAAGGCTCTTCCGATACCGTTCATGTATTTTGGGGAAAAGAAAAAAAATCGGCCCTGCTCCGGATTTCCCAAGGAGGATTTGAAATCATGGGAGAAGATCCTTTCGGATCGGCCATTTCGGAGATACGAATGAGAACCGAAAAATTACAGGGACGTTATGTTCTCTTGAATGAAAAAGGAAGATTGGAGTTCGAACTTCGGGTTCCTTTGGAAAAATCCGAATTTGCTCCCGATTAAAACTCGCTTTTCCGTAGGCCTACTATAATTTTCCGAGTTTGGATCTGGATGTTTCGATGCGAAAAAGACTTGCCGGAAAGGGAATATTGTAGAGAGTCTATAATATTAGAATCATTCTAAACTTGGGATAATAAGATGGAACGAAATAAATTGATCGCGATGGCAGTGTTTTTCCTGGTTGCCGTCGTTTCTTGTGGACCGTCGGAAAAGACTAAATTGTTGGTAGAAGACGCAAAACGGAATTTTGGTACGATTCCTGCCAAAATGCCTGGATCTTCTAATGATACGCCGGAACTGATTGCCTTGGGGGAAAAACTCTACTTTGAAAAAAGGCTTTCCGTAAATGATTCCCAGGCTTGTAGTTCTTGCCACAATGTTAGCGGGAAAGGGGCAGGGGTGGACAATCTGCCCACTTCTCCCGGCGCCCACGGCAAAAACGGGGATCGAAATTCTCCCACTTCCTTGAATGCGGGATTCCATGTGGCCCAATTCTGGGATGGAAGGGCCGCGGACCTCAAAGCGCAGGCGAAAGGTCCCATTTTAAATCCCGTAGAAATGGCCATGCCTTCGGAAGCGGCTGTGGAAAAGAAACTCTCCGAGATTCCGGAATACGTGGAACTGTTCGCAAAGGCCTTTCCGAAAGAGGAAAGGAAAATCACCTATGACAACCTAGCGGCTGCCATTGCAGCCTTCGAAAGAACTTTGATTACAAAAGACCGTTTTGACGAATTCCAAAACGGAAACTACCGGGCCCTCAATTCCGACGAGCAAAAGGGATTGGAGACCTTCATCTCTACAGGTTGTATCCAATGCCATAACGGTCCGCTTTTGGGAGGAAATTCCTTCCGTAAACTGGGACAAGTCCATCCGTATGAAAATACTACGGATAAGGGCAGACATTCCGTTACGAAAAACCAAGCCGATTTGTACGTATTCAAAGTGCCTTCCCTGAGAAACGTTGCCTTGACCGCGCCTTATTTTCATGACGGAAAAGTGGCGACTTTGCAGGACGCCGTTAAGAAAATGGCACACATCCAGTTAGGAAAAGAGCTTTCTGTACAGGAAATCGACTCGATCGTACATTTCCTGAAAGCTTTGTCCGATAAAAATCGGTCTAACTAGAACGGACTTACAGAATTGAAACCTATTCAAGCCGGCCCTGGAGACAGGACCGGTTTTTTTTATCTTTCCAGAATCTGTTTGTACTTTCTGGGAGTTTGGCCCGTATAGATTTGCCGTGGACGTACTTTCCAATGGTTTCCGGCGAGGCGTTGCTCTCTCCAGTGCGCCATCCAGCCCGGAAGTTTTCCGATCACCTGCATTGCGGTAAACAGTTCTTTCGGAATTCCTAAACTATGGAATAGCACTGCGCTATAGAATTCCAAATTCGGATACAGATTCTTTTCCAGAAAATAGGAATCCTTGCTAAGATATTCGTCCACTTGCAGGGCGACTTCCGCGATGGGGTCCAATTTTTTTTGCTTATAAAAATCGGAGAACAGTTTCTGCGCCACGATGGACCGTTTGCTCTTTGCCTTGTATGCGTCATGACCGAACGCAGTGGAATGGAAGTGGCCTTTTCCGGTCTTGTATTTTTCCAGATAATCCGCAGCAGACATTTTGGATTTGATGATGTCTTCTATCAACTCCACGGCGGCGACTTGTCGTCCTCCTTCCCTGGACCCCCAGAGCGCGTTGATGGCCGAGGATACGGAAGCGAATATATTGGCCTGGGTGGATCCGATCAGTTGCACGGTCGTATTGGATACGTTCTGCTCGTGATCGGCGTACAGGATCCAGAGTTGGTTTAGGATTCTGTCGTGGTCTTCCGTCGGTTGGTATTTTACGGATGGTAAGGAAAAGAGCATGTACAGAAAATTTGTGCAATACGGGTGTCTATCCACCGGATACACGAAGGGCTGACCGATCATCTTCTTGTAGGAGAAAGCCGCGATGGTACGGATCTTCGCCAAAAGCCTCGCCGCTTGATCGATTCCTTTGTCCAGATATTCCTCGTACTCGTTTTGGTAGTAGCTGGAAAGGGAGGACACCATGACGGATAAGATCGCCAAAGGATGTCCTTTTCCCGGAAATCCGTCGAAGAGATTGATCATATCCTCATGGATCAAACTGTGCTTGGAAAGTTTCGTGGAAAATTCCTTCAATTGTTTTTCATCCGGAAGTTCCCCGTAGATCAGGAGGTAACTGGTTTCTACGAAAGTGGAGTAATGCACGAGTTCGGCGACGTCGTATCCTCTGTAGTGCAGGTCTCCCGTGTCCGGATCCCGGCGGGAAATCTTACTCTGTGCATAGGCCGTATTGAAAAATCCGGGGTCAAAGGAGGTCAGTCCGGTTTTATCGTGCAATTCACGAATATCTATCCCTTTCTTTCCGTCGGTACCGATTACTAAGGGAAGTCGGTGGACTTGGTCCCCGACTTTCAATTCTACGAAGTCGCTCATACCGATAGGAAAAGCCGACTCGTCGGACGAGTCAACCTTCCTTCGGAGACCCTGCGTGAATTTTGCCTTTCGCTCGACAAAACGCATAGGGAAGTTTCTTGTTTCCTAGCCGAGGGGCTGCTCTTATTGATGATCGGTTCGTCCTTCTTTTTACAATTTTGGATCCAATTCGGAACCGCTCTTTCCTTGCTTCTGGCGTTTATGGAGGGGGTGAAAAAACGGGAGTCCTTCCTGCCGGGAGGGATGTTTTTTTTAGCTCTGCTACTCGCTTCCGTAGAGAGTCGATTGGGGCTGACTTTAATTCCGGAGTCTTTGGAAAAAACCTGGGCTTGGATCTTTTTTTTCCCTTCGGTTTGGGCCATCGGACCGGCCCTCCTTCTCGTATCCCGCAATATGGTCCAATTTGCACTCGATCGGGAGATCTCCATTGGGCCTCATTTTCTCCCGGCTCTAATCGTACTCTTGGGAGAATGTCTGACCATCCTCTTCCTCCCGACGGAATTCCGCAGGGAGGCGGTCTCCAACGCCATAGAGGGAAGCAAGGTGGATTTTCTTACCTTCGTTTCCGTTTTAGGATTCGTCCACCAGACCGTGTATTCCGTATTGCTGTGGATCCTTTTCTTAAAAGTTTCCAAGGAAACCGAGATACCGTTATCCTCCTTTGTATACAGCATTTTAGCGGTGATTTTTGCGACGATCGAACTCTGTTGGCTCGGTTATTTTTTGAAGAGCAAAGAGCTTCTAGCCACCGGGGCCAGTTTCCAAACCCTCGGAATCGTGCTCATTTTTCTGTTTTCTTCCCGATACCCCAATTTCTTCGTCTCTTTAAAATCCGAGATCCAGCAAAAAAGATACGAGAGGACCCAGCTAGGAGGCGTCGATTTGGACGCCGTAAAAGCAAGGTTATTGGAATTGATGGAAAAGGAAAAAGCCTATCGAGAAGAGGCTTTGAAGATTCAGGATCTGGCCCAAAGATTACTCCTCACTCCGCACCAGCTTTCGCGGATTCTAAACGAGACCTACGGAAAAAATTTCAACGAATTCGTGAACGGTTTTCGAATCGAAGAGGCTAAGGTTCTCCTCTTGGAGGACGAGGAAAGGACCGTTCTCTCCATCGGTTACGAAGTCGGGTTCAATTCCAAATCCACCTTTAACGCACAGTTTCTGAAAATCTCGGGAAAGACGCCGCAAGAATGGAGAAAAAAGGGTCTCAATTCATAAGATCGGACGATTCTTTTTTACATACCGGTTAGAATAAAACCTCCCCATTGAAAATGAGAGGAGGAATCCATGTCACGGGAAACATATTCCGCGTCCGAACTGGCAGCGTATCGCCAGGTCCAGGCGCTCGCTTATAGGGCGGTGGAATCCGTTCGCAAAACTCTAAGTCCCGGGATCACGGAAAAGGAAGCCGCAAAAAGAATCGATGCTGCGATCCGTGAAGAGGGAGGATCCTCTTTTTTCCATTACGGATTCGCATGGTTCGGAGATAGGACCGCCTTTCGCGGGTTCAAACGTCCTCTTTCCTTCCGGCATCTCGGAAAAGGAGAAGGAGTCCTTCCCCATTTCGGCGGAGATTTTCAACCGTCCCGACGAAGATTGGAAGAAGGGATGGCCGTGATTTTGGATGTGGCCCCTTCGTTCGAAGGTAGGTCGGCGGACATCGGATATTCCTTTTGTTTCGGTAGAAACGAAGAGCATGAAAAGGCGATGGCATCCCTGGAAATATACCGGGAATCGATTCTGAAAGGAGTTCTCGCCGAACGAACATTAGGTGAGATTTATCGGGAAGTGGACGATAGGATCCGTGATGCCGGGTACGTAAACTGTCATGCGGTTTATCCTGAAGGAGTGCTCGGACATAAGGTGGGGAAACTTCCCGCTTACAATCTTCCTGGCGGAAGGTTTTATGGTTTTCCCCTCCAAACCTTCGTCTATCTACTCCCGCAGATGGCGGCCGCCAGGCTTCCCTGGAATTCCAAGCATTCTCCTCTTTGGGGAGAAAGATCCGAATTCCGAGCCGAACCCGGCCTTTGGGCGGTAGAACCGCATATCGGAAAGATCTATTCCGGACGAAACGCTGCCTCCTCCTTCGGCGTAAAATGGGAGGAAATTTTGGTGGTTACGGATTCCACGGCGTACTGGTTGGACGAGGACTTACCGCATGTTCGAGGCTGGAAGAAGGACCATCCGAGTAAAAAGGAATCGAAGACGCAAAAGTCTAAGTCCGGAAAAAAGATCAAGGTCCCGGCTTAAAAAGGGGAGAAAGGGAAACATGCGGGAAAAAACCGAAACAGGCGGTAAACTTATGAATCACAATCCGGTATTACAAAGCAAGGACTTCAATTTTTATCCGGTCCGAAAACCGAAGTTCGAATTTTCGAAAGACAGAACCAGCAAACATTGGCTAGACGGTTCCGCGTATAAAACCCATATTATGAACACCTGGACCTTATTCTTTCCGGACGGGGAACGGTTCTTTATCCGGAGCATTCAGAAATTTCTGCCGGTCATCAAAGATCCTAGGGTGTTAAGGAACGCGAATGCGTTCCTCGGACAAGAAGCCCAGCACGCGGGAGAACACAAAAAAACCTGGAAAATTCTGGAGGATCAGGGTTATAAAATCAGAGGATTCGTGAATTTCTTCAACGCGCTTTGTTTCAAATTCATGGAAAAGGTGGGTTCCGCGAAAATGTGTCTTTCCGCTACCGCGGGAGCGGAGCATTATACTTCCTTGATTGCCACCATCGGTTTAAAGACGAAGGTATTGGATCGCGCAGAGCCCGAAATGAAACGACTTTGGGAATGGCATGCTGCCGAGGAAATCGAGCACAAATCGGCGGCATTCGACGTGTTATTGGATGTCGGAGGAAATTATTTTCGGAGGATTTTCGGCTTTTTGGCGGCGACGATCGTATTCTGGCCTCTCACGTTTATCGGAGCTGAAATTCTCTTATGGCAAGACGGGTTGACGTTTCGATGGAAAACGAGATTGGACGCGTTCCGTTTCATTTTCGTGGATGAAAAGGTGTTCTTCCATTGGCTCGCCGCTTTCTTTCGGTACCTCAAGCCGGGCTTTCATCCGGACCAGGAGGATAATATGGAGTTGAGCAGAGCGATTTTTGAAGCGCCGGAACATAGATATAAGGAAACTGCATGAGCAATTTACGCGAAAAACACATATTGATCACCGGAGCCAACGGAGGTTTCGGCAAAGAACTGACCAAGCAACTTCTGGAAAAAGGGGCCTATCTCATCTTGACGGACATGAAGGCTCCGGATACGAAACCGGAAACCTATCTGGGCGGCAAGGCGGCCAAGGGTAAGATTTTGGGAAGTTTTGCCGCGGACCTGAGTTCGGAAGCCGGTTGCAATAAGGCCTACAAGGACGCGACCAAAATCGATCCAAAGATAGACATACTCGTCAACAATGCCGGGCTGGCTTTTATGGGCCGCCTTTTGGATGTGCCTATGGAAAAATGGAAGCTGATCCTGGACGTGAATCTATACGCGCCCATTTATCTCTCCCGCCTTTTTTTGCCTGCCATGTTGGAAAGAAAATACGGACATATCGTGAATCTCTCTTCCGTCGCCGGAATCACTTCGCCGGGAGAGTTGGTCTATTATTCCGTTTCGAAATTCGGAATCCGAGCCTTGGGAGAAGCTTTGGATTCGGGGTATCGCCAAAAGGGAGTGTATACTACGAATGTTTATCCTTTCTTTGCGGATACGAACATTCTGAAATCCGAACAATTCGGCGGGAAGGACCGAAAAGAGGTGCCTAAAGCGATTGTAGACAGTCCTTCCATGGTGGTGCGAGCGATCGTGCGAGGAATGGAAAAGAAAAAACTGCACGTATTCCCTGGGTTTACCGCCAAGATGATCCGCTTTTTGACCCGTTTGTCTCCCGGATTTCTGAGAGCAATGGAGCGTCTCGGGCAAAAGGTATCGTGATATGAATCGTACAGGAACCAAGCCTAGATTGAAAAAAAGTTCCGCCTTTCTTACTCCTGGGGGTGAGTCCTTCCGGGAGACTCGGATCGCAAACGGAGAAGTTTCGCTTTTTTTAAAGTACAACGGAACCTCGGCGGAACGAAAAAATCGACCCACAGTCTTGTTCGTTCACGGATATCCGGACGATCACAGAACATGGTCCTATCAGTTGGATGCGTTATGCAAAGAATATAATGTCGCCGCCTTGGATTTACGAGGCGCCGGGCTATCCTCCAAGCCTACAAAGCAAAAAGCGTATAATGTAAGACGGATTTTCGAGGACCTCAAGGAAGTGATCCTTTTTTTAGGAGGAGGCAAACCGGTTCATTTGGTCGCACACGATTGGGGGGCTTTGATTTGTTGGGCGTTTGCGGGCAGCGAGGAATATTCCCATCTGATCAAATCTTATACGGCCATGGGAGGACCTCATCCCGTCTTGGCACAACGAGGAATGTTCCGGCTTTTCTTTTCCCTGAATCCGGTTTCGATGTTTAAGGCGTTATCTCAGGCTCGCAGATCCTGGTACGTCCTTTTCTTTCAGATTCCTTTTTTGCCGGAATGGTGCTGGAGATTTTTCCCTAAGTTTCTCTGGAAGATGGCTATGAATTTGGGCGGGGTTCCCAAAGAGGATTCGCTCCGTTCCAAAACCGAAGAGGAGATTCTGGCTTCGGCAGTTTGGCCGATCAATCTGTACCGGCAAATGTTGCGGGGAGAAAGATACCCCGTTCCGAAACGAATCCATCCTCCGGTCCAGGTATTAATTCCGGTCAAAGACTTTGCGATCCGTCCCGAGTGTTATAAAACTCACAAGGAAGTCTGCGACTCCTACCGGGAGTTCCGCTTGGACGCCAACCATTGGGTCCAGAGGATCCTTCCGGATTCCGTTACGGAAAAGATCAAAGAATTCGTCTGGGAAAACGGCTGATCCGGACGATTTTCGGAGGATTGGTTGGCTTTTCCCGACCGGTCCTCGATTCTGTCCCGGATGAAGCATCCGGAGATGTTCCGCAATCGATTGGGAAGGATGTCCAAGCATTGGAAAAAATGGGCAAAAAGAAGAAATATCTTCTGCTTCCGGGTATATGACCGGGACATTCCTCAAGTTCCGATCTCTGTGGACCTTTACGAGGATTTTTGCCTCGTATCCGAATATACCAACGAATACCCTCTTACGGAAGAACAAAGGGAAGAGGAAAGGGCCCAATTCAGATCCATTCTTCTAGAGGTCCTCTCCGTCGCAGAGGAAAAACTCTTTTGGAAAAAAAGGGAACCTAAGAAAGGAATCTCCCAATACGAAAAGTTGGAGGAGAGGGCTGTTTCCGCGACCGTTCGGGAAGGAGGCCTGCGCTTCCGGGTCAACCTGAGCGATTATTTAGATACCGGTCTTTTTTTGGACCATCGATTTACTCGGGAACTAGTGAGGAAGGAGAGCGCGGGAAAAAACGTGCTGAATCTTTACTCTTATACTGGATCCTTTTCCGTTTATGCAGCATCCGGCGGCGCGGCAAAAGTAACCAGTGTGGATCTTTCCAGAACCTATTTGGATTGGTCCGAAGAGAATTTCCGGTTAAACGGATTGGATTCCGACAAACATTCCTTTTTACGTGAAGACGTAAGCGAATGGTTGAAGCGGGAACGAGCGAATCCGAACCGGGAGAAGTTCGATCTGATCGTGGCGGATCCCCCTACGTTCTCTAATAGTAAAAAGATGAGGGACGTTTTCGACGTTCAAAGGGATTATTCTTTCCTGTTGAATTCGATCTTTAAGGACTTCGCCTCCGATCGAGCGGTGCTTTATTTCTCCACGAATTTTCGAAAATTCAAAATGGAGCCGGATTCGATCTTGTGGGAAAATCAGAGAGACTTGACCAAAGAAACGCATCCCGAGGACTTTAGGAACGAAAAGGTTCGGCAGGTCTGGAGAATGGAAAAGAATTCCTGAAAGAATTCCGAAAAAGTATGAAGATTCCTGCAATCGTTTTTCCGTTTCTTGTTGCTGTGTTCTTATCCGGCCCCTTATTCGGAAAGTCCACGGATGCGGATGACGTATCAAGGTCCCTTCGCACCTTGGATCCGGCTTCTCTTCCCGTACATTCGGCTCAGGACGAAAGAAGGGCGGCGAATCGGTTTTTTATCGGAGGAATCGGTGCCGACGGCTTCGTTTGGGGAGGCATAGGGGTTCAGATCTCCGGAAGATTCGCGCTTTCCTTACAAATGCAGGAGCAGAGTTCTCTCCAAAGATTCGATTTGAAGATGAATCTGGTTCCCGCCAATCTCAGCGGAACTTTTACGTTGACCCAGCACGAACGGATCCAGAGGCAGACAAGCCTACAATTCGAATGGTTTCCGTTTTCAAACCCGTATTTTTTTGCGCTCGGTGCCGGTTTAGAGTCGTTTTCGGAAAAGCAGAGAAAAAGGGAAATTTGGTTTCCCTACGTGTCCCTCCAGGAACACGACTGGAATCTGTATCAGAAAAGACCTTTCCTGTCTGCGGGATCCGGATTTAGATATCTCTTCGGATCCTCCTTTTTCGTACACTTCGGCGGAAACATATTACTATATTTGAAACAGGATTACCATGCGAATCGGGGCGCATATTATGCTAATACGATATGGGATCCGACTCAATTCCAACAGTTATGGATGGAACCGGATAAGGAAGGAAAAAGTAGACAGAGCGGGTACGGAGCTCAAATACAGATCCTATTAGGCTTTTATTTCTAATACTCGATTCGCATATTATTATTTAAAAAAATACGATTCTTGCAAGAAAAAAATTGTCAAAATTATAGCATTTCGTCGTATATTGTGGTCTATGCGAAGGCTTGATTTCGGCAATTTCGAAGAGTCTAGGGAAGAGGCGGAATTTCACAAACTTCTGAACGAAGCGGTTCTAAATCTTTGCTACGAACTTCCTCCGGCGATCCGATCCGAGACATTGCATTTCCTATACAAATATTCCGACAGTGCAACGGATAGCAGTTTCGATTATTTCAAAAAGTATTATAGTCCTTGCTATACGATCCTATATTGGATCAACGAAAACGCCCAATCCCTGGACTGGGACGATCCTTGGTTGGAACTTTTAATACAATCCCATTCATCGGCTCTTCTCCTATATTCTTTGGATGACCATCTGGTGGAACGAACCTTAAAGACTACGCATTCTTTGTTGCAACTGCGTACTCAAACTTGGGAACGCTATTCGCAAGCGGGGAGGTTATTCGCCAAAGAGATTCACGGAGGAAGTTCGGTGCGAGAGAGCTTCGTGGACCGTTATTTCAATTCCGTGCGCGACGATTCTTATATGGAGACTCTTGAGGCCTATCTGGACAGGTTCCGTCTCCGAATGGCCACTTGCAGCCTGCAACCGTATCTATTGGCACGTTCGTTCATGACTCGGGAGCAAGCCGAAGCGGTGTTAAAAATGTACGAAGCCTTCGGTATCGCATGGAGGCTGCTGAACGATTATCAGGACTTGGAAAAAGATCTGGCAAACGGTACTTTTTCTTCCATGATCTATTTTTTATCCAATGCGGATGCGATGGATTGGGGAAGTCGAGGGCGTTCCAGAATCCTTTCCCGTTTCGAGGATTTCGGATTGGAATTAAAGATCTCGGATATGATCAACTCCTATCTCAAGGAGGCGGCTCGAATCGCCTCCGAACTTTTTCTGAATCATTATGCGAACTGCCTTTTGTCCATGCTAATTTCGATCGAGCCGATTCCGCTTTCCGGCGCGAGGGATCTGAGCGAAATTTAAAATCCGATCATCATTCCTCCGTCTACGCGTAGGGTTGCGCCCGTGATCCAGTCCGCTTCATCGGACGCTAAAAAACGCACGGCCGAGGCCACAGCTTCCTCGGGGTTCCGGTCGATTTTCAGAGGAATGGAATCCAGAATGGATCGACGGACCTCTTCCGTCAGCTTAGCCGCAAATCCGTTGTCGATAAATCCCGACGCCACGCAATTGACCGTGATGTTTCGGGAAGCCAATTCCCTAGCGGAAGATTTCGTAAGAGCGAATAACGCAGCCTTTGCGGAAGAGTAGTTGCTTTGCCCTCCATTCCCGTAAAAGCCGGAGACGGAACCTATATTGACGATCCTCCCTTTTTTGGCCTTTAGCATCGCTTTTGCGGCGATTTGGGTCCCGAAGAAAGCGCCTTTTAAGCAGACATCCTGCACTAGATCCCATTTTTCTTCGCTCATCCGTATGAGAAGGTCGTCCTCCACCGCGCCTGCGTTATTGATCCATATATCCAATCCTCCCGTACGCGCTAGGGCGAACTCCGCCAAGCCCACGATTTCCTCTCTGGAGCGGACGTCGCAGGTTTGCCAAAGAATATCCCCGCCCGTTTCCTGCCGAAGTCCCTCTGCGGCTTCCTCGCAATCCTTTTCGTTTAGGTCGGAAATGAAAACGATACATCCTTCCTTTGCGAATCTTTTCCCGATTTCCCTTCCTATTCCTCTCGCCGAGCCCGTGATTACTACGGTTTTATTTCGGAACGACATATATTCCCTCCTACGTATTTATTTAGACATCTAAATATTTGTTATTTTTACCGCTTTGATTCTCTTCCCGATCTTAAGTTTGAAAATTTCCGTAAATTTTAGTTAGGATGCGGAGGAATTCCTTTTTTTCCGATTCTTCCAAGCCACCGTACAATTTGTCTAAAGTATTACGAGAAGCTGATATTACTTTACGGACGCTTTTTTTGCCCTTCCCCGTCAGTTCCGCCGTGGTAACCCTTCCGTCCTCGTCTAATTTCGTTCGGGTCACGTAATCGAATTCCTCCAGCTTGTCTAGGAGAGCCGTTATAGTCGCATTCGTTCTGTCCAAAGTCGACGCCAAATCGCTCATTCCAGCTACCCCTTTGCGGCTCAAAACGTATATCACTCCCGCGTGAGCCGGAGCCAGATCCTTGATTCCTTGTCTCTCCAATTCCTTTGCCAGGAATTTTTGGATCCTGTCCCTGGTTCGGGAAAGAAGATGGATGACGTAATCGGGTTCCATATATTTAGACATCTAAATATATCCCGAGAAGCGTTCGCAAGCAAAAAAAGCGATTTTTATCCTTCGTATTCGGCGACTAGTAAGGCCATATCATCCTGGTATTGGTGGGAAAAATTCTCTCCCTGATAGGACTGGACCCCTTTCATGACTGCGTCGCAGAGATCTTCGGGGGAAAGATGGGCGTTTCTTTTCAGGAGTTCGGCCAGGTTTTCCTCGCCGAGTAGGACTCCGTCAGCATTTCTGGCATCCGGTATTCCGTCGGTGTACAATACGATCTTGTCGCCGGGTCTCAAGGGGACGCTTTCCGTTTCATAGAGGGTAGGGATGGATTCGTAGATCGCCATTCCTTTAGGTCTGTAGAATTCGATTTTTCCGTCTTTGCGTAAGACTAGGCATTCCGGATGACCCGCGTTGGCGATCAGCGAATGTCCCGTATTCAGATCCACGATGACGAAGGTTGCGGTCAAAAAATGTCCGTCCAATTTTCCTTCGAGTTGTTCCCGTATATGGAGAAGTAGCGCGGACGGCTCCTGTAGATACTTGGCCCAACTTCCCAAAGTCATCTTTACCATCGAAGCTAGGAGAGCTGCGGAAACCCCATGGCCGGTCACGTCCCCTATGAACATTCCTAAGGTGCCCGACTTGGAGTCGTACAATACGTCCAAAAGGTCGCCTCCGATCTCCATCATGGGACGGTATCGATAGGCCATAGAAGCGTGAGGAATCACTGGCATTTCTCTAGGGAGTAGCGCGGACTGGATCTTTCCCGCGATGGAAAGGTCTTTCGCGAGAATCTTTCCCTTCTGTTCCAGTTCCGTTTTTTGTAATTCTATGATCCGTGTCCTTTCCTCGACTTTACTTTCCAGAGATTCGTTTAACAATTTCAGATTCACCTGGGAATTTTCCAATGCGCGGAACACTTCCGCATAACGTTTCGCTAACGCTAGACTGAATAGCAACGTGAGTCCCAGGAAACTTTCGTTTACCCAAATCCCGGATCGACCGATTCCCGCAAAGGAGAGCACGGTGTAAAAAGAGGAAGAGGCCACGAGAACGAGTCCGGAGACCACCCATCGGAAGGATAGGATACTGGTTTTTCGGAATTGGACGAAAAGATAGATCGTATATGCGAAAAAGACGACCAATACCACGATGAAACTGTGGAAGGCGTATTTTCCGAAGTTGGACAAGCCTCCCGTCCATCCGAACTCCAAAGAAGGCCATAAGGTATGGATAAAAAAGAGAAATTCCAGAGAGGTTCCGATCTTGTCTCGCGGAGTTTGGAACACTCCTCTCGTAAATTCATGGAAAAGGATGGGAAGAAAGGCGCCGATGGAATAACCGAATAAAACGTACATCCAGGGAGAATCCACGAGATACGTCCCCCAACCTTCGTATGACGGATACCAAAGTGCCAGAGATAAATTCAACAAGGCGAAGGACAGATTGAATTTATCCTGCCTTCTCCGGATATAAATGAATATGAAAAAGACGAAGGAAAACAATTCCAGAGAGGTGAAGAATAGTACTCTCGTCGCTTTGAGCAGGAATACGGATTGGATCTCCTCGAACGTTCCGAAAATCGGATCCTCTCTGAGTCCTCTCGGGCCGTCAAACGGGGAGAGAATCAGCGCTAGACGTTCCTCCTCGCCGAATCTTTCCAAAGGAACAACCCGCGGTTTTGCGTCCCTCTTTTGTGCGCTTAAGGGAGAGGAGTCCGAGTCGGAGATTTTCCCTTTCCGGAGGAGCAAGCATCCGGCCGGGCAGAAAGGCAGATAAACCGCCGTTGCTGACGGACAATCCTTGCGTCCATCCGAACCGGCGCACTTCAGGGTATGCGAATATACCGAAAAATATTTTCCCCAAGGATCGGACCCGGTGATGCGGGTCATGGAAACGGGCTCCGGATTGGGGTGTTGATCGGCTATCGGGCGATCGACCAAAGGGTCCTTTATAGAGTGAATAACGGACCATCTTTGCAAATCCACCGGGGAGGCAGACGGAGACCAGAACGTTATCGGAGCGGGCTGAGAATTTAGATTATTTTGAAATACTAATATTCCTATAAAAACGGATAGGATTCGGAAGCACGGTTTTAGGGTGAATTTTTCTATTTCGCTTTTCATATTTACGCATCTGGTGGGAAAGACTCCCTATATTATTATTCGCACGGCAGGAGCCGCATTTGCAAGATTTTAATCGTACGCGTCTTTCGCGCATCGGAAGCCGAAATGATGGTATTCCGGGAAATTCTGCGGTATGTGCGCCCTTCGTTTGGATCCTCTGGCGTATTCGGCCGACCACCACCAGGACCCTCCTTTCAGAACCTTCTTATCGTATCCGGGGCAGGACTCCTGCCCTTGGCAGGGACCTTGCGGGTCGACTCCCCGACATTCTTCTCCGCAGGCAGCATAATCCGGGGCATACCAATCCTGTACCCATTCCCAGGAATTTCCGGCCATATCGTACAGTCCGTAAATGCCGGGGGGACGGCTCCCTACATCTTTGGTGGTCATGAGATTCGGAGGGTACAATACTCTTCTGGAACAACCTTTGCGGTTTCTTTCCATGATGATTGAATTCTTACAGGTCGCGGTCTCGTTGCCCCAGGGATACAAATTCCCGTTCGGTCCTCGAGCGGCTTTTTCCCATTCGGCCTCGGTCGGAAGGCGCTTCCCCTGCCATTCACAATATTCTTTTGCTGTAAACCAACTTACTCCGACCACGGGTTGCTTCGGTCGTAAATAGGGTTCTCCGTATCTCGGTCCGATATAATCGCAGGTTCCTTTTTGCAGGCAGTCCTTGCATTTACCAGCTTCCAGGCATTTGTTGAAGTCTGCGTTCGTAACCTCGTAAATATCGATAAAGAAATCGCTGATATAGACGATTCCTTCGGGTTTCTCGTCCGGCTCGAATTCCTCGCTTCCGCGGATGAAATCTCCTCCCGGAATGCATTGCATATTCTGAATCTTTTTTCCTTGGCAAGGAAGTTTAACGGGTACGGGAAGGCTCGACGTCGGATTTCCGGAGACTTTCTCGACGGAGGGTAGGGATAGAAAGAGAAGGATTAGAAGAAAATGAACTGGACGAAAGGAACTCATCACGCGACTGGATCTCGAATTTCGCTCGGTGTACGTGATCATTCGAATGTACCGCTTATTGGCAAGAGAAAAAACTGTTTCGAAGGGAGGGGGAGAAATCTGGGCGGACCTTCCAGGAACGGAAGCTCGCGTTTTAAGGGCGAACTCTCGGAAAATAAATCAAATCCGTGATTCCGGGATCCACTCCTCCCTGGAATAGTAAGGTCGTGATTTGACCTCTATGGTGGGTTTGGTGATTGAAAAAATGCGTTAAAACTTCGTGTACCGGTGTTATACAAGGAATTCCTTTCGTGTTACGGAGGGTGCGAAACAGTCACAGCGCTCTGAACGTAAGGAATTACCAAAGAAGGAATCGTTAGCTGGGACCGAAGCGGACGCGCAGCCCAAAGAGGCGCGGTCCCGCTATCGCGGGAGTCGTCGGTCGTCTACATTATAAATATATGCGTATTTTATAATATTCTTTTTGGGATTCCATGATTTCGATTCCGTATTTCCTCTTTCGTTATTGGATCTGTTCCTTTAGTGATAGATCGCTTTTGGCTTGGAGGTGTGAGATTTTTCCCGTTCTCTGCGTAGCGATTCGCAATTTCCGGATTGTTTTTATTTTTCGTTTGCGTTCCTTCGATAGAATAAGCATCTGGACGAATTGTAAGTGAAATTATTGCAATTGGAATGGAAGTTTCGTTTGTATTTTAGAACGCGAAATATATGCAAATCTTAATGGACCCAACGCCGAAGCTTCGCGAGTCCTGCTATTTATGCGGAACAAAAAGCAGTAAGATCGTTTTTGTGGAGAATTCGATTCCGATCGTGGAATGTCTCGCTTGCGGTCATGTTTACTCCACTTTCCTACAGGACGAGCACTACGACGGTTATTGGCCGGAGGGAGCGGAGCATTACGATCTGCACTGGTGGGATATCGCTCATCGGGACATCTATAAGGATTTTTGCAATACATTCCTGAAAAGTCCGAAAGGAAGGATCCTTGACGTAGGTTGCGGACTCGGTTTTTTTATCCGTACGATCAACGAAATAAAGCCCGGATGGAAAACTGTCGGCTATGAAATTTCGGAAGATGCCGTCCGTTTTGCCCGGGAAAAAAATCTACTATCGGACGTTCACTCCGGGATTGTTCAAAATAGCGATTTGCCTTCGGAAAGTTTCGATGTCATTACTCTTTGGGATGTTATAGAGCATATTCCGAATCCGCATAGTTTACTGCAATATCTGCATACTCTTTTGAAGCCAGGAGGAATTCTATTCGTAGAAACCCCGAATTTTCCGATGCAACTCCTGAAGGCGAAGTTGAAAAAGGCGTTTTTGGGAGGGGATCCTAACGCGCATTACTTGGAAGCGAAGGATCATATCAATCATTATAAGAAAAAGACTTTGTCTTTTCTCGCAGGTCAATGCGGGTTTTCAGATGTTACGTTTACGATTCTGAAACCTATTTCCTCCGTTTCGGGGAGTAGATCTCTCGCGCGTGTATTTGCAAAGAAATGTCTGTACTATTTTGCGGGTTTCGTTCGATTTATTTCGCGAGAAAACTTGAATGTAGCTCTGACTCTCTTTGCCGTTCTTCATAAGAATCCTCCGGTAGCTGCGTCGAATCAGGATAAGGATCGTTAGAAGATGTGTTTATTTTAAAACATTTGTTCCAAAAAGAGGAATTGAATTGAGGAAATGTTTCGGTTCCATCGCATGGGGACAACAGCGGTTCTGGCTCGTCAGAGGTCGGTTTTCCTAGGAAAAAAACTCGCTCTTACGAATAGTTTGCTTGATCGTCCGATCTCCGCCCCAATTATTACTTTTTCCAGAAACACGTTAAGGAGTTCATCGACCATGAAAAAATTAATCGCTCTTTCCGTTGTGTTGGCCGCATTCCTTGTTTCCGACTCGCTGTTTGCTCAGCCCGCTCCCGTAGTCGGAAAATGGAAGACCATTGATGACGAGGACGGTGCCGAAAAATCGGTAGTCGAGGTTTACGAACAAGGCGGAAAAATTTACGGCAAGATCGTCAGCTTGCGGGATCCGAACGATAAGGACGGGAAGCCGAAAGTTTGTACGAAATGCGAAGGCGCCGACAAGGACAAACCTGTCGTCGGTTTGGTAATCATCAAAGGTCTTTCCGTGGACGGAGACGAGTTTACCGGCGGAACCATCATGGATCCGAATAACGGCAAAATATACAAATGTAAGTTAAAGTCCGTAGACGGCGGTAAAAAATTGAACGTGCGCGGATTCATCGGATTTTCTTTGATCGGTAGAACCCAAACCTGGCTCAAAAAATAAGTTAGAGATGTGCATTTCTCCGGAGGAATTCCTCCGGAGTAGCGACATTTCGGGAATTCACAATGAAACAGATTTTGAAGGGAATGCTTTTATCCTGCTTGTTTCTTTTTACCGCTTCCATGTTTGCCGATCCTTTACCGATCGTAGGCTCGTGGAAAACGATCAACGAACAAGGTAAGGAAGAATCCGTAGTGGATATCTACGAACAAGGCGGGAAAGTTTACGGTAAAATATCCAGTCTCACCGAGCCGAACGACAAGGACGGCAAACCTGCTCGTTGTACCGAATGCGACGGACCGGAAAAAGATAAGCCGGTTCTCGGAATGGTGATCATTAAGGGACTTTCTCCGGATGGAGACAAATGGGCGGGTGGTCGCATCCTGGATCCGAACGACGGAGTTTGGTACAAATGCTTTCTTCGCTCCGTGGAAGGCGGTAAGAAACTAGAAGTCCGCGGATACGTGGGTTTTTCCCTGATCGGTAGGACGCAATACTGGATTAAAAAATAGGGTTTGCCGGAGGATTCTTTCCTCGAATCCGTATTTTCTTGGTTTGCAAAGCGAAGGCGGAACAATACCGTTTCTTTTGGTGTCGTTCAGGTTTCGCTTTTTTCTCTTTTGCAATCTGGTTCTTTTTTATGTCCCTGCGAACTGGTCCTGTGTTTATCGCGCTACCATTCCGTCCCGGCCTCTGAACGATCCGGGTAAAATGACCCTCCTGAAAGTGGATCGGAATTTCAAAGAGGAATTCCTTCGGGTCACGGATTATCGGGTGCCCTTTACGTTCGAAGAAAAGGATTCCTTTTACGCGACCGTTCCTCGGTCCGATCTGAAGTCTTACGGTTTTCCGAAGCAGGGAATTTCCCAGGTATTCAAGTATCCTTTCAAATATTACGCCGGCAATTATCAGGAGTTGGTAAACGAAACCATATTCGCATTAGGCGACGTCACAAAAGGCTACAAGGATAATTCCCTAAATTTCAGATATCTGTATTGGATCTCGAAGCTTTTTCCCAGGCAGGCGTCGTTTCAGGTTATCGGAAAATCCAGCAGGGGAGCCGACATCTTCGCGATCCTTCTTACGGATCATAGGACGGCGGACGCGGGAAAAGTCTCCGTTCTTTTTAATTGCGCCCACCATTCCAACGAAGTGATCTCAGTGGAACACTGTTACGACGTCATTTACGGAGTCTTATCCTCCAAAAAGGAATATTCCGACGCATTGTCCAAGCTGAAGATCTGGATCGTTCCCATCGTGAATCCGGACGGCGCCAACGTTTTTTGGAACGAAACGATCGCAATGGGGCGGAAGAACGGCTATCCCGGATACGGATCCATATTAGAAAAAGATAATCCCGGCGTGGATATCAACAGGAATTATCCTTTTTTTTGGGGAAAGACCAGATCGAACCAGACCTCTCCTCTGCCTTCAAGCGTCTTTTATAGGGGGCCTCGTCCTGGATCCGAGCCGGAGACCGTCGCTATGATGACTTTGGCGGAAAAGGAGAGGTTTGTCGGATCCATCAGTTATCATGCGTACGCGAATTGCATCCTCGTGCCCTACACGATAGACGATACCCGCAATCCTGACCCCGATCTTGCTTGGAGTTTGGGAAATAAGATCGCCGCCGAAATAAGAAGCTACAATCCGGACAAGGCCTTCCGTGCTAGAAAGAATATCTACGGGGTCGACGGGGTGGACCAGGATTATTTTTTCTTTAAATACGGAACTTTGGCTTATCTTCTCGAAACATCCCATTCGAATCCTCCTTACTCCGATGTTTCGAAAATCGTGGAATCCATGCGTCCCGCCTGGAAACTTCTCCTTCGGGAATTGTTGGAAGGAGATAAGATTTTTTTCCGGATCTCGGATGAGAACGGTCACCCTTTGGATGCGAACGTCGTTTTCGAGAACCAGACATACTATCACGGAGAAACCAGAACCGCCAGACCTTCCGACGGAATCTATTTCCAGTCTTTTCCATTTTTAAGGAAGCTCAAACTTCGGGTGGAAAAGCCCGGCTATACTCCGTTGCATTGGGAAGGTACTACATGGAAATCCTGGAAAGCCGTGGATTTGGTATTGAAGAAGGAGTGAAGACGAGGTTGATTGGCCCGAAACGGAAATTTTACGGAGACGCCTTAGAGTCGGTATGAAATCTAAATTTCGCATGTATCGGTTTAAAAACGAGGCTGCTTTAGTCTTGTGCACACTTGTTTGGGGGGGTACATTCACGGCTACGAAAATGAGCCTCGTTTCCGTTTCCCCTTCTCTTTTTTTGGGGATCCGCTTCGCGATCGCCTCCCTGGTTTTTTTAGCCTTCGCTTTGTTAAGCGAAAAAGGTCCGGGCGAAAAAGAGGATGCCCCCCATATTAAAGCTTCCTTTCTTTTAGGTCTCTGGATGTTTTTAGGATTTGCCTGCCAAACCATAGGATTGAAATTCACTACGGCGACGAAATCCGGCTTTTTAACCGGAACCCTCGTCGTGATTACTCCTATCCTGCAGACGATATTTTTTAGACGACTCCCGAATACGGGGAATCTGCTCGGGGTCGCCGTAGTGATGGGAGGTCTTGTTTTTCTTTCGGCGGATACCGGTCCGGCGGACACCCAGTTTCTCTTTCGTTTCGATTGGGGCGATTTGATCACCGTTGCGGGGGCATTCTTCTTTTCATTTTACATTCTTTTAATGGATAAAGCAAGTCGGGAAGTGTCCATCCGGACTCTTCTGCTTTCGCAAACTCTCCTCACTAGCCTGCTTTCTTTCCTTCTCGCGTTCCTGTTGGACGCGCTAAATTGGGAAACGTTGATGTGGCATTGGGAATCCGGGGTTTTACCCGCTTTGATTTACAACGGCTTGATTTCCTCGGTAGGAACCACTTTTCTCCAGACGAAGTACCAGAAAACGGTCACTCCTACCCGAGCCGGATTGATTTTTTCCTTGGAGCCGGTATTTTCCGCCATGATCGCATTTTACGTATTGGACGAGAGATTGGGAAAATTCGGTCTGATCGGTTGCGGCTTGGTGATGACCGGAGTGTTCTTGGCCGAACTCGCCGGAAAACCGAAGGAAATGTACGCTAACCTGGAAAAATAGGAATTCTCTTCTTCCACCTGACCTTCATTTCTCTTCGGTCGGCGGAGGAGGCGGACTTTCCGGCCGGGTAGAAGTCTTCGTTTCTTCGGGCTTGGTTTCGGAGACGGGTTTTTTGTCCTCCCATTCGGAAGGTCGCAGGCTGTCTTCGAAAGAGAAGTTCCGATGAATGTTGAAGCCGAGGGAATACTGACGCTTTCCGAAATCGTATTCTCCTCCGTTCAGCAATTTCGTCTGGGCCAGCGCGGCTATATCCGTTACGAAAAGTTGAAATACGTGCCCTCCCGTTTCGAAGTCCAGGCCGAAACTGAATGGTACCGAATAATGGGGGGCATGCTTGTGCAAAGTCACGTTCTGAAGATAGACGGAAGGTAAATCCCTGGGAAGAGAATACAGAGTATTTATGTCGTTGGGCGTAAGAGTTTGTAGTCCGGCTATCTTGCTTTGTCTATCCGCGGATGCGTAATCCGTACCTATATAATCCCTCTGCTTTGTGAGAATCGTTTCGAACGTAAAATCCACCCGTCGGAACAGTTTGATCCTGCCTCCTATATCCACTCCGAAACGGTCGTTTTGGAGCGTGGACTTTACGAAATTCCTATGGACGAATGTCGGGGAAATCTGCAGGGAAAATACGTCGTTGAATCTCCGCGAGATCAGGAACGAGGTCATATAACTTCTCTTATCGTTATCCGATAAGGTGTAATGATTTAGGTTCTGCGAAATTTGTGCGTCCAGCGCCGAATTTCCGCTCGAGGGAACTTGGATCGTGGGGCTCAGGGGAATTACCTGTTTGTCCGTATCTTGGGAAGCGACTCCCCAAAAGCTTATGGTAAACGGGAAACCCTCGGTTTGGGTCAGCAAGCGGACCTTGGACCTCAATTCGTAGGTTTTATTCGCCGAAATCCTGGCCGCTCCGACGGAAATCCGATCCGTTACTCCGTAGTCGCCTCCGATCAGTATGTTCGCGCCGGAATCCAATCCGAATAAGTTCGAAAATCCGGATTGTGCGTCTCCGAACCTATGATTGAATCTCAGATCCAGATTTTTATAACCGACGTCTTCGGTGGAAGGAAGGTTGATCATTGTCGGGCTCATGAATGTGGAGCCTTTCGAGAATGACGGAAGTATGGGAAAAAGGAGCAGAAAGAGCAGGTATTTCTTGTTCATTTTGATCTGAGTACGGGTTCGAGCTGAAAGATCGTTTTGATTTCGATTTTTTCGTTCAATTTCAACGAGAGCAGGGTCGGAATCTCGATTGAGAAATCGTTCAGGTAGATTGGGAAGTCGGCGGTGTACGAGAATCCTTCAGGATTTTTGGACAATATTCCTTCTATTAGAAAATCATTTTTTTCTTTTCCATGAAGAAGTAATCTTCCGACGGTTTTTACCTTTCCGGAGTCGGGATCGAAATCGAGAATTCTTCCGTCGTATCTCGCTGTCGGAAATTCCTCGGTCTCCAGATAGTTATCATGAAGATGGGAATCTCTCAAACGATTTGCAGTCCGAAAGTCCCGAAGGTCTATGCTGATCGATACCGTCTTATTCGAAGGATCGACTTCTCCCGACGCGATCCGACCGGAACCGTAAATCGTCTCTTGGGGAGCGACGCTACGGAAATAAATCCTGGCGGAAGAAAGCCTTAACTTGGATTCGGGAAATTCCAACCCTTTTGCGGAATGAGCAAATAGCAACAAGGCACAAAGAGGAAGAAAGGTCCGAAGCGAGATCGCCTTCCGTCGATTCGAGCTCATGGATTTGCGCCTCCTTTAATCCAACAATAGATGGCCTGATTGAGAGTGTCTGCCGTATAAGCGGACATCAATCCTCCGGGAATCACCACTCGAAAAAGAATACTCGCATTCGGATTGCCGGGCACCACCACAGACGAAACGGAATTGTAGCTTGTGATATCGACCCCGCCGTTGATATTACTTCCGCTATGACAACTACCGCAATGGTAGGTCGTTCCCTGTCCTTGGCTGAGGCTGGCGAAAGTCGGTCTAGCGACGGAACATTGGTAGCTGATCTGTTGCCCGCTGAGCAAAAGCGCCTCTAATTCTCCTCCACGAATCTTATCCGCACCGGAATTTTCGCAGGAAAAAAACGCGAACACGGATAAGACCGAAAGAATATTGAGAAACCGAACTTCCCGGAGACCCATCTAGAATATCGCCTGCGCCGAAACGTTAAACGCGGACTTCAATCCTAATTGAGGTCCGTTCAAGTGTTGGTATACGGGGACTCCGTATTCTAAGTTAAGCCTGGTTTCCACCTCCGAACTAAAAGGAAGCCTGATATTCGTTCCTGCATAAACCACGGATCTCCTTCCTCCTTGTCTCTCAGGGTCGTTTTGCGGATCCATCAAAATGCTCAAGGTCGGATCCGCTCCGCTGATATTTTCCCATTTTTGGAATTGAAATCTTCCCAATAACGAGATCCAATCCGCGATCTTGTATCCGATCCATACGGAAGCTTCATAGCGGTTTCCGAATTTGTAGGCGTTCGCATTCTTTCCGTTTCTTAAATTGGCGAAAGCTTGGCTTCCCCAAAAAACTTTTTCCCATTTTCCCGTATAAGTGAGTCCGGGAGAAGGGTTGTAGGTTCCCGTTCCCGGCTGCATGTTATATGGTACTTTGCTTCGCACGGTTCCGGGCCCCATATAATCTTTTTCATCTATAGAGCCTGTCGGAAAACTGAAGCCGAAGTTCACAAGGAGGTTATGGTTTTCCTTATGAACGAATCGATAAGATAGTTGTCCTTGGATGTCTCCCGCTCCTTTAGCGCTCATATACGAGTTCAGGTAGGAGCCCGCGTTCAACATTTCCATCGTATTCCTGACGTAGGGAATCATCGCCATTGCGGTCAAATTCTCGGTAATCGCGAACATTGCCGTAGCCATGTGCATTTCCATGTTCATTTTGACCGGTGTCATCATATATGTGGAGCTCGTGGTTGTGCTGGAGGGCATCGCCATTCCGGCCATCGGATTCATGGTCGTTACGGTATTGTGGGGCAGGATGAGAGGCAAGGTCGGATCCATTTTACCTCCTCCTTGGTATAGACCCGACATATTCATCAGCATATAACGATATTCTACCGTAATTGTTCCCGGAGTATGCGTGTGCGTTCCCATCAATCCGGCGGGAGCTTCGAGAAGGTGATCTTTCCCGTGTTCGTGCGTTTTCCTCTCCCCGTCCTTTGTTTTCTCTTTCGGAACGGCCGGAATCTCCTGCTCTAACGGAGTCGGAGCGGGATCCGATTCCTGAGCGGAGATCGAAACTCGAGAAATCGTGAAAATCGCGACGAAGATTCCAACGCTAACGAATTTTCTACATTCCATTCATTCCACCCATGTTCATCGAGGAAGTCGCGCCCCCCGGTTGAAAGATCGTCGTGAGAGAAGGATTTCCCCCTACGGTAAAGGAATTCGTAACGGTATAACTTTTTCCGTCGATCACGGAAATCGTTCCATCGCTGAAGTTCGGAACGAAGATGTTCTGTACCGAATTTCCTATCGAATTCAGTGCGAAGGTTCTGTAAGTAGTCGCGGCTTTTCCTACGGGAATCGTACTCAAAAGATTCAGATTGGGAAGATTGGAACTATCGTAAACGTACATCAGATTCGCGGAAGTGGAAGCATCCGTCGAAGCCGTCGACACGAACAACCGTTTCCCGTCTGGAGATTGCTGTATGTCCGAAAATCCCACGTTGCCCACCGTGATCGGGGTTTTTACACCGGTACTAACGTTGATGACCTGCAGATTCCCTTTATTCGGGGAGGTAGAGGTGTCCGTTCCCGCGAGAATCAGGAACTGTCCCGTGGTATCCAATTTTAAAGTAGAATACGTCGTGCCTACGCTCGCGATCGGAGTTCCCAACGCACCCGTGTTTCCGTTTCCGGTCGGATCTATCACCGCTATGCTTCCGGGAGTTGCGGGGAGGTAAGTATAAAATAGATTCGTAAGGGAAGAATAGACCATTCCTTTCGGCTTGGAGGCTAACGTAATCGTATTCAGGATCCCTCCGGTTTGGCTTAGGAAAGTGGGGGAGTCTTCGCTATTGTCGATGACGGAAACCGTATTATCCCCTTGGTTCGTGACCATGGCAAGTTTCGGATCCTGGGTTTGGGAGGCGGCGTCGTGTGGCCCTTTTCCTACGCATAGATTTGCGTGGGTGTGAGATAGAAGGACGGGATCGGAGGTATCATGGATGACCGTAAAGGATCCCTGGGTGGAGGAGCATAGAATCGGATCCGCCCCGGTCGAATTTCCGTCGTTTAACAACCAGCTATGGTCGGTATTCGCGGGATCCACATAGATCGTATTCGGATTCGTGCCTACCGAGAGCATCCTTAACGGAGAGGATCCTTGTCTTGCATCCAAAATTGCGACTTGATTTGCGCCCTTAACCGTGCTCAGGACATGGCCGGAACCGATTCCTGTGGCCGTCAAACCGCCGGGAATCGCACCGAAAGAAGTTCCGGGAAGTAAGGATACCGCTCCAGTCATGGAAACCTGAAGAACGTTTACTCCGAAATTTCCGCTTCCTTGGTTCGCAATATAAACCAAAGCCTGAGGCTGACTCATGACGATGAGGTCCATGGCTAAGATCCCACGATTGCGACTTCCATCTTTGGGAACCGCACAGTTTGCGAATGCAAATCCGAATAGTACCGTGAAAAATACGGAACATATTGTTTTCATATTATAAATACCTAATGTTATTTCTCTATCCCGGCGGTTTCTTCCAGAGTTTCGTAGCGCCTCGCTCGAACCGATTTCGTTTCCGTTCGTTCTTCGAAAGACGTAATTCGATCGTTTTTAAGACCCTATTAGATTAGGGAAAAGATTGCGGAAATGGGAGAATTGCCTTTCCGCACCGCCTGAATGTTCGGGAAGTTTAAAGGTGAGAAGGGGGCCGGAGAATATCGTGCGGGTGTCCGACTGTCAAAAAGGAATCCGAATCTGGCCAGGATTCGAAGGCATAAAATTCCGGACGAATCCGGAAGGCAGGTTTTCCCTTTAAAAAAGGACCGGCAAGGGTTAAAGTTCGAGAGGATTTTTCGTGCTTTTTACAGGAACATTTGTGGGGAGCCGATTCTTGGGCCTCTTTGGAATGGCAATTCCGTGCATTGTTTGCCGAAGAAATTCCCTTTGTTCCGGATTCTAGGATTTTCTTTGCGAACAATTGGTCTTCTTCGTGAGAACTGTGGGTTTCGGAAGCGGAACCGTGGTTACAGGTACAAACGGAAAAATCGTAAGAATAGCGCTGGAATGCGGCATGCATGGCTTGGCCCGCAAAAAGAAAGGCGATAAAAGCGATGAAAAAGCGGTGCACCATACGGGTCCGGTACCAGGCTGGGGTCGTTTTAAGTCGGGTCAAGAAGAATCCATATACCGTTTGGGCATGATTTTTTGCGGAAAAAACCGAGAAATAGAACGATTCAAAACTAAAAGGACCGAAAAAAAACCGCGCTCCGAGTTCGGTTAACGGAATCGGCTAAATTCAAATCTCGAATGGGAAAAAATCCAAATATCGAATGGGAAAAAATCTTTTTTACTTTTAAAAAATTTCGGTCTATGAATCCTTTTTCTTCGCTATGAGTATTCGCATAAGAGTTTCCATCTATGTCTCTTTGGTTCTGCTCGCCGGTTTTGTTCTTTTGGCGACGTTAAATTCCATTTCCTCCTACAGAAATCTAAAGAACGAAGTTGAAAGTAATTCGGAAGTCACCGCTGACCGCTGGTCCTTGGAAGTCAAGGATATGCTGGATATCGGATTGGGAATGATCCGTGGTTTCCGCTGGCCCTTGATTTATGCAACTCACGAAAGAGCTCCGGTTCAAAAGGCCATGCAAGGGATGTTGTCCAGGAACAAAAAATGGTTCGGTTTCTGGTTGATCTACGAGCCGAACGCATTCGACGGTCGCGACAACCAATTCGTGAACACTCCGGGGCACGATGCGACGGGTAGGTTCATTCCTTATTACAATAGGGGAAAGAGTGAGGAAGAACTGTTGTTGGAGCCGTGCGTCAATTTCGACCGGGAGGACGAAAAAGGGGAATTTTATAATATTCCAAAAAAGACGAACGAAATGGCCGTTATCGACCCATACTTATATCCGGTAAACGGAAAGGACGTATGGATGATTTCCCTTACTGCCCCCATCAGCGTCGACGAAAAATTCTACGGAGTCGCAGGGATAGACATCTCTCTGGACCAACTGCAGGCCTTTTTTAAGGGAATCAAACCGTTTCGCGGCCAAGGATACATCTCCTTGGTATCGCCGAAAGGATTGGTCGCAGCGCACAGCACGGATGTGGAAGTGGTCGGCAAAATGATCGGCGACAAGGATGAGCTGGATTATGTATTAAAGAAAAAAGACGAAGGAAAGAGATTCGATCGTCGTTCCGAAGGGCATATCCACTATTACACTCCCTTTCGTATCGGAAGGGAAGCTAGATATTGGGTCGTAAAGGTCAGCATTCCCGAGTCGATCTTCTGGCAGGAGTTGAGGAACGTGATTTTGGAAAGCGCTATCACTTCGATATTGATCCTGGTGGCAGTCTTGATCGTTTTGAATCTGATCTTTAAAAAATTGATCAGCACGGGATTACTCCAAGCCATAGGTTTCTCGGAGGAGATCGCGAAAGGAAACCTGACGGTTCACACCGATTACGAAAATGACGACGAAATCGGTAAGGTGTTGAACTCGATGTCCCAGATGAGGGACAGTCTGCGTAAGATCGTTCTGGAAATCGGTTCTACCGCGGACAAGATGTCCAAGACTTCCGACGAGATGAACTCTTCTTCCGGCAATTTTTCCGAAGTGGCTCAGACCCAGGCTTCCGCAGCGGAACAATCTTCCGCAGCCGTGGAAGAGTTAGCGTCCTCCGCTGCAAACGTAGGTACTTCTATGGAAAAAGCGGTATCGAACATGAAGGAGATTGACGGTAACGTGATTCTGTTACGTGAACAGATCACGAATATCAATCGGGAAATGCAAGGCTTGGCGACGCTTGCCACCGAATCCATGGCGGAAGCGGCCAGCGGAGAGAGTGCGATGAGTTCCTCTACGAGGGCAATGGCCGGGATACGGGATTCCGCCTCTCGGATTTCCGAAATTCTTTCCATCATCACCGATATATCTGAAAAAACGAATCTACTTGCTTTGAATGCGGCGATAGAGGCGGCAAGAGCGGGAGAAGCGGGAAAAGGCTTTGCGGTCGTCGCGGAAGAGATCGGAAAATTAGCCGCGCAGACAGCCGCCTCTGTCCAAGAAATCGGCGATCTGGTGAATTCCACGAACGAGGCGGTCACGAACGGAAACGCGAAAGTGGAAGAGGCATCGGACGTGCTCAAACGTTTGAAAACGAGGGTGGAAGAGTTCGATCGTACGGCCAAGAGCGTTCTCGTATCCGTCAAAACTCAGGAAAATAATACGGTGGAAATCGGCCATAGCTCCACGAGTCTGATGAATTTCAGTCTACAGATAGAGGAGGCGGTTCTGGAGCAGAAGCGAGCCACGGAAGAAATCACGAAAACGATCCTAAGCATTTCGGAAGGAACGCAAGAGATTGCCGCCGGAGCCGATCAGGTTACGAGTTACTCCGGCCAAATGAGAGGTCAGGCGACGCAACTGACAGGTTTGGTCGGTCGTTTTCAAACGAACTGATTTTTCGGAAAAGGAATTCGTTTCTGCGAGCCGGGATCGAATTCCTTTCCTCTAAATCATCAACGCTTGCATTCCCGTCGAAATCGCAATCCTGTTCCAGGAATTGATCGTATTGATCAGAACGACCAGTGCGACGAATTCGCGCTCGTCGAAATACGCTCTCGCGTTTTCATAAACCTCTTCGGGAACTCCCTTTTCGGAGATTCGGGTAACATATTCCGTTATTTCCAGAGCGGCTCTTTCCTTTTCGGAATAACACGGTGCGTCTCTCCAAGTATTCAGTAGATAGATCCTTCTTTCCTTTTCTCCGAAAGCTCTCGCATCCTTCGTATGCGTTTCGATACAATACGCACATCCGTTGATCTGCGAGGCCCGTATTTTGACTAGTTCGTATAATTGCGGTTCTATTCCTCCTGATTTCGCGAATTTCTCCATTTTCAACATCGATTCCAAGGCTTCAGGATAAGCTTTTGCATAATTCAATCTTAGGCCCATTTTTCCCTCTTTTTCAATGAAGACGCCGGGGAAGGGAGGCCCGTGACAACTCCAGGTTCATTTTTTGAATAGCCGTCGGTGAGATTTCCGTTTTTCCTCGGAATCGAAGGCATCGAAGAACAGGTCCGAAAATGGCGAGTCAAACCGGAGAAAGTATCGTATAGTGTCGTCGATGTTGGACGCGAATATTTGTTACCAAGCGATTTTGACCCATGACTCTAGATTCGACGGAGTATTTTTTATCGCTGTCAAAACCACTAAGATTTATTGCCGTCCGATTTGTAGGGTGAGAGCCGCGCATTTCAAGAATTGTGCGTTTTATCCGAGCGCAGCGGCAGCGGAGGTCGCCGGTTACAGGCCTTGTTTAAAATGCAGACCTGAACTTGCGCCCGGTTACTCATCGATGGAGGCAACGAGTCGTCTCGCAAATCAGGCGATGCAGATGATAGAGGAAGGTGCGTTAAGCGAAGGCTCCGTGGAGGACCTGGCGGAGGAATTCGGAGTAACTTCGCGCCATTTGAGGCGGGTAATCAAAAGCGAATTCGGAGTTTCTCCGATCGAGCTGGCTCAAACCCAGAAGTTGCTTCTGGCAAAGCGTTTGCTGACGGATACGGATCTTCGTGTGACGGACATCGCGTTTGCGAGCGGTTTTTCCAGCCTAAGGAGATTCAACGCGCTCTTTAAGGGTAGGTATCGGATGGTTCCGAGTCAATTCCGTAGGACTCGGGTCGCGGCTCGCGACACGGATTACGTGAATTGCGACCTGAGTTTTAGACCTCCTTTCGATTGGGGGACTTTATTAGGTTTTTTGAATCAAAGACTTCTTTTCGGAGTGGAATTCATCCGGGGCGAAACGTATAGCCGGACCGCATCTATCGGAGGTTTTCAAGGAACGGTTTCCGTTTCTCCGATTTCCGGAAAGGATATGCTCCAGGCGAAGATCGGCATTTCCTTGCTTCCCGTTTTGGTTCCCGTGCTATCCCGTTTACGGAAGTTATTCGATCTGAATGCCGAACCCACTTTGATTTCGAAACGTCTCGGCAAATTGTCCGCAAAAAACCCCGGACTCCGGGTTCCCGGCGCTTTCGATACGTTCGAAGTCGGAATCCGCGCGATCTTGGGCCAGCAGATCAGCGTAAAGGCCGCGACAACGCTTGCGGGAAGATTCGCGGACAAATTCGGAACTAGAGTGGAAACGGAAGTAGCCGGTCTGACCCATCTTATGCCGAATGCGGAACGGATCGCTAAAACCGATGTGAAGAAAATCGCTTCTCTTGGAATGCCTCTCGGTCGCGCGGAAACTATTCTGAATTTCTCAAAAGCGATAGCGGAAGAGAAGTTGGATCTCAGGCCCGACGGAAACTTCGACATGCAGCTGAACGAGCTCATGAAAATCAAAGGTATCGGAAAGTGGACGGCGGAATACATCGCGATGCGGGGATTGAGTTGGCCGGACGCGTTTCCGCATACTGATTTAGGAATACGTAAAGCGTTGGGGGAGGACAATCCTCGTAAAGTGCTGGAAAGAGCGGAATCTTGGAGGCCGTGGCGTTCGTACGCGACCATGCATCTGTGGAAATCATTGGAGGAATGAATATGTATTATTACGGAAAGACCCAGAGCCCGATCGGAGAGATTCTAATTCTCTCAGACGGAAAAGACATCGTAAGAGTGAATATGAGTAAGCAGAAATATGCCGCCGAACTCGATTCGAAGTGGCTGGAAAATCCGGATCTGAAACCGATCTCCCTCGCGATCCGACAGTTTGCAGAGTATTTTGCGGGTTCCAGGAAAGAATTCGATCTTCCGATTTCTTTTTCCGTCGGCTCTCCGTTTCAAAGGCAGGTTTGGAAGGAACTCACTCGGATTCCGTTCGGGACTCTCATTTCCTACGGTGAATTAGCTCGTAGAATTGGAAATCCGAGCGCTTCCAGAGCCGTAGGTCTTGCGAACGGAAAAAATCCGATCGCGATCATCGTGCCCTGTCATCGAGTGATCGGTTCCAACGGGAGCTTAACGGGATACGGCGGAGGATTGGATAGGAAGAAATTTCTATTGGAGTTGGAATTGAGACAAGGAAAAGCTTCCGAGCCATCCGATCCGGATTTGCTTCGGGGAATCCGGAAGTGGATTCATTTGGAACAAGACGCCGATCTATTCGAAGCCGGTTGTTCTTAGAAGAGGTCATAACTTGCGGGAGAAAGGATTGGGCGACGGGACTAGGTGGTGCTAGTGGGGAAATTTGGCGGCCCCCACCCAGGTTCGGGTGGAGGCGGTGGGCTCGTGGGCCAATTGTCGTCCGTTGCTCTATCATAAAAAGCTCCTTTCTACAACTTCTTTTTTCCACTCCTTCTCGTGGGGACCTCCTACAAGAATTTGCCCGAAAACTTTCTTGTCGAATTGAGAAATTTCTGATATGCGATGAAGCGCGCGCAAAGGTGCGAAGGGGTACCACCGCACCGGCCCCCACCCAGAGCAGGGTGGGGCCTTCCTCACAAAGCTCTCCGAAATAAAAAATCGAAAGAATTCCGTACGTTTTTCCTTGACGGGCCACCTCGATTCTCTACATTGGTTTTTACGGCCTTTTTCGTATGGAAGATCGCCGGCAAAGCTGAACTGGTTTTGAAAAACGGAGTTTCTCTCTTTTTAAAAACTTTGCAGAGGCAAAACAAAGTTCCTTAACAACAATTATAACTGCGAATGAGAAATTAAAAAGCTGAGATTAAGATCGGGGATTTAGAGTTC